>NZ_JBIARD010000008.1:0-197965 GCF_042889585.1 Streptomyces sp. NPDC002566 | reverse complement strand
TGGTGGGGCGCCCCCCCCTGCCGGGGGGGGCCGCCCCCCGGTTGGGGGGCCGCGTGTCCCGCGGGGGGGGTGGCGGGGGGGGGGCGGCGGGGGGGGGGGGGGGGGGGGCCCCCCGGCCCCCCCCCCCCCCCTCCCGCTTGTTTGCTAGCGTGGGCGACGCCCGACGAGACGCGCCGTACCGGGATGACGCAGGCAAAGACGACGCACCCCCGTTCTCCGTCTACGTCAGTCTCCCGGAGGTGCTCACCGTGGCGTGGGTCCTGCTCGTTCTCGCCGGTCTGCTCGAGGTCGCCTGGTCGGTCGGCATGAAGTACACCGACGGCTTCACCCGTCTCGTCCCCAGCCTGTTCACCGGCGCCGGCATCGTCGCCAGCATGCTGTTGCTGTCGTACGCCACCCGCTCGCTGCCCATCGGCACCGCCTACGGCGTGTGGGTGGGGATCGGGGCGGCCGGTGCGGCGGTGCTCGGCATGGTGGTGCTGGGTGAGCCGGCGACCGCCGCCCGGATCTTCTTCGTGTGTCTGCTGCTGGTCGCCGTGGTGGGGCTCAAGGCGACCTCGGGCCACTAGACCTCCGGCCACTGGACCTCGGGCCACCAGACCTCAGGCCACCAGACCTCAGGCCACGCGACCTCCGGCCCCTAGGGGCCGGTGCCTCCGGGTGCGCCCGGTGTGCCGCCGCCGGCGGTGGCGGCGCCGCCGTCCGTGGCCGTGCCGCCGTCGGCGGTCGTCTCCCCGGTCGCGCCGCCGTCGGAGGTGTCGCCGGTCGCCCCGCCGTCGGAGGTGTTCCCGGTGGCGCCGTCGCTGGTGGCGCCACTGGTGGCGGTGCCACCGGTCGCCGTGCCCTGGCTCGCCCCGCCGCCCGTCGTCGGGCCGCCGCTGGTGGTGGTGCCGCCGCCGGTGCTGGGGGTGCTGTCGCTGGGCCGGTTCGTGGCCGGGTCTTCCTGCGTGTTCGGCGAGGACTGGGCCTGTGAGGGCTGGGCCGGCGGGGCGACCGACTCCAGGGAGCCCTCCTCGACGTCGAGGTCGAAGTCCCGGACGGGGGTGCCCTTGAGGGCCTCCTTGGTGTACTGCGCCCAGATCTGCGTGGGCGCGCCGCCGCCGTTGATGCGGTCCAGGCCCATCACGCCGTAGAGCGACTTGTGGGCGGCGGTGACCGGGTCCTGGCCCATCACGGAGACGACCGTGGCGAGGTCGGGGGTGTAGCCGGCGAACCAGGCGGCGGTGTCCTCCTCGGCGGTGCCGGTCTTGCCGGCGGCGGGGCGGTCCGCCTTGAGGGCCTTGGTGGCGGTGCCGTTCTCGACGACGCTGCGCAGGACGGAGGTGGTGGTGTCGGCGGCCTCGCGGGAGACGGCCTGGCTGGTCTTGCGCTTCGGCACGTCGACGTCGGTGCCGCCCCTCTGCACCTTCTCGATCATCGTGTACGGGCCGTGCTTGCCGTGGTTGGCGAGCGTCGCGTAGGCCTCCGCCATGTCCAGGACGCTGGCGGTGGCGACGCCCAGCGCGACCGACGGGTACGGCTGGAGTTCGGGGGTGTCGGCGGGCAGGCCCAGGTCGAGGGCGGTCCGCTTGACCTTGGCGGGGCCGACGTCCACGGCCATCTGCGCGTACACGGAGTTGACGGACTTGTCGGTGGCCTCGCGCACGGTGATGTCGCCGTAGTCGCCGTCGTCCTCGTTCTCGGGGCTGTAGGCGCCGCCGCTCCAGCCCTGGACGGGGCGCTTGTTGCTGCCGTCGTAGATCGTGTTCGGGGTGATGCGCCGGCCGTCCTGGGTGGAGGAGTCGTTCTCGACGGCCGAGGTGAACACGAACGGCTTGAAGGTGGAGCCGACCTGGAAGTCCCGGCGGGTGGCGTTGTTGGTGTACTGCTTGACGTAGTCGATGCCGCCGTACATGGCGACGACCTTGCCGGTCTTCGGGTCGACGGAGGCGCCGCCGGCGCGGACGTAGCCGTCGACCTTGCGCTTGTTCTTGTCCAGCTTGGACATCAGCTGGTCGTTGACGGCGTCGACGAAGGCGTCCTGCTTCTTCTTCTGCAGGGTGGTGGTGATGCGGTAGCCGCCGGTGTCGAGGGACTTCTCGTCGACGATCCCGCCGCGGATCAGCTCGTCCTTGATGGCGCGCACGAGGTAGCCGCGCTGCCCTGACATGCCGGTGTCGGCGCCGGAGGTCTCCTTGGGCGCGGGGAACTTCATGCCGGTGCGCTCGGACGGGGGGAGCCAGCCCTTGTCGACCATGCCGTCGAGGACGTAGTTCCAGCGGGACTCGGCGGCCTTCTGGTTCTCGGGGTGGGCGGTCACGTCGTACTGGCTGGGCGCGTTGACCAGGGCGGCGAGGTAGGCGCCCTGGCCGGCGGTGAGCTCGGAGGCGTCGATGCCGTAGTAGGCCTGGGCGGCGGCCTGGATGCCGTAGGCGTTGCGGCCGAAGAAGCTGGTGTTGAGGTAGCCCTCGAGGATCTCGTCCTTGGAGGTCTCGCGGTCCAGCTTGATGGCGATGAAGAACTCCTTCACCTTGCGGGTGACGGTCTGTTCCTGGGCGAGGTAGTAGTTCTTCACGTACTGCTGGGTGATGGTGGAGCCGGACTGCTTGCCCTTGCCGAGTGCGGTGTTCCAGCCGGCGCGCAGCATCGCCTTGGGGTCGACGGCGGACTCGGTGTAGAAGTCGCGGTCCTCGGCGGCCAGTATGGCGTGCTGGGCCGGCTTGGAGATCTGCGCGAGGGTGACGTTCTCGCGGTTGACCTCGCCGTCGCGGGCGATCTCGGTGCCGTCCGCGTAGAGGTACACGTTGCTCTGTTTCATGGCGAGGGCGTTGGCGGGCGGGATCTTCACCATGGAGTAGCCGAGGAAGAACAGGGCGGCCAGGACCATCGTGCAGATGACGAAGGCGCCGAGCACCATCCGCCAGGTGGGCAGCAGCCGGCGCAAGCCGGTGCGCTTGGGCCGCTTGGGCTTCTTCCCCTCCGTCGGCGGTCCGGGCTCTGCCGCCTCGGGCTCTGCGGGGGCCGCCCAGCCCTCGGTCGGCTTCTGCGGCTGCGGATCGTCGCTCATGTGTTGCTCGGACTCCTGTGTCGCGTCGTACGTTTTCCGTACGCCTCGTGCGCGTTCTGCGCCCCCTGTTGAAGACTCTCGCACCAACCGTTCCGTTCCCGGCAATCGGCACGCGTTGTGCGGCCGGTCGGCGGTGCGGCGTCTGTCGCCGCGTCATGCCGGAAAACCCCTGGCACGTCGTCGTGTCCGCGCACTAGGCTCCTGCGCTTCGGTGTCGGCGGGCCGGGCGGGCGGGCCCGGGTGGGGGAAGGAACGGGTGCCGTGGGTGCGGTGCGGTTGTACGCGGCCGTGGCAGCGGGCGGTTTCAGACGGTACGCGACGTACCGGACGGCCACGGCCGCGGGGGTGTTCACCAACACCGTCTTCGGGCTGATCCTGGTGTACACGTATCTGGCGCTGTGGGACGAGCGGCCGCAGCTCGGCGGCTACGACCAGGCGCAGGCCGTCACGTTCGTGTGGCTGGGCCAGGCGCTGTACGCGACGCTGGCGATCCAGGGCGGCGGTTTCGAGACCGAGTTCATGGAGCGGGTGCGCACCGGGGACGTGGCGGTCGACCTGTACCGGCCGGCGGACCTTCAGCTGTGGTGGCTGGCGAACGACCTGGGGCGGGCGCTGTTCCAGCTGCTGGGGCGCGGGGTGGTGCCGTTCGCTTTCGGCGCGCTGGTGTTCCCCACCGCGCTTCCGGCCGACCCGGCGCTCTGGGCGGCCTTCCTGGTGGCGGTGCTGCTGGCGATGGTGGTGAGTTTCGCCATCCGCTATCTGGTGGCGCTGAGCGGTTTCTGGCTGCTGGACGGCACGGGCGCGCTCCAGGCGCTGATGGTCACGGGGGTCTTCTGTTCGGGCATGACGCTGCCGTTGAACGCCGTGCCGGGGCCGTTGGGGGAGGTCGTGCGGGTGCTGCCGTGGGCGGCGCAGCTGCAGATGCCGGCCGATGTGCTCATGGGGGAGGCCCACTGGGCGCACGCCTTCGCGTTCCAGGCGGCGTGGGCGGTGGCGCTGCTGGCGGCGGGGCGTGCGGTGCAGGCGGCGGCGACGCGACGGGTGGTGGTCCAGGGTGGGTGAGGCGGGCGGGGTGCCGGGGCAGGGCGGTGCGGGCCGGGGCCTCAGCGCCGGCCGGGGGCCGGGTGAGGCGGGCCGGGGCTTCCACGACAGCCGGGGGCCGGGTGAGAAGGGCCGGGGTTTCCACGACAGCCCGGGACCCGGTGAGAAGGGCCGCGGCTTCTACGACGGCCGGGAGCCGGGCGCGGGCGGCCGGGTGCTCGAAGGGCTGCGCGCCTACCGGCTGATCGCCGGGATGTGGGTGCGCTCCACGCTCGCCTACCGGGCGTCGTTCGTGATGACGGTGCTCGGCGGGCTGCTGGTGACCGGGCTCGACTTCGTGGCGATCCTGTTGATGTTCTCGCAGGTCGACGTCCTGGGCGGCTACGCGCTGCCCGAGGTCGCCCTGCTGTACGGCCTGTCGGCGACCAGCTTCGGCTGCGCCGAGCTGGCGATCGGCTCGGCGTCCCGGCTGGGCGCGCGGGTGCGTGACGGCACGCTCGACACGCTGCTGGTGCGGCCGGCGCCGGTGCTGGCCCAGGTCGCCGCGGACCGGTTCGCGCCGCGCCGGGTCGCCCGGATCGTCCAGGGTGCGCTGGTGCTGGGCTGGGCGCTGGCCGCCCTGGACGTCCGGTGGACGCTCGTCAAGGTGCTGCTGGTGCCGGTGATGCTGGTGTGCGGCGCGGTGATCTTCTCGGCGGTGAACGTGGCGGGCGCGGCCTTCCAGTTCCTCGCGCGGGACGCGGCGGAGGTGCAGGCGGCGTTCACGTTCGGCGGTCAGACGCTGCTGCAGTACCCGCCGACGGTGTTCGGCAGGGAGCTGGTGCGCGGGGTGACGTTCGTGTTGCCGCTGGCGTTCGTCAACTGGGTCCCCGCCGCTTACCTGTTGGGGCGGCCGTATCCGCTGGGGCTGCCGGAAGGGGCCGCGTTCGCGCCGCCGTTGGTGGCGGTCGTGTGCTGCGTGCTCGCGGGGCTGGCCTGGCGGGCGGGGCTGCGGTCGTATCGGAGCACGGGAAGTTGAGGAGGCCCATGGACGGGGCGGAGCCGGTGGGTTCGGCGTTCATCGAGGTGGACCGGGTCGAGAAGGTCTTCGACGTGCGCAAGAGGACGGGCCTGCTGAAGCGGGAGCTGCGGCGGGTGCGGGCGGTCGACTCGATCTCCTTCACCGTGGCGCGCGGCGAGATGGTCGGCTACATCGGGCCGAACGGCGCGGGGAAGTCGACGACGATCAAGATGCTGACCGGGATCCTGGTGCCGAGCGGGGGCCGGGTGCGGGTGGCGGGCATCGACCCGTCGCGTGAACGCGCCCGGCTCACCCACCGCATGGGGGTGGTGTTCGGGCAGCGGACCACGCTGTGGTGGGACCTGCCACTCATCGACTCCTACCGGCTCGCGCACCGCATGTACCGCATCCCGCAGGCCCGTTACCGCGAGAACCTCGACCGGCTGGTCGAACTCCTGGGCTTGGGGGAGCTGTTGGACGTGCCCGTGCGGCAGCTGTCGCTCGGGCAGCGGATGCGCGGCGACATCGCGGCGGCCCTGCTGCACGACCCGGAGGTGCTCTACCTCGACGAGCCGACGATCGGCCTCGACGTCGTGTCCAAGGCCAGGGTCCGCGAGTTCCTGCGGGAGCTGAACGCCGAGCGCGGCACGACGGTCCTGCTCACCACCCATGACCTCCAGGACATCGAGCAGTTGTGCTCCCGGGTGATGGTCATCGACCACGGGCGGATGATGTACGACGGTCCGCTCGCCGGGCTGCACGAGGCGGGGGAGAGCGAACGGTTGCTGGTGGTCGACCTGGAGCGGGAGCTGCCGCCGATCGACGCGCCGCCGCCGGCCCGGGTCGTACGGGTGGACGGGCCGCGGCAGTGGCTGGCGTTCCCGGCGTCGCAGTCGGCGGCGCCGCTGGTGGCGGCGGTCGCGGCCCGGTACCCGCTGGTGGACCTGTCGGTGCGGGAGCCGGACATCGAGGCGGTGATCGCCGAGATGCTGCACCGTACGACGCCCGGCGCGATCGCGTAGTGCCCGCCGCCGGGAACTCGTAGGCTGCTGCCCATGACCGAGGATGCCCCGGAGTTGCGCGCTTCCGACGCCGATCGTGAACGAGTCGCCGAGGTCCTGCGGGACGCCCTCGCCGAAGGGCGCCTCGACATGGGGGAGTTCGAGGAGCGGCTGGACGCCGCGTACCGGGCGCGGACGTACGGCGAGCTCGCTCCGATCACCCGCGATCTCCCCGCGGCGGGAGGCGCCGCCCCGGTGTCGATGAGCAAGGCGCCCGCACAGTCGGGGAGTTGGGGCGGGCGGATCGTCGGCGGCGAGGGAACGGCGAGGTGGGCCGTCGCGGTGATGTCCGGGTTCCAGCGCAGGGGGCGGTGGACGGTCCCGCGGCGCTTCAACACCGTCGCCTTCTGGGGCGGGGGCGAGATCGACCTCCGTGAGGCGGACTTCGCGGCCGGGGAGGTCGTCCTCAACTGCGTGGCGATCATGGGCGGAATCAGCGTCGTCGTGCCGCCGGGCGTGGAGGTCGTGGTGCGGGGCCTGGGCGTCATGGGCGGCTTCGACCACGGCGAGGACGGCGTGCCGGCGGAGCGGGGCGCACCGCGGGTGATCGTGACGGGCTTCGCGTTCTGGGGCGGCGTGGGGATCGAGCGCAAGCGACGCAAGGGGAGCAAGGCGGGCGGGGCGAACGGCGAGCGGCTGGAGGGCGGGGACGGCCGGCGGGAGCTCGACGAAGGGCGACGGGACGGCCGGCGGCACTGGGAGCACTGACCCGCCGCCTGGCCCGCCCGCGTCGCAGCTGCCGCCTGGCCCGCCCGAGTCGCAGCTGCCGCCTGGCCCGCCCGAGTCACAGCCGGGGGCCGGTGCCCGCGTCACAGCCGGGGGCCGGTGCCCGTGTCACAGCCGGGCAGGCGCCCGCGTCACAGCCGGCCCGGAGCCGTCGCCTTCAGCTGCGCCAACTCGACGGCCTGCGCCATCCGCCGGTAGCCGAGGTCGCTGGGGTGGAGGTGGTCCCCCGAGTCGTACTCCGGCCGCAGCTGACGGGGGTCGTAAGGGTCGTGCAGCGCCTGGTCGACGTCGACGACCTCGTCGAAGACGGACCCCGACCGGATCTCCGCGTTGACCCGCAGCCGGGTCGCCTCCCGCGCGTCCGAGTAGGAGTGGTGGCCCCGGAAGGGCATCAGGGTGGCGCCGACGGCCTTGACGCCGTGGGCGTGGGCGCGGCTCACCAGCGTGCGCAGCCCGGCGAGGATCGCGTCGGCGTCGCCGCCCGCCGGGTGGCGCAGGATGTCGTTGACCCCGAGGTCGATCACGACGGCCTTGACGTGCGGACGGCCGAGGACGTCCCGCGCGAACCGCTTGATCCCGCTCGCGTTGCCCGCCGTCCCGCCGCCGTCGGCGAGGACCCGGTTGCTGCTGATGCCCGCGTTGACGACGCCGTAGCGCGGCGTGTCCCGGCCGTGGGAGGCGGCGGCGCGCAGCCGCTCGGACAGCACGTCGGGATAGCGGCGGTCGGCGTTCGGGGTGGAGGTGACGCCGTCGGTGAGGGAGTCCCCGAAGGCGACGACGGTTCCGTCGGCCTCGTGGCTGAGCACGTCCAGGGCGGTGAGGTAGCGCCAGGAGCCGATCTGGCCGGTGTAGACGTCCCCCGCGGTGTCCCCGGTGTGCTCGCCGACGGCGACGTAGCTGGTCCTGCGGGCGTACGGGTGGTAGGTGACCGGTCCTGACGAGGCCGGCGTGTAGGTGCTGACCAGCACGTCGCAGTCCCCGGGGATGGCGAGGGCGACGGCGTCGCTGACGGCCTGCCCGCCCGCCGGGACGACGACCGAGCCGCGCCCGCCGAAGGTGAGCCGGCGCAGGGTGCCGTCGGCCGCCGCCGGGCCGCCGTCGTCGTCGTCCGCGACGGCGAGGGTGGCGGCGGTGACGCGCAGCGGCAGGGTGCCGTAGAGATTGGACAGCGTGATGCGGGCACTCGTGCCGGAGACGCTGGTGTGGACGACGTTGCGCACCGTGCGGCCCGCCGTGCCGGTCGCCCGGGTGCCCGGCTCGCCGGCCACGGGGGCGGCGGCCCAGGTGCCGACCCAGACCCCGGCGGGGGCGGCGGCGCCGTGCGGTGAGCGGACCGCGCCAGGGGAGTCGCCGTGACGGCCGTCGGCGGCGTCGACGCTCAGGAAGACGACGGCGGAGACGGAAACGATCACGGCGAGGAGGGCGGCCGGCAGGGCGATGTGCCGGGTGGCGGACATGCGGTGGTGAATCTCCTCGGGCGGGGGAGCGCCGAGGCTCCCGACGGCATACGGGAGATCGCCGTCGAACTCCCCGACAGACAGACGAAGGGAACTCCTGTTCCGTTCCGGGAGTCGGTCAGGAAGGGAGAATGTCCATGTGTGGGACGTGGGGGACCGGAACGGGTGGAGCGGATGGACCGTACGCAGACGCATACACAGACGCAAGCCGGAGCGGACGAGCGGCCGGGAGCCGGTGAGGCGGCGGCCGCCGGAGCGGCCGGGCGCGCGGGCACGGCACGCGCCATGACCGTCTTCAGCGCCGCCGACGAGGAGCGCCGCCGCGGCGTGCGCCGGATGAAGATCACCGCGACGGGCCTGCTGCTGTTCGTCGCCGTGGTGTACGTCCTCGCCGAACTCGCCGCACACCACGGCGCCGGCGCCTGGGCCGGATACGTGGCGGCCGCGGCCGAGGCCGGCATGGTCGGCGCGCTCGCCGACTGGTTCGCCGTCACCGCCCTCTTCCGCCGCCCGCTGGGCCTGCCCATCCCGCACACGGCGATCATCCCCACCAAGAAGGACCAGCTCGGCATCTCCCTCGGCGAGTTCGTCGGCGAGAACTTCCTCTCCGAGGACGTCGTACGGCAGCGGCTGCGCGCCGTCGGCATCGGCAGCCGGCTGGGCGCCTGGCTGGCGGAGCCGGGCAACTCCGACCGGGTGACGGCGGAGCTGGCGACCGCGCTGCGCGGCGCGCTGACCGTGCTGCGCGACTCCGACGTGCAGGCGGTGGTCGGCGAGGCGATCACCCGCCGCGCCGACGCCCGGGAGATCGCCCCCGGCATGGGCAAGATGCTGGAGAAGATCGTCGCCGACGGCGGTCACCGCCGCGCCGTCGACCTGGTGGTCTCGCGCGCGCACGACTGGCTGGTCCTGCACGCCGACTCCGTGATGGACGCGGTTCAGGGGGGCGCTCCCGGCTGGACCCCGCGGTTCGTCGACAAGAAGGTCGGCGAACGCGTCTACAAGGAGCTGCTCCGGTTCTGCACGGAGATGCGTGACATGCCGTCCCACCCGGCCCGCGGCGCCCTGGACCGCTTCCTCAGCGACTTCGCCTCCGACCTCCAGACCGACGGCGACACACGCGCGCGTGTGGAACGGCTCAAGGGCGAGGTGCTCGGGCGCGGCGAGGTCCAGGACCTCATCGCGTCGGCCTGGACCGCCGTACGGTCCATGATCGTCGCCGCGGCGGAGGACGAACGCAGCGAACTCAGGCTGCGCGTCCGCGCCTCGCTGCTCTCCCTGGGCAGCCGGATGGCCCATGAGCCGAAGGTCCAGGAGAAGGTGGACAGCTGGGTGGAGGGCGCGGCGGTGCACGTCGTGACCACGTACCGCCGCGAGATCACCTCCCTGATCACCGACACGGTCGCGGGCTGGGACGCCGAACACACCACCCGCAAGATCGAGGCCCACATCGGCCGGGACCTCCAGTTCATCCGCATCAACGGCACGGTGGTCGGTTCACTGGCGGGCCTGGTGATCTACGCGGTGGCGAGGGGACTGGGGGCGTAAGGGACGGTGCTTGAAGGCGCCGGGTGGCTGTCTCAGCCCGTCTGGGGGTGCCCCCTCCGGGGGAGTTTGAGGACGAGGCCCGTTCAGGGCCGAGCGGGGGCCTGGGGGCGGCAGCCCCCAGCAACGCCGGCAGAAACACCGAGCACGTCAAAAGCGGAGGGCACCTCACCTGACCCCACCCGGCCTAAAGCGGCAGCGCCAGGGCACTCGTGCCGAGGTCCGCTCGACGATGGAGGGAGCCCATGACCACCGCAGAGGCCAAGACCGGCCGAACCATCACCACCGACATCCCCGCCAGACTCGACCGCCTGCCCTGGTCCCGCTGGCACTGGACGGTCGTCATCGGCCTCGGCACCGTATGGATCCTCGACGGCCTGGAGGTCACGGTCGTCGGCAACATCGCGAGCCGCCTGTCCGAGCCGGGCAGCGGTCTGCCGATCTCCTCCGGCCAGGTCACGGGCATCGCCGCCGCCCTGTACGTCGCGGGCGCCTGCCTCGGCGCGCTGTTCTGGGGCCGGCTGACCGACCGCTGGGGCCGCAAAAAACTTTTCATGATCACCCTCGCGGTGTACCTCGTGGCGACGGCCCTTACCGCGGTCTCCTTCGACACCTGGTGGTTCCTGCTCTTCCGCTTCCTGACCGGCTTCGGCATCGGCGGCGAGTACGCGGCGATCAACTCGGCGATCGACGAGCTGATCCCGGCGGAGTACCGGGGCCGCGTGGACCTGATGATCAACGGCAGCTTCTGGCTGGGCGCGGTCGGCGGTTCGCTGCTGTCGATCGTCGCGCTGAACACGGACCTGTTCGCGGCGAACGTCGGCTGGCGCCTGACCTTCGCGCTGGGCGCCGTACTCTCCCTGGTCATCCTGCTCGTACGGCGGCACGTCCCGGAGAGTCCGCGCTGGCTGCTGATCCACGGGCGGGACGACGAGGCCGAGCGGATCGTCTCCTCCATCGAACGGCGGGTCGAGGAGGAGAAGGGCGAGCCGCTGCCGGCGGCCGAGGGCGAGCTGACCATCCACCAGCGCCGCAGCGTGTCCTTCGTGGAGATCGCCCGCACGGTGTTCTCCGACTACCGCCGGCGCTCGATCCTCGGCTTCTCCCTCTTCATCGGCCAGGCGTTCCTCTACAACGCGATCACCTTCGGCTTCGGCGCGATCCTGACCACGTTCTTCGACGTGCCGACCGGTGACACCGGCTACTACTTCGCCGTCATCGCGCTCGGCAACTTCTTCGGCCCGATCCTGCTGGGCAAGCTGTTCGACACGGTCGGCCGCCGGGTGATGATCTCGTCGACGTACCTGCTGTCCGGGCTGCTCCTGTTCGGCACGGCCTGGCTGTTCGACCAGGGCTCGCTGAGCGCGTCCACGCTGACGGCGTGCTGGTGCGCGGTGCTGTTCTTCGCCTCGGCGGGCGCCTCCAGCGCCTACCTCACGGTCTCCGAGGTCTTCCCGATGGAGACCCGGGCGATGTCCATCGCCTTCTTCTACGCCCTCGGCACCGCCGCGGGCGGCATCAGCGGCCCCCTGCTGTTCGCCGACCTCACCGGCACGGGCCACGTCGGCGATACGGTCCTCGCGTTCCAGATCGGCGCGGGCCTGATGTGCGCGGCGGGCCTCGTCGCCGCCTTCCTGGCGGTCAGCGCGGAACGCCGCTCGCTGGAGGACGTCGCCCAGCCGCTGACGGCGGCGGCGTCGGCGGACGGCACGAAGGCGAACGCGTAGACGAGCGCGGCGCCTCCCCGAGGGGGCCTGAACCGCTGCGGTTCAGGCCCCTGTGGTGGACCCCGGCCGGACGATCATCAGTACCGTCACCGTGGCCCAC
The DNA here is from genome assembly GCF_042889585.1 of Streptomyces sp. NPDC002566. NCBI lineage: Bacteria > Bacillati > Actinomycetota > Actinomycetes > Kitasatosporales > Streptomycetaceae > Streptomyces > Streptomyces sp. NPDC002566. The sequence goes on along the minus strand of NZ_JBIARD010000008.1, from coordinate 186,262 downwards.
AGCAGGTTGAACGCCCCGGTGAACATGGCGAGCCGCACGGTCGTCCCGCGGTTGCCGCCGCCCTCCAGGAGCACCTCCTGCCGGGGCAGCACCAGGACGACGAGGACGATGGCGGCCAGCACGGTCAGCGCCGCCGACACGATCAGCCAGGCGTCGCCCATGACCCCCATCACGCTCGCCGTGGCGAACCCGAGCACGGGAACGGCGATGCCGAGACCGGCGTAGACCCGGCAGATCCGGTGCAGCAACCGGACGGTCCCGGCCGCCCCCACGTCGTCGGGCGCGAGCAGGGCGCGGCGCGCCGCGGGCGGGAACATGCTGGCCGCGACGGTGACGGGGCCGACCGCGACGATCGCGGCGAGGACGTGGAGAGCGAGCAGGAACTTGGTCACGGGCCGACGGTAGGCGGGCGGCGGACCCGGCAGAAGTGGCGGAAATGCCAGAGGCCACCGGATTCTCGCCAGGGGGAGTTGGGGGAGCCGGAGGAGCCGGAGTGCCCTCACTCCGCGAGGGGGGCCGGGCCGCCCCCGGGTTGCCGCCGGCCCACGCTCTACGCTCTGGCCATGCACACCGTCGCCGTACTGGCCCTCGACGGGGTCGTCCCGTTCGATCTGTCCGTCCCGGTCGACGCCTTCGGCTGGGTGCGGCTGCCCGACGGCCGGGAGGCGTACCGGGTGCGGGTCTGCTCCCCGTACCCGTCGGGGGAGGTCGGCGCGGGACCGTTCACCGTGCGGACGCCGTACGGCCTCGAGGCCCTCGCTCAGGCGGACACGATCGTCCTGCCAGGCGTCGAGGAGCCGCCCGACCCGCTGCCGGACGGCGTCGCCGAGGCGCTGCGCGAGGCCGCGGCGAACGGCACACGCATCGCCTCCATCTGCGTGGGCGCGTTCCTCTTCGCCGCCACCGGCCTGCTCGACGGTCTGCGCGCCACCACCCACTGGTTCGCGGCGCGGGAACTGGCCGAGCGCTACCCGAAGGTGACGGTCGACCCGGACGTCCTGTACGTCGACAACGGCCAGTTCCTCACCTCGGCCGGCGCCGCGGCGGCGCTGGACATGTGCCTGCACATGATCCGCAGGGACCACGGCTCGGCGGTCGCGGCCCAGGCCGCCCGCATGTGCGTCATGCCGCTCGAACGGGAGGGCGGCCAGGCCCAGTTCATCGTCCACGACATGCCGCCGACGCCCGCCGGGGCCACGCTCGAACCCGTGCTGCGGTGGCTGGAGGAGCATTGCGACCGCGACCTCACCCTCGACGAGATCGCGTCCCACGCGGGCATGAGCACCCGCACCCTGAACCGCCGCTTCCGCGAACAGACCGGGACGACGCCCCTGCAATGGCTGCACCGGGCCCGGATCCGGCGGGCCCAGCACCTGCTGGAGACGACGGCCCACGCGGTCGAACGCATCGCCGCTCAGGCGGGGTTCGGCTCGCCGACCGCCTTCCGCGAACGGTTCCGCCGCGTCGTCGGAACGAGCCCCCAGGGCTACCGCAAGGCGTTCCGCGCGGAGCGGCCGGTGGCCTGACGGGAGCATGATCCCGCGGCCGGTCGATGATCGGCTAGGGTGACGGGCCGTGGCACGTGCGAACACGTGAACCATGGCTCGTACTCGGGGGAGACGACTTGTTGAACAGCGACCGCAGGCGCACGTCCGTCGCGCCGCGCTCCGTGCGCAACCCGTTCGGCCTCGCCGCGGCCGTCACCCGCGACTCCCGCTCCGACCGCATCCAGGACGACGTCGTCCAGCGCCTCCGCTCCGGCCGTACCGCGGTCGGCGTGGTCGCCACGGTGTGGATGCTCGCGGCGTACCCGCTCGCGCAGAGCGGCGAGGACATCCTGCTGGGCAAGCTGGTGGACGTGCTGGCCGGCTGCGCGATCACCTTCGTCGCCGGCCTGGTCTGCCTGAGCGTCTTCATCGGCGCGGCCCGCCCTCCGCTGCGCCGCCTCTACGTCAGACGCCTCACCGGCCCCGGCTCCGCGCTCGGCGCCATCCTCGGCTGTGCGGCGCTGGCCGCCGGCGTGGCGATGCTGCTGCCCAGGCTGACGCGAGGGGAGATCATCCCCTGGGCCGACGCCCGGTCCGCCGGCATACTCGTCTGGCTCCTGTGCCTGCTGCTGTTCCTCGTGCTGCTGCTCGGCGGCCTGATCGTGGTGGTCGTCGCCGCGCTCTTCACCCTGGGTGCGGTGGTGTACGCCCTCAACTCCTGCTTCCGCGTGGGCGACGTGCACGAACTGCTGCCGGCGCTGATCTCCCCGTTCCTCGTCTGGGCGCTGTTCGTGCTGAGCCTCTTCGACGGCCCCGACGTCGCCGCCCCGCCGCTGGTCCTCTACACCTTCCTGCTCGGCGGCCCGCTGTCGGTGACGCTGCTGTCGGTGTGGGAGATACGGCGACTGAACCGGCGGTACGGCGTGACGTTCCGCTCGGCGCTGGGCCGGGAGCGGGACGCAGCGCCCGAGCCGGTGGGGATCCCGGCGCAGGCCCCGCCCCCGGCGTTCGGGGAGCCGTCCCCGTACGCCGCCTACCCGCCACAGCCGACGTACCCGCCGTACTCCTCGTAAGACGGGCGTCAGCGTAAGACGGGCGTCAGCGCAGGTCATGGGGCGCGGGGCCGGCGTGTCCCGCCTCAGCCGCGCCGGTCCGCCACGACCCAGGACGCCAGCGCGACGGCTCCGGCGACACCGAACACCGACGGCCAGGCGCCCACCTTCTTGGCCAGCGGGTGCGACCCGGCGAAGGCGGCGACGTACGCGACGCTCAGCGCCCCCGCGGCCTTCCCGCCGGCCCGCTGCCGCCACTGCTGCGCGGCGGCGGCCCCCGCGGCGGCCAGCACGACACCGCCGAGCGGCCGCTTCTTCGTCCACCGGGCCACCCCGTACCCGCCGACGAGCCCACCCGCGGCGATCACCGCACCGGGAACCCGGGCACCAGAACTCTCAGCCATGACCTCACGCCTCCGACGCTGTAGTAGTCACCGCGAGGCTAGCTCCCTGACGAGCCGCCACACCGAACATGAGCCCAGGCTTGTCAACTTTCCTCCTCCGAGCTATATAAGTACCCGTAGGGCATCGCACCGACATCATTGAAGAGAGGAGTGGACTGTGATGCTCATGCGAACCGACCCGTTCCGCGATCTCGACCGGCTCGCGCAGCAGGTCCTGGGGGCCACGACCAACCGCCCCGCCGCGATGGCGATGGACGCCTACCGTTCGGGTGACGACTTCCTCGTCCATTTCGACCTCCCGGGCATCGACCCGGAGACCATCGAGCTGGACGTCGAACGCAACGTCCTCAGCGTCCGCGCCGAACGCCGTTCCCCCGCCCCCGAGGGCGCGGAACTCATCGTCGCCGAGCGCCCGACGGGCGTCTGCACCCGCCAGCTGTTCCTGGGCGACACCCTCGACACGGAGCGCATCGACGCCTCCTACGAGTCCGGTGTCCTGACCCTGCGCATCCCGGTGGCCGAGCAGGCCAAGCCCCGCCGCATCCAGATCACGGGCGGCGACACGGGCCGCAGGCAGCTGAACAGCTGACACCCACCGAGGCGCGTCCCGCACCCCCGGGCGCCCTGGCCGGACCCCCTTACGACCCCCGGCCCCCAGGGCTGCAGGACGCGCCTCCCCCGCCCGCACCCCCGAACGGAGAGCGCACCCCACAGCCACCATGACGATGACGCCGACGAACACCCGCCCGACCCCCGCACGACAGCCGACAAGAACGCTGATCCCGTCCCCGGTCCTGCCGCACGTCAGGCGAACGCCCCCTCAACCCCGCGTCACCTGGGCGAACTTGATCGAAGCGGTCCGTGAGGCGGGCCGCTGTCCGACGACCGCGGAAGCCGAGCACATCACCCGAGTCGTACTCGCCGCCCTGGGAAGCCAGATCACCGGCGACGAACGAGTGGCCCTGGCCCACGCGCTCCCGAGAAGGGCGGCGGCCCTGATCGCATCCGAACCCCCCGCCCGACACCCCTCGCCGGCAGCGGAGTTCGTCGAATCCCTCACCGCACACCTGGAGGGAGCGACCCCGGCCACGGCCCGCTGGCACGCCGGCTCGGTCCTCAGCGCCCTCCCACCCCTCCTGGGCACCCCCCTGACCACCCGCCTCCTCTCCCAACTCCCCCCGGGCTACGCCCTCCTCTTCGGCGTAGCAGAACTGACCCCCCACCCCTGACCCAACCGACACCATGGCGGCTCCGCCGGCCCACAACCCACCGGCGGAGCCGCCGACAACGACCGTCACGCAGCCCAAGACGCCCTGACCCGAGCCGTGGAACTGCCTACCCAGCGGCGATCGCGGAGTACGTCCACACGTCAGCCGGGAGTTCATGCTTCAGGCGCCACGTGATCGCCATCGGCTTGCTGCCCGTGTGCTGCTGGTAGATGGCGGGGCCGAGCAGCATCCAGGGGTGTGACTTGCCGATGTCGGTGTTCCGGTAGCGGCGGACGAAGAGCAGGACGTGGCTGCCCTGCTCTTCGTGCTGCTGATACCGGCGGCCGGTTGGTGAGGTCTCGGCTGTCGCGTTCTGCGACTCCCAGTGGAAGAGGGTGGGGCTCAGGGCGTAGTCCTTGTAGCGGACCGTGGGAGAGAAGTCCTTCTCGTTCTTTTCCAACGTGATGAGGAGGGCGTCGGTCTTTATCTCCTCTACCCACTGGACGCCTTGAGCGAAAGAGCGAGGCATCTGGCCGCCCAACCGCGCCACACCGAGCGCGGACAGGATCTCGGAGCGGTTGTACGAGCTGTGGACCTTGAGAGGGATGTCCCGGTGGCTGTCCGGTAGGGGAAGGGGGAAGTGGTCGGCCTGCTCCAAGACATGGGAGAGGACCTGACGCAGCTCGTCGCGGAAGACCTCCTGGCCGCGGAGGGAAGCGAGGCCCTCCTGGTAGCTCGTGAAACCACCGGCGTTGTCCCACAGGTTGAAGAACAGCATGCGGGCGTAGGTCTGGTCGGTGGGGCCCAGCGTCTCGTACGGCGGAGCATCGTCGCTCAGGAGGCGGAGGTAGGCCTTGGCCCGGTCCGGATCGTCGACGTGAAGGAAGGCGTGGACCCGCTTGAGAAGCGCTGCTTCCCCGGACGGCTCAATGTCCTTGACGACGCCTGCCCGCCGAAGCACGCTCGTCCACGAGTTGTCGCTCTTGTAGAGCTCCTTGATCTCGCGCCGGCTCTCGCGGAGGTAGTCGGCCAGGCGCAGTGTGTCGTACGCCCTCACCTCGTTGACCAGCGTCTTGACGGTGGCCCCGAGCTGGGTGCGGATGTTGTCGAGCACGAGGTCCTTGGACTTGCCTTCCAGGATGATCTGGCATCCGGAGGGCAGCTGCGGGAAGTCATGCTCGATGTGGTCGACGAGTCGGTTGCGAGAGAGGTTGGTCAGAGCGCGGAACTGTTCTTCGAAGCGGAACTCCGCCCGGTGCTGGCCGATGAAGTCCAGCACGGTGAGCACCGGCTTGGTCTCTGTGCGGCGCAGCCCGCGGCCAAGCTGCTGAAGGAAGACGGTCGCGCTGTTCGTGGGGCGCAGGAGCAGCAGCGTATCGACGTCGGGGATGTCGAGGCCCTCATTGAAGAGGTCCACGGAGAAGATGACCTGCAGTTTGCCGTCGCGCAGGTCGGCAAGCGCCTGGGCGCGCTCTCCGGCCGGTGAGTCGCTGTCCAGAGCCACGGCCTGGAAGCCGACCTGACGGAAGAAGTCGGCCATGAAGTGAGCATGTGCCTTGGTCACACAGAACCCCAGGGCTTTCATTGCTCCGGGGTTGGACACCTTGTCTCGGATCTGCTTGAGCACGATACGGGCGCGTGCCTGGTTGCCCGTATAGAGGTTCCCGAGCTCGGATTCCGCGTAACTGCCCTTGGTCCATCCAAGGTTCGTCAGATCTGTGCCATCGGGGATGCCGAAGTAGTGGAAGGGGCACAGGAGGTCGTTCTCGAGGGCTTCCCACAGCCGCATCTCCGCTGCGATACGGCCGTCGAAGAACTCGTCCTGGACATTGAGCCCGTCCATCCGCTCAGGCGTGGCGGTGAGGCCCAGTAGTTGCTTCGGCTGGAAGTGATCTATGACGCGCCGGTAGGTGGCGGCGGTGGCGTGGTGGAACTCGTCGATGACGATGATGTCGAAGTGGTCAGGGTCTAGCTGCTCCAAGCGCCGTACGTTGAGGGACTGGACGCTGGCGAAGACGTGGTCCCAAGCCTGCGGTTCTTGACCGCCGTGTAGCAGCTCGCCGAAGGAAGCGTCATCAAGGACCTCCCGGTACGTCCGCAGGGACTGTCGAAGGATCTCCTTGCGGTGGGCCACGAACAGCAGTCGCGGTTGTTTGACGCCGAGGTCCTTGGCCAGCCCTCGGTAGTCCAAAGCCGCCATGACGGTCTTGCCGGTGCCTGTGGCCGCGACGAGCAGGTTGCGGTCGCGGCCTCGTATCTCACGCTCGACCCGCAGACGCTCGAGCATGTCGCGCTGGTGGGGGAACGGGCGTACTTCCAGACCCGAGAGGTTGATCTTCAGGTCCGAGGCGGACGCATTGCCGCTTGCCTGGGCGAGGGCCTGATCAAGGCGTTCGCTGTGCTGATCCGGGTCGTACGGTTCGAATGCGATGTCGTTCCAGTAGGCATCGAAGGTCGCCTCGAACTTGCCGAGCACGGCGGGTGTGGCGATCGACGACAGGCGCACATTCCACTCGAGCCCGTCCAGCAGCGCGGCCTTCGACAGGTTGGAACTGCCGACGTAGGCGGTGTCGAAGCCGCTGTTGCGACGAAACAGCCATGCCTTCGCGTGCAGACGCGTGGAACGGAGCTCGTAGTTGACCTTGACCTCGGCGCCGAAGTCGCGGACGAGTCGATCGAGAGCGTGGCGGTCGGTGGCTCCGATGTAGGTCGTCGTGATGACTCGGATCGGTACGTTGCGTTCCTTCGCGGCGCGTAGTGAGTCCTCCAGGACGCGGATGCCGTACCACTTCACGAAGGCGCAGAGCAGATCGATCCTGTCGGCGGTCGCCAGTTCTGCTCGCAGTTCGGCGCCCAGGCTCGGGTCTTCCGGAGAGTTCGTGATGAGCGAAGTCTCGGAAAGTGGTGTGAGAGGGCGCATGGCGTACACGCCGGGGGCTTCCTGTTCGGCGAGAGCCAGGAGCTGGCGGGGCCCTTCGACGAGGGCACTCGCTGCCTCCGTGTAGGGGTCGCCGGGCGTTGCCAGGGACTGCAGGATGCGGTTGGCCGCGGCGACCCGCTGAGCGGGCGGCAACTGACTCAGTTTGCGTCCGACGGCCTCACCGACGTGGCGAGCAAGAACGTGAGGAGACGACTCGGGGCTCACCTCGGCGTCGATGGCCTTCCAGCCTGCCGCCTCGAACTCTTCGAGCTCGGCGTGTACGTCGTGCGTGATCAGCTTCTCGTAGACGCCTGCGATCGGCTGCGACCGCCCCCCGGATACCGCCACAGTCTGCCCCCTGCTCCCCGTAGTCCCTGCGCACGATCACTCCGTGCCGGCGTGTGTCTGTTGTAACAGCAGCCACTGACAAGTGGGGCTTAGGGGAGAGGTAACCGCTGGTAGGGGAGCCGGTGGGCCGCCCGGAGTGGGCCGGGCGGTACGAGGGCGTAGCCGCGTTGGGTGGACGGGACGTCAGGCGTCGCCCCCGTGGCAAGTCGCGTACGTCTTCCCCGAGCCGCACCAGCAGGACGCGCCCCTTTCCGGGGGCCAGGACGCCGCTCGGCCCCGGGCTGCCAGGGTGGTGGCGTACTGGGGGAGGAGGGTCGTGTCGGTGGGGGAGGAGAGTTCCGAGGCGGCGAAGGCCTCGTAGGACGGGACCGTGCCCGTGACGATGCCCAGGTTGGGGGTGCCGGAGGCCGACAGCTCGCGGAGGGAGGCCTCTATCGTCGCGAGGTGGTCGGAGTGGGAGGGGTACTCCTCGGACAGCGACGGGTACGCCGACAGCAGTTCCGCCAGTTCGCCGGCAGGCCAGTGCAGGACCGCCACCGGGAACGGGCGGGACAGGGCCTCCCGGTAGGCGCCCAGTTCCGCGCGCAGGCGGAAGATCTCCGCCTGCAGCTCCAGCGGGTTGTCCGAGCCCAGGGACCACACCCGCTTGGGGTCGTGGAGTTCGTCCAGGGAGACCGGGGACGAGTGGAGGGTGTCGGCCAGGGTGTCCCACTCGTCGTGGGCCGCGCCCAGCATGCGGCGCACCCGGTGGCGGCCGAAGAGGAGGGGGTGCGTGGAGTGCGGGGGCTCCGGTACGTCCGTCAGCAGCAGCCGCGCCGCCTCCGTGAACGTCTTCTCCGCCGCCTCCAGCTCGTCGTGCGCCTCCAGGGACTCCGCGACGATCACCCACGGGGCGGCGTCGCGCGGGGCCGTCGCCCGGATTCCGTCGATGATCGCGCGGGCCTCGGCCTCGTGGCCGTACTCCCACAGGTTCGACGCCTTGAGCGCTCTGATCAGGTGCGGCTCGTCCAGCGGGGCCCCGGAGGACAGCAGGCGGTCGTAGAGCGCGGTCGCGGCGGGGCGGTCGCCGGAGAGTTCCAGGTGGGCCGCGGCCTGCAGCAGCAGGGCCTCGGCGTCCTCCGGGTACAGGCCGGCGGTCCGCTCCAGGCGTGCCGCTTCGGCGGTGTGGTCGACGTTCTCGGCAGGCGTGTCGGGGCGCATGACCGACACCGTACTGCCCGCCGCTGACAAAGGTGAGACCCGCAGGCCAGGCAGTCGCCGGGCGGTGATCGGGGGTGATCGGGCGGTCGGGCCGCCCCCAGGGCGCGCGTGGGGTCCCGGAGCGTCACGCGGTCCACCTGCGGCGTCCGCCTCGCCCTCCGCCGCGAGCGGCACGTGTACGGGGCTGGAGACCTCTCGCCTTCGGCTCTATCGTGCGCTCGGTCGGCCGGCCCGTCGGGGAGGGGCGTGATCCGTATGCGGGTTCCCGTCGTCGAGCACGGTGTCCGGCGGCGGCGCGCCCGATGCCGGCGCGTGCTGTGGTGCGGTGCCGAACTCGTCTTCACAGCGGGCTTGTTGGGGTTGCTGTTCGTCGTCCATCAGCTGTGGTGGACCAACCGTGAGGCCCGGGAGGGCGCCGAGCGGAGGGTGGAGGCGCTGGAGCGGGAGTGGGCGGGGGGCCGCCCGTCCGGGGGTGGGGGTGTTCCCGGTGGCGCAGGTGAGGGGCTCGACCGTGGCGGTCCGCTCAATTGGACCGGCCCACGGGGGAGTTCGGGGAGGGGCGTGGACGGCGGTGCGGGGCCGTCCTCCCCGGGCGGGCGCGGTCCCGCTCGCTCCCAGGCCTACGCCGTCCTCAGCATCCCCCGTCTCCACCTCCGGGTCCCCGTCGCCGAGGGCACCGGAAAGCGGGGTGTCCTCAACAAGGGGTACGCCGGTCACTACAGCGGCACTCAGCAGCCGGGACAGCAAGGGAACTTCGCTCTCGCCGGGCACCGCAACAGCCACGGTGAGCCGTTCCGGTACCTGAACCGGCTGCGGCGCCAGGACATCGTCGAGGTGCGGACCGCGGCGGGGACGTACACCTACGCCGTCGATCTCGTCCTGCCGCAGACCTCGGCCCGTGACGCGGGCGTCCTGCGGCCCGTGCCCCGGTCGCTGGTCCATCCGGCCTACGGGTACGACCGTCCCGGCCACTACCTCACCCTCACCACCTGCACACCGGAGTACACCTCCAGATACCGGCTGGTGGTGTGGGCGACGCTGATCGCCACTCGGCTGCCCTGAACACGTGCGCGATCGGGTATACAGGTAGTACCCGTAGTACCCGAGGGGCCGAAGGGGCCACAGCGGGGCGCTACTTGAGAGTGAGGGGGAGGGCAGTGATCCGACAGCGGACCGGCATGCGGAACGTGCTTCCGCGTACCCTTCCCAGCCCCGTCGCCTCTTTCCTCTTCGTCCTTCTCGGTCTCGCCCTCCTCGCCCTCGACACCGGCGGCCTCTCCGTCACCGTCGCGCTCGCCGCGACCGCGACGGCCGCCGCCGGTGCGGCCTTCGCCGCGTGCCGTCTCGTCGCAGCCCGCTGCGCGCCCGCCGTGGCGCCCACCCGGGTGCGTACGGCCATCCGCGACCGGGACCGGCGTACGGCCTTCCTGCCTCAGCGTGATCCCGACGCCTCCGGGCGGTCCAGGCCCAGGGCGCCCGGTCTCGCCCTGCCGACGGCCGTCGCGTAGGGCACGAGCACCGCCTCCAGCACACCCGCACCCGTGTGCGCCCCGCGCGGGGCCGTCATGCCGACCGCACCTTTCCCGGCACGACGAGACCCCCCGGAGGGCTCCTCACCCATGTCCGTTCTCCTGTCCGCCTTCGTCCACCTCGTCGAGCGGTTCGCCGATCTGCTCACGCCCCTCTTCGGCGCCTCCGCGGCCGCGGCCGCGATCGTCCTGTTCACCGCGCTCGTACGGCTGCTCGTCCACCCCCTGTCCCGGGCCGCCGCCCGAGGCCAGAAGGCGCGGGCCGCGCTCCAGCCGCGCATCGCCGAACTGCGCCGCAAGCACGCGCGCGACCCCGAGCGACTCCAGCGGGCGGTACTGGAACTGCACGCGAAGGAACAGGTGTCCCCGCTGTCGGGCTGCCTGCCCAGCCTGCTCCAGGCACCCGCCTTCCTGCTCCTCTACTACGTCTTCTCGCACTCCTCGGTCGGCGGCGAGACCAACGACCTGCTGACCCACCGGCTCCTCGACGCACCCCTCGGCGACCGCTGGGCCGACGCCCTCACCGCCGGCGGGGTGTTCGGCGCGGCCGGGCTGGTCTACGTCGTGCTGTTCGCCGTCGTCACGGCGGTCGCGACCCTCAACTACCGGCTCGGGCAGCGGATGACGGCCACCGGCGCGGCGACGACCGCGGCCGCGGCCGGCGAGGAGGTGCCCGGGGCGGCCGCCGTCGCGAAGGTGATGCCGTTCCTGTCGTTCTTCACCCTCGTCACTGTGGCCGTCGTGCCGCTGGCCGCCGCGCTGTACGTGATCACCAGCACCGCCTGGAGCGCCGCCGAGCGCGCCGTGCTGTACCGGCCGGGGAGCGACAGCGCGCGGTCCAGTACGTGAACCGGGTCTTGTGGGGTGACCCGCCGGTCGGAAGGATCGGGCAGACCTCGACGACCGCGCGCGTCGGCGGACGGCCTGCCTCCAGGGAGACGATGACCATGAAGCTGCTGCGAGTCGGTACGGCGGGTGCGGAGCGCCCCGCGCTGCTCGACGCCGACGGGACCCTGCGGGACCTGTCCGGGATCGTGGACGACGTCGACGGCGCGCTGCTCGCCGACGACGAGGCCCTGGGCCGGGTCCGCGCCGCCGCCGAGGCCGGCGAGCTGCCCGCGCTGGACGCGACCGGGCTGCGCGTCGGGCCGCCGGTCGGCCGGATCGGCAAGATCGTGTGCGTCGGGCTGAACTACCACGACCACGCCCGCGAGACCGGCGCCGAGCCGCCCGCCGAGCCCGTGCTCTTCTTCAAGGCGGCGGACACCGTCGTCGGGCCGTACGACACCGTGCTCGTGCCGCGCGGCTCCACCAAGACCGACTGGGAGGTGGAGCTGGCCGTCGTCATCGGGCGTACGGCCCGCTATCTGGAGTCGGCCGAGGAGGCGCTCGCCCATGTCGCCGGGTACGCCGTCGCGCACGACGTGTCCGAGCGGGAGTTCCAGATCGAGCGGGGCGGGACCTGGGACAAGGGCAAGAACTGCGAGACGTTCAACCCGTTGGGGCCGTGGCTGGTCACCGCCGACGAGGTGCCCGACCCGCAGGCGCTGTCCCTCCGGCTCTGGGTCAACGGCGAGTTGAAGCAGGACGGGACGACGGCCGAGCAGATCTTCCCGGTCGCCGAAGTGGTGCGCTACATCAGCCAGTTCATGACCCTGTACCCCGGGGACGTCATCAACACGGGCACGCCCGCGGGGGTTGCCCTCGGGATGCCCGAGCCCAAGCCGTTCCTGCGGGCGGGGGATGTGGTGGAGTTGGAGATCGGGGGGTTGGGGCGGCAGCGGCAGGAGCTCAAGAAGGCGTGAGCGCTCCGCTGGGGTGCGCGGAATCGAGGGTTCGCGTGAGGCTGCGGGCCGTCCTGGGCTGGTCGCGCCCCGCGGCGGAGCCGCTGATGGCTACGGCCCCGCGCCCCTCAGGCGGGTCTCCTGGGCCCGTGTTCCCCGTTCAGGTCAGGAGGCTTGCCAGCCTTTGCCAGGAGTGCCTCGGGAGGGTGTCCCGTGGGGCTTCGTCCACTATCTGCAGGGCTACGTGGTCCGCGCCCGCCTGGTGGAACGCGTCGATCCGTTCGCGTACGCGGGTCTCGTCGCCCCAGGCGAAGAGCGCGTCGATCAGGCGGTCGCTGCCGTCGCCGGTGAGGTCGTCCTCGGAGAAGCCGAGGCGCAGGAAGCTGTTGGTGTAGTTCGGCAGGGCCAGGTACGGGGCGAGGGCGGTGCGGGCGAGGGCACGGGCGCGGGTCGGGTCGGTCTCCAGGACGACCTTGAACTCCGGGGCCAGCACGGGGCCTTCGCCGAGGGTCTCGCGGGCCTGGGCCGTGTGCTCGGGGGTGACCAGGTAGGGGATCGCGCCGGCGGCCCGGTCCCGGGACAGCTCCAGCATCCGCGGGCCGAGGGCGGCCAGCATCCGGGAGCCCGCGGGGGCGCCCGCCTCGTCCAGCTCGTCGAGGTAGCCGACCATCGCCGCGTACGGACGGCGGTAGCCCTCCACCCGGGGACCGTGGCTCACCCCGAGGCCCAGCACGAACCGGCCGGGGTGAGCCGCCTCCAGCTCGGCGAGACGCGCGGCGGAGTCAGCCGCGTCGTGCTGCCAGATGCTCTGGATGCTGGTGCCGACGACGATCTTCGAGGTCGCCTCGACGAGCGGCAGCGCGTTGGCGGCGGAGCTGTTGCCGCCCAGCCACAGCGCGCCGAACCCGAGCTCCTCCAACTCCGCTGCCGCCTCGGCTAGTTCGCCGCGCCGGGCCGGGTCCTCCGAGCGCAGGCCGACACTCCAGATTCCGTACCGTCCGATGATCTCCTTCATGGCAGGCGTCAACGACGGCGGACCCGGCGTTCATTCCTGCCGCAGGCCCCCGAGATACTCCTCCAGCGCCTCCACCACGAACCGGTGGTCGTCCAGTTGCGGCAGGCCGGACACCGTCACCGCGCCGATCACGCCGACGCCCTCCACACGGAGGGGGAAGGAGCCGCCGTGCGCCGCGTACACGTCGGGGTCGAGGCGGGAGGAGTCCTCGAAGGTCGTGCCCTTGGCGCGGAAGCGGGCCCCGACCAGGTAGGAGGAAGCGCCGTAGCGCTCCACCACCCGCCGCTTGCGGGCGATCCAGGCGTCGTTGTCGGGGGTGGAGCCGGGCAGGGCCGCGTGGAAGAGCTGCTGGCCCGCACGGTGGATGTCCACCGCGACCGGGGCCTGGCGCTCCCGGGCCAGCTCCACCAGCAGGGAACCCAGCGCCCAGGCGTCGTCGTGGGTGAACCGCCGGAACACCAGCCGCCGTTCCTGGGCCTGCAGCTCCTCCAGGGTCGGGGTGATCTCCGGGGTGAACTTGGGGGTCGACTCGTGGGTCACAGCGACACCACCACTCCGTCTCGCGCCGAACGGCGGGCCGCCTCGAGGACGTCGAGGGCGGCAGCCGCCTCCAGGGCGGTCACCGGGTTGGGTCCGCCGTCGATCAGTGCCCTGGCCACCTCCGCGTAGTAGGCCGGGTAGTCCCCGGGGACGGTCGGTACGGGGCTTCCGCCGCCGGTCAGCGGGGACTCCCCGGCGCCGATCCGACCCCAGAGGGACTTGGGCTCCTCGCCCCAGCCCGCCCCGGGGCGCAGGCCCTCGCGCAGGGCCGCCTCCTGCGGGTCGAGGCCGTACTTCACATAGCCGGCGCTCGAGCCCAGCACCCGGAAACGCGGGCCGAGTTGGGCGGTCGTCGCGGAGACGTGGAGGTGGGAGCGGACGCCGCCGGCGTGCGTGAGCGCGATGAAGGTGTCGTCGTCGGCCTCCGCGCCCGGCCGGCGGACGTCCGACTCGGCGTACACGGAGGCGACGGGGCCGAAGAGGGTGAGCGCCTGGTCGACGACATGGCTGCCGAGGTCGTACAGCAGACCTCCGATCTCCGCTGGGTCGCCCGACTCCCGCCAGCCGCCCTTCGGTTGCGGCCGCCAGCGCTCGAAGCGGGACTCGAAGCGGTACACGTCGCCGAGCGCGCCCTCGTCGAGCAGCTTGCGCAGGGTGAGGAAGTCGCCGTCCCAGCGGCGGTTCTGGAAGACCGAGAGCAGCAGGGAACGCTCCTCGGCGAGCGCGGCCAGCGCCCGGGCCTGCGCCGCCGTGCCCGCGATCGGCTTGTCGACGACGACCGGGAGGCCCGCTTCGAGCGCGGCGGTGGCGAGGGGCACGTGCGTCTTGTTCGGGGACGCGATGACGACCAGGTCCAGCTCGCCGGCGCGGGCGAGGAGCGCGTCGGGGGTCGCGGTGACGCGTACGTCCGGGAACTCGGCGCGGGCCTGGGCCTGCCGCTCGGGGTTGGAGGTGACCACCGTGTCCAGGGAGAGGCCCTCGGTGGCGGCGATCAGCGGGGCGTGGAAGACGGAGCCTGCGAGGCCGTAGCCGATCAGGCCCACGCGGAGGGGAGTGCCAGCAGTCATGCAGCCCACTTTCGCAACGCTGTTGCCAAAGTGCAAGTGCGGGAGACAATGGGCGTGTGAACGGGATGGACGACGAGGTGAGGCACGCGGGGGCGAGCGGCGACGGCCGCGCGCATGACACTGAACGGGATGCGGTCGGGTCCGGCGAGGGCTTCCGCGCGGTGCCGGGCACCGACGGCGGTGCGAACGGGGGAGGGCCGGGCGGAGCCCCCGCAGCCGGGCGTACGGCCGGTCGTACGGCGGGGCACGGCGTCGTGGGCGCGAACCTGCTCGGCGTCCGCAGCCACAACACCGCGCTCGTGCTCGACCTGCTGCGCTGTGCCGGACCGGACGGCATCAGCCGGCTCGAACTCGCCGAGCGCACCGGGCTCACCCCGCAGGCCGTCAGCAAGATCACCGCACGGCTGCGGGAGGAGGGGTTCGCCGCCGAGGCGGGCCGCCGGGCCTCCACGGGTGGCAAGCCGCGTACCGTCCTGCGGCTGGTGCCCGAGGCCGGGCACGCGGTCGGCGTCCATCTCGACCGGGACGAGCTGCGGGTGGTCCTCGCCGACCTCGACGGCGGGGTGGTGGGGGAGCGGTGTGTGCCGCTGGACCTGGGGGCGGGGGCGGAGGCCGTCGTGGGGGCGGTGGTCCGGGAGACGGAGGGGGTGGTGGCCGAGGCGCTGGGCGGTCCCGGCGGTCGCGCCGCCGCTCTCCTCGGCGTCGGCGGTCCCGGCGGTCGTGCCGCCTCTCGCCTCGGTGTCGGTGGTCCCGGCGGTCGTGCCGCCTCTCTCCTCGGCGTCGGCGTCGCCCTGCCCGGTCCCCTCGACCACGTCCACGGCGTGCTGCACCGGGTCACCGGTTTCCCCGAGTGGGACGGTTTCCCGCTGCGGGACGCGCTCGCGCGGCGGCTCGGGACGCCGGTCGTCGTCGACAAGGACACCAACGCCGCCGCCCTCGCGCTCGCCGTGGGCGGTGAACGCGGCTCCTTCGCCTACCTCCACCTCGGCACGGGGCTCGGCGCCGGCCTGGTGATCGGCGGGAGCGTGCACCGGGGGGCGCGGACCGGGGCCGGTGAGTTCGGCCACCAGGTCGTCCAGCTGGACGGGCCGCCCTGCCCCTGCGGGAACCGGGGCTGCGTCGAGGCCCTGTGCCTCGCGGCCATCGCCCGGGGTGACATGGCCGAGGCGGCCCGGGTGCTGGGGGTGGCCGCCGCGAACCTGGTCGGGCTTCTCGACATCGATCTCCTTCTGCTGGGCGGGCGGACGATCGAGGCCGCCCCGGACGCCTTCGTCGAGGGGGTCGCCGGGATACTCGCCGTCCACGCCGAGCGCGAGGGGGCCCCGGTGGAGCGGGTGCCCGTACGCCTCGCGCCGGGCGGGGCGCGCGGGGTGGCCGAGGGGGCGGCCCAACTGCTCCTCGCGCCGGTGTTCGGACGGGCGGGCGGCTGAGGGGTTCGGCAGGAGCCGGGGCCGAGCGCCCCCGAGGGGCACCCCGAACGGGCCGAGTCGGCCCGCCGAACGAGGGGACTTCGTACGGTCGTGCGGTGCGGCGCGGCTCCGCCGTGCCGTCGCTCCGGCTAGGTCATATGTTCATGCGACTGTGTACGCCCGTCTCCCTCCGCCTGGCCGCAGCCGCCGTTCTCGTACCGGTGTCCCTGCCCGCGTCCGTGTCCCTCCCCGAGCCCGCGTACGCCGCGCCGCCGGGTTCGTCCTGCGCCGGGGCGGACGCCGGAGCCTTCCCGCTCACCAGCCGCATCCACGGCGGCCCCGCCTCCTACCGGGCCGGCGGCGGATACGGCGTCTGGTATCTCGACCTGACCAACACCACCGGCCGGACCTGCACCGGCGTCCATCCCGTCGTCGTCCTCGTCGACTCGGCGCGCGCGCTGAAGCCGTCGCAGCCCCGACTGGAGTTCTTCGCCGACGGCCGGCCGCGTCCCGTCCGCTTCGAGACCACCGACGAGGACGAACTCGTCGGCGCCCTCATGGACCCACCCGCCGACCCCGGCGAAGGCGAAGCCACCGACCCCGACGCCGACCCCGCCGCCCCCTTCCCCGGCTTCACCGTCGCCCCCGGCAAGCCCCTCACCGTCAAGCTGCGCCTGTCGTTCACCTCGGACGCCGCGCCCGACACGGTCACCCTCAACGCGGCGGTCGTCCAGCGGCACGGTGACGACGGCGAGTGGATCGGGCAGTCGAACGACTACCGCTTCACCGTCGACGCCGGACCCCGCCGCCCGGCGCCCGCGACCAGCGCCCCCGCGACCACGGCCCCCGAGCCGACGGCCCCCGGCCGCACGCCGACCGGCACCACGGGCCCCACCGGACACCCCACCGGTACCGCCCCCGCCGACCCCGAGCCGTCCCCCTCGCCCAGCGGGACGCCGTCCTTCGCCGACGAGGCCGAGGAACTCGCCCTCACCGGCCTCGCCTCCCCGGCCGGCGTTCTCACCGTCACCGTCTGCCTCATCGCGGCCGGCGCCGCCCTCGTACAGGCCCGCCGCCGGCGCTGACCCACCGCCTCCGTGGGTACAGGCGGACCGACAGGGTCCGGATCACCCGGCGCTGACTAGGCTGGGGGCGTCGGCACGCCGTGGTTCCGGCGCCCCCGCCCCTGCCCGTACGCACGCCAGGAGACGCACCACATGGCAGACCGCAAGCCCATACAGTCGTGGCTCACCGACATGGACGGGGTGCTCATCCACGAAGGCGTCCCGATCCCCGGCGCCGACTCCTTCCTGAAGAGGCTGCGCGAGTCGGGCAAGCCGTTCCTCGTGCTGACCAACAACTCGATCTACACCCCGCGCGACCTGCACGCCCGGCTGCGCCGCATGGGCCTGGACGTGCCGATCGAGAACATATGGACGTCGGCGCTGGCCACCGCCCAGTTCCTGGACGACCAGCGGCCCGACGGGTCGGCGTACGTCATCGGCGAGGCCGGTCTGACCACGGCGCTGCACGACATCGGCTACATCCTCACCGACCACGAGCCGGACTACGTCGTCCTCGGCGAGACTCGCACCTACTCCTTCGAGGCGATGACCAAGGCCGTACGGCTGATCAACGACGGCGCCCGTTTCATCTGCACCAACCCGGACGAGACCGGCCCCTCCACCGAGGGCCCGCTGCCCGCCACCGGCGCCGTCGCCGCGCTGATCACCAAGGCGACCGGCAAGAAGCCGTACTTCGCGGGCAAGCCCAACCCGCTGATGATGCGCACCGGGCTGAACGCCATCGGCGCGCACTCCGAGACCAGCGCGATGATCGGCGACCGCATGGACACCGACGTGCTGGCCGGCATGGAGGCCGGGATGCAGACGTTCCTGGTGCTCACCGGGCTGACCCGGCCCGACCAGGTCGAGGGCTTCCCGTACCGCCCGTCCCAGGTCGTCGACTCCATCGCGGACCTGGTCGACCGGATCTGACCCGGGCGGGCGACTCGTCCCGGCCCTCGTCACTCCCACGCCACCCCACTCACCCGATCGGCGTACCCGCCCCCCCGCTGGAGGTGCGGTGACCGGCGCCCGGGAGGAGCCTCCAGGTAGCTGGGAGGTTCACGATGAGTTCACTGAAAGTCGCTCTCTGTGCGGGAGCCGCCGCCCTCACCGCGGCACTCGGTCCGACGGCCCACGCGGCGGACGGGGAGGGCGGAAGAGAAGGCGTCTCGGTGACGCCCTCGACGCCCTCTCTGGGCTCCGAGGTGTCGTTGGAGGTGAGCGGCTGCCGTGGGACGACCGGCACCGCGGTCTCGGCCGCCTTCGTCTCGGCGGCCCGGCTCGTCGGCTCCGACGGCAACGTCCTGGCCGGTGAGACCCGGATCCGCACCTCGCTCCGCACCGGGTCCTACGGTGTGACGATCACCTGCGCCGACTTCCGGCTCGAGAAGAAGATCGTGATCGTCGCAGGGCCGGCCGGCCGCACGGAGAACGGGCAGTCCGACGACGACGACACCGACGGCGGCGCGTCCGACGGGACGAAGTCCGACGACACCACCGCCTCCGCCTCCGCCCCCGCCTCCCCCGTCGCCCCCGTCCTCGCGGGCGGCGGCGGCGCGGCTCCGCTCGCATCCGCCGACGAGGGCCGCGTCCGGAGCCCCGGCGCCGCCCACGCCGTCACCGGCCTGGTCCTGGCGGGCGCGGCCACCGTCGCCGTGGCGCTGCGCACCGTACGGCGGCGCAGCGGAGCGGGATGACGGCGGCCGGCCGGGAGCGCTCCTCCGGGCGTCTGCTCACCGCGCTGGCCTGGGTGGTGCTGCTGCTCGGGCTGTGGCTGTGGGGGCGTGAGGCGACCGGGGTGCGGCCCGGGGCGTCCACCGCCGCCACCGGGGACGTGACCGGTGCGGGCCGCCCGGCCGGCATGCCGCTGCCCCCCGCCGCCGAGCCGCTGCGGGGCGCGCTGCCGCGGCGGGTGGACATCCCGGAGCTCGGGGTGCAGGCCCCGGTGGTCGCCCGCGGCCTGGACGCGCGCGGCGCGATCGACCCGCCGCCCTACGACCAGGCGGGCGTCGTCGGCTGGTACGCGGCCGGCGTACGGCCCGGCGCCGTCGGCACCGCGCTGATGGTCGGGCACGTCGACACCGAGACCCGGCCGGCCGTGTTCTACAAGCTGAGCACGCTGAAGGCCGGCGGGACGATCCGCGTCGCCCGTGACGACGGCAAGATGGCCGAGTTCACGGTGGACGACGTCGCCGTCGTCCCGCGAGTGGGTTTCGACGCCCGCCGGGCCTACGGGGTGCGCGAGCCGGGCCGCGCCGAGCTGCGGCTGATCACGTGCGGTGGCGCCTTCGACCGGGTGAGCCGCAGCTACACGGCCAACGTGATCGTGTCGGCGTACCTCACGGGCACGCGGGCCTGACGAAGCGGCGTGGGGCGTGACGAAGCGGCGTGGGGCCTGACGCGGCGGAGACGGTCGGAGGCGCAGCGAAAAGCCCCCCGCTTCCGCGAGGGGCTTCCGTGTCGTGCGCCGCCAGGGACTCGAACCCCGGACCCGCTGATTAAGAGTCAGCTGCTCTAACCAACTGAGCTAGCGGCGCCTGCTGACGTCGACAACTCTACAGGACGTACGACGGTGCTCCCGACCACGTCCGCCCGGCCGCCCGCGGGGGCCGCGTACGTCATTCGGACCGTCAGCGGGCGCGTTCGCCCCACAGTTGGGAAAGACTGGCGAACGTGCACATCGCGGACATTTCCATCTGGAGTGTGAGGGGAAGCGCATGGAGACTCCGGTGTTCGAGGAGGTCGATCCCGCGAGCGACTGCGACTGCCCCGGATGCGTCCACCAGCGGCGGCTGACCGCGCGCCCCCGGTCCGCAGGGTTCGCCGGCCGTCCGGCCGCCCAGCGGGCGGTCGTCGTCGCGACCGCCGCCTCGGCGGCGCTCGGCGCGGGGCAGGCCGCCCCCGCGCTCGCCGCACCGCACGCGCCCGGCCGGCCGGGCGTCCCCGTGGACGACGAGCCGCAGACCCCGCAGGGCCACAAGGCGCCGCTGCACGGGCCCGGCGGCAAGCCGGCGCTGCCGGCGGACACCGTGAAGACGCCGGCGACCACCCGGGCGGAGATCATCCGACGGGCCCAGACCTGGGTCACGGCGCAGGTGCCTTACAGCTTGAGCGCCTTCTGGCCCGACGGGTACCGGCAGGACTGCTCGGGCTATGTGTCGATGGCCTGGGGGCTCCCCGGCAACGAGTGGACGGGCAGCCTCCACCAGTTCGCGACGCGGATCACGAAGGCGGAGCTCCAGCCCGGCGACATGCTGCTCTTCCACAACCCCGACAACCCGGAGAACGGGTCGCACGTGATCCTCTTCGGCGGCTGGACGGACAGCACCCGCACCTACTACGTCGCCTACGAGCAGACCCGCCCGCACACCCGCCGGCTGGCGACCCCCTACGCCTACTGGTCCAACTCCGACCGCTACGTGCCCTACCGCTACAAGGGCCTCACCGCGGGCACGGCGGCGCAGGAGACCGGCAAGGCCCCGGTGAGCGTGGGCGCGGGCGCGCAGTACGAAGGCTCCGCGTCCGCGTACCCGGGGCACGGCTACTTCGGGCCGGGCGCGAACAACCCGTTCGTGACACTGCTCGGCCAGCTCCTCGTCGAGCGCGGCGCCGACCACTTCTACGCCTCGGGGCCGGGTCCGCGCTGGTCGGAGGCCGACCGCAGGGCCACCCAGGCCTTCCAGCTCGCCCAGGGCTGGAGCGGCGCGAACGCCGACGGGGTGCCCGGCCCGAGCACCTGGCGGCTGCTGGCCGCCGGCACGGGCAGGGACATCCCGCTCGGCGCGCCGCTGCCGCCCGCCTCGTCGGCGGCCCATGCGGGGCCCGCTTCCGCCGCCGCACGCGCCCCCGCCTATCCGGGCCGGGGCGTGTTCCGGCCGGGGGCCGCGGGCGCGCATGTCACCCAGCTGGGCCGGCAGCTCGTGAAGAAGGGGTTCGGCCGGTTCTACGCGAAGGGACCCGGCCCGCGCTGGGGCGAGGCGGACCGGCGTGCCGTCGAGGCCTTCCAGCGCGCCCAGGGCTGGCGCGGCGGCGCGGCGGACGGCTACCCCGGGCCGGAGACCTGGCGGAGGCTCTTCTCATAGGCGGACCCGCGCGGCGGGCTCGTGCGCGGGGCCCGCCGGCGGGGCCCGACGCGGGCTCACAGGCGGAGCCCACAGGCATCCCTTCACTGTCATGACGTATCTGGCGCGGAGGCTGGAGGCACGCATGAGCACGACCGACACGACCACTCCCCAGACGCCCGAGCCCGAGGGGCCCACCCCCCGGCCCGTCCGGCTGATCCACAACGAGGCGACCACCGAGATCCCCGTCCACCTGCTGTTCCGCGACGAGCCCGAGCCGCGGCCGGTGCCCCTCGGGCCCGCCGTCGTCGGCAGCCGGGCCGGCACCGGCGAACAGCCGCGGCTGCGGGGGACGGGGGAGCAGCCGAGGTTCCGCAGGCCGCTGCCGGCGCGGGAGCGGCCCCTCGCGGAGGTCGACCCCGACCTCGTCGAGCGGCCCGCCCGGGTGCTGCCCGGGGCGGCGGGCGTGGCCGCCGGCGCCTGCGGCGCGGTCGGCTGTGTGGCCGCCTCGTGGTGGGCGGGGGTCCTGCCGCCGGTGGTGGTGGAGGCGCTGCGGCTGCCCGGGTACGCGGGGGCCGGACTGGGCCCCGCGCAGTGGGCGGCGTACGCGGGGGCGGGCGCCCTCGGCCTCTTCGGGTTCGGCGGGCTGGCCCGCGGGCGGACCGGGCGGGCCTGGACGTTGGCGCTGTTCGGCCGCTACCGGGGGACGGTCCGGCGGACCGGGCTGCTGTGGGTGAACCCGCTGCTGCTGCGCCGCCGGGTCGACGTGCGGCTGCGGCACTGGCGCAGCGAGCCGATGCCGGCCGCGGACGGCAACGGGGTGGCGTTGCGGGTGGTGGCGCTCGTGGTGTGGCGGGTGCGGGACACCGCGCGGGCGACGCTGGGCGTGGAGGACCACGAGACGTATCTGCGCGAGTGCGTGGAGGCGGCGATCGCCCGGATCCCGGTGGAGACGCCGGGTTCGGGGCGGGGGTCGGTGGAGGCGGCCGGGGAGGCGCTGACCCGGCGGGTGGCGCGGGACGCGGGCGCGATCGGCCTGGAGGTGTTCTCGGTGCAGCCGGTCAGGGTGGAGTACGCCCCGGAGGTCGCCGCCGCGATGAACCGCCGCCGGATCGCCGCGCTCGACGCCCAGCACCGGGCGACCGTGCTGACCTCGGTCGTCGACTCGGTGGAGGACACGGTGACCCGGCTGACCATGCGGGGGCTGGTGGAGCTCGACGACTACGAGCGCAAGGCGCTGGTGAAGGACCTGACGGTGGCGTTCTGCGCGGGCCGGGGGGAGCAGTCGCCCTGACGGCGGAGGAACCCTGAGCCTCCCTTGAGCTCCCCCGGGCCCGCGTACGGGTACGTTCCCCGCACGCCGGTACGACCGCCCGGCGCACGGAACCGGGGGAACTCATGGAAGCCTTCTTCTACGTCGTGCCGTCGCTCATGATCGCGGGCGTGCTCTTCGTCCTGCACCGCGCCCTTCGCCGCACCCGGCAGGTGAACGCGGCCTGGAGCAGCGGTGTCACGGCGGAGGGTCGCTGTCTGCGGACCTACACGCGCACCAGCGGCGGTGGCGACAGCCCGGTGCGCACCACGCTGCACCACGTCTACGAGTTCACCGCGCGCGACGGCCGTTGCGTCCGCTTCGACGAGGGCGGCGGTCCGGGCACCACCCTCGAAGGCGACGTCGTCACCGTGTACTACGTGCCGGACCGGCCGGAGGGGGCGACGGCGCTCACCCCGCGACGCGGCGCGCTGATGGCCGGCGCCGGTTGCATGACGGCCTTCTGCGCCGTGTTCATCGCCTTCTGCGTGGGCTTCATGGCAGTCGCGCACACGATGTTCTCCGTCGGCGGCGACCTGCTGCCCTGACGAAGGCGCCGGCCTCTCTCCACATTTGACGGAGCGTCAGTTATCTTGCGCCTCCATGGAGTCCATGGGGAGCGCCGGGACCGTCGCCGAACTCGTCGCCGCCCGGTGGGGTGACCACCGGCCGGGGCTGTGGTGGGAGGACGGCGTCCTCACCCACCACGAGTTCGCGGCCGGGGCCGCCGCGCGGGCGGCGCTGCTGGACGAGCTGTTGCCGCCCGGCGTGCCACCGCACATCGGGGTGCTGCTCGACAACACCCCCGAGTTCCCGCTCTGGTTGGCGGCCGCGGCCCTCGCCGGGGCGGCCGTCGCCGGGATCAACTCCACCCGGCGCGGCCCGGAGCTCGCCCGGGACATCCTGCACACCGAGTGCCGGCTGCTGATCACCGAGCAGGCCCGGCTCCCCCTCCTGCGGGGGCTGGACCTGCCCGGGGTCCGCCTGTTGATCACCGGCACGCCGGAGTACGGGGAACTGCTCGCCCCTTGCGCCGGCGCCCGCCCGGACCCCTCCCGGGCCGCCCTCGCCGACCGGCTGCTCCTGTGCTTCACCTCCGGTTCGACCGGCGCGCCCAAGGCCGCGCTCTGCAGCCAGGGCCGGCTGGCCGCCGCGGGCCGTTCCCTCGCGGCGCGGTTCGCGGTGACGCCGGACGACGTCCACTACGTGTGCATGCCGATGTTCCACGGCAACGCCGTGATCGCGGACTGGGCGCCCGCGCTGGCGGCCGGGGCGGGCGTGGCGCTGCGGCGGCGGTTCTCGGCGTCGGAGTTCCTGGCGGACGTACGGCGTCACCGGGCGACGTACTTCACCTATGTGGGCCGGGCGATCCAGTACGTGCTGGCCACCGAGCCGGGCCCGCACGACCGGGACCACCGGCTGCGGCTCGGCTTCGGCACCGAGGCGGGGGCGGTGGACGCGGCGGCGTTCGAGCGGCGGTTCGGGGTGCGGCTGGTCGAGGGGTACGGCTCCTCGGAGGGCGGCGCGGCCGTGCAGTGGTCGCCGGGGACGCCGGCGGGCGCGGTCGGGAGGGCGGGGCCCGGCCTCGTCGTCCTCGATCCGCACACGCGCGCAGAGTGTCCGCCGGCCCGGTTCGACGCCGCCGGGCGGCTGCTCAACGGGGAGGAGGCGATCGGTGAGCTGGTGAACCGGGGGCCGAACCCCTTCGAGGGCTACTGGCGCAACCCCGGCGCGGAGGCCGAACGGCGCAGGGGCGCGGACGGCGCGTACTGGACCGGCGACCTCTTCTGCCGCGACGCGGACGGCTACCTCTACTTCGCGGGTCGCACCGACGACAGGCTGCGCGTCGACGGCGAGAACCTGGCCGCGGCGATGATCGAGAACATCCTCGCGCGCTACGAGGGGGCGCTCGCGGTCGCCGTCTACGCGGTGCCGGACCCGGTGACCGGGGACCAGGTGATGGCGACGCTCGCCGGGGAGTTCGAACCGGAGTCGTTCGCCGCGTTCCTGCGGGACCAGCCCGACCTGGGGACGAAGATGGCGCCCCGGTTCGTGCGGGTGGTGGAGAAGATGCCGGTCACGGCCACCGACAAGATCCAGCGGGCGCGGCTCAGGCGTGAGGGCCTGCGGTGCGCGGACCCGGTGTGGTGGCGGCCGCCCGGCGAGGGGACCTACCGCAGACTCACCCCGGAGGACGCCGAAGGGCCCCTCGTTTGCACGAGGGGCCCTTCATCGGTGCGCCGCCAGGGACTCGAACCCCGGACCCGCTGATTAAGAGTCAGCTGCTCTAACCAACTGAGCTAGCGGCGCATGACTCCCGCCCACCGCGTTCCCGCGGCCGGCGACGAAGAAAATAATACCTGGCTTGGATGGGTGCTCCGGACCACCGGCCGGGGCTCCCGGCGGAAGCCGCCGACAGGGGCTCCCGGCCGGGGTCTCACAGGACCAGCGAGAGCAGTACCGGCGTCGCGCCGTGGTTCAGCGTGTCCGCGGCCCGGCGCAGCCGGTGGGCGTGCTCCACGGGCAGCGACAGCGCCAGGCAGCCCGCGGTGCCGCCGGCGGTGATCGGCACGGCCGCGCAGACCGTGCCCACGGCGTACTCCTGGAGGTCGAGCACGGGGACGGTGGGCGGCTGGGACTCCAGACGGGAGAGCAGCAGCTTGTCGCTGGTGATGGTGCGCGAAGTAAGCCGGGCCATCTTGTGCCGGGAGAGATGGTCGCGCCGGCCGTTGTGGTCGAGCTGGCCGAGCAGGCTCTTGCCGAGCGCGGTGGCGTGCGCGCAGGAGCGGAAGTCGACGTACTCGTTGACCGCGGGGGTGGCCGGGCCGTCGGCGTACTGCGTGACGGTCACCTCGCCGTCGACGTACCGGCTGACGTAGACGGCGGCGCCGACCCGGTCGCGCAGCTCGTCCAGGACGTGCTGGAGCTTGTCGCGCAGCGCCTGCTCACGCCGGTGCGCGGAGCCCAGGCGGGTCAGGGCGGCGCCGGTGACGTAGGCGCCCTCGGCGAGCTGCTCCACGTACCCCTCGCGGCGCAGCATCCGCAGGAGCGGGGTGAGCCGGCGGCTGCCGAGGCCGGTCCGGCGGGCGAGGTCGGCGTCGGTGACGCCGCTGCTGTGCCGGGCCACTGTCTCCAGGACGCGCAGGGCGTCCTGGGCCGAGTGGTACGGCGCGGTCGGCTCGTGCGTCAGCGCCACGGTCTCCCCCTGCGGTCGCTTTCCGGGCTGATCCTGACGGCGAATCAAGTCCACGATAACGGCCGAGGGGGCGGCGGGGAGGGGGTGTCGGCGAGAATCCGGGGCGTCCCGCTCGCAGCGCGTGCTCAGCGGGTCACAGGACGGCGCCGAGGAACTCCCTCGTGCGCTCCTGTTCCGGGGCGCTGAAGATCTTCTCCGGGGGACCGGACTCGATGACCCGGCCGGAGTCGAACATCAGGACCTGGTCGGAGATGTCCCGGGCGAAGTTCATCTCGTGGGTCACGCAGAGCATCGTGATGTCGGTGGAGCGGGCGATGTCCCGGAGCAGGTCGAGGACGCCGGCGACCAGCTCGGGGTCGAGCGCCGAGGTCACCTCGTCGAGCAGCAGGATCTGCGGCCGCATGGCCAGCGCCCGCGCGATCGCCACCCGCTGCTGCTGCCCGCCGGACAGCCGCGACGGCTTGGCGTCGCACTTGTCGGCGAGGCCCACCATGTCCAGCAGCTCGCGCGCCCGCTCCTCCGCCTCGTCCTTGGACAGGCCGAGGACGGTCACCGGGGCCTCCGTGAGGTTCCTCAGCACGCTCATGTTCGGGAACAGGTTGAACTGCTGGAACACCATCCCGATCTTCTTGCGGACCTCGCGGACCTGCTTCTCCGGAGCGGGGAAGAGGCGCTGCCCGTCGACGGTGATGGTGCCCTCGTCGGGCTTGGTCAGGGTCATCAGCAGCCGCAGGATCGTCGTCTTGCCGGACCCGGAGGGGCCGATCAGCGTGACGTGCTGGCCCGGCTGCACGGAGAAGTCCAGGTTGTCGAGGACGGTGTTGTCCCCGAACCGCTTGGTGACCTGCTCCAGGCGTATCAGCTCGGTGCCCTGCGGCACGGTGTCGGGTGTGGTCTTGCTGGTCTCAACGGACAAGGCGTCGCTCCAGGGTGCGCAGGAGGAGGGAGGCGAGATAGGAGATGACGATGAAGGCCACGCCGATCACCGTCAGCGGCTCGGTGAACTGGAAGTGCTCCTGGGAGAAGAGCCGGGCCCGGCCCAGCAGGTCCAGGACGGTGATCGTCATCAGCAGCGGGGTGTCCTTGAGCATCGCGATGACGTAGTTGCCCAGCGCCGGCACCACCCGGCGGACCGCCTGCGGCAGGATCACCGCGCGCCAGGTCCTCGTCCTCGGCAGGTTCAGCGCCGTCGCCGCCTCCCACTGGCCGACGGGAACCGCGTCGATGCCGGCCCGGTAGACCTGCATCGTGTACGTCGAGTAGTGCAGGCCGATCGCGAGGACCCCGGTGGCCAGCGCGGACAGGGTCACGCCCCACTCGGGCAGCACGTAGAAGAGGAAGAACAGCTGCACCAGCAGCGGAGTGTCGCGGACGAACTCCGTGACCACCCCCACCGGCCACTGCACCCATCGCGTCGGCGTCCGCATCAGCAGCGCCCACACCAGGCCCAGCGAGAAGGAGATCAGCGAGCCGAGGACCAGCGCCTGGAGGGTGACGAGCAGGCCGTCCCAGAACATCGGCATGAAGTCGGAGACGGCGCTCCAGTCCCAGTTCATCGGACACCCGCCTTCAGGTGGTGCTCGAGACCGCGCATCACCCGCGTCAGCAGGAAGGCGATGACGAAGTACAGGAGCAGGACGTACGTGTAGATCTCCGCGCTCTCCTGGAGCGCCAGGCGCACCAGGTTGCCGCTGAAGGCCAGGTCGCCCATGCCCATGACGGACACCAGGGCGGTGCCCTTGAGCAGCTCGATCAGCAGGTTGGAGAAGGGCGGGATCATCTCCGGCACCGCCTGCGGCAGCAGGATCTTGCGCATGCGCTGCCCGGGCGTGAAGCCGAGCGCGATGCCGCCCTCCGCCTGGGCGGGGTTGACGGCGCCGAGCGCGCCGCGGACGATCTCCGAGCCGTACGCGCCGTAGGTCAGGCCGAGCGCGAGCGTGCCCGCCCACATCGGCACCAGCTGCCAGCCGAAGGCGGGCGGCAGCACGAAGAACACCCAGAAGATCATGACGAGTGCCGACGTGCCGCGGAACACCTCGGTGTAGAAGCCCGCGAGGAAGCGGACGATCCACCGCCGGTGGTTGCGCGCGATCCCGACGGTGAACGACACGGCCGCCGCCAGCAGGGCGCTGAAGAAGAGGAGTTGGACGGTCGTCCAGATCCCGCGCAGGACGAGGTCCCAGAGTCCGGAAGTCATCCTCGGCAGAGCTCCTTGGCCGTGAGGTCGGTCATCTCCGCCTCGGTGAACCCGAAGGGCTTCAGGATGCGCAGCAGCTCGCCGCTCTTCTTCAGCTTGCGCAGCTCGACGTTGAAGGCGTCCCGCAGCTTCGTCTCGGTCTGCCGGAACGCGAACGCGCCGCCGTCCACGTGCGGTTTGCCGCCCACGATCGGCTTGAAAGGCTTGGTCGCCTCCGCCTTCGCGGACTTCTTCACCACCTCACGGGTGGTCACCGCCGTCCCCGCGAACACGTCGACACGGCCCGCCTCGACGGCGTTCAGACCGGCCACCTGGTCCGGCACGATCAGGATGTCGCTCTCCTTGTACCCCGCCTCGACGGCGTACTGGATCTCCGCGTAACCGGTACCCGTGGCGAACTTCGCCTTCTTCTCCACGACATCCCGGTAACTGTGAAGATTCTTGGGATTTCCCTTCCGCACGATGAAGGAATCGAGCATCTGGTAGTCGGGGTCGGCGAATATCACCTGCCCGCAGCGTTCCGGGGTGACGTACATACCGGCGGCCACGACATCGAACTGCTGGGAATTCAGCCCCGGAATGAGGGAACCGAACTCGGTGGGCACGGGCTGCACCTCGTCGATGCCGAGCCGCTTGAATATCACCCGGGCCAACTCCGGCGCCTCGCCGGTCAGCCGGCCGTCCTTGTCGATGTACCCGAAGGGGATCTCACCGGCGATCCCGAGCCGTACGACCCCCTGGGCGCGCAGCCGTTCCAGCAGGTCACCGCCGGGTTCGGTGGAGGCCTTGGCCACGCGTGAGCAGCCCGCGGCACCCAGCGCGCCGAGCGCCGCCACCCCCGCGAGCAGCGACCGTCGGCTTGTGCCCGTCGACGACCGTGGGCTTTGTCTGACATACCTGTTCGGTGGAGCCATGGCGGCGCGGCTACCCGGGACGACACGACTTATGCGGACCGGATTCGCGTTATGTGCCCGCGCTGTTCGGTGAATACGTTCACCGATGTCCGGCCCGGCACACGCGAATCGGGCTGTTTCCCCGACGAGTTCGCGAATCCGGCGGGGCTGCGTCCGGTGAGCGTCCGCGGTCCCGGCTGCCGACCCCGGCGATACCGACCGAGGCGGCCCCGATGTGGGCGGCGCGGCGACGATTGGGTACCCGGGCCAGGGGGCCCGATGCGGCCCCGCCGGACGAGGGGGCGCGGCAGCGGCCCCCCGTACGGCCGGAAGAACCGCAGGAAGGCTGGTCATGACCGCACTCGGACTCCTCTACCCGGGCCACTTCGCCGAGGACGACTACGCCCGCATCGAGCAGCTCCTGGGCAGTGACATCCGGGTGGACCTGGTCCACACGGACGTCGGCGAGGACGCCCACCGCCTCGAAGTGCTGCGGCAGATCGGCACGCCGGAGCGGCTGGCGAAGGGCGTCGAGCAGCTGCGGCTGTCCGGCGCGGAGGCCGTCGTGTGGGCGTGCACCAGCGGCGGCTTCGTGCACGGCTGGGAGGGCGCGCCGGAGCAGGTGCGCTCGCTGGCCGTGACGGCGGGGCTGCCGGCCTCCTCGACGTCCTTCGCCTTCGTGCACGCGGCCAAGGAGGTGGGCGCCGCCAGGGTCGCGGTGGGCGCTCCCTACCCGGAGGACGTGGCCGCTCTGTTCGCCGAGTTCCTGCGGACCGGCGGCATCGAGGTGAGCGCGGTCCACAGCTCCGGGAGCGTCACGGCCGCCGAGGTCGGCGCGTGGGGCGAGGACGAGGTCCTCGCGCTGGCCCGCGCCGCCGACACCCCCGACGCGGACGCGGTGCTGCTCCCCGACACCGCCCTGCACACGGCCGCCCATCTGCCCGCCCTCGAGAAGGAGCTCGGCAAACCGGTCCTCACCGCCAACCAGGTCACCGTCTGGGAGGGTCTGCGCCTGGCCGACCGCCGCGTCAACGCGCCCGGCCTGGGCGCGCTGTTCACCCGGGAGCCGATCGTGCAGGTGTGAGCCCGCGCACGCTCGCGGCGCGCGGGACGAGGAATAAGCGGGGACAGCCTCCTGTTAGCCGTGCGAGGACAGCGCACGCCGAATTCAGGAGGAACCCGTGACGGCAGACGAGACGCCGGCAGGCCCCGAGCCGGAGCGGACCCCGGGAGGGACGCGCACGCCGGCGGACGAGCGACGGGCGGCCGACGGGATCAGGGGGGAGGCGTACGGCGCCGCCCCCACGCCGCTGTCCGTGCTGGACCTGGTCACCGTCGGCTCAGGCCGCACCGCCGGCGACGCGCTGCGCACCAGCGTCGAACTCGCCCGGCTCGCCGAGTCCCGCGGCTTCCACCGCTACTGGGTGGCCGAGCACCACTCCATGCCGGGCGTCGCCTCCTCCTCGCCCGCCGTGATCCTCGCGCATCTCGCCGCCCACACCGACCGCATCCGGCTCGGCTCGGGCGGTGTGATGCTGCCCAACCACGCCCCGCTGGTGATCGCCGAGCAGTTCGGCACCCTGGAGGCCCTCGCCCCGGGCCGCGTCGACCTGGGCCTGGGCCGGGCCCCCGGCACCGACGGCGCCACCGCGGCCGCCCTGCGCCGCACCGACCGGCCGCACGAGGGCGCCGACGACTTCCCCGAGCAGCTCTCCGAACTCACCCGCTTCCTCGACGACGACTTCCCCGACGGCCACCCCTACCGCCGGGTGCACGCCGTGCCCGGCCCGGTCCAGGCGACCTCGCCCGGCGGGGTGCAGTCCCGCCACCGCCCGCCGATCTGGCTGCTGGGCTCCTCCGGGTTCAGCGCCCGCCTGGCCGGACTGCTGGGCCTGCCCTTCGCCTTCGCCCACCACTTCTCGGCGCAGAACACCGTTCCGGCGCTCGACCTGTACCGGGAGTCCTTCCGGCCGTCGGCGGTCCTCGACGCGCCGTACGCCGTCATCGGGGTCTCCGTGCTCGCCGCCGACGACGAGCGCGAGGCCCGCCGCCAGGTGCGGGCCACCGGCCTGAACATGGTCCGGCTGCGCAGCGGCCGCCCCGGCCTGTTCCCCTCCCCGGAGGAGGCCGAGGCGTACGAATACAGCCCGCTGGAGCGGGAGTTCGTCGACTCCTGGACGGCGAACATCGTCCACGGCACCGCCGAGGAGGTCCGCTCCGGTCTCGACGGCCTGCACAAGCGCACCGGCGCCGACGAGTTGATGCTCACCAGCCACGCCCACCGCGGCGACCTGCGGCTGCGATCCTACGAACTCGTCGCCGACGCCTACGGGTTGCCGACCGCGTAGGAGGTGCTCTCCAGCAGCTCCGAGATGCGGTCCGGCGTCACCGGGCGGGAGTACAGCCAGCCCTGCCCGGTGTCGCAGCCGATGCTGCGCAGCCGGGTGGCCTGCGCTGAGGTCTCCACGCACTCGGCGGTGACGGTCAGCCCGAGCCGGTGGGCGAGGGCGATCATCGCCTCGACGACGACCTCGTCGGCCGGGTTCGGCGGGGCGTCCGGCCCCTCGTGCTGGAAGCCGCGCACGAACGAGCCGTCCAGCTTCAGCACCGACACCGGCAGCCGGCTCAGATAGGCCAGGTTGGAGTAGCCGGTGCCGAAGTCGTCGATGGCGATGTTCACACCCATGTCGCTGAGCGCCTGGAGGGTCTGCAACGGCTGCCCCGCCGAGCCCATCACCGCCGACTCGGTCAGCTCCAGCTGGAGCAGCCGCGGGGAGAGCCCGGTCTCGGCGAGGATCCGCGCCACGTCCGCGACCAGGTCGGAGTCCCACACCTGACGGACCGCCACGTTGACGCTGACGAAGAGCGGCGGCTCGTCGGGGTGGTCCGTCTGCCAGCGGCGGGCCTGCCGGCAGGCGGTGTCCAGCACCCAGCGGCCGAGCGGCACGATCGAGCCGTCCTCCTCGGCCAGCGCGACGAACCGATTCGGCGGCAGCGGGCCGAACCGCGGATGGTCCCAGCGCACCAGCGCCTCCACCCCGCGCAGCCGTCCGTCCGCCATGCCCACCAGCGGCTGGTACTCCAGCCGGAACTCACCGCGTTCGATGGCGGGCCGCAGCGTGGAGGCCAGCGCCTGGCGGGTCATCAGATGGGCGTTGCGCTCGGGGTCGAACAGCGTCCAGCGATCCTTGCCGTCGACCTTCGCCCAGTACAGCGTGGTGTCGGCGGCCTGCATCAGCCCGGTGGCGGTGGTGCCGGCCGCGTGCCGTTCGACGACCCCGATCGACGCGGACACGTTCAGCCGCTGCCCGGACAGGTCGAACGGCGCCTGGAGCGCCTTGAGCGCCGACTCGGCGAGGTCGGCGACCTGCTCGGTGCCGGTGGAGTCCGCCACGAGCAGCGCGAACTCGTCCCCGCCGAGCCGGGCCACCAGCGGCACGCTCGGCCGGGTGCGCCCCGCCTCCTCGGCGCAGGCGGTGAGCCGCTCGGCGACGGCGGCCAGGAGCCGGTCGCCGACCCGGTGGCCGAGGGTGTCGTTGACTGCCTTGAACCCGTCGATGTCCAGGTAGCACAGCCCGATCCGGCCGGTGCCCCGCTCGTTGTGGACCTCCGCCTCCAGCGCGGCCGTGACCCGCTCGAAGAACAGCGTGCGGTTGGGCAGCCGGGTGACCGGGTCGTGCATCTGGAGGTGGCGCAGCCGGGCCTGGAGGTCGTGGTGGGCGCTGATGTCGGTGACGGAGAGCAGGAGGCCGTCGCCGTCCTCGTCGAGGGGCGTGAGGGTGATCTGCGTCCACAGCGTTCGGCCGTCCGGCTGCTTCAGCCGGCGGGTGCAGCGCAGTTCGGCCCGGCGGCCGCACAGCACCTCGCGGTAGGCGTGCCGGGTGCTGCCGTCGGCGGCCAGCTCCAGCAGATCGGCGGCCGGCCGCCCGGCCAGGGGTTCGCTCCCGCCGCCGAGCAGCAGGGTGAACGCCTCGTTGGCGTCGGTGATCAGGCCCGCGCGGTCGACGACGGCCATGGCGAGGGGCGCCGCCGCGAAGACGGAGCGGTAGGCGGAGCGGACGCGACGGACCGCGGGCGGGCCACCGCCGGCTCCGTCCAGGGGCTCGCCACCTGGAGATGCAGGGGTCTCACTCTCTGTGGCGGCGGACCGGTCGAGGTCTGCCGCGGGCGTCGGCCCTTCGGACGTTCCGCTCACCGCTCGCTCCCGCAGTGCACTCGATCTCTGTCCGCGCAGGAAAGTGTGCCGATCATAGAGGCTGCCCACGGACGCGCGCAGCCACTGCCCAGTGTCCCGGAACAACCGGTGCTTCTGACAGATCGTTTCTGCCCGCACCCGGCCCGGTTCCGTAGATCGCCGACCGCTTGTGACGTTCCGTGAGTGTTCCGGGGTGTCGGCGCCGGTGTCCCGGTTCCGCCCTCTCACTCGTCCGGGGCAGAAAAACAGGGCGTAGTACGACAAACCCACACAGGCTGGGTGCGGTGTCCCGTGAACCGTTCCCGGAGGTCTCCGTGCCGCGTACGCTCTCGCGTCCCCGACTGCGCAGCACCGCGGCCCTGTTCACCACCCTCACGGCGTTCGCCTCGTGCTGCATCGTCAGCGCCCGCCCGAGCATGCCGTACGCGGCGGCGCCCTGCGCTCTCAAGCGCACCGCCGCCCACCACTCGGAGGGCCTGGACACCTGGAACGCCTCCTATCCGCGGCCGGCCCGCGGGCTGGACGCCGTGATGGTCTTCCTGTCGTTCCCGGACTTCAAGCCGGTGAACTCCCCGGCCGAGCTGGCCGCCGACCATTTCCCGGCCACCAGCGACTACTTCCGCCGGGCGTCCTACGGCAGGTTCAGTCTGCGCCCGCATTCGCTCCGGCGCTGGGTCCGGATGCCGAAGCCGTCCACCGCGTACGCCATACGGCGCGACTGGGCCGCGAAGGACCGGTCCGCCTATCTGCGCGACGCGCTCGCCGCCTCCGACGCCCAGGTCGACTTCTCCCGCTACGACGTCGTCTACTTCGTCGCAGACCCGGACGCGCCCGGGGTCGACTCGGACGCCACCAAGGTCGTCAACCTGCGCACCCCGCTGCGGGCCGACGGGGCCGACCTGCGCCGGATCGTCACCGTGTTCGAGCGGCATCCGCCGGACCGGCTGGTCCTCGCCCATGAGACCGGCCATGTCTTCGACCTGCCCGACCTCTACCGCCGGCCCACCGACGGCAAGGGCGACTGGGACACCCATGTGGGTGACTGGGACCTGATGGGCAGCCAGTTCGGACTGGCCCCGGACCTGTTCGCCTGGCACAAGTGGAAGCTTGGCTGGCTCGACCCGCGGCAGGTGGTGTGCGTACGAGGCGGGGAGCGGGCCCGGCTGACGCTGGAGCCGCTCGGCGCCGGGCCGGGCACGCCGATGACGCTGCCGACGGGGTCGACGGCGTTCGGGCTGGGCGGTGGCGTGAAACTCGCCGTCGTGCGCACCGGCGCCGACAGCGTGCTCGCCTTCGAGGCGCGCGGTCCCGTCGGCAACGACCGCTCGGCCTGCCGTGCGGGCGTCCTCGTCTACCGTGTCCACAGCGGCGAGGAGTCCGGGCGCGGCCCGGTCGAGGTGGTCGACGCCCACCCCGGCACCGAGGCCTGCTGGGAGAACTCCGTCTACCCGCCCCTCGCCGACGCCCCGGTCTCGCTGGGCGAGACCTTCACCGTGCCGGGGGAGGACGTGCGGGTCCAGGTGCGGGGGCGGACCCTGGCGGGGGCGTGGACGGTGGACATCACCACGGGGCGACGGGTATGAGGCGTGCGCCTGCGGGACGGCTCGACGGGGCACGCATGACGACGGCGGGGCCGGTCACTGTGTGAACCGGCCCCGCCGTCGATTGTCGTGCGCCGCCAGGGACTCGAACCCCGGACCCGCTGATTAAGAGTCAGCTGCTCTAACCAACTGAGCTAGCGGCGCCTGCTGACGTCGTAGACCTTAGCATCCTGGTCGGCGGGGTGAGAAATCGATATCCGCACAGCTGACCGGGCCGCCCGCACGGCCGCCCAGAGCAGGATCTCGGGGCCCGGAAGCCACGGATGACGGGTGTCCGGGGCGACCACCCAGCGGGTGGAGGTGTCCCCCGGGGAGGCGAGCGGCGCCGGCACGGTGACCGCGTCCCCGTTGCCGTGGCACAGGAGCGGCGGGACCGTGCCCGTACGGCCGTCCGGGCGGCCGTCGGCGCTCCACTCCTCCCACTCCAGCAGCGACGGCAGCCGCTGGGCCGTGCCCGGCGCGGCGAACAGCAGCGTCCGCCCGCGGAACGCGGCCACCGGCCCGGAGCCCGGCCCCTCGCCCCACAGCCGGTCCAGCATCAGCCGGCCGAACATCACGGGCGCGCTCACCACGTCGAAGACGGGGCCGCAGGGCAGGACGACCGGGGCGTGCGGCCGCTCCTCCCACAGGGCGAGCGTGCTGCGCGGGTAGGCGCCGGCGGAGGCCAGCCAGGCGGCGCCGTCCGCCGTGACGGCGGCGACGCCCGACTGACCGGTGTGACCGGTGAGGGGGGCGGGGGAGGAGGCGTCCCAAGCGCTGCTCATGCCTGATGTCTACCGGGGGTGAGGCTATGATCGCCCAGAGTTGCGGGAATCCGGGACGGGAGCGGGCGGGAGACGGTATCTTGCCCGCGAGTTGCCCGCCTGGCATATGCCATGCCTTCACTCGTGGTGTGCGGCGCGGTGTCGCCGGCGGTGTCAGACGGGATCGACGTGCCCCCGGCCCTCCACGTCCCCCCGCAGCAGGTCCCGGCCGAACTCGACCATCTTCTTCGCGTAGTCCTCGGTCCACTCCGCCCGCGCGGCGATGTCCGCCGGGGTGATCCGGTCGAACCGGCGCGGATCGGCGAGCTGCGCCGCGGCCATCGCCTGGAACTCCAGCGCCCGGTCGGCCGCCGCCTGGAACGCCACCGTCAGCTCCGTCGCACGGGTGAGCAGCGCGCCCGGGTCGTCGATCGACTCCAGGTCGAAGAAGTGCTCGGGATCGCCTGCGGCCTCCGCGGGCTCGAAGAGCAGGGGCGCGGGGCGTAGCCGCGGTTCGTTCCGGCGCGGCGTGGGCTCCGCCATGTCTGGTCCTCCTCCTACGGTCGGGATGGCACCACTGGTGAGCGGACCACCTTCCATTGTCCCCCGCTCACACAAGGGGGCCTGAGCCCCGACCCTTCAAGGCCCCCGCTCCCCGCGTTGTTCCCTACCCACCCCGAGGTCCCGTGACGACGCCGAAAGCCACCCGATCGGGCACCGGTCAGGGGCGCCATCGCACGCGGTGTTCGGCGAGGTGGGAGAGCACGGCGTGGTTCGCCTCCCAGCCGTCCGGGAAGCGGACCAGCGTGCCCAGTTGGACCGGTTCCGTCGACGGGTAGTCGTCCAGGAGGTCGCTCACGCCCTCGCGGCAGACCACCACGCACGCGTGGCGGTGGCGGGAGGCCAGAACGCAGAGGCGGCCCGTCTCCAGGTGGAAGGCGGTGGCGTCGGGGCGGCCGGAGAGCGGGTGCAGGATCACCGTGACGTCGTACTCCCGGCCCTGGAGCCGGTTCGCCGTGTCGACGGTGACGCCCGCGGCGCCCAGCTCGGCGAGCGCCGCGCGGATCGCGGCCGCCTGGTCGCGGTGGGCGGTGCCGACGGCGATCCGGTCGGCGGTCAGCGGGGCGGGCGCGTCCGAGCTCTCGGACGTCGCCGCGCCGCCCCGGTCCAGCAGGCGGCGCACGACCGCGGCCACCGCCCGCACCGCCTCCGGGTCGGTGCGGGGCGTGCGCCGCGCGGGCAGCTCCAGCAGCCCCCAGCCGGACTGCGCCGCCTCGTCGATCACCCGGTCCGGGCCGGAGCCGTCCGACGGCACGGCGAAGGACAGCCGCCGGTCGCCGTGGCCGGTGCCGCTGCGGAACGGCGTGTACGGGTAGAAGGCGTCGGAGACCAGGGGCGCCGCCGACGCCGGGAGCCGCCAGGACACCGGCAGCCGGTGCTGCGGCAGCTCCGGGTTGTGCGCCAGCAGCGTCGACACCGCCGACGCCGACGGGTCGTAGGACAGGCCCGCCCACTGCTCGGCGCCGACGATCGCGAACGGGTCCAGCTGCCCCGGGTCGCCCACGAACAGCGCCCGCTCGAACAGCCCGGCCACGGCCAGCAGCCCGTCCGAACGCATCTGGTAGGCCTCGTCCACGATGGCGTGCGGCCACGGCTC
This sequence comes from Streptomyces sp. NPDC002566, assembly GCF_042889585.1. NCBI lineage: Bacteria > Bacillati > Actinomycetota > Actinomycetes > Kitasatosporales > Streptomycetaceae > Streptomyces > Streptomyces sp. NPDC002566. The sequence continues at coordinate 149,377 of NZ_JBIARD010000008.1, read as the reverse complement.
GTCGACCTTCACATGCGCCCACTTCGCCGCCGTGGACAGCACCACGGGCAGACCGGAGAGCTCGCCCGCCTTCGCCGACGTCCGCACGTTCGGCAGGGCGTCCAGCGCCTTGTCGTAGGCGTCGGCGTCGCTGCTGTGCAGCCGGCCCACCGGCAGCTCGGGGTTCTTCGCGGCGAGCCTCAGCACCAGGTCGTCGACCTGCGCGTTGGTCTGCGCCACCACCATCAACGGGCGTCCCGCGTCGGCGAGTTCGAGCGCCGCGCGGACGACGAGGGTGGACTTGCCCGCGCCGGGCGGGGAGTCCACGACGACGCCGCGCGCGGTGCCGTGCAGGGTGTCGCGGAGGATCGCGCCGGTGGCGCGCGCGGCGGCCGTACCGGGGTCGAGGGCGGTGTCGGTCGTCACAGGAGGTCCTCCCGGGTGACGGAGTCGGGTGCTTCGGGGGCCTGTTCACCCGGCGGCCCGCCGTGCGTCCACGGCGTCTCCTCCGGGTCGGGCAGCTTCGCACCGCCGCGCTGCTCGTGCTCGAAGAGCGTGAAGCAGACCCGGTCGCCCTTCTCCGGCACCGACCCCGGCTCGGGTTCCCTGCCGCGGCCCATCTTGTCGACGATCCGCAGCACGAGCAGCTCCCCGCCGTCCCGCGCCCCGTCGTCCCCTTCCTCCCGGCCCGCGAACTCCGCGGTCTGCGGCTTGCCGCCCAGGGAGCGGTACACCTTCGCCCGCTCGGCCAGATGCGGCCGGTCGTCCGTGCGGACCGTGACCAGCGGGCGGGGGCTCGGCCGCTTGCTCTCGCTGTACGCCATGACGACGTCGACGACCTCGCCCGCGAACGCCTCCCCGGCCAGCCGCCGTCCCGCCATCACCAGCGGGTCGTCGAGCGCCTCCTGCGCCTCCAGGCGGGCCTGCTCACGCTCGCGGGTGGCGAGCTTGGCGGCCGCGGTGACGGCGTCGTCGCGGCGGGGCTGCGGGGGCTCGCCGGCCACGACCCGGTCGCGGTGGCCGGTGAACGACCAGCGGTCGCGCGTCCACCGCTCCTCGACGTGCGCCCCCGCGGGCAGCGTCCGCAGCAGGTCCAGGCCGCGCCACACCGCGTCCCAGGTGGGCCGCGTCCGGCTCGCCACCAGGTCGCGGATCTCCCGCTCGGCGGCGGACAGCGCGCCCAGCCGCTCGTCGGCCTCCACGCCGTCCTCGGCGGCGGCCAGGGCGAGACGCGCCCGGTCGTAGCGCTCGACGGCCGGGGCGAGCAGCTTGTTGTCGAACGCCGGGTCGGTCGCAGGACCGGCCGGCGGGCACAGCAGCTGGCCGTGCGCGTCACGCGCGAGCTCGGCGCGCAGCGCGGCCTCGGCGCCCGTGGCGTCCCCGGGCGGGTCGATCCAGGCGAGGAGCGCCCCGAGGTGCTGGTCCTCCAGGCTGGACTGCCCCGTGGCCCAGTGCCGGCCGAGGACCTCGGTCGCGGCCAGCAGCAGCGAGGAGCCGGGCACCCGGGCCCGCTCCGCGTAGTGCGTCAGCCACCGGCCGAGCAGCGGCACGCGCGGGGGCGCGGGATACGGCGTCTCCGGGTCCTGTTCCGCCGTACGGCGGAACCGCATGGAACGGCCCAGGAGCCGCACGAACTCGACGCCGGCGCGGCTCGGCACGATCAGCTGGGGCGCGTCGGCGCACAGGTCGACCTCGACCTTGACCCGCTTGCCGCTCTCCGGGTCGGTCTCGGTGCGCTCGGCCGCCTCCACGACGTCCGCGTAGGAGTCGACGTACGGCAGGACGACGTCGGCGAGTTCGGCGAGGAAGGCGAACCTCTGGTCGCGGTCGCGCGGCTGGGGCACGACCAGCAGACGGGGCGCGTCCCGGTCGGTGCCGACGAGCGCGCCCAGCGGGGCGCCGGCCTCGCCGGCGGTGGTCAGCGGCACGAACACCAGCGGCCGCGCGGACAGATGCCGGTGGCGGACGGTCGCGGCGGGCTGGGCCCGACCGGTGGCGACGGCCTCGAGCCGGGCGAGGGTCGTGATCAGCGACACATCGCCTCCAGCGCCTCGCCGCGCAGCCGCGCCGCCCGCCGCAGGGCCGCGACCGCCGGGTCGTCGGGATCGCCGGCCTCCCCGCGCGCGGCCGCCAGCACGTCCTCGACGGTGGTCAGCGCGCCCAGTTCGGCGCGGACCGGCCGGCCCAGAGTCGTCACCGCGCCGGCCTCGCGGGAGCGGCCGCGGCAGTGGAACGCCAGCTCGCACGCGGACAGGCACTCGGGCGCGTACGTCGCCGGGACCGACTCGACGGCGGCCAGGAGTTGGTCGGCGGGCAGCTCCGGGGAGAAGCAGGTGCCCTCCGGGAGCGCGTCGGCGATGTCCTCGATGCGGGTGAGCCGGGCCAGCTGGCGGTGCGTGACCGCGCGCTGCTTGCGGACGTCCACGGCGGAGGCGGTGGGCAGGTTGGAGAAGTCCTTCGGGCACACCAGGAGCACCCGGTGGCGCACGGGCGGCGCGGGGTCGAGCCGGGCGGCGACCCGCTCCAGCGCCAGCACGTACACCGCGGCCTGCCGGGCCGCCGCGCCGACCTTCGCCGGGTCCGCCGAACCGTCCAGCATCGGGAACGACTTGATCTCCACGACGGTCCAGCTGCCGTCGGGGTGCACGACGACGGCGTCCGGCTCCAGGAACGCGGGGGAGCCGGCGACGTCGAGCGCGAGCATCGGATGGTCCAGGAGCGTCCACGTCCCGGCCGCGGCGGTGGCCTCCCGCAGGGCCAGCGCCGTCCGCGCGGTGCGGCCCTCGGGGCCGACCGCCGTCAGATCGGGCACGCTCGCCCCGGCGGGGGGCTCGGCGTGCGGGTCCAGCCTCTCGTGCACCAGGCGCAGCAGCTCCGTGCCGCCGTCCGCCTTCACCTTCGCCTCGAAGGCGTTGCCGCGCGTGAGGGCGAACTGCGACTGGCCGAAGGCCGACGGCGAGCCCAGCGCGCTCGCCAGCGCCGTCTTGTTCACCCCGGCGCCGTCGAGGATGGCGCGCCGGCTGCATCCCGGGTTCGCGGCGAGCGCCGCGAGAGCACGGGCGTCGAGCGCCTTGGCCGGTACGTCGGGGCCGCGCAGCTCAGCGAGCCGCCGCCGCAGCGCCGTCCCCCGCGTCCGAGGGGGAGGCACCTGGTTCGGCTCCGCTCCCGGACCGTGACTCGCGCTGCCGTGGAATTCGCTCACCCGTGGAAGTCTGGCATCCGCCACTGACAATCGGGGCGGGGGTGGCGACAGAGGCCGCCGCCGGGGCGAGCTCGGCGCGCGTCGCGCGCCACTGGCGGACCCGCTCGGCGCGGCGCAGCACCAGCGGCGCAACCAGCAGACCGACCCCCATCACGGCCGCGCCCGCGACCGCGTCGAGGAAGTAGTGGTTCGCGGTGCCCATCACCACGATCGTGGTCACCAGCGGGTAGACGACGGCCGCCGTCTTCGCCAGCCGGGTGCGGCCGTGCCGCCACAGCATCACCCCGCACCACAGCGCCCAGCCGACGTGCAGGCTCGGCATGGCCGCGTACTGGTTGGTCATGCCGCCCATGCCGCGCGGGGCGCTCGCCGCGCCGCCCCACCAGCCCCACGAGCTGTACTGCGCCATCGTGTCGACGAAGCCGTGCTCCGCCGAGAGCAGACGCGGCGGGCAGGTGGGCAGCAGCGTGAAGCCGATCAGGCCTATGAGGGTCGACGCCATCAGCCAGGTGCGGGCTGCGCGGTAGTGCAGGGCGCGCGAGCGGAACAGCCAGACGAGGATCGCCGGCGTCACCACGTAGTGCAGCGACGCGTACCAGAAGTCGGCGGGTATGCCGATCCACGCCTGGTCCGTGAAGAGGCGGTTGAGCGGGTGCTCGGCGTTGAGGCGGAGGAACTTCTCCACGCGCAGGATGGCCAGGCCGTGGTCGACGGCCGTGGAGACGTCCCCGCGCGCGAGCAGACGGCCCGCCGTGTAGCAGGCGTAGACCAGCAGGATCAGCGGCAGCTCGGTCCACCAGCGCAGCCGGGTCCGCGGGATAGCCCCGGTGTCCGGTGTCTCGGTCTGCGGCATCCGATGCCTCCCCCTTCTCGTCGCTGCCGCGCCGGTGGCACGGAGGTGCCACTGTACGGCGTGTGCTCGCGCCCCCTGCAAGGACGTCCCCGGCCCTCATAGACGCCGGGGCCGCCCGTCGGGTTGCCCACACCCAGGGTGAGCGATGATGGAGGGACTTCGCCGCCGAATCGTCCCCTGGATTTCCCAGGGTTCTCCCGGAAAGGTCCCCCATGGCACCGCGCATCCTGCTGGCCCGGCACGGACAGACCGAGTGGTCGCTGTCCGGCAAGCACACCGGCAGGACCGACGTGCCCCTGCTGGAGGAGGGCCGCCGGGGCGCGAAGCTGCTGGGCGAGCGGCTGCGGCGGGCGCCGTTCGACGGGCTGCCCGACGTCGAGGTCCGCACCAGCCCGCTGGCACGCGCGCGGGAGACGTGCGAGATCGCGGGCTTCGGCGAGCGGGCCGCGCGGTGGGACACGCTGATGGAGTGGGACTACGGGGCGTACGAGGGGCTGGCCCCCGACGACATCCAGGCGCTGCGGCCGGGCTGGCTCATCTGGCGGGACGGGGTGCCGGAGGGGGAGTCCCTCGCCGAGGTCACGGCGCGGGCGGACGAGGTCGTGGCGTGGGCGCGCTCGGCCGAGCGGGATGTGCTGGTGTTCGCGCACGGGCACATACTGCGGTCGATCGGGGCGCGGTGGCTGGGACTGCCGTTGTCCTTCGCCGGACGGATACGGCTGAACCCGACGTCGCTGTCGGTGCTGGGATGGGCTTACGGGGAGCCGGCGATCGAGAGCTGGAACGACGTGGGGCACTTGGCGTAAAGGGGAGTCGGCGCAGGGAGCTCGCCCCGGGCGCCTGGCTTGAAGACCAGGCGCCCCGTGCCCGGTGGGTGCCGGGGTCGCGTCACGCCCGCCTCACACCGGCGTCACTCCGCGCGGTGTCGACGCGTGCTTCTCCAGGAAGTCCGACACCCCCGAGGCACGGCGGTGGGGGAGGAGCACCCTGGCTGTGCCGGCGAGCATGGTCTGGATGCGTGAGGACTGCACCTGGCTCAGCAGGTTAAGGACCCGCAGGCCCGCCGCCGCGGCCTCGTCGGGCCGGCCCCCTCGTGCGAGGTCGTCCGCCAGCTCGGCCGTGTACAGGGCGATGTTCCGGGTGAAGTGCGGGTCCTGGAGGTCCGCCGCCCGGCGCGCGTGGCGTGCGGCGCGCGGCCAGTCGCCCAGCGTCGACCAGCACTGCGCCTCGAGTCCCTCCAGCTCGGCCTCGCCGTAGAACGACATCCACTCGGGGTCGGCGTCCGTGTCGCCCCGCGCGTAGAGGGCCTGGGCGCGGGCGAGGGCCTGCTCGCAGCCGGTGCGGTCGGCGAGCCCCGCCCAGCCGCCCGCCTCGCGCAGCGCGAGCAGGGACATCAGCCGGGGTGAGCCGAGCGGGCGGGCGACGCGCTGCGCGGCCTGGGCGGCCCGCACCGCCTCACGCGGGCGGCCCGCGTCGCGCGCGAGGAACGCGGTGTTGCAGAAGGCGTGCGCCTCCAGCGCGTGGTCGCCGGTCATCCGGGCGGTGGCGAGAGCCTCGGCGTAGTGGGACCGGGCGTCGTCGAAGCGGCCGGAGTCGTGCGCCAGCCAGCCGACGGAGATGGCGAGTTCGCCGGCGCCCGAGTGGAGCCGGTCGACGGTGGCCTGCCGGGTCGCCCCGGCGTCCAGCAGCGCGTAGGCGGCACGCAGCGGTGTCGCGGCGCGCCGGTAAAGGCCGTCCGCGCCGTGCCGGTCGTCCAGCAGCCGGATCCTGCGGACCGCTTCTTCGAGGGCGCCGGCATGGCTGCTCGAGGCGCGGCGGACGGGACGCTCCGGGGCGGGCGCCTCCAGGGCGAACCCGAGCGGGCCCAGCGAGGCGGCGGCCACCGTGGCGCCTCCGCCGGTCATGAATGCGCGACGCAGCACGTCGCTCTCCTCGTGGTCGTGGTGCGTGTCGTACGGGTCCTGCGTGTCATACGGCTCGTACGTCCGGCGCGTCTCACCGGCGCCCGGCGCGCCCGCGGGGGAACGCGTCGGGCGGCCGGGGTACGCAAGAGGCGCTTCCTCCTCCATGCGCGCCCCCCGCCCGCGTACGGACGAACGGGGTGCGAACCCCAGGTCGGTGAGTGTGCGGCCGGGGAACATGTGCAGGAACACCCGCTCGTAGGCGTAGTTGGGACAGCGGATCTCCCCCGCCTCGACCCGGCCGATGTAGCGCGCGTCGCAACTGACCCGCTCGCCGATCTCGCGCGCGGCCCGCCGGACCAGCGCGGCGAACTCGGCCGGCGAGCGCTGTCCGCGCAGTCGCCGGAAGGCGAGGTTGGGTCGTTGGGGCCGGTCGGGCCGTGGTGGGGGCACCGTCGACGACGCCATGGCCGGGTCCTCTCGTGCGAACCGTCCAACCATGCCGGGCGCGGGGCGAGCCGATCGATCGTCCGAGGTGATCACCCTGTTGTCCGGCGGCAAGAACGTACCTGCTGTGACCGGACCGCCACGCGGTGTTTGGCCACAAACCGGATATCTCCTACGAGATCTGCCATGAACTGCCATCCTTTGCGGCGGACTTCCGCCGTAGCCCTTGACGGGCGTGACGCGTTGAGCCCTGTGGACCGGGAGCCGCCCGACTCCCGCGCCGCTCGCCGAAGGAGGGGTTCAGTGGTGGAGGCCGGGATGCAGACCAGCCGGAACGTCGACGTCGAGTGCAGTGAGCCGCAGCCGGGGTGTGACGTGGTCACCGTCCCCACGCGGCAGGGGCTGGAGGCCGTCGACATCCTGCGCAGGCGGGGTCCGGGAGAAGCGGTGGGACCCGTGCTGCACGACGACGGGGGCGGGACGCTCGGCTTCGTGGTGCCCGCGGGCACGGCCGCCGCCTGGGACGTGCCCGGCAGCACCTGTACGGGGACGGACGGCCGCGGGCTGCGGCTGCCCCCCGAGCCGCCGGTCGAGGGCGCGGACTGGCTGGTCCCGCCCGGCGAGGCGGATCTCGCGACGGATCCGGCGGTGCTGCGAAGAGCGCTGGGCGAGGCGGCTCGCGTCATCGAGGCGGCGGACAACTGCCGCTGAGACCCGCGTCATCGAGGCGGCGGACAACTGCCGCTGAGACCCGGCAACGCACCTGCGAGAATGCCCTCATGGCACGGTCCCGCACCTCTCGTCGCGAGCGCGACGCCGAAGCCGTCGTCGAACCCGTGGACGGCGGGCAGGCCCGGCTGGTGGCGGACCGGGACCGCGCGCGGGCCTGGACGCTGCTGATCGACGGGGCGCCGCAGTCGCACGTCGACCTCGACGACCCGACGTACCTGTCCTTCGAGTACCAGCGCCGCCTCGGCCACGTCCTCGACCTCGCCGCGCCGCCGGGCAAGCCCCTGCACGTGGTGCACCTCGGCGGTGGCGCCTTCACCCTCGCCCGGTACGTCGCCGCCTCCCGCCCCCGCTCCACCCAGCAGGTCGTCGAACGCGACGCGCGTCTCGTCCAACTGGTCCGGCGTGAACTGCCGTTGGACCCCGGGGCGCGGATCAGGGTCAGGTCGGCCGACGCCCGCGAAGGACTCGGCAAGGTGCCCGACGGATGGGCCGACGTGGTCATGGCCGACGTGTTCAGCGGGGCCCGCACCCCCGCGCACCTGACGTCGGCCGAGTTCCTCGACGAGGTCCGCAGAGCGCTGAAGCCCGGCGGGCTCTACGCCGCCAACATCGCCGACGGCCCGCCGCTGGCCCATCTGCGCGGCCAGATAGCCACCGCGGCCGCCCGCTTCCGTGAACTCGCCCTGGTCGCCGACCCCGCCGTGCTGCGCGGCAGACGGTTCGGCAACGCCGTCCTGGTCGCCTGCGACCTGCCCCTGCCGGTCGCCGAACTGACCCGCCGGGCCGCCTCCGACCCGCACCCCGGCCGCGTCGAACACGGCAGGCCGCTCCTCGACTTCACCGGCGGAGCCGCACCGGTCACGGACGCCGCGGCCGTGGCGTCACCGGCCCCGCCGCCCTCCGTCTTCGAGTAAGAGCCCGACCCCGCACCGGAGTTCAGTAGGTGTTGACGTCCACCCGGGGCGGCCCGTCGTGCCAGGTGCAGAACACCGTGACCCGGTCCGCGCCCGAGGCGAAGTCCACCCGGATCCACGACTGCGTCTTCCACACCTGCATGGACCAGCCCGCGCCCGGTGTCGCCGAGACGAGCGACGCGGACGTCGTGCCGAGGTCGAGGACCACCCGGCCGCCCTCGGTGTCATAGCTCTTGACCTCGCCCGACGAGCCGGGCCCGCCGGGGGCCGCAGCCCTGGAAGCGTCGGAGGCGGACGTGCCCGAGGCGGACGGGCCGGAGGCGGACGGGCCGGAGGGGGACGGAGGCGGTGCCGACGACGTGTCCGGCGTGCGGCTCGGCCGTGCCGGGGACGCGTCGGCGGAAGGGGAGGGCGAGGGGCTGCTCGTCCCGGCCGCCGGCGGTTCGCTCGCCCCGGCCCGCCCGGTCGCCTCACCCGCCGTCAGCGGCAGGGCGCGCGGCGGGTCGTAGGCCGTGCCGGCCATCACCGTGTGGACGCCCCACCACGACAGCGTGACCGCCGCGCCCGTGGCGAGCGACCACGCGAGCAGGTGTACGAGTCCGCTGCGCATCGCGGCCATCTTGCCCCACACGCCCCACGGGTGTCGCACGGACGTACGCCAGCACCGCATGGACACCTCACCGGTTGTCCACATGCGACGAGTTGTCCACAGGCCCGAACCGGGCTCGCCGGCATGGCGTAGGTTGCCGCGCATGGCAAGTGTGCTCGTGGTCGAGGACGACCAGTTCGTGCGTTCGTCGCTGATCCGGCACCTGACCGACGCCTCGCACCTCGTGCGCAGCGTCGGGACGGCGCTGGAGGCGCTGCGCGAGGTCGCCCATTTCCGCTTCGACGTGGTCGTCCTGGACCTCGGACTGCCCGACCTGGACGGCTCCGAGGCCCTGAAGATGCTGCGCGGCATCACCGACGTGCCGGTCATCATCGCCACCGCCCGCGACGACGAGACGGAGATCGTCCGGCTGCTGAACGCCGGGGCGGACGACTACCTCACCAAGCCCTTCTCGGTGGAGCACCTCTCCGCACGGATGGCGGCCGTCCTGCGCCGGTCCCGGGCCGGGGCGGGGTCGGCCCCGCCGGCCGCGGTGCTGCGGGTCGGCGGACTGACGGTCGATCCGCTGCGCCGCCAGGCGGAGTTGGACGGGGCCCGGCTGGACCTCACCCGCCGCGAGTTCGACCTGCTCGCCTTCCTCGCCGGCCGGCCCGGCGTCGTCGTCCCCCGCCGTGAACTGCTCGCCGAGGTCTGGCAGCAGTCCTACGGCGACGACCAGACCATCGACGTCCATCTGTCCTGGCTGCGCCGCAAACTGGGCGAGACGGCGGCCCGCCCGCGCTACCTGCACACCTTGCGCGGCGTCGGCGTGAAGCTGGAACCGCCCTCGGCGCAGGACTCACCGCAGGACCCCGGGGGGCCGCCGTGAGGTGGGCTCTGGTCAAGGTCTGTCTGGCCGTCACCGCCATGGTCGTGGTCGCCTTCGCCGTCCCACTCGGACTGGTCATCAAGGAGATGGCCCGCGACCGCGCCTTCTCCAACGCCGAGCGGGAGGCCGCCGTCGTGGTCCCCGCGCTGTCCATCACCACCGACCGGGGCGAGTTGGAGCGGGTCGTGGCCTCCGCCGGCTCCGGTGACGACATGGCGGTGCACCTGCCGGCGGGCGAGGGCCGCCAGGCCGCCCGCCTGGGCCGCCCGCGTGCCGCCGACTCCGACGTCGAGGCCGTGCGCGCCCTGGGCCGCGCCTCCACCGCCGGCGTGCCCGGAGGTTCCGTGCTGCTCCAGCCCGTGGCGCTGGGCCTGGGCACCGTGGTGATCGAGGTGTACGTCCCCGAGGCCGAGGTCAGCAACGGCGTCGCCACGGCGTGGGCGGTGCTGGCCGGGGTGGGCGCCGCGCTGATCGTCGGCTCGGTCGCCGTCGCCGACCGGCTGGGGGTGCGGATGGTGCGCCCGGCCCAGCGGCTGGCGCAGGGCGCGCACGAACTGGGGGAGGGCAAGCTCGGGGCGCGGGTGCCCGAGGACGGGCCGACCGAACTGCGGCTGGCGGCAGTCGCGTTCAACTCCATGGCCGACCAGGTCGTACAACTTCTCGCGAACGAGCGGGAGTTGGCGGCGGACCTGTCCCACCGGCTGCGGACGCCGCTGACCGTGCTGCGGCTCAACGCGGCATCCCTCGGCGACTCCCCGGCCGCCGAGCAGACCCGGGCCGCGGTCGCCCAGTTGGAGCGGGAGGTCGACACGATCATCCGCACGGCGCGCGAGGCCAAGCCGCAGACGGCCGCCGCCGGACCGGGCGCCGGCTGCGACGCGGCCGAGGTCGTGCGGGAGCGGATGGCGTTCTGGTCCGCCCTCGCGGAGGACGAGGACCGCACCGTGCGGGTGGCCGGAGTGGACCGGCCGGTGCGCATCCCCGTGGCCCGCGCCGACCTGGCGGCGGCGCTGGACGCGCTGCTCGGCAACGTCTTCCGGCACACCCCGGAGGGCACCGCCTTCGCCGTCGACGTGCACGACGCCGAGGACGCGGTGATCGTGCTGGTGTCGGACGCCGGCCCCGGCATACCCGACCCCGAGGCGGCGATGGCGCGCGGCCGGGGCTCCGGGAACGCGGGCTCGACCGGGCTCGGGCTGGACATCGTGCGCCGGCTCGCGGAGTCGACCGGCGGGGACGTGCGGATCGGGTCCTCGGTGCTGGGCGGGACCGAGGTGCGCGTCCGGCTCCAGCTGAGCGGGCACGAGCCGCCGCGCCGGGGACACCGCGGGGCCGTCCGCAGACGCCGCGCGGGCCGCCCGCGCCGCCCGGGATCGGTCTTCCCCCGCGCGTGACCTGCCCCGTCGTGGATCTCACACCGGGCGAAACGGGCCGAGTCGGGTCGATTACGGTTCGACAACCGGCGCTCTCATCTCTTGACGCGTGCCGGGAAACGGGGCTGTCATTGCGCAACCGTGTTCGGTCAAGTTCGTTTCTGGTCAATTAAGGTCCGCTTTCAGCCGGGCTGTGTGGCCGAACCTTGCCCTTGGAGCCGTACATGCACGACCTCTCCCCCTCCGGCCTCGCCCACCGCGCCCCCAGTCGCCGCACCCTCCTGCGCGGCATGGGCGGCGCCGCCGTCCTCGGCGCCGGCATCCCCCTGCTGAGCGCCTGCGGCGGCAGCGGCACGGCCGCCGCCGACCCCAAGACGGTCACCGTCGGCTCCAACGCGTCCGACCCCGTGCCCAAGAAGGCCTTCGCCGACATCTACGCGGCCTTCACCCGGCAGTCCGGGATCAAGGTCCACGTGAACACCAAGGACCACAACACCTTCCAGGAGCAGATCAACTCCTACCTCCAGGGCACCCCGGACGACGTGTTCCACTGGTTCGCCGGCTACCGCATGCAGTTCTTCGCGGCCAAGAAGCTCGCCACCCCGGTCGACGAGGTGTGGCAGAAGATCGGCGGCGACTTCCCCGAGGCCATGAAGGCGCTCAGCAAGGGCGAGGACGGCAAGTACTACTTCGTCCCGCTGTACACGTACCCGTGGGCGCTCTTCTACCGCAGAAGCGTCTTCCGGCAGTACGGCTACACCGTCCCCACCACCTGGGACCAGCTCGTCGCGCTGTGCAAGCGGATGCAGCAGGACAAGCTCGTGCCGATAGCCTTCGGCGACAAGGACGCCTGGCCCGCGCTCGGCACCTTCGACCAGATCAACTTCCGCACCAACGGCTACGACTTCCACGTCGAGCTGATGGCGGGCAAGGCCTCCTGGACCGACGCCAAGGTGCGCAGGACCTTCGACCACTGGGCCGAGATCCTGCCCTACCACCAGGACGGCGCCGTGGGCCGCACCTGGCAGGACGCCGCGCAGACCCTCGTCTCCAAGAAGGCCGGCATGTACCTGCTGGGCACGTTCGTCGCACAGCAGTTCACCGACCAGGCCGACCTCGACGACCTGGACTTCTTCGCCTTCCCGGAGATCGACCCGGCGTACGGACAGGACACCGTCGAGGCGCCCACCGACGGCTTCATGCTCAGCAAGGCCCCCAAGAACAAGCAGGGCGCCTTGAAACTGCTGGAGTACCTCGGCACCCCGCAGGCCGAGGCGGTCTACCTCAAGGCCGACCCGAGCGTCGTCGCCGCCTCCACCAAGGCCGACACCTCCTCGTACACCGCCCTGCAGAAGAAGGCGTACGCGATGATCACCGGTGCCAAGAGCCTCACCCAGTTCATGGACCGCGACAGCCGGCCCGACTTCACCTCCACGGTGATGCAGCCCGCGCTGCAGAAGTTCGTCCGCGACCCCAAGGGCGTCGACAGCCTGCTGACCTCGATCGAGCGGCAGAAGAAGACGATCTTCGCGTCCGGCTGATGAGCACCGACACCCACGACACGACGGGCCACCGCCGTCTGCTCACCCGGCGTGACCGCTTCACGCTCGGGCTGATGGCCGGTGTGCCCACGGTCCTGCACGTGGCCCTCGTCTGGGTCACCGCCCTCGCCTCGATCGCGCTGGCCTTCACCACCTGGGACGGCATCGGCTTCGACTCCATCCGCTGGGTGGGCCTCGCCAACTTCAAGGAACTGTTCACCACCAACCCGCAGTTCTGGCCGGCCGTCGAGCACAACGTCGTCTGGTTCGCCGTCCTCATCCTGATCCCGACGCCGATCGGCCTGTTCCTCGCCGTGCAGCTGGACAAGAGGATCCGCTTCAGCCGGGTCTACCAGACCGCGTTCTTCCTGCCCGTCGTGGTGTCCCTGGCCGTCATCGGATTCGTCTGGCAGCTCGTGTACAACCCCGACACCGGGCTGATCAACAGCCTCATCGGAGCGAACCGGCCCGGCCACTACATCGACTGGATCGGCGACCCCGACCTCAACCTCTGGGCCGTCCTGGTAGCCGCCTCCTGGCGGCACGCCGGATACATGATGATCCTCTACCTGGCCGGCCTGAAGAGCGTCGACCCGGCGCTGCGCGAGGCCTCGGCACTGGACGGCGCGGGCGAGTGGCAGACGTTCAGGAACGTCGTCTTCCCCGCCCTGCGCCCCACCAACACCGTCGTCCTCGTCGTCACGATCATCGAGGCGCTGCGCGCCTTCGACCTCGTCTTCGTCTTCAACAAGGGCGCCCAGGGCACCGAACTGCTGTCGATCCTGGTGACCGACAACATCATCGGCGAGTCCAGCCGCATCGGCTACGGCTCCGCCATCGCCGTCGTCCTCCTGGTGATCTCCCTCGTCGTGATCATTCCCTACCTGGTGGCGACCTTCCGGAAGGAGCGGCGCGCATGAGCACCGCGAGCGCCGCGGGCAGGCAGCGCACCCCCGTCCGCCCCGCCCGGATCCTGCTGCACGCCTTCCTGGTCGTCACCGCACTGGCCTGGCTCGCCCCGCTGCTGTGGGCGCTGCTCGCCGCGATGCGCCCGTACGCCGAGACCAGCAGCAAGGGCTACGTCTCCTGGCCCGACAAGCTGAGCCTGGACAACTTCACCGACGCCTTCCAGCAGTCCGACATGCTGCACTACTTCGGCAACACGGTGATCATCGCCGTCCCGGCGGTGGTGCTCACGCTGTTCCTGTCCTCGATGGTCGCCTTCTACGTCAGCCGCTTCGACTTCCGCCTCAACCTGGCGCTGCTGCTGGTCTTCACCGCCGGCAACCTGCTCCCGCAACAGGTCGTCATCACCCCGCTGTACCGCCTGTACCTGCTCATCGACCTGCCCGGCATCACGGTGAGCGGCAAGCTGTACGACTCCGCCCTCGGGCTCGTGCTCATCCACGTGGCGTTCCAGTCCGGCTTCTGCGCCTTCGTGCTGAGCAACTACATGCGCTCCCTGCCGCACGAGCTGACCGAGGCCGCCCTCGTCGACGGCGCCTCCGTGTGGCGGCTCTACCGGCAGATCGTGCTGCCCCTGTGCAAGCCCGCGATGGCCGCCCTGGCCACCCTGCTCTCCATCTGGATCTACAACGACTTCTTCTGGGCCCTCGTCCTGATCTCCACCGGCGAGAACATGCCGATCACCTCCGCCCTCAACAACCTCTCCGGCCAGTACTTCACCGACCCCAACCTCGTCGCCGCCGGCGCGCTCCTCACCGCGATCATGCGCGGGGCGCGGCGCACCCCCCCCGGTGTGCCGCGCCCCGTCCCCCGCTCCCCCGGAAGGGTCAGGTGGTCTCGAGTGCCGGGAGCGTCCCCGTCTTCGCTGCCTGGGCGTACCACAGGGCGCTCGACTTCGGGGTGCGGGCCAGCGTCGCGTAGTCCACGTACACCGCGCCGAACCGCTTCTGGTAGCCGTACGCCCACTCGAAGTTGTCCATCAGGGACCACAGGAAGTAGCCCCGGACGTCAGCGCCCTCCGCGATGGCACGGCGGACCGCCCGCAGATGGCCGTGCAGGTAGGCGACGCGCTCCGGGTCGTGCACCCGGCCGTCGGCGTCCGGCTTGTCGTCGTAGGCCGCGCCGTTCTCCGTGATGTAGAGCGGCAGGCCCGGGGCCTCCTTGGTGTACCGCATGATCAGGTCGTGCAGCCCCGTCGGGTCGACCGTCCAGCCCATCTCCGTGCGCTCGCCCGGCGTCTGGTGGAAGGCGACGTCCTCCGCGCCCGGCCAGGGGGAGTGCGAGCTCGCGCCGTGACCGTCCGCGCGCGGGCCCTTCGGGTCGGCGTCCGCCGCCGAGACGAGCGTGGGCGTGTAGTAGTTGAGGCCCAGCGCGTCCAACGGCTGCTGGATCGCGCGCAGATCGCCGTCGAGGACGAACGACCAGTCGGTGACCGACGACGTCGAGGCGAGCAGCGTCCCCGGGTACGCGCCGCGCAGCAGCGGGCCGTGGAAGACGCCGTTGGCCAGGTCGTCGATCGTGCGGACGGCGGCGAGATCTGCCTCCGTCTGCGAAAGGGGCCGCACCACCGAGGAGTTGAGGCTGATCGCGATCGAGTTGCGGGCCGGCATCGCCGACCGCAGCGCGGACGTGCCCAGCCCGTGCGCCAGGTTCAGGTGGTGCGCGGCGCGCAGCGAGGCCGCCGGGTCCGTGCGGCCCGGCGCGTGCACACCGGAGGCGTAGCCGAGGAACGCGCTGCACCACGGCTCGTTCAGCGTGATCCAGTGCTCCACCCGGTCGCCGAGCGCCTCCCCGACGATCTGCGCGTACTCGGCGAACCGGTGCGCCGTGTCGCGCTCCGGCCAGCCGCCCGCGTCCTCCAGCTCCTGCGGGAGGTCCCAGTGGTACAGGGTGATCGCCGGCTTGATGCCCTTGTCCAGCAGCTCGTCCACCAGACGGCGGTAGAAGTCCAGGCCCACCTGGACGGCGGGGCCGCGCCCGGTCGGCTGGACCCGCGACCACGAGATGGAGAAGCGGTACGCCGACAGGCCCAGCTCCGCCATCAGCGCCACGTCGTCGCGGTAGCGGTGGTAGTGGTCGACGGCGATGTCACCGGTCTCGCCGCCGGCGGTCCTGCCCGGCGTGTGGCTGAAGGTGTCCCATATCGACGGGGTGCGGCCGTCCTCCCGCACCGCCCCCTCGATCTGGTACGCGGAGGTCGCGGCGCCCCAGAGGAAGGCGGGAGGAAAGGTCACCGGGGTGGCCGACTGTGCGGACTCAGACATGGAAGCGCTCCCATGGTTGGTCGTCGAGGTCGTCGCCGACCGACGGAGGATGGGGGGTGAGGTGATGCGGTTGGTACGGAGGGGCCGAGGCGACGATGACCCGGCCCCGCCAGGAGACGAGGACGGACGGGCCTCAGCCCTTCACCGCGCCCTGCATGATGCCGCCCACGATCTGCTTGCCGAAGATCGCGAAGACCAGCAGGAGGGGGAGCGTGCCCAGCAGCGCGCCCGCCATGATCAGCGACTGGTCCGGCGTGTAGCCGCGGCCCAGCGCCGCGAGCGAGACCTGCACGGTGGGGTTGCCCGTCTGGCTCAGCACCAGGAAGGGCCACAGGAAGTCGTTCCACGTCTGCACGAACATCAGCATGCCGAGCACCGCCATCGCGGGGCGCGCCGCGGGGAACACCACGTGCCACACCACGCGCCAGCTGCTCGCGCCGTCCACCCGGGCGGCCTCGATGATCTCGTCGGGCAGCGCCTGCATCAGGTACTGCCGCATGAAGAACACGCCGAAGGCGCTGACCAGCGAGGGCAGGATCACCGCCTGGAGCTGGTCGGTCCACTCGAGCTTGGCGACCATCATGTACAGCGGGATCACGCTCAGCTGCGGCGGCACCATCATCGTGCCGATCACGATCAGCATCAGCGCGCCCCGGCCCTTGAACCTCAGCTTGGCGAAGGCGAATCCGGCGATCGTGGACAGGAACACGATGGTGGCCGCCGAAGTCCCGGCGACGATCGTCGTGTTGACGAACGCCTTGCCCAGGTTGGCGCCGTTCCAGGCCTCGTCGAGGTTGGTGAAGAGGTTCGAGCCGAACCAGAACGGCGGCGGCGTCTGCGCGAGCCGGTTGTTGTCGCGGGACGCGGCGATCGCCGTCCACACCAGCGGGAACAGCGAGCCGAGGGTGAACAGGCCCAGGATCACGTACGAGAGGGGGCCGGCGTGCAGCGTGCCGCCGGCGCGGGCCGACTTGGGCCGCCGGGCACGGCCGGGTTTGCTCACGGTCGTATCCGGCGGGGTCAGTGTCGTCGTCACGGCCGGTACTCCTAACTACTGGCGCGCAGCCGGCGCGAGATGACGTAGTTGACGATGCCGATCACGATCAGGATCAGGAACATGGTCCAGGCGATCGCGGAGGCGCGGCCGAGGTGCTGGTTCACCCAGCCCTGCTCGTACAGGTACAGGCCCAGCGTCTGGAACTGGTGTTCCGCGCCGCCGGACGCGCCCTTGTTCGGGTCGAACAGCAGCGGCTCGCCGAAGACCTGGCTCGCGCCGATGGTGGAGACGACCACGGTGAACAGGATCGTGGGCCGCAGCGACGGCAGCGTCACATGGAAGAACTGCTGCCAGCGGCTCGCGCCGTCCAGCGCGGCCGACTCGTAGAGATCCTGCGGGATGGCCTGCATCGCCGCCAGGTAGATCAGGGCGTTGTAGCCGGTCCAGCGCCAGATGATGATCGAGGACACCGCGAACTGCGACGGCCACTTGTCGTTCTGCCAGTCCACGGGGCTGATCCCGACGAGGTCCAGGCCCCAGTTGATCATGCCGTAGTCACGCCCGAAGAGCAGCACGAAGACCAGCGAGGCGGCTGCGATGGACGTCGCGTACGGCGCCAGCATCGCGACCCGGTAGAAGGTCGAGGCGCGCAGCTTGTAGTTGAGGATGTGCGCGATGCCCATCGCCATCAGCAGCTGCGGCACCGTGGAGATGATGCCGATCGTGAGCGTGTTGCGCGCCGCGTTCCAGAAGAACTCGTCGTCGAAGATCCGGGTGTAGTTGCGCAGCCCCACCCAGTTCATGTCGGTCGGCGCGGTCATCTCCACCTGGTGCAGCGACGCCCAGCCCGTGTAGAGCAGCGGGAACAGTCCGAACGCCAGGAACAGCAGGAAGAACGGCGAGACGAAGGCGTACGGGCTCCAGCGCAGGTCCCGCTGCCAGCGGCGGGACAGCCGGGCGCGGCGCCGCTGCTCCGCCTGTGTCGGTTCGACGGGCGGGCGGCCCGGGGCCGCGCCCCCCTCCTTCACGGGGGGCGCGGCGGTGTCGTGGCGGGTGGCCATGCGGGTCACTTGTCCAGGCTGTTGTCGATGGTCTTGGTGGCGTTGGCCCAGGCCTCTTCGGTGGACTTGCCCTTCGTCACCAGGATGACGCCGTTGTCGCTCAGGCCCTGCTGGATGATCTGGTCCTTCGGGCCGATCACCTGGACCGGGGCGGACTTGGCGGCCTCGGCGAAGATGGTGCCGATGTTGGCGCTGCCGGTCATCTGGTTGGTGGCGCCGGTGACTTCGGGCATCGTGTACGCGCCGGGCGCGCTCGGGAAGGAGCCCTGCACCTTGAACAGCTTGGCCTGCTGCTCGGGCGCGGTCAGCCAGGCGACCAGCTTCTCGGCCTCCTTCACGTGCTTGCCGCTGGAGGGGACGCCCAGGAAGCTGCCGCCCCAGTTGCCGGACTTCGGGGCCACCGCGACGGCCCACTTGCCGAAGGAGTCGGGCTTCGACTTGCCCTTGATGGTGCCGAGCATCCACGGCGGGCAGGCCACCGTGGCGAACTTGCTGTTCGCGATCGTCTGGTCCCAGCTCGGCTGGAACTGGGGAACCCCCTGCACCAGGCCCTCCTGGGCGGCCTTCGCGGTCAGGTCGAAGCCGGCCCGCACGGCGCGGTTCGTCTTGTAGATGATCTCGCCGGAGGAGTCGTAGAATTTCTCCTTCTCACTGGAGAGGACGGCGTTGAGCAGACCGCCGGGGGAGTCCATGAAGAAGGTGCCCGCCGGAGCCTTCGACTTGTACCTCTTGCCGGTCTCGATGAACTTGTTCCAGTCGCCCGCCCACAGCTGGCCGACCGCCGCCGGGTCGGTGGGCAGACCGGCCGCCTTGAACAGGTCCGTGCGGTAGCAGATGGCCATCGGGCCGACGTCGGTGCCGAGTGCGATCGTCTTGTTGTCCTTGGTCGTGGCCTGGGCCCACTTCCAGTCCAGCCAGTTGCTCTTGTTCACGCCCGAAACCTTGGACATGTCCTGGAACTTGGCGGCCTGGGTGGTGGTGACCTCGGATATGTTGGCGACTTCGATGGCCTGGACGTCCTGCAGGCCGCTGTTGGTGGTGAGGTGGTTCACCAGCGCCGGGTAGTAGTTCTCGTTCCGCTCGATGACGTTCTCGGCGATCTTGATGTTCGGGTTGAGCTTCTCGTACTCGGCGTAGAGGCCGGCCTCTTTGAAGCCCATGGTGCCGAACAGGCCCAGCGTGATCGTGGTCTTGCCCTTGCCGTCTCCGGACGAGCCCTTGTCGTCGTCCTTCTTGCCGTCGTCGGCACAGCCTGCCAGCAGCCCGGCGCCCAGTGCGGCCGCGGCCGCGATGACGACCGTCCTGCGCGTCCCGCGGGCGATACGGGTGCCCCCGCCCGACCGAAGCCGGGAGTGGGGGAGGGTACGTGCTCGCATTGCGTCCTCCTGTTGCCCTGACGTGCCGACCCCCCGGCCAACTGCATGGTTGGGCCCGTTAGTTTCTCGCTGCGGCTCGGGCGGGGAACGTGCGGGATGTGTATGTGTCAGGTACCGTGGGAGCGCTCCCACAAGTGATGTGTTGAAGAGTCGCGGGTTCGGCCGGGGGTGTCAAGGGTGGGAGCGCGGAAGGATGTGTTCAGTTATCGGCCTGTTAACTAACTACGGCGGGTGATGTTTTTCGGCCGGAGCCGGGGTGGGCGGGCGCGAGGGCGCCCGGTGGCCGCGGGCCCGAGGGAGCCGAGGTGAGAGCCCCGGTGACGGCGGGCCGAACGGGCGGGACTGTTAGATTCCAGGCCAGCGGGATGACGACGCGGGAAGGCGGGGCTCATGGCAAGCCACTCAGCGCGGAGCCGGAGCGGTGGGCGGCCCACCCTCGAAGAGGTGGCCGCGCGCGCCGGCGTGGGCCGGGGCACGGTCTCGCGGGTCATCAACGGCTCGCCCCGGGTCAGCGACGCGACCCGCGCGGCCGTGGAGGCGGCGGTGGCCGAACTCGGCTACGTGCCCAACACCGCCGCCCGCGCCCTCGCCGCCAACCGCACGGACGCCATCGCCCTCGTCGTCCCCGAGCCGGAGACCCGCTTCTTCTCGGAACCGTACTTCTCGGACATCGTGCGCGGTGTGGGCGCCGAACTCTCAGACACCGAGATGCAGTTGCTGCTGATCTTCGCGGGCAGCGACCGTGAGCGGCGACGGCTGGCCCAGTACCTCGCGGCCCACCGGGTGGACGGCGTCCTGCTGGTCTCGGTGCACGCGAACGACCCGCTCCCGGACCTCCTCGCCCAGTTGGAGATCCCGGCCGTGATCAGCGGCCCCCGCTCCGCCGCGGAGACCCTGCCGTCCGTCGACTCCGACAACTACGGCGGCGCCCGCTCCGCCGTGGAGCACCTGCTCGCCCAGGGCCGCCGCAGGATCGCGCACATCACCGGCCGCCTCGACGTGTACGGCGCCCAGCGCCGCGTCGACGGCTACCGCGACGCCCTGAGCGACGCGGGGTGCGAGGTGGACGAGGGTCTCGTGCAGCCCGGGGACTTCACCGAGGAGGGCGGCCGGCGTGCGATGGCCGACCTGCTCGCCCGCACTCCGGGACTGGACGCCGTCTTCGCGGGCTCCGACGTCATGGCGGCCGGCGCGCGCCAGGCGCTCCGCGAGGCGGGCCGCCGTATCCCCGACGACGTGGCCCTGGTCGGCTACGACGACTCGGCGATCGCCCGCCACATGGACCCGCCGCTGACCAGCGTCCGCCAGCCCATCGAGGAGATGGGCCGCCGCATGCTGGACCTCCTCCTCACCGAGATCGCGGACCGCCGCCCGACGGCCTCCCGCGAACTGGAACCCCGCCAGGTGGTCCTGGCGACGGAACTGGTGCAGCGGGCGTCGTCGTAAGCGGGGCGCGTCGCGTCCCGCGCAGGGCCCTTCGAGCGTGGCGGTGGTGAAGCTCACCGGCCGGCGGGGAGGGTGCTGCGCGGGGAGTGTCCTGTACAAGGGGCGAAACGCGTCAAGGGCTGACCCGCTTTCACGGATCAGCCCTTGACGGGTGAGGGTGAGTGACGGGACTCGAACCCGCGGCATCCTGGACCACAACCAGGTGCTCTACCAGCTGAGCTACACCCACCATGACCGGCGGTTCACTGGGTGGTTTCCCCTACCGGCCGAGAAAAAGTGTACAGGGTCCGAAGGGGTGCTCGCGCACGGCTTTCCCGGGGGGCCGGATCGGCGTCGTCACCGCCCCGGCAGGACGTGCTTCGCGGCGATGGCCTTGGCGGTGTCGGAGTCCGGGCCGGGCTGCGGTACGAAGACGGCCTCGCGGTAGTAGCGCAGTTCGGCGATGGACTCGCGGATGTCGGCGAGGGCGCGGTGGTTGCCGTTCTTCTCGGGGCTGTTGAAGTACGCCCGCGGGTACCAGCGCCGGGCCAGCTCCTTGATCGAGGAGACGTCGACGATCCGGTAGTGGAGGTAGCTCTCCAGGGTCGGCATGTCGCGCAGGAGGAAGCCGCGGTCGGTGCCGACGGAGTTCCCGCACAGCGGGGCCTTGCCGGGCTCCTTCACGTGCTCGCGCACATAGGCGAGGACCTGCTCCTCGGCGTCGGCCAGCGTGGTGCCGGCGGCGAGCTCGTCCAGCAGGCCGGACGCGGTGTGCATCTGACGCACCACCTCCGGCATCGTCTCCAGCGCCGAGTCCGGCGGACGGACGACGATGTCGACGCCGTCGCCGAGGATGTTCAGCTCGGAGTCGGTGACGAGGGCGGCTACCTCGATGAGAGCGTCGTCGGACAGCGAGAGGCCGGTCATCTCGCAGTCGATCCACACCATGCGATCGTTCATGCGACCACCCTAAGGCTGACATCGGCCGACGCGATGCCCCGGTGGGCTCGACTTCCCCGGCGCCTGGGGCGGGACGGAACGGGAGGGGCGGGGCGGCGGGGGCGCATCGGCCCCCGCCGCCCCGCCCGTCCTCACATGCCGCTACGCGGTCCCGGCAGGCTCGCCCGCGATCCCGCGAAGGCCTCCCGTGCGTGCTGGCCGTGCTCCGCGGACAGAGCAGCGGCCGACGCCGTGTGCGGCGCG
The DNA here is from genome assembly GCF_042889585.1 of Streptomyces sp. NPDC002566. NCBI lineage: Bacteria > Bacillati > Actinomycetota > Actinomycetes > Kitasatosporales > Streptomycetaceae > Streptomyces > Streptomyces sp. NPDC002566. The sequence goes on along the minus strand of NZ_JBIARD010000008.1, from coordinate 127,665 downwards.
CCCGCCGGGGCGGTCGGTCCCGGCGTGCGCCGCACCTGCGGCGGCACACCCGCCTCCGGGTGCAGCCCGCCCATGCCCGGCCCCACCGGAACCGGCGCAGGCGGCTCACTGTCGGTCTGCGGCCGGTCTCCCTGCGGCCGGCGCGCCCGGTACGCCGCCCGATAGGCGGCCGGGGACGAGCCGAGCTGCCGCCGGAAGTGCCCGCGCAGCGCCACCGGCGAGCGGAACCCGCACCGCCCGGCGACCTCGTCGACGGAGTAGTCGGAGGTCTCCAGCAGCCGCTGCGCCTGAAGCACCCGCTGGGTGATCAGCCACTGCAGCGGAGCGCTGCCGGTGAGCGAGCGGAACCGCCGGTCGAAGGTGCGCCGGCTCATGTAGGCGCGCGCGGCGAGCGTCTCCACGTCGAACTGCTCGTGGAGGTGCTCCAGCGCCCAGGCGACGACCTCGGCGAGCGGGTCGGCGCCGATCTCCTCCGGTAAAGACCGGTCGAGGTAGCGCTCCTGACCGCCGGACCGGCGCGGCGGGACCACGAGCCTGCGGGCCAGCGCGCCGGCCGCCTCGTTGCCGTGGTCCGTCCGCACGATGTGCAGACACAGGTCGATCCCGGCCGCCGTGCCCGCGGACGTCAGCACATCGCCGTCGTCGACGAACAGCTCCCGCGGATCGACGTGCACCGACGGATAGCGCTTGGCCAGCGTCGGCGCGTACATCCAGTGTGTGGTGGCCGGACGCCCGTCCAGCAGGCCCGCCGCCGCCAGCACGAACGCGCCGGTGCACAGGCCCACGATGCGGGCGCCTTCCTCGTGCGCCCGGCGCAGTGCGTCGAGCGCTTCCGCGGGCGGCGGGGAGGTGATCGAACGCCAGGCCGGCACGACGACCGTGCCGGCCCTGGATATCGCCTCCAGGCCGTGCGGTGCGGTGAGTTCCAGGCCCCCTGTGGTCCGCAGTGGGCCGTCCTCACCGCCGCACACCAGTAGTCGGTAGCGCGGTACGCCGGCGTCCTGGCGGTCAATCCCGAACACCGACAGCGGAATGGAACTCTCGAAAATCGGGCCGCCGCTGAACAGCAGTACCGCGACGATCTCCTTGCGGCGTCGCCCCGACAGTTTCCTGGCCGCGGCCTCCGGCGCGGCGATGGAGTCGTGGCTCATCCTGCTAAGCCCCCCTTGGTGGTCGCGGCGCCCCTAACTTGTCGGGCTTGTCGCTCCTGCACGTTTCCCCTCGGTCTGCACGAGTCCCCCGCCGTAGACAGTCAAGATCGAATCTACTGTGTCGTGCGCCGCCGGCATGGCCGGTTCAGCACCCGACAGATTGTCGACATGGCAACTTGGCGTGAAGCATTCGATCACGAAGGGTTGCACTCAGGGGCCGTGCAGGGAAGTGCGCCTTGTGGCAGTGGCCAATCCACGTAGGGTGCGCGGGGCCCGTCAGACCCTCTTCGTGCAGGTGGGACGGGGGGAGGGGGGTGGTCAGGGCAAGAGGTGCGGGGTTCTTGGAAGTTGGCTGAAAACCGATGCCTCGGGGTGTGAAAACCGGTCAGCCGACCGGTGCGCTTCCGCCGCTGTGACGACCGCCACGCCGCCCTCCGCCCTCGGTGCGGTGCCGGGCCCCGCGCCGGGACCGGTAAGGGGCCTGTGCCCCCTGTTCCCCGAGTGACTCATGTGACTCTCGGGGACCCTGCGAGAGGTGAGCCGCGTGTTCCTGCGCCCGCTGTCCGGCGGCGCACCGCTCGGAGCGGCGCAGCAGCAGCCGGCAGACGGCGGTGACGGCGGCCAGGCCCAGGGCCGTGCCGAGGGCGCCGGCGAGGGAGGCGCCGAACCAGACCAGGACCACGGGGACCAGGACACAGCTGAAGGCCGCCCAGCGGATCAGGTCGGTGGTCCGGTCGTCCCCGGCGCGGGCGTCGGGGGCTCGGCGGGCTGCGGGCATGGGGCGGCTTCTTCCTGGCCACTTCCGGAGGGGCGATGGCTCAAGGGGTTCAACGCCCCTCCCGCGGCTCGGTCACTGCCCCCGGTGAGCGCACCCTGCGCAAACCGCCTGTACGGGGCAGCGAGCATTGCGTTACGGGCGGCCCTCGTGCATGCTCCCTGGAACCCCCCAGGGGACAAGCGCGGGATCTGGGCCAACGGGGCTTGCCGCCGTACCCTTGGGGGTATGGGCCGGGGAAGGCGTTTCCCGGACACGCTCCACCACTCCCGCTCGTCCCACCCGTATTAAGGATCGATACGCCGAGACAGCCATGGCCGGTCACGAATTCTTCGAACCCGCGGACCGCAAGCGGCCCGTCGCCGACCCGACGGCGGCCGAGCCCCTGGCGGCGGAAGAGACACGCCCGTCCTGCGATCCCGCTTTCAAGCACGGGGTGGTCGTCGGTTTCGACGGCTCCATGTCCAGTGAGCGCGCCCTCGCGTACGCCATCGGCATGGCCCATCGCTCCCGCTCGGGGCTGATCATCGTCCACGTGGCCAACCGGCTGCCCACCACGGTGTGGGCGGGCTGCGAGCCGCCGGTCTTCGTCGATGTGCCGGACCACCGCACCGAGGTGCTCGGGCTGGAGCTCGCCTGCGCCGACTACCTCTCCGAGGTGCCCTGGATCCTGGTCGAGCGCGGCGGTGACATCTGCCACGAACTCGAAGAGGTGGGGCGGGAGTACGAGGCCGACGCGATCGTGGTCGGCTCGACGCACGGCATCGTCGGGCGCATCTTCGGCTCCGTCGCCGGCCGGCTCGCCAAGCGCGCGAAGCGGCCGGTCGTCGTCATCCCCTGACCCCCGACGCGTCCCTCGTCGGAGTGACTTGAGGCTTCTATGCGGGTGGGCCCCCTGACGTCCCGTCAGGGGGCCCACCCGTGTCGCTTCTTCTACTCGACGGTGACCGACTTCGCCAGGTTGCGCGGCTTGTCGATGTCCCGGCCGAGGGCCTTCGCCGTGTAGTAGGCGAGCAGCTGGAGCGGGATGCCCATCAGGATCGGGTCGAGCTCGTCCTCGTTCTTCGGGACGACGATCGTCTGGTCGGCCTTCTCCTGGCACTCGTGGGCCACCGCGAGGATCTTGCCGCTGCGGGCCTTGATCTCCTCCAGGGCGGCGCGGTTCTTCTCCAGCAGGTCGTCGTCGGGGACGATCGCGACCGTCGGCAGGGCCGGCTCGATCAGGGCCAGCGGGCCGTGCTTCAGCTCCGAGGCGGGGTAGGCCTCGGCGTGGATGTAGGAGACCTCCTTGAGCTTCAGGGAGGCCTCACGGGCCACCGGGTAGCCCCGCACGCGGCCGATGAAGAGCATCGAGCGGGCCTCGGCGAACTGCTCGGCCAGCTTCTCGATCTCGGCCTCCTGCTCCAGGATCTCCGCGATCTGGCCGGGCAGCTTGCGCAGCCCCTCGATGATCCGCTTGCCGTCGCGCACCGACAGGTCGCGGGTGCGGCCCAGGTGCAGCGCGAGCAGGGCGAAGGCGACCGTGGTGTTGGTGAAGCACTTCGTGGAGACGACGCACACCTCGGGGCCGGCGTGCACGTAGATGCCGCCGTCCGCCTCACGGGCGATCGCCGAGCCGACCACGTTCACCACGCCCAGCACCCGCGCGCCCTTGCGCTTCAGCTCCTGGACGGCGGCCAGCACGTCGTACGTCTCACCGGACTGGGAGACGGCGATGTACAGGGTGTCGGGGTCGACGACCGCGTTGCGGTACCGGAACTCGGAGGCGGGCTCGGCGTCGGCGGGGATGCGGGCCAGCTCCTCGATCATCTGGGCGCCGATCATGCCCGCGTGGTACGAGGTGCCGCAGCCGAGGATCTTCACGCGGCGGATCTGGCGCGCCTCGCGGGCGTCCAGGTTGAGGCCGCCGAGGTGCACGGTGGAGAAGCGGTCGTCGATGCGGCCGCGCAGCACGCGGTCCACGGCGTCGGCCTGCTCGTGGATCTCCTTGTGCATGTAGGTGTCGTGGCCGCCCATGTCGTAGGAGGCAGCCTCCCACTCCACGGTGGTGGGCTCGGCGGTGGTGCGGGTGCCTTCGGTGGTGTAGGTGCGGAAGTCGTCGGCCTTGAGGGTGGCCATCTCGCCGTCGTCCAGGGTGACGACCTGGCGGGTGTGGGCGACCAGGGCGGCGATGTCCGACGCGACGAACATCTCCTTCTCGCCGATGCCGAGGACGACCGGCGAGCCGTTGCGGGCGACGACGATCCGGTCGTTGAAGTCGGCGTGCATGACGGCGATGCCGTAGGTGCCCTCGACCACGCGCAGCGCGTCGCGGACCTTGTCCTCCAGCTTGTCGGCCTGGGACCGGGCGACGAGGTGGACGAGGACCTCGGTGTCCGTCTCGGAGAGGAACTCGACGCCGTCCGCCTCCAGCTTGCGGCGCAGGTCGGCGGCGTTGTCGATGATGCCGTTGTGGACGACGGCGACCTTCAGGTCGGCCGACATGTGCGGGTGGGCGTTGACGTCGGAGGGGGCGCCGTGGGTGGCCCAGCGGGTGTGGGCGATGCCCGTGGTGCCCTTGAAGCGGGCCGGGACCTTCGCCTCGAGGTCGCGGACGCGGCCCTTGGCCTTGACCATCTTCAGGCCGGCCGCCTTCGGGGAGGTGACGACGAGGCCCGCCGAGTCGTAGCCGCGGTACTCCAGGCGCTGAAGGCCCTCCAGGAGCAGCGGGGCGACGTCACGCTTCCCGATGTATCCGACGATTCCGCACATGTATACGTTTCCCCAAGCTTTCGATCACCCGTAGACGATGCGCCGCAGTTGCCGGAGCGTGAGCTCCGGCGGGGCCACCGCACGGTATTTCAGGTCCGCCTCGATCCGTTCGAAGATCTCCGCGTTGACCAGGCCCTGGGCCTGGAGCTCGCGGTGGCGGCGACGGACGTAGTCCTCGGTCGTCTCGTCGAAGTAGGCGAGCACGTCCTGGATCACCCGCAGCGCCTCGCCCCGCCGCAGGGGCGAGGAGCGCGTCAGATGATCAACGAGTTCGTCGTGCACCCGGTAGATCCTGAGGTACCGGAGCGGGTTTCGCAAGAATCCTGCCCGATTACGGGCAACCGCTTGCGGACGATCTTTGGCACAACATTGGATCTGTCATGAGTGGCTGTTCGCGCGCCGTCCACCCCCGCGCCCGCGAACCGTTGCCCGGGGCAGCGAGTTTCGGGCCTCATGGACACTCCTCGCATGGGCGTACCCGAGCGGCTCGCCGCCCGCATGAGCATGGCCGAGCAGCACGAGTACCTGCGCACCAGATTCTCCCGGCGCACGATGATCAGGGGCGGCGCGGTCACCCTGGGCGCCGTCGCCGGCGGCGCCTTCGTCCCCGGCGCCACCGCACAGGCCGCCGTACCCACGCAGACCTTCGCCGCCGCCGAGACCGTCGACGGCTCCCTGGTGGCCCCCTTCGGCCGCCACCTGGCCTTCGGCGACGACCCCCGCACGGAGATCGGCATCTCCTGGCAGGTGCCGCTTGCGGTGAAGAAGCCCTTCGTCCGGATCGGCACCCACGCCTCGCACCTCTCCGTCAAGATCGAGGCCGAGGTGCGCACCCTCTTCACCCCGGCGGGAGTCGGCGCGAGCGGCAACCACACCCAGTACTACGTGCACGCCAGGCTGACCGGTCTCAAGCCCGGCAGGACGTACTTCTACGGCGTCGGCCACGACGGCTTCGACCCGGCCGACCCGCGCTTCGCCGGCACCGTGGGCACCTTCACCACCGCCCCCGCGCACAAGGGGCCGTTCACCTTCACCGCCTTCGGCGACGAGGGCGTCAGCTACCACGGCCTCGCCAACAACAGCCTCCTCCTCGGCCAGAACCCCGCCTTCCATCTGCACGCAGGGGACATCGCCTACGCCGACCCCTCCGGCGCCGGCAAGACCGCCGACACCGGCTTCGACTCCCGGATCTGGGACCAGTTCCTCGCCCAGACCGAGTCCGTCGCCAAGTCCGTCCCCTGGATGCCGGCCTTCGGCAACCACGACATGGAGGCCTGGTACTCGCCCAACGGCTACGGCGGCGAGGAGGCCCGCTGGAACCTCCCCGGCAACGGCCCCGACCGCAGGAACCTCCCCGGCGTCTACTCCTTCGTCTACGGCAACACGGCGGTGATCTCCCTCGACGCCAACGACGTCTCCTTCGAGATCCCGGCCAACCTCGGCATCTCCGGCGGCACCCAGACCACCTGGCTGGAAGCCCAGCTGAAGAAGTACCGCACGGCGAAGGACATCGACTTCGTCGTCGTCTTCTTCCACCACTGCGCCTACTGCACCTCCACCGCCCACGCCTCCGAGGGGGGAGTGCGCCAGGAGTGGGTGCCGCTGTTCGAGAAGTACACCGTGGACCTCGTCATCAACGGCCACAACCACCAGTACGAGCGCACCGACGTCATCAAGGGCGGCAAGGTCACCCGCGAACTCCCGATCGGCGGCACCGCCTATCCCGAGACCGACGGCGTCGTCTACGTCACCGCGGGCGCCGCGGGACGCAGCCTGTACTCCTTCACCGCCCCGCTGTCCTACGAGGGCCATGTCGGCGACGTGGAGTCCGTCGCCTCGTTCGTCAACACCAAGGACGGAAAGCAGAAGGAGACCGTCGCCTGGTCCCGGGTGCGCTACCTCGACTACTCGTTCCTGCGCGTCGACGTCGCCCCCGCCGCCGAGGGCCGCACGGCCACGCTCACCGTGCGCGGCATCGCCGAGAGCGGTGAGCGGGTCGATCACTTCACGGTGGCGCGCAAGGCGAAGTAGTCCCGTGCGCGCGGGCGGTCCTCACATCCGCTTGAGGACCGCCTGCTTGGCCACGGCGAACTCCTCGTCCGTCAGCACCCCGTCCCGGTGCAGCCCGCCCAGCTCACGCAACCGCCGCAGCAGCACGTCGTGTTCGTCCCCGGCGGGGACGGCCGGGGGAGCGGGAGCGAGTGGTTCACGCGGCCCGGGCGCCGCGTCCTCGGGGGCGCCCGAAGGGTGCGGCAGGCGCGCCTGCACGGCCGCCGCCACCAGCGCCATCAGCGGATCCTTCCTGAAGCCCCACAACTCGACCGCGTTCGTGTCGTACTTGGGCGGCGCCTTGGTGGCCGCTCCCCGGACGGTGAAGCGCAGATGCCCGTTGCCCAGGCCCGCCGCCGGATGCCATTCCACGGCCGTGATCTCGGTGACGGGCAGCGTGCGGGTCCCGGCGGCCGCCTTGGCCTCCTCCGTCTTCCAGTTCCACTCCAGCTTCACGCACTCGCCGTCGAAGCTCGCCGTGCCGTCCCCGGCGGACACCGACAGCGGCACCGACGGCCCGGGCAGCAGATACGCCTCCACCGCGCCGGAGGGGACCTCCTCCAGCAGCAGCGCGTTGCGCACCTCGTCCGCGAAGTACTCGGCGACACCGAAACGGTCGCTCTCGACGAGGAGTTGGTACGGGTCGTGCGGCTCGCTGAGCCGGCCGCCCGTCGCGTGCAGCAACGGGTCGGCGCCGTCCCGCAGCCGCAGCCTCAGCCGTCCGGCCTTCTTCCCCTGCTCGAACGAGACCCCCGCCAACGCCTCCAACGGCACCGTGAGTTCGCCGAGAGTGCGGCGTAACAGGCCGACGTTCTTGTCCCTCCCCGGGGTCAGCCGCAGCGCGTCGCCGTCGAAGACCCAGGTGCCGTCCTTCTGGATGATTTCCGCCATGGGAGGATTCTTCCAAAGACGGCGACGGGCGCCCCCGAGGACCGTACTCGGGGGCGCCCGTCCCTTGCGATCAGAACCCGGCGACGGGGTTCTCCAGGGTTCCGATCAGCTGGAGGGCGCCCGAGGGGTCCGCCAGGTCCACCATCTGCCTGTTGTTGCGCAGTTGGAGCCGGTTGAGGCAGGACAGCGCGAACTCCGGCGCGAACATGTCGTACTGCTTGAACCGCTCGGCCAGTCCGGGGTTCGCGTCCTGGTACGCACGGGTCACCTCGGCGACCGTGCGCCAGAACTCGTCCTCCGCCAGAACCCCTTCGGCGGCGAGGTCCGCGGCGAGGAAGCGGAAGAAGCAGTCGAAGACGTCCGTGAAGATCGACAGCAGCTTCTTGTCCTCGGGGACCTCCACCCGGATCCGCCGCACCTCCGGCGGCAGCACCGCGTCAGGGTCCATCACCGCGATCTCCTCGGCGATGTCCTTGTAGACCGCCCGCTGCACGACCCCGTCCCGCAGCACCAGGATGGTGTTCTCGCCGTGCGGCATGAAGACCAGGTCGTAGGCGTAGAACGAGTGCAGCAGCGGGGTGTAGTACGCCTCCAGGTAGTGGCGCAGCCACTCGGTGGGCGCCAGGCCCGACTGCTCGATCAGCGCGCCGGCCACCGACCTGCCCTCGTGGTCCACGTGGATCAGCGAGGCCATCGTGGCGAGCGACTCGCCGTCCTTCAGAGACGGCACCGGGCTCTCCCGCCACAGCGCGGCCAGCATCTTGCGGTACGGCGAGTAGCGGTCGGTCGCCGCCTCGTACTCCAGGTGCCGGTAGCCCACGGCCGCCCGCTCCCGGATGATCGACAGACCCGACGACCTCAGCACCGGGTCGTTCTCGATGAGCCGCGCCAGCCAGTCGTTGATCGCCGGGGTCGCCTCCATGTACGCCGCAGACAGGCCGCGCATGAAGCCCATGTTGAGGACGGACAGCGCCGTCTTCACATAGTGCTTCTCGGGGTGCGAGCTGTTGAAGAACGTCCGGATGCTCTGCTGCGCCAGGTACTCGTCCTCGCCCTCGCCCAGGCACACCAGGTTCCCCCGGGCGACCTCGGCGGCGAAGGTGACCGCCAGCTTGTTCCACCACTGCCAGGGGTGGACCGGGATGAGCAGGTAGTCGGCCGGGTCCAGCCCCCGGTCGGTGAGCCGCGCCTCGAACCGCTCGACCGTCTCCTCGCCCAGCTCCTGCCGGACGAAGGACTCGTACTCGATGCCGGCGCCCGCGGTGAACGCCGCCCGCGACCGGTGGGCGGCCAGCCACACCAGCCGCACCGGGCTCGCCGTCTCCGGCGCGTACGACAGGTACTCGTGGACGCCGAAGCCGAGCCGCCCGTTGTTGGCGACGAAACAGGGGTGGCCCTCGGTCATCCCGGTCTCGATGGCCTGGAAGCCCGCGCGCGCGAGCTCCGCCGAGGTGAGCCGCGGCTTGGTGAGCTTGTAGCAGGTGCCGGAGAGGGTGGAGGAGATCTCCTCCAGGTAGACCGGCAGGATCTCCTCGCTCAGGCCCAGCGTCGTCTTCAGCTCGATGAAGAAGTCCAGAGCGGCGAGCGGGAGTTCGACGCCGTCCCGGCTGCGGGTGATGGAGTCGGCGTCGACCTGCCAGTGGTCGAGGGCGCGACGCACGGCGGCGAAGCGGTACTCGGTCAGCCCGTCGTCGCTGCGGACGACGTACCGGCCGCCGTCGCCCTCCGGCTCGGGGGTGAGCAGCCGCTCGTGGGCGAACTCGGCGAGGGCCTTGCGCACCAGCAGACGGTTGGCGGTCTCCCAGCGCTCGGGGGAGAGGTGGGCCACGGAGTCGACGAGGTTCATACGGCCACCCCCGTCGCGGCGGCGAACTGCTCCCGCGTGCAGAAGCTCAGCAGCGCCTTCTTCTCCGGCTTGGCGATCTCCCGCTCCGGGACGAAGCCGACGGCCTCGTTCAGGGCGTGCACGGCCGTGTTGGAGACGTCCGGCTCGACGACGACGCGCCGCACCGCCGGGTCCTCGAACAGGCGGGCCATGACGGCGGTGATGACCGCGCGGGTGAAGCCGTGCACGGGCCGGTCGGTGGGGGCGACCAGGAAGTGCATGCCGATGTCGCCGGGCCGCGGTTCGTACAGCCCGACCAGTTCACGGTGGGCCGGGTCGTAGTACTCCATGAGGAAGGCCGGCGCGCCGCGGTGCAGCCCGAGCAGGGCGTGGTGGTGCTCGTCGGCGGCTATCTCCATGTACGCCCGCTCGACGTCCACGAGCGTCGCGTCCTGCATCATCCAGTAGGCGGCCTTGGGGTGCGTCACCCACCCGTGCAGCAACTCGGCGTCCTTCAGGGGGTCGAGGGGCCGGAGGGTGAGGGGCCCGATGCCGGTGGGGGAGCCGGTGGTGGGGGTCATACGGCGAACTCCTGGAACGCGATGGTCTTCTCGACCGGGTAGTACTCGCTGCCGAGCAGCTCTCGGATGATGTAGCTGTTGCGGTAGGGGCCCATGCCCAGGTCGGGCGAGGTGATGCTGTGGGCGTGGACGCCCGCGTTCTGCAGGAACACCTCCCGGCCGGTGCTGTCGATGGCGTAGTTGCGGGCGACGTCGAAGTTGCCCCGGGAGTCGTAGCGGAGTCTGTCGCGGACCGGCCGGAGGAACTCGGGCTCCGTGTAGGCGTATCCGGTCGCCAGGACCAGTCCCTCGGAGGTCAGCTCGAAGTCCTTCTCCTGCTCCTCCTGGCGGAAGGACAGGCGGTAGGCGCCGTCCTCGTAGGTGGCGCCGGTGAGGGCGGAGTTGGTGAGCAGGCGGGTGGGGACCGGGCCGCCGAGGTTCTTCTGGTAGAGCAGGTCGAAGATGTCGTTGACGAGGTCGCCGTCGATGCCCTTGAACAGGCCCTTCTGCTGGGCGCTGAGCCGGTAGCGGGTGGCCTCGGGCAGCGCGCGGAAGTAGTCGACGTACTCCGGGGAGGTCATCTCCAGCGTGAGCTTGGTGTACTCCAGCGGGAAGAAGCGGGGGGAGCGGGTGACCCAGTTCAGCTGGTAGCCGTGGACGTCGATCTCGCTCAGCAGGTCCTGGTAGATCTCGGCGGCCGACTGGCCGGAGCCGACGATCGTGATCGACCGCTTCTTCTGCAGCTCCGCCTTGTTCTGCACATAGCGGGAGTTGTGGAAGAAGTCGCCGCCCAGGCCGCTGACCGCCTCCGGGTAGTGCGGCGAGGTGCCGGTGCCGAGGACCAGCCGGCGGGCGCGGAACTCCTCGCCGGCGGTGGTGCGCACCACGTACCGCTCGCCGTCGTGGACGATCTCGCCGACGGTCGTGGAGAAGCGGACGTTGCTCAGCTTGTTCGCGGCCCAGCGGCAGTAGTCGTCGTACTCGACCCGCAGCGGGTAGAAGTTCTCGCGGATGTAGAACGAGTACAGCCGCCCCTTCTCCTTCAGGTAGTTGAGGAAGGAGTACGGCGAGGTCGGGTCGGCGAGGGTCACCAGGTCCGACATGAACGGCGTCTGCAGGTGCGCGCCGTCGAGGAACATGCCGGCGTGCCACTCGAAGTCGGGCTTGGAGTCCAGGAAGATCCCGTTCAGTTCCTCGATGGGCTCGGTGAGGCAGGCCAGGCCGAGGTTGAAGGGGCCGAGCCCGATGCCCACGAAGTCGTAGGTCGTGTCCGTGGTGTCAGGAAGCGCGGTCAAGGGGTTCTCCCAGGTACTGCTCGGCGTGGCCGGCGATGAGGTCGAGGACGGCGGCCATGTCGGCGGTCGTGGTCTCGGGGTTGAGCAGGGTGAACTTCAGGTAGTGGCGGTCGTTCACCTTGGTGCCCGCGACCACGGCGTCGCCGGAGGCGAACAGGGCCTTGCGGGCGTGGAGGTTGGCGCGGTCGATCGTGGCCGGGTCGGTGACGGCCGCGGGGATGTAGCGGAAGACGAGCGTGGACAGCGAGGGCTGGACGACGACGTCGAAGCGCGGGTCGGCGGCGAGCAGTTCCCAGCCCTCGGCGGCGAGGTCGCACACCTCGTCGAAGAGCGCGCCGATGCCGTCGGCGCCCATCGTGCGCAGGGTCATCCACAGCTTGAGCGCGTCGAAGCGGCGCGTGGTCTGAAGGGACTTGTCCACCTGGTTGGGGATGCGCTCCTCCACCATGCGGCGCGGGTTGAGGTACTCGGCGTGGTAGGTGGCGTGCCGCAGCGTGGCCGCGTCGCGCACCAGCACCGCCGAGGAACTCACCGGCTGGAAGAAGGACTTGTGGTAGTCGACGGTGACGGAGTCGGCGCGCTCGATGCCGTCGATGCGGCCGCGGTACTTCACCGAGGCGAGCAGGCCGCAGCCGTAGGCGGCGTCGACGTGCATCCAGGCGCCGTACCGGTCGCACAGCTCGGCGATCTCGGGCAGCGGGTCGATGGAGCCGAAGTCGGTGGTGCCGGCCGTGGCGACGACGGCCATGGGGATCAGGCCGGCCTCGGTGCAGCGCTCCAGCTCGCGGGCGAGGGCGAGGGTCTGCAGGCGCTTGTCGTGGTCGACGGGGACGGACACCACGGCGTCCGGTCCGAGGCCGAGCAGTTTCGCGGACTTCTTCACGCTGAAGTGGCTGACCTCGGAGGCGAAGACGCGCAGTTTGCCGAGGGCGGCAGGCCCTTCCCATCCGTCGCGTCCCGGCTTGGCCTCCTCGCGGGCCAGCAGCAGCGCCTGGAGGTTGGACTGCGAGCCGCCGGAGGTGAAGACCCCGTCGGCGGCGGGGCCGAGACCGATGCGCTCGGCCGTCCAGTCGATCAGTTTGCGCTCGATGAGGGTGCCGCCGGCCGACTGGTCCCAGGTGTCGAGGGAGGAGTTGACGGCGGAGAGGACGGCTTCGCCGAGGACGGCGGGGATGACGACCGGGCAGTTGAGGTGCGCGAGGTAGCGGGGGTGGTGGAAGTAGATCGCGTCGCGGAGGTAGACCTCCTCCAGCTCGTCCAGGACGGCCGCGGTGTCGTGCAGGGGCTTGTCCAGGTCGATGCCCTCGATCCGGGGGGCGAGGTCGTCGACCGAGACGCCGGTGAACGGACGGTCGGTGGCGGCGAGTTTGGCGGCCACCCGCTCGACTCCTTCGGTCACGGAGCGGCGGTAGTGCTCCGCGGTCGTGTCATTGAGCAGGTGCGAGCGCATGGTGGGGGTCCTCCGGGTGGGGACGGTCCGCTCGGGGAACGGACGCAGGGGCGGAACCTCGGGTTCTACTTAGGCAAGCCTAACCTAAGTTGAAGCGCCTCAAGCCCGGCCGCTCCCGTGACGGTCCTCACGTTTGTCGGGCAGTCAACTTCCTTTGAAGGGACGGGTGTTGGCCGCTCCACTGCCCGCTCTCACTCCTGCTCGCGCAGCTGCTCCTCGGACAGGCCCCGGCGCCAGTAACCGACGAACGTGACCCGGCGCCGGTCGATGCCGCGCTCGCCGACGAAGTGCCGGCGAAGCTGCTTCACGCACCCCGACTCGCCCGCGATCCACACGTACGGCCGCTCGGCGGACGGCAGCAGGGCGGCGCGCAGGGCGTCGAGGGCCATGGGGGAGCCCTCGTCGCCCTCCGCGCCGGCGTGCTCGCCCTCGCCCCGCACGAGCCAGGTGATCTCGGCGTCAGCCGCCGTCGCGAGGCCCCGCATGCTCCCGGCGTCGTGGACCTCCAGCCAGGCCCGCACCCGCAGACCGGCCGGCAGCGACTCCAGGATCGAGGAGATCGCGGGCAGCGCCGTCTCATCGCCCCACAGCAGCACCAGGTCGGTGTCCTCGGGCGCCCGGAAGCGGATCGCCCGGTTGTCGGCGATCGCCGGACCGAGCAGCACCACCCGGTCCCCGGCGGCGGCCCGGGCGGCCCACCGGGAGGCCGGACCGGCCGGGGTGTGCAGCACGAAGTCGACGTCGATCTCCGCGGTCCGCCCCGAGGCGTCCCGGCGCAGCGACCGGAGCGTGTACGAGCGCATCACCGCCCGCACGTCGTCCGGGAGTTCACGCCACGCCTGCCACCAGCCGTCCCCGAGCTCGTACGGGATCCGGGGCTCGCTCTGCCCGGGGTGCGGCAGGAAGAGCGAGAGCGACTGGTCGTACCCGTCGGAGAAGAAGTACCGAAGGTCCTCCCCGGTGAAGGTGACCCGGACGAGAGAGGCGTCGAGCCGTGTCGTCCGGGCGACCCGGAGGGCGAAGAAGCGGAACGGTGCTGCGACGGCCGTGGTCATGGGGGACTCCTGGAATGGGGGGCAGAGCGACAACCCCAGGGGCGCGGGGCTGTGTCGATATGCGGCTCAGCCGCGTGGGCGCGACCAGCCGCAGCCGGACCCGCAGCTCACCCGCGACGTCAGGCCACCGTGATCAGGCGACCTTCTTCGCGGACTCCAGCGCCTTCGCGAGGTTCTCCAGCAGCGGCACGCACTTGTCGTACGACAGGATCGGCTCCGGCGACCGTCCGATGACCTGCCCCGCCTTGACGGCCGGCAGCTGCTTCCACGTCGGCTTGGTGATCGCCGACGGCTGCAGCGCCTGCGAGCGGTCGTCCAGCATGATGATGTCGGCCTTGTACTTGTCGACGTTCTCCCAGCTGAGCGACTCGAACCAGCCGCCGCCCTGCGCCTTGGCGCTCTCCGGCGGCTCGACGAAGTTCACGCCGAGGGCCTTGAAGTACTCGAGGTCGATGGAGAGGTTGGTGCCGGAGACGTAGAACAGCTCCGCGCTCGCGGAACCGGCCAGCACCTTGATCTCGGGCTTGGCCTTGGCGGCGGCGCGCAGCCGGGTGGCCGCGGCCTCGAAGCGCTTCTTGGCGTCGGTGGCCTTGGCGGCGGTCAGGTCCGCGCCGAGGGACCCGGCCAGCGCCCACATGCGCTCCAGAGGCGCGGTGAGCTGGCGGTCGTAGACGGATATGCCGACGCTGGGGGCCAGCTTGGCGATCTTGTCCTTGGAGGCCTCGGGGACGTACCAGAGGGTGCCGGCGTTGTCGAACATGGTGGAGATGAGCACGTCGGGAGCGAGCGCCGCGTACTTCTCGACGTTGAACTCGTCCCAGACGTTGCCGATGATCTCGACCTTGGAGATGTCCATGTCGCCGGCCTGGACGTCGGGCTTGCCCGCGGTCGTCTTGGTCGGGCCGAAGACGCCCTTGACTTGGACGCCGTAGTCGAACAGGGCGGCGGCGACGCCGGTGAAGGCGACGATGTTCGCCGGAGTCTTGTCGAGCTTCACGGTGGTGCCGCGGTCGTCCTTGAACGTCCAGGGGCCCGACTTGGCGGAGGGGGCGGCGGTCGAGTCCGAGCCACCGCTCTTCGCGTCGTCGTCGCCGCACGCCGCGAGGACGGCCCCGAGGCCGAGGGCGCCACCGGCGGCGAGGACGCCGCGGCGGGTGAGATGGGTGGTGGCGTTGGACATGAGATCGGCTGCTTTCGAACGGGGCTGATGACCCAGAGGGCAAGTTCGAATGTAGGTTAGCCTAACCTCAGATCTTGTCCAGTCCTCGCTCAGGTGTCAGGTCCGGGCGGGGAGCGGCCATGCCGAAGGCCGCGACGGGCGCACCGCCGCGGCCACTTCGGGTACCCCGCTCGCCGGGGATCAGCCCGCGAGCCCCAACTCCCTTGCGATCAGCATCCGCTGCACCTCGCTGGTGCCCTCGCCGATCTCCAGGATCTTGGAGTCCCGCCACATGCGGGCGACCGGATACTCGTTCATGAAGCCGTAACCGCCGTGGACTTGGGTGGCGTCACGGGCGTTGTCGACTGCGACCGTCGAGGAGTACAGCTTCGCCAGTGCCGCCTCCTTCTTGAAGGGCTCGCCGGCCACCAGCCGGGACGCCGCGTCACGCCAGGCGAGACGCGCCGTGTGCGCCTTCATCTCCATGTCGGCGATCTTGAACTGTATGGCCTGGTTCGCCCCGATCGGGCGGCCGAACGCCTGGCGTTCACGCGCGTACTTCACCGACTCGTCCACGCAGCCCTGGGCCAGCCCGGTGGCCAGGGCCGCGATCGCGATCCGGCCCTCGTCCAGGATGCGCAGGAACTGGGCGTAGCCGCGGCCCTCTTCGCCGAGCAGGTTCGCCGCCGGGACGCGCACGTCCGCGAAGGACAGCTCGCGGGTGTCGGAGGCGTTCCAGCCGACCTTGGAGTAGGGGGCGGCGACCGTGAAGCCGGGCGTGCCCGACGGGACGATGATCGCGGAGATCTTCGGCCTGCCGTCCGGCTTGCGGCCGGTGACCGCCGTGACCGTGACCAGACCGGTGATGTCGGTGCCCGAGTTGGTGATGAAGCACTTCGTGCCGTTGATCACCCATTCGTTCGTCGCCTCGTCCAGCCGCGCCGTCGTGCGCGTCGCGCCCGCGTCCGAGCCGCCGTCGGGTTCGGTGAGGCCGAACGCGCCGAGGATCTCCCCGGAGCACAGACGCGGCAGCCACGTGCGCTTCTGCTCCTCCGTGCCGAACAGGTGCAGCGGCATGGCGCCCAGCGAGACGCCCGCTTCCAGGGTGATGGCGACGGAGGAGTCGACGCGGGCCAGCTCCTCCAGCGCGATGCCGAGCGCCAGGTAGTCGCCGCCCATGCCGCCGTACTCCTCGGGGAACGGCAGCCCGAACAGGCCCATCCGGCCCATCTCGCGGACGATCTCGTACGGGAACTCGTGCCGCTCGTAGAAGTCGCCGATCTTCGGGGCGACCACGTCATGGGCGAACGCCTCCACCGTGCGGCGGAGTTCCTCGAGTTCGGGGGAGAGACGGTGGTCCATCACTGCTCCTTGTGGGACAGGGCCCGCACGGTGCGGGAGGGGCTGGGTCGGCCCAACTGTTCGGCCATCCAGACGCTTGTGGCGACGAGACGGCCGAGGTCGACCCCGGTGTCGATGCCGAGGCCCCGCAGCATCCACACGAGGTCCTCGGTGGCGAGGTTGCCGGTGGCGGACTTCGCGTACGGGCAGCCGCCGAGACCGCCCGCGGAGGCGTCGACGGTGGTGACGCCGTGCTGGAGCGCGGCCAGGGTGTTGGCGAGGGCCTGCCCGTAGGTGTCGTGGAAGTGCACGCCCAACACGCCCGCCGGGACGCCTTGTTCGCCGAGCGCGGTGAGCAGCTCCACGACGTGGCCGGGGGTGGCGACGCCGATCGTGTCGCCGAGGCTCAGCTCGTCGCACCCCATGTCGAGCAGCGCCCGGCACACCCGCACCACCTGGGGGACCGGGACCGCGCCCTCCCAGGGGTCGCCGAAGCACATGGAGAGGTAGCCGCGCACATGGACGGCGTTCGCCTTCGCGCGGGCCACGACCGGCTCGAACATGGCGAGCGCCTCGTCCACCGTGCGGTTGAGGTTGGCCTTGGCGAAGGACTCGGTGGCGCTGGCGAACACGGCGACCCGGCCGGCGCCGAGGGCGAGCGCCCGGTCCAGTCCGCGTTCGTTGGGCACCAGGACGGGCAGCTCGACGGGCAGCGAGGACACCAGCGGGTACAACTGCTCGGCGTCGGCCAGCTGGGGCACCCACTTGGGGTGCACGAAGCTGGTGGCCTCGATCGTCGTCAGTCCTGCCCCGGCGAGCCGGCGCACGAACTCCGCCTTCACCTCGGTCGGCACGGCCGTCTTCTCGTTCTGCAGCCCGTCGCGCGCCCCGACCTCGTGGATCCTGACGCGCGCGGGCAGGCCCCCGGCCGGCACGACCATGGGGAGCCCGCGCAGGGTGTCCGGCGATGTCATCCCGCGGCCTCCTCGTGCGGTGCGACGACCGCCAGGACCTGGTCCATGGCGACCGTCGTGCCCGGTGCGACGTCCAGTTCGGCGACCGTGCCGGCGTGCGGGGCGGAGATGACGTGCTCCATCTTCATCGCCTCCACCACCAGCAGGCTCTGCCCGGCGGCCACCTCGTCGCCGACGGCGACCTTCACCACCGTCACCGTGCCCGGCATGGGCGCGGTCAGCGAGTCGGCGCCCGCGTGCGCGGCGCCCGACAGGGAGGCGGCGACCGGGTCGTGGTCGCGCACGTGCCAGGCGTCGCCGTCCCGGCCCAGCCAGTCGCCGGCCCGGTGGAAGGAGTGCCGGACGCCGTCGAGGGTGACGTGGACGCGGTCCTCGGTGACGGTGTGGGAGCCGCGCGCCGTGTACTGAACGGGCTCGGTCACCCGCAGGGGGAAGGCGACCGGCCGGGGCGCACCGCCCATCCGCCAGCCGTTCGGCACCGAGAAGGGATCCGTCCAGCCGTCCCCGCGCGGGCTCAGCGCGTGAAGGCGTACGGCCGCGGCGGCCTCGTAGACCTCCTCGGGCACGTCGGCCGGGACCAGGTCCTCCGCGACCCGCTCGACAAGCCCGGTGTCCAGCTCGCCCGCCACGACCGCCGGATGGGCCAGCAGCCGGCGCAGGAACCCGGCGTTGGTCTGCACGCCCAGCGTGACCGTCTCCGCGAGGGCCGCCCGCAGCTTCCGCAGGGCCGTCGCCCGGTCGGGGCCGTACGCGATCACCTTGGACAGCATCGGGTCGTACAGGCTGCCGACCTCGGAGCCCTCGACGAGCCCCGAGTCGGTGCGGACGCCGTCGCCCTGCGGCTCGCGCAGCCTGAGCACCGTGCCGCCGGAGGGCAGGAAGCCCCGGGCGGGGTCCTCGGCGCACAGCCGCGCCTCGACGGCGTGCCCGGTGAGGGCGATGTCGTCCTGGCCGAACGCCAACGGCTCGCCCGCAGCCGCCCGCAGCTGCCACTCCACCAGGTCCAGGCCGGTGACCAGCTCGGTGACCGGGTGCTCCACCTGGAGGCGGGTGTTCATCTCCATGAAGTAGTACGCCGTCGGGTCACCGCCCGGGACGATGAACTCCACTGTGCCCGCGCCCCGGTAGCCGCAGGAACGGGCCGCCTGGACCGCCGCCTCGCCCATCGCGGCCCGGGTCGTCTCGTCGAGCAGGACGCTGGGCGCCTCCTCGACGATCTTCTGGTGCCGGCGCTGGAGGGAGCACTCGCGCTCGCCCAGGTGGACGACGTTGCCGTGGGCGTCGGCCAGCACCTGGATCTCGATGTGGCGGGGCCGGTCGATCCACCGCTCCACGAGGAGCGTGTCGTCGCCGAAGGAGGCGCGGGCCTCACGGCGGGCGGCGGCGATCTCGTCGGCGAGCACGGCCGGGTCGCGGACCAGGCGCATGCCCTTGCCGCCGCCGCCGGCGCTCGGCTTCAGCAGCACGGGCACGCCGATCTCGCGAGCCGCCTCGATCAGCTGCCCGTCGTCGAGGCCGCTGCCGGACGAGCCCGGCACGACCGGCACCCCGGCCTCGCGCACGGTCGCCTTGGCGCGGATCTTGTCGCCCATCAGGGCGATCGCCTCGGCGGGCGGCCCGATGAAGACGAGCCCCGCCTCGGCGCACGCGCGCGCGAAGGCGGCGTTCTCCGCGAGGAAGCCGTACCCCGGGTGGACGGCCTGGGCGCCGGTGCGGGCGGCGGCCTCCAGCAGCCGCTCCACGGACAGATAGCTCTCGGCGGCCGGCGCCGGGCCGATCCGCACGGCGGTGTCGGCCTCCCGGACGTGCCGGGCGTCGGCGTCGGCGTCGGAGAAGACCGCCACCGAACGCACGCCGAGCGAGCGCAGGGTGCGGATGACGCGGACGGCGATCTCGCCGCGGTTGGCCACGAGCACGGTGTCGAACAAGGGTCCCCTCCTCACATCCGGAAGACGCCGAACTGGGGGTCTCCCAGCGGCGCGTCGGCACAGGCGGTCAGGGCCAGGCCCAGTACCTGCCGGGTCTCCAGCGGGTCGATCACGCCGTCGTCCCACAGGCGGGCGGTGGCGTAGTAGGCGTTGCCCTGGCGCTCGTACTGCGCGCGGACCGGGTCCTTGAACGCCTCTTCCTCCTCCAGGGGCCACTCCTGGCCGCGCGCCTCCAACTGGTCGCGCTTGACGGTGGCGAGGACGGAGGCGGCCTGCTCGCCGCCCATCACGGAGATCTTGGCGTTGGGCCACATCCACAGGAAGCGGGGGGAGTAGGCCCGGCCGCACATCGAGTAGTTCCCCGCGCCGTACGAGCCGCCGACGACGACGGTCAGCTTCGGCACGCGCGTGCAGGCGACCGCGGTCACCATCTTGGCGCCGTGCTTGGCGATGCCGCCCGCCTCGTAGTCGCGGCCGACCATGAAGCCGGAGATGTTCTGGAGGAAGAGCAGCGGGATGCCGCGCTGGTCGCACAGCTCGATGAAGTGGGCGCCCTTCTGGGCCGACTCGGAGAACAGGATGCCGTTGTTGGCGACGATCCCCACCGGGTGGCCGTGGATCCGGGCGAAGCCGGTGACGAGGGTCTGCCCGAACTCCGACTTGAACTCGGCGAAGCGGGAGCCGTCGGTGATACGGGCGATGACCTCCCGTACGTCGTAGGGGGTACGGGAGTCGACGGGGACCGCGCCGTACAGCCCGTAGGGGTCGACCTTGGGCTCGACGGCCGGGCGGACCTCCCACGGCGGGGCCGGCCGGGCCGGCAGCGTGGAGACGATGGTCCGCACGATCCGCAGCGCGTGCGCGTCGTCCTCGGCGAGATGGTCGGTGACGCCCGACACGCGCGCGTGGACCTCGCCGCCGCCCAGCTCCTCTGCGGTGACGACCTCGCCGGTGGCGGCCTTCACCAGCGGCGGGCCGCCGAGGAAGATCGTGCCCTGTCCGCGCACGATCACTGCCTCGTCGCTCATCGCCGGGACGTACGCGCCGCCCGCCGTGCACGAACCGAGGACGGCGGCGATCTGCGGGATGCCGGCGCCCGACATACGGGCCTGGTTGTAGAAGATCCGCCCGAAGTGCTCGCGGTCGGGGAACACCTCGTCCTGCATCGGCAGGAAGGCGCCGCCGGAGTCCACCAGGTACAGACAGGGCAGCCGGTTCTCCAGCGCCACCTCCTGCGCCCGCAGGTGCTTCTTCACGGTCATCGGGTAGTACGTGCCGCCCTTGACGGTGGCGTCGTTGGCGACGATCACGCAGTTCCGGCCGCTGACCCGGCCGATCCCGGCGATCACGCCGGCGGCCGGGGCCTGCCCCTCGTACATCCCGTCGGCAGCGAGGGGGGCGAGCTCCAGGAAGGGCGAGCCGGGGTCGAGAAGGGCGTCGACCCTGTCCCTCGGCAGCAGCTTCCCGCGCGCGGTGTGCCGCTCGCGCGCCTTCTCGCCGCCGCCGAGACGGGCGGCGGCGAGCTTGCCGCGCAGCTCCTCGACGAGTGCGCGGTGGGCCTCCTCGTTGGCCCGCCAGGCCTCCGACGCGGGGTCCGCCGCGCTCGTCAGCTCCGGTGCCTGCTCCATCCTTGCGGTCCCCTCACCCAGTGATCGACTGTTAATGAGCGTTAACCATTTCCATCAGGTTAACGAGCGCTAACCTCGATGTCTAGAATTGTTTTCATGGCCACCAGAACCGACGCCCCCACCCGCCGCGAGCAGATCCTCAGGGAGGCCGCGCGCCTCTTCGCCGAGCGCGGGTTCCACGGCGTCGGCGTGGACGAGATAGGGGCCGCGGTCGGCATCAGCGGCCCCGGTCTGTACCGGCACTTCCCCGGCAAGGACGCGATGCTGGCGGAGCTGCTGGTGGGTATCAGCGGGCAGCTGCTGACCGGCGCCAGGCGCCGTCTGGCGGAGGCCGACGGCGACCCGGCCGAGGCGGTCCTCGACTCGCTCATCGAGGGGCACATCGACTTCGCGCTCGACGACCGTCCCCTGATCACCCTGCACGACCGTGAGCTGGACCGCCTGCGCGACAGCGACCGCAAGCTGGTCCGCCAGCTCCAGCGGCAGTACGTGGAGCTGTGGGTGGAGGCGCTGCGAGCGGTGTACCCCGACCTGCCCGAGCCCGCGGCCCGCTCGGCGGTCCACTCGGTCTTCGGCCTGCTGAACTCCACCCCCCACCTGGGCCGCCCGGGCTCCCTCCCCGGCCGCGCCGCCACGGCGCAACTCCTTCACCGCATGGCCCGCGGCGCCTTCGCGTCGGCCGCACCCCCACAGGAGTGACGAGCGTGCACCCCCACAGGAGTGACGAGCGTTACGAACACCCCCCTGGACTCCCTCCCTACCCGCCGGTACGGTTGCCCTGAGCAAGCGCTTAGCCAATGGGGCCGCAACCATGGATTGAGAACCCCGACGGCGAGCACCACATCCGCGAGAGCGGCGCCGGTTTAGGCGCAGAGAGGGGCCGGCGGTGCGCCGTACGGTGTTCAACGAGGATCACGAGGCGTTCCGGGAGACCCTCCGGGCCTTCATCGAGGCCGAGGTCGTCCCCGTCTACGACGAGTGGCTCGCCGCGGGCCAGGCGCCGCGCGACTTCTACTACAAGCTGGCCGAGCTGGGCGTCTTCGGCATCCGCGTCGACGAGGAGTACGGCGGCGCCGGCATCGACTCCTACAAGTTCGAGGCCATCCTCTACGAGGAGACCGCCCGCGCCGGCATCACCTTCGGCGGCTCCGGCGTGCACGTGCTGCTCGGCCTGCCGTACATCAAGCTTCTCGCCACGGACGAGCAGAAGAAGCGCTTCCTGCCGAAGTTCGTCTCCGGCGAGGAGATGTGGGCCATCGCGATGACCGAGCCGGGCACCGGTTCGGACCTCGCCGGCATGCGCACCACCGCCAAGCTCTCCGAGGACGGCACGCACTACGTCCTCAACGGCGCCAAGACCTTCATCACCGGCGGCGTCCACGCCGACCGCATGATCGTCTGCGCCCGCACCTCCGCGCCGACCGCCGAGGACCGCCGCTACGGCATCTCCCTCTTCGTCGTGGACACCAAGGCGGAGGGCTACTCCGTCGGCCGCAAGCTGGACAAGCTGGGCCTGAAGACCTCCGACACGGCCGAGCTGGCGTTCGTCGACGTGAAGGTGCCCGTCGAGGACCTCCTCGGCGAGGAGAACAAGGGCTTCTACTACCTCGGCCACAACCTGGCCTCCGAGCGCTGGGGCATCGCCTACGGCGCGTACGCGCAGGCCAAGGCCGCCGTCCGGTTCGCCAAGCAGTACGTGCAGGAGCGCACCGTCTTCGGCAAGACCGTCGCGTCGTTCCAGAACACGAAGTTCGAGCTGGCCGCCTGCCAGGCCGAGGTGGACGCCGCCGAGGCCGTCGCCGACCGCTCGCTGGAGGCCCTGGACGCCGGTGAGCTGACCCCCGCCGAGGCCGCCTCCGCGAAGCTGTTCTGCACCGAGGTCGCGCACCGCGTGATCGACCGCTGCCTCCAGCTGCACGGCGGTTACGGCTTCATGAACGAGTACCCGATCGCCCGTCTGTACGCGGACAACCGCGTCAACCGCATCTACGGCGGCACCAGCGAGATCATGAAGTCGATCATCGCGAAGGACATGGGCCTGTAAGCCGGACGCAACTACCGGCGGATACAACTGACTCCATGAGCCAGGCACTTCAGGATCTCCTCGATCTGCTCGACCTCGAGCAGATCGAGGAGAACATCTTCCGCGGCCAGTCCCGGTCCGCCGTCGTCCCGCGCGTCTTCGGCGGGCAGGTCGCGGCCCAGGCGCTGGTCGCCGCCGGCCGCACCGTCCCCGCGGACCGGCACGCCCACTCCCTGCACGCGTACTTCCTGCGCATGGGCGACCCGGGCGCGCCCATCGTCTACAACGTCGAGCGCATCCGCGACGGCCGCTCCTTCACCACCCGGCGCGCGGTCGCCGTCCAGCACGGCCGGCCGATCTTCACCCTCTCCGCGTCCTTCCAGACGTACGAGGAGGGCCTCGACCACCAGGCCCCCGCGCCGTCCTCGCCCGACCCGGTGAGCCTGCCCACCTCCGCGGAGCGGCTGCGCGGCTACGACCATCTCGACCCGGTCGTCGTCGAGAAGTTCCTGGAGGCCCGCGAGGCCATCGACCTGCGGTACGTCGACGAGCCGCCGTACGGCAGGTTCGGCGAGCCGCGCGAACCGCACAGCCAGGTCTGGTTCCGCACCAACGGCAAACTCGCGGACGATCCGCTGCTGCACGTCGTGCTGGCCACCTACGTCTCCGACATGACGCTCCTGGACTCCGTCCTCCTCGCGCACGGCCGCGGCGGGTGGGCGGTCGGTGACGTCGTCGGCGCCTCGCTGGACCACGCGATGTGGTTCCACCGCCCGTTCCGCGCCGACGAATGGCTGCTGTACGACCAGGAGTCGCCGTCCGCGCACGGCGGCCGCGGCCTCGGTCAGGCCCGCATCTACACGCAGGACGGACGCCTCGCCGTCTCGGTGATCCAGGAGGGCGTGGTCCGGGTCCCGCGGTGACGGACGGGCGGGACGTGCGGGGCGGTTTCCGAGATGCCGGGGCACCGCCCCGCGACTAGGCTCGAAATCCGAACGCCGCACGCGCGGCACACCCGGCCGACCGGTTCCCGCTTCACGCGGAACGCGTCCCCCGGCGATCGCCCCGAGACCTCGCCGGCCGCCACCGTGCCCCCTCGACGCCTGCGGTGACATCCGGAGGACCCTCCCGCGACGTCTGTTCGCGGCTGCGGCCATCCACCCCTCCGGCGTCCTGTCGAACTCCTCCGAAGGGCGCGCGGGCGACGATGGAGCGAAAGGTGATTCCCATGCGAGCACAACGGGTGAGGCGTCTCGCCGCGACGTCCGCCGCCGGCCTGCTGCTGGCCGGCGGCATCGCGGTGGGCACGGCGGGCACCGCGTCGGCGTCCACCGCCTCCCTGGACCGCAACCACAGCCGCCACTGCGACGACGGCTACTGGTGGTACGACAACTGCGATCGGGGGTTCCCCGGCATCGTGAGCGGCTTCTACGGCCTGAACCCGTTCTTCAACCCCTACAACTTCTTCTACGGGAACGCCCCTTACTGGGACATCTTCGGCGGCTTCAGGCGCTGACAACGGCCCCGCACGCTACGACAGTCGGGCCGCCGCGAGCAGGTACGCGGTCATCGGGTCGTAGTAGCGCGGGCTGACGACATGGTCGTCCAAGGGCACCGTCACCTGCACGGTGCCCTCCGCCTCGGCGAGGAACAGCGCGGGGTCGTTGCAGTCGGCGTACCCGACGGAGTCGACGCCGTGCTGTCCGGCGTAGCCCGCCCAGCCGTGGTCGGCGACGACCAGGTCGGGCAGCGGGCGGCCCTCGCGCTCGAGCCCGGTCAGGATCGCCTTCATCGGCTCGCCCGAGTGGGTGTGCCACAGGGAGGCGCCGTGTTCGAGGACGGCCACGTCCGCGAACTGCATGACGTACCCCTCGTCCGTCTGCAGCCCGTCCGGGATGACGACGATCTCGCAGCCGGCCCGGCGCAGGGCCGCCGCGGTGGCGTGGTGCACGTCGAGCAGGCCGCCGGGGTGGCCGGTGGCGAACAGCACGCGCTGGCGGTCCTCGGCCGCCTTGCGCAGCCGGCCCGCCAGCCGGTCCAGGGCGTCCACGGTCAGCTCGGGGTCGATGGTGTCCTGCCCGTAGCGGAACTCGGGGTCGTCGTTGACGCCGACCCGTTCCGCCATCACGGCGAGCACGTCCTGCTCGTCGGTCCAGCGGTCGCCGAACTCCAGCCCGAACCAGTAGTTGCGCACGCCGTTCGCGAGCTGGCGGTAGTGGGAGAGGTTGTTCTCGCGCGGCGTGGCGACGTCCCCCGCGATACGGGTTCGGACGAGATGGGCGACGAGCTCGTCGCGACTGGGAGTCCCGGGTATCGGCATGCTCCTCATTGTGAGGCAGCCGCCGCCGTCATGAGGCGGTGATCGCCGTCATGAGGCGGTGACCGCCCGCCTCGTCAGTCTCACGAGGGGCCCTACCCGCGCTTCAGCGCGAACCACAGTTCCATGCGCACGTCCGGGTCGTTCAGGTCGACGGCCAGGAGGGCGGCGCAGCGGGCCATCCGCTGGCGGACGGTGTTGCGGTGCACGGACAGCGCGGTCGCCGTCCGGTCCCAACTGCCGTGCAAGGAGAGCCAGGTGCGCAGGGTCTCGGTGAGCGCCGGGGCGCCGGCGAGCGGCGCGAGGAGGGCGCGGGCGTGCGCCTCGGCGTCGTCGGCCGGGACCAGGTCGGTGAGCGCGGAGCGGGCGCCGTGCCGGACCAGCGGGGTGCGCGTCGCGTGGGCGCGGGCCAGGGCGCGGGCCGCCTGGACGTCGGCGAGCGCCCACTCGCCGGGCTCCACGGCGGCGCTCACCCCGAGCGTCCACCCCTCCTGCGCGACCGGCTCCCGCCCGGCCGGCACGAGCACGCGTACGATCCCGTCCCCGGCCCCCTCCTCGGCTCGTTCTCCGGAGTCGACCAGCGCCGACCCGAGCGCGGCCCCCAGCGCCGACGCGGCCATGGCGTCCGGCGCCCGGCCCTGCGGCCGCCCGTGCACCACCCGCCACCGCCCACCGCCCAGCAGCGGGGCCACCTCCTCGGGGGCGGCGCCCAGGAGGAGGCGCACGAGGGCCGAGGAGTGGGCCGCCCCCGTGGCGGTCCGGTGCCCGGCGGTCAGGAGCGACAGCAGCACGGCGGCGACGGAGACGACGGTGTGGTCGCCGGGCTCACGTCGCGAGGCGGCCACCCCGAGCACGAGACCGCGCCCCGTACCCAGTGCGTACGCGGTGAGACGGTCGCCGTCCGGGGCGGTGTCGCTGGCGGTGGCGGAGCCCCGCGCGACGACGGCCCGCGCGAGCTCCGCCAGCGCCTCCCGCGTCCCGCTCCCCGGCTCCCGCCCCGCCGCCGCGAGCTGGACGCCCTCGGGCCGGTACAGCACCGCCCAGCCGCCCACGCGCCGGGCCAGCTGCCGCAGGACCGAGGGGACGGGGTCCGGGCGGGACGCCGCGGCGGCGAGGCTCTGCTGCGCCTTCGCCACCCGGCGCAGTTCGGCATGCCGGGCCTCGGCCATCAGCTGCCAGACGGCGCGGGCGACCCCGGAGAACGTGGTCTGCGGCGGCACCTCCAGCAGCGGCAGCCCGTGCGCGTCGCAGGCCGCGACCAGCGCGGGCGGCACCCTGTCGTGCACCGGGGCCAGCCCGAAACCGAGCGCGGCCCCGCCCGCGGCGACGACCCGGGCGACGTACGCGTCAACGTGCTCCTCCGGGCCCGCAGCCTCCGGGATGTGCACCCCCGCCGTCAGCAGCAGCTCACCGCCCAGCAGGTACGGGTACGGGTCCGCCATCTCCGAGGTGTGCGCCCAGTGGACGGCCAGGCCGGGCCCGGACGGCCCGGCGATCTGCCGCAGGCCCAGGTCCTCGCGGGCCAGCAGGGCGGCGAGCGGCACCGGCGGAGTGGGCGGGACCGCGGGATCGGGCACGGTGTGCAATCCGTTCATGTCGAGTACTGGGAGTGGAGGAAACGTACACTTCCGGGCCTCGTCGCGGCCACCTAGGGTCGGCACGCGCACCGCGGCCCGAACTCGTGTCCGACCCGGTCGTGGCCCCCAGTACAGTCGTCATCAGCGGTACAGAGCAGTACATACGCGGCGACGCGTAGGAAAGAAGGCACTTCATGAGCAGCAACGAGACGCCGCGCGGCCCGGTCGACTCCTCGCGGATCCCCCGGTACGCCGGTCCCGCGACCTTCGCCCGGCTGCCCCGCCTCGACGAGGTCGGCCGTGCGGACGTCGCCGTCGTCGGCGTGCCGTTCGACTCGGGCGTCTCCTACCGGCCGGGCGCCCGCTTCGGCGGCAACGCCATCCGCGAGGCCTCCCGGCTGCTCAGGCCCTACAACCCGGCGCAGGACGCCTCCCCGTTCGCCCTCGCGCAGGTCGCGGACGGCGGCGACATCGCGGTGAACCCCTTCGACATCCACGAGGCCGTCGAGACCGTCGAGGCGGCCGCCGACGACCTGCTCGGCACCGGCGCCCGCCTGATGACCCTCGGCGGCGACCACACCATCGCCCTGCCGCTGCTGCGCTCGGTCGCCAAGAAGCACGGCCCGGTCGCGCTGCTCCACTTCGACGCCCACCTCGACACCTGGGACACCTACTTCGGCGCCGAGTACACCCACGGCACGCCGTTCCGCCGGGCGGTCGAGGAGGGCATCCTCGACACCGAGGCGCTCTCCCACGTCGGCACCCGAGGCCCGCTCTACGGCAAGCAGGACCTCACCGACGACCAGAAGATGGGCTTCGGCATCGTCACCTCGGCGGACGTCTACCGGCGCGGCGCCGACGAGGTCGCCGACCAGCTGCGCCAGCGCATCGGCGACCGGCCGCTGTACATCTCCATCGACATCGACTGCCTGGACCCGGCCCACGCGCCCGGAACCGGCACGCCCGAGGCCGGCGGCATGACCTCCCGCGAGCTGCTGGAGATCCTGCGCGGCCTGGCGTCCTGCAACCTGGTCTCCGCGGACGTCGTCGAGGTGGCGCCCGCGTACGATCACGCGGAGATCACGTCGGTGGCCGCGTCCCACACGGCGTACGAGCTGACCACGATCATGTCCCGCCAGATTGCCGAGGCCCGCGCGAAGTGACACACGACCACGACCTGGTGCTCCGCCCGACCGCCGCCCAGACGGAGGCCGCGCTGAATTCTCCGCCCGGCCGCACCGGCGGAGACCTGGTCGTGGAGACGCTGGCCGGGCTCGGCGCGACGACCGTCTTCGGCCTGCCGGGCCAGCACGCCCTCGGCGTGTTCGACGCGCTGCGCCGCTCCGACCTGCGGTACGTCGGCCTGCGGGTGGAGAACAACGCGGGCTTCGCCGCGGACGCGTACGGCCGTGTCACCGGCGAGGCGGCGCCGCTGCTGCTGTCGACGGGCCCGGGCGCCCTGACGTCGCTCGCCGCGCTCCAGGAGGCGGCGGCGGCCAGCGCGCCCGTGCTGGCGATCTGCAGCCAGGTGCCGACGGCGGGGCTGGGCGGCGGCCGTCGCGGCCATCTGCACGAACTCCCCGACCAGGCGGCGTCGTTCAGGGGCATCGTCAAGTCCGTCCGCACCGTCCGCGCCCAGTCCCAGATCCCGTCCGCGATCGAGGCGGCCTGGAAGTCCGCGCTGACGGCCCCGCACGGCCCGGTGTGGGTGGAGATCCCGCAGGACGTCCTGTCGGCGGCGACGCCGCTCCCGGCGGTGACGGTCGGGGACGCCTTCCCCGAGGAGCTGCCCCCGCGCCCCGAACTCACCGCCGTGGCAGCCGACCTGCTCTCCCGCGCCGAGCGCCCGGCGATCATCGCGGGCGGCGGGGTGATCCGGGCGGACGCCTCGGGCAAGCTGCGCAAGCTCGCGGAACGGCTGGACGCGCCCGTGGTGACGACCTTCGGCGGCAAGGGCGCCTTCCCCTGGACCCATCCCCTCTCCCTGAGGTCCTGGCTGGAGGACCGCCACACCACCGACTTCCTGGAGGACGCGGACGTCCTGCTGGTGGTCGGCTCGGGCCTGGGCGAACTGTCGTCCAACTACCACACGTTCGCGCCCCGGGGCCGGGTGATCCAGATCGAGGCGGACCTCGGCAAGCTGGAGGCGAACCACCCCGCACTGGGCATCCACGCGGACGCCCGCCTGGCGCTCCAGGCGCTGCTGGAGACGGTGGACGAGCGCCGGGACCCTGCCGCCCCGGAGCGGGTCCGCGTCCTCCTCGCGAAGGTCGCCGACCGCATCGCCGCCCAGGAACTCACCCTGGAGCAGGAGGTGCTGGCGTCGGTGCGCGGGGCGCTCCCGGCCGACTCCCCGTCCTTCTGGGACATGACGATCCTCGCGTACTGGGCCTGGTCGGCGTTCGACGCCAAGGGGCCCAACCTCATGCATTCCGCCCAGGGCGCGGGCGGCCTCGGCTACGCCTTTCCGGCGGCGCTCGGCGCGGCGGCCGCCGACCCGACCCGCCCGGTGCTGGCGGTGTCGGGCGACGGCGGCGCGATGTACTCGATCGCCGAGCTGGCGACCGCGCGGCAGCACGACCTGCCCGTGACCTGGCTGATCGTGGACGACGGCGGCTACGGCATCCTGCGCGAGTACATGACCGACGCGTTCGGCCGGGCCACGGCGACCGAGCTGACCGGCCCGGACTTCGTCGCCCTGGCGGAGTCCTTCGGCGTGCCGGCCACGCGCACGACCCCGGAGAC
The DNA here is from genome assembly GCF_042889585.1 of Streptomyces sp. NPDC002566. Taxonomy (NCBI): domain Bacteria; kingdom Bacillati; phylum Actinomycetota; class Actinomycetes; order Kitasatosporales; family Streptomycetaceae; genus Streptomyces; species Streptomyces sp. NPDC002566. The sequence continues at coordinate 98,171 of NZ_JBIARD010000008.1, read as the reverse complement.
CCTGCGAGCCGACCTGGCGCGGGCCCTCGCGGCCCCGGGCCCGTCGGTGGTCGTGCTCCCCGCGGTCCTGCGCATGTTCGAGCCGACACACCTGGGCTGACGGCGCATCCCTACCGGACGGCCTCGGCTACCAGATGGCCTCGACCCATTCCGGGTGGTCGATGAACGGGTTGCGGTTCTTCTGGTAGGTGTCGTAGACGACCTGGTTGCGGCGCTCCTCGAAGGCGCTCGGCGGGTCCTGCTCGTTCCACTGCTTGAGGACGGACAGCTTGCCCATGTAGGGGTTGCTGCCGTTGTTGACCTTCTCGTTCGGCTCGAGGTCGGCGAAGCCGTCGCCGCCGTCGTAGCGCACGGCCATGTAGAGGATCATGCGGGCCACGTCGCCCTTGTCCGCGTCGCGCGGCTCGAAGGAGTCGGAGTCCGTGAGGCTGCCGCCTCCGCCGCTGACCGCGCTGCCGCCGTTGTCGAAGTCCTTGTTGCCGCGGATGCTGTTGACCTGGACGTCGGCCGCGCGCAGGTGGTGCAGGTCGGTGCCGGGACCGGTCACCTCGCCGAAGTCGCCGTGGGACTTGGCCCAGGTGTGCTCGCGGTTCCAGTCGCCGAGGTCGCCGCCGTTGAGGGACTTGCTGCGCGAGACGCCGCTGTACAGCAGGATCACGTTGTTGCTGTTGTTCGGGTCCTGGTCGGTGACCTTCAGCGCGTTCCAGACCGCGGAGTACGAGATCTTCGTCTGCGGGGTGATGATCGTGTGCAGGGCCGACTTCAGGCTCGTCCCGGACTTGCCGATCGCGTTCTTGTAGTACGTCTGGTCGTAGGCGGTGGTGGTGGCCGCGGCGGGGGTCGCGGTCAGGGCGGGGGCGGTGAGACCGACCAGGACGGCGGAGGTGGCGAGGGCCACCGTCTTCCACCGGCGTGAGCGGGTCGTCGTAGCCAGCATGTGGGGTGTCCGATCTACGCGGGTTGAGGGGAGGCGGCAATCGGGAGAGTGACATGCACATGCGGCCTTGTAAATGAATCCGACGTGTCGAGTGGATGACGGAAAGCGGCAAGTCAGGTTTTGTCTACGCGAGTTGATCGCGACGGGGGTGCGAGGACGGCCCCCGGCTCGGTCGAGCGGGGGCCGTCGGTGACGTGGTGACGGGATGTCAGCTCACGTCGGAGGCGTCCAGGCGGTAGATCGTCGAGGAGTTGGAGTCGCTGCCCGAGCTGGAATCGGAGGAGTTCGCGTTCTCGGATGTGGCGCCCGAAGTCGACTTCTGCGTCGCCGAAGCGGAGCTGTACTCGCTCTCGTTCACCGCCGTCCCGTTCTTCTGCACCCACGCGGTCACCTCGGAACTCGCTGTGGAGCCGCCACCGGGGCCGCCGCCCTCCCCCACGCTCGAATTCGCTCGCGTGGGGGCACCCCCATCGCCGCCGAGCTGGACGTAGTGCAACTCGCCCTTCTTCACCAGCTCCTTGAGCTTGGCCAGAGTCATCGCGTTGTCACTGCCGGACCAGCCCCACATCGAGATCACCGGCTCGCCGCTGCTGAGGACGAGCTGCGCCGCGCTCTGCGAACTGGACACCGCCAACAGCCACTTGGCGCCGTCCTGGTTCTTCTTCAGGTACGCGATGAGCTCGCTGCTCGCGCCGCCCATCCCGCCTGGGGCCATTCCGCCTCGCGACGTTCCGCCTCGCGACGTTCCGCCTCGCGACGTTCCGCCTTGGGCCGTTCCGCCTTGAGGCATCCCGCCTGGGGCCGTTCCGCCGCCCGTGCCCGCGCCGGAGGGAGGCGTGCCGCCGGCCGCTCCGCCGCCCGGCAGTTCGCCCCCGCCGGGGAAGCCGCCGGCCTGCGCATCGGCCTGACCGTCACCCTGCCCGTCGGCCTGAGCCCCGTCCTGGCCGCCGCGCTGGGCGCCGTTCGGAGCCCCGCCCTGGCCGCCGCCGGGGAACCCGCCCCGGCCGCCACCGCCACCGGGGCCGCCCCCGAAGCCGCCGTTGCCCGTGGTCGGACCGGCCGTCGGGTTGACGCCGCCCATGCCGCCGCTCGTGCCCGCCGGCACCGACCAGGCGTACGCCGCCGGGCCCGCCACCGCCGCGACGACCGCCGCCGCCACCGAGACGGCCAGCAGCCGCGCCCGGGCGCCGGAACGGAACACGAACAGGCCCACGACCGCCAGCGTCATGACCACGCCCACGGACGGCCACAGCCAGGTGTTCCAGCCGGACGCCCGGCGCAGCAGCACGATCGCCCAGACGGCGGTGACGCCCAGCGCGAGCGGCAGCACCCACGCCCAGCGCCGGTCGGCGCGGAACGCGCGCAGCAGCATCGCGCCGCCGCCCCCGCACAGGGCCGCGATGCCGGGGGCGAGCGCGGTCGTGTAGTACGGGTGCATGGTGCCCTCGGCCAGGGCGAACGTCAGGTAGTGCAGCAGCGTCCAGCCGCCCCACAGCAGCAGCGCGGCGCGGGTGAGGTCGGTGCGCGGCGCACGGCCGCACAGGACGAGGCCGGCGACGAGGGCGATGGCCGAGAAGGGGAGCAGCCAGGAGATCTGCCCGCCGAGGACGTCGTTGAACAGCCGGCCGATGCCGGCGGCCCCGGAGAAGCCACCGCCTCCGCCACCGCCGCCCCCGCCTCCGCCCCCGCCGTTGCCCTCGCCGCCGAAGATCCGGCCGAGACCGTTGTAGCCCATGATCAGGTTCCAGGCGCTGCCGTCGGTGGAGCCGCCGATGTAGGGCCGCTCGTCGGCCGGGACCAGGGACACGGCCGCCGCCCACCAGAAGCTGGACACGGCCAGCGCCACCCCCGCGACCAGCAGGTTGACGATCCGCCTCACCGGCGCCGGCCTGGCCGCGTACAGGTAGACCGCGAAGACGGCGGGCAGCGCGATGTAGCCCTGGAGCATCTTGGTGTTGAAGGCCAGTCCGAAGCACACCGCCGAGCCGACGAGCGGCAGCAGCCTGCCGTCGCGCACGGCCCGCAGGGCCAGCGCCGCGCCGCCCGCCATCAGGAACACCAGGAGCGTGTCGGGGTTGTTGTCGCGGTTGATGGCGACGGTGATCGGGGTCAGCGCGAGCACCAGCGCGGCGAGGGCCGCCGCGCCGTGGCCCCACACCCGCTTCACGGAGGAGTGCACGATCCAAATGGTGGCGAGGGCCGCCAGGATCAGCGGCAGCATCATCTGCCAGGTGCCGAAGCCGAACAGCCGGCAGGACAGGCCCATCACCATCAGGGCGAAGGGCGGCTTGTCGACGGTCATGAAGTTCCCCGCGTCCAACGAGCCGAAGAACCAGGCCTTCCAGCTCTGTGTGCCGCTCAGCACGGCGGCGCTGTAGAAGCTGTTGAGGGACGAGCCCGAGAGGTTCCAGGAGTACAGCGCCGCCGCCAGGGCGAGGATCGCGAGCAGTGCGGGGAGCGACCAGCGCGGCGCCCGCCCCGGTGGCGCCGGCGCGGCTGACGACGTCGGCGCGGGCGGCGACGTGGCCGTCGCGGGCCGGTCGGGGGAGGCGGTCGGCTGGGGGAGGGGATCGGTGGCTGAGGTCACCTTTCGCATGCTGTACGCCGGTCGTGGGTGGCCGCTGTGCCGGACCTGGCCGTCTCCTGTGAAGGCACTCGGGCCCCGGTGACGGCCTCAAGACGCCCGCCCTTCGCGGGCCCCGAGCCCTTCGAACGCCAAGACCCCCCACTCGTACAACTTTTCGCCGAACTCGTGTGTCAACCCCGCATGACTCACCGGACATTCAGACGCACGAGGAGACTGCTCGCCACCACGATCGGCGTGGGCGTCCTCGTCACAGGGGTGGCCGCCGCCTCACCCGCCGCGGCCGCTCCCCCCGCCGTCAGCTGCACCTCGGCCAAGGCGGGACTCGCCGCCAAACTCAAGAACGACATCACCGCCGCGCTCGCGGGCCGCGCCGGCACCGTCGCCGTGGGCCTCTACGACCGCAGCACCAACACCACCTGCACGCTGCGCGCCTCCACCGCCTTCGACTCCGCCAGCGTGGTCAAGGTCACGGTCCTGTCCGCCCTGCTGTGGGACGCGCAGAAGACCAGGCGGGGCCTGACCGCCCGTGAGCGGACCCTCGCCACGGCCATGATCACCAAGTCGGACAACGCCTCCACCACCGCCCTGTGGAACCAGCTCGGCCTGACCAAGATCAAGGGCTTCCTCGCCGCCGCGAAGATGACGCAGACCAAGCCGGGCGCGAACGGCTACTGGGGCCTCACCCAGATCACCGTCACCGACGAGCAGAAGCTGCTCGGGCTGCTCACCGCCAAGAACACGGTGCTCCTCGACTCCTCCCGCGCCTACGTCCTCCGGCTCATGGGCCAGGTCGTGGCGAGCCAGCGCTGGGGGACGCCGTACGGCAAGCCCGCGAACGTCACCCTCCAGGTGAAGAACGGCTGGCTGTCCCGGGCCACCAACGGCTGGCGCGTGCACAGCGTGGGCGCCTTCAAGGGCGGCGGCCACGACTACCAGATCACCGTGCTCACCCAAGGCAACAGCACGATGAACTACGGCATCGCCACCATCCAGGGCGTCGCCAAGGTCATCCACCGGGATCTCGCGGCCTCCTGAGCCCCCGCCCCGCTCGGTCGTGGGCCGGAATGTGACGGAGGGATGAAATCCGCTTCCCTCGGCGTTGGTGCCTTCCGGTAGATCAGGACGACCGGAGGGCACCGCGTGGAACCGCAACGGGGATGGGCGAGGAGACTGGCGAGCTACGCGTGGCGCCATCCGGCGGACGTCGTCCTGGCGCTCGTCTCGTCGCTCGCCGGCATGGCCGTGATGGCCGTCGTCCCGCTGATCACCAAGGTGATCATCGACGACGTCATCGGCGGCCACACCCGCTCCATGGCCCCCTGGGCGGGCGCCCTGGTCGCCGCCGCGGTCCTCGTCTACGGCCTCACCTACGTCCGCCGCTACTACGGCGGCCGGCTCGCCCTCGACGTCCAGCACGACCTGCGCACGGAGATGTTCGCGACGATCGCCCGGCTCGACGGGCGGCGGCAGGACGAGCTGTCCACCGGGCAGGTCGTCGGCCGCGCCACCAGCGACCTCCAGCTCATCCAGAGTCTGCTCTTCATGCTCCCGATGACCATCGGGAACGTCCTGCTCTTCCTGATCTCCCTCGCCGTCATGGCATGGCTGTCCCCGCCGCTCACCCTCGTCGCGCTGGCCGTCGCCCCCGCCCTGTGGTGGATCGCCCGGCGCAGCCGCCGCAGGCTCCACCCCGCGACCTGGTACGCGCAGGCCCAGGCGGCGGCCGTGGCCGGCGTGGTCGACGGGGCGGTCAGCGGGGTGCGCGTGGTGAAGGGCTTCGGGCAGGAGGAGCAGGAGACCGGGAAGCTCAGGGAGGTCGGCCGCAGGCTCTTCGCGGGCCGGCTCCGCACGATCCGCCTGAACGCCCGCTACACCCCGGCCCTCCAGGCCGTCCCCGCCCTCGGCCAGGTCGCGATGCTCGCCCTCGGCGGCTGGCTCGCCGTGCGCGGGCACATCACCCTCGGCACGTTCGTCGCCTTCTCCACCTACCTGGCCCAGCTGGTCGGCCCGGTCCGCATGCTCGCCGTGGTCCTCACCGTCGGCCAGCAGGCCCGCGCCGGCACCGAACGGGTCCTGGAGCTGATCGACACCGAGCCGTCGATCCGGGAGGGCGTCAAGGAGCTGCCCGCCGACGCGCCCGCGACCGTCGAGTTCGACGACGTCTCCTTCGCCTACGAGGACGGGCGCCCCGTCCTGGACGGCCTCACCTTCGAGATCCGCCCCGGCGAGACCCTCGCCGTCGTCGGCTCCTCCGGCTCCGGCAAGTCGACCGTCTCCCTGCTGCTGCCGCGCTTCTACGACGTCACCCGGGGCGCCGTCCTCGTCGGCGGCCACGACGTGCGCGAGCTCACCCTCGACTCGCTGCGCGCCGCGATCGGCCTGGTCCCCGAGGACTCGTTCCTCTTCTCCGACACCGTTCGCGCCAACATCGCCTACGGCCGTCCCGACGCCACCGACGACGAGATCAGGGCCGCCGCCCACGCGGCGCGCGCCGACCGGTTCATCGACGAGCTGCCCGACGGCTACGCCACCAAGGTCGGCGAGCACGGCCTGACCCTGTCCGGCGGCCAGCGCCAGCGGATCGCCCTCGCGCGCGCCCTCCTCACCGACCCGCGCCTGCTCGTCCTGGACGACGCCACCTCCGCCGTGGACGCCCAGGTCGAGCACGAGATCCACGAGGCGCTCAAGCACGTCATGGCGGGCCGCACGACCCTCCTCATCGCCCACCGCCGCTCCACGCTGAACCTCGCGGACCGCATCGCCGTCCTCGACGACGGCCGGCTCGCCGACCTCGGCACCCACGAGGAACTGCAGAAACGCTCCGCGCTCTACCGCCGCCTCCTCACCGACCCCGACGAGCTCGGCGGCGTCTCCCCGGGCCACACCCACCCCGCCCCGCCCCGCGAGGACACGTCGGTGCGCGAGGAGCTCGACGCCGAGTTCGACGCCGAGCGGGGCCTCACCCCCCGGCTGTGGACGGGCGAGCGCACCCCCCGGGACGCCGCGCTCGACGGCACCCCGGCCACGCCCGAGCTGCTCGCCCAGGTGGAGGCGCTCCCGCCGGCGACCGATGTCCCCGAAGTCGACGAGTCCCGCGCGGTCACCCCCGAGGACTCCTACGGCCTGCGCCGGCTGCTGCGCGGCTTCGGGCGGCCCCTGCTGATCAGCCTCGGCCTGGTCGCCGTGGACGCCGGCATGGGCCTGCTGCTGCCGGTGACGATCCGGCACGGCATCGACGACGGGGTCGGCCGGGCGGCGCTGGGCGCGGTGTGGGCGGCCTCGCTGCTCGCCCTGTGCGCCGTCCTCGCCCAGTGGGCCGCGCAGAGCGGTGAGATCCGGATGACCGGCCGCACCGGCGAGCGGGTCCTGTACGCGCTGCGCCTGAAGATCTTCTCCCAGCTCCAGCGGCTCGGGCTCGACTACTACGAGCGGGAGTTGACCGGCCGGATCATGACGCGGATGACCACCGACGTGGACGCGCTGTCGACGTTCCTGCAGACGGGCCTGGTCACCGCGTTCGTCTCCGTCGTCACGTTCTTCGGCATCATGGTCGCCCTGCTGGTGCTGGACGCGGAGCTCGCGCTCGTCGTGTTCGCGACCCTGCCGCCGCTGGTCGTCGCCACGTACTTCTTCCGCCGGGCCAGCGTGAAGGCCTACGAACTCGCCCGCGAGCGGGTCGCGCTGGTCAACGCCGACCTCCAGGAGTCGGTGGCCGGGCTGCGGATCGTGCAGGCGTTCCGGCGTGAGCGGGACGGCGCCGCGCGGTTCGCGGAGCGCAGCGACGACTACCGCCGGGCGCGTATCCGCGGCCAGTGGATGATCTCGGTGTACTTCCCGTTCGTGCAGTTCCTGTCGTCGGCCGCCGCGGCGGCCGTCCTGGTGGTCGGCGCGGGCCGGATCGACGACGCGACGCTCACCACGGGCGCCCTGGTCGCCTACCTCCTCTACATCGACCTGTTCTTCGCCCCCGTGCAGCAGCTCTCCCAGGTCTTCGACGGCTACCAGCAGGCCACCGTCTCGCTCGGCCGCATCCAGGAGCTGCTGCGCGAGCCGGCGTCCACGAAGTCCGCCGACGAGCCGCTCCAGGTGCTGTCGCTGCGCGGCGAGATCGCCTTCGAGGACGTGCACTTCCGCTACGGCCCCGCCGACGACCCCGAAGAGGCCCTGACCGGGATCGACTTGAGGATCCCCGCCGGGCAGACCGTGGCCTTCGTCGGCGAGACCGGCGCGGGCAAGTCGACGCTGGTCAAGCTGGTGGCCCGGTTCTACGACCCGACCTCGGGCCGGGTGCTGGTCGACGGCACGGACCTGCGTTCCCTCGACCTCACCTCCTACCGCCACCGGCTCGGCGTCGTCCCGCAGGAGGCCTACCTCTTCCCCGGCACGGTCCGCGACGCCATCGCCTACGGCCGGCCGGACGCCGGCGACGCCGAGGTGGAGGCGGCGGCGCGGGCCGTCGGCGCGCACGAGATGATCGCCACGCTGGACGGCGGCTATCTGCACGAGGTCGCCGAGCGGGGCCGCAACCTGTCAGCCGGGCAACGGCAGTTGATCGCGCTGGCCCGCGCCGAACTCGTCGACCCCGACGTGCTGCTGCTGGACGAGGCGACGGCCGCCCTGGACCTCGCGACGGAGGCCCAGGTCAACCAGGCCACCGACCGGCTCGCCGGCCGCCGTACCACGCTCGTGGTCGCCCACCGGCTGACCACGGCGGCGCGCGCGGACCGGGTGGTCGTGTTGGACCACGGCAGGGTCGTCGAGGACGGCGCCCACGAGGAACTGCTCGCGCGCGGCGGACGGTACGCGGCGCTGTGGCGGACCTTCGTCGGGGAGCCGGTCACCACGTCCAGCTGACGGCGGCCGCGGCCGTCCCACCTGTTCCGCCGCGTCCTGTCCCGCCGCGTCCCGTGCCGCGGCGGGGCAACCGTTCACCCCGCCCGGTGCGTCCGTACATCAGTACGGCGGCACACCAGTGCCGTCGTATGTCTGTACGACGATGGCGGCGGAGCGGGAGGCGCGGACCGTGGACCTTGGTGAGACACATGGGCGGCCGACAGCCGCACTGACCGCACTGGCCGTGCTCGTCGCCTCGGTCCTCATCGGGCTGCTCACGCCGGGCAGCGCCGAGGCCGCCGCGGCCGCGCCCTGCGCCGGCCGGAAGGTGCGGACCGTGACGTTCTCCACCGGCTCGGTGCACGTCTACAACAACCGCGGCATGGTCTGCGCCTACACCGTGCAGAAACGTCCCGGCACGAACAAGAGGATGTCGATCAGCCTCCAGGCGCGCGGCCACCGGCCCCGGCAGCTGACCGGCGACCGGACCGCCCGGATCGGACCGGTCGACGTCTACGCCGGCCATCGCTGGGTGCTGGTCAGGGGCTCCGTCGGCGCCGGCTCGGGCAGTTCCGGCTGGTTCCGCTCCTGACAGATACGGGCGTTGCGGGCGTCTCCGCCCAACCCCCTCTGGTGTGAAGGGTGTTGCTCCGATAGCTTCCGGCACATCCGACTCACAGGGAAGGGTGCACGCGCATGCGCAAGGCGCTCAGATGGCTGCTGGCGTTCACCGTGCTCATAGGCATGGTGAGCACGGCCCACGCGGCCACCGCCGCACAGCCGGAAGCCACAGACATTAAAGACCGGCTGCTCTCCATACCGGGCGTCAGCCTGATCCAGGAGAAGCCGTACCCGGGCTACCGTTACTTCGTACTGAACTTCACCCAGCCGGTGGACCACCGGGACCCCGCAAAGGGCACGTTCCAGCAGCGGATCACCGTGCTGCACAAGGACGTCAGCCGGCCCACGGTCTTCTACACCGGCGGCTACAGCGTCTCCACCAACCCCGGCCGCCGCGAGCCCACGCAGATCGTGGACGGCAACCAGGTCTCCATGGAGTACCGCTTCTTCACCCCGTCCCGCCCCGAGCCCGCCGACTGGTCCAAGCTGGACATCTGGCAGGCCGCGAGCGACCAGCACCGCATCTTCACGGCCCTCAAGGCCGTCTACCCGAAGAACTGGATCTCCACCGGCGGCTCCAAGGGCGGCATGACGGCCACCTACTACGAGCGCTTCTACCCGCGTGACATGGACGGCGTGGTCGCCTACGTCGCCCCCAACGACGTGGTGAACGACGAGGATTCGGCCTACGACCGCTTCTTCGCCAAGGTCGGCACCAAGGAGTGCCGCGACCGCCTGAACGCCGTCCAGCGCGAGGCGCTGGTGCGCCGCGAGCCGCTGGAGAAGCGGTACACCGAGTACGCCGCGACCGAGGGCCTGACCTTCGACACCATCGGCGGCCTGGACCGCGCCTACGAGGCCGTCGTCCTCGACTACGTGTGGGGCTTCTGGCAGTACAGCCTGCTGTCGGACTGCGACTCCATCCCCGCCGACGCCAAGTCCGCGACGGACGAAGAGATCTGGACCTCCATCGACACGATCTCCGGGTTCTCCGCCTACGCCGACCAGGGCCTCGCGGCGTACACGCCGTACTACTACCAGGCGGGCACCCAGCTCGGCGCGCCCACCATCCGCTTCCCGCACATCGAGCGCCGCTACATCCGCTACGGCTACCAGCCCCCGCGCAACTTCGTCCCCCGGGACATCCCGATGCGCTTCCAGCAGTTCGCCATGGGGGACGTCGACGCCTGGGTCCGCCACCACGCCCGCCACATGCTCTTCGTCTACGGCCAGAACGACCCGTGGGGCGCTGAGCCGTTCCGCCTCGGGCCCGGCTCGAAGGACTCCTACGTCTTCACCGCGCCCGGCATGAACCACGGCGCGAACGTCGCCGGACTGGTCGCCGACGAGAAGGCCCTCGCCACTGCCCGCATCCTCGAGTGGGCGGGCGTCGCCCCGGCCGCCGTCAAGGCCGACGCCACGCAGGCCAAGCCGCTGGCCAGGTTCGACGCCAAGCTGGACGTGCGCGACGTGGAGCGGGAGCCCGCCCTGCGTCCGTGACACCGCCTCGGGCGCCGCGCCACACGGGTGCGGCGCCCCGAGGTCAGCAGGTCAGGCCGTGGCCGACCGGGTACAGCGTGCGCGTCGGATCGTCGGCGCGCCGCACCGGCACCGGCAGCCGCCCGTGCGGCGGCACGACTCCGGCGATCACCCTGGCCGCGGCGCGCAGTTCGACGTCGGTCCAGGAGTAGGCCGCCAAGTAGGCTCGCACCCTCGGCAGTTGCGCCACGTCGTACGGGTTGCGGACGGCGACCGCGACCGTCGGCCGCCCGGTCGCAAGCAGCCGCTCCACCAGAGTCCGCTGCGCGCTGTCCGCGGTGACCTCGTACGTCGCCGCCACCACCGCGTCGGCCTCGCCCGCCCGCGCCACCGCCCGTTCGATGACGGCGTCGGACGGGGCCGTCCCCGTGGACAGGGCGGTCGCCGTGAAGCCCAACTCGCCGAAGGCGGCCGCGAGCACGGAGGTCGGCGGGCCCGTGGTCCCCGTCGGGGAGGCCGGATCGGCGCCCACCACCAGCAGCCGGCGGTGCCTGCGGGGCGACAGCGGCAGCAGCGGGCCCTCGTTCACCAGCAGCGTCGTCGTCCGCTCGGCGATCCGGTCCGCCGCCGCGAGATGCGCCCGCGCGCCCACCGTCCGCCGCACACCGGCCCGGCTGACGTACGGGTCCGCGAACAGGCCCAGCCTCGACTTCAGCCGCAGGATCCGCAGGACCGACTCGTCGAGCCGCGCCCGCGTCAGCTCCCCCTCCCGCACGGCCTTCACCACGGCGTCGAAGGCGACGTCCAGCCTCGGCGGGTTGAGGAGCTGGTCGACGCCCGCCTTGAGCGCCAGCACGGGGACCCGGTCGTCGCCGTACTTCGTGCGCACGCCCGCCATGTCCAGGGCGTCGGTCACCACGACCCCGTCGTAGCCGAGGCGTTCACGCAGCAGACCGGTGACGACGGGCCGCGAGAGGGTGGCCGGGTCGCCGCCGGCCGAGTCCAGCGCCGGCATCAGCAGATGCGCGGTCATGATCGAGTCGACGCCGGCCGCGATCGCCGCCCGGAACGGCACGGCGTCCAGCTCCTCCCACACCTGACGGCTGTGCGTGACGACGGGGAAGCCGAAGTGGCTGTCGACGGCGGTGTCGCCGTGCCCCGGGAAGTGCTTCGCGGTCGCCGCGACCCCGGCCGACCGGTAGCCCCTGATCTCCGCGTCGACGAACCCGGCCACCGCCTCCGGGACGGCCCCGAACGAGCGCACCCCGATCACCGGGTTGGCCGGGTCGACGTTCACGTCGGCCACGGGGGAGTAGTTCTGCCGGATGCCCATCGCGCGCAGTTCCCGGCCCGCGATCCGCCCGAGCGTACGGGCGTCGGCGCGGGAACCGCCGGCGCCGACCGCCATCGCCCCCGGGAACAGGGTGGCCGGAGCGCCGACACGGGCGACGATCCCGTGCTCCTGGTCGGTGGAGATCAGCACCGGCAGCCCGCGCGGCCGCCGCAGCGAGGCCCGCTGGATCCCGTTGGAGAGGTCGGCGGTCTGGAGCGGGTCGCGGGTGTTGTGGGCCCAGGTGAAGTAGATGATCCCGCCGACGTGGTAACGGTCGATCAGCTCGGCGGCGCTGCGCACGCCCAGCTCGCGCAGGTTGGCCTCGGCGTCGGCGGGGTCCGGGTCGGTCGCCGAGTGGCCGTACACCCGGGTGACGAAGAGCTGGCCGGCCTTCTCCTCGACGGACATACGCGCGATCAGCGCGCGCAGGCGGCGGTCGTCGGCGCGGGCGGTGCCGCTGAGGGAGAGGGCCGCGGTGAGACCGGCGGTGGCGGCGAGAACGGTACGTCGGGAGGGCATGTGCGCTCCTTGCGGGGACCGGCGGGGGATCCGGCCGGGGGCCGGGCGGGGCTTCCGGTGGCGCACGGTACCCGCGGCGGGGCCGCCATCGGCGCATTGGAGGGGGCGCGCCGAGGGCGGGGCGCGCCGATGGCGGGGCGCGCCGATGGCGGGGCGCTGCGGACCCGGGACGGTACGGCTCGGTCCCGCCCGACCTGGTGTGGCGGCCCGCGCCTCCGGCCGGGCGCTGTCACCTGGCTCGGCCGGGCTCGGTCCGGCTCGGCCCGGTGCGGCTCGGCTCGGTGCGGCTCGGTGCGGCTCGGCTCGGTGCGGCTCGGCTCGGCTCGGTGCGGCTCGGCCCGGCTCGGCCCGGCCCGGCTCGGCCCGGCCCGGCTCGGCTCGGCTCGGTGTGGCGGCCCGCGCCTCCGGCCGGGCGCCGTTCCCGGGCTCGGTACGGCTCAGTCCTGCACGGCTGGATCCGGCCTGGCCCGACCGGCCTGGCCCGACCGGCCGGGACCGGTCGGCACGGCGGCCGTGGCCTCCGGGCTGGCCCGGCGTGGCCCGGCTCGGCGCGGTGCGGCCCGGCTCGGCGCGGGCCCGGTCCGGCCTGCCCGACCGGCCGGGACCAGTCGGCACGGCGGCTTTGCCCTCCGGCCTGGTCCGGCTCCGCCCGGCGGTCCTGCACGGCTGGATCCGGCCTGGCCCGACCGGTCGGGATCAGTCGGCACGGCGGCCGTGGCCTCCGGGGTGGCCCGGCTCGGCGCGGCGGCCGTGGCCTCCGGGCTGGCCCGGCGTGGCCCGGCTCGGCGCGGGCCCGGTCCGGCCTGCCCGACCGGCCGGGACCAGTCGGCACGGCGGCCGTGGCCTTCCGTCAGGGGCTCGTGCGCCCCGCCGGGTGGGTCAGTGGGTGGCCGCCACCCTCGGCCAGTGTTCCCGCAGGGTCCGTACCGTCTCCGCGATCGCCGGGCGGCGCGCCGCGCCCGTGCGCCACAGCGCGTACAGCCGCCTCACCGGCATAGGGTCGAGCGGCACCTCCACCACCCCCGCCGGCAGCGGCCCGCGCCCCAGCCGCGGGATGAGGGCGACACCGAGGCCGGCGGCGACCAGGGCGACCAGGGTCGGGTTCTCCTCGGCCTGGTGGACGAGATCCGGCTCGTGCCCAGCGGCGCGCAGCGTGCGCAGCAGCCAGTCGTGGCAGACCCGGCCCGGCGGCTGGCAGATCCACCGCTCGCCGCCCAGCTCCTCCCGGCGGACGGCGCTCCGCCCGGCGAACGGGTGCCCCTCGGGAACCAGCAGGTCGCACAGGTCGTCCCCGATCACCGCCTGCTCCACCCCCGCCGGGGCGGGCAGCGGCGCGATGTCCCAGTCGTGGGCGACGACGAGGTCGACGGCGCCCTTCGCGACCAGGTCCACGGACAGGTCCGGGTCGACCTCGGTGAGACGGGCGTCCAGCGCCGGATGCCGGTCCGCGAGGTCGGCCAGCACGGCGGGCATCAGACCGCGCGCCGCCGACGCGAACGCGGCCACGCTCAGCCGCCCCGCCGGAACACCCCTGCGCTCCTCAAGACCGGTCTCCGCCCGCTCGATGATCGTCAGCAACTCCTGTGCCGTCGAAGCGAGTTGAAGCGCCTCGTCGGTGAGGCGGACGCCGCGCCCCTCCCGTTCCAGCAGAGTGGTCCGGGTCTCCCGCTCCAGCTTGGCGATCTGCTGGGACACGGCCGACGGCGTGTAGCCGAGCGCGGCGGCCGCGCCGCCGACGGTGCCGTGCACCGCGACGGCGTGCAGTGCCCGCAGGCGCTGGAGGTCGAGCACGAAGGGGCTCCTCACGTAAGCGTTGCTTCATCCCATCATGCAGCAGACTTCGCTGGTGCTTCACAGTCACGCGGGGAGATCCTCGAGGCATGCGCCTGCCTCCCGCCCATCTCGCCCTCGCCGTCCTGGTCGCAGCCGTCTGGGGCGTGAACTTCACCGTCATCGAAATCGGCCTGGACCACTTCCCGCCGCTCCTCTTCTCCGCCCTGCGCTTCCTCGTGGCCGCGCTGCCCGCCGTGTTCTTCGTGGGCCGCCCCAGGACGGCGTGGAAGTGGATCGTCGCGGTGGGCCTGGTGCTCGGGGTCGCGAAGTTCGGGCTCGTGTTCGTCGGGATGGACGCGGGAATGCCGGCCGGACTGACCTCCCTGGTCCTCCAGATACAGGCGGTGTTCACGGCGGGCATCGCCGCGGTCGTCCTCGGTGAACGCCCCACCCCGCTGCGGGTGTTGGGCATGGCCGTGGCCCTCGCGGGCATCGCCGTGGCCGCCGTGGACGAGGGCTCCACGGGCCCGCTCGGCGCCTTCGCGCTGGTCGTGGCGGCGGCGGCGTGCTGGGGCGCGTCTAACGTCCTCACCCGCAAGGCCTCCCCGCCGGACGCCCTGAACTTCATGGTGTGGGTCAGCACCGTTCCCGTCCTGCCGCTGCTGGGCCTGTCCTTCCTGACGGAAGGCCCGTCCCGGGACTGGGAGGCGCTGCGCACGCTGGACTGGCAGGGCGTGGGCACGATCGCCTTCGTCGCGTGGGTATCGACAGTCTTCGGCTTCGGCGCGTGGGGCTGGCTCCTGCACCGCCACCCGGCATCCATGGTGGCCCCGTTCTCCCTCCTGGTCCCCGTCTTCGGCATGAGCGCGGCGGCGGTGATCCTGGGCGAACCGGTGAGCGGCCTGCGAGGGTGCGCGGCGGCGCTGCTGGTGGGCGGAGTGGCACTGACGTCACTCGCACCGGCGAGGCGCGGGAAGGCGACGGGGGTGCCGGGGACGCCGTCGGGGACGCCGGGGGAGCCGGGTGAGTTCGGGAAGCTGAGGGAGCCGGGGACCCTGTCAGCTTCCGTCATGCCGCCTGACCAGCGGTCACCGGCCTCGGTCCCGGTCCCGGCTCCGGCCTCGGCTTCGGTCCCGGCTCCGGCCCTGGTCTCGGCTCCGGCGCTGGTCTCGGCTCCGGCTCCGGCTCCGGCTTCGGTCTCGGTGCCGGCTCCGGCCCTGGTCTCGGCTCCGGCTTCGGTCTCGGCTCCGGTCCCGGCCTCGGCTCCGGCCTCGGCCCCGGCCCTGGTCTCGGCTCCGGCCTCGGCCCCGGCCCCGGTTCCGGCCGACGCCCCGGCCTCGATCCCGGTGCACTCCGGAAACCCGTTCGACGACCCCCGTCGCGTCCGGGAGACTTCCCCCGGACGCGACGACACGCTCGTACAGCCGCGGAAGGACATCGCCGGGTGAGTTTCCGACTGGAGGGGCCGGTTCTCGAGGGCGCGCTCGTGCGCCTGGAGCCGCTGGAGCACAGGCACGCCGACGAGCTGGCGGTGGCGGCGGAGGAGAACCGGGGGACGTACGCGTACACGTGGGTCCCGAGGGCCGACGAGGTCGGCGACTACGTCGACGCGCAGCTCGCCCGCGCGGCGACGGGCCGGCTCGCGCCGTACGCCCAGATCTCGCTCGCCACGGGCCGGGCGGTCGGCGCCACGTCGTACTGGGAGCCGCGCTCCTGGCTGGACGAGGACCGCCTGGACGCCGTGGAGATCGGGTTCACCTGGCTGGCGGGCTCGGCGCAGGGCACCGGCGTCAACGCCGAGGCCAAGTTCCTCCTCTTCCGGCACGCCTTCGAGGCGTGGGGCGTCTCACGGGTCGACCTCAAGTCGGACGCCCGCAACAGCCGTTCCCGGGCGGCCATCGAGAGCGTGGGCGCCCGCTTCGAGGGCGTCCTGCGCAACTGGTCCCGTTCCTGGGCCCCCGGCGAGGACGGCCGCCTGCGCGACACGGCGGTCTTCTCGATCACGGCGGAGGAATGGCCCGAGCGGCGCGTCCGGCTGGAGGAACGGGTGGCGAGGTTCCGGTCACGGACGAGGTGACACCGGCCGCCACGGTCCTACGCCGAGCTTCCCGGGGACGGGCTCAAGGGCCCGCCGGAGCGGCGGCCGGCGGCCCTTCGGGCTCCTGAGCGGCGCCGCCGGGCGGGGCCGGGTCCGGCGGGGCCGAGGGCGGGGCGACGAGTCGTGGCGGGGACTCGTGCGGCGGAGCGGCGAGCAGCGGCGGCGACTCGTGCGACGGACCGGCGGCTCCGCCCGGCGGAACCTCCTTCGGCGGCAGCCGATCCGACGCGCCCCTCCTCGACCGCACTCTCCCGGACGCGGCCCTGCCCCGCAGTTCGGGTGTCATGGCGGCCACCGCCGTCACCGCGAGGAGGCACAGCAGGCCGCCGCCGACCAGGGCGGTCGAGCCCGAGGTCCAGCCGGCCACGAGACCGCCGCGCAGACTGCCGAGGTGCGGGCCCGCCTGGCCGACGACGGTCTCGGCCGCCGTCACCCGGCCGAGCAGGGAGTCCGGAGTCCGGGTCTGCACGATCGTCGTACGGGACAGCACGGCCACCGCGTCCGCCGCGCCCGCCAGGACGAGCATCCCGAGGCAGGCCCAGGCGTTCGGCATCAGCCCGAACAGGGCCAGGGCCACGCCCCAGGTGGCGGAGGCGCACAGCATCACCGGCCCCGGACGGGCGAGCCGGGTGACCGGCCCCGAGAACGCGGTCGCCGCCACCCCGCCCACCGCGAGCGCCGACAGGAACAGGCCCAGGGTGTGCGGATCACCGCCGAAGCGTTCCGCGTTGACCAGCGGGAACAGACTGGTCGGCATCGCCAGCACGGTCGCGGCGAGGTCGGTCAGCAGCGCGCCGCGCACCACCCGATGCCCTGTCAGGAACCGCAGTCCGTCGAGGACGCCGTGCAGGCCCGGGCGGGACTTCTCGCCCTCGGGCGGCAGCGCGGGCAGGCCGAACGCGCCGTGGAAGGCGAGGCCGAAGCTGAGGGCGTCCAGCAGATAGCAGACGCCGATGCCCCACCATCCGAGGACGACGCCGGCGACGGCCGGGCCGAGCAGCATCATCGCCTGGCCCGTGACCTGGTTCAGCGCCAGCCCCGCGGCCACCTGGTCCCCGGGCAGCAGCCGCGGCACGAACACGCCTGCCGCCGGCGCCCCCACCGCCCCGAACGACGCCTGCACCGCGACCAGCGCCAGCACGACGGGCACCGGCACGTGTCCCGTGAAGCCCTGCACCGCCAGCAGCACGGAACAGACGGCCTGTCCGACCGTCGCCATCAGATACACCCGGCGCCGGTCGGCCCGGTCCACCCACGCCCCCGCGAACAGCCCGACGCCGACCATCGGCACCGCCTGCGCCAGTCCGACCGCCCCGCTCCAGAACGCGCTGTGGGTCACGTCCCACACCTGGAACATCACGGTGACCATGGTCATGAAGCCGCCGAGCGTGGACACCGTGCGCCCGATCAGCAGCCGCCGGAAGACGGGGGAGGTGCGAAGGGGGCGGACGTCGAGGAGGGCACGGCCGAGACTCATGACGCCGGCGGCGCGACGGGCGGCGCGGGACGCGCGGAGGGCTGAGGCACGGCGCGGACGTTAACCCGCGCCGCCACCGCCCCGCCAGCCGATTAACAGCCGACTCGCAGGCCCCTGCGGCCGGGTCGCCCTACAGCCGGGTTGCCCTACAGCTGAGTTGCCCTACGGTCGGATTGTCCTATGGTCGACCGCTCACGCCGACTCGTTCAACAGCCGCCCCAGATGCCGCCGGCCGGCCTCCAGCAGCCCTTCCAGCGGTTCGGCGGCCTCGTACCACCGCTTCTCGTACTCCCAGCACAGCCAGCCGTCCCAGCCGTGCCGGGAGAGGACCTCCACGCACTCGGCGAGCGGCAGCACGCCCGCGCCCAGCGCCAACGGGGTGGTGTCCTCGGTCGAGACGATGTCCTTGACCTGGACGTATCCGAGATACGGCGAGAGCGCCGCGTACGTCTCCAACGGCTGCTCGCCGCCCCGCCAGGTGTGCATCACGTCCCACACCGCGCCCACCTGCCGGTGCCCGACCAGGCCGAGGACGCGCGTCGCGTCGGCGCCGGTGGGATGCGAGTCGTGGGTCTCCAGCAGGATCCGTACGCCGAGGTCGGTGGCGAACTCGGCGGCCACCCCGAGTCGCCGGGCGGCGACGGCGTCCGCCTCGGCGGGGGACTGCCCGTCGGCGCCGCCCGGGAAGACCCGGACGTAGGAGGCGCCCAGGTCGCGGGCCAGCTCGGCCAGGTCACGGATCTCCTCGATGACGGCGTCGTCGTCACCCGGCGCGGCCACGCGCGCGTACCCCGCGACGGCGAGGAGCTCGACCCCGGAGGCCTTGAACGCGGCCGCGACCTCGGCCCGTTGGTCCGCCGGGAGGCCGGGATGCACCGGCTCCTCCGGGTGGGCGCGCAACTCGACGCCGTGATAGCCGTGCGCGGACGCGAGCCGCAGCACCTCGTCGATCGACAGTCCGGGGACACCGAGGGTGGAGAAGGCGAACTTCATACTGATCGACCCTACTCCACGGGCTTGCAAAGGAGTCTTTGCAAAGCTATCTTTGTAAGCATGGACGAACCCCGGAAGCCCTCGGGTCCGCAAGGCCCCCGCGACCCGTCGGTCCGCAGTCTCGACGCCCGCTCGTTGCGCGGGCTCGCGCATCCGCTGCGCATGCGGCTGCTGAACGAGCTGCGACACGACGGGCCGGCGACCGCCTCCCAACTGGCCTCCAGGTTGGGTGAGTCCAGCGGAGCCACCAGTTACCACCTGCGTCAGCTCGCCGCGCACGGCTTCGTCGAGGACGCGCCGGAACGCGGCAAGGGGCGCGAGCGGTGGTGGAAGTCGGTCCACGGGGGCGTGAGCTTCGACGGCGGGCTGCTGGAGGACCAGGATCCCGAAGTCCGGGGCGCCGCCGACCTGTTCCTGCACGAGGTGGCCAACCACCACACCCGGGAGCTGGCTACCTGGCTCGGCACCCGGCACGAATGGCCCGAGGAGTGGAACCGCTCCGCGGACATGAGCGACTGGACGCTGGATCTGACGCCCGGTCAAGCCCTGGAGCTCATCGGCGAGATGCACGACCTCGTGGGCCGCTACCGTGCGTCGACCCTCCGCGATGGCGCTACCCCGGGCGCGGAGCGGGTCCGCGTCCACACGCACGTGATCCCCACCCGCACGGACCGAACGGACCCGACCGACCCCACGAACCCCTCGGACTGAGAGGCCGCCCGATGCATCCCGAGATCCACCTCGCCCTGCACCGCGCCCACACCGCCGCACTCCGCGCCGACGCCGACGCCCACCGCCTCGCGGCGGCGGCCCGCCGCCCCCGTGACGTACGCACCCGCCTCGGCTGGACCCTCGTGGAACTCGGCCTCCGCCTGGCGGCCACCCCCCGTCCGACAACGATCGCGCTCCCCGGCGCCCTCCGCTGACAACACCGCCGCCGCCGGGCGCCCCGGCCCGCTCCGCTGACAGCGCCGCCGCCGGGCGCCCCGGCCCGCCGGCGGCGCCCGCCCGGCAGCCCGGTCCCCCACGCCACGCCGCCGCCCGACGGTCCCCAAGCCCTGTCGCCCCGCCCCACGGCACCCCGAGGGATCCCTCCGCGAGTCCTGAGGCCCCCAAATGAGCGCACCGCCACCCGCGCGACACCTCGACGGAGCCCTCGGCCAGCCCTGCGGCACGCCGAGGGCTCCCTCGGTCAGCCTTGCGGCCCCCCATGGAGCCCACCCCCAGCCGCGCGACACCTCGACGGAGCCCTCGGCCAGCCGTGAGGCGCCCCAGGGGGCCCTCCGTCAGCCCAGCGGCACCCTGAAGGAGCCCACCGCCAGCCGCGCGACATCCCCAAAGGGCCGACCGCCGGACGCGGGGCACCCCGAGGGAGCCGACCGCCAGCCGCGGCACCCCGAGGGGGGCCACGCCAGCCACCTGGCCATCCCGGTGGTCGACCGCCAGCCGCGCAGCACCCCGAATTGGCCGTCAGTCAGATGGTCGGCACCCTGAAGGGGCCGTCCGTCAGCCGGGCGGCACCCCGGACTGGCCCTCCGTCGGGCGCGATACCCCGGAGAAGCCTCCGCCAGCCCCGCAGCGTCACGGACGGGCCGTTCGTCGGCCGCGCGATACCCCGGAGGGCCGCGCCTGCCCCGCAAACACCCTGAAGGGGCCGTCGTCCAGCCGCGCGGCACCCCGGACGGGCCGTTCATCAGCCCCGAGGCACCCTGAAGGAGCCCACCGCCAGCCCCGCAGCACCCCGGACGGGCCCCTCAGCCCCGCGGCACCCCGGAGGACCCCCGTACCATCAGCTCCCCCCGGACCGTGGTGATCCCGCCCGGCGGGGGCTCCTCGCGGCCCATGGCGATGCGGCCGGCCCGTGCCCCCGCCTCGGCCAGGGGCAGTCGTACCGTCGTCAGGGAGGGCACCGCGTCGATGCTGAAGGGGAGGTCGTCGAAGCCGGCGACCGAGACGTCCTCCGGGATGCGCAGTCCCGACTCGCGCAGCGCGGCGCACGCGCCCAGGGCGACGGAGTCGTTCGCGGCGACGACCGCCGTCAGGGACGGGTCGCGGCGCAGCAGTTCCAGCGTCGCCTCGTAGCCGGACTGCCGGTCGTAACGTCCGTACACCGTCCGCCGGGGGTCGTCCTCGATCCCGGCCGCTTCGAGCGCGGCCCGGTGGCCCTCCAGCCGGTGCCGGGTCGTGGTCCGCTCCTCCGGGCCCGCGATGTAGCCGAGGTTGCGGTGGCCCAGCCCTATCAGGTGCTCGGTGAGTTCCCGGCCCCCGCCCCGGTTGTCGAAGGTCAGCGCGATCGCGCCGGTGTCGTCGGCGGGCGGGCGCCCGCACAGCACGACCCGCGTGCCCGCCTCCGCCAGCTTGCGCAGCTTCGCCGCCACCGCCGAGGCGTGCGGCTCGTGCTCCACGGCGCCGCCGGTCAGCACCACCGCCGCCGCCCGCTGCCGCTGCAACAGCGTCAGATACGTCAGCTCCCGCTCGGGAGAGCCCCCCGTGTTGCACACCACCGCCAGCCGCTCACCGCCGGCTCTGCCGCCCGGCCCCCCGATCTCCGACTGGATCGCGCTCGCCATGATCCCGAAGAAGGGGTCGGCGATGTCGTTGACCAGGATGCCCACCAGGTCGCTGGTCGCGGCCGCCAGCGCGCTCGCCGGCCCGTTCAGCACGTAGTCCAGCTCGTCCACCGCCCGCAGCACCCGCTCACGGGTGGTAGCGGCCACGGGGTAGTTCCCGTTCAGCACGCGCGACACCGTCGCGGGGGAGACCTGCGCGCGGGCCGCCACGTCCGCCAGGGTCACCGTCATCTCGTCGTCCTCCGGTCGCGCATCTCGTCGTATCCGTCGTTCGCCCACGTGGACAGCCATGCAGGGGGCATGGTTCCCGGGCGTGCCGACCAGACCTTACGGCCAGGAGCCCCGTTTGTTCGCCCCCTCGAACAACTCGGGATGGACACGGTCTTGTCCGGACCAGTGGTCAGAGGCTAGCTTCTCATCAGATAGAAAGCGCTTGCTGCATCGCTGATCAGGACAGGGCGTCGGCGCAGCGCTCATCCGCGACAAGCCGCGTACGAGACGAGCACAGCGCCGCCTACGACGCCTATGAAGGGACCGACGTGACACGCAAGACGGTGCGTATCGCCATGAACGGCGTGACCGGGCGCATGGGCTACCGCCAGCACCTGGTCCGCTCCATCCTGGCCCTGCGCGAACAGGGCGGACTCGACCTCGGCGACGGCACCGTGCTGTGGCCGGAACCCGTCCTCGTCGGCCGCCGCGAGCACGCCCTGAAGACGCTCGCCGAGCAGCACGGCCTGGGCCTGGACAACATCTCGACGGACGTGGACGCGGTCCTCGCCGACGACAGCGTGGACATCTACTTCGACGCCCAGGTGACCTCCGCCCGCGAGGGGGCGATCAAGAAGGCGATCGCCGCAGGCAAGCACATCTACACCGAGAAGCCGACCGCCACCGGCCTCGAAGGCGCGCTGGAGCTCGCCCGCCTGGCCGACGCGGCGGGCGTCAAGCACGGCGTCGTCCAGGACAAGCTCTTCCTCCCCGGCCTGCTCAAGCTCAAGCGCCTCATCGACGGCGGCTTCTTCGGCCGGATCCTGTCCATCCGCGGCGAGTTCGGCTACTGGGTCTTCGAGGGCGACTGGCAGACCGCGCAGCGCCCCTCCTGGAACTACCGTGCCGAGGACGGCGGCGGCATCGTCGTCGACATGTTCCCCCACTGGGAGTACGTGCTCCACGAGCTGTTCGGCCGCGTGAAGTCCGTCCAGGCCCTCACCGCCACCCACATCCCGCAGCGCTGGGACGAGAACGACAAGCCGTACGACGCCACCGCCGACGACGCCGCCTACGGCATCTTCGAGCTGGAGGGCGGCGCGATCGCCCAGATCAACTCCTCCTGGGCCGTCCGCGTCAACCGCGACGAGCTGGTGGAGTTCCAGGTGGACGGCACCGAGGGCTCCGCCGTCGCAGGTCTGCGCAACTGCCGTGTCCAGCACCGCAGTTCCACCCCCAAGCCGGTGTGGAACCCGGACATCCCGGCCACCGAGGTGTTCCGCGACCAGTGGCAGGAGGTCCCGGACAACCAGGTGTTCGACAACGGCTTCAAGGCCCAGTGGGAGCTGTTCCTCAAGCACGTCTACGCCGACGCCCCCTACCAGTGGGACCTGCTGGCCGGCGCCCGCGGCGTCCAGCTCGCCGAGCTGGGCCTGAAGTCCTCGGCCGAGGGCCGCCGCCTCGACGTCCCGGAGGTCTCCCTGTGACCGTCCGACTCCCCGACGCGTCAGGCGCGTTGCGGACGTACGAACCCCGCACCGAGCCCCTCGCCCTCACCCCGGGCGCCCCCCTCGCCTCCCGTACGGTGTTCTCGGCGGCGCACGTCGTCGCCGACCCCTTCGCGGACGTGTCGCCCGACTCGGCCGCCGCCGTCGACTGGGACGCCACGCTCGCCTTCCGCCGCCATCTGTGGTCCCACGGCCTGGGCGTCGCCGAGGCGATGGACACCGCCCAGCGCGGCATGGGCCTGGACTGGGCCGGCGCGGCGGAGCTGATCCGCCGCAGCGCGGCCGAGGCCGAGGCGGTCGGCGGACGCATCGCCTGCGGCGTCGGCACCGACCAGCTCACCGCCGGCACGCTCGCCGAGGTCCGCTCCGCCTACGAGGAGCAGCTCGCCCTCGTCGAGGCCTCCGGCGCCCAGGCCATCCTGATGGCCTCCCGCGCGCTGGCCGCCGCCGCCCGGGGACCCGAGGACTACGTGGAGGTCTACGGGCACCTCCTCCGCCAGGCCTCCGAGCCGGTGGTCCTGCACTGGCTGGGCCCGATGTTCGACCCGGCCCTCGAGGGCTACTGGGGCTCCGCCGACCTGGACGCGGCGACCGACACCTTCCTCGAGGTCATCGCCGCCCACCCGGACAAGGTCGACGGCATCAAGGTCTCCCTCTTGGAGGCGCAGCGCGAGATCGACATCCGCCGCCGCCTCCCGCAGGGAGTCCGCTGCTACACGGGCGACGACTTCAACTACCCCGAGCTGATCGCCGGCGACGAGCAGGGCTTCAGCCACGCCCTGCTCGGCATCTTCGACCCGCTGGGGCCGCTGGCCGCCGAGGCCGTCCGGGTCCTGGACACCGGCGACACGGCGGGCTTCCGCGCCCTGCTCGACCCCACCGTCGAGCTGTCCCGCCACCTCTTCCAGGCGCCCACCCGCTTCTACAAGACGGGCGTCGTCTTCCTGGCCTGGCTGGCCGGCCACCAGTCGCACTTCACGATGGTCGGCGGCCTCCAGTCGGCCCGCTCCCTGCCGCATTTCGCCCGCGCCTACGAACTCGCCGACGGGCTTGGCCTGTTCCCCGACCCGAAGCTGGCCGAGGAACGGATGAAGAACCTGCTCGCCCTGTACGGAGTCACCCAGTGAGCAACCCGGACCTGAGCCGCTTCTCCATCAACCAGATGACGGTGAAGCAGCTGTCGCTGCCCGAACTCGTCGGCGCCTGCCGGGACCTGGGCGTCGTCAACGTCGGCCTGTGGCGCGAGCCGGTCCGGGAGCACGGTCTGGAGGCGACGGCCAAGCTGGTCCGCGACGCGGGCCTGACCGTGACGACGCTGTGCCGGGGCGGCTTCCTCACGGCGATCGACCCGGACGCGCGGACGGCTGCCCTGGCCGACAACCGCCGGGCCGTCGACGAGGCCGCCGCGCTCGGCACGGACACCCTGGTCCTGGTCTCGGGCGGCCTCCCGCCCGGCTCGAAGGACCTGCGCGCCGCCCGCGAGCGCATCGCGGACGCGCTGGCCGAACTGGGCCCTTACGCCGAGGACCACGGCGTACGGCTGGCGATCGAGCCGCTGCACCCGATGTACGCCTCCGACCGCTGTGTGGTCTCCACCCTCGCCCAGGCCCTGGACCTCGCGGAACGCTTCCCCGCGCACCAGGTCGGCGTCACGGTGGACACGTACCACATCTGGTGGGACGACCAGGCCCCCGCGCAGATCGCCCGCGCAGGCGCCGGCGGCCGCATCCACTCCTTCCAGCTCGCCGACTGGACCACCCCACTGCCCGAGGGCGTCCTCACCGGCCGCGGCCAGATCGGCGACGGCGCGATCGACATGCGCGAGTGGCAGGGCTACGTGGAGGCGGCCGGCTACACCGCCCCGATCGAGGTCGAACTCTTCAACGACGTCCTGTGGTCCCGCGACGGCCACGAGGTCCTCGCGGAGACGGCGGCGCGGTTCGTGGAGCACGTGGACCGCTGACATCGTCGAGGGGTGGCCGGGCATCCGTACCTCGGGACGCCCGCCCACCCCCTCGTCATGTCGTCATTCGAACATCCCGGGCTGGTAGTCACCGGCGGGCTGCCGGACGACGACGTTCACGCGGTTGTACGCGTTGATCAGGGCGATGAGGGACAACAGGGCGGCGAGCTGGTCCTCGTCGTAGTGCTTGGCGGCGTTCTCCCAGGCCGCGTCCGTCACTCCACCGGCCGCGTCGGCGATACGGGTGCCCTGCTCCGTCAGCTCCAGCGCGGCGCGCTCCGCGTCCGTGAACACCTTCGCCTCCCTCCAGACCGCGACCAGGTGGAGGCGCTGCGCGGCCTCCCCGGCGGCGGTGGCGTCCTTGGTGTGCATGTCGGTGCAGAAACCGCAGCCGTTGATCTGGCTGGCGCGGATCTTCACCAGCTCCTGCGTCGCGCCCGGCAGGGTCGAGTCCGCGATCACCTTGCCCGCCGAGTTGATGTACCGGAGGAACTTCATCGCGACCGGGTTGCCGAAGAGGTCGAACCGAGGGTCCATGGTGGGCTCCTGTGTCGTGGTGGTGGCTTACACCTCTTTGACACCGGGGGCCGCCGGAATGTGACACGCGGTTCGAGAGTTCTTCCGCGTCCCGAGCGGGCCGTCGCCGACGGGCGCGTGCGTGACCCCATCGGACCCCTGGGAGTGCGGTGCACGAGTGGTCTTCGCAGGCTGGCGTCAGACGACCCCGCCCCGTGTGACGAGTTCGATCGGTGCCCGTGAGTCGCCCGGTACCGATGCGGAAGGACGACATGCCCATACGCAACCGCCGCACAGCCGCCGCAGCCGCCGTGTTCCTGACCAGTCTGACGGTGCCGTGCGCGGCCCCGGCCCACGGCACAGCCGGCGTGGCCGCCACCCGCCCCCAGCAAGGTCTGTCACCCGGACGGACGACCGGTGACGCCGTGCCCGCAGGTTCGAGGGCCGCCGCACACACCGTCGCCTCCGGACAGACGCTGTGGGACATCGCCCGGCAGGCCCTCGGCGACGGCCTGCGGTGGGACAGCGTCTACACCCTCAACCGGCAGACCGTCGAGGACGAGGCCCGTCGGCACGGATACGCCTCCAGCGACCGGGGCCACCGGATCTTTCCGGGAACCGTGCTCGCCCTGCCCCAGCCCCCGACCGCGCGGCCGCATCCGGCGTCGCGGTTCGTGCCCGCGCCGTGCCCGACCACGTACGGAGAACTGAAGGACACCCGCTGCGGCTTCCTCGTCGTGCCGGAGAACCGGGCCCACCCGTCCTCGCGATCCCTTCGCCTGGCCGTCGC
The DNA here is from genome assembly GCF_042889585.1 of Streptomyces sp. NPDC002566. Classification (NCBI taxonomy): domain Bacteria; kingdom Bacillati; phylum Actinomycetota; class Actinomycetes; order Kitasatosporales; family Streptomycetaceae; genus Streptomyces; species Streptomyces sp. NPDC002566. The sequence goes on along the minus strand of NZ_JBIARD010000008.1, from coordinate 71,964 downwards.
GCTCGTCCGCTCGGCCGCGCCGAGGCCGCACCCCGATCCGATCGTGTTCTTCGCCGGCGGGCCCGGCGCCGACGCCATCGGGAACATCACGGAACTCACGGATGCCGGGCTGAACCGCGACCGCGATCTGGTCGTCCTGTCCCAGCGCGGGACCCTCTCGTCCCAGCGGCCGCTGACGTGTCCCGAGATCGACCGGTTCTACCAGGAGCGGGTCCACCTCCTCTACGACGCACCCTCCACCGGGGACCGGTACGCCCGGGCGGCGGCCCGGTGCCGCGAGCGCCTGACGGCCCGGGGAACGGATCCGGCTGCCTACGGCACCAGCGAGAACGCCGCCGACGCGGCGGACCTGCGCAAGGCCTTGGGGATCCGGCAGTGGAACGTCCTCTCACATTCCTACGGGACGCAACTGGCGCTGACCTACATGCGCATGTTCCCCGAAGGGATCCGCTCCGTGGCCGTCGACGGCGTCGTACCGCCGTCCGTGGCGACGCCCGGGTGGACGTGGAGCAGCATGAGGGAGTCGTTCGACGACATCGTGAACGCCTGCGCGGCCCAGCCCTCCTGCCGTCAGCGCTACCCCGGCATCGGTGCCGCCTTCCTGCGCATGGTGCGTCAGCTGGATGCCCGTCCGGTCACCACGCACGTGACGGTGCCGCAGGTCGGGAAGGTGAAGGTGGTCCTCGACGGCGGGGCGCTGCTGAACTGGATGGTTCGTGCCAGTCACGCCCCCGACACCTTCCCGCTGGGCGTGGACGAGTTGGCCCACGGCCACCCCGAGCGCATCGCCGGGCAGTGGGCGGCCGCCTGGCTTCCCGGCTCGCGAGGGATGTTCGCTCACGGGCTGTCGCTGAGCGTCTGGTGCAGCGAGTGGGTTCCGTTCGAGACCCCCGGTGAACAGCTCGCCAAGGGGCTGCGAGCCTTTCCCGAGCTCCCCCGCTCGGTCCTGGCCCAGGCTCCCCAACTGCCCTTCCTGCGGCAGGCATGCCAGGCCTGGGACGTCCCGAAGGCACCCGACCCCGTTCGTGCGGTCACTCGGAGCGGCATCCCCACCCTGGCCATCTCCGGGAGTTTCGACGCCCAGACCGGTGCTCAGTGGGGGCGCTACGCGACCCGGACGCTCTCCCGCTCCACGGTGGTGACCCTGGCCGGTGCCGCCCACGGGACGTTCGACCATCCGTGCGGGACAAAGGTGATCACCTCCTTCTTCGACAACCCCGACAACCCGGACACCCGGTGCGTGAGCTCGGTGAAGCCGAAGCCGTTCGTCATCGGCGGCGGGGGAGCCGGTGCCCGTGAATGAGGACCACTCGTCGCCCGGCTCCGGAATGCCCCACTCTCGCGCCCCGATTGCTGGATCACCTTCGCGGGCACGGGGCACCCGCGAGCCACGGAGATCGAAGGTGATCGTCCCTTGCCCCTGCCTCCCCACCCCTCCGGAAATTCACCCGTAGCCCGAGCAACCCTCTCCGCCCCCGGTGTGTCGTACAAGGTGTCAGGGCTCTGGAGGGGGATCCGGGGGGATCGTGGGGGTCTTGGCATCGGGAGGGGACACCGAGGGGCCCGGTCGACGGATCGGGCCCCTCTGAGCTTCCCGGAGCGCCCCCCTCAGAAGAACACCCCGCACCGCAGCAGCACATTCGCGTACGGTCGCGCCTCGCCCGTGCGCACGACCAGGCGGGCCCGCGCCGACAGTTCCTTCAGCTTCTCGTGCGGGACCAGGGTCAGTCCGGGGAAGTGCCCGTCCAGCAGTGCCGAAGCCGCCGGGTTGGCCCGGCGCACCTCGCTCGCCGCCGTCGCCCCCTCCACGACCAGCTCGTCGAGCAGACCCTCCAGCACCTCCGCGAAAGACGGCACCCCCGCCCGGAACGTGAGGTCCACCACGCGCGGCCCGTCCGGTATCGGCATGCCGGCGTCGCACACCAGCACCCCGTCCCCGTGCCCCAACTCCGCCAGCGCGCCCGCCAGATGACGATTGAGGATCCCCGCCTTCCTCACAGCGCGGCCACCTCCTGCGCCGTCGGGAACGACTCCTGCGCGCCCCGCCGGGTGACCGCCGCCGCCCCGACCCGCGCCGCGTACGCCGCCGCCTCCGCCAGCGACGAGCCCGTCCCCAGCTTCCAGGCCAGCGCCGCCGTGAAGGCGTCGCCCGCGCCCGTCGTGTCCACCGCGTCCACCGGCACCGACGCCACCCGGACCACGCCCTCGGCCGAGGCCGCCAGCGCGCCGTCCGCGCCCAGCGTCACGACCACCGAGCGCGGCCCCTTCGCCAGCAGGATCCGCGCCCAGTCCTCGGGCTGGTCGCCCACCGCCGCGTCCCCGAGAATCACCCTCGCCTCGTGCTCGTTGACGATCAGCGGATCGCAGGCCGCCAGCACCTCGGCGGGCAGCGGGCGCGGCGGGGACGGGTTGAGGACGAAACGGCTGCCGGGCGCGAGGCAGCGCACGACCTCCACGACCGTCTCCAGCGGGATCTCCAGCTGCGCCGACACCACCCGCGAGGCGTGGAAGAGACCGGCCGCCGCCCGCACGTCCTGCGGCGTCAGCCGGCCGTTCGCGCCCGGCGACACCACGATGCTGTTGTCACCCGACGGGTCCACCGTGATCAGCGCGACGCCGGTCGGCGCCCCGCCCACCAGCAGGCCCACCGTGTCCACCCCGGCCGCCCGCTGCGCGTCCAGCAGCAGCCGCCCGTGCGCGTCGTCGCCCACCCTGGCCAGCAGCGCCGTACGGGCGCCCAGACGGGCCGCCGCCACCGCCTGGTTGGCGCCCTTGCCGCCCGGATGGACGGCCAGGTCGGAGCCGAGGACCGTCTCCCCGGCCCCCGGCCGCCGTTCGACGCCGATCACCAGGTCGGCGTTGGCCGACCCCACGACCAGGAGGTCGTAGTCGTACATGAAGAAACTCCCCTGAAGCGTGGCCGGGGCGGGCGGCCGTGGTGACCGCCCGCCCGCGTGCCGGTGTCAGCCGCTGAACCCGGCCACGTTCTGCTTGGTGACCACCTTCACCGGCACCTTCACCGTCTGCTCGACCTTCTCGCCGCGCAGCGCCCTGAGCGCGTTGTCCACGGCGATCCGGCCCAGCTGCGACGGCTGCTGCGCGACGGACGCGTACAGCGTCCCTTCTTCAACGGCCTTCAGCCCGTCCGGAGTTCCGTCGAAGCCGACGACCTGGACCGACGTGCCGGCCTTGGCGCCCAGCGCCTTGATCGCGCCGAGCGCCATCTCGTCGTTGGCGGCGATGACGCCCTGCACGTCCGGGTGCGCCTGGAGCAGGTTCGACATCACGTCGAGTCCCTTGGTGCGGTCGAAGTCGGCCGGCTGCTGGGCCAGGACCTGGATGCCGGGGAAGGCCTTCAGCCCCTTGGCGAACCCATCCGCCCGCTCCCGGGCCGCCGACGTGCCCGCCTGCCCCTGGAGGATCACGATCTTGCCGTTGCCGCCCAGCTTCTCGGCGACCGTCTTCGCTGCCAGCTCGCCGCCGGCGACGTTGTCGGAGGCCACGAGCGCGTCCGTGGTCGCCTTGTTGACGCCGCGGTCGACCGCGATCACCGGGATGTCCGCCTTGCCGGCGGACCGCACCGACGGCCCCGCCGCGTCCGAGTCCACCGGGTTGACGATGATCGAGTCCACGCCGGAACCGGTGAAGTTCTGCAGCTGGTTGGCCTGCTGCGAGGCGTCGTTCTGCGCGTCGGTGACGGTCAGGTCCACGCCCAGCTTCTTCGCCTCGGCCTTCGCGCCGGACTGGATCTGCACGAAGAACGGGTTGTTGAGGGTGGACAGCGCCAGCCCGACCCTCGGGTTCGCCGTCGCGGGGGAGCCGCCGTGCAGGAACGAGGTCGCGCCGACGATCGCCACGGTGACCACGGCCGCGAGCCCGTACGTCGCCGCCTGCCTGCCCTTGCCGCCGCCGGCCCCGGCGGTCACCGGGGTCGCCCCGGCCTTGCGGCGCACCGTGTCCAGCAGCACCGCCAGCGCGATGACGACGCCGATGACGACCTGCTGCCAGAACGCCGACACGCTCAGCAGGTTGAGCCCGTTGCGCAGCACCGCGAGGATCAGCGCGCCGATCAGGGTGCCGGAGGCCTTACCCGTACCACCCGCGAGGGAGGCGCCGCCGATGACGACGGCGGCGATCGCGTCCAGTTCGTAGCCGTCGGCGGCCTGCGGCTGGGCCGAGGACAGCCGGGAGGCGAGCACGACGCCCGCGGCGGCGGCGAACACGCCGGACAGGGCGTAGATGGCGAGCTTCTGCTTCTTCACCCGCAGCCCCGACAGCCGGGCCGCCTCCTCGTTGCCCCCGATGGCGTACATCGAACGGCCTATGTAGGTACGGCCGAGCACGAACGCCGCGACCAGACCCATGACGATCATGACCAGTACCGGCACGGGCAGCCAGCCGCCCAGCGTGTCGCCGAGGTGCGAGACCGAGTCGGGGAAGGCGATCGGGGAGCCCTCGGAGATCACCAGCGACAGTCCGCGCGCCACCGACAGCATCGCCAGCGTGGCGATGAACGGCGGGAGTTTGCCGTACGCGATGAGGAACCCGTTCACCAGACCGCACACGACGCCGGTGACGACGGCCAGGGCGACGGCGATCACCACGGGCACGCCCTGCTGGGTGGCGCTCCACGCCAGCACGGTCGCCGACAGGGCCGCGACCGAGCCGACCGACAGGTCGATGCCCGCCGAGACGATCACGAAGGTCACGCCGAAGGCGAGGATGGCGGTCACGGCCGCCTGGACGCCCACGTTCAGCAGGTTGTCCGTGGTGAGGAAGTCGCCCGACAGCGCCGACATGGCGACGACGAGGACGATGAGCGCGGTGAGCGCGCCGTTGTCGAGGAGCAGACGGCGGACCGCCGCGGCGCCGCCACCGGCGCCCGTGGTGCTCTTGAGCGTGTCAGCGGCCACGGCCGGCCTCCACTTCAGTCGTAGGGGTAGTAGGGGTACTAGGGGTCGTACGGGTGCCGGCGGCGTCCTCGCCGCCGGGGGTGCTCACCGCGAGGGCCATCACCGTGTCCTGCGTCGCCTCGCCGGCCGGCAGTTCCCCGGCGATCCGGCCCTGGGCCATCACCAGCACCCGGTCGCTCATGCCGAGCACCTCGGGCAGATCGCTGGAGATCATCAGGACGGCGGCCCCGGCGGCCGTCAGCTCGTTGATCAGCTGGTAGATCTCGACCTTCGCACCGACGTCGATGCCGCGCGTCGGCTCGTCGAGGATCAGCACCCGTGTCTTCGCGAGCAGCCACTTGCCGATGACGACCTTCTGCTGGTTGCCGCCGGACAGGGTGCGCACATGCTGGCCGAGGCCCGCCATCCGCACCCCGAGCTGCCGGGCGATCCGGTCGGCGGCCTCGTGCTGCCCCTTGAGGTCGACGAGCCCCGCGCGCGTGGCCGACCTCAGGGTCACCAGACCGAGGTTCTCCTCGACGGAGGCGTCCAGCACCAGCCCTTGGCCCTTGCGGTCCTCCGGTACGAGACCGATCCCGGCCGCCAGGGCCGCGTTCACGTCATGACGCCTCAGCGCGGCGCCCCCGACCCGTACGGCTCCCCGGTCGTACGGGTCCGCCCCGAAGACGGCCCGTACGACCTCGGTACGACCCGCGCCGACGAGCCCGGCGACGCCGACGACCTCACCGGCGCGCACCTCGAAGCTGACGTCGTGGAAGACGCCGTCGCGGGTGAGCCCCTCCACGGTCAGCAGGGCCTCGCCGGCGCCGGGGCGTTCGCGCGGGTACTGCTGCTCGATGGAGCGGCCCACCATGAGCCGGACGAGTTCGTCCTCGGGGGTGGAGGCGGGCACCTGGCCGACGCTCCTGCCGTCGCGGATGACGGTGACGCGGTCGCCGAGGGCGGCGATCTCCTCCAGGTGGTGCGTGATGAACACGACGCCCACGCCGTCCTCGCGCAGCCTGCGCACGATCGCGAAGAGCTTGTCGACCTCCTCGGAGGTGAGCACGGCGGTCGGCTCGTCCATGATCAGCACGCGCGCGTCCAGGCTCAGCGCCTTCGCGATCTCGACCATCTGGAGCCGGGCGATGCCCAGTTCGCGCACCCGCGCGCGGGGCGACACCTGGACGCCGACCCGCTCCAGCAGGACGGCCGCCTCGGCCTCCATCCGCCGCCGGTCGATCATCCCGAAGCGGCGCGGCTGCCGCCCCAGGAAGATGTTCTCGGCGACCGTCAGGTCGGGGACGAGGTTGAACTCCTGGTAGATGGTGGCGATCCCGAGGCGTTCGGCGTCCTGCGCGCCCTGGATGCGCACCTCCTCGCCGCCGGCCAGGATCCGGCCGGCCTCGGGCGTGTAGGCGCCGGAGAGCATCTTGATGAGGGTGCTCTTGCCCGCGCCGTTCTCGCCGAGCAGCACATGCACCTCGCCCCGCCGGAGGTCGAAGTCGACGCCGTCGAGCGCGACCACACCGGGAAAGGTCTTGCGTATGCCTTCGATGCGCAGCAACTCGTCCGGGTTGCTCACGACGTACTCCTTCGTACGGGGGACTGTGCGGGGGACTGCGAGGGGCCCGGCTCGCCGCACGAGCGGCGTACGACGAGACGGGCGGTGAGGGTCACGGACTGCGGGGGCCGCCCCTCGATGCGGTCGACGAGCGCGCGCACGGCGGCCCGGCCCAGCTCACCGGTGGGCTGGGCGATGGCGGTGATGGGCGGATCGGTGTGCACGAACCAGCGGATGTCGTCGAAGGCCGCCAGCGCGATGTCGTCCGGGACGCGCAGCCCACGCGCGCGTACGGCGTCCAGCGCGCCCAGCACCATCAGGTTGTCCGCGGCGAAGACCACCTCGGGCGGCTCGGGCAGGTCGAGGAAGCCCTCGGTGACCCGCCGTCCGCTCTCGGCCTGGAAGTCGCCCTGCCCTATGTAGGCGTCGGGCAGCGGGAGTCCGTATTCGGCCATGGCGGCCCGGAAGGCCTCGACGCGTTCGCTGCCGGTGGTGGTGGCGGCCGGGCCCGCGATGATGGCGAGCCTGCGGTGCCCCAGGCCGTGCAGGTGTGCCACCAGGTCCCGTACGGCCTCCCGGCCGTCCGCGCGCACCACCGGCACGTCGACGCCCGGGATCCACCGGTCGACGAACACCATCGGCGTCCCCGCGCGCGCGGCGTCCAGCATCAGCGGGGAGCCGCCGTCGGTGGGGGAGACGAGCAGCCCGTCGATGCGGCGGTCGAGCAGGTTGCGGACGTGGTGGTCCTGGAGGTCGGGCCGCTCGTCGGCGTTGCCGATGACGACGCTGTAGCCGAGGGCGCGGGCCTCCTCCTCGACGGAGCGGGCCAGTTCGGTGAAGTACGGGTTGAGCACGTCGCTGATGACCAGGCCGAGGGTGTGGGTCTGGTCGGTGCGCAGCGACCGGGCGACGGCGTTGGGGCGGTAGCCCAGCGTCTGGACGGCGGCCAGCACGCGCGTGCGTGCGTCGGCGCTGACGGACGGGTGGTCGTTCAGGACGCGCGACACCGTGGCGACGGAGACCCCCGCCTCGGCGGCGACGTCCTTGATGCTCGCCATCGCCGGTCCACCTCCTCGTGGAACTTGATGCAGTCGTGGAATCGATTACATCGACATGTGCGGACGATTGGAATCGATTACATGGAGGGAATCAAGACCCCGGCGTGGCCGAAATCGAACCGTGATGAACCCCGAAGGCGTCCACGTCCGGGTTCTAGGCTGCCCCTGTCCGATGCGGGTGGCATGCCCGCGCCAATCCACAGGGGAGCAATCAGCTATGCGCGCAGCTCGGATACTCGGTGTGGCCGTGGGGGCCGCCGCACTGGTCGGGACCTCGTTCGTCGTCGCCGGCCCGGCGGCCGCGGCGGGGTGCACGGCGAAGGCCCTGGAGACGGTGGTCATCCGGTCCACGACGAGCACCGGCGGCACGGCTCTCGCCCAGCTCAACAAGGGTCAGAGCGCGTCCGCGTCCTGCACCATGTACTACGGCAGCGCCTCGTACGAGAAGTGCGACATCGTCAGCAAGCGCTGGGTGAAGGTCACGAGAAGCGGCGTCACCGGGTACGTGGTCGGCACCTGTGTGACGATCACGGAGAACTGACCCGGCCGCCCGGCGCCGGCGGGCGGTCCGCCCTGTCGGTGCCGGGCGGTACCGTCGGATCATGTCCGACAAGGCGGGGGCCTCCCAGGCGGCAGAGCGGCGACTGGCCACGCTCGAAGGCGTGCTCGAACGCATCACGTACGCCAACGAGGAGAACGGCTACACGGTCGCGCGCGTGGACACCGGCCGGGGAGCCGGCGACCTCCTCACGGTCGTCGGGGCGCTGCTCGGCGCGCAGGTGGGGGAGTCCCTGCGCATGGAGGGCCGCTGGGGCTCCCACCCGCAGTACGGCAAGCAGTTCACCGTCGAGAACTACACGACCGTCCTGCCCGCCACCGTCCAGGGCATCCGCCGCTACCTGGGGTCCGGCCTGGTCAAAGGCATCGGCCCGGTGTTCGCCGACCGCATCACCCAGCACTTCGGCATCGACACCCTGAAGATCATCGAGGAGGAGCCGAAGCGCCTCGTCGAGGTGCCGGGGCTCGGCCCCAAGCGCACCAGGAAGATCGCCGACGCCTGGGAGGAGCAGAAGGCGATCAAGGAGGTCATGCTCTTCCTCCAGACCGTCGAGGTCTCCACCTCCATCGCGGTGCGCATCTACAAGAAGTACGGCGACGCCTCGATCTCCGTCGTGAAGAACCACCCCTACCGGCTGGCCGCCGACGTCTGGGGCATCGGCTTCCTCACCGCCGACAAGATCGCCCAGTCGGTCGGCATCCCGCACGACAGCCCCGAGCGCGTCAAGGCGGGCCTGCAGTACGCCCTTTCGCAGTCCGCCGACCAGGGCCACTGCTATCTGCCCGAGGAACGGCTCATCGCCGACGCGGTCAAGCTCCTCCAGGTCGACACCGGGCTCGTCATCGAGTGCCTCGCCGAGCTGTCCCACCCGGACGAGGAATCCGGTGAACCCGGCGTCGTACGCGAGAAGGTGCCCGGCCCGGACGGCGGCGAAGAGGTCACCGCCGTCTACCTCGTCCCGTTCCACCGCGCCGAACTCTCCCTCTCCGCCCAGCTGTCACGCCTGCTGCGCACCGGCGAGGACCGGATGCCGGCCTTCGGCGAGGTGCACTGGGACAAGGCGCTGGCGTGGCTCAAGGGCCGTACCGGGGCCGACCTCGCTCCCGAGCAGGAGGCCGCCGTCAGGCTGGCACTCACCGAGAAGGTCGCCGTGCTCACCGGCGGCCCCGGCTGCGGAAAGTCCTTCACCGTCCGCTCGGTCGTGGAGCTGGCCCGCGCGAAGAAAGCGAAGGTCGTGCTCGCCGCCCCGACCGGCCGCGCCGCCAAGCGGCTGGCCGAGCTGACCGGCGCCGAGGCCTCCACCGTGCACCGCCTGCTGGAGCTCAAACCCGGCGGCGACGCGGCCTACGACCGCGACCGCCCGCTCGACGCCGACCTGGTGGTCGTCGACGAGGCCTCGATGCTGGACCTGCTGCTCGCCAACAAGCTGGTGAAGGCCGTCCCGCCGGGCGCGCACCTGCTCTTCGTCGGGGACGTCGACCAGTTGCCCAGCGTCGGCGCGGGCGAGGTGCTGCGCGATCTGCTCGCCGAGGGCAGCCCGGTGCCCGCCGTGCGCCTCACGCGCGTGTTCCGCCAGGCCCAGCAGTCCGGCGTGGTGACCAACGCCCACCGGATCAACGCCGGGCAGCATCCGGTCACCGACGGCATGAAGGACTTCTTCCTCTTCGTCGAGGACGACACGGAGGAGGCCGGCCGGCTCACCGTGGACGTGGCCGCCCGCCGCATCCCGGCCAGGTTCGGGCTCGACCCGCGCCGGGACGTGCAGGTCCTGGCCCCCATGCACCGCGGCCCCGCCGGCGCCGGCGCCCTCAACGGCCTGCTCCAGCAGGCCATCACCCCGGGCCGCCCCGACGTGCCCGAGAAGCGGTTCGGCGGCCGGGTCTTCCGCGTCGGCGACAAGGTCACCCAGATCCGCAACAATTACGAGAAGGGGGAGAACGGTGTCTTCAACGGCACGGTGGGCGTGGTCACCGCGCTCGACCCGGTCGACCAGCGCCTCACGGTGGTGACGGACGAGGACGAGGAGGTGCCGTACGAGTTCGACGAACTGGACGAACTGGCCCACGCGTACGCGGTCACCATCCACCGTTCACAGGGAAGTGAATATCCCGCCGTGGTGATCCCCGTCACCACCGGTGCATGGATGATGCTGCAGCGGAACCTGCTGTACACGGCGGTGACCCGGGCCAAGCGGCTGGTCGTCCTCGTCGGTTCGCGCAAGGCGATCGGCCAGGCCGTGCGCACGGTGTCGGCGGGGCGGCGCTGCACGGCGCTCGACTTCCGTCTCGCGGGCTCCTGACCTCGCCTGCGAGCCCCCCGGCAAGCCCTTGCTGAGGCCTCAGCGGACGCCTGGTGAAAAATGATCGATCAAATGAGTCGTGAAGGTCACAGAGCACTTCCGCAAGCGTGACGCAGACGGCAGGATGAGCAAGTTGGCGGCACTGAGTGCCGTCGGCAAGCCCAATGGTCGACCCCGAGTGCACTCTCGTGCGCCAAATGGGGGATGGTAGAGACAGTCAGGGCAACCTCGAAGAAGAGGCACAACGTCGGTGAGGGATGACGTGAGCGAGCACACCAACAACGCTGTAGTACTGCGGTACGGCGACGGCGAGTACACCTACCCGGTGATCGACAGCACCGTCGGCGACAAGGGCTTCGACATCGGGAAGCTCCGCGCCCAGACCGGTCTGGTGACCCTGGACAGCGGATACGGCAACACCGCCGCCTATAAATCCGCCGTCACCTACCTCGACGGCGAAGCCGGCATCCTGCGGTACCGCGGCTACCCGATCGAGCAGCTGGCCGAGCGCTCCACCTTCCTGGAGGTGGCCTACCTGCTGATCAACGGTGAGCTGCCGACCGTCGACGAGCTCTCCCTGTTCAAGAACGACATCACGCAGCACACCCTGCTGCACGAGGACGTCAAGAACTTCTACCGCGGCTTCCCGCGCGACGCCCACCCGATGGCCATGCTGTCCTCGGTGGTCTCCGCGCTGTCCACGTTCTACCAGGACAGCCACAACCCGTTCGACGAGAAGCAGCGCAACCTCTCGACGATCCGCCTGCTCGCCAAGCTCCCGACGATCGCCGCGTACGCGTACAAGAAGTCGATCGGTCACCCGTTCGTCTACCCGCGCAACGACCTCGGCTACGTCGAGAACTTCCTGCGCATGACCTTCTCCGTCCCCGCGCAGGAGTACGAGCTCGACCCGGTCGTCGTCTCCGCCCTGGACAAGCTGCTCATCCTGCACGCTGACCACGAGCAGAACTGTTCGACCTCCACGGTCCGCCTGGTCGGCTCCTCGCAGGCGAACATGTTCGCCTCGATCTCCGCCGGCATCAACGCACTCTGGGGCCCGCTGCACGGCGGCGCCAACCAGTCGGTGCTGGAGATGCTGGAGGGCATCCGCGACTCCGGCGGCGACGTCGACACCTTCATCCGCAAGGTGAAGAACAAGGAGGACGGCGTCCGCCTGATGGGCTTCGGCCACCGGGTCTACAAGAACTTCGACCCGCGCGCCAAGATCATCAAGGCCGCCGCGCACGACGTGCTGTCCGCCCTCGGCAAGTCCGACGAGCTGCTGGACATCGCGCTGAAGCTGGAGGAGCACGCGCTCTCCGACGACTACTTCGTCTCGCGCAGCCTCTACCCGAACGTCGACTTCTACACCGGCCTGATCTACCGGGCCATGGGCTTCCCGACCGAGATGTTCACGGTCCTGTTCGCCCTGGGCCGCCTCCCGGGCTGGATCGCCCAGTGGCACGAGATGATCAAGGAGCCCGGCTCCCGCATCGGCCGCCCGCGCCAGATCTACACCGGCGTGGTGGAGCGGGACTTCGTCCCGGTCGAGGAGCGCTGAGCCCTGCGGGGCTGAGCGGGGTGGCCTTGCCGGCCGGGGCTGCGAGGCTTCGGTCGGCGGGGCGGGCCGAGCGCTCTGTTTGATCGGCCGCGGCGCCGTCGTGGCTTGGCGCGCAGTTCCCCGCGCCCCTGAGGGTGTTGCCGAACCGGAGTGAAGCAAGAGCCGTTCGTCCCCGCGCCCCTAGAGGGCTGTCGAACCCGAGTTGAGCAGGAGCCGTCCGTCAGGGCGGCTCCTTTGCGTGTCGGCGCATACAGAAGGCGCCCTGGTGCGCCGGTCCCCCCACGGGCCGACGACCAGGGCGCCTTCCCATGTCCCGGTGCGGATTCCCCCCACGGGATCCGGCCGGGCGCTTGTGAGGACACAGCGCCTGAATCGCTGATGCCGATATGCGGTTGTCGTGCCGGCGGGAGTTGAGCAGAACGAGCAGAACTCGCCGTACTCCTGCCGTGTGCGGTCTGCCGGGACAACGCACGCTGGGAGGGCCGCTCAAAGCTTCCCGGTGTGCGTGCCCCGGCAACGCATCTCTGAGGAAGTCCCCCAAGACATCCCCAGATGTCAGGTCGCGCCCCCCAAGACGCTTGCTGACATCGTCAACTTAGACCTTCGAACCCCTTCGATGGTTACGTTCGCATCACTGTGATCTGTGTCTCTTGCATATGTCCTGAAAGATGCGCAAGAGCCCGGATACAGCGATCGAGGCCCAAGCGTAAGGATGATGCGCGAGCCTTGTGAAGAGCTTATGTGAGGCTCGCGCCGGACTCCAGGGGGACTGTTGTTTCGAGTTGGTCTAACCGTGGGTAACTTGCATCGCCGCCCCGGCCCGCGTCAGCGGAACGTCCGCAGCCGCAGGCTGTTCGTCACCACGAACACCGACGAGAAGGCCATCGCCGCCCCCGCCAGCATCGGGTTCAGCAGCCCCGCCGCGGCCAGCGGCAGCGCGGCCACGTTGTAGCCGAAGGCCCACACCAGGTTTCCCTTGATCGTGGACAGGGTCCGCCGGGAGAGCCGGATGGCGTCCGCGGCCACCCGCAGGTCACCGCGGACGAGGGTCAGGTCGCCCGCCTCGATCGCCGCGTCCGTGCCCGTCCCCATGGCCAGGCCGAGATCGGCCGTGGCGAGCGCGGCCGCGTCGTTGACGCCGTCGCCGACCATCGCGACGACCCGTCCCTCACCTTGCAGCCGCTCGACGACGGCGACCTTCTCCTCCGGCAGCACCTCGGCCACCACCTCGTCGATCCCGACCCGCGCGGCCACCGCCTCGGCCACCGCCCGGTTGTCGCCGGTCAGCAGCACCGGCGTGAGCCCCAGCGCGCGCAGCCGCCGTACCGCTTCCGCGCTGGTCTCCTTGACGGCGTCGGCGACCGCGAGCACCCCGCGCGGGGCCCCGTCCCAGCCGACGACGACCGCGGTACGTCCGCCCCGCTCGGCCTCGTCCTTGGCGCGGGCCAGCTCCGCCGGGAGACTCCCGGCGTGCTCGGCGAGCCGCCCCACGGCCACCTCGTGGCCCTCCACGCGCCCGCGTACGCCACGCCCGGGCACGTTCTCGAAGTGCTCGGCCGCAGGCAGCCGGCCGGCGCGTTCCTCCGCTCCCGCGGCCACCGCGCGGGCGACCGGGTGCTCGGAGGCGTGCTCCAGGGCGCCCGCGAGCCGCAGCACCTGCTTCTCGTCGACGCCCTCGGCGGCGTACACCTCGTGGAGGGTCATGCGGCCGGTGGTCACCGTGCCCGTCTTGTCGAGGACGACGGTGTCCACGCGACGCGTGCTCTCCAGGACCTCCGGCCCCTTGATGAGGATGCCCAGCTGGGCGCCGCGTCCCGTCCCCACCAGCAGCGCGGTGGGCGTGGCGAGCCCCAGGGCGCACGGGCAGGCGATGATCAGCACCGCGACCGCCGCCGTGAAGGCGGCCGCGGTGTCCCCGGTGAGCGCGATCCACGCCCCGAAGGTCGCCGCCGCGATCAGCAGCACCACCGGGACGAAGACCCCGGCGACCCGGTCGGCCAGCCGCTGCACCTCGGCCTTGCCGTTCTGCGCGTCCTCGACCAGCCGCGCCATCCGCGCGAGCCGGGTGTCGGCGCCGATCCGGGCGGCCTCGACGACGAGCCGCCCGCCGGCGTTGACGGTGGCGCCGGTGACGGCGTCGCCCGGTCCGACGTCCACCGGGACCGACTCGCCGGTCAGCATCGACGCGTCCACCGCGGACACGCCCTCGACGACGGTCCCGTCGGTGGCGATCTTCTCTCCGGGGCGTACGACGAACCGGTCCCCTACGGCCAGCCGGTCCACCGGGATCCGCACCTCGCGCCCGTCCCGCAGCACGGCGACGTCCTTGGCGCCCAGCTCCATCAGCGCCCGCAGCGCCGCTCCCGCGCGGCGCTTGGAGCGGGCCTCCAGATAGCGGCCCAGGAGGATGAAGGCGGTGACCCCGGCGGCGACCTCCAGATAGATCGACGACGCGCCGTCCGTCCGCGAGACGGTCAGCTCGAAGGGGTGCCGCATGCCGTGCATGCCCGCGTCCCCGAAGAACAGCGCCCACAGCGACCAGCCGAACGCGGCCAGCGTGCCGACGGAGACGAGCGTGTCCATGGTGAAGGCGCCGTGCCGAAGGTTCGTCCACGCCGACCGGTGGAACGGCAGGGCGCCCCACACGACCACGGGCGCGGCCAGGGTCAGCGACAGCCACTGCCAGTTGTCGAACTGCAGCGCCGGGACCATCGCCAGCAGCACGACGGGCGCGGCGAGGAGGGCGGAGACGACGAGCCGGCCGCGCAGCGCGGCCAGTTCGGGGTCGGCCGGGGCCTCTTCAGCCTGTTCGGGGTCCGGGGCCGGGGGTGCGGGCTCCTCGGCGGTGTACCCGGTCTTCACGACGGTGGCGATCAGGTCGGCGACCTCGATCCCGGCGGGGTAGGAGATCTTCGCCTTCTCCGTGGCGTAGTTGACCGTGGCGGTGACGCCGTCCATGCGGTTGAGCTTCTTCTCCACGCGGGCCGCGCAGGAGGCGCAGGTCATCCCGCCGATGAGCAGCTCGACCTCGGTGGTGCCGCCCGCGTCGGTCAGGGTGGCGGCGCCGGCTATCGGGGTCCCTGTGGCTGTGGTGCTGGACATGTCCGTACTCCAGAGAGCGAACGGGCCGTACGGACCCGGCGACGCGGTCGGTACGGCCCGATGCGGGGGAGGGCGAGGGCGGAGCGCCCGAGGCGGCCCGGGGAGCTCGATGAGCTCAAGGGGGCTCGGGGTGTGGCGCCCGGGGGGCGGACGCCGTGGGAACGGGTGCCCGGCGAGGGGCGTCTCAGGCGCGGCCGACCAGTTCGAAGCCCGCCTCGTCGACGGCGGTGCGCACGGCCTCCTCGTCCAGCGGCTCGGCGGAGACGACGGTGACCTCGCCGCTGGAGGCGACGGCCTGCACCGAGTTGACGCCGGGAAGCTCCGAGATCTCGCCGGAGACGGCGCCCTCGCAGTGGCCGCAGCTCATGCCGCTCACCTTGAAGACGGTGGTGACGGAGCCCGGAGTGTCGGTGTGGGCGGTCATGTCGTTACTCCTCGTCGGGGCGTGGGGCTGAGGGGGCCTGTGGGAGCCTCCACTTACGAGACTATACCCCTAGGGGGTATTTCTCCAAGGAACCCCGGCCCCGGGTGGAGTGAGGCGGGGAGGTGTCGTCAGCCCTGACCGGGGCGGTCGCCCATCAGCGGTCGCAGGTAGCGGATGAGGACGTCCTTCAGCTCCTCGACGTACGCGTCCCGCTCCGCGCCCTCGTGGCCGAGGACCAGCTCCAGCCCCGACTTGTAGATGCCGAGGCACATGTGGGCGGTGCGGGTGAGGGCGGCGGGCGGCGTGTCGGGCAGGAGCGAGGCGAGGAGGTCCTCGATCCGGGAGAGCAGCGTGGTGTGCAGCGCGTCGTGCTGCTCGGCCACGCGGCCCGGGATGTCGGGGCCGTGCATCAGGGCGAAGAACACCGGGTGCTCGCAGTTGAAGGCGATGAACCGGTCGACGGCGGCGCCGACGGCCTCCTCCAGCGGGGTCGCGGGGGCGACCGGGGCGAGCGCCTCGCCGTAGGTCTCGCGCATCTCGTGCATGAGCCGGCCGCCCAGCTCGATCGCGATCGCTTCCTTGTTCGGGAAGAACTGGTAGAGCGTCCCCGGGGAGACGCCGGCCTCGCGGGCGATGGCGTTGGTGCTGGCGGCCGTGTAGCCGGTGGTGCAGAAGACGGACGCGGCGGCTTCCAGGAGCTGGGCGATACGGCGCTCACCGCGGGCCTGGCGGCGGCGCGGCTGCTCCTTCTCCTGGCTCCCGGCGGCGTCGGGCGCGGTCTCTGGCGCGTTGTCTGGCGCGTTGTCGGGCGCGGTCTCTGGCGCGGTGTCGGGCACGCGTTTTCCCCAGTTCTCCGAACACGATTGACAAACACGAGCGGGCGCTCGCATTCTGGATCCAGTGAAACGCGAGCGACGTCTCGTGTTCGCCAGTCTATGGCTGTGCCTGTGGCTGTGGCAGATCCATGCTGCCTGTTCGCGGCCGCCGGGGCGTGACGCGCTCCGCGGTCGCGGCGCGTTCGGCGCGTTTCGTGAGTCCGGTCGCGGCGCGTTCAGTGAGTCCGGTAGGGGGAGTCAAGGTGAAGGGGCACCGCACGATGACCGAAGTCGACGGCCCGCCGCGCGTCGGGGGCTGGACGCGGCGCGTGACCGCGCGCCCCCGGCTGACCCTGCTCGCCGCGCTGGTGCTCACCGCCCTCGCGGTGCTGGCCGGCAGCGGAGTCGCCGACCGCCTGGGCAGCGGCGGCTGGCAGGACCCGGCCGCGCAGTCTACGTACGCGACCGAGGCGCTGGAGCGCGAGTTCCCCGACTCCCAGCCGAACCTGCTGCTGCTCGTCGACACCGGCCGGGCCTCGGTCGACGACCCGGCGGTCGCCGCCGAAGCCGGCCGGCTGGTGAAGCGGCTGGCCGCCGAGAAAGGCGTCGTCGGCGTGGGCTCCTACTGGCAGGCGCCGGCCGACCGGGCCCCCGCCCTGCGCGCCGAGGACGGCCATGAGGCGCTGATCGCCGCCCGGCTCACCGGCGACGAGAAGACCACGGGCGAGACCCTCGAACGCATCGCCCCCACCTACCGGGGAGCGCACGGCCCGGTGAAGGTCACGCTCGGCGGCATGGTCGCCGTACGGCACGAGATGCAGACGACCATCCAGGAGGACCTCCTCCGCGCCGAGATCATCGCCCTGCCGATCACCCTGGTGCTGCTGGTGATGGTCTTCGGCAGTGCGGTCGCCGCCCTGCTCCCGCTCGGTATCGGCATCGTCGCCATCCTGGGCACCAACGCGGTCCTCAGCGGCCTGGCGGAGTTCACCGACGTCTCCATCTTCGCGATGAACCTCACCACGGCCCTCGGCCTCGGACTCGCCATCGACTACGCCCTGTTCATCGTCCGCCGCTTCCGCGAGGAGCTCGCCACCGGCGCCGAGCCGCCGACGGCCATCGCCACCACACTGCGCACGGCGGGCCGCACCGTGCTGTTCTCGGCGCTCACGGTCGCGGTGTCCCTCGCGGCGATGCTCGTCTTCCCTCAGTACTTCCTGCGCTCCTTCGCCTACGCGGGCATCGCGGTCGTGCTGCTGGCCGCGGCGGCGGCCCTGATCCTGCTGCCGGCCGCCCTCATCCTGCTCGGCCACCGAGTCGACGCACTGGACCTGCGCCGCCTGTTCCGCAGGGGCGGGCCGGCGGCGGAGCCCGCGGGCGGGACCGGCCGGGAGAGCGGCACGGCCTGGGCGCGCGCGGCGACGCTGGTGATGCGCCGCGCCCCCTTCTTCGCCCTGGCGACCACGGCCGTCCTGGTCCTCCTCGGCCTGCCCTTCCTGGGCGTCAAGTTCGGCACCGCCGACGACCGCCAACTGCCCGCCTCCGCCGAGTCCCACGTCGTGCAGCAGCACATCCGGGACGGCTTCCCGGGCAGCCCCGGCGGCGCGCTGGAAGTCCTCGCCGAGGGCAAGGCGAGCGCGTCCCAGTACGCGGAGTACGGGCAGCGCGTCGCCGGCCTGCCCGAAGTGTCCCGGGTGGACGGCCCGTTGGTGAAGGGCGACACCGCCTACTTCACGGTGCAGCCCGAGGGCGAGGCCGTGGGCGACTCCGCCCAGCGCCTGGTCGGCGACCTGCGGGCGCTCGACGCACCCTTCGACGTCAAGGTGACCGGCACGGCGGCCGTACTGGTCGACTCCAAGCACGCGATCGCCGAGCGGCTCCCCTGGGCGCTGGCCGTCATCGCGATCGTCACCCTGCTGCTGGTCTTCCTGCTCACGGGCAGCGTGCTCATACCGCTCCAGGCGGTCCTGCTCAACGCGCTCAGCCTGACGGCGATGTTCGGCGCGGTCGTCTGGGTCTTCCAGGACGGCCACCTCTCCGGCCTCTTGGGCTTCACCAGCCCCGGCTCCATCGAGACGACCCTGCCCGTCCTGATGTTTTGCGTCGCCTTCGGCCTCTCCATGGACTACGGCGTCTTCCTGCTCTCGCGGATCAAGGAGGAGTACGACCACACCGGGGACCACGAAGGGGCGGTCCGCCTGGGCCTCCAGCGCACGGGCGGTCTGATCACCGCGGCGGCCGTCATCCTGGCCGTGGTGATGGTCGCGATAGGCACCTCGCGCGTGACCAACACCAAGATGCTCGGCCTGGGCATCGCACTGGCGGTCCTGATGGACGCGATGGTCGTCCGCAGCCTCCTGGTGCCGGCGATCATGCGGCTCACCGGCAGGGCCACCTGGTGGGCGCCGGCCCCCCTGCGCCGGTTCCACGCCCGCTTCGGCGTCAGCGAGGGAGGAGGCCCGGCCCCGGCCCCGGCCGCCGAGACCTCACCCGAGCACGACACCGTGGGGGCGCGCGGCTAGCGTTCGCGGAGGTCCCTGTGGTCCCTGTGGTCCGGGGCGAGCCCGTTGGTCCCGGGTGCCGCGGGCGGCCAGGGCGACGGAGAAAGCGAGGGTGAGGGCGCATGCGGGCTGTGGTGTTCGAGCGGTACGGCGAGCCGGCCGAGGTGCGGGAGGTGGCCGACCCGAGGCCCGCCCCGCACGGAGTGGTCGTGCGCGTGGAGGCCACCGGCCTGTGCCGCAGCGACTGGCACGGTTGGATGGGCCACGACCCCGACATCACCTTGCCGCACGTCCCCGGTCATGAACTCGCGGGAGTCGTCGAGGAGGTGGGCGACCGGGTCACCCGCCGGCGCCCCGGGGACCGGGTGACCGTGCCGTTCGTGTGCGGCTGCGGCACCTGCCCGTCCTGCGCGGCGGGCGACCACCAGGTGTGCGAGCGCCAGACCCAGCCCGGCTTCACCCACTGGGGCTCCTTCGCCCAGTACGTGGCCCTGGACCACGCCGACGTGAACCTGGTCGCGATCCCCGACGAGCTGTCGTACGCCACCGCGGCCTCGCTCGGCTGCCGGTTCGCGACCGCGTTCCGGGCGGTCGTGCGGCAGGGCCGGGTGGCGGCGGGGGAGTGGGTGGCCGTGCACGGCTGCGGCGGAGTGGGCCTGTCGGCGGTGATGATCGCCGCGGCCTGCGGTGCGAGGACGGTCGCCGTGGACGTCTCCCCGCAGGCCCTGGAACTGGCGCGGCGGTTCGGCGCGACCGTGTGCGTGGACGCGCGGGAGACACCGGACACCGCCTCCGTGATCCACGAGCTGACCGGCGGCGGCGCCCACCTCTCCCTGGACGCGCTCGGCTCGCCCGCCACCTGCGCCGCGTCGGTGAACGGCCTGCGCCGCCGCGGCCGGCACGTCCAGGTCGGCCTGCTGCCCTCGGCGGACGGCACGACCCCCGTCCCGCTGGCCCGAGCCGTCGCCCTGGAGCTGGAACTCCTCGGGAGCCACGGTATGGCCGCCCACGCCTACCCGGAGATGCTGGAACTGGTCCGGGCCGGGGTGCTGCGCCCCGACCTGCTGGTGACGTCGACGATCGCGCTGGACGCCGTACCGGAGGCGCTGGCCGCGCTGGGGACGGCGCCGGGAGCGGGGGTGACGGTCATCGAGCCGTGGCGGTGAGGGCGGCCCACTCCCGGTCCAGGAGCGCCATCAGCACCTCGTCCACCCACTTCCCGCCCCGGAACGCGGCTTCCCGCCGCACGCCCTCGACCGTGAAGCCGACCTTCTCGTAGACCCGCCGGGCGCGCGCGTTGTCGCCGTACAGTTCCAACTGCACCCGGTGCAGCCCCAGTCGCTCGAAGGCGTGCCCGACGATGAGCCGGGTCGCCTCGGTGCCGAGACCCCGGCCGCGCCCCTCGGGACCGATCAGCGTGCGGAAGGTGCAGGCGCGGGCGTCCGGCTCCCAGTCGTGCAGGACGACCTCGCCGACGAGGAGTCCGCTCGCGCGGTCGGTGACGGCGAGGTCGAGCCGGTCGGGCTGGGCGGAGCGGGTGGCGTACCAGGAACGCACGCGGTCCAGGGTGAGGTCGCCACTCGCCGGGAAGGTGAAGCGGACCACCTCGGGGTCGCCGATGATCTCCCACATGGTCTCCGCGTCGGCCTCGGTGAAGGGCCGCAGCACGGTCTTCTCGCCGGTGAGAGTCGGCTTGACGGTGAAGTCCATGGGCAGCACTGTGCCCCACCCGGAGGCGGGGCACAGAACGCTTTTTCCGCCGTCAGCCCTGGCCGCGACCGCGATTGCCGGGCCGGGACGCGACCCAGGCCCGGACGGTGTCCGCGTACCAGAACGGTTTACCGCCCTCCACATGGTCGGGCGCGGGCAGCAGCCCGTGTTTGCGGTAGGACCGCACGGTGTCGGGCTGCACGCTGATGTGCGCCGCGATCTCCTTGTAGGACCACAGCCGTCGGTCGGTCATGGGTCGCACCTCCCTGCGCGCGCCGGGGCGGCGGCCGGAAGGCCACCCGGGGGAGCCCGGCACTGCACTGACGATCACCAAGCCATCGCCCGCCCAACGACACACGGTGACGGTACGGCTACAGCTGTGGGCGCCCTGTGACACCCCACCCGTCAAACGCAGACATGCGTGACTTTGTAACAGAGGGCGCGGGCGACAGGGGCGCGGGGAACTGCGCGACAAGCCCCCGACAATCCGCACCCGCCCGACAACCGCCCCCGGCAGACCCTCAGGCGCCCGCCCCAACCGCCGGAGGCCCCCTCAGGCCCCGCAAGACCGCAGGAACGCCCGGGTCCGCTGAGCGATCGGCAGCGGGGCGTCCGGCTCGCAGGGGTACATGTCCTGCTCGACGATCGCGAACAGGTCGACGTCGAGCTTCCGCGCCGCCTCCAGCACGGGACCCAGCGCCGGCACCCCGGACGGCGGCTCGCACATCACGCCCTGTGCGACGGCGGGGCCGAACGGCGTGCCCTTCGCCCGCACGTCCGCGAGGATCTCCGGGTCCACCTGCTTGAGGTGCAGGTAGCCGATCCGCTCCCCGTAGGTCTCGATCAGCTTGACGCTGTCGCCGCCGCAGTACGCGTAATGCCCGGTGTCGAGGCAGAGGGACACCAGGTCGGAGTCGGTGCCGTCGAGGAAGCGGACGACGTTCTCCTCGCTGTCGATGTGGGTGTCGGCGTGCGGGTGGACGACGATCCGCAACCCGTACCGCTCCCGCACCTCCTTGCCCAGCCGCTCGGTCAGCGAGGTCAGGTTGCGCCACTGCTCGGGCGTCAGCGTGTCCGGCTCCAGTACCTCGCCGGTCTTGTCGTCCCGCCAGAAGGACGGGATGACGACCAGGTGGGAGGCGCCCATGGCCTGTGCGAGCACCGCGTTGTCCGCGACGTGCGCCCAGGTCTTCTCCCAGACGGCCTCGCCGTGGTGCAGCCCGGTGAAGACCGTGCCGGCCGACACCTTCAGGCCACGCCTGGCGGTCTCCTCGGTGAGGACGGCCGGGTCGGTCGGCAGGTACCCGTAGGGGCCCAGCTCGATCCATTCGTAGCCGGACTGCGCGACCTCGTCGAGGAAGCGCCGCCAGGGCACCTGCTGCGGGTCGTCCGGGAACCAGACGCCCCAGCTGTCGGGGGCCGAACCGATCCGGATACGGGACGCGCCGGGAGCGGCGGACTGGGGCGAGGGCTGAGGTGACAACGACGTCATGGCCGTCAGCGTGAAGTCCCGCCGCCGGAGGTGTCAAGGCCCTGGTCCGAATGTCTGGACAAAACATTGACAGGGCGCACCGTGCGGGACTAGAAAGCCGTGGAGAGCCGACACGGCGGCGCATCCGGCGACGCACCCGGCACGGGTGAGGGCCGGCACGGGTGTGGGCCGACACGAAGGGAACTCGATGGCGTACGACCTGATCACCATGGGGCGGATCGGGGTGGACCTGTACCCGCTGCAGACGGGCGTGCCGCTCCCGCAGGTCACGTCCTTCGGGAAGTTCCTCGGCGGCTCGGCCGCGAACGTCGCCGTCGCCGCGGCCCGCCTCGGCCTGGACACCGCGGTGATCACCCGCACCGGCGACGACCCGTTCGGCGTCTACCTGCACGAGGCGCTGCGCGGCTTCGGCGTCGACGACCGCTGGGTCACCTCGGTCCCCGGGCTCGCGACGCCGCTGACCTTCTGCGAGATCTTCCCGCCGGACGACTTCCCGCTCTACTTCTACCGCCGTCCCAAGGCGCCCGACCTGGAGATCGACGCCCACGAGCTCGACCTGGACGCCGTCCGCGACGCCCGTGTCTTCTGGGTCACCGGCACCGGCCTGAGCGAGGAGCCCAGCCGCACGGCGACGCTGGCGGCCCTCGCGCACCGCGCGAAGGCCGGCACCACGGTGTTCGACCTCGACTGGCGCCCCATGTTCTGGACCGACCCCGACGCGGCCCGCCCCTTCTACGCCGAGGCCCTCAAGCACACCACGGTCGCCGTCGGCAACCTGGACGAGGTGGAGATCGCCACCGGGGTGCGCGAACCGCACGCGGCGGCGCGGGCACTGCTGGACGCCGGAGTGGAGCTGGCCGTCGTCAAGCAGGGACCCAAGGGCGTGCTCGCCGTCAACAGCCACGGCGAGTCGGCCGAGGTGCCGCCGCTGCCCGTCGACGTCCTGAACGGCCTCGGCGCGGGCGACGCCTTCGGCGGCTCCCTGTGCCGCGGGCTGCTCGCCGGCTGGGACCTGGAGACGACCATGCGGCACGCCAATGCCGCCGGCGCCATCGTCGCCTCCCGGCTGGAGTGCTCCTCCGCGATGCCGACCCCGGCCGAGGTCGAGGCCGCGCTCACCGCCGGAGCGGTGCGGTGAGGGCGGACCACAGGGAAGAAGCCGTCCCGCCGGCGCCCCGGAGCCCGGCCCACCACGACAGCACCCCCGCCACCACGACCCTCCCCAAGGTCGACGTCTCCGAGCTCGTCCGCCTGCGCACCCACCACCCCGAGGCGATCGCCGAGGCCGCCGCCCGCCGCCCCCGCCGCCCGCTGATCGCCGACTCGGGCCGGCTGATGATCGTCGCCGCCGACCACCCGGCCCGCGGCGCGCTCAGCGCGGGCGGCGACAGGCTCGCCATGGCCAACCGCGCCGACCTGCTCGAACGCCTGTGCCTCGCACTGAGCCGCCCCGGCGTCGACGGCGTCCTCGCGACCGCCGACATCCTCGACGACCTGCTCCTCCTCGGCGCCCTCGACGGCAAGGTCGTCATGGGCTCGATGAACCGGGGCGGCCTGCAGGGCGCGGTCTTCGAACTCGACGACCGCTTCACCGGCCACCGCGCCGAGGACATCGAGCGCCTGAACTTCGACGCGGGCAAGCTGCTGCTGCGCATCGACTACGACGACCCGGGCTCCCTCACCACCCTGGAGGCCACGGCCCGTGCGATCGACGACATGGCGGCTCGCCGACTGCCCCTGTTCGTCGAGCCGTTCATCAGCCGCCGCACCCCCGACGGCACGCTGAGGAACGACCTCTCGCCCGAGGCCGTCACCAAGTCCATCGCCATCGCCTCGGGCCTGGGCGGCAGTTCGGCCTACACCTGGCTGAAGGTGCCGGTCACCGACAACCCCGACGACATGGCCGAGGTCATGGAGACCTCCACCCTCCCCGCCGTGCTCCTCGGCGGCGAGGTCGGCGGCTCCGTCGAGGACCAGGAGGCCGCGTACGAGAAGTGGCGGGGGGCGCTGCGACTGCCCACCGTCCGGGGGCTGGTCGTCGGCCGTTCCCTGCTGTACCCGGCGGACGGGGACGTCGCCGCCGCCGTGGACACCGCCGTAGGACTGCTGTGAGGGTGGCATGACCGAGCACGAAGACCTGTACGTCCCCAAGGGCGCGACGGCCGACGGCACTTACTCCCTCGCCATCGACCCCGAGCGGGCCGGCTGGACCCACAGCGGTCTGCGGATCGTCGAGTTGGAGCCGGACGGCACGCACGACTTCGCCACCGGCGACAGCGAGTGGATCGTCCTCCCCCTCGAAGGCGGATGTACGGTGCGCACGGACCAGAACGAGTTCCAACTCCTGGGCAGGGAAAGCGTGTTCGCGTCGGTCTCCGACTTCGCGTACGTTCCCCGCGACGCCCGGGTCCAGATCGCCTCCGGCGCGGGAGGCCGCTTCGCCCTGGCAGGAGCGAAGTGCGAGCGACGACTCCCCGCCCGCTACGGCCCCGCGCCGGAGGTCCCCGTCGAAGAGCGCGGCAGCGGCGACTGCGCCCGTCTGGTGCGCAACTTCGCCTCCGCCGACGCCTTCGACTGCGACAAGCTGATCGCCGTCGAGGTCATCACCCCCGGCGGCCACTGGTCCTCGTACCCGCCGCACAAGCACGACGAGCACCGGCCGGGCGAGGAGGCGGAGCTCGAGGAGATCTACTACTTCGAGATCGACGGCCCCGGCGGCTTCGGCTACCAGCGGGTTTCCCCCTCGCGGGAGGGCGGCGCCGACGTCCTCGCCGAGGTCCGCTCCGGCGACGCCGTCCTCGTCCCCGACGGATGGCACGGCCCGTCGATCGCCCAGCCCGGCCACGCCATGTACTACCTGAACGTCATGGCGGGCCCGGGCGAGACCCGGGAGTGGCGGATCTGCTTCCACCCGGACCACGTAGAAGGGGGTTACCGATGACCACCAGGCTCACCGTGGCCCAGGCGCTGGTGCGCTTCCTCGCCGCGCAGCACACCGAGCGCGACGGCGTACGGCAGCGGCTGATCGGCGCGACCTGGGGCATCTTCGGCCACGGCAACGTCGCCGGCCTCGGCCAGGCGCTCGTCGAGTACGCCGACGACATGCCCTTCCACCAGGGGCGCAACGAGCAGTCGATGGTCCACGCGGCCGTCGGTTACGCCCGCCAGTCGGGCCGGCTGTCCACGCACGCCGTGACGACGTCCATCGGCCCCGGCGCGACCAACCTGGTCACCGGCGCCGCGCTCGCCACGATCAACCACCTCCCGGTCCTCCTCCTGCCCGGCGACGTCTTCGCCACGCGGCCCGCGGACCCGGTGCTCCAGCAGCTCGAAGTCCCCTACGCGGGCGATGTGTCCGTCAACGACTGCCTGCGGCCGGTGTCCAGGTACTTCGACCGGATCACCCGCCCCGAGGCCCTGATCCCGGCCGCCCTCCAGGCGATGCGCGTGCTCACCGACCCCGTGGAGACGGGCGCGGTGACCCTCGCCCTGCCCCAGGACGTCCAGGCCGAGGCCTACGACTGGCCGGAGGAGTTCTTCGCCGAGCGCACCTGGGCCGTACGACGCCCGGGGGCCGATCCGGCCGAACTCGCCGAAGCGGTCCGCGCGATCAGGTCGGCCCGGCGGCCGCTGCTCGTCGCGGGCGGCGGCGTCCACCACAGCCGCGCCGAGGAGGCCCTCGCCGAGTTCGCCGGCGCCACCGGCATCCCGGTCGCCTCCACCCAGGCCGGCAAGGGCTCCCTGCGCCACGACCACCCGCAGGACGTCGGCGGCGTCGGCCACACCGGCACCGCGACCGCCGACGAACTGGCCCGCACGGCCGACCTGGTCATCGGCGTGGGCACCCGGTACAGCGACTTCACCACCGCCTCCAACACCCTCTTCGCCGCCGACGGCGTCCGCTTCCTCAACCTCAACATCGCCCCCTACGACGGCCACAAGCTCGCCGGGCTCCCGCTGGTCGCGGACGCCCGCAGCGGCCTTGAGGAGCTGACCGCGGCGCTGCTGACGCACGGCCACCGGGTCGCGGAGGAGTACGTCACCCAGTACACCGAGGACAAGGAGCGCTGGGAGCAGCGCGTCGACGCCTGCTACGAGGCCGAGGAGCAGGACGTACGCCCGACGCAGCCGCAGGTCCTCGGCGCGCTGGACGCCCTCGTCGACGAGTCGGACGTGATCATCAACGCGGCCGGTTCGCTCCCCGGCGACCTGCACAAACTGTGGCGGGCGCGCTCGCGGGACCAGTACCACCTGGAGTACGGCTACTCCTGCATGGGCTACGAGATCCCCGCCGCGATCGGTGTGAAGCTCGCGGCTCCCGAGCGCAACGTCTGGGCGCTGGTCGGCGACGGCACGTACCTGATGATGCCGACGGAGATCGTCACGGCGGTGCAGGAGGGGATCGCGATCAAGATGATCCTCGTGCAGAACCACGGGTACGCCTCGATCGGCGGTCTTTCGGAGTCGGTGGGCGGTGAGCGGTTCGGCACCGCGTACCGGTTCACCTCCGAGGACGGCACGTTCACCGGCGCGCCGCTGCCCGTCGATCTGGCCGCGAACGTGGCCAGCCTGGGCATGCGGGTGCTGCGCGCGAAGACCGTCCGCGACCTGCGCGAGGCGCTCGCCGAGGCGCGCGCCGCCGACACTCCCACTTGTGTCTACGTCGAGACCCAAACGGCAGACACAGTGTCGGGCCCGCCTCCGGCGCAGGCCTGGTGGGATGTACCCGTGGCCGAGACCGCGACCCGCCCGTCGGCGGTCAAGGCCCGTGAGCTGTACGAACGGCACGTCTCAACCCGACGCCGCCATCTGTGAAGGAGCACTCGGTCATGACGAAGATCGTCAACCACTGGATCGGCGGCAAGACCGTCGAGGGCGCGTCGGGTACGTACGGGCCGGTCACCGACCCGGCCACCGGCGCGGTCACCACGAAGGTCGCGTTCGCGACGGTGGACGAGGTGGACGCGGCCGTCGCCGCCGCCAAGGACGCCTACGCCACCTGGGGCCAGTCCTCGCTGGCGCAGCGCACGTCGATCCTGTTCAAGTTCCGCGCGCTGCTGGACGAGCACCGCGACGAGATCGCGGAGCTGATCACCGCCGAGCACGGCAAGGTGCACTCCGACGCGCTGGGCGAGGTCGCCCGCGGCCTGGAGATCGTCGACCTGGCGTGCGGCATCAGCGTGCAGCTGAAGGGCGAGCTGTCGACGCAGGTCGCGAGCCGCGTGGACGTGTCCTCCATCCGCCAGCCGCTGGGCGTGGTCGCCGGCATCACGCCGTTCAACTTCCCGGCTATGGTCCCGATGTGGATGTTCCCGATCGCCATCGCGACCGGCAACACCTTCGTGCTGAAGCCGAGCGAGAAGGACCCGTCGGCGTCGCTGAAGCTCGCCGAGCTCCTGTCGGAGGCCGGGCTGCCCGACGGCGTCTTCAACATCGTCCACGGCGACAAGGTCGCCGTCGACCGCCTCCTGGAGCACCCGGACGTCAAGGCGGTCTCCTTCGTCGGCTCCACCCCCATCGCCCGCTACATCCACACCACCGCCTCCGCCAACGGCAAGCGCGTCCAGGCTCTCGGCGGCGCGAAGAACCACATGCTGGTGCTGCCGGACGCGGACCTCGACGCGGCGGCCGACGCCGCGGTGTCCGCCGCGTACGGCTCGGCGGGCGAGCGCTGCATGGCGATCTCCGCGGTCGTCGCCGTCGGCGCCGTCGGCGACGAACTGGTCGAGAAGATCCGCGAACGCGCCGAGAAGATCAAGATCGGCCCCGGCGACGACCCCACGTCGGAGATGGGCCCCCTGATCACCGCGGCCCACCGCGACAAGGTGGCGTCCTACGTCACGGGCGCGGCGGCCGAGGGCTCGGAGGTCGTCCTCGACGGCACCGGCTTCACCGTGGAGGGCCACGAGGACGGCCACTGGATCGGCATCTCGCTCCTCGACAAGGTGCCCACGTCGGCGAAGGCCTACCAGGACGAGATCTTCGGCCCGGTGCTGTGCGTGCTGCGCGTCGACACCTACGAGGAGGGCGTCGCGCTGATCAACAGCTCCCCCTTCGGCAACGGCACCGCGATCTTCACCCGCGACGGCGGCGCGGCCCGCCGCTTCCAGCTGGAGATCGAGGCCGGCATGGTCGGGGTCAACGTCCCGATCCCGGTCCCCGTCGGCTACCACAGCTTCGGCGGCTGGAAGGACTCCCTCTTCGGGGACCACCACATCTACGGCAACGACGGCACCCACTTCTACACCCGGGGCAAGGTCGTCACGACCCGCTGGCCCGACCCGGCCGACGCCCCGGCCGGCGTCGACCTGGGCTTCCCCCGCAACCACTGACGCCCGACCGCACGGCTGCTCCGGCATACCGCGTCCGCGGTATGCCGGAGCAGCCGTGTCCGCCTTCAGGAGCACCCCGGCTTCGGTCTTCGGGTGACAACTCTCCGACAGGTTGACCCCGTACCGTTGAAGCATGGATCTTCGACTGCTCGGGCGGTCCCGGCGTGCGCTCGTCGGCGCCGCCGCCGCCGTCGTCGTGCTCGTCGGTGCGGGGACCTGGACGGCCGTCGCCGACGACGACCCGCCGAAGGTGCGGCGGGCCGAGCAGGTCATGGACATGGGCGGCGGAGTCCGGCTCGACACCTCGTACTTCACCGCAGGCGGCGACGGCCGTCGGCCCGCCGTGCTGCTCGCGCACGGCTTCGGGGGCAGCAAGGACGACGTGCGGCGGCAGGCCGAGGATCTCGCGCGCGACGGGTACGCCGTGCTGACCTGGTCCGCGCGCGGGTTCGGCAGGTCCACCGGGCGGATCGGGATCAACGACCCGAAGGCCGAGGTCGCCGACGTCTCGAAGCTGATCGACTGGCTGGCCAAGCAGCCGCAGGTGCGGCTCGACAAGGCGGGCGACCCCCGCGTCGGCATGGCCGGCGGTTCCTACGGCGGCGCCGTCTCGCTGCTGGCCGCCGGACACGACAGCCGGGTCGACGCCATCGCCCCGTCGATCACCTACTGGAACCTCGCCGACGCCCTGTTCCCCGACGGCGTGTTCAAGAAGCTGTGGGCCGGCGTGTTCTTCAACAGCGGCGGGGGCTGCGACCGGTTCGAGCCCGCGCTGTGCGCGATGTACCAGCGGGTCGCCGAGTCGGGCGTCCCGGACGAGGCCGCACGCCGACTGCTCGAAGAGCGTTCGCCGTCCGCCGTCGGCGACCGCATCAAGGTGCCCACCCTCCTCTTCCAGGGGCAGACCGACTCCCTCTTCACGCTCGCCCAGTCCGACGCCGCCGCGAAGGCGATCAAGGCCAACGGCGCCCCCGTCGACGTCGACTGGATCGCGGGCGGTCACGACGGCGGGGACATGGAGAGCGGGCGCGTCCAAGCCCGCGTCACCGACTGGTTCGACCGGTACCTCAAGGACGACAAGAGCGCCGACACGGGCCCTGCCTTCCGCGTCACCCGCACCCTCGGCACCGGCACCGGCACCGGCGACGGCGAACCCCGTCTGCGCGGAGTGAGCGCCGACAGCTACCCCGGCCTGGACGGCAAACCCCGCCAGGTCCCGCTCAGCGGACGCGAGCAGCGCGTCGACAACCCGGCCGGCGCCTCCCCGCCCGCCGTGTCGGCCCTGCCCGGCCTCGGCGCGGGCAGCGGCCTCTCCCAGCTGTCCTCCCTCGGAGTCGGCGTCTCCCTCGACTTCCCCGGCCAGTTCGCCGCCTTCGAGTCGGCGCCCTTCCGCGACGACGTCCGCATCACCGGCTCGCCCGAGGTCACCGTCCACGTGAAGTCGACGGCCGACGACGCCGTGCTCTTCGCCAAGGTGTACGACGTCGGCCCCGGCGGTCAGCGGCAGCAGGTGCTGCCGTCCCAGCTGGTGCAGCCCGTCCGCGTCACGGGCGCCAAGACCGGCAAGGACGTCACGCTCACCCTGCCCGCGATCGACCACGAGGTGGACGACGGCCACCGCCTGCGCCTCGTCCTCGCCTCCACCGACCTCGGCTACGCCTCCCCGGCGGCCCCGGCGACGTACACCGTCTCCCTGAAGAGCGACCTGACGGTGCCGACCGCCCTCAGCCGGTCCGACGTCCCGCCCGCGCTGCCTGCATGGGTGTGGTGGCTGCCGCTCGCCGGCGCGGGCGTCGCCCTCGCCCTACTGCTGACCGCCCGCCGCCGCACCGCCGCGCCCGCCCCGGCGGACCCGGCGCTGGCCGACGTGCCCCTCCAGATCACCGGCCTGAGCAAGCGGTACGCCAAGGCGGCCGACCGCTACGCCGTCAAGGACCTGTCCTTCCGCGTCGAGAAGGGCCAGGTGCTCGGACTGCTCGGCCCCAACGGCGCCGGCAAGACGACCACCCTGCGCATGCTGATGGGGCTCATCAGGCCGGACGGCGGCGAGATCCGCGTCTTCGGGCACGCCATCGCGCCCGGCGCTCCTGTCCTGTCCCGGGTCGGCGCGTTCGTCGAGGGCGCGGGCTTCCTCCCGCACCTCACCGGCCGCGAGAACCTCGACCTGTACTGGCGGGCCACCGGCCGCCCGCCGCAGGACGCCCACCTGGAGGAGGCCCTGGAGATCGCGGGCCTCGGCGACGCCCTCGCCCGCGCGGTGCGCACGTACTCCCAGGGCATGCGCCAGCGCCTCGCCATCGCCCAGGCCATGCTGGGCCTGCCCGACCTGCTCATCCTCGACGAGCCGACCAACGGACTCGACCCGCCCCAGATCCGCGAGATGCGCGAGGTGATGATCCGCTACGCGGCGGCCGGCCGCACGGTGATCGTCTCCAGCCATCTTCTGTCCGAGGTGGAGCAGTCCTGCACGCACCTGGTCGTCATGGACCATGGGCAGCTCGTCCAGGCCGGCCCGGTCGCCGAGATCGTCGGCTCCGGCGACACCCTCCTCGTCGGCACGGCGACGCCCGTGGACGACCCGGTCGTCGACAAGGTCGCGGCGCTGCCCGGCGTGGCCTCGGCCGTCCGCGCCGACGCCGGACTGCTGGTCCGCCTCGACGCCGGCGGCAGCGCGTCGGGCCTGGTCGCCGAACTCGTGCGCCTGGAGGTGCCGGTGGAGTCGGTCGGCCCGCACCGCCGCCTCGAAGACGCCTTCCTCACCCTGATCGGAGACTGAAGATGAGCACGGTGACCGACCGCGCCGAGCCCGTCGAGGTCGCCGACGGCTACCGCGCCGGACGCACGCTGCCCCTCCGGGTCGAGCTGGTCCGCCAGCTCAAGCGGCGCCGCACCATGGTCATGGGCGGCGTCCTGTTCGCCCTGCCGTTCGTGCTGCTCGTCGCCTTCCAGGTGGGCGGCGGCCCCGGCTCCGGCAACAACCGCGTCAACCTGATGGACACGGCGACGCTGTCCGGCACCAACTTCGCCGCGGTGAACCTGTTCGCCGCGGCGGGCTTCCTGCTGGTCATCCCCGTCGCGCTGTTCTGCGGCGACACCGTCGCCTCCGAGGCCGGCTGGTCCTCGCTGCGCTATCTGCTCGCCGCCCCCGTGCCCCGCGCCCGCCTGCTGTGGTCCAAGCTCGTCGTCGGGCTCGGCCTCAGCCTGGTGGCGATGGTGCTGCTGCCCGTGGTCGCCCTCGCCGTCGGCACGGCCGCCTACGGCTGGGGCCCGCTGGAACTGCCCACCGGCGGCTCGATGCCCGCGGGCACCGCCGCCCAGCGCCTGGCCGTCACCGTGGCGTACATCTTCGTGTCCCAACTGGTCACCGCCGCCCTCGCGTTCTGGCTCTCCACCAAGACCGACGCCCCGCTCGGCGCGGTCGGCGGCGCGGTCGGGCTGACCATCGTCGGCAACGTCCTCGACGAGGTGACGGCCCTCGGCGACTGGCGCCACTTCCTGCCCGCGCACTGGCAGTACGCCTGGCTCGACGCCGTACGGCCCCAGCTCGACTGGACCGACATGATCCAGGGCATGTCCCTGTCGATAACGTACGCGCTCGTGCTGTTCGCCCTGGCCTTCAGGGGTTTCGCCCGCAAGGACGTCGTCTCCTAGGTCAACGGAAGATCACCCGCCGGTCTCGACGGGCGGTCACCGTGCCCTCTTCGAGACCCTTCCGCAACGCCCCGTGACGCACGTTCCGGGCTCCCGCGCCGTCACAGTCACGTACGGCGACGTCAACGGACCAAGGGGGCACGGGAGATGGACCACCACCGGACGCGACGACTGCTCGCCGGCGCGGCCGCCGCGCTGGCGCTGCTCACCGGCTGCGCCGCGGGCGGCTCGGGCGCCTCGGACCGGGGCGGCGCCCAACGGGCCGACCACGGCGGCGGCTTCCCGGCCCCGGGCGCGCCCCGCCCGGAGGGCGACGGCACCGCCCGGGGAGACGACCCGTCCGCCGGCCGCCTGTCCACCTTCGCCCTCGACGTCGACACCGCCTCCTACGGCTACGCGCGCCGCGCCCTCGCCGACGGCGACCTGCCCGAGCCGTCGACGATCCGCCCGGAGGAGTTCGTCAACAGCTTCCGCCAGGACTACGAACGCCCCGACGGCGACGGCTTCTCCGTGACCGTCGACGGCGCCCGCACCGGCGAGGACGACTGGTCCCTGGTCCGTGTCGGCCTGGCCACCCGCACCGCGAGCAGCACGGGCGAACGCCCGCCCGCCGCCCTCACCTTCGTCATCGACATCTCCGGCTCGATGGCCGAACCCGGACGCCTCGACCTCGCCCAGCGGGCCCTCGGCACCATGACCGACCGCCTGCGCGACGACGACTCCGTCGCCCTCGTCACCTTCAGCGAGGAGGCCGAGACCGTCCTGCCGATGACCCGGCTCGGCGACGCGGGTGACCGCGCCCGCGTGCACGACGCCATCGACAGCCTGGAGCCCGCCGACTCGACCAACCTCGGCGCGGGCGTCGAGACCGGCTACGCCACCGCGGTCGAGGGTCTGCGCGAGGGCGCCGCCAACCGGGTCGTCCTCGTCTCCGACGCCCTCGCCAACACCGGTGACACCGACGCCGATTCCATCCTGGAACGCGTCTCCACGGCCCGTCGCGAGCACGGCGTCACGCTGTTCGGCGTCGGTGTCGGCAGCGACTACGGCGACGCCCTCATGGAACGTCTCGCCGACAAGGGCGACGGCCACACCGTCTACGTGTCGGACGAGAAGGACGCCGAGAAGGTCTTCGCCGAGCAACTGCCGCGGAACGTGGACCTCACCGCCCGTGACGCCAAGGCGCAGGTCGCCTTCGACCCGCACACGGTCGAGGAGTTCCGGCTCGTCGGCTACGACAACCGCCGGGTCACCGACGAGGACTTCCGCGACGACCGTGTCGACGGCGGCGAGGTCGGACCCGGCCACACGGTCACCGCCCTCTACGCCGTCCGCACTGCGCCGGGCGCGCGGGGCCGCCTCGCCACGGCCACCGTCCGCTGGCTCGACCCCGCCACGCGCGCCCCGCACGAGACCTCGGGCCGCCTGGAGACCGCCGCCCTGCACGACTCCCTTGCCGACGCCCCCACTCGCTTCCAAATCACCGTGACCGCCGCCTACTTCGCCGACCTCCTGCGTCAAGGAGTCGGCGGGAGCGGTGTCTTGCCGGACTCCCCTCCCTTGAGCCGGCTGAAGGAGCGCGCCGACGGCCTCGCGAAGAAGACGGAGGACGAGGAAGTACGGGCCCTCGCCAAGGCCATCGGCGAGGCGAGCAGGCTCCGCGGCTGACGCTGTGGCCCGCGACGGACGCCGCGGCTCGGCACGTCGGGGCGCACGGGAACGGCGGGCCACCGGAGGACCGGTGACCCGCCGTCGCGGCGCCGAAGGGGCTCAGCCGTTGCGCGCACCGTTGCCGGTCAGGAGCGAGATGTCGTCCAGGATGTGCGACAGCGGCTCGTCGCCCTTGGCCTGGGTGGAGTTCTCGACGCACTGCTGGTTCTGCGGGGCCGAGAGGATCGGGACGTCCTGCAGGGCGACGGGGCTGGCGCCCTGAGTGTTGACCTTCACGGGAATGCCGAGGCACGGCTTGTTCAGCGAGCCCTGGACCAGCGAGAGCTGCGGGCTCATGTCGCCGGACGTGGACGAGTTGCCGAACTCCGACCTGGCGCCGTTGCCGCTGGCCGAGGTGGTGCCGCTGTCGTCACCGATGGCGAGAGCCTGGGGGGCGGTCACCGCCGTGAATCCGGCGAGCGAGGCGGCGACAGCCGCGGTTGCCCACAGCTTCTTCATGTTCGTTCCCTTCGAAAAGCGGACTCCGGTGAGGAGTTGCGTGCTGGTCAACGTCGGGACACCGGCCCGGGTTGCGTGCTGTGCCCCGATCGGCCCAGCGCATCGGCGTACCCGCGCATGCGCCCCTCACCGACGCGAGCGCGCACACGAAGCAGCGGGCCGCCGGTCGATCGGCGGCCCGCTGCCGGGGCCCGGAAACGGCCCCGAGGGCTCGGAGGACGAGCCCGTTCACCTCGTCGGTCGTACGGTCAGACCGTCACTCGTTCCCCAAGCCGTTGCCCGAGAAGAGCGCGAGGTCGTCCAGGATGTGCGACAGCGGCTCGTCGCCCTTGGCCTGGGTGGAGTTCTCGACGCACTGCTGGTTCTGCGGGGCGGAGAGGATCGGGACGTCCTGGGCACCGATCACCGTGGTCACCGCCTGGGTGTTGAGCTTGGCCGGCAGACCGATGCAGGGCTTGTTGAAGGAGCCCTGGACGAGCGCCATCTGCGGGCTCATGTTGCCGTAGGTGGCCGAGTTGCCGAACACCTGGGAGGCGCCGTTGCCGCTGGCGGACGTGGTGCCGCTGTCGTTGCCGATGGCGAGCGCCGGGGCCGCGACCGCGACGGAGGCGCCCATGGCGGAGGCGGCGACCGTGACGGCGGCCAGAACCTTCTTGATCACTTGCTTGTCCCTTCTGAAAAAACCCCGTCCACCGGAGCGTCTTGGTCAACTCGGCCGGGCGGGCTTGGTTGCTGTGATTCACCCCGATGGCTCACACCGGACCACCGATGCGCCGTCCGTTCGCCGTGAATCGTTTCCCTCCCCAGGGGGCCCAGTCGTATGAACGCCGCGAACGCGTTCGGGTGAATTGACCTGCGACCCCCGTTCACCGGCTTCCTCCGCCGTCTATCTGTCGTGTGCAGCCTGCAGGTCATGGTGCGAGCTGATCCGGCTGCGCTCGCTCGGTTTCGACCGCCAGGCATGACCGCACAGAAGGGAACGTCATGAAGAAGACTGCCGCCGTCGTCGCGGGCCTGATTCTGGGTCTGGGCGGAGCCGCCCCTGCCTTCGCGGACTCCACCGCCGAAGCTGTGGCCATCGGTTCCCCCGGGTTCCTCTCCGGCAACGTGACGCAGTTCTCGTTCCACACCCAGACGAACGTCTGCGGGAACACGTTCGGTGCGACCGGCCTGCTGAGCCCGGCTTTCGGCACCCTGTGCGTCAACGACTGACGATGCCCCCACCAGCCGACGGCTGGGTCGAGGCCGGCCTTGGACGACTGCTCCCTTGTTCCAGGTCGGCCTTTCCCGTTTCTCCCACCAGGAAGACGATCAGATGCGACAGACCCTGACCAGGGGAATGATCGCGGCGGCCGCCGCGACGAGTCTTCTGTCCCTGTGCGGCGGCGCCGCCTATGCCGACTCGTCCGCGGACGGGACCACCACGGGCTCGCCCGGCGCCGTGTCGGGCGCCGGCGTCCAGTCCCCGGTGACCCTGCCGGCGAGCCTGTGCGGCGACACGGCCGGTCTCGCCGCCGCGTTCGGCCAGGCCCTCGGCGACTTCTGCGCGGACACCTCCGACGAGACGAGCACCTCGGACGCCGCAGACACCTCCGACGAGGCGAACACCGCCGAGGACGCGAGCACTTCCGCCCCGGCCGACGGCGCGGCCCGCGCCGAAGAGGCCACCTCCGCCGGGGCCGACGCGGACTCGGACGACGCCGACCCGGGCTACGGCGACCCGGGTTACGGAAACTCACATCACGAAGACGACGAATCGGGTTACGGCGACCCGGGCCAGGGCGGCGACAAGGATCCGGGATACGGCGGTCACAACGACGGCGACCCGGGTTACGGCGGTGACGACGGCCCCGGTCACGGCGATGACGACGACTCGGGCTACGGCAGCGACGACGGCCCGGGCTACGGGGACGACGACTCCGGTTACGGCAGCGACGACGACTCGGGTTACGGCAGTGACGACGGCCCCGGTTACGGCGATGACGACGACTCGGGCTACGGGTCGACGCCCCCGCCCCCCGGCGGACCCGTCACGCCCCCGGAGGGCGGGCACACCACGCCGCATGACCCCCCGCCCCCCGGTGACGACGACCACGGCACTCCGCCCGGCGAGGAGAACAACGAGCCTCGTCCGCAACTGCCCGAGACCGGCAGCGAGAGTCTGCTCGCCGCTTCCGGCGTGAGCGCGGCGCTGATCACCGCGGGCGCGCTGCTCTACCGACGGGGCCGGGCCGCCTCCCGGCGCTGACCGCACGGGCGCCGGACGCCCCCGGCACCCTTTCGTACGGCGAGGCGGGGAGCTTCAGCAGCTCCCCGCCTTCTCGTCGTCGGCGTGACCGCCCGCGTCCGGCACGCCGGGCAGCCCCGTCTGCGGCGAACCCTCACGGACCGCCCCCCGCCGGATCACACGCGGAGGAACCTCACCACAGGCCCCCGCAGCGAAACCCGCTTCCGGCCCCGGCACGGGCCCCGGTCCGGTACGCCGCAGCCGCCCCCACAGCCGCCGGGTGACATGGGCGCACCACAGCGCCCACATCGCACGGCCGGCAGCCGCGTCGTCCCCCGCGTACCAGGCCAGCTCCCGGTCGGTACGGACCCGGCGCAGCGCCGACAGCGGCGCGTAGTTCTCCACCACGAACGCCCGCCCCGGCCGCGCCTCCCCCTCCGGCAGGGGCCGGTACGTCAGGTCCAGGTGCTGCGCGCGTACGACGTCCAGCCCGGCGGTGTCGGTGAAGAGCCGGAACTGCGCCCCGGGCCGCGGGTTGAAGTCGAGCAGGTGATAGCGGCCGGTCGTGCCGCAGCGGCGGTAGTCGAGGTCGAGGATGCCGCGGTAGCCGAGCCGCTCGGCGAGCCGCTCGGACTGCTCCCGCACGGTGGCGTTCGGGACCCACTCGCCCACCGCCGTCAGACCGGCCCCGCGCGGCCAGGCGCTCAGCTTGCGGCCCGTGCCGCCGGCGCGCATCACGCCCGAGCGGTCGGCGTACCCGTGGAAGAACCAGTCGCGGTGGTCGCCCGGCGGCAGGAACTCCTGGAGCAGGAGCCGGCTGCCGGCCTCCTCGCGCCGCAGGTACAGCTCCCGCACCTCCTGCGCGGAGCGCAGCACCGACGTGCTGCGCAGTCCCGATCCGGTGGGCAGCAGCCAGGGCCGGCTCCACTTCGCCACCAGCGGGAACCCGAGCCGCCGGGCGGCGGAGACGGCCTGCTCGGAGCTCTCCGGGAGGAAGGTGCACGGGTGAGCGACGTCCGCGGCCGCGCACATCTGCGCCAACTCGCTTTTGTCGGCGACGCGTTCGGGAAGCGTCGGGGACTGCTGGGGCAGCAGGTAGGCGGGGGTCAGCTCCGTGCGCAGCCGACTCACGGCGACGGCGCCGGCGTCGTCCATGGGGATCAGCACGGCGGGCCGTTCGATGCGGGCGGCCACCCGCAGCAGCAGGGCCACGATCTCCTCGGGGGAGGCGCCCGGCGCCGGCGGGGGGTGCAGCCGCCGCACGTGGCGCGACTTGCGGATCGGGCTCCCCGTCATCTCGGCGACCACGTGCACGTCCGCTCCGGCTCGGCCGAGGGAACGGACCGCGCCCAGCGTTCCGTGGTGAAAGGGGTTCCGGTCGATTCGCAGCAGTACGGCGGGGACTCGGGTGTCGAGCAGCGACACGGGGCTCTTTCCTTCGGGTCGGTTCACCGGTGCGGGCGATCAGTGCACTCGAAAGCCGTAACGGCGGTGGCGTGATTCCTTTTCATCTGACTTACATATGACTAACTGTCAGTCATTGGAAATCAGCACGCGGTTCCGCGTGAGAGTGGAGAAAGGAGCAGGTATGGCCCCACAGCAGCGACGCGCCCCGTCCCGACGGCTCGCCGTCGTGACGGCGGCGGTGGCGATGACGGCGGCGCTGGCGTCCGGTCCTGGACTCGCCGCGGGCGCGGGGGTGGCACGGGCCGCCGCTCCCTCCGCCGGATCTCTCCCCGAGCCCCTCGTGACGGCCGCCGAGCCGGCCCCGGGGCCGCCCCCCATCCCCGAGCAGAGCCCCGCCGTACCCATCCCCGAGCAGAGCCCTGCCGCCCCCGCCCCCGAGCAGAGCCCCGCCGCCCCCGCCCCCGAGCAGAGCCCTGCCGCGGACCCCCCGCAGAGCCCCGCCGCGGCCTCCCCGGGCGGGAGCGCGGCACCGGCCTCGCCCGCCGCGTCCGGCACCGCCTTCGGCGCCTACCTCGACTACGGCCCCCTGGGCGTGGCCCGGATCGCCCAGCTCAGCGCCTGGCTGGGCGGCACCGAACTCCGCGTCGGGCACACGTACTTGCCGGGCGACCGGTGGAGCAACATCGAGGGCCGGCCCGGCTTCCTCGACGCGTGGGCGAACTGGCGAAAGGAGAAGGACGACCGGATGCTCGTCCTCAACGTCCCCATGCTGGAGCGCAACGAGGCGGGCGTCTCCGACGGCGAAGTGCGAATCCTGCTGCGGCTGGGTGCGGCCGGCGCCTTCGACCATCACTTCCGCCGGCTGGCCGAGCGGCTGGTCGGGCTGAACGCGCCGGACACGGTGATCGTGCTCGGCTGGGAGATGAACGGCAACACCTACACCCATCGCTGCGGGCCGGACCCGGAGGCGTGGAAGGCCTACTGGAACCGGGTCGTCACCGCCATGCGGGCGGTGCCGGGCCAGAGGTTCAAGTTCGACTTCACACCGAACCGCGGCCTCGACGCGGTCGCCTGGACCCGGTGCTACCCGGGTGACGACACCGTCGACATCATCGGAATGGATTCCTACGACCAGCCGGCCGGAATGCCGTTCGACCAACAGGTGCAAGAACCCTACGGACTCCAGGCGCATGTGGATTTCGCCAAGAGCCACGGCAAGCCCATTTCCTATCCCGAATGGGGGCTGTTCCGCAACGGCGACAATCCCGAGTACATGCGGAGCATGCTCGGCTGGATCGGTCAGCACAGGCCGCTGTACAACACGCTGACCGACTACTGCCCGCACGGCGTGTGGCAGTGCGGGCAGAACCCGATGGCGTCGCACGTCTACCGCTCGCTGCTCTCCGGCCGCCCCGAAGGGCCGGCCGAAGGGCCGGCCGAAGGACCGAGCGGCGGTCCGGCCCCCCTGAGCACGCCGCTCCCCGGCGCAACACAGGAGGTCGCACCGGTGGCGCCCACCCCGGAACCGGCGAAGGAGGCACCGCAGAAGCCGACGCCGGTGACTTTCCAACCCGCCTCCGACTGCCCGCAGTTGGACCTCGGGGACTGGGTGGAGCGGTGGATCGGCGGCAAGTTGTGCCTCCCCGCGGCCCGGTGGTCGCGCGACCGCTGAGCGGGGACTCGGCGGCGGCCGGCCCGTGTCAGGACCCGCCGCCACCGTCACGCCCCTTCTCCGCCCGCCGCCTGCGCTGCTCCCGCTGCTCCTCCCAGCGGCGCAGCAGCTCCTTGCCGCGTCGCCGCGCCGCGACATCGCCCGTCACCGCCGAGATCAGCGGGGCGGTGCGCCGACGGGCCAGCAGCAGCCGCTGGTTGACGACCGGTTCGGGACGCCAGTGGTGCTTGTACGGCTCGTTGCCGCGCAGCAGGCTCAGCGTGCCGCGCCCGCCGCCGCGGGTGTGCTCGGAGCACGCGTCCAGCAGCATCACCGCCACGTCCGCCTTGCACTCGCGCAACCGGGGGTGCGCGCCGTAGAGATAGCCGCCCGCCAGGCGGCGTGACAGCAGGGTCAGGTCGACGGCCACCACGTCGTCGTCGAGCCGGAACTCGGTGACCACCGCGTCCCCCGAGCGCACCATCGGCCCGACCGAGCGCACCAGATGCTCGCGGAACCGCGACTGGAGGTGCTCGCCCGTCACCTTGCGCCCCTGCCACTGCAGCCGGTGCAGGTCCAGCAGACGCCGTACCGCCGGCTCGACGCCGTCGGCGCGCACCACCCGGCGTTCGACGCCGAGCGCGGTCAGCTTGCGCAGCTTGGCCCGCACCCGCTGCTGGGCCTTCGCCGACGGCAGCCGGGCCACCAGCTCGTCCATCGCGACGGCCGGCAGCTCCAGGCACACCGAGTCGCTCACCCGCCGCCGGGGCCCGCGCCAGCGCTCGTACACCTGCTCCACCGCGCCGCCCGGCCGCACCTCGCGGAAGTCGATCAGCGCGGTGCGGGCGGCCGCCGACAGTCCCTCGGTGAGCGCCTCCACGGCCGTCTCGCCGCGCTCGTCGTCGACCAGCACGTCCCCGTAGTCGGAGATCGCCCCGCCGAGCGGCACGAGCGTGGGCAGCGGGCGGCGCACCGCCATCAGCGGGGCCACGGCGAGGAGTTCGCCGCCCGCGTCGCGCACGGCCAGCACCCGCAGCCGGCCGCGCCTGCCGTACGACAGCCACCACGAGTGCAGCCAGGCGTGGCTCTGGAAGGGGGTGGCCGCGGCGCACCTCCCGTACAGCTCGCCCCAGGCGGGGGCGAGGGCCGCGAACGCCTTCTCGTCGGTGACGACCTGTGTCGTGTACGCCGGTTTCACAGCGCTCCGCGGGTGTCGCCGGCGAGCGCGGGACCGGGCACCGCGGCCGGGCGGCCGGGCTCCTCCCGGTCCGCTTCCACGTCGTCCGCGCGTTTCCGCTTCGGCCGCACCAGCAGCGCCAGCCCGCCGAGCAGCCCGCCCGCGCTCGCCCCGACCAGGGCGGTCACCGTCGGGGACGCCGAGGACGGCTCGGTCGGCTTGACGGCGCGCGCGAACTGCTGGAGTTCGACGTTGGTGGCGGCCACCGAGTCCTTCGCGTGCCGGGTCATCGCCCGCGACACCGCGTTGGCCATGTCGGCGGCCTGGTCGGGGCGGGAGGAGGTCGCGGTGATCGCGACCATCGGCGCGTCCGGCGAGGTCGCCGTCTGCACGCTGTCGCGCAGCGTCCGCGCCGGCACCCCCGCCCAGACCTGGGCGTCCCCGAGCACCGCGAGCTGGGTGGCGACCCGGCCGTAGGCCTGGGCGAAGCCCAGCGCGGACGCCGGGTCCGACTTCGCGGTGGGGACGGCGACGACATAGGCGGTGGCCGTGTACACGGGCGGCTTCAGGGCGCCGTACGCCCCGCCGGCCAGGCCGCCCGCGAGGGCGCCCACGGCGAGCAGGGACCAGGGCGGAAGCGCCCTGGAGCGGCGCGTGGCGGCGCCGGCCGGGCGGGTCGGGCGGACGGAGTTCTCGGTCATGCGGAAGTGACTCCCTGAGAAGAAGGGGACGACGGGGACGACAGGGGCTTGCGGGACAGGGCGGCCGCGTACACGTCCATGAGGAGGGCGGCGCTGCGGGTGATGTCGTAGTGGCGGGCGGCCTCGGCGACCGTGCGCGGGCGCGGGCCCCGGGCGTGCGCCTCGGCCAGCGCCCGCGTGAACGCCCGCTGCCCGCCGGTGACGCGCCGGGCGTCGGGCGCGCTGCGCGCGGGCAGGTCCTCCAGCGCGGGGCACGAGGCGTACACCGCGGGCAGTCCCGACGCGAGGCCCTCGACGACCGCCAGGCC
The DNA here is from genome assembly GCF_042889585.1 of Streptomyces sp. NPDC002566. NCBI lineage: Bacteria > Bacillati > Actinomycetota > Actinomycetes > Kitasatosporales > Streptomycetaceae > Streptomyces > Streptomyces sp. NPDC002566. The sequence goes on along the minus strand of NZ_JBIARD010000008.1, from coordinate 30,364 downwards.
GAACGCCTCCTCCGGCGACGGGGCGGCGAGCACGTCCATCGCGCAGGTGAGGGACGCCAGGTCGGGGCCGGGGCCGCCGTCGGGGGCGTAGGGACGCTCGCCGGCGAACAGGACGCGGCCGGCGACGCCGCACTCGTGCGCGGTGCGGCGCAGCGCGCCTTCCTCGGGGCCGCCGCCGACCAGCAACAGGCGTACGTGGGACGGGAGTTCGACGAGTGCGCGGATGGCGACGTCGAAGCGCTTGCCCGGGTGGAGCCGGCCGACGCAGCCGACGACGTAGGCGTGGTCCGGCAGGCCGAGGTGGCGCCGGGTGCGGTGGCGGCGGCCCGGGTCGAAGCGGAACCGGGCCAGGTCGATGCCGTTGGGGACGACGCCGACGCGGGCCGGCGGGACGCCCCAGCGGTGCAGGCGGCCGGCGACCGTGGGGGAGACGGCGACCGTGGCGTGGCCGAGGCGCTCCCCGGCGAGGTAGAGCGCGCGGACGCCCCGGGTGAGCGGACGGCCCTCCATCTGCGAGTCGCCCAGGGAGTGTTCGGTGGCGACGACGGCGCGCACGCCCGCGAGCCGCGCCGCGAGACGGCCGTACAGACAGGCCCGGTACAGGTGGGTGTGGACGAGGTCGTAGCCGCCGGAGCGGACGAGGCGGGCCAGGCGGGGCAGGGCGGCCAGGTCGCGGTTGCCGGTCATGCCGAGGTGGACGACGCGCACGCCGTCCGCGGTCAGCCCCTCGGCCACCGCCCCCGGGTTGGTCAGCGTCACGACGTCGCAGTCGACGGGCAAGTGCCGCAGCAGCAGCCGAAGTTGCTGCTCGGCCCCGCCGACGCCGAGCCCCGTGATGATGTGCAGGGCCTTCACCGCAGCCCCTCCACGGGACGCCGGCGCAGCCGGTGCAGCCGGTACTTCAGGAACAGCCGGGCGGAGGTATCGTTCTGCCCGACGTGCACCCGGGGCAGGGCGTGCACCCCGTTCAGCGGACCCGGGTCGATCGCGCACGCGTACGCGTACCCCGCCTCGCGCACGGCGTCCACGGCCCGCCGGTCGACGATGCCGTACGGGTAGCAGAAGCCGTCGACGTCGACGCCGAGCAGCTCGGCCAGCGCGATCCGGCTCTCCACGGTCTCCGAGGCCAGCGTGGGGTCGTCGGCCTTCGTCAGGTCGAGGTGGACCAGTCCGTGCGAGCCGATCTCGACGCCCTCGGCGGCGGCCTCCCGGATGCCGTCGGCGGTCAGCAGCGGCTTGCGCGGGCCCAGCGGGTCCCAGGCGTTGTCGCCGCCGTACCGGCCGGGCAGCACGAACAGGGTGGCCGTGCAGGAATGGCGGCGCAGCACGGGCAGGGCGCCGGTGAGGAAGTCGGCGTATCCGTCGTCGAAGGTGAGGCCGACCAGGTCGCGGCCCTCGCCGCGCGCGCGGGCGGCGAGCAGCTCGCGCACGGACACGCCCCTCAGGCCCCGCCGGGTCAGCCAGGCCAGCTGCCGGTCGAGGCGTTCGGGGGTGACCGTGATGCGGTAGGGGTCGTCGGAGCAGTCGCCCACGGAGTGGTACATCGCCACCCAGGGGGCCGGTCCTGGCGCCGGGGCCGGTCGTCGGGCGGTGTCAGCGGGAACGGACATGCGGGAGCCTTCGGGTCGCGGAACGGACGAAACGGAGTGCGGTGTCGACGCCCTGGGCGTTCAGGGCCCGGCCGACCAGCAGGAAGACGGCGGTGACGACGAGCGTTCCGGCGGCGAGCGCGGGTATCGCGCCGTCGATCCGGCTCGCGGTGAACGCCCCGGCGGGCGTGGCGAGCGCCGCCGCCCGCAGCGGGCGGCTCAGCTCGCCCAGCACGGGCCGGACGCGGATCGGCACACAGCGCGGGAGGCCGTGCCGCCCCGAGCGCAGCCCGGGCAGCGCGGCGGGCGCGCCGGCGAGCAGCACCAGGGCGGTGACGGTGATCCCGGCCGCGTTGGCGGCGGCGATCCCGTACACGCCCCAAGGGCCGACGGCGAGCACGCCGGACCAGGCGGTCACGACGATGCCGACGGCCATCGCGCCGAACGGGTACCAGGCGGCGCGGCCCGCCGAGAAGTACGAGCGGGCCAGCACGCCGACCATGGTCTGGCCGAGCAGCCCGAGCGCGTACACCCGCATCACACCGGCCGTGGCCGCCGTGTCCCGCGCGGTGAACGCGCCCCGCTGGAAGAGGACTTCGATGATCTGCGGTGCGCAGGCCACCACCACGGCCGTGCCCAGCAGGACCACGCAGACGGCCAGCGCCAGATCGCGCTCCACCCGGTCCCGGGCCCGTTCGACGTCCCCCTCGGCCAGCGCCCGCGCGACCACCGGATAGGTGACCGTGCACAGCATCACCGACAGGATCATCGGCATCTGGGCCACTTTCTGGGCGTAGTTGAGATGCGAGATCGCCCCGGACGGCAGATGCGAGGCGAGGAACCGCTCGACCAGGACCTGCGACTGGCGGCACAGCGCGAACAGCAGCACGGTCGCCACGACGGCCCCGCCGAGCGCCCGCGGCTCCTCACCGCCCCCACCGGCGGGCCCGGACGCGCCCCTCTTCCGTAACTGCTTGATGAGGGACGGCAGTTGTACGGCGACCATCAGGAACCCGCCGGCCGCCACCCCGGCCGCCGCCGACCGCACCCCCCAGCTCCCGCCGAGGACGAACATCCCCGTGACGATGCCGACGTTGTACGCCACGTAGATCGCCGCGGGCGCCACGAACCGCCGGTGCGCGCGCAGGGCCGCGCTGCAGTACCCGGCGAGCCCGAAGCTCACCGCGCAGGTCGCCGTGAGCCGGGTGCAGTCGACGGCGAGCCCGGGGTCGGGCAGGCCGGGGGCGAGCAGCTCGACCAACTGCGGTGCCAGGCCCACGAGAAGGGCGCCGACGGCGACGAAGGCGAGCGACAGCCGCGGCAGCGTCCCGGCGACCAGGGCGCGCACCGGGTCGCCCGGCGCGCCCTCGGCCCGCCGGGCCAGCGCCACGCTGAACGCCGGGATCAGCGCGAACGCCAACCCGTCCTCGATGAGCAGCGTGGCCGCGAACTCGGGCACGGTCCACGCCACGAGGAACGCGTCCGTGTCCCGCCCCGCCCCGAACAGCCGCGCCAGCGCCTGGTCCCGCACCAGCCCGAGCAGCGCCCCGGCGACGGAGAGCACGGCGGTGACGAGAGCGGCTTTGGCGAGGAAACGCCGGGACGCCGGGGGGAGTTCGGGCTCGGACCCGCTGTCCTCGGTGGATGAGGCGGCCTCGGGCGGCTTCTCGGGGCGCGGGTCGGCCCGGGCGGCCGGCGGGGCGTCTTCCACGCGGGGCGTCGAGCCACCCGGCATGGTCGGGGCTGCGGTCGGGACGGCCGGTGGGGCGTTTTCCGCGCGCGGCGCCGGGCGACCCGGCATGGTCGGGGCTGCGGTCGTGACGGCCGGTGGGGCGTCTTCCGCGCGCGGCGCCGGGCGACCCGGCACTGTCGGGGCCGCGGTCGTGACGGCCGGTGGGGCGTCTTCCGCGCAGGGCGTCGAGCCACCCGGCACGGTCGGGACGGCTGGTGGGGCGTCTGCCGCGCGGGGCGTCGAGCCACCCGGCATGGTCGGGGCTGCGGTCGGGACGGCCGGTGGGGCGTCTTCCACGCGGGGCGCCGGGCGACCCGGCACGGTCGGGGCCGCGGTCGCCGCGCCCTCCTGCCCGGAGTGGTCGCCGTCGCCGTCCGGGCCGCCGCGGACGGTGAACGCGGTGGCGCCGCCGGCGGGGGAGCCGGCGGCTTCGGCCGCGCCGGGGCGCGGGCCCGGTGTTCTGGGAGGGGTCACCGTCATCGGGAGGGCGCCTCCTCGGGGGTGCCGGGCGCCGCCAGGGCCCACCAGGCGGCGAGGCCCAGACAGATCGCGGTCAGCACGGTGGAGGGGCCGCCGATGTCGGCGTACAGGAAGTCGGTCAGCTGCCAGATCAGCAGGCCGCAGGCGACCAGCGCGCAGTCGAGACCGGGCGAGCCGAGCCGGCGCACCCGGAACAGTCCGTGCAGCGCGCAGCCCAGCAGGGCGAGCCAGCTGCCGGCGAGGGCGAGCAGTCCGACGAGCCCCTGCTCGCCGAGGACCAGCAGATACATGTTGTGCGGGGACAGCAGCGGCTGCCTGACGAAGCCCGACCCGGCGCCGGCGGTGTCGCTGCCGGCGGACAGCGCCAGCGAGGCGTGCGCGTCCCGGTGCTCGGGGAAGCCCTTCAACCCCACGCCGGTCACCGGCTGTTCACGCCACATGCCGAGCGCCGCCGCCCACATGGTGTACCGGTCGGTGACCGACTGGTCGGGGGCGTCCGCGACCTGCGTGATGCTGCCGACGCGCTCCTGGAGCATCGCCGAGCCGACCCCGAAGCCGCCCACCAGCACCACGCCCAGCGCCGCCGCCACCGCGGCCGCCTTCAGCGCCCGCCGCAACCCGGCCAGTACCAGCTGCGCCGAGCAGGCCACCGCGGTCGCGATCCAGGCGCCCCGGCTGAACGACAGCGCGAGCGGCGCCAGCAGGGCGAGCGCGGACAGGCCGGCGACGGTCCGCTGCCGCGCGGTGCCCTGCCCGAGTGCCAGCCCCACCGCGCAGACCAGCCCGAAGGACACCACCGTCGCCATGCCCATCACGTCCTGGGGGCCGAAGGTGCCGACCGCGCGGATGTCCTCGCCCTGGTAGGAGGCGCCGGTGCCGGTGACGAACTGGTGCACGCCGACCGTCCCCTGCCACCCCGCCAGCCCCACGAACGACCAGGCCAGCAGCCGGAAGTCGGGCCGGTCGCGGATCAGCAGCAGCACGGCGGCGGGCACGATCACGAAGACCTGGAGGTAGCGGCCGAGGCCGGCGACCCCCGCCCCCGCCGAGCCCGCTCCCATCGCGGCGAGCGCCAGTCCGGCCACCGGCAGTCCGAGGACCACCGCCGCCGTACGGGACAGGGGGCGCCGCCGCTGCCGCAGCAGCCGGACCGCGCAGAACAGCACCACGAGCGCGGAGAGCGCGTCCGCCGGCCCGGCCCCGCCCTCACCGCCGGGGGAGACCGGCAGCGCGAGCAGGGCGACCACGGCGACGACGGGCAGCACCGGCGACAGGTTCCGCAGGAGCGGCGGCAGCAGGGCGTGACTCATCGGAGGGCTCAGCTCCCGGTCGGTCGCACGAGGGCGGCCGCGGTGCGCAGCAGGATGCAGACGTCCTGCCACAGCGACCAGTTGTCGATGTACGCGTTGTCGAAGCGGGCCCGGTCCTCGATGGAGGTGTCACCGCGCAGCCCGTGCACCTGGGCGAGCCCGGTGATGCCGACCCGCATCCGGTGCCGGGACGCGTATCCGGGATAGGTCTGGCTGAACTGCCGTACGAAGTAGGGCCGTTCCGGCCTCGGACCGACCAGGCTCATGTCACCGCACAGGACGTTCCACAGCTGGAGCAGCTCGTCCAGCGAACTCCGCCGCAGGAAGCGGCAGAAGCGGCTCATCTGCTGGTCGTCCGCCACGCTCCAGCGGGTCGCCGACTCGCGTGCGTCGGCCGGCCGGTGGGTGCGGAACTTCAGCAGGGTGAACGGCCGCCCGCCCCTGCCGACGCGCTCCTGCCGGAACACCACGCCCGGCCCGCTGGTCAGCCGCAGCACCAGCGCGAACAGCAGCAGCAGCGGGCTGATCGCGAGCAGCAGCGTCCCGGAGACGACGATGTCCAGCAGCCGCTTGGCACGGCTGTCCGGGTAGCCGACGCCCATGTCGAGGCGACGGCAGGCGAATCCGGCGAGCTGCTCACGGCTCGCGTACGAAGGGCTGTCCGCGTCGAGCTCCCACACCGTGCAGCCCGACTCGGCCAGCGCCCGCAGCAGCGGGCCCTGAGTGGAGCGCACCGCGGGGTCCACGCACAGGACGTCGCGGACGCCGTTCTGGATGAGCGCCCGCTGCACCTCCTGGCCGGTGGTCAGCACGGGAAGCCCGTCGGCGCCGTCGTGGTGGTGGCGGGCGACGATGCCGACGGGTTCGATGCCGTACCGCGGCAGCCGCAGTATGGCCTCGGCCACGCGCCGAGCCGTCGGCACCGGGCCGACGACGAGCGCCGCGTGCGGCCGGCGCACCATCGCCCTGCGGCGCCGCTGGTGGACGAGGGCCCGCCCGGCGCAGCAGACCAGGGCCTGGACGGCGGACCCGATGAGAAGGGTGCGCCAGGAGAGCGCGTGGGCCGGCGTGGACGCGGCGACGAGCGCCGCGAGCGTCAGCCAGGCCATCGCGATCCGGCCGCACACCGAGGGCAGTTCGTCCAGCACCCCGTGCACGGGGCGCGGCCGGTGCGTGCGCAGCAGCAGCGTGGTCGTGACCAGCGCGGCGAGCAGCAGCGGCTGCTGTCCGGCCCCGGCCAGGACCGGTACGCCCGCCAGCGCGCCGAGGCCGTCGGCCAGCAGGAGGGGAAGAGGGGAGGCGGCCCGCGCCGGGGGCCGCCGGACAGGGAATCGGAATCCGGCTTGGTCGTCGTGCCGCGGGATGACCGCGACGGGTGAGAATCCTGGCTGCGTTCCGGGCGTGGAGAAGGTGCTTTCCGCAGTCACGAGTGGATTGACTCCCTGCGCTCGTTGGAGATGTCGTCGGTGGACCGCCCGGCGGGCGGCTCGGCGGTGGGGCGCGCGGTGGTGGGTGGTGCGGCGGTGGGGCGCTCGGCGGGGGTGCCGGCCGACGGGATGTCGGCTGACGCAGCGGGGTCGGGCGGTTCTGGCGCTTGAGATGGGTGCGGCGCTCGGGAAGGACCGGAGGGATCGGACGGCTCGCAGGGATCGGACGGCTCGGAGGGATCGGTGGACGGGGAGTGGTCGGTGAGGCCGGTCGGTCCATCGGGCCCGGCCGGTCCGGCGGGGTGTGCGTCAGACGGGAGTCGGGTGGCGCACGGCGCGAACGGCCGTGTCCCGATGAGCAGTTCGCGGTACAGGTCCGAGACCGCGGCCGCGGTACGCCGTACGTCGTGCGCGTCGACGACGTGCCGGCGCCCCTCGTGGCCGAGGGACTCGCGCAGCAGCGGGTCGAGCAGCAGGTGGACGACCGCCCCGGCCAGCGCCGCCGGGTCGTCGGGCGGGACCACGCAGCGGGGCGCGAGCGCGGACGGCATGCTCTCCCGGGCGCCGTCCACGTCGGTCACCACCACGGGCCGCCCGCAGGCCAGCGCCTCCAGCGGGGCCAGCGCCATGCCCTCCCAGCGGGACGGCAGGACGACCAGGTCGGCGGCCTGGTACCAGGGCACGGCGTCGGCCACCGAGCCCGCGAACACCACCGACTCCGGTGCGCGAGAGCGCAGTTCCTCGCCGTCCGGACCGTCGCCGACCAGCGCGAGCCGGGCGCCGGGCAGCCGGCGCAGCACGGCGTCCCACGCCCGCAGGAGCACGTCCTGCCCCTTCTGCCGGCACAGCCGTCCCACGCACACCACCAGCGGCGCGGCCGGGTCGGCGTCCGGCAGCAGCGCGGCGCGCACGGTGTCCACCGGGGCCGGATGGAAGCGGTCCAGATCGATGCCGTTCGGTACGACGCTCCAGCGCCCGGCGATCCCGGCCCGCCGGCCCGTCGTACGCTCCGCCTCGCTCACGCACACCAGCCGGTGGGCCCAGCGTGCCCCCAGCCGCTCCCAGCGCAGGGCCAGGGCGGCGGTGGAGCCGCCGACCGCCTCGAAGGACCAGGCGTGCGGCTGGAACACGGTCGGGACGCGCCCCCGCACCGCGAGCCGCCCGGCCAGCCCGGCCTTGGCGCTGTGCGCGTGGACCAGGTCGGGCCGTACCGCCGTCAGCATCCGCCCGAGCCGCCGGACCTCGCCGGGGAGCGAGGGGCCCGGCGCCCGCGTCGCCTCCCACCGCCGTACGTCCGCGCCGAGAGACCTGAGGTCCCGGGCGAGGCCGCTCTCGGGACACGCGACGGTGACGCTCATCCCGGCGGCGAGCTGAGCCCGCGCCAGATCCGTCACCACGCGGGCGACTCCGCCGTCCACTGGTTGGGTGAGGTGCAGGACCCGCGGTGCGAAGTCGGGTTCTGGCTGATGCATCGCGCGGTTTCCTCGCTCACAGGCCGACGCCGGGGTACGGGCGAAAAAACGAGCTGGAAGGCCCGCTGGTCACCGCCTTTCTCGAAACCCGCGCGCGGTATCGAACAGGGCCGATCGGGTGCCGAGGGGTGGTCGTGCGCCGGAACGCGCGCCTCCGCGGACGGCCCGGCGCGCTGAGCGTGGGGTTCGCCGGAGCGGTCGCCGGAATGGAAACGTCCGTTAACGCGCCGGCGGCCGGAAGGGCGCGGTGAATCACCCGAACGGCCGCACGTACGCACGTTCGATCGTCAAGCCCGTGCCTCTCTTGGTTCACCCCAACGGCGGCACAACTCCAGGGCGTGTCACGCGTTGACAGAGGGTCGGGCATCCCCGCCCGGGTGTTGTGATCGAAACCCCAAGGAGCACTTCTCCATGTCGCGTATCGCTAAGGGCCTGGCCCTGACCTCCGTTGCCGCCGCGGCTGTCGCCGGCGCCTCAGGGATCGCCGTCGCCGACAGCGGCGCGAACGCCGTCGCCGAGCACTCCCCGGGTGTGCTGTCGGGCAACGTCATCCAGGTCGCCCCCCACATCCCGCTCAACCTCTGCGGCAACACCATCGACGCCGGCGGCCTGCTGAACCCGGCGTTCGGCAACACCTGCGTCAACAGCGACTGACGTCACCTCGCTCGAGGTCGTCCTCGACGTGGTCGTCTGCGGCCGCCCTTCCGTCGGAAGGGCGGCCGTTCGTGTTGCCGGGCCGCTCTCGTCGACACGAACGGCGATCGACCTGTTGCGGAGTGTGACCGCCCCTCCCACCGTGGAGGTGCGCCCCGACGCACTTCGAAAGGAACCCCCTCATGCGTGGTCTGCCCCCCGTACGGCGTATCGCGTCCTGCGCGCTCTGCGCCGCCCTCGTTCTCGGCATCGCCGCTCCCACCGCCCTCGCGGTGGACGGGGAAGCGACCCGTGAGCCCACCGTCGCGGCGCCCGCCGCCCCCGGCGTCGACGTGCTGCTCCGCCGGCTCGACGGCCTGAGCTCGCTGGGGGCCGTGCTCACGCCGGTCACCGGTCTGCTCACCTCCGCACTGCCCTCCGAGCAGCGCCCGATGACACCTGATCAGGTCAAGCAACTGAGTGACGCGGTGCGGCAGGCGCTCGACATGATCTCGGTGGTGAGCGACGGGACGACGTCGGCGACGACATCGACATTCACGTCGGGATCGGCATCGACGTCGACGTCCACGTCGGTCGTGTCGGGGGGCGGCGCGGTGACGTCCTCCGTCGTGACGTCGTCAGGGGGCGCGGCCGCCGGCACGCCGACCGCCGACGCGTCGTCCGTCGGCATGGCGACACCCGCGACGGGGACGGCCACTGCCGCGGTTCCCGGCCCGGCGGCCGGGCCCGCCGCCGTGCCGCCCGCCGACGCGCGGCGCGCTGTCACACCGAGCGGCGACCCCTCGGCGGCGACGGCGGGGGCACGGCACAGGGCCGCCGACAGCAGGGCCGACGCGCTGGCCGAGCTGCGGGCGGCGCTCGACGCGCTGCTGGCCGTGGTGACCGGTGGTGACGTGGCCGAGATCGTGTCGGCGGCCACGGACGTGGTGAGCGGCCTGCTCGACCTGGTCACGGCCACCCTGCTCGACGACGAGCCCGTCGCCCCGACCGCGGCCGGCCTGGCGCAGCCGCCCGCCTTCCCGGCGGAGCCCCAGGCCGCCACCGAAGCGACCCCGGCCACCACTCCCACCGAAGGTGCCACTGCCACCGGTGCGGTGACGCCGCCCGCGCCGCCCGCGCCGCCCGCCCTCCCGGCGGCCCCGCTCCTGCCGGCCGTCCCACCCGCGCGCCCGACGGAGGGACTGCCCCCCAGGTGACGCCCGCCCGCACCCCCTCCACGGTGCGGGCAATTTACCCGGACGGGGTTTCCGCACGCCGTAGGGATCGTTAGGCAGGGCGTCACATTCCTCCTGGTGACTGAAGTCGCCGCAGAAAGGAACCCGATGAAGTCCCTGAAGGCTGCCGCTGTCGTTGCCGGGTCGATGGTGATCGCCGGCGCCGCCGCCCCGGCGTTCGCCCACAGCACCGCCGACCTCACGCCCTCCAGCCTCAACGGCGCCGTGAACACGCTCACCAAGGGCCCCGTCGACGTGATGCCGCTGCAGCACCAGTCGAACGCGCTCAACACCGAGAACAAGGGTTCCGCGCTCCACGCCGTCAAGGAGGCCACCGGCGCCCTCAACAGCACCCCGCTCCTCGGCGGACTGCCGCTGCAGGGCTGACCCGCCCGCGCAGAGGCTTCCGAAGGGCCGATCCCGTGACGTACGACGGCGTACGGGACCGGCCCTCGCCGCTGTTCGAGCCGAGTGCCGCACGCGTCCCCCCGTTCGTGTGGAGCACCCGTCCGGCGTCCTCCGCGCGGGTGAGAACCCGTCAGGTCGTAGGCGCCCGCGCCTATATGGTCGCGCGATGACCTCAACCCCCAGCGCCACCCGTGCCGCCGACCTGGGCACCCTCGTCGTCGTCCCGTGGAGCGGCGAGGCCCCCGACGGCGGCGACATGCCGTACCTCCTCGCGTACTCCCTCGGGGACGCCGCCGACGGCCCCGAAGCGTCCACCGCCGCCATCGAGCACCTGCTGACCGAGAACAAGCTGCCCGTCGGCGGGGACCTCGTCGACGGCATGGCCAAGCCCAGCCTGCCGGTCAGCCTGCTCGTGGAGTCGGGCGCGGCCGTCCTCACCCTGGGGGGCCTCACCGCGCAGTGCGTGCCCCCGGCCGAGTGGCTCGCCGCCGCCGAAGCACGCGGCTACGCCTACCTCGTCGTCACCACCCGCCCCTGGCCCGAGGCCGCCCCCGGCACGTACATCGCGCCCGAGGCGCTGGCGGCGTTCGCTGGCGCCGAGGAGACCCTCACGGCGGCGGCGCACGTCATCCTGCCCGCGCGCCGCCTGCGGAGCTGAAGCCGCCGCGCCGATCCGTGCGCCTCGTCGAGCGGGCCCGGACGGCCTCCGTCCGGGCCCTGCCCGTGTCCGCGTCCCTCCTCCGGCCCTGCCCGCCGCCGTTCTACGTGACCCCGCGGCCCGTCGGCCGGTTAGCGCTGTGGACAACCGAACCGGACGAGGAGCAGGCCATGGTCAGCGTCGACGGAGTACCCGTGACGGCAGCGCCGGTGGGCGCGACAGGACCCGCGGCACGCGGCAGAGCACGGCGGGACGTGGTGCGCGGGCTGCTCGGCGCGGCGGCGGCGCTCGCGCTCGCCCCGGTGGTCGCCGCCTCCCGGCCCGCACCCGGAACCGGCCTTCCCGGGCCGGACACGGACACCTTCTTCGACGAGACCTACCGGGGCCGGCGCCTGCAGGGCGTCCTCATGTCGTCGGGCCGCGCCGTCGGCGGCGAGCGCTGGAGCGTCACCGTCGACGGCCGCCCGCTGCACCTGATGCGCCGCGCCGACGGCACCTGGCTGAGCATGGTCGACCACTATGCCTCGTACGCCACCCCGCTGGAGGCGGCCCGTGCCGCGGTCGACGAGCTGGGCCCCGGGGAGAAGCTCCGCGACACCGGTACCGCAGCAGGGCACATCCACAGGGGGGAACACCATGGCGTACACCCGTAAGAACGTCAGCGCGCTCACCGCCGCCGAGCGCAGACGTTTCGTCAAGGCGCTGCTGGAGGTCAAACGACGCGGCGAGTACGACGAGTTCGTGCGGACGCACATCGAGTACTACGTCTCCGACGGCGAGGGCGGTCTGCGGACGGCCCACATGGCGCCCTCGTTCCTGCCCTGGCACCGGCAGTTCCTGCTGGACCTGGAGAAGGCGCTGCGCCGGGTCGACTCCTCGGTGACCATCCCGTACTGGGACTGGACCCGGGACCGCTCCGCGACCTCCGCGCCCTGGACCGACGACCTGCTCGGCGGCAACGGGCGGCGCTCCGACCTCCAGGTGACGACCGGGCCGTTCGCGTACTCCACGGGCAACTGGACCATCAAGGACGGGGTGACCGACCGGCGGTTCCTCACCCGGGACCTGGGCCGCGCCCGCGACCCGATCGAGCTGCCCGGGAAGAGCGACCTGGACTGGGCGCTGGCCGACCCGGTCTACGACACCGCCCCGTGGGACTCCACGTCCCGCCGGGGCTTCCGCAACAAACTGGAGGGGTGGGGGAGCGGCGGCGGCAGCGCCGCCTGGCGCAACCACAACCGCGTGCACCGCTGGGTCGGCGGGGTGATGGTGGGCGGCGCCTCCGTCAACGACCCCGTCTTCTGGCTGCACCACGCCTTCATCGACCTGCTCTGGACGCGCTGGCAGCGACGTCACCGCGAGCACCGCTACCTGCCCGCGGAGCCCCCCGCGTCGGGCAGCAAGCAGTACCGGCGGGTCGTCGCCCGGCACGAGAAGCTGCCTCCGTGGGACGTGACCCCGGACCGGCTGGAGGACGTGAGCCGGATCTACCGGTACGTCTGAGACGGCCGGCGTCCGTCGGCAGGTCCGTGTCCGGCGGGCCTCCGGTCGTACGCCGTCGGCGGTGCGGAAACGGGCGGAGCCCCGGCGCTCGAGGTGCCGGGGCTCCGTCGCGTGCTGCGCGCGGTACGGGGTGTCAGTTGCCGTAGCCGTGGCCGCCGTTGTCGTGGTGGTGGCCCTTGTCGCTGTCGTCCTTGTCCCGGTCCGAGTGGTGGCCGTCGACGTTGGCGCAGGTGTTGCCGAAGGCCGGGTTGAGCAGTCCGCCGGCGCCGACGGTGTTCCCGCAGGCGTTGATCGGGAGGTGGAGCACACCCTGGACGACGTTGCCGGACAGGAAGCCCGGCGAGCCCACGGCCGCGGCTTGCGCGCCCGCGTCCGCCATGGCCAGACCGGCGCCACCGGCCACCATGGCGCCGGTGCCAAGGGCGACTGCGGCCGCCTTCGCGATGCGAGACATCACGTTCTCCTTAAACTCACTCGGTTCACGCGACAGCAGGACCTGCCGCCGCACTCCCCGTTCAACGCCGTGCGCCCGGGCAGGTCACGGCGCGGCCGCACGGATCACCCGTTGCGAACAGCGGTGAGCCCGATGCCGTCAGCCGTGCTTGACGTGCTCGGTGACGAAGTCGGTGAGCGTGGCGATGGACTGGAGGCTGTCCAGGCTCAGGTCCAGCGCGGCGACGTCCACCCCGAAGCGGGTGTGGACCGCGCCCAGCAGGGTCACGCCGGCGAGCGAGGTGAGGCCGATCAGCGGCCCGAACAGCTCGGTGTCGGCGGGGAGCCGGTCGACCGCGGCGGGGTCGAGGCGGGCCGCCTCGGCGATCATCGAGCGGAGTTCCCGTTCCACCGTCGCCCGGTCCGGCGTCCGGTCCGTGGAGGAGGGGCTGTGGGCGTCCGTCACGCTGGTGCGTCCTTTCGGGGGGCCGGGGCGGGTTCCGGGTGCGTTCGGGTGGTGACGTGCAGCCAGGCGGGGGACTGCGGGAGGTCGCCGTGCAGGGCGCGGCCGAGGACGGCGACGGCGTCCGCCGGCGTCTGCCCGGGGTGCGGGTCGTCGTCGACGCGCCGCATGCCCGCCTGGCGGAGCAGCATCCGCATCTCCAGGTTGGCGTCGGTCGGCCGCAGGACGACCCGGAACTCCCGAGCGCCGGACTCCCGCGCCCGCTCCATCAGCCAGAACAGGAAGGCCGCGGCGGCGCCCCGTCCGGCGACCCGGCAGGACAGGGCGAGCAGCGGGACCGACCAGAGGCCCGGGCCGGTCCGGTCCACCAGAGCCGCGCCGATGATGCCGTACTCGCCGAAACGGTCGGCCATCCGGGCGGTGTACAGCTCGTGCCCCTCCTCGGAGGCCAGCGTGCTGAGCCGCCGCGGGCTGAGCCCCGAGGAGTTGAGGCGGTGGGTGCGGGCGGCGAGCTCCAGCGCGCGGGGCACCTCGTCGGGTTCGGCGACGCCGACGGTGAGCCGCATCCCGCACCAGCGCAGGAACTCCTCCCGGGTGCCCTGGAAACGCTCGCCCTCCGCCCGGCGGGTCTCCTCGGTGCGGTAACGGCGCACCCGTTCCCGCGACTCGGGGGTGACCTCCCTGCCCTCGAACGCCGCCAGCAGGGCGGGCACGTCCTCGGGCGCGAGGGTGCGCACCCCCGGCAGCAGCGCCTCCACCTCGGCGCGCTCGTACGGGGAGTCGTCGACGAGGACGAGGGCCTCGACCGCGATCCCCAGGTCCTTGGCGATCCTGCGCAGCGACTCGCTCTTGTCCTGCCAGGACACCTGCGGCGCGAGGAAACGGTCGCGCAGCTCCGGTACGGCGTTCAGCCGCTCCAGGACCGCGGGCGCGCTGCGGCTCGCGAGGCTGCTGAGCACCCCGTGGCCCGCCAGCGAATCGATCGCGGCTAGCATCCGGGGCCGGGGCACGGGCAGTTCATCGGTGGGCGCCTCGACCGCGATCTCGTCCCACAGGGTGCCGTCCAGGTCCCAGACGACGCACTTGATCGCGTCGGGGTCGTAGCCGCTCGCCCCGCTCATCGGGCGCTCTCCTCCGCGAGACGCAGCTTCATGGTCAGGGTGGCGGGGTCGAAGCCGAACTTGCGGTAGACGGTGCGCATCGGGACGTTGCCGACGTGGACACGCCCGACGACTTCCGTGATGCCGTTCGCCACGCAGAACTCCAGGCCCGCGGTGAGCAGCAGCTCGGCCACGTCGGCGCGGTTGTCGAGCGGGGCCACGGCGAGGGAGCGGAAGTTGGCGTAACGGTCGCCGGTCATCGCGTTCTGGTTGATGCTCACCCAGCACCAGCCGACCGCCGGCTCACCCGGCCGGTGGGCGACGATCATGCCCTCCTTCGACTTCTCCATGGCCCGGCCCAGCCGGGACGCCCAGCGTGCGGGGTCGTCGACGGCGTCCTCGCCGAAGGAGACGCGGGCGATCTCGGCCTCGAACTCGCCGATGGCGGGGAGGTCGCGCTCGTCGGCCTGACGGGTGAGGTAGGGCTGCGCCCGCTCGGCGAGGGCGGCGCGGGCCTCGGGGGCCGGGGGGTGCCAGGCGGGGCGGGGGGAGGCGGGTGTGGGCGTGGCGGTGGGGCTTGAGGCGGGGGCTGCGGCTCGGGTCGGGGCCGGGCCCTCGGCCGGGGGCTGCACGGTGGGAGCCGTCGCCGGGGACGCGGTGGGGGCCGCTGCCGGGGACGCGGTGGGGGCCGCTGCCGGTGTCTCCTCCTCCACGGAGACCAGGCGGCCCGGCCGGAACGGGCCCTTGCCGCACTGGGGGCAGCCGTCGGCGCGCAGGGCGGCGACGGAGGTCCAGCGGGCGCCGGGCCCGACGCGCAGCTCGGCGGCGCAGGCCACGCACGTGTACTCGCGCTGCCGGGTCCGCTTGTCGCCGGTGTAGAGGGGGCCGCCGTAGTCGCCCTGGCGGGAGGCGGTCGAGGTGGTGGTGAGCAGGTGCTGGAAGAAGCCGACCCCGCCGAGGATGCCGCTGCCCTCGTACTCGTTGAAGTTGCGGATGTAGCCGTTGGTGACCAGGCCGAGCGCCATGATCTCCCGCTGGACCTCCAGCATCTCGTCGGGGCTCTTGCCGCCGAAGGAGAAGAAGACGCTGTGCGCGGGGCCGGACCGCAGGCCCTCCACGGCGCGCGACAGGAACAGCCGGGCGCCCTCCGGGGTGTACGGCGGGTCGGTCATCGCCACGTCGAAACCGCCGTGCAGGTCGGCGGGCAGCGGCCGGCGCAGGTCGTGCTCGACGGTCTCGACACGGGTGCCGAGACCGGCGGACACCTTCTGGACGTAGGCCAGGATCTCGGGGGAGATGTCGACGACGGTCACCCGCTCGACGATCGGTCCGCCGAGGACGTCCCCCACCACGGCGACGGCCAGGGAGATCAGGTCGTCGTCGCCGATCAGCAGCAGCGAGCCGCCCGGCAGCGCGCCCGCCGTGAGCAGCGCGAGCACCCGGCGCACCTTGGTCTCGGGCGTGCAGTGGGACTGGTCGATCGCCATGTCCGCGGCCGGCCCGGTCTCCATGATCGCGCGCAGCCGCCGCACCGCCTCGTCCAGCACCTCCGGGACGACCAGCTCACGGCCGTCACAGGTGGTGCAGGTGGCGTCGAGGGTGAGGTCCATCCCGAGCCGGGCGACGAGGTCGAGGCCCGCCGGGGTGAGCCGCGAGGGGCGCTGCTCGGTCAGCAGGCCCCGGCGGCGCAGCTCGTTGCCGAGGGCGGCCACGATGGGCACGGGCAGGCCGGTCGCGCGGCTGATGTCCTTCGTGGAGGCGGGAGCCAGGCGGCGCAGGGCCCGCAGGACGGACCGCACTCCGGGCGGGCCCTCCTGCAGCCTGACGGCGTCCGCGACTTCCGTGAGCACTTGATCGACGGTCGTACTCCGACGGTGTCGAGGCGCGTTTTTCACAATGCTGCTCCGGGCGGGCTGTATGGAATCCAGATGTATCGAGTATACGGGCTGCCCACCGGCCTCTCCGACCGGTCGGCGAAACAGAAATGGGAGAAGGGAAACGTAAATGTTGCGAAATCAAATCCGATACTGCCCCGCAAGGCGAATCACGGGAATTTCCAAACGTATGCTCGTGGGGGAGTGAGCGAGCAATGGCACCGCCTACGCGCGAGCCGCGGAGCGCCCCGGATGCTAGGCTGGGCGACGCCGAGTGCCGGTAATCGGCCTCGCGACCTTCCGCTTAGGCCACACGGACCAGCGCAGATCTATATGAAAGGAGACGGGGGCGGCGGTTCGCCTTCCCTGATCCCCCATGACTGACACCGCCAACCTCGCCACCGAGGGCATAAACGTCGACGATTTGTGCTCGTACGCCGTCGACGTGTGGGTGAGCGACCACAGCATCCTGACCGACGAACAGCGCCTCCTCAAGGTGTTGCGCACGGCCGCCGAAAAGGGAAACGCGCAGGTTCTCGGAGAGGCCTCGCATGTTTTCCCGAATGGTGCGGTCACCGCTATTCTGCTGCTTTCCGCCTCGCATCTGAGCATTCACACCTGGCCGGAATTCAGCCTGGCCAACGTCGACCTGCTCGCCTACGGCCGCCTGAACGGCGAGCGGATGATGCAGAGCGTGGAACTCGGCCTCTCCCCGACGAAAATCAACGTGACGCGCATGCTGCGCGCGGTGCACTGAGTTCTTTTCCCGAGCGAAGAGGCGCGGGCCGGGTCGGCGGTGACGGAGTGCCCGGTGAGGTGAGCGTCGGGGTGCGGTGGGCGAGCCTGCGGGACGCCCGGGCGGCTGCCCCGCTCACAGCGCTGCTCGACCCCGTCGAGCGCGCCCGGCACGAGGCGATCGTCCGGGCCGACGACCGGGGCCGGTTCCTGCTCGGCTGCGCCCTCAGCCGTATCGCCCTGGGGGAGCTGCTCGGCGTGTCGCCGGCCGAGGTCCCGCTGCGCCGTGTGTGCCCGCGCTGCGGCGGCCCGCACGGCAAGCCCCGGCTCGCGGTGCCGCACGGCTCGCCGTTCGCCGACGTCGACTTCTCCGTGACGCACAGCGGTGACGTCGTGGGCGTGGCCGTCGCGCGTGGCGCAAACGTGGGGCTCGACGTCGAGGAGACCGGGAGCGGCGCGGCGCTCGACGTCGACACGGTGGCGCCCGTGGCGCTGACCGACGCCGAGATCGCCGCCCTGAACGCCCACCCGCTCGCCGAGCGGGCGTCGGCCTTCCTGCGGATGTGGACGCGCAAGGAGGCCGTACTGAAGGCCCTCGGCGTGGGCCTGACCGTACCGCTGCGCCACCTCGAGGTGTCGGCACCCCCGCTCCCCCCGAAGGTCCTGTCCTGGCCGGACCAGCGGACCGCGCCGAGAGCCCTGGCGATGGCCGACATGGACGTAGTGACGGGTTCGAGGCACCTACCGGCGACAGCGACGCTAGCCGCGACCGAGGCAACCGCCCTGAGCCTCCACCACCACGACGGCACAGCAACGCTGACGCCGTACACCACCTCGCCACCACCACCCTGACGGCCCACGTCCCGCCCCGGTCCCAAGGGCCTCGTCCCGTTAACCCAGAGGCACCGGTGCGGCGGAAGTGCCGTCGACGAGGCGTGCTCCAGCCAGCAAAAACGCCCCCCCGTGGGGAGGGCGGAGACTTGCGCGCCCGGCAGGACTGGAACCTGCGGCCAAGCGCTCAGAGGCCCGGAGCTGGCCTACGGCCGCCGGTAGGCCGTCTGGTCGACACCCGCTTCCGGCTTCCTGCTGAAGGACACGTAGGCGGGGTGCTCAAGGTCTCCAACCTGCATGAGGGCGAAGAGATCAAGGTCATGGTTCGCGAACCTGTGGAGGTACTGGAGGAACAACTCCAACTCCTCGTCCGACAACCGCTCGTCGTGCCGCTCATTGCGCATGCCCGTCACGATACGAGCCGAAGGGCTACGACCTTGACGCGGAACTGTCCCGCCAGCGGTTGACGGGGATCTCGTAGACGATCTCGCAAGATCGCTGCGCGAGCAAGGTTGCCAGGCAGGCTACGTCGGCGTACCGCCGTGCGTCGGCATGACGCCGAGCTGCTGGAGGAAGCCGAGCAGGTCCTTGTCCGACCACTTCTCCGCGAGCCTGCCGTTTTCGACGCGGTGAATCACCGTCGCCGTCATCGTGACCTGATTCCCGGTCGCCGGAATGCCGGGCAGGTCCCTTTCGTGCACTCCACGGGCCGTCATCCGGGTGACCACTTTGTCGCCTTCCGCGATCTGGTCCTCGATCTCATGGACCCCGGGAGTGGCCTCCCAGAAGAGGCGGAAGGCTTGCTTGAGCCCTTCGCGACCGGACCCGAGCCCTGGGAACGGGGCCGGGGAGTGGTCTTGGTAGTCCTCGGCCACGAGTTCGTCCATGGCCTCCAAGTTGCCCTTGTCGATCTCCGCGTAGAAACGGCGAACCAACCTCTTGTTCTCTTCGCTCGACATGGGAGACCCCTCTGTGCGCGTTGCGTACCGCCGGAACCGGTCTGCACGACCGGAAGCATGACCCGCCCCGGCACGGGGCCCCGCCTGCGCCTCGCCGGGCTTCCGGGTGCATCACCCGGAAGCATCCATGCGCACGTGTGTCGAGGGGCAGCGGCCTGACCTCAAGCGGCGCCTGGACGCTGCGGGAAATCTCCCCGAGCCGGCCGAAGCGGGCTGAGGCTTCCCGTCGAAAACTTCGAGACGTATTCGACACAGCCACCCGCGAAACCCGGTGACAGCCGCAGAGCCCCGGAACCTCCCCATGACTGCCGGGGGAGTTTCCGGGCTTCGGCGTGGCGAGTGAAACGTGCTCTGAGCAGCAAAAACGCCCTCCCATAGGGAGGGCGGAGACTTGCGCCCCCGGCAGGACTCGAACCTGCGGCCAAGCGCTTAGAAGGCGCTTGGTGAGATCACCGGTGCACGTCCTCTGACCTCGCGTTCTTCGACTGACGACTGTGGACGCGCGGCGTCTTCGACACGCATTCGGCAGAGGGGCGGACGCCGGGTGTCTGCTGAAGCCACCCGCCCGGGGTATCCGCCTGAACATGCTTGCTCTGGTTGCTTACCGCTCGTACCACGGCGCAACGACGGTGTGGGCCTTCGTGATTGCCCTTCTCATCGTGCTGGTGGCGGGCTGGTACATCCGACGCCAAAGGTAGGCGCACCACCCGCAGACCTGCTGCCCAGGTCTCGCGGGCCGCTACGGACGATTGATCGGGATCTCGTAGACGATCTCGCAGTGAGCGGCGGGCACCACGATGTCCGCCGTCTCCACGGGCCGCCCCTGGTCGCTGTAGTACGTCCGCCGAATATGCGTGACGAGAGCGGCCTTCTGGATGCCCAGGAGTGACGCCTCCTCGGCGGTCGCCTGCCGCGGCTCCGGCTGCTCCACGGCGTGGCCGACGGTGATGCCGATCGCGGCCATGCGGTTCACGACACCCGCACCGGCATGCGGCCCTCCCTCGGGCAAGACGACGAGAGTGCCGGCCGTGAGGTCGTACGGCTCCCAACTCGTCGACAACTGCACGGGCCTGCCGTCGGCCAGGAACTCGTACGTCGTACGGACGCACAGCTCGCCCTCGTCGATGCCGAGCCGCGCCGCGATCTCGGCCGGTGCCGGCACCTTGGCGTCGGTCCGGCTCTCCCAGTCCCCTTGCCTGCCGACGGCCTTCATGTCTGCGCGGAAGGGCGAGCCGTTGGGCTGCTCGCGCGCCGAGGAACGGACCACCCGCACGCGCTGCCGCGGCTCGGCGACATACGTGCCTGATCCGGCACGACCCTCCAGCACGCCCTGGGAGATCAACAACTCCTGAGCCCGGCGGACCACGTTCTCGCCCACGCCGCACTCTTCGCCGATCTGGGCGCGGGAGGGCAGGCGATCTCCCGGCTCCCACACGTGCTCCGCGATCCGCCGCCGGAGTTCGTCGGCGATGCGGAGATAGGGCGGCTGATCAGGCATATGGAAAATCTAGTCCACTAGCTCTAATCTAGTTAACTAGCTTCACTGAAAGTGATCGCTGGTGACGGAGGCTGCCCTGTGCCCGCTTCGGGAGTTAGCGCGGCGGCCCTCGCCGCCCGGCTGTCCGCCCTCGGGCTGCTCACGCGAGTGGAGGTGCACCCCCGTCACACGTCGGTGGAGGCGGAGGTGCCGGAAGAGCTCTCCGCCGAGTCATGGCGGGAGGTCCTGGACGTGGTGGCTGGAGCCGATCGATTCGGGCTCCTCGCCACCAGCCTGAACGGCCGCACCCTCTGGGCGGTCGTACGCAAAGCGGTCCCCACGACGGGCGATGTCGGGGGACCGGGCAATCAGCGATAGGAGCTGATCAGCGTGCTCAACCGTATCCGCCGGCTTGTCGCCCTCACCAGAGGGCGAAAGGGCCGGCATCGCCGCTCGTTACCGCCCATGCCAGGCTCCTCCACCACCCCGGACGCGCCCACGCTCAGCCTGTGCCGTGTCTCCGACGCCTCCGACAGCGCACCGCGCCGGTATTCGCTCGCGGGCGAGGACGTCGCGCTCGTCCGTCCGTACGTTCTGGCCTGGGAGCAGCGTGCACGACTCCGTCCGGTGGTCGTCGCTCCCCGTCTGTCGGCCGAAGCATGGTCGTCCCTCGCGGGGGTCCGATGATGTCTTCTCGCCGACAACCACACGTTTCGAGCGCCTCGCCCGCCCCCTACCGCTCGGCCCACTGCCGCATCGGAACCCACCTCGCCTGTGCGGACTTCGCTCCTGCACCGCCCCCGGTGGACCTCCCCGTGATCTACGAGGCCTGTGACTGCCCCTGCCACCCGGTGGCTGACCAGGTTGCCTCCACGGAGGTGAACCGGTGAAGGGATGGAGCCCCGGCGGCATGCTGGTCGCCAACGTCGAAATCACCTCGACCACAGTGCAACGCGGCGACATCATCCAACTCGGCGGCCGGGCATGCCGCGTGAGCGACCTCTTCCAGCTTCCGCACGGGGCCAAGCAATTGGTCCTCGACTCGGGAGAGCTGCTGACCATTCACACGCGGACCCGGCTCATCGCCGTACGGCCGCTGAGACGGCGGTGACGGAGGCCGTGCCTTCCCGCCATCACGACATCGCCGACGATCTGCGACGCCAGATCACGGCGGGCCGCTTGGAGGCCGGCGAGCGCTTGCCCTCCGAAGCTGCACTGGCCGACGGGTACAAGGTCAGCACCGTCACGCTGCGGCGGGCACTGGCCGTGCTCCAGGGCGAAGGCCTCGTCGACAAGATCCACGGAAAGGGAAACTTCGTCCGCCGCCGTAGCCGCAAGACGGTGTACGTAGGCGGCTGGGGCACGCTTGACCCCTGGACCGCCGCCGAAGCCTCCCTGCGCGTCACCGTCCGCAGTACGACGGTGCAGGCTCACGGGCATCTCACGACCTTGCTCAAGGTGCCAATGGGCAGCCCCCTGGCCGAGTTCTTCTGCGTCAGCCTCGAAGGGGACGCCCCGCACGGGATGGCCTACATCTACCTCCCGCGTGACCTGGCCCCGGCAGGGGTGTTCGACGACGAGTCCGTGTGCAGGGAGGCGGTATCGAGATTTGCCGTCCTCGGCCCACCGCCGGCCACCATCCGGGAGACGGTGTGCGCTCGCCCGCCGACGCCAGATGAGACCTCGGTCCTGCGGATCAGCTCAGCCTCACCCGTCCTCGCGATCACCCGCGCCGCGACCGACACCACCGGCCGAGTCGTCGAAGCCGCCCGCCTGGTGTTTCCCGGGGACCGCGTCGACGTGGTCTTCACCACCCACCACACGACCGACGAAAGGCAGACGCAAGGATGACGGCACGTAATGAACTGCGGCTCCTCCCATGGTCGGGATCGGAGGGCAAGCCCTGCTACCTGAGTACCGATGACTGGGGCGGCTTCATGGCCCGCCTGGCCGACGGCATCGAGGCAGACCAACTCGACTCGGGGGCAAACTTGTTGGAGGAGGCCTCCGAAACCCTCGACGACGGTGACGCGGACCCGCAGGAAGTGCAGCTCCTGGCACAAGAACTGACTGGAGCCCTGCGAGACGTCCTCCGCGTCGCAACCAGCCGCGGACACCGCCTGGCGGCGAACGAACCACACAGCACCTGAACGAGGGGCGTGAGCGGCGCCCGCCTTCGATAGGCCTCCCGGCGGGAGGGGAACCCGAGCACAGACCCGGGCTCCCCTCCCGTCGCGTTCTATGCGGGCCCCGACCGATGCGCCGCATGCCGGTGCCAGGGCCCTTCACGCCTGGCCCGTCGGAACCTCGACCGACGACAGTCAGCCACGACGGCGGGCGCGCCAACCGACCACGCACGCGTATGCCTCGTTGGACGGAAACTGAGACGGCAGAGCCAGACCGACGTCAGTTGCTGGTGACTGCGACCAGGAGACCGATGACCGTGGCCATGAGCATCATCGCGGTTAGCGCACCGGCGAACGGGGCGGCCCAGGCGGGGCGATACAGAAGCAGGGCCAAGACGCCAGCGCCGACGAGCAGCGTGACCATGACCAGCAGAAGGATCAACAGCAGGCTACTCAAAGTCATGCCTCCTCCGCTTTCCGACTGGAGGGCGCTGCGGCAGCTCGCTCGCTGTGCCGGGCGCCAAGCCGCTTGAGCTTGCGACGGACCCGCTCGCCATATGCGGTCGGTCGCCCCGCCCCGGCCGCCACCTGCCCCCAGTTGTCCTTGCTGTGCGCCCACTCAATAGCGAGACGCTCCTCTGCCACTTGCATCTGGCCGAGCACCGAGTCGATACGTGGGTCGGCGAACCTATCGCTGAGTAGCACAGCTTCCGGACTGCGCCGGTCGGTGAGGACATCGGCGAGTGTCATGCCCTCGCTGACTGAACTGCTCAGCAGGGCGACTTGTTTTCCGCGGACCCTGCGTTCCCACAGTGGTTGCAACTGCAGATGCTCGCGGCGACTGTGTCGCTGCAGCAGGTCGGCGACGACGGGATCGTCCGTGATGCCAGCGCCTAGCTGGTCGACCCAGTCGCCGAGGAGGGCGTTCTCCACCGCTTCGCGCCAGCGCTCCGGGTGGTCCAGTCCCAGCCAAGTGCGGCTAAAGGAGTCCACCGTGTCCGCGTCACCCTCGATAGCGGCATTACGAGCAACGAGGGCAGCGAGCACCCCCCTTCGGGTGACGAGAGGGAGCGGCACACTGAGGGATGACGCCACCTCAGTAAGAGCGGAGCCAAGAAGGCTGTCGATCACGACCAGGCAGTCCTGCTTGGTGCAGCGACATTTGCGGCTATTTGGTTGACATCGGTGGGCCTCCAGGCTTACCCGCCACCGCGAAATATTCGCGATCACACGAAGCGCAAGACTGGAGGCGTCGCCTTCGATCAGAGGTGAGTCATCCTGCCCCGTGTCATGGCGCTGGCCGTTTGGCCCTGCCCACGGGTGAAGAGGGCGCCCCGTGCGCCAGGACTCCGCCTGCAACTCCGTATAGAGGGCCAACCCCTCCAGTGACGGGGCCGGCAGGGGGAGCTCGATCTTAATGAGGAGGGTGACCCGCGGAACTCCGTCTTCGCCGACGATGACCTCTCCATCCTTGGGCTGACGCGGACGGTGAGGGCGAAGCGCGCTCACAAAGTCGCCAGCGAACAGACGGTGGTGCATGCAGTCCTCCCTGAAAGGCTTGTGCGTACGAGGCTTCTACCTCTAGGCGCGGCACCACCGCAGTTCGGCAATCTTTTTCTCGGCCTGCCTATGACCCCAGTCACCTTGGTGAGCTGCGACTTACGCCATCAGCTTGGGAAGCTGAGGGGAAACATCGTCGATTCGGTCCCTGAACTGGGCGAACGGCCGCTTCGCGGCTCCGGTCAGGGCCGTCGCTGTCACCGTGGTTCCCCGCCGTATCTGGGTGCGCTTGGTGCGTCTGGAGCTCTGGACGTCACGGCCGCAGTAGGTGATCTTGATCGTGCACCAGGTAGGTGTTGTTTCAGACCGCGCCGCAGCCTGTGGATACGCGCACCTCTAGGCATTGGTCGACGGCGCGGGTTCCCGACGATGCTCCAGCCATGTGCGGCTTAGGTCGCCCCAGATCGCCTGATACTGACCAAAGATCTCGTTCAGCTGATCGAACGTGAGCTCGTCGGCGGCCGTCGAGGCCACGAGGTATTCGAGGTCATCGGCAAGTCGCTGGAATCGGTACTGCGCTTCCTCCATCAGAACCCACCGGGAGCGCCAGTTGAAGAACGGTTCGACGGCTCCTAGCAGCGTCACCAGCGCTACACACGCCAGGGCCAGACCAGCCCAGGTGTTGAGGTTCTGCAGGCCCAGGATGACGGTGGACGCAGCCGACAGTACGAGCGTCGCCACCTTGGTGACGGCGGCACTACGACTGAACCGCTTCTTCTTGCCGCGGGCGTAGCCGTTGCCCTGACGAATCTTGTCCAACAGGAGGGCGGCAACCTCCCTCGGGCTGAGACCAACGCCCAGGTCACTGTCCGGCTGCACTTCGTCCCCCAAGCTCTGTCGCCACCTTGCAGCTCGCTGCCCTGGCAATCGCGCGCCTAGCGTAGCCGCTCGAGGCTCCCACAACGGAAGGTGATCTGGCGGTCTGAGTGGCTCTGACCTTGCACTTCCGAGTCAGGGTGGCGGGATTTGACCCGCGACCTCTTCGTTCCGAACTCTCGGCTGGGAGGTCATTGAGACGCTGATGGGCTGGTCAGTCGGCCATCGAGGGGTGTTGGCGGTCAGCCGCGGTCACGGTGGTTGCTGTACTCCGCTGCTATTCAGCGGTCACGGGATCAGGAAAGCCGCGCGGCCTCGTGCAGTGCGTCGAAAACCATCGCGTCGACGGCCGAGACCCGGTCCCGATCGGCGTAGCGGAACCACGCCTTCTCGGCGATCTCCCTCGACGGGGTCAGCTCACCGCGGTGATCGGCGGTGTAACAGATCATCCTGAAGGGGCCGTGATCCGGATGGCCCTCGCCGATCTCGAAAGTGCCGAAGTGCACCATGGAACCGGGATCGATCGTCGCCTGCAGTTCTTCGTCGATCTCCCGCACCAGGGTCTCTGCGTCGGACTCGCCCAGCTCACGATGACCGCCCGGGAAGTAGAAGCGATCTCTGCCGTGACTACGCGTCACCAAAACCCGGTCGTCCCGAACCAGGACCCACGCCACCTTCTCCGGCACACCGTTGCCATTCACCATGGCTCGGACCGTATCGGAGGGCATCGCCTGCGTCCGCACCGTCCATCCCCAGCCTCGCTGCTGGCAAGTCCACATGAGGGAGCTGGGCTGGCGGGAGCGTAACGCCGAGCTTTGGAGGACGACCGCTTCGTCCCGAAGCAACTTGGGCGGGCCTTCGACCTTGGGTCGGTGTTCCTCTCACCTGCTGCGATGGTCCACAGACGTCCGCGCACGTCCGCCGCTGTTCGTTGGCGTTGTCACGCAGTTAGACACGCACCCGGTGCGCAGGATGGCCCAGGCCAGAGCGGGGTGGGGGTGGTCACCCGCGGACGCCGTCTCGTTGGTCGGCCTCGCAGGGCCCAGCGACGGCCCAGACCGGCGGCCCTGGCCGCCTCGATGCCCTGCGTGATCTGGCCGTGGCCGATCTTGAGCGCCCGGTACGGCTCCTCGCCGAGAGGAGAGGCGGACGCTGCGCGTGATGTGGAGAAGAGGGGGCCGCGATGAGCCGTTCCTGTTTCTTCACCGCCTGGGTGACGCGGCCCGGGCTGATGCACAGCCGCTCGGCGGTGCGGCTGAAGTGCAGCTCCTCCGCGAGCGTCAGAAAGATCTCGATTTCCCGCACCTGCACGCGCGGACCCGAATTTTTTAGTCCAGAGTCAACAGACTTGACCAGGAACGGAGTTGATGCCCTGCGGACACCAGGGAAGACTGGGGCACGCCCCGCCCTTGGCCGGGGGTACGCGCGCAGGCAGCACCAGCTGCCTCTCCAGGAGGTGCCGTGCCTGTCGGATATCTGATCACCGTGGCCGTCGTCGCGATCGGCACGTGGTGCGCGCTGCGGCCGGTGCCGTGGGAGCATCCGCTGGGACGTCCCAGCTACATCTTCGGTCTGGCTGCCAACGAGCTGCCCTTCGCCGCCTTCTTCTGGATGCTGCTGGTCCCGACGGCACTGGCCTTCTCCGAGGGCGACATCGACTCGCCGGCTGCCTGGGCGATCGTCGGGCTGGCCGTCGTGACCCTGCCCGGGCTCGCGGTGATCGCCCACCGTGCCTGGGGCGAGCGGGACCGGATTGAGCGCGCTATGACCGAGGGGCTCGGCGACGGGTGGCGCGCATCCATCGACGCGGACCTCGGCGAAGGGCTGCGGCGCAGGCGCCCATGGACCCGCATTGTGTTCGTCCCCATCTTCCGGCG
This sequence comes from Streptomyces sp. NPDC002566, assembly GCF_042889585.1. Lineage (NCBI taxonomy): Bacteria > Bacillati > Actinomycetota > Actinomycetes > Kitasatosporales > Streptomycetaceae > Streptomyces > Streptomyces sp. NPDC002566. The sequence goes on along the minus strand of NZ_JBIARD010000008.1, from coordinate 3,667 downwards.
CCGCTGGGACGTCCGGCGCGTGGCCAACCTGTCGTACGGGGACGCGGGCCGCCGCAACCTGCTGGACGTGTACCACCACCGGTCGCGGCCCAAGGGTGCGCCCGTGCTGATCCACATGCACGGTGGCCACTACAGCGGCGGTCGCAAGAACAGCCAGTCGCTCCCCCTCCACTACCGGCTGGCGAGCCGTGGCTGGGTGACCATCAGCGCCAACTACCGGCTGAAGCCCCAGGTCCGGCACCCGGAGCACATGATCGACCTGAAGAAGGTGATCGCCTGGGCGCGGGAGCACGCCCAGGAGTACGGCGCCGATCCGTCGACCTTGTTCCTGGCGGGCAGTTCGGCGGGCGGCCACATGAGCTCCATCGCCGCACTGACCCCGAACGACCCCGCGTTCCAGCCGGGTTTCGAGGAAGCCGACACCTCGGTCAGCGGGGTCGTCGTGCTGAACGGCTTCCTGGGCGCGTACTGGCACCAGGGTCCTGAGTCGTCCCCGCTGGGCCATGCCCGGCCGGACGCGCCGCCCATGCTGATCGTCCACGGGGACCTGGACCCGCTGGTGCCCGCGGCCGACATCCGAGAGGTGGCCGATGGGCTGCGCGGCGCCTCCGATAACCCGGTCGTCTACGCCGAGTTGCGCGGCGGGCACCACGCCTTCGACCTGTACCACTCGCTCCGCTTCGAGGCGGTGGTCGACGCGGTCGAGGCGTTCACTGCCTGGGTGCGGTCGGGCGAGCGGTCGTCCCGGGCGTGACGACCACCGCCCGTGGCCGGTCCGTGACGCGGAGGGTGCCGCCCACGCGGACCACCTCGTAAGTGGCGGAGGGCGTGCTCGTGAGGCCGGGGACGGTCACCCGCGCGGCGCTGATCTGTCAGCACATGACCAGCGACCGCGACCAGGCCATCGCTGATCGGCTCGGAGCCATGATCCGTAAGGGTGGGGGAGAGGCCGTCTCGGACTAGAGGATCCGGCCTCCACGCAGCCGTAGTGGCACGCGTGTGGCACGACCCCGGACACGACGAAGGGCCAGCCTGGGAGGAAACCCTCCTGAGCTGGCCCTTTCGCTGTGCCCCCGGCAGGATTCGAACCTGCGACACCCGCTTTAGGAGTTCGATCCCACCCCTACGCGGCCGTGATCCAGCGCGTGCCCATGTGCCATCGTCGGGTGCTGACTGTCGCGGCTGTTCGTGGTCGTTGTCTGCGTTGGATGTCAGCCGGCCGCTCGCTGTCAAGTGGCTGGCCGTCCTCCCGGCTCTTGCCGCCGATTCGTCTCGTCGACGCTGGGCGTCGTGTCACAGTGCACCCATGCGCGCATTCATCAAGGGGATAGGTAGCCTCGCAGTCCTTGCCGCCCTGCTGTTTGGTGCGGTGGAGGGCGTAGCCTTCTTGGCGAGGTACGTGGGGCGACAAGTTTTCCATGGCGTGAACCCTACGGTTGCTGCTGCAGCCGTAACGGCGATGGCAACGGTTCTCGTAACCGTTGCCACATTGGTTATTGGACGCTACCTCGAACGCCGGAAATCTGTCGAGGCAGAGATTCGAGCCAGCAAAATTCCCGTCTACACCAGGCTTGTAAGTGGACTCATGAGGACGGTCATGAACCCCGACTCTTCGAACGCAGATGAAGTGGCACAGTTCCTGCGGGAAATCACGCCAGATCTCATTACATGGGCTTCCGACGATGTTCTGCTTGCCTGGTCAAAATTCAAGCGGGAAGCGCAAGTTCTCGAAGCTGAGGATACGATATTTAGCTTCGAGGAACTCTTGTCCGCAATTCGCCGAGATTTCGGGCACGGCGGCAGGCAGGTGAAGGAGGGGGACCTCCTCGCTCTCTTCATCAATGATATCGACGAACAGTTGACCCGGCGGCGCGCCCACAGAGGCGCCGTGTGAGCACTCTGAGCTGGTGTTAGGTAGCGGTTGCACCAACGCGCTTTCCAACTGCGTTGACGCCTCATAGGGCTGCGTGCAGGGCCATTCACCTGCGTTTACGGTCGGCTGGTCGCCGGAGCGGCTACGGGCTTCGGTCCCGTCTGAACATCCGTGAACGGCGCTGAATGAGATGGAAACTGAGACGGACGAGGGGGCCAGGCTCGCTAGGATCTTCGCTGTTGAAGGGGGAGTTATGGCACTGGTCCGCAAAGGATCACGACGGATCGTCATCGACGGCACGGCTTACCGTTGGCGGCTGCGAGGCCTACCGACGTACTTACGGGGGCTGGCTTGGTCGCCGTGCACGTTCGCGGTCGAGCATGCGGTCACTTCGGGGACAACGCTCGTGGTCGCCACCGACCAGCCCCATCCGAGCAACTGGGTCGGCCGCGAGGCTGAGCCAGTACTGCCATCTCGTGTTGCTGCAGCTGTCCGCCTTGCCCTGCGTGAGGGTTGGTCCCCGACGGTTGCGGGCTCCGCGTTCTACCTCGACCAGTCCGCCGGCTTCGCACCCTCGCACTGAACAAGCGAGGACGAAACGTACTGTGCCGGGAGCCCTCAGCTTGGGAAGCCGCGGCACTTTGGGGCCACCTTGAACGCTGACCTGGGCGAATTCATGGTTCGTAGCCTCGTTGGGCTCGGCCAGTTTCACCGTGGTTCCCCGCTGTTCCCCGCTCGATCTGGTGCGGTAGTGGTGCGTAGGCGGTTGCTGAAGGAGCAGCGCCCTCAATCGTCAAAAACTTGGTACTGGTGTCTGCTCATGGCTTGGCACCGAGCCCAGCATGCCCAGGCGAGGCGGCTTGTCAGTCCCTGCTGCTACAACATGACCATGACCGACGACCCCGAGCAGACGGCCGGATACGTCTACATCCTCGTGAACTCATCCGTCCCGGACCTGGTCAAAATCGGGTTGACCAGGGGCACTTCCAAGGCGCGCGCAAGTGATCTCTCCCGCAATACTGGAATCCCGACGCCTTTCGTCGTCGCTTATGACGAACTAGTTGCCGACTGTGTAGAGGTCGAGAAGCGCCTGCATGAGAAATTCTCGCATCAGCGAGTCAATGGGCGTAGGGAGTTCTTTCGCGTCACCGCTAAAGAGGCGATTGATGCTCTCCAAAAGATCGCACGCTTCTCGCCTTTTCTCGACGATGTAGAAATTACCAGGATTAACGTATTGCCAGCCTTCGATGCCCGGTGTCGACGCTGGCTAAGGCGTGACCTGGTGGGTCTCGGCTACCTTCAGACAGCCATGACCTGCGCGCTGGAGACGGTGCGTCAGGAATCATTTGCATCGAGCGATCTAAAGGTTGATAGAGTCGATCTCGACTTCATAGGGAGTGGCGGTAGTCCGACCTTCGACCCGACGCGGGATCCAGAGGAAAATGCGCGCATCTTGCTTGAGATGGATAGCTATTCGCTCATAATGTGCTTCGATTTCATTGAGTATGAAGTCGCCATGTGGATCGATAAAGAATACACGGAGTATGGCCGCATCCCCTTTATTTCTCGGCAGCCAAACTACGAATGGCGAGGCGAGGCGTGATCGAGGTCGACGGAGCGATTTTGGGCTGGAGCTGCTTTGGTGCGAGTGATCATGGCCCCGTAAGCTTCCGGCGCGTCGGGCAGTCTGTGGACCTGCCGATGCGGAGCTTGTTCAGGAGGGTGCCGGCTTCATCGAGCAGTGCGATGTCGTGGTGGTCGGTGGCCCAGTCGATGCCGCAGAACACGCTGGTC
>NZ_JBIARD010000007.1:0-470675 GCF_042889585.1 Streptomyces sp. NPDC002566 | reverse complement strand
ATGACGGGGAAGTGGAAGGCCATGTGGCACTCGTCGCCGCCGGAGGCGTAGTCGCCGAAGTAGTCGACGACGTCCTCGGGCCACTGGTTGGCCTCCGCGAGGATGACCGTGTCCGGATAGGCGGCGTCGATCTCCTTGCGGACCCGCTTGAGGAACTCGTGCGTCGCCGGGAGGTTCTCGCAGTTGGTCCCTTCGGCCGCGTAGAGATACGGGACGGCGTCGAGGCGGAAGCCGTCGATGCCGAGATCGAGCCAGAAGCGGAGAGCGGCGAGGATCTCCTCCTGCACGGCCGGGTTCTCGTAGTTGAGGTCGGGCTGGTGGGAGAAGAAGCGGTGGAAGAAGTACTGCTTGCGGACGGGGTCGTAGGTCCAGTTGGACACTTCGGTGTCGACGAAGATGATGCGGGCGTCGGCGTACTGTTTGTCGTCGTCGGCCCACATGTAGTAGTCGCCGTAGGGGCCGTCGGGGTCCTTGCGGGATTCCTGGAACCACGGGTGCTGGTCGCTGGTGTGGTTCATGACGAAGTCGATGATGACGCGCATGCCGCGTTGGTGGGCGGCGTCGACGAACTCGACGAAGTCGGCGAGGTCTCCGAACTCGGGGAGGACGGAGGTGTAGTCGGAGACGTCGTAGCCGCCGTCCCTGAGGGGCGACTTGAAGAAGGGCGGGAGCCAGAGGCAGTCGACGCCGAGCCATTGCAGGTAGTCGAGCTTGGCGGTGATGCCCTTGAGGTCGCCGACGCCGTCGCCGTTGCTGTCCTGGAAGGAGCGGACGAGGACCTCGTAGAAGACCGCGCGTTTGAACCAGTCGGGGTCGCGGTCCTTGGCGGGAGTGTCCTCGAACGTGTCCGGGACAGGGGAGTTGACGGTCATGACGCTGCGGAGCCTCCGATCTGCGCTGCGGGGCACCGGACGTGGAGCACATGGGCCGGCGTCCGGCCGGGCTCCAGGCGCACGTAGTTGTCACGGCTCCAGGCGTAGGTGTCACCGGTGAGTTCGTCCTGCACGGTCAGTGAGGCGCCGTGCTCCAGGCCGAGTTGCGGCAGGTCCAGCGAGACCGTGGCTTCCTGGGTGTGGTGCGGGTCGAGGTTGGCCACGACGAGCACCGTGTCCGTCCCCTCGCGCTTGCTGTACGCGATGACCGAGTCGTTGTCGGTCCCGTGGAAGCGGAGGTTCCTGAGCCGGTGCAGCGCGGTATGGCGCCGCCGGATCTCGTTGAGGCGGGTGATCAGCGGGGCGATGGTGCGGCCCTCGCGTTCGGCGGCCTCCCAGTCGCGGGGCTTGAGCTGGTACTTCTCCGAGTCGAGGTACTCCTCGCTGCCCTCGCGCAGCGGGGTGTTCTCGCACAGTTCATAGCCGCTGTACACGCCCCAGGACGGCGACAGCGTCGCGGCCAGGACCGCGCGGACCTCGAAGGCGGGCCGGCCGCCGTGCTGGAGGTAGGCGTGCAGGATGTCGGGGGTGTTGGGGAAGAAGTTCGGCCGCATGTAGGAGGCCGCCTCCCCCGACAGCTCCGTCAGGTACTGCGTCAGCTCCTGCTTGGAGTTGCGCCAGGTGAAGTACGTGTACGACTGCTGGAAACCGATCTGCGCCAGCGTGTGCATCATCGCCGGCCGCGTGAACGCCTCCGCCAGGAAGATCACATCCGGGTCCCGGCGGTTGACCTCGCCGATCACCCGCTCCCAGAACACCACCGGCTTGGTGTGCGGATTGTCCACCCGGAAGATCCGCACCCCCGAAGCCATCCAGTGCCGCAGCACCCGCACCGTCTCCTTCACCAGACCGTCCATGTCCGCGTCGAAGGCGATGGGATAGATGTCCTGGTACTTCTTCGGCGGGTTCTCCGCGTACGCGATCGTCCCGTCCGGCCGGTGATGGAACCACTCCGGATGCTTGTGCACCCACGGATGATCCGGCGAACACTGCAACGCGAAGTCCAGCGCCACCTCGAGCCCCAGCTCCCCGGCCCGCTGGACGAACCAGGCGAAGTCCTCCAGCGTCCCCAGCTGCGGATCCACCGCGTCATGGCCGCCCTCCGGCGACCCGATCGCCCACGGCACCCCCACATCCTCCGCGTCCGGCGTCAGCGTGTTGTTGCGGCCCTTGCGAAACGTCGTCCCGATCGGATGCACCGGCGGCAGATACACCACGTCGAACCCCATCGCCGCGATCGCCGGCAACCGCCGCGCCGCCGAACGGAACGTCCCGTGCGGCCGCTCCGCCGTCCCCTCCGACCGCGGGAAGAACTCGTACCACGACCCGTACAACGCCCGCTCCCGCTCCACCAGCAGCGGCATCGCGGGTCCGGCGGTGACGAACTCCCGGAACGGGTGGCGGTCGAGGGCCTCCCGCACCGCGGGCGCGAGCGCCGCCGCGTACCGCTCGGAGGCCGGCAGCGAGTCGTCGAGCAGCGTCCGCGCGGCCTCACGCACCACGGTGCGCGCCGGCCCGCGCGGCACCCGGCCCGCGGCCCGCTCGAGCAGGCGGCCGCCCTCCTCCAGGACCAGACCCGTGTCGATCCCGGCCGGGATCTTGATCTCGGCCTGGTGCCGCCAGGTGGCGACCGGATCGCTCCACGCCTCCACCGTGTACGTCCAGCGGCCCGCCACGTCCAGCGTCACGTCGGCGCCCCAGCGGTCCGTGCCCGGGGCGAGTTCGCGCATCGGGGTCCACGGTCCGCGGCTGCCGTCGGGCCCCTTGAGGACCACGTTGGCGCCGATGGCGTCATGGCCCTCGCGAAAGACCGTCGCGGTGATCGGGAACGTCTCCCCGCACACGGACTTGGCCGGCCTGCTGCCGCAATCCACGCGCGGATGGACGTCCCGCACCGGGATACGGCCGATCGCTCTGGTGGACCTCACGCTGTACCTCCAGCAACTGGGAAGGCGACCGAACACGGCGTCCGTCGCCCGTCGTTCACTGCCCGCGCAGGCGCGGACGCTGACTGCTAACGCTCGGCGGCCACACGCGGTACCGGCCGGGTCGCCGCGAGGCGCGCGACACCGCTCGTCCGGCGGGACGCGTTGCGCCGCACGCGGGTCTCCACGGCACCCCGCAGGTACTGCTCGGCGGCGTCCGCGGCCTCCCGGGCGCAACGTTTGCCCATCAGCACGCACAGGGTGTATCCGCAGTCCTCGAACGAGGAGCGCACCGCGACGTCCCCGGGGCTCGCGAGCATGGCCCGCTCCCAGGCGCGGTAACCGCGCAGACATCTGGCCACTTCGGTCCTGGCTGGTAGCAGCATGGCGCAGGTCACCTTCCGGGAGTGCGAGAGGTACGTCGCCCCGCCGACGAGCGGGGTCGGCCTTCAGGGGTCCTCGCACCATGCCCGTCCGGGGCGCTCACAGTGCAAGGACCCCTTGGGGCCCCTGCCTCCCACGAGCGGCAAGGACCCCGAGCAGAGGTGCGGAACCGTCAAACCTCCCGAGGCCTTCACTTATGGTGCACGGCTCGCCACCCAACGTCCTGTTGGATCTTGGTCGTGGTGTGCTCGTGTTGCACGAATGGCGTAGCGGCCCCACTGTGGTTGTGACTCAGGAGCGATCGACGCTCACGCTTCGTGTTCGGGGCCCGGCCGTGCGGCCGGGAGGAGCGGGAGCCTCGCCGGTGAGGAGCCAACGACGATGAAGACCGCAGTGCCCTGCTACTACCACCTCGACGTGGACGTGAGTCCGGAGCGGGTCGGACAGGTCAGGCGCATCCTGGCCGCCCACCTCCGGCACTGGGATCTGGAGAGCCTCGTCGAGCCCGTCTGCCGCGGAACGGAGATGCTGCTGAACGCGATCGACGAGCACGCCACGGACAAGCGCACCTCGATCGAGATGTGGTGGAACCGCCAGCATCTGATCACCGCCGTCGGCGGCGGCGACCGCGATCTGCGCCCCGACCAGGACCTGCGCGCCTGCCTGGAGCACATCGCCGCCACCAGCGACGGCTGGGGCGGCTGCGCCACCGCCGCCGGCAGCACGGTCATCTGGTTCTCGCAGCGCGCCCGCGCCGGGGAACGCGTCCCGCTGGTGCCGACCCGGCCCGTCCCGAGGCTCCGCGAGATGCTCAAGGTGCCCCGCCTGCTGCCCGTGACGTCCCTGGCCGCCTCCGCCGGCGGGACGGCCGACGTCGTGGAGGTCTCCCGGTGACCTCACGGACCGACCGGAGCGCAGGGGTGCCCGTCTGGAGCGGGCACCCCTACCCGTTGGGCGCGCACTTCGACGGGGAGGGCGTCAACTTCGCCCTGTTCAGCGAGGTCGCGCAGCACGTCGACCTGGTCCTCGTCGACGACGGGGGAGGCGCCCGCACCGTGCCGCTCAGCGAGGTCGACGGCTTCGTGTGGCACGCCTACCTGCCCGGGGTGCGCCCCGGGCAGCGCTACGGCTACCGCGTGCACGGGCCGTGGGCCCCGGCAGCCGGACACCGCTGCAACCCGGCCAAGCTGCTCCTCGACCCCTACGCGCGCGCCGTCGACGGCCAGATCGACAACCACGCCTCGCTCTTCGAACGCGCCGGCGACCGGCCCGACCCCCAGGACAGCGCCGGGCACACCCTGCTCGGCGTGGTCACCGACCCCGCCTTCGACTGGGGCGACGACCGGCCGCCCAGCCGCTCCTACGCCGACACGGTGATCTACGAGGCCCATGTGCGCGGGCTGACCCGCACCCACCCCGACGTCCCGCCGGAGCTGCGCGGCACCTACGCGGGTCTCGCGCACCCGGCGGTGACCGGGCACCTCACCTCGCTCGGCGTGACCGCCGTCGAGCTGATGCCGGTCCACCAGTACGTGCAGGACGGCGTCCTCACCGACCGGGGCCTGTCCAACTACTGGGGCTACAACACCATCGGCTTCTTCGCCCCGCACAACGCCTACGCCGCGCACGGCACCCGGGGCGGGCAGGTCGCCGAGTTCAAGGCGATGGTCAAGGCGCTGCACGCGGCCGGGCTCGAAGTGATCCTCGACGTGGTCTACAACCACACCGCCGAGGGCAACGAGAACGGCCCCACGCTCTCCTTCCGGGGCATCGACAACGCCTCCTACTACCGCCTGGTGGACGGCGACTTCGGGCACTACTACGACACCACCGGCACCGGCAACAGCCTGCTGATGCGGCACCCCTACGTCCTCCAGCTGATCATGGACTCGCTGCGGTACTGGGTGACCGAGATGCACGTCGACGGCTTCCGCTTCGACCTCGCGGCCACCCTGGCCCGGCAGTTCCACGAGGTGTCACGGCTGTCGGCGTTCTTCGACCTCATCCAGCAGGACCCGGTGATCAGCCGCGTCAAGCTGATCGCCGAGCCGTGGGACGTCGGCGAGGGCGGCTACCAGGTGGGCAACTTCCCGCCCCTGTGGTCGGAGTGGAACGGCCGCTACCGCGACGCGGTGCGCGACTTCTGGCGGGCCGAGCCCGGCTCCCTGGGCGAGTTCGCCTCCCGCCTCGCCGGCTCATCCGACCTGTACGCGCACCACCGGCGCCGGCCGCGCGCCAGCGTCAACTTCGTCACCGCGCACGACGGTTTCACCCTGCGCGACCTCGTCTCGTACAACGACAAGCACAACGAGGCCAACGGCGAGGACGACCGGGACGGCGAGAGCGTCAACCGGTCCTGGAACTGCGGGGCCGAGGGCGACACCGACGACCCCGCAGTGCTGGAGCTGCGCGCCCGCCAGCAGCGCAACCTCATCGCCACACTGCTGCTGTCGCAGGGCATCCCCATGCTGTGCCACGGCGACGAGCTCGGCCGCACCCAGCGCGGCAACAACAACGCCTACTGCCAGGACAACGAGGTCTCCTGGATCGACTGGCGGCTGACGGCACAGCAGCGCGAGCTGACCGACTTCACCCGCCACCTCGTCGCCCTGCGCGCCGCCCACCCGGTGCTGCGCCGGCGCCGCTTCTTCCGCGGCGAGACCGTCACCCACGCCGGGCAGCCGCTGCCCGACCTGGTGTGGCTGCTGCCGGACGCCCGTGAGATGACCGACGACAACTGGCGACGCCCCGACGCCCACTGCGTCGGCGTCTTCCTCAACGGCGACGCCATCGCCGAACCCGACGCGCGGGGCCGGCCCGTCGTCGACGACTCCTTCCTGCTGCTGCTCAACAGCTACTGGGAGCCCGTCGTCTTCCACCTGCCCGGCGCCGAGTACGCGGAGCGCTGGACGGTGTGCGTCGACACGGTGACCCCGCCCGGCGGCCTGGACGAGACGGAGCACAAGGCGGGCGCCGAGGTGACGGTGGAGTCCCGCAGCCTCCTGGTGCTGACCCGGCCGCCCCGCCGCGCGGGGTGACCGGGCCGGGCGCGGGTCAGCGCTCGCGGTGGGAGGTGACCGTGAACTGGGCGCCGTCCGGGTCCCGCAGGACCGCCTCGTCGGCGGTCTCCGCCAGGACGCTGCCGCCGTGCTTCTCCGCGGTGCGGGCGCACGCCGAGACGTCCGCGACGGCGAAGTGGACCTGCCAGTGCGGGCGGATCGTCGGATCGGGGGCGGCCTCCAGCGCGCCGGACTCGATACGGGCCACGATGTCGCCCCGGCTGCGCAGCACCACCTCGCCGCCCTCGTAGTGCACCTCGCAGCAGCCGGGCTGGTCCGTCGCCCAGTCGAGGATCTCGCCGTAGAACATCGCCGAGTCGAAGGCGTCCCGGGTGTGCAGCCGGATGAAGGCGGGGGAGGCCTGCCGCCAGGCCTCCCAGTTGCCCATCAGGGACCCTTCCCAGACGCCGAAGGTCGCGCCCTCCCGGTCGGCCAGCAGCGCCGCCCGGCCCGGGGGCAGCGAGATCGGCCCCACGGCCGCCGTGCCGCCGCGCTCCCGCGCCCGGGCCGCCGCCACGTCCGCGCTGGGCACGGCGAAGTACGGCGTCCAGGCCACTGCCATCTGCCACATCGCGGCGACGGCGGCGACGCCCGCGACCGGCACCCCGTCGACCAGCGCCGTACGGAAGTGCTCGCCCAGGGAGCCGCGGCGCCACTCCCAGCCGAGGACGGCGCCGTAGAAGTCCTGGGTGGCCGCCAGGTCGCGGCTGGTCAGGCTCACCCAGCAGGGCGCGCCGAAGACGGAGTGCGTGGAGACGACCTCCGTCGGACCGGGGTCAGATGTCGGGTGATCGTTCATGGCACTCGCGTTCCTGATCTGTCGGCTGCGACCGGCTCTCCCCCCAGTGTCCGGCCCGATGCCCATAAGGCGCCCGCCGAGCGGCCCGGCGGCAAGGGGAGGGTGCCACGAGTACCGCGGGGACCCGCCCGCGAAACTGACCCGTCGGAGTGACGGCGACGCCCGCCCCCGCGTCGGGGGCGGGCGTCCGGGAAGGCCTTCGCGCGGGCCGCTCACCGCGCGTCGGCGACGACCTCCTCGCGCAGCCGGGCGAAGCAGCCGCTCAGCAGCCGTGAGACGTGCATCTGCGAGATGCCCAGCTCCTCCGCGATGCTGCTCTGCGTCATGCCGCCGAAGAACCGCAGGTACAGGATGGTCCGCTCGCGCTCGGGGAGCGCCCGCAGACTGGGGGCCACGGCCACCCGGTCGACGACCGTGTCGTAGCCGGGGTCGGGGTCGCCGAGGGCGTCCTCCAGGGCGTACCCGTCGGTGCCGGGCATCTCCGCCTCCAGGGACAGCGCGGTAAAGCACTCCAGCGCCTCCATGCCGGTGCGCACCTCGTCCTCGGTGAGCTGCGCGTACTCGGCGATCTCGGGGACCGTCGGCGGCCGTCCGGGGGTCGTCTGCGACAGGTCCTTGACGGCGTGCCGTACCCGGTTGCGCAGGTCCTGGACCCGGCGCGGCACGTGCAGCGTCCACATGTGATCACGGAAGTGGCGCTTGATCTCGCCCGTGATCGTCGGCACCGCGTACGCCTCGAAGGCGCGGCCGCGGTCGGGGTCGTAGTGGTCGACGGCCTTGACCAGCCCGAGGGCGGCCACCTGGTAGAGGTCCTCCAGCGCCTCGCCGCGGCCGCGGAAGCGGACGGCGATCCGCTCGGCCATGGGGAGCCAGAGCCGGACCAGCTCGTCACGCAGCGATCGGCGTTCGGGGCCGTCGGGCAGACCGGCGAGACGGGCGAAGGACTCGGTGGTGTCGGGGGCGTCGTCGTGGGGGTGCTGCCTGGTTCTGACGGTGGAACGCATCGCGCGTGCCTCCCTCAGGGGTGCCGGGGGATGGACGGACACCGTGGGAAGCGCGCGAACCGGGCGGAGAACATCCGCGGCGGCCCGCGCGGCGGGATCCCACGGACGTGCCTCCTGTCCGAAGCACTTCCTGCTGATTCCCGCTGCAGGTGTTATGAAACGATTCTGCCCTATTTGTCCAGATCATTCTTGGCGTGTCCTGTACGCGATCTTGAGACCGGCTCGGATTCAGGGCACCTGGTCCGGGAGACGGAGGCCCGGCTCGGGGGCCGGCGGCGACGGCGGGCGGAACTTCGCCGGCCGCCATGTCGCCCGACTGGACGCCGCCGACCGGGAGGCGCTGCGCGCTGCGCGGGCTTCTCTTCGGCACGCCCGCGCATCTCGCGCTCGACTTCACGGTGCCGGTCGTCGCCGCCTCCGCCCTCCTGGGCCGGGTGACCCGCTTGTCCCGCCCGCCGACGTGATGTGCGGCACGCCCGGGTGACTGCCTCCGACGGCCCGTCGGGTAATCATGCCTGCGCAGCGCTTGATCGACGATCAAATGGGGTGAACCGCCTGGCCACAGCGCATTCCGCGCATTTGACAGTGCGCTGAGCGCACGGATAGGAAGCAGCCCGTAGAAGTCGAGAGGTGGACTGTGTACGAGCCGAACGTGGTCGAGGACTGGCAGGAGTACGACGAGCATGCCGGTCTGCGGGTCCGCGTCCACCGACTGGAGCGGGCGGAGCCGCCGCGGGGGCGCGACGACGCGGCGGAGGGGCTGACGTACTTCCGCCTCCGGGTGACCGTGGAGAACCGCGCGGAACGCAGCTTCGGCGTCCATCTGGAGGACGGGCAGATCGACGTGCGGCTCGGCGCCGACGGCGAGAGCGCCTTCATCGACTGGCGCAACTCGCAGTTCATCGAGGGCTTCGACGTCTACCCGCTGCGCCGGGCCACCGCCGTGCTCTACGCCGCCGGACCGGAGGCCGCGCTCGGCCAGGTCGACGTCCAGATCCAGCTGCGGGTGGACGAGGAGTGGGCCGGACGCCGGATGTGGGTGGGCGGCGTGGGCCTGCACGAGGGCGCCGCCGGCGCCACGGCGGGCGCCGGCCGGGACAGCCTGGCCCGCCAGGTCAGCAACTTCCTGCGGGACCAGGCCGAGGAGGGCACCGCCTGAGCCGTCCGGGGCGCAGGGGTCCTTTCAGAAGGGCCCCTCAGTGCGGGATGCCGTCGATGATCTCGCGGGCGCCCTGGCGCAGCAGCGCCACCGCCACCGAGGTGCCGAGCGTGGCCGCGTCGAGCCGGCCCGCCCACTCGTGGGCGTTCAGCCGGATCTTGCCGTCCGGGGTGAACACACAGGCCCGCAGGGACAGTTCACCGCTGCGGTCCACCCGTGCGAACCCGGCGATGGGGCTGTTGCAGTGGCCCTGGAGCACATGCAGGAACATCCGCTCGGCTGTGGCCTCCCGGTGGGTGGCCGGATCGCCGAGCCCGCTGACGACGTCGATGAGGTCGGCGTCGTCCTGACGGCACTGCAGGGCGAGGATGCCCGCGCCGATCGGCGGCATCATCGCCTCAGGCGACAGCACCTCGCTGATCACGTCCCGCCGCTCGATGCGCTCCAGCCCGGACACCGCGAGCAGCAGCGCGTCGGCCTCGCCCGCTGCCAGCTTCTCCAGCCGCCGGTTGGCGTTGCCGCGGAACGGCACGCACCGCAGCTGCGGATGGGTGGCGGCCAGCTGGGCGATCCGCCGCACGGATGAGGTGCCGACCCGGGTCCCCGGCGGGAGCTCGTCCAGCGTGAGCCCGCCCGGGTGGACGAGGGCGTCGCGGATGTCGTCCCGCTTCAGGAACGCGGCGAACACCGTGCCCGCGGGCAGCGGCCGGTCCGCCGGGACGTCCTTGACGCAGTGCACCGCGAGATCCGCCTCGCCGGCCAGCAGCGCCGCGTCCACCTCCTTGGTGAACGCGCCCTTGCCCTCGACCTGCGACAGGTCCCCCATCCACTTGTCGCCGGTGGTCTTCACGGGGACGACCTCGGTGCGCACACCGGGCCGCAGGGCGGACAGTTCGACGCGGACCCGCTCCACCTGGGCCAGGGCCATGGGCGAGTCACGCGAGACGATACGGATCACTTCCGGGACGGACATGCGGGACACCATAGACCCTCCGGGAGGACGCCGTTCGCCGGACGGGGCGAAGCGGCGCGCAGCCTTGACAAGGGGCCGGGCGCGGTCCGGGGCGTGACCCTCGGGGGCCCCACCCCGGACCGGTTCCGTGCCGACTCCCGGGCGGGGATCAGGCGTTGGGGTTGAAGGTGATCCCGGCCGGCTTCGCCTTCGTCAGGTTGGAGGCGAAACTGCCGTCCTTGATCCCGAAGCTGGCGCTGCCGAAGTCGTACGAGGTCAACTTCTCGCGCACGCCCGCCGGGTAGCCGTTCCAGCCGACCAGGGCCGGGTACTGCCAGGCGCCCTTGTGGTTCTCCGGCGGCTCGTCGCCCGAGTTGCCGAGCCGGAAGCAGTGCGTCCTGATGCCGTCCTTGTGGTAGACGGCCTTCGGGTGGGTGCCCTCGAAACGCACCGAGGACGCGGGGTGCACGGTGAACCCGCCGTGGTTGGAGGTCGAGACGTACTGGACCTTGCCGCTCTGCACCCACACCACGACGTGTTCCCAGTCGTTGCGGTGCCCGCCGATGCCGCTGCCCGCGAGGGCCTGGTCCTTCTCGAAGTACAGGGTGTACATGTACGCGCACCAGCCGTTGTCGCACTTGTAGCGCGAGTAGCTGTTGGTGTTGTCGAGGTCGGAGGCGTCCCGGCAGTCGCCGCTGAGCGAACCGGTCGGCTTCAGGCCGCCGTTGACCGTGCCGTCGGGGCCGATCGCGGGAGTGGGGTAACAGCCGTCCGTGTCGTAGTCGAAGGCGGGCTGGTACGTCAGCTCCGCCGCCTCGGCGTTGCGGGGCAGCGCCCGGGGAGGCGCGGCCCAGGCGAGCGAGGGCACCGCGAGGACGAGCGCCACGGCGCCGGTCAGACCGGTGAGCCATCTCCTGCGGTGGGCTTTGAACGTGGGTGACGCCACTGCGTCCTCCTCCGAATCCGGGCGCAGCCGAACGGCTGTGAGCCAAAAGGACGTTCAGCTTCCACGCTTTTCATGTCCGCGCCAAGAGGGGGAGGCGTATCGGCGGTGAAGACAGGACTGACACCGAGTCACCTGATGCCGTGTCATGCCGGTGTGTCCGGAAGGTCGGCCGCCGACTCCTCGGGCGTCAGGTCGGTCCGCAGCCGCAGCCAGGACGGCTGCCGCAGCAGCCCCGCCCGCGTCCGGGTGCTGAAGCGGACCTCGCCCACCAGACGCGGCACCACCCAGTGCGCGCCGGGCGCCGAGGGGGGCGGGTCGAAGGGGCACGCGTCGGTCGCGGCGGCCCTCAACAGCGCGGCGAGCTCGGCTCGTTCGGCCTCGCTCCAGCCGGTGCCCACGCTGCCGACGTACCGCAGTCCCCGTCCGGCCGCCCGCTGTCCGACGAGGACCGCGCCGGGCAGCCCGGTGAGCCGCCCCTTGCCGGGCTGCCAGCCGCCGACCAGGACGTCGGCGGTACGCATGTTGCGGATCTTGATCCAGGCGCGCGAGCGCACGCCGGGCTCGTACACCGAGTCCAGCCGCTTGCACACCAGCCCCTCCAGCCCGTGCGCACGGGTCGCCTCCAGCGCCTCGCGGCCGTGGCCGACCAGCGCGCTCGGCGTGGACCAGAACGGCCCCTGGAGACCGAGGCGTTCGAGCCTGACCCGGCGCCGCGTGTAGGGCAGCGCGGTCAGGGAGCGGCCCGCCAGGTGCATCACGTCGAACAGCACCAGGTGCACGGGGGCCGTCGCCGCGAGCCGTGCCGCCCTGGCCGGGGCCTGGACCAGCCCCATCCGCTGCTGCAGCAGCTGGAAGTCGGCGCGGCCCTCGTCGTCGAGCGCCAGCACCTCCCCGTCGAGCACGGCGGCCGTGCTGCCCAGCGCGTCGCCCAGCGGGCGCAGCTCCGGGTAGGCGGCCGTGATGTCCTCCCCGGACCGGGCCCGCAGCACCACGCTCCCGTCGCCGGGCAGGTAGATCACCGCCCGCTGACCGTCCTGTTTGGTCTCGTAGGCCCAGCGGGCGTCCTGCGCGACGGGCGGCAGGGCGCCGGGGGTGGCGAGCATGGGGGCGATGAACGGCAGCGTCACGGGTGAGATGTCACCGGGCCCGCGCCCCGGCACGCCCGCGACGTGCGGGGTTCCCCTGAACGGGGGCCGCCGCGCCCGGCGTGGCCCTTCGGCCGGCCCAGGTGCTCCCGCTCACCGCGGAGCCCGGCCGCCCGGCCGCCGAGCCCCGACGCAGGGACCGCTCCCGTCAGGCGAGTTGGGGGAGGGCCCCGCCGCCGGAACGGTCCCTACTGTCGCGTAATATCGCGCGCCAGGCCGTCAGAGGGCGCGCCGGGCCGCCTGAGCGCGTGCCGGGCCGCCGGAGGAGGAACCGTGCCCCGGTCCGAACGCTCACCCCTGCTCCTCGCGGGGCTGCTCGCCACCGCGGGCATCGCGCACCTCGCGGTGCCGCGCCCCTACGACGCGACGATCCCGCGCGCGCTGCCCGGTCCGCCCCGCGCCTGGACCTACGGCAGCGGCGTCGCCGAGCTGGCGCTGGCGGCCGGCCTCGTGGCGCCGAGGACCCGCAAGGCGGCGGCGCTCGCCACGGCGGCGTTCTTCGTCGGCGTGTTCCCCGCCAACGTGAAGATGGCCGTGGACCGACGGCACGGCCGCGCCCCCGTCAAGGCGGCGGCGATCGCCCGGCTGCCCCTCCAGGCGCCCCTCGTGCTGTGGGCCCGCAACGTGGCCCGCCAGGCCGACCGGGCCGCCGCGGCCGGCGGCGCGATCCGTACCGTGTCGACGACGAAGGGACAGCCGTGAGCAAGGCTCCGCAGCCAGGTGACCGCGTGGAGGACTTCGCCCTCCCGGACGAGACGGGGACGGTGCGCTCCCTCACCGACCTGCTCGCCGACGGACCCGTGGTCCTCTTCTTCTACCCCGCCGCTCTCAGCCCCGGCTGCACCGCCGAGGCCTGCCACTTCCGCGATCTCGCCGCCGAGTTCGCCGCCGTGGGGGCCCGGCCCGTCGGCATCAGCGGCGACTCCGTCGACCGCCAGCAGGAGTTCGCCGGCCGCCACACGCTCGGCATGACCCTGCTCTCCGACGCAGACGGCTCGGTGCGCGACCGCTTCGGAGTCAAGCGCGGCTTCTCCCTGGCCCCCACCAAGAGGGCCACCTTCGTCATCGGCCAGGACCGCACCGTCCTGGAGGCCGTCCACAGCGAACTGCGCATGAACACCCACGCCGACCGCGCCCTGGAGGCCTTGCGCGCCCACCGGAACTGAGGCCCCGGCCCCCGGCGGAGCGCGGTCGACGCGGCGGACCGAGGGGACCGTTCTGGACCACATGGAGCAAGTCGCCGCCGTGGCCGTCGTCGATCCCCGGGGCGTCGCGACGGGCCGGAGCGAGGGTGCCCGGCCGCTCACCGGCTGTCCGGCCGACCGAGGCGCCGGGCCCGCCGGCGGCCGAGCTCCTCGCCGACGCCCTGCCCACACGCACCCTCCCGCCGCCGTTCTGAGCGCCCGGCCGGGGTTGGCCGGCCGCCCATGCCGGGCAGGTAGCCGGCGGGCGGCACGCACGGCCGCACCCGACGACGAGCATGGAGCACCTATGAGGACGAAGCCCCCCGTGTCCGAGAGCGGGGCGTGGGAGGAGGCCGCCCGGACGGCCGGGGTGGAGGTGAACCCGGTCGCCGGGCACATCGGCGCGGAGATCACGGGCATCGACCTCGCCGCCGGCCTCGACCACGCGCAGACGAAGGCGATCCGGACCGCGGTGCTGCGCTGGAAGGTCGTGTTCTTCCGCGGACAGAACCTCGACCACGCCGGGCACGTGGCCTTCGCCCGCCGTTTCGGCGAGCCGGTCGTGCTGCCGAAGCGCGGCAGCGCCTCCCCGCCGGACGTGCCCGAGATCGAGACCACCGCCGACCGGCTGGAACTGGGCGGCAGGTTCGGCATGGACCACGAGGAGTGGCTCCGGCGCCGCCGCCACAGCCTGCTGCGCGGCTGGCACTGCGACCACGGCGCCCGCGTCGACCCGCCGGCCGCGACGATCCTGCGTGCCGAGACCGTGCCCCCGTACGGAGGCGACACCACCTGGTCCAACCTGGCCGCCGCCTACGCCGGACTCTCCGCGCCGCTGCGGGAGTTCGCCGACGGCCTGCGCGCCGAGCACCGGCTCGGCGTCGGCTACCAGCCCCGCCCGGGCGACGACGCCTACGTCCGCCACCTGCTTGAGCGCCAGGTGGCCTCGGTGCATCCCCTGGTGCGCGTCCATCCCGAGACCGGTGAGCGCATCCTCTACGTCAACGGCTACTACGTCGAGCAGATCACCGGGCTCTCCCGCCCGGAGAGCGCGGCGATCCTGGAACTGCTCCTCGAACAGGCGACCAGGCCCGAGTACACGGTCCGCTTCCGCTGGGAGCCGGGCAGCGTCGCCTTCTGGGACAACCGCGCCACCATCCACCTCGCCCCCTCCGACAGCGCCCACCTCGGCTTCCCCCGCACGATGCACCGGGTGATGCTCGCCGGGGACGTGCCCGTCGGCGTGGACGGGAAGCCGTCGCGACCGGTCACCGGGACCGAACCGGGCCGCTGGTGAGGCCGGCGCCGCACGGCCGGGGACGGGCGCTCACTTCTGCGCCTCGTCCCCGGCCGTGCGGGGCCGCCAGCCCAGCGCCGGGCCCAGCCGCGTCGCCATGTCGGTGAGGATCTGCACGTAGTCCTCGTGCTCGAAGGTGAACGGCAGCGCGAACGCCACCTCGTCGATCTCGCGGTACGCGGCGTGCGCGTGCAGGCGTTCGGCGATCTCCGCCGAGGGCCCGACCAGGTCCGGCGCGAACAGCAGCCGGGCCGGGCCCTGCGGGGACGTCGTACGGGGGAGCCGCCGGGCGGCGAACTCCTCGTACCTGGCGCGCTGTCCGGGGGTGGCGGAGTCGGTGGGGACGACGACGAGCCCCTGGGAGACGCGGGCCGCCTCCCCGTCCGGGTGGGCCGCGCGGAAGGCGCGCACCTGGGACAGCTGTATGTCGGCGAAGTCCCGTGCGTCGTCCGGGCCTTCGGCTTTCACGACGCTGCTGGTGAGGAGGTTCATGCCGTGCCGGCCCGCCCACTCGGCCGAGTTCAGGCTGCCGCCGCCGTACCAGAGGCGGCGGCCCAGGCCGGGGGAGTGCGGCTCCACCCGCTGCGAGAACACCTCCAAGCCCTCCACGCCGCCGAAGTCGGAGGCCGGTTTGCCGCGCACCAGGTCCAGCAGCCGCCGCACCCGCTCGTAGCCGAAGTCCTCGGCGTCGGCCGTGTCCGGGTAGAGGGCGTGCTTGACCTGGTCGTAGTGCGTCGGCGGGCCGACGCTGACGCCGGGGTTGAGCCGGCCCCCGGACAGGACGTCGACGGTCGCCAGGTCCTCGGCGAGCCGCAGCGGGTTCTCCCAGCCCAGCGGGATCACCGCGGTGCCCAGCTCGATACGGCGGGTGCGCTGCGAGGCGGCCGCGAGGACGGCGACGGGGGAGGAGATGCCGTACTGGAGGTGGCGGTGACGCACCCAGGCGCTGTCGAAGCCGAGCCGTTCGCCCAGCTCGATGATCTCCAGCGTGCTCTCGTGGCCCCGGCGGGGGTCGTCCCCGTCGAACAGACCGATGGTGAGGAAGCCCAGCTTGCGCAGCGGGCGTGGGGTGGGCGGCACGGGCTCCTCCAGCGGGTTCGCGCATCGGTCCTGCCGCCGATTGTCTCAGCCGGACATTGCGGGAGTGTGATCAGTTCAGCGGGATGACGACCTCGTCCTCGACCGGCGGGTGCAGCTCCTGCGCGCGGTTGCCGGTGGCCGCGTGGCAGCGCAGCCGGACGCTCTCGGGGGTGACGTCCAGGCGCAGGAAGCACTTGAAGAACGGCGGGCTGTACGTCGCCGAGCTCGGGGAGAACAGCGAGGTGTAGATCTTGCGCACGGGCAGCCGGAAGCGCGCCGTGCGGTCGGGGCGGCGCCCCGCGCCCAGCAGGCTCGCCACCAGCCGGACCCGCCGGGTGAGCCGGACCGGGCCGCCCGGCGCGCGGGTGGGCGGGATGCCGAGCCGCTCGGCGACCACCGCCGTCGCCTCGGCCTCGGTGAGGGTGAAGAAGCGGGGCAGCCGCAGCCGGCGGCCGTACAGGCGGCTGTAGAAGGCGAGGGAGTCGCCGCGCAGCGGGTAGCAGCGGAAGTCCGACTCGGTGACCCCGCCGACGTCGACGCGCTGGATGGTGTGGGTGGCGTGCATGAACGCGCCGCCGCCGCCCGCGACGACGTACTGAAGGGTGCGGCCGTCCGCCAGACGCACCGGATAGCGCTGGTAGTTGTGGATGTCGCCGCCGATCGCCGCGACGTAGTGGTGGGCGGGGTCGCGCACGATCTCGTCGACCGTGCCGCCGCCCTCGATCGGGCCGGGGTGGTGCTCGCCGTCGACGTAGAGCGGGGAGCCGGTGATCAGGATCTTCGGGCGGGGCCCGCGCGACACCTCCCGCAGCCACGCGCCCTGTTCGGCGTCCACGGTGCCCAGCAGGCCTGTGTCGATGCCGACGATCCGCACCGGGCCGGCGTCGATCGCCCAGTACGGGCCGGGCTGTACGGCCTGCTGGCCGGGCGCGGACCGCAACGCCCGTGCTTCGTCGAGGCGTTGGCCGTCGCCGGGGCGGGGCCGGTGCCACAGCAGTGAGCGCAGCCAGGCCCGGGTGAGGGGCCGGGGTTTCGGCTCGGCGGGCAGGGGCGGGGCGTCGCCGCAGAAGACGCGCATGAACGCGCCGAGGTCCTCGTACCAGTCGTGGTTGCCGGGTATCGCGTAGATCGGCGCGGGGTAGTCCCGGTACGGCCGGAAGAACTTGGCGTCGTAGTCGTCCGTGCTGCCGACGGGGTAGATGACGTCACTGGCCAGCACCGCGAAGCTGGTGTCCTGAGCGACCTTCAGGAAACCGGGCACGACCGCGTACTGGGGGTCGTCGCCCTCGCCGGTGTCACCGATCACCATGAAGGAGAAGCGGTCCGGGTCAGGGCGCCGGATCACCTTGTCGGCCGGCGCCCCGGCCGCCGCCCGCTGTGCCGTCCACCGCCCGCGGGTGCGGCCGGTGGGGTCGCCGAACCAGGACGCGAGCACGCCGTTGCGCGCCGCCCAGAGCATCCTGGGGTCCAGCCACGAGATCTTCTCGACCTCGCCCGGCATGAGTCGCTGGTAAGCGCCGCGTTCGGAACCGCCCCAGCCGGCGCCTTCGGCGGTGTCACGTGAGGAGTTGACCACCGGTGCACCGTAGCAATGATCTACGACCACCCGAAGTGGCCCGCCCGGGAGCCCCGTTCATCGCCCGGCGGGGTCGTCCAGTACCCGGGCGATCAGATCGTGGACGAGGAACTGCCCGGGGGACAGCCGCTCTTTGAGCCGGTGCAGATCGGCGGGGCCGAACCAGTCGCAGGCGGAGTGCTTGTCCCACTCCAGGTTCGGCGCGCTCAAGTCGCCCTCGACCTCGACGAGCCAGTCGGCCTCATGCCGCAGACCGCCGCCGTCGTCGCCGGTCCAGGTGGTGACGCCGAGGAGGCGCCGCACCCGGCGCAGCCGCCACCCGGTCTCTTCCCGCACCTCGCGGGCGAGCGCCTCCAACAGGCCTTCGCCGGGCTCCACATGGCCGCCGACGATGTCCCAGGCACCGGGGAACAAGGCCCGGTCGGGGGCGCGTCGCTGGGCGAAGGCCCGGCCCCGCTCGTCCAGGATCACTGCGCCGACGGTCCACAGCTCACCCGCGGCGGGGGCGGGGATCTCCACGCCGGGGTCGACCACGACGTGATCACCGGTCTCGGGCATGGGCGACAGCCTAGACGTGACGGACAGCGAGCGTGGCAGGCACCGAGGGATATCCCTTGAAGCGGCGAGGCGTGGATGACATGGACTCGACAAGTCTGTCATTCTCCCAGCGGCAGCCCCACCCACCGACGCCCCCCACGGGCCGGCGTCCCGCACCCGGATCACCTCCGGGTGCGGGACGCCGCCGGCGCACCCGTGCCGGGCAACGCTCAGAACGTGCGGTCGAGCAGATCCAGCAGCGCCGCCCAATGGCGTTCCGCACCCTCCTCGCTGTAGGCGGCGGTGTCGGCCTGGGTGAAGCCGTGCCGGGCGCCCTCGTACACCTCGCACCGGTGCCGTACGCCGGCCTCGGTCAGCGCCTGCTCCAGGCGCTCGATCTGCTCCGGCGGCAGCGAGGGATCGTCGTCGGCGTGGCCGAAGTACAGCTCGGCGGTGACCTTGCCGGCCACCAGGTGCGGGCTGTCCGGCTGGTCGGTGGCGAGCCGCCCGCCGTGGAAACCGGCCGCCGCGGCGACCCGGTCGGGACGGTGTCCCGCGGTCAGCAGCGCGAGGCGGGCCCCCATGCAGTACCCCGTCAGCGCGACCGGTCCGTCCGAGACGAGCGGGCTCTGCGCCAGCCACCCCAGACAGGCGTCCGCGTCCCGCATCGCCCGCTCGTCGGTCAGCTCCCGCAGGACCGGACCGAGCTTCTCGAAGATCTCCGGACGCGCGGACGGATCGATGAACTCGGGCAACTCGACCACGGGGGCGCGGCCCTGACGGTAGAACAGGTTGGGGACCAGCACCGTGTGACCGGCCCCGGCGATCCGGTCGGCCATCGCCCTCAGGTGCGGGCGCAGACCGAAGGCGTCCTGGTACAGCAGCACGCCGGGGCGGGGCGCCCCGTCGGCGGGGTGGGCGAGATAGGCGTCCGCGACGCCGTCCTCGGTCGGGACGTCCACCGAGGATCCCAGTACAGGGGTCATGTGCAGGCGCGCCTCTCTGTGTGGTGCGGGCCGGGCGGCGGCCGCCTCCGAAAGGGGTCCCGGGGGCGGCCCGCGCCTATCGTTGCACGCACCATCCATGTGCCCGGAGGGGCCCCCGCGGCGCACACCGACCTTTTACCCAGGTCACACCCAGCGCGCGCCCGCCCTCACTCGAAGCGCGAGGCGTCGCCCGCTCCGTGCCGGATGATCTCCGCCTCGCCGCCGGAGAAGTCGATGACCGTCGTCGGCTCCGTGCCGCAGTCCCCGGAGTCCAGCACCGCGTCCACCACATGGTCGAGCCGGTCCTTGATCTCCCAGCCCTGCGTCATCGGCTCCTCCTCGCCCGGCAGCAGCAGGGTGCTCGACAGCAGCGGTTCACCGAGCTCCGCGAGCAGCGCCTGGGTGACCACGTGATCGGGGATGCGCACGCCCACCGTCTTCTTCTTCGGATGCTGGAGCATCCGCGGCACCTCCTTCGTCGCCGGCAGGATGAAGGTGTAACTGCCCGGCGTCGAGGCCTTGATGGCGCGGAACACGTCCTTGTCCACCCGCACGAACTGGCCGAGCTGCGCGAAGTCCTGGCACACGAGGGTGAAGTGGTGCCGGTCGTCCAGCTCACGGATGGTGCGGATCCGGTCCACCCCGTCCCGGCTGCCGATGCGGCAGCCCAGCGCGTAGCAGGAGTCCGTCGGGTACGCGATGAGGGCGTCCGCCCGGATGGCGGCCGCGACCTGACCGATGGTGCGCGGCTGCGGGTTGTCGGGGTGCACGTCGTAGTACTTGGCCATTGTCCGAGCTTATGCCGTGCCGGCGGAAGCCCACGCCCCGGAGTCCTGGCTCGGACTGCCGCGAAGCAGCGGGGGATCCCGCACTCGCCGCGGTGGCGCCCTGCTCCTCGTGGTCACGCAGCATCCGCAATGGCGTTGGCGGGTGAGGGATGTTGCCCCTCCGTCGCGCCCGTGGCGGATCAACGCCCGTTGTGCCGCCTCGCCTGCTCGCGAAGGGCGTGAAGGAGCGTCGTGACATGGGGCCGGTCACGGCCGCTGATCGTGGCGACGCCGATGTGCCGGATCGGGCCCGGCGACTTGATCGGGACGGTGGTCAGACCCGGGATCTCGGGTGTGAGCGCGATGGAGGGGATCAGGGAGACTCCCATGCCCGCGCCGACGAGGGAGCGGGCGAAGAAGTAGTCGGTGGTGGTCCCGCGGATGTCCGGTTCGAAGCCGGCGTGCCGGGCGAAGCGGCGCAGGTAGGCCTCGGTCTTCAGACAGCCGAGCACCCAGGGTTCGGCCGCCAGATCGGCGAGGTCGAGCGCGTCGTGGTCGGCGAGTCGGTGCCCCTGCGGCAGGACGACGTGCAGGGGGTCCTCCAGGAGCGGCGTCCACTCCATGCTGGAGCGGGGGCCCGGTCCGACGGGGAGCGGGCCGTCGAAGTGGTAGGCGAGGGCGAGGTCCACGGCGCCTTGACGGACGAGTGGAAGGGTGGCCTCGGGTTCGCCCTCCCTGACGTGGAGCACGGTGCGGGGATGGGCTGCCATGAGCCGGGTCAGAGCGGCGGGCAGCAGAAGCCTGCCGCCACTGGTGAAGGTGGCGACGGTGAGCTGGGTGCGGCCGGTGCTGAGCGCGGCGACCTGCTGTCGTGCGTGTTCGAGCTCCGCGGCGACGGATTCCGCGGTGCCGACCATGATCCGGCCGGCCGCGGTGAGGGTGACGCCCCGGGTGGTGCGCGCGACGACCTGGGTGCCGAGACTGCGCTCCAGGGCGGCCACTTGCTGGGAGACGGCCGAGGGGGTGAGACGGAGAGCCGCGGCCGCCTGGTTGAAGCTGCCGTGCTCCGCCACCGCCCGCAGGACCCGGAGCCGCTGCACATCGATCAACAGTTTTCCTTAATACGAAGACAGGAAGTCAGGACTTCTGGTGATGACGATAGATCTCCATGCTGAGGGGCATGCAAGAGATCTGCGTCATCGGCGGAAGCCGGTACTTCGGAAAGCTCCTGGTGGAGCGCCTGCAGGCCGCGGGCCACCGGGTCAGCGTGATCAACCGCGGCTCCGCCCAGCCGCCTGCCGGCGTCGAGCACCTCGTCGTCGACCGCAACGACGAGGCCGCCCTGACGGCCGCGCTCGACGCCCGCACCTTCGACGTCGTGGTGGACCAGGTCTGCTACACGCCGGTACAGGCCGCGGTCGCCGCCCGAGCGTTCGCACGCCGCACCCGGCGCTACGTCATGACCTCCACGATCGAGGTCTACGACCCCGCGACGGCCGCCCTGCCGGCCGTGCCCTCGGGGACGCCCGTGCCGGAGGAGAACGTGGACCCGACCACCTGGCAGGTGGCCATGGACCTGCCCTGGCACGACGACGCCTACCTGGAGGCGCACTACGCCGAGGGCAAGCGGCAGGCCGAGGCCGTCTTCGCCCACGCCGGCGACTTCGCCTTCGCCACTGTGCGCAGCGCCCATGTGCTCGGCGGCGGCGCGCAGGAATTCACCGGCCGGCTGGCGCACTACTGCGGGCGCCTCACCCGGGGCGAAGAGATCACTGTGCACGCGAAGGCGCTGCCCACGGTCTTCATCCACCACGAAGAGCTGGCGGACCTGTTGTCGTGGGCGACCGCAGCCGATTTCACCGGCCCGGTCAACGCCTGCTCCGACGGCCCGCTCGACGTGTACGACCTCGCGGAGATCGTCGCCGCGCAGGCCGGCCGGGAGGCCGTCTACCGGGCGGTCCCAGCGGGTGAGGAGGCTTCGCCGTTCTCCTTCGACCGTCACTACGCCATGAGCAACGCCCGCGCGAAGGCGCTGGGCTTCTCCTTCTCCCGCACCGCCGACTGGCTGCCCGGCGCCGTCGCCGAAGCCCTCGCCGTATCCGCCGCTCCCACCGATTGAGGAACAAGGCCACCATGCAGTACCGCACCATCGCCCACACCGTCGTCAGCGCCGTCGGCCTGGGCGCCATGCCGCTCTCCGTCGAGCACCGCCCGGACGAGAGGCGGGCCATCGCCACGGTCCACGCCGCCCTCGACGCCGGTGTCACCCTCATCGACACCGCCGACAGCTACCACTGGCACGCCGACGAGGCGGGCCACAACGAGCTGCTGATCGCCCGCGCCCTGGCCCGCTACGGCGGCGACACCTCCCATGTCCTGGTGGCGACCAAGGGCGGCCGCGGCCGCCCCGGCGACGGCAGCTGGACCGTCACCGCCACCCCCGCCCGCCTCAAGCGAGCCGCTGAAGCGTCCGCCAAGCGCCTGGACGTCGACGCGATCGGCTTGTACCAGCTGCACAAGCCGGACCCGACCGTCCCCTGGGCGGAATCCGTCGGCGCACTGCGCGAACTTCTCGACGCCGGCACGATCCGTGCCGCCGGCATCTCCAACGTCACCACCGCCCAGATCCGTAAGGCACATCAGATCCTCGGCGACGGGCTCGTCTCCGTACAGAACCAGTACTCGCCCGCCGTCCGCGACAGCGAGCCCGAGTTGCGGCTGAGTGAACGGCTGGGGCTGGCCTTCCTGCCCTGGAGCCCACTCGGCGGCATCTCCCGCAGTTCCCTCGACGGCCCCTCCGGTCCCACCTCCGCCGGCACGGCCTTCCACCGCATCGCCGCCGAACGGGACGTCAGCCCACAGCAGATCGCTCTGGCCTGGCTGCTCGCCCGCTCCCCGGCGGTGATCCCGGTACCGGGAGCCAGCCGCCCGGCCTCCATCACCGACTCCGCCAGGGCCGCAGAGCTCACGCTGAACCCACAGGAGCTGGCGGAACTCGAGGACGTCCGGCCGAGCTGAGCTGAGTCGCGGGCCAGGACACCGGGGCCGGCACCGGCGGGCCCCGCGCACCGGTATCGGGGCCAGGTCCCTCAGGGACCGGCGTCGCCGGCGTCGCCCAGCAGGTGTGTCCAGCTGTCCGCCAGCAGGGCGAGCGCCGCCGCGGAGTCCGTGTGCCAGCCGTGGCGCATCCAGTGCCGGGCCAGCTGGTCCAGCTGGCTCAGCGCCAGGAAGCCCCGCAGACGCCGGGAGGCCGGATCGAAGCGGTCCGCCTGCCGCAGACCCGTCTCGATGTCGGCGACGACCTCGTCGAACCACCGGTCCACCACAGGACGCAGCTCCGGCTCCACCACCGCCGCCTCGTGCGCGGCGAGGACGTACGGGCGGATCCGGGGCCACTGCCGGGCCGTCGCCCGCAGCCAGTCCTCGATGCCGTCCCGGTCGCCCCGGCGGACCACCGCAGCCAGCTCCCCGCCCCCCGGCCCCGTCCCGCGCCCCAGCAGTTCGTCGAGCTCGTCGACCAGCGCCCTCATCAGCGCCGCCCGCGACGGGAAGTACGCGTAGAACGTCACCCGGGTGGTGCCCGCGGCCTTGGCGATGTCGTCGACCTTGGTCCCCGCGTAACCCCGCTGCTCGAACAGCTCCAGCGCCGTCGACAGCAGCAGCCGGCGGGTCATCTCCTTCTGTGCGGCGCGCAGGTTGGCCACGGCAGGCGCTCCAGGTCGACTGCGAAGGGCCCGCTGACCTGCGAGGTAGCGCTCCCGGTGGACGTCCACATCGTACGCCACGGGCCTTCGGCGCCCCGGGGGCCCGCACAGGCGGGCGGGGCACGCCGATGGGTGCGACCGGAACGGGGGACCGGTCGCACCCCCGCGTGCTCTTACGCGCGCGTGCGGACCGGGATCTCCTGCCAGCCGAACGCGATGAAGGACGGCACCTGCCGCAGCCCCTCGGCCCCCGCCGCGAGACTCAGCTCCGGGAACCGTTCGAACAGCGCGGGCAGCGCGGTCAGCGCCTCCATCCGGGCCAGCGGCGCGCCGATGCACCGGTGCACGCCGATCCCGAACGCCAGATGGTCGTCCGCGCCGCGCGCCGCGTCGAACACGTCCGCGTCCGCCCCGTAGTGAGCCGGATCCAGGCCCGCCGCCGCGTACGTCGTGATGATGGCGTCCCCGGCCGGGATCGTCACCCCGCCCACCTCCAGGTCGCTCACGGCGAACCGCAGCGGCAGCGAGGCGATCGACGGGTGCACCCGCAGCGTCTCGTCCACGACCGCGTCCCAGCCGATCTCCCCGGCCCGCACCGCCGCCAGCTGCCCGGGCCGATCCAGCAGCGCCACCACCGCGTTGCCGATCAGATTCACCGTCGTCTCGAACCCGGCGCCGATCACCAGCAGCAGCGTGTACAGCAGCTCCTCGTCGCTGAGCCGGTCCCCGTCCTCGTCGCGCACCCGGATCAGCTCGGTCGTCATGTCGTCCCCGGGGTGCTCGGCCTTGTGCGCGATGAGCCCGCCGAGGACCGTGCCGATCTGCTCCTGCACGAACGCGGCGTGCTCCGGGCTCGGGTCCGAGGTGTCCATGATGGCCGCGATCAACCGGGCCACCGGCTCCCTCGACTCCTCGGGCACACCGAACAGTTCGCAGATGATCCGCATCGGCAGCGGATGCGCGAACCCGGCCTTCAGATCGACCACCGCGCCGTCCGCCGCACTGTCGCCGAGCGCGTCCAGCAGCTCCGCCGTGATCGCCTCCACCCGCTCCCGCAGCGCCTCGGTGCGGCGGTGCGTGAAGCTCGGCGCGACCAGTTTGCGCAGCCGCGCGTGGTCGGCGCCGTACGTGGAGAGCATGTTGACCACGCCCACCCAGCCCAGGATCCACCCCCAGGTCGGGTGCTCGCCGATCTCCGGCCACAGCCGCCAGTGCCGCCGCGGATCCTTGCTGACCCGCGGATCGAGGATCAGCTCCTTGAGCGTGTCGTACCCGGTGGGCGCCCAGGCCGGGATGCCGCCCGGCAGCTCCACCGGGACGACCGCGCCGAGGGCGCGCAGCCGGGCGCTCTCGGCGGCGATGTCGGCGCCCAACGGGTCGATGACCAAGCGCTGGGCGCGGGCGGCGGGGTCGGTGCTGTCGGTCACGGTCACGACGGGACTCCTGACTGGTCGGCGGAGCGTGGGCTGAAACGGACGGGCAGTGCGGTCAGCGAGCGGTGGAACGGACCAGGACGCCAGCTCAGGCGCTCACGGGGCAGCACCGGGTCCAGGTCGGGCAGCCACTGGGTGAGCCGCTCGATCGCCTCGGTCACCAGGAGCAGCGCGTGCTGCCTGACCGGGCAGGCGTGCGGGCCCGCGCCCCACGACAGGTGCGAGGCGTCGTTCGGCAGCCGCCCACCGGCGCCCTCGCGTTCGGAGAAGTGGCCGAGCGCCCCGTACGACACCACCACCGGCACCGCGTCGCGCAGCCACACCCCGTGGAACGACAGCGGGCGGCGCGCGTAGTAGACGCCGTAGTTGGCGAGCGGCGTCTCGTGGTGCATCACCTCCACCACCGCGTCCGTCACCGGGCGGGCGCCGCTGGTGAGGGTGGAGTAGTAGGCGGGGTTGCCCAGGATCCGGGACAGCGTGTTGGACAGCAGGTTCGCCGTCGGCTCGTAGCCGGCGCCCAGGGTGAGGAACACCTGCCAGGTGACCTCCTCGCGCGTCAGCCCGGCGGGATGGTCGAGGAGCCGGCTCGGCAGGTCGTCGCCGCGCTGCTCCGCCTTGGCGGCGATCAACTCCAGCACGTACCCGGCGTACTCCGCCTCGCCCTCGGCCGCGTCGGCGCCGCCCTCCATCATCTTGCCCAGGCCCAGATCGAGCCGGTCGCCCTGGCTGTCCGGGAGGCCGAACAGGTCGTTGAACACCAGCGCCATCAGCGGCCGGGAGAAGTCCGCGACCAGATCGGCCTCGCCGCGCGGCCCGATCCGGCCCGCCAGCAGCCGCACCGCGCGGTGCACCCGCGCCCGCAGGTCGTGCGGCTCCACCAGGTCGAACACGTCGATCAGGGTGGTGCGGTAGCGGAGATGGGCGGCGCCGTCGGCGAACAGGGCGTTGGGCCGCCAGCGCATCATGCCCAGCACCGGCGAGTCGGCGGGGACGGTGGTCTCCCACGCGCGCGGGTCGTGCGAGAACGCCTCCGTGTCGCGCAGCACCTCCAGCGCGGCCCGCCGGTCCGTGACGACGTACGCCGGCACGCCCGGCGCGAGTTCCGCCCAGCCGACGGGGCCCTGGGCGCGCAGCGCCGCGTAGTAGCGGTGCGGGTCCGACGCGAAGCCGTCCTCCCACAGCCGCACGGGCACGGTCCGGGTGAAGTCGTGCCGGTCGGCGGGGCGGGCGCTCACCGGGCCTCCGCCGGGTCGCGGGCGATCAGGTGGTCCACGAGGGCCAGCAGCGCGTCGATCGAGGAGTTCGCGTCCCGCGCGTCGCAGGTCACCATCGGCGTGTCCGCATCCAGGTCCAGGGCCCGCCGCAGCCGTTCCTCGCCGTGGCGGGGCGCGTCGGGGAACGCGTTGAAGGCGACCGCGTACGGCAGCCCGCTCTCCTCCACCAGCCCCAGCACGTCGAACGACGCGTCCAGCCGGCGGCTGTCGACCAGGACGAGCGCGCCGAGCGCCCCGTAGGCGATGTCGTCCCACAGTGAACGGAACCGCTCCTGGCCCGGGGTGCCGAACAGGTACAGCACCACCCCGCCGGGCAGGCTGATCCGGCCGAAGTCGATGGCCACCGTCGTCGTCGCCTTGTCCCGCACCCCGGCGAGATCGTCCACCCGGGCGGACGCCTCACTGAGCGGCTCCTCGGTGTGCAGCGGCCGGATCTCCGACACCGAGTCGATCAACGTCGTCTTCCCCACCCCGAAGGGGCCGGCGACGAGGATCTTCACGAGCGCGCGGGCGGTGTCGGGGAGGTGGACGGGGGTGTCGTGGGTGTCTGAGGTGTCGGGGGAGGCTGCGGTGGGCGTGTCGTCGCCCTGCGGAGGGGTGCGGGGTGGGGTGCTAGGGGTGCTTGAGGGCGCGGAGGCCATCGGCCACTCTCTTCAGCAGGTCGGGGTCGAAGCGTTCGGCGGGCGGGATCGGCTCGCGGGCGTGGACGAGGTCCCGGTCGGCGAGGTCAGCCGCCAGAACGCGCACCGCGGACACCGGCAGTCTGAGCAGCGCCGCCGCCTCGACCACCGTGAGCGAGCCGCCCTCCAGGGCGTCCAGCAGGGCGAGCCCGGCGGGGGGCAGTCCGGCGGGGGGCAGCCCGTCCGACGGCCCGGCGCGACGCCCGCCGGGCGCGGCTCCCGGGCTGCGGGAGAGCACCGACAGCCGCTCCAGCTGGGGGCGGCTGGGCCGGGCCACGCCGCCGGTCGACAGGTACGCGGGCACCAGGGGACGGCCGGCCGGGCGGCCGGTCATGCCGGAGCGGTGTCGTCGGCTCCTCGGGGCGCGGCCGTCATGGCCTTCTCGCCGAGCCGCGCCACCTGGGAGTGCACCCGGTGCGCCAGCAGGTCCAGGCGCACCTCGCCGTCCCCGTAGGCGGCGACGCAGGTGCCGTGATCCGTTGGCACGATCAGGACGTAGCCGTGGTTCGACTCGATGACGATCTGGCGCACCTCGGCGCGCTCGCGGTCGGCGAACGCGGCCGCCGCGGTGCGACACGCCCCCTGCACGGTGCTGGTGATGGCGGCCACCCGCTCGGCCGACGGCTGCGAGAGCGCGTCGGTGTACCCCGTCACGAGCCCGTCCCGGGTCAGCATGACGGCGGCGACCACGTGCGGCACCTGCAGGATCGGCTCCAGCACCCATGCGGTGTCGCCCGTGTTGCGGCTGGTCATCGGGCCGCGCCTCCTTCGTCGTCGGTGGTGGTGTCGTGCTCGTCGCTCACGCCGTCGCGCCCGCCCCCACCGACGTCCGGCTCATCCCGGCCGGCAGGATCCGCCCCGGCGAAGACCGTCGCGGCGGGGCCTTCGCCATCGGCGGGAGTGGCCCTGACCGAGGCCTCGCCGATGCGGTCGGCGTGGGTGGAGGTCGGCGTGCTCGGGGTTACGTGCGTGTGCGGGGGTTCGGCGGGAGTCGTCCTGGCGGGGGCAGCGCCCGTGTGCGCGGTGTCGGCGGGGGCTGCCGTGTGCGGGGGTTCGGCGGGAGTCGTCCCGGCGGGGGCAGCGCCCGTGTGCGCGGGTTCGACGGCAGCCGGCTTGGGCGGGGCATCGCTGGGGTGCGCGGTGTCGGCGGGGGCCGGTGTTGCGGGGACGTCGTTCGTGGGGGCAAGCCAAGGCGTGGCCTCGCCCGTGCGCTCGGTGTCGGCGGGAGTCGCCCTGACCGGGGCCTCGCCCGTGTGCGCGGGTTCGGCGGCAGCCGCCCTGGCCGGGGGCTCGCTGGGAGTCGTCCTGGCCGGGGTCTCGCTCGTGTGCTCGGCGTGGGCGGCAGTCGTCCCGGCGCGGGGCTTGCCCGGCTGCTCCGCGTCGGTGCGAGACGGTGTCGTCGGGGGCTGGGCACCGTGCATCGCGTTCGCCTCGGCGCGGGCCGCCGCTGTGCCGGATTGCAGTGCGCCCAGCGCGGCCGCGGCGTCCTCCGGGCGGCGCGCCGTCCGCTGCGGTTCGGGCCGGCTCGTCCGCTCGGCCGTCTCCGTCGGTTCCGTGGAGACGGCGACCCGGCTGCGGCGGCGGCGCTGCGGCAGCCCGTCGGCGTCGTACGGGGCGTGGTCCTGAGGCGTCTCGGGGACGTCAGCCTCGGGGCCGTAGGAGTGGGTGGGCGCCGCGCTCGTCCTGCTCGCGGTGCGGGTGGTGCGCGGCGCGCTCGCCGCCGGCGGGCGGGCGGCCGGGTCGAGCCGGCTGAGCAGGTGGCTGTCGACGCGCAGCACCGCGCGCACCCCGCCGTACGGGGAGGCGGACGAGACGTCGACGCTCAGGTCGAACTGCCGGGTGAGCCGGCCGACCGCGGCGAGGCCCATCCGGGGCGGGTCGCCCAGGTCGGTCAGCAGAATGGGGGTGTCGCCGGCCACCAGCCGCTGCGCGCGCTCGCGTTCCTCGCGGGTCATGCCGAGGCCCGCGTCGTCGACGGTGACGCACACACCGTGGTGGACGTGCTGGAGACTGACCACGACGCCGGTCTCCGGCGCGGAGTGGCGCAGGGCGTTGTCGAGGAGCTCGGCGACGATGATGGCGACGGGCTCCACCGCGTGCGAGACCAGGGCCGTGCCCGGCTCGAGATGGTTGTGGACCTGCACCCGGTGGTAGCCGGCGAGCCGGGCCTGGCCGCCGGTGACCGCGTCCACGAGGTGCGACTCCTCGCGCGCCAGTCCCACCCAGGCCCCGCACACCACCGCGGTGACCTGGGCCCGGCGCAGCGACTGCTCGTTCTCATGGTCGAGCTGGAAAAGCGTCTGGGCCAACTCAGGATCGTCGTACCGTTGTTGCAGACCGCGCAGGGCGTCCTGGAGCCGGTACAGGGCGGCCTGGATCTCCCGGGTGGCGCCGCGCATCCCGGCCTGTGCCGCCGCGTCGACGCGGGTCCGCTGTTCGACGACCTCCGCCTGGAGCGCCAGGAGCACGTTCTCCAGCGCGACGCCCATGGGCGTCCCGGCGGTCAGCGGCTGGAGGGGCCCCGGCACCTCCACATGCGGATGGGCCACCTGGCGGGCCGCGGCGGACACGCGCCGCGCCGCGAGATGCTCGACCTCCGCCATGAACGACCGGTGTGTGCCGTCGAGTTGCGTGCGCAACACAGCGATCTCGGCCCGCTGCCGGTCCCGTTGCCGGCGTGACCGCAGCAGCCCGCCGCCGAGGGCGAGCGCGGACAGTGTCCCGACGGCGAGGCCGCCGGCCACCAGGTCCGGTAGTTCGATCATCGATTCGGTTCCAGGAAGGGTCGGGCGTGCCGGGGCGGGTGAGGGCAGGGGCCCGGGGTGACGACCGGGTTACCGCAGCACAGTACACACCGTCACCGAGCGATCTTGCCCGCTCCTAAAGGACTTGGCTCCGAAAGTGACCGGTACTTGTTGGGTTCTGCGTCGACTGTCTGGATTGCCGTGTGCCGTAAGCGACTTGACCTGGCCACATTCCGTCCGGAAACCGGTTCGGTCCCCGGCCGGCCGGCAGGGTTCTCAGCCGCCGCCTGACCCACCCCTGGACACCGACAGCGGCGTCTCCGTCTGACGCAGCTCCGCCAGCAACTCGTTCTGGCCGGCGAGGAGTTCCGTCAGGATGCGGCGGGCCGCGCGCAGCAGTTCGGCGACGTCGCCGCCGGCGAGGGCGTAGCTGACGGTCGAGCCCTCGCGGATCGACACGACGATCCCGGAACGGCGCAGCACGGCCAACTGCTGGGAGAGGCTGGACGGTTCGATCTCGATCTCGGAGAGCAGGTCCCGCACCGCGACGGGACCGCCCTGGAGCAGTTCGAGGACCCTGATGCGCACAGGGTGACCGAGCATGCGGAAGAACTCGGCCTTGGCCTGGTAGAGGGGCACCTGCATGGCGATCGCACGCTCCCTGCCGCTTCGTGGTCCTGCGTGGTGTCGATCCTGGCGACTGAGGGCTCCGCACGCCCCGCTGATGCACTGATGTGGATGTGCCGAGTTGCAGAAATCTTCAACTCGCGGGCATGCGAAGCCGTCGCGAACGCCGTCTAGACCTCCAGTTCGGTCTCGATCCGCTTCAACTGGTGGCGGGCCATGGCCAGGTTGGAGCGCTCGCGGTCGAGGACGAGGTAGATGAACAGGCCCGCGCCCTGACGGCCCTTGAGCAGCCGGATGAGGTGGTACTGGCTGCCGAGGGTGATCAGGATGTCCTCGATGTCGCTGGTCACCCCGAGGTGCTCCATGGTGCGGACCTTGGCGCGGATCACGTCGGTGTTTCCCGCCGCCGCCACGTTGAGGTCGAGCTCCTTGCCGCCGCCGAGCGTGCCCAGCGCCATGCCGCTCGTGTAGTCCACGACGGCCGCGCCCAGCGCCCCCTCGATCATGGTCATCGTCTCCTTCAGGGAGATCTCCACATTCGCCAAGGCGACTCCTCCTGCCCGTTGCACGGGACCGGGCTCCTCCGGCCCCGCTCGTGCCCCGAACGTACGAAGCGGGCGGCGCCCGGCGGCGCAGGGCTCCGGGACTGGCGCAAGACGGTTCGAAAGAGAGAGATACCGAGTCGCTTTCTGATCGCGAACACGCGAAAAACGTCCGAACCGCCTGTGCCGCTGCTTGCGGCGGGGCGGGGGAGCGGGCAGGGTTCCGTCCCGTGGCCACCTTGCTGATCGTCCATCACACGCCGTCGCCGAACTGCCAGGCGATGTTCGAAGCGGTCGTCTCGGGCGCGACGGCACCGGAGATCGAGGGCGTCCGCGTGGTGCGCCGCGCCGCCCTCGCCGCCACCGCCTCCGACGTCCTGGAGGCCGACGGCTGTGTGCTGGGCGCGCCGGCCAACCTCGGCTACATGGCGGGCGCCCTCAAGCACTTCTTCGACCAGATCTACTACCCGTGCCTCGACAGCACCCGGGGCCGCCCCTTCGCCTACTACGTCCACGGCGGCAACGACGTCACCGGCGCGGTGCGCGGCATCGAGGCGATCACGACGGGCCTGGGCTGGCGCCGCGCGGCCGAACCCGTCCTGGTCACCGGGGAGCCCGGCAAGGCCGACCTGGAGGCGTGCTGGGAACTGGGCGCGGTGACGGCCGCGGGGCTGGCGCAGTGACCGTCAGCCCGGCGGTCGACGACGTGATACGCGGCCTCCTCCGCCCAAGCCCCCGCGGCGCACGCCCCTGTCAGTCCCAGAGCGGATACGTCACCACCCGCTCGAACTGGGCGGGACGGTCCCCGGGGTACTCCAGGGTGATCCGGCCGTAGCGCTCCACCCCGGCCCGCTTCTCCCAGGACTTCGGCTGGTCCAGCCGGACGACCACCCGGTAGGAGCGGAAGGTGCCCGCGGCGCAGTACGGCTTGCAGTCGTTGACGGCGTTGAAGCCCGTGGCCCGGGCCGAATCCGCGTCCCAGCGGTCCCATTTCAGCGAGAGGAGGCGGCTGTTGCCGTCGCCGCAGGCCAGGATGAAGTCATGGGGCCGCACCTGCGGGTCCCACAGGCAGTCGACCAGGACGGGCGTCGCGGTCTGCCGCGCGGCGGGCGGCGCGACGACGGGGGCGGCCGAGGCCGTGCCGAGCGTCGCGGTGACCCCCAGCGCGACGCCGAGCATCACCGCCGTTCTCGTCCTGTGTCCGCCCATGTCCGCTCCCGCACGCCGTCCGGGAGGCGGCCGTCCGCGTCCCGTGGAGGTTCCGTTCCGACGCTACGACGGCACGCGCACGCGGGCCACTCGAACGGCCCAAGGCCGCCCGGTCCGCACCTCGCCGCCCGGGTGTGCCCGGACGGGCACAGGCGGCGCACAGCGGCCGAAAAGAAGTGCCGGTCAGGGTGAACCCCCAGTGGGCAATGGTCATTTCCAGCCGTTGTCTTGGCAGTCTCATGACAAGAAGAGGCACTCGGTGTCACGCTGCTGCCGGACGTTCACCGTTCCTTCACGCGGACCACGTCCACACCACCCCCCACCTGTCACTCACCCCCCACCTCTCACCCCGCCTCACCCCGCCTTCCTCCTCCGGGCGCCCACAGACCCGCCCGCCTGCCGTGCCGCGCGTCCGGGCCGGATCCGACCCTCCGGCCCGCCCCCGTATCGGCCCGCACCCCGGGCCGACCGTCGCAGAAGGAGAACCCCCGTGCCCCGGCGACACCCCACACTCCACCGGCGCAGACGCGCCGCAGTCCTCGCCGCCACGACCGTGGGCGCCCTGCTCACGTTCGGCGCACCCGCGGGCCCGGCCGCCGCCGCCCCCGCCGATCCCGGCCCGGCCAAGATCAACGCCGTGCCGCGCGACGGCGCCGCCCCCGTCGCCCTCACCCCCGCCCGCCGGTCCGCGCTGGTGCGCGGCGCACAGGCCGCGGCCGGCGCCACGGCACACCGGCTCGGCCTCGGCGACCGCGAGAAGCTCGTCGCCAAGGACGTCGTCCAGGACGCCGACGGCACCACGCACACCCGCTACGAACGCACCTACGCCGGACTGCCCGTCCTCGGCGGCGACCTCGTCGTCCACGCCCGCGACGGCCGCACCACCGTGACCAAGGCGAGCGAGGCCGCCCTCACGCTGCCCTCCCTCACCCCCAAGCAGACGGCCGCGGCCGCCACCGGCCAGGCGCTCGCCAGCGCCGGGAAGGCCGACGTCGCCCGCGCCGAGGCCGGCGCGGCGCCCCGCCTCGTCGTGTGGGCGGGCCGCGGCAAGCCGGTCCTCGCCTGGGAGACGGTCGTCGAGGGCGTCCAGCGGGACGGCACCCCGAGCGAGCTCCACGTCGTCACCGACGCCGCCTCCGGCAAGGAGATCCTCGCCGCCGAGCACGTCCACACGGGCACCGGCACCGGCCAGTACAACGGCGCCGTCGACCTCGGCACCACCCTGTCCGGCTCGACGTACCAGCTCGTCGACCCGGGCCGCGCCGGCCAGCGCACTTACGACCTGAACCGGGGCACCTCCGGCACCGGCACCCTGTTCACGGACGACAACGATGTCTGGGGCGACGGCACCCCGGCCGACCGTCAGACGGCGGGCGTCGACGTGGCCTTCGGCGCCGCGGCCACCTGGGACTACTTCAAGGACGTACACGGCCGCAACGGCATCCGCAACGACGGTGTCGCCGCCTACAGCCGCGCCCACTACGGCAACAACTACGTCAACGCCTTCTGGCAGGACACCTGCTTCTGCATGACCTACGGCGACGGCGCCGGCAACGCCAAGCCGCTCACCTCGCTCGACGTGGCCGCCCACGAGATGAGCCACGGCGTCACCAGCGCCACCGCCAACCTCACCTACGCGGGCGAGTCCGGCGGCCTGAACGAGGCCACCTCCGACATCTTCGCCGCCGCCGCCGAGTTCCACGCCGGCCTCACCGCCGACGTACCCGACTACCTCGTCGGCGAGAAGATCGACATCAACGGCAACGGCACCCCGCTGCGGTACATGGACAAGCCCTCCAAGGACGGCTCCTCCCGCGACTACTGGAGCTCCACCCTCGGCAGCGTCGACGTCCACTACTCCTCCGGCCCCGCGAACCACTTCTTCTACCTCCTCTCGGAGGGCAGCGGCGCCAAGACCGTCAACGGCGTCTCCTACGACAGCCCCACCTACGACGGCAAGGCCGTCACCGGCATCGGCGTCGAGAACGCCGCCGCGATCTGGTACCGGGCGCTGAGCACCTACATGACGTCCTCCACCGACTACGCCGGCGCCCGCACCGCCACCCTCCAGGCCGCCGCCGACCTGTTCGGCGCCTACAGCCCCACCTACCTCGCCGTCGCCGACTCCTGGGCGGCGGTGAACGTCGGCAACCGCATCGCCCTCGGCGTGAACGTCGCCCCCGTCGGCGACCAGACCAGCGGCATCGGCCAGGCCGTCTCCCTCCAGGTGGACGCCTACACCACCAACGCCGGCGCCGCCCTCGCCTACGAGGCGAGCGGCCTGCCCGACGGGCTCTCCATCAGCGGGACGGGCCTGATCTCCGGCGTGCCGACCACCGTCGGCACCAGCGCGGTCACGGTGACCGTCACGGACGCCACCGGCGCGAAGGCCACCCTCGCCTTCGACTGGCGCGTCGCCTACGTCTACGCCTCCTCGGCCCGCGTCGACATACCCGACGCCGGCGCGGCGGTGGAGTCCCCGATCACCATCAACGGCCGTCCGGGCAACGCCTCGTCGGCCACCGAGGTGTACGTGAACATCGTCCACACCTACCGCGGTGACCTCACCGTCGACCTCGTCGGCCCCGACGGCACCGTCTACCCCCTGCTCAACCGCAGCGGCGGCTCCGCCGACAACGTCGACCAGACCTTCGTCGTCGACGCCTCGGCACAACCGGTCGACGGCACCTGGAAGTTGCGCGTCCAGGACCGCGCGTCGATCGACGTCGGCTTCATCCAGCGCTGGCAGCTGACTCCCTGACACAACGTCAACTCGACTGCGGCCGCCCGGGCTTCCCGCCCGGGCGGCCGCCCGGTCCCGCCAGCTCCGCCAACGGCGTCCCCCGGGCCCACAGCCGCAGCCGGGCGCCGTCCATGAGATACGTGCGTCCCTGGCGCGCGGCCCACACCTCGTCGCGGCGCGAGAACGTGCCGCGGTGCACGACCAGCCGCACCCGGGGCCCGGGCCGCGCTCGCGACCGGCACGAGCAGGTCTCCTCCTCGTCCGGCAGCGGCTCGGCCACCGGCCGGAACACCACGTCGAGCAGCAGCCCCCGGCCGTCCCGCGCGGCGAGGTGCGGGACGTCGTGCGCCGACGGCGGCAGCACCCGCCAGCCGTCCCGGCGCAGCATCCGCGCCACCGCGAGCACCAGCGCCTGCGGGTCGAGTTCCGCCAACTCCTCCGCCGTGTACCGGCCGCCGCGCCACCGGGCCGGCCGCCGCGACCGGCGGCCCGCCAACCCGGCCGTCGCGCCCAGCACCACGACGGCCACCACGGGAGCCCACACCCCCACCGCCCGGCCGGCCAGCGCCAGCGCCCCGACCGCCCCGCACACCAGCGCGACCAGCGCGGACAGACCGGGCAGCGCCTCGCGCAGCCGCGGCCCGTAACGGCCCGCCGCGCGCAGCTCGCGCACGGTCCGCCGGCGCCGGGCGCGCGGGGACTCACCCGCCGGCGCACGCTCCGCCTCGTGTCCCCCCAGGGCCGGCACCCCCCCACCCGAGCACCATCCGTGGAGGATTGCTACCCGCACGGTGACGGCGAGCCCCCCGTCCGCCGCTTTCGCGCCACGGCCTTGGCCGAACACAGCCCCCCGTTGTCAGTGGCGGATGTCAAGCTGCTGGTCATGGACGAGGCAGACTTCATGCGGGGCCGGGTCTACGGCGCCGACCACGACGACTCGGGACCCCGCCCCGACCGTGCGTACGCCGAGCTGGTCGGCGGCCCGCTCGACGGGTTGCTGCTGGATGTGACCGACCGCGCCGACGGCGCGCCGCACGAGGTGGCGCTGACGACGGAGATAGGCCGGTACGGGCCGGGCGGCCGCGCCCTGTATGCACGCCGCCCGGCGGACGGTCGCCGTTTCGACTGGCGCGGCGACGCTCCGGGCGCCCCCTGACCTGCGCGATCCGCCCCGGCCGCACGCTGGTGATGCTTCTGGG
Organism: Streptomyces sp. NPDC002566; assembly: GCF_042889585.1. Lineage (NCBI taxonomy): Bacteria > Bacillati > Actinomycetota > Actinomycetes > Kitasatosporales > Streptomycetaceae > Streptomyces > Streptomyces sp. NPDC002566. Next base: position 434,788 of record NZ_JBIARD010000007.1, on the reverse strand, counting down.
GCGTAGGAGCAGGAATCCGGGGTAACCGCGCGGACATGAACGGGGTGATGAAGGCGGTGCGGATGGAACCTGTCCCGCCCGGCGAAGGGTTCTTCGGGCCTGACGAGGGCCTGGTGGAGACGACGGCGGCGCTGGACGGCGAGGACGGCTGTATCGCGGGGGCGCGGCATCTGACGGGGGATTTCCTCGCGAGCGTCCAACGCGAACACGGAGTGCCGGTGTCGGCGCGGACCATGGACCTGTCCCAGCTGGTGGTGAGCGAACTGGTGACCAACGCGCTGCGGCACGCGCCCGGCCCGGTCCTGCTCCACCTGCGCGTCATCGGCGCGGCGGTGGAGATCGCCGTCTGGGACAGCGATCCCGGGATGCCGGCGCCGCGCGGCGCCGACCCGACCCGGGTGGGCCAGCACGGACTGGAGATCGTGATGGCCGTGGCCCAGCGCTTCCACGTCGTACGGGAACCGGTCGGCAAACGGATCGTGGCACGCCTGGACCTGCTCGACGGGCTGTGAGCGGCAAACAGGGGCTCAGCGGGCCGGGGCGGCCCCCCGCTCGACGACGCGGAAGGTCGCCCGGCCGAGGGCGAGCACCCCGTCGGACAGCGGGGTGCACCGAACGCCGCCCTTGCCGCGCAGAGCCCGCTGCGCGCCGGGGCCCACGGTCACCTCCATCCACGCACAGGGGCGCGCCGGCCGGTTGACGCCGAACGTCACGGGACCGTGCCCGGTGTCGAGAACGATCGTCGAGCCGACGTACGCGTCGATGTCCACGCCGCGCAGCAGGACGTTGCGGCGTGTGTGCCGCAGGTCCGCGCCCTCGGCGATGTGGTGGGGGAGGTTCTCGGCGGCCATCAGCGTGACGGCCGCGTCGCGGTGCGCGGCGCGGCCGTAGTAGCGGTCGCCGACGAGCCCGAGACCGCCGCGGACCCGCACGGACGCCACCAGCTCGTCGTCCGGGCCGTCCGCGGGTCCGTCCGAGGGCCGCCCGGCGAGCCGGTGCACCGGCGACACCAGCAACTGCACGACCTCCACCTCGACCGCGCCGTCCGCGCGCTCCATGTCCACCATGGCGTCAACCCTAGAGGGCGTCGACGCGGGCCCGCCGCCGACGGGAGGAAGGGTGCGGGGTCCGTCGGCGGCGGGTGCGGCGGCTCAGGGGCGCCAGGGCAGGGTGGTGCAGTTGGAGCCGGCCGGCCTGCCGCTCAGCCGGTCGGTCAGCCAGGACAGCGCCTCGCCCTGGTCGGCGAGAAGCGGGGTGACGTGGTTGAGGAGGCTGTTGCCCAACGGCAGCAGAGCGACCGACTTGTACGTGACGTCGACGCCCTTCGCGCACCAGTCGACGGCGAGCCGGCGCGCCTGGGCGTGCGGCACGAGGTCGTCGGCGAGGCCGGTGGCGACCCGCACCGGGGACGTGGGCCGGCCGGCGCCGATGCGCTGGTCGGCCAGGAACGCCTTGAGCAGCGGCTCGGAGCGGATGATCGCGCCGATGGGCTGTCCGTCCGTGGTCCAGGTGCTGCTGCGCACCCCGCTGTAGGAGAACAGCGCCTCGCCCACGCACATGGTCGACAGGTCCTTCAGGGCCGCCTTGCCGACCGCGTTGAGATGCGCGTCGGCGATCGGCCTCAGCTCCGGGTCCGACTGCATGAACCCGTTGATCGACCAGCCCAGCGCCCCGGCCAGGCCGCTGCCGTCGATGGCGTCGGTGACGGCGGCCAGGTCCGCGGGCGGAGCGCCGGCGTAGGTGCCGGCGAGCGGGACGTCGGGCGCGTAGGAGGGCTGGAGTTCGGCGGCGGCCGCGGTGGCGCCGCCTCCCTGGCTGTAGCCGTACAGCGCCACCCGTGAGTCGTCCGTGAGCGAGGTTCCGGGCAGGGAGCGCGCCGCACGCACGGCGTCGAGCACGGCGTGCGCCCCGTCGACCCGGTTGACGTAGGTGTGCAGCCGGTCCGTCGCGCCGAGCCCGGCGTAGTCGGTGACCACGACGGCGACGCCCTGGGCGAGCAGGCGGTACATCGCGAGGATCTCGTAACCCACGGACAGTGTCTTGCCGTTGAGGAGCAGCGGGTGCTGCAGGCCGAGGGAGGCGGAGCACTGGTCGCCCTGGCCCATGGTGCCGGGGGCCACGGCGACGAGCGGCCGGGGGCCGGCGCCCCGCCAGGCCGCGCTCGGTTCGATGTACGCGCCGGTGACGGCGACGGGCGCTCCGTTCGAGTCGGTGGACTTGTACATCAGCCGGGTCGCCCTTCCGGGCAGCGGACCGTCGAGGCCCGGCAGGCTCAGGGCGAGCGGCAGCCGTTCGCTGCGGACCAGGGCGCCGTCGGCGGCGGGCAGCGAGGCGGGCGGGTTGTAGAAGACGGGGATGGTGACACCGCGCGAGACGACGGCCTCGTCGGACGGCGACGCGGCGGCGGCCGGGACGGCCGTCGCGCCGAGACAGGCGGCGACCGTGACGGCCGCCGCGAGCAGGCGGGGGGAAGCGGGCATGGCGGACCTCCGGAGGGGGAGAAGGGAGGCCGAGCCTTCCTCTGCGGCTCGGGTGGGGCGGCGGCCCGGTGGGGGTGGGGCCGCCCGGCACGCGTTCGTTTCCGAATGCAGGCATTCGGCTCACTGCTGTTGGACGAACTGTCAGGACCGTAGCGGCAGCGGGGTTACCCGGGGTACTGGCCGGTAGGTTACGGTTCGGTAATATCGCTGTGATCGTCATGTCACATGACTCTGCGTAGATCCATCCGGCGGACGTACCCGCCGCTGATCGAGTGGTGACGGCCCGGGCGGGGGCGTACGGTCGAACGGTGGACCTGACGGCGGGCTGGAACCTCCCGCCGCTTCCTCCCCCAGGGGCCCGCACCCGAGCGGGCGACACGTCATGAGCAGCGCTCCGCAGCACACTTCCGCGACCGACACCGCCGCCCGTCAACAGGGCGGCGGCGCAGGCGTGATGGCGCTGCTGGTCATCGCCTCGTGCCAGCTGATGGTGGTCCTCGACATCACCATCGTGAACATCGCCCTGCCCGACATCCAGCGGTCCCTGGACTTCTCCACCACCAGCCTGTCGTGGGTCGTCAACGCCTACACCCTCACCTTCGGCGGGCTGCTCCTGCTCGGCGGCCGCGCCGGCGACATCCTCGGCAGACGGCGGGTGTTCGTCTTCGGAGTGCTGCTCTTCGTACTGGCGTCCCTGCTCGGCGGGTTCGCCCAGAGCGAGGCCCAACTCCTCGGCGCACGCGCCCTGCAGGGCGTCGGCGGCGCCATCGCCTCGCCGACCTCGCTCGCCCTGATCAGCACCACGTTTCCCGAAGGACCCGAACGCAACCGGGCGTTCGGGGTGTTCGCGGCCGTCTCGGCGGGTGGCGGCGCGATCGGGCTGCTCGCCGGCGGCATGCTCGTCGAATGGCTGAACTGGCGCTGGGTGCTCTTCGTCAACGTCCCCATCGGCCTGCTCATCGCGCTGGCCGCGCCCCGCTGGATCAAGGAGTCCGAACGCCACCCCGGACACTTCGACGTCACCGGCGCGCTGACCTCCACCGCGGGCATGGTCCTGCTGGTGTACGGCTTCATCCGCGCCGCCCAGGACGGCTGGCGCGACCCCCTCACCCTGGCGTCGTTCGCCGGCGCGGTCGTCCTGCTCGCGCTGTTCGTCCTGGTCGAGCGGCGTTCCAGGCAGCCGATCACCCCGCTGCACATGTTCGCCGACCGCAACCGCGCCGGCACCTACGGGATCATGCTGTGCCTCGCCGCCGCCATCTTCGGCATGTTCTTCTTCCTCACGCTGTTCGTGCAGAACGTGCTGGACTTCAGCCCGCTGCTGGCGGGCGTGGCGTTCCTGCCGGTCAGTGCGGTGATCGCGGTCGGCGCCGGGCTCGCCTCCCGCTTCCTGCCGGTGTACGGGCCCAAGCCCTTCATGGTGCTGGGCGCCGTCCTGGCCGCCGGGGGCCTGGCCTGGCTGACCCTGACCGACGTCCACTCCACCTACGCGGGCAGCGTCCTCGGCCCGATGCTCGTCTTCAGCCTCGGCATGGGCATGGAGTTCGTCTCGCTGACCCTGATGGCGCTGTCGAACGTGCCTACGCGGGAGACCGGCGCGGCCTCCGGACTGCTCAACGCCATGCAGCAGGTGGGCGGTTCACTCGGACTGTCCATCCTGGTCACGATGTTCGGCACGGCCAGCGGCAACGAGGCGAAGCGGCAGGTCCCCGCCTTCCTCGCCCAGGCCACGCCGGTCGAGCGACTGCGTTTCAGCCGCACCGGCGAACTCCCCCCACCGTGGGCCGACGAGGTCCTCACCGCCGGCGTCTCGGCGGCCTTCGTGATGGCGGCCGTCTTCACCCTCATCGCCGCCGTGATCGCCGTCGTCGTCATCCAGGTACGCCCGTCCGACCTGGAACGACTCAAGGGCGACACCCCGGGCCCGCTACCGGGAGCGTGACCCCGACCGGTGGGCTCGCGCATCACTCCGTCATGGGCAGGCACTCGGCGAGCAGGTCGACGACGTCCCGCCAAGCTCGCTGTGCGTGCTGAGGGTGAAAGCCGACCCCAGGAAGCACGACGTGGTCGACCGGTGGGTGATGGAAGGCGTGCAGAGCGCCGCCGTAGACCACGAGGCGCCAGTCGACGCCCGCAGCCTGCATCTCGGCAGTGAACGCCTCCCGTTGCGCGGGCGGCATGATCGGGTCTTCCGACCCGACCCCGGCCCACACCGGGCAACGAATGCGCGCCGTCTCGCCTGGCCGGCCCGTGGTCAGGCCGTTGACTGTCGCGATCGCGCGCAGGTCGACGCCGTCGCGCCCGAGTTCCAGCGCGATCGCGCCCCCGGTGCCGTAGCCGACGGCGGCGATCCGGTCCGGGTCGGCCCGCGGCTCGGCGCGGAGCACGTCGAGCGCCGCGTGGCCGATGCCTCGCATCCGGTCGGGGTCAGCGAGCAGCGGCATGCAACGGGCCAACATCTCCTCGGGGTCGCCCAGATAGCGCCCGCCGTGGAGGTCGAAGGCCAGGGCCACGTATCCCAGCTCGGCGAGCGCATCGGCCCGGCGGCGCTCGACGTCGCTGAGTCCCATCCCCTCGGGCCCGACCAACACCCCGGGCCGGCGGTCGACACCGGCCGGGAGCGCGAGATGCCCGATCATCGTCAGGCCGTCGGCCGCGTATTCGATCGTGTGCGTCGTAACCGTCGTCATGTGCTCGGACTGTAGTGATCGTCGAGCCCGGTCGGACCGGTGTTCTGCCGCCGGCAGAAGGCAGGCGGGCGGCTGGGCGAGGGGGTTCTTCGAGCCAGGTGGCCTGCCTGAGCCCTGGTCGCCGGCAGTCCTACCGCGCTTCGAGCGCGGCGCCGCACCGTCATGGGAAGCGCGGTCGAGAAAATCAAGGTCTGGTTCCGGTTTGTCCCTCGCGAGGGGTGGTTCCCACAGGACACCGAGGGACTGTGGGCAACGAAGCTCGGCGATGACACGGCCAGTGTGCAGAACGCTTCTCCTCGAGCCTGACCTGGCGCGGGGCCACTCTGTTCGAGCTGGGACTTGTCATGTCGTCTCGGGCTTGGTGCGGCGGGCGTAGGCGCGGGCGGCGCGGGCGCGGTCGCCGCAGCGGGTGGAGCACCAGTGGCGGCGGCCGTGGCGGAGCAGGTAGCGGTTGCAGGGTGGGGAGCCGCAGGCGGTGAGACGCTGCGCGTCGGGACCGGTGAGCAGGTCGGCGGCGTCGGCGGCGAGGGTGGCCATGGCGTGCTCGACGATCGCGGTGGTGGGGTGGGGAGTGGCGCGGTAGGGGCCGGTGCTGTCGTCCCACTGCAGCAGGGGAGCGGTGGGGACGCGGGTCATGGCGTCGTTGATGGCGCTGATCGCTGCGGGCAGGGCGGGCAGGCCTGCGGTACGGGAGGCGAACAGCGACCTGATCTGTTCGCGCAGCGAGCGCAGCTGTGATGCGCACATTTCCCGCATGCCGGCGTCGACGGGGGCCAGGCCGCGTTCGGTGAGCCAGTGGTTGGCCTGTGCGGGGGTTCCCAGGAGGTCGAGCGTGTGGCCGCCGGGCATCGCGATGGCGCTGTTGGCCAGGGCCAGGGAGAGGTGGTCGGCCTCTCCCTGCGCGGGCGGCACGGCGGGTTCTGTGATCACGGTCTCCCTCATACCTCTCATGTTACGGCTTGCCCCTTTCCGTGAGACGGGGCTACTGTCCTCTCACGGTTCAATCGAATCCATCCGTGAGGTGTTCTTCATGTCTTCGTCAGTGGTCGACCAGTTCCCCGTCCGTGTGTTCGGCGGCCCGACCGCCCTGTTCGAGTACGGCGGCCTGCGCTTCCTGACCGACCCGACCTTCGACGGCCCCGGCGAGTACGTCACGCCGGGCGGCCCGACCCTGGTCAAGACCGCCCCCTCCGCCGTCACTCCCGCCGGCCTCGGCCCCATCGACGTGGTCCTGCTCTCGCACGACGAGCACGCCGACAACCTCGACCACTCCGGCCGGGCCCTGCTCGCCGATGTGCCCCTCACCCTCACCACGCCCAGCGGCGGCGAGCGCCTCGGAGAGAAGGCTACGGGCCTGGCCGACTGGCAGTCCGTCGAACTCGACCGCCCCGGCGGCGGCACCGTCACCGTCACCGGCGTTCCCGCCATTCACGGCCCCGGCACCCGCGAGCAGGTCGAGCCGCTCTCCGGCCAGGTCGTCGGCTTCGTCCTGACCGGAGAGGGCCTGCCGACCGTCTATGTCAGCGGCGACAACGCCTCGCTCGACGTGGTCAAGGAGATCGCCGAGCGCTTTGCGCCCGTCGACACCGCCCTCCTCTTCGCCGGAGCCCCGCGCTTCCCCATGCTCCTCGACGGCGGGCTGATCGTCCTCGACAGCAACGGGGCCTGTGAGGCCGCCCAACTCCTCGGCGCCCGCCGCGTGGTGCCGGTCCACTACGACAGCTGGGCCCACTTCACCGAAGGCCGCAACGAACTGGAAGCCGCCTTCGCCGCCGCAGGACTGGCCGACCGCCTCGACTGGGGCCGACGCGCCTGAGCCGCCCCGGCGTTCGTGTCCGTCGTCTGACACCTCGAGTGCCGCGATGTCGGCGCTCTGGGCGATGCGTTTCGTCACGCACCCTCCTCGGAGGTGAAGGGTGTCCGGTAGCTGGGCGTGTTGGTGCGCAGGCCGAGCCGGAGGGTGAGCCGGATTCGTGTGGAGGCGGGCAGGTGGACGGTCAGGAAGGCGCTGTCGCAGGACTGCTCCGCCTCGGTGACCACCGGTTCCGTGTGCCCGTAGTCGTACATGTCCCCGATCCAGCCGTCGTCCGCGCAGGTCGTGTACCGGACAGCGATGATGGTGTGCTCGGCGAAGGCGCCCGCCTGGACGATCACCGTGCGCTCCGCCTCGGGGGCGAGGTTCACCAGTTCGACGGTGGTCGCCTCGGGGTCGATGGAGGTGACCAGGGCGGCCACGTCCGGGGGGAGGCCGGGGCGGCGGGCGCCGGCGTCGTGGTAGCGCAGCCGGGCCTGTTGGAGGCCGCCGTTGTACAGCACCTGGGGGCCGCCCCAGGTCAACTGGACGAGGGCCTCGGTGGCCACGGGGTTGCACTGCTGCCACACATGGATGTCGGCCTCGGGCACGTTCAGGTCGCGGTAGCGGTCGATGCGCCGCAGGCGGTGGCGGACCTGCGCCTGGGCGGTGGCGAGGATCCGCTCCGGGTAGCCGGGGTCGTCACCGGCGAGGAAGGCGAACCACGCCTTCTCGTGCCCGGACTCCTCCTTGGCGCGGAACGGCCGGACGGTGCGCCAGTCGATGCCGTCGGCCTCGCGCAGCGCCTCCAGCCGGGCGCGGTCGGCGTCGGAGGCCGTGTGGTGCCACAGGGCCACCGGGACCGGCGCGGTGGCAGGATTGTGGTCGAACCAGCCCGAGTCCTTGTGCCGGAAGGGGAGGTGGAGCGTGGGTGTGTGGATGTCGGGGCCCAGCTCGACCGCCCACTTGGAGGGGAGACTGGAGTCCGCCTCGGTGTGCGGCATCACCTTGGCCTGTCCGATGAGGGTGTCGAGCGAGGTCGCGACCATGGAGAGGTAGTCGTCGTCCCCGGTGACCGTGGCCGCCGCCAGCGCCGCCACACAGGCCGCGTGGCCCACGCTGTGCCAGCCGTGCGGCCAGGACCAGCCGTAGTGGCCGCCGTACCAGCGGCCCTCCAGCAGGCTGCCCACGACGCCGTCCGGGCCGGCGTTGTCCGGGAGGAGACCGCCGTTCGCCTCGGTGCGCTCCCGCCACACGCCGACGTACTCGACGATCCAGTCGCGGTAGCGCTCCTCGCCGGACAGGATCCAGGCGTTGAGGACCAGCCCGGCCGCGGCGAGGTTGACCGCGGTGTCGCCGACGCCCATCCGGTCCCGCATCTGCGCGCCGAGACGCGGGTCCGCGGAGAGCGGGTACGGGCCGCCGGCGGCCTCGGGGATCCAGTCGAGCGGGAAGCCGTACGTCTGCGCTTCCTTGAGCAGCCAGGGATAGACGTCGCCGTCGAACAGGCCTGTGCGGTCGGGGTCGCTGCCGTTGTGCGCGCGGGTGATGACGCGGTGGGCGGGGTCGTAGTTGCCCTTGGCCGGGTCGACGTACAGCTCGGCGAAGCGCAGGGCGCGCTCGGACCAGCGCTCGGGAGCGGCCATGCACAGGAAGTAGAGCAGCAGCAGGCTCTCGCCTTGGTGGAACCAGTCGTAGCCGCGCTCGAACTCGTCGCGCAGCATGTCGAGTTCGGTGAGCTGCCGGGTCACGCCCTCCCAGTGCTTCTCACTGGCGGGCAGCAGGTCGTCGGCGCCGCCGAGCAGATACAGCTGGGGCCAGTTGAAGAACACCTCGTAGAAGTCGTCCACGCCGTCGCGGGTGGTCAGCGGGCCGGAGTAGTTCAGGCGTCCGTCCGGGCCGGTGAAGTCGCGGGCGAAGCGCCGCCAGGCGTGGTCGAGGAGGTCGAACAGGGACCGCTGGGCCACCGCCCAGCCGGGTGGTTCGAGCAGCGGCACCTCCGCCTCGATCTCGGGCGGCCCGGCCGGATCATCGCGGGGAGCGTCCTCGGCCGGGGTGCCGTCGGCAGGGCTGCAGGGCATGGGGGATCTCCGTTCGGGTGGGCGGCGGGGCGGCGCACGCCGGGGACGGACGGCCGGGACGGGCCGCTATTCCTTGCTGGCGCCGGCGAGCATCCCGCTGACCAGGAAGCGCTGGGCGAAGAGGAAGACGACCAGCACGGGAGTGATGGCCACGAGTGTCGCCAGAGCCAGCTGCGGCCGCTCGATCGCGAGGGTGCCGACGGCCGGGTTGAAGGACGGCACATTGCTGAGCAGGGTTCCGACGCCGACCTGGATGGGCATCTGGCTGCTCTCGGGGAGCATGACGTAGGGCAGGAAGTAGTTGGTCCAGTTGGCGACGAAACTGAAGAAGCCCACGAGCGCGACGACCGGGGTCGCCAGCGGCAGCGCGATGTGCCAGAAGACGCGGAACTCCGAGCAGCCGTCCATACGGGCCGCCGCCAGCAGGTCCCTGGGTACGGCGGTGGTGAAGTAGATGTAGGTCAGGTACACGCCGAAGGGGTAGAACGAGTACGGCAGGATGATCGACCACATGGTGCCGATCAGGTGCACCGCGTTGATCTCCAGGAACAGCGGGACCACCAGTGTGGCGTTCGGCATGAGCATCACGACCAGGGTCGCGATCAGCAGGGTGTGCCGGCCGCGGAACTCGGTCATGGCCAGGGCGTATCCCGCGGGAATGGCCACAGCGAGTGTGATGACCAGCGAGATCACCGCGTAGAGGGCCGAGTTGCCCAGCCATTGCAGGACGGCGTCGTCCTGGAACGCCGTGAGCGCGTCCCAGTTGGCCTTCAGCGTGTGCCAGGACCCGAAGGACAGCGGGTTGTCATGGACCAGCTGCTGGTCGGTCTTGGTCGCCGCGAGGACGAGCCACACCACCGGCAGCACGAAGAAGGCGAGGAACGCGGCCAGTACGGAGCCGGTCAGCAGCCGGGAGGCCACGTGCCGAACGGGCCTGCGGCGGTGCGGCGGCTGGTGGTGAGTTCGGCTCGTGAGGGGCGCTTCCCGCTCCCGGCTCGCCGTTGCGGCGACTCGACTGCCGGAGGTCTCAGTCGGCATCGAAGAACCCCGACCGTGCGACGAAGAGGGCGGCGGCCGACAGGCTGACGACCAGGAGCTCCACCGAGACCGCGGCGGCGCCGTTGATGTTGTTCATCTGGAAGGCGAAGTCGAACGTCAGCTGGTTCAGCGAGTAGTCGCGTCCGGCCACGCCCACACTGGCGAGGGAGAGCAACTGCGGCTCCACGAAGAGCTGGGCGCCGCCCGCGAACGCCAGGATCACCATGTACACGATCCACTTGCGGAGCATGGGGATCTGCACGTGCCAGGCGGTCTGCCAGGCGCCCGCGCCGTCGATGCGCGCGGCTTCCATGACGTCCGTGGGAATGTTGTTGAGGGCGCCGTACATGACGACGATCCAGCCGCCCGCGCCGGTCCAGAACGCGATGACCGTGAACAGCAGGGGCAGGTTGCCGGGCGCGATCACCTCGCCGAAGGTGTGGAACCCCAGCGCGCCCAGCAGCGAACTGACCGGGCTGACCGTCGGGTCGAGCATGAACAGCCACACCAGCACACTCGCGGCACCGGCGAGCGCTCCCGGGATGTAGTAGAGGAAGCGCAGCGCCTTGCCGGCGGAACCCGAGGCCAGGCGGTGCAGCAGCAGCGCCAGCGCCACCACGAACACCACCAGGGACAGCAGCCAGAAGGCGAGGTAGACGACGACGTGGCCCACGGCGTCCATGAAGCGGAAGTCCTGCGCCGTGGTGACGAAGTTGGCGAAGCCGGTGATCCTGCCACCGGCGTCGGTGAAGGCGAAGTAGATCGCGTACGCGGTCGGAAGGACGCCGAAGGCGACCAGCAGGACCACGTAGGCGGCGACGAAGGCCATGCCGGCCCGGCTCTGCCGGGCGGCGCCTCGGCGGCGCCGGTGGGCAGAGCCGGACGGGGAGTGGGTGAGGGTCACTGGGAGACCTTGTATCCGTTGGACCGGGCGTACTTGACGATGGAGTCCTGCCAGGCCGGCAGCATCGAGACGACGCTCTTGCCCTGGGTCAGGCCGGGCTTGACGGTGGCGGCCCATATCGCCTCCTGGCTGAACTGGCCCGAACCCCAGCCCGGCCAGACCTGCGAGGAGGCGTTCTTGAGGGCGCTGAGGTCGGTGGCGAAGTAGCCGGAGGCGTGCTGTCCCTTCAGCCAGTTGTCCGCCGCCGGCGCGTAGGCGGGGAAGCCCGGCGCCTTCTCGCCCTGGTAGGCGTTGTCGGTGGTGACCCACTTCAGGAAGTCGGTGGCGGCCTTGATGTGCGCGGAGTGCTGGGACAGCAGCCAGGTGCCGCCGCCGACGTTGCCCGTGGACGGCGAGGTCTCTCCCTGCCACTGGGGGATGGGTGCCGCGCCGATCTGCTTGGCCGGGGTCTTGAAGGTGCCCTGGAACAGCGCGCCGCCGTACCAGGCCGGGCCCGGCATGAGCAGGATTCTGTCGGCCTTGTTCTTGCCGAAGTCGGTGCTGAAGACACCGCTGATCGACATGGACTTGTTCTCGATCAGCACGTCCAACAGCCTGGCCATCTTGGTGCAGGCCTCGCTGGAGGTGTTCACCGACACCGACTTGGGGCCGGTGATGTGGTTGGCGCCGCACTTGCTCGCCCACAGGTAGATCTCGGGGGTGAAGGTGTCGCCCGCGTCGCCCACGAGGTAGCCGGGGTGCTCCTCGGCCACCTTCTCGCCGAGCTTCTGGTACTCCTCCCAGGTCGTCGGCACCGTGTAGCCGAACTTCTTCAGCAGGGGGGCGTTGTACCAGAGCACCGCCTGGGAGAGGTCGTTGCGCAGGCAGTAGAGGGTGCCGTCGACCGTGCAGACGTCGTTGGCGCCCTTCGCGAACTGCCCCAGGGCCGACTCGGGGATCAGGCCCTTGTTCAGCGGAGCGGCGAAGTTCTGGTCGACCGCCCAGGTCACCTCGTTGTTCTGGGAGCTGAAGACGACGTCCGGCCAGCCCTTGCCGGTGCGGTTGAACAACTGGACCTTGGTCTGGAGGTAGTTCGAGCCGTTCGCGTCACCGTCGTAGCTGACGATGTCCATCTTCACGTCCGGGTGCTGCTGCTGGTACAGCTTCGCGGCGTCCATGCGGGTCGCGTCCACCCAGACGGTCAACGCACCCTCCTTCTGCGGCACTTGGGCGAAGCCGTCCTTGTTCGTCTTACCGGCGGTGCTGCCGCCACAGGCGGTCAGGGTCAGTGCCGCGGTGGCCGCGCAGCCGGCCAGCAGCGCCGCGCGTCTTGTGCTGGGCGCTCTCTTCGGGCCGGTCGAAGGCATGGTGACGGTCATGAGTGACTCCACTGGGTTCGCAGCTGCCCCGAGCGGGTCGGGGGTGGCGGCGGCTCGGACGGGCCGACGCCGGGCCGTCCCGGGCAGGTGTCGGACACTGAAGGCGGCTCTTCTACCACCGACATGAAAGAAATTAGCCGTCTTATCAAGTGGAGCGTCAAGGGTGCGTACGGCGTTCTTTTGGCGCACCCAGAGGTAATGGCGGGGTGTTTATGCGCGGTTATGGCCTATATAGGGCTTATGTGAGCTCGAATATCCATGCTTGCGTCATGGATCTTGGTCGAGATGAGTACGACTTATAAATTCCTGCCAGCTACAATGCTGTCTGCTCCACAGCGATCAGCCGCGGTCGCCGCAGCCACCCGGGAGGCAGCACAGATGAACGACACGCCAGCGAACGAAGCGGCCTTGCCGGCTCAGGCCCAGCCCGCTGCGCCCGCGGCGGTGAACGGCTCGGACGAGCGGCGTGACTACCGTCCGGGGTACGAGATCGTGGCGGAGCGGATCCTCGAGTACATCGCCGAGGAGCGGCTGGTGGCGGGTGACCGGCTGCCCACGGAGATCGACCTGGCCCGGATGCTGAGCACCAGCAGGGCGGTGGTGCGGGAGGCAGTGAAGATCCTTTCGGCACTGGGCCGAGTGCGGGCCCACAAAGGCAGGGGCCTGTTCGTCGCGGACGACGAAGGCATGCTCATCACCAGCCGCTGGGGCGGCTTCTTCCGTCCCGTCGACATCAACCACGTACTGATGCTGTTCGAGTTCCGCAGGGTCCAGGAGATGTCCGCCAGCAGTCTGGCGGCCAGCCGCGCCACCCCTTCGGAACTGCGCACCATCGAGGTGGCAGTGGAGCAGTGCCGGCACGGCTTCGTCCACGGCCAGGTCGACGTGTTCAACCAGGCGGACGACGACTTCCACGCGGCCGTGTCCGCTGCCTCGCACAACGCCTTCCTCGTCAGCGCCGTGCGGGACGCGCGACGTCTGCAGCGCCAGTCCAGCGCCATCGGTATCCATGACACGCTCGGCGAGAACACCAGGGCGGCCGTCGAGGAGCACGAGGCGATCTACCGGGCCATCCGTGACGGCCGCCCCGAGGGGGCGGCGCAGGCCACCGCGGCACACCTCGACAGAACCCTGGAGGACTACCGGCGCGAGATCCAGCGGCGCCTGTTCGGATAGCGCTGCGCGTCAGCGCGCCCTGCGCGCCCAGGGCTCTTCTGATGGCGCATCGACGCGGACACGACGTTCGAGTGCGCAACAGCCGGCTGACGCGGTGCCGCGTCAGCCGCTACCGCTGACTCCCGTTCCGAGACCCCCCAGGGGCCCTCAGTCGTCCAGCGCGTCCAGCACCTCGCCGAGGTCGACGAACTTGAAGTTCGTCGCGGTGCGGCCCTCGGCCTCGCCGGCGTCGTCGTGTCCGTCCTGCACCACTAGCAGGCCGCGCGGATACCTGCGCCCCAGCGGCTCGCGCAGTGCCGCCGCGCCGTCGCACTCCTCGGAGCCGTCCGGGCCCGCCGCCCTGGCCCCGACCCGGAAGCCTCCCTCGTACGCGAGGCGGGCGCCGCGTCCGCGGCCGTAGGCGGCGAAGGTGTCGTCGCCCTGGCTGGAGGCCAGCAGGTGGGCGTCACCGCCGTCCGTCCCGGCGACCAGCGTCAGGCCCTCCACGTCCGCCGAGAGCCGCTCGCCCCCGTAGCCCGGGTCGGCGCCGGGCACGCACTCCTCGGTGGTCTCGTCGTAGACCCCCGGAACGCCGAACTCCCGCACCCTGTCGAGGAGTCGGGGCTTACCGGTGAGGTCGGCGGGCACGCGCCAGATGCCGACGTCCTCCTGGGCGGCGTAGAGCGTGCCGCTCGCCGGGTCGACGACCATGCCCTCGACCTGCGGCAGCTCGCCCGGTTCCGCGCACGGCGACCAGGACGTGCCGTCCGGCAGGCGGAAGGACGACGGCAGGGTCAGGGTGCGGACCTTGCGGTAGCCGACCCTGCCTCCCGCAGTGGCGGTCAGTTCGAGCAGGGCGACGGCGGTGCGCTCACGCCGGCTCACCAGCGCGTAGGCGCGGCCGGTGGTCCGGTCGGTCCAGGTGGCGAGGCCGTACGCGGTGCGCTGGGCGTCGATCTCGGTCTGGTCGGCGGAGAAGACCGGCGGGACGGACGGGTCGGTGACGTCGGTGAGGGGGCGGGACGGGGTGCGCGGGTCGATGCGGTAGAAGCGCAGCCGGTCCGTGCCCCGGTCCGTGGTGACCGCCAGGTCGGCCCGGCCGGTGGACAGCCCGAGACCGTGGACGAGGTCGACGTTGTTGAAGCGGCCGGGGGCGTGACCGGGCCCCGGCCGGGCGGGCGCGGCGATCGACTGGACCAGGCGGGCGTCGAGGTCGTAGACCCGAAGGCCGCCCTGCTTCGCGGTGGCGACGACGAGGCTGGCGTCCGGGCGGGCGGGGTTGCGCCAGATCGCGGGGTCGTCGGCGTCCGCGTCGCCGCCGGCCTCGTCGTCGTACAGCGGGGCGGTCTCCGCGCGGGGCGGGACCGTCGGCAGGGCCGGGCCGGTGTGCGCGGTCGCGGGGAGCGCGGCGGTCAGGACGAGGGACGCCGCGAGCGAGGCTACGGCGAACGGTCGCGGAAGAGGTCTGGCCACGTCGACCTTCTTTCGGTAGCGGGCATGACAACACGGTGATCTTGGTGGCGCGGTCCGTCCGTGAGGGGACGGGCGGGTGGCGGACAGGTGCCCGGTGGGGGAACAACTCCCTTGCCGTGCAAGGAGTGTGGGCCTATGCCGTGGAGTGCGCCAGCAGGTAGTCGACGGCCGCGGTGACCTCGGTGACCGTGTGATGCGGGACGGCCAGGCCGTCCGGCCAGGGACGCCCGGCCACCCATATCGTCCTCAGGCCCGCCCGGTGCCCGCCGTCGATGTCCGCCCGCGGGTTGTCGCCCGTCATCCAGTCCCCGGCACTGAGCTGCGTGCCGCAGCGTGCCGCCGCCAGCTCGAACAGCCGGGGGTCGGGCTTGCGGACGTCGATGTCCCCCGAGGCGGCGATGCCGTCGACGAGATCGGCGAGGCCCGTGGCGCGCACCTTGGCCCGCTGGATGTCGGACGCCCCGTTCGTGGCGACGCCCACGCTCCAGCCCCGGTCCTTCAGCCGGGCGAGGCTGTCCAGCACGGCGGGACGGCAGGTGACGGCCGCCGCCATGCGGTCGACGTACACCCGCCACAGGTGCGCGGCCGACTCGCGCAGCCCGAACTCCGCGCGCAGCCGGGCGAAGTCGCCGCGCTCGGCGTGATCGGCCAGTTCCGTCAGCAGCCACCGCTCGATCTCCGGGCCGTATCCGTGGTCGTGACACAGGTCGGCGACGGCGTCCGTGAACGCGGCCGTACGGTCCACCAGGGTGCCGTCCAGGTCGAAGAGGGCGAGACGCATGCGCGAGACCCTACCCCGGTGAACTGCCGTGACTTCAGGCCGGGATGCCGTCGCGGGGAGACGTGTTTGCCGCACGGGGGAGCGGCAACGCGATGTCCATGAGTGAATCGAACGCCGAGACGAACGAAGAGCGAGAGACGAAGAAGCGGACCACCGCGGCCAAGGCCCGGCAGAGCGCCACGAAGGCGACCGCGCCGGCCTCGCGGGCGGCCGACGGCGCGGCGGCGAAGACCGGTGAGGCCGCCTCCGCGGCCAAGCGGGGCGCCGAGCGCGCGGCCGACGCGACGACCGGCGCCGCGCAGAACGCGGCCCGGACCGTCGAGGCGGGCCGCCAGGCGATCGTCGCGACCTCGGGGCAGGTCGCGGCCACGGCGAAGACGGCGTGGACGGTCATCGCCCAGCGCAAGCTGGTCGCGGCGGCCGCCGGCGCCGGTCTGACCGCGATCACCGCCGCCTCCTACGCGGCCGGCCGCCGCTCGGGCCGCCACACCCACGGCCCGATCACCCGCCTCACCGGCGGCCGCATCTGACCCCACCGGGTGAGTTCACAGTTCACTGGTCGGCGGACCCCAACCCCCTGAGGGGCGGGGTCCGCCGTCCGTGTGGCCCCGAGGGCGGCCCCCGCCGCCGACCCGAGCACCCACCTCTCAGCCGAGCCGCCCCCGTCCCCGCGCGGTGAAACCCTCCCCGCTGGGCACGAGCGGGAGTGATCTTCGTCGTCGAGGCCCACCCCGGAGGAACCGCCACCGTGACCGCGCCCACGCGTCCGCTGCCCCCCGCGCCGCGCCGTCGTTTCGATCTCCGGTCGACGGCGCTCTTCTTCGTCATCCTCGCCATCCTGCTGAGCCTCGCCGTCCTGACCGCCCGTACCGCGGCGGCCGCGGCCGAGCGCCGCCCCGGCTGGGCGGTGGCGCTGGCGCTGCTCACGGCCGGGGTGGTCGTGGCCTGCCGTCGCGGCCGCCGGCACTGGTCGGCGCGCAGGATGGTGCGGCGCACCGCCGCAGCCCTCGAACAGGCCGCCGAGACCGCGGCAGGCGAACTGCAGAACACGGCCCCCGAGCCCCCGCTCCCCGCCGCCGGGTTCCGTCCGGCCGAGGAGACCCTCGTCCCGGCCGAGCCGCCGACGGTGATCCCGCGACAGCCCGGCACCGAGCCCACGCTCCTCGATCCCGACCACGAACCGACCGTCGCCGCGGCGACCGTCGTCGACGTCGTGGACTACGACGCCCTCGACCCCGACGAGTTCGAGCAGGCGATAGCCGATCTGTGCCTGCGCGACGGCTGCACGGACGTGGAGGTGGTCGGCGGCGCCGGCGACCTCGGCGCCGACGTCACCGCCGTCGCGCCGAGCGGCCACCGGCTCGTCATCCAGTGCAAGCGCTACGGCGAGAGCCACAAGGTCGGCTCACAGGACCTCCAGCGCTTCGGCGGCACCTGCTTCACCGTCCACGAGGCCGACGTCGCCGTCATCGTCACCACCAGCGACTTCACCGCGCCCGCCGTCGAGTACGCGCAGCAGTGCGGCATCGTCTGCGTCGACGCCCGGGACCTGTGGGCCTGGGGCGCCGGCGCCGGCCCCCGCCCCTGGGAGCCGCGCCCCTGGGAAACGCCCGCCGCCGGGTGCTGAGCCGGGGCGGCTCGGTCCCCGCCGATGGTTCGCCCGCAGCGAAGTGGGCACTTGGCGGTGAGCTGTCGGCGAGCACGGGAGGCTGTTGTGGCGGTTCGGCATCACCTGATCAAGACGGACCCGGCGACGGTGTGGGCCGTCCTGGCCGACGGGACCCGCTACGCGGACTGGGTGGTCGGAACGGCCAAGTCCCGGCCGCTGCGCGGACAGTGGCCGCAGGTCGGCTCGTCGATCGCCTACGAGATCCGGCTGGGCCCCCTCAGCTTCTCCAACGAGACCGAGGTCCGGCGCTGCGAGGAAGGCCGCGAACTGGAACTGGAGGCCAGGGCGGGCGCGCTCGGCACCGCCAGGATCGCCATCGAACTGCGCCCCTGGGGCGAGCACTGCCTCGTCATCGTGGACGAACACCCCCTCCAGGGCGCGGGCGGCGCCCTGCACAACGCCGGCGTCGAGGTGCTGATCCAGGTGCGCCACCGCGCCATGCTGGCCCGCCTTGCCAAGGTCTGCGCCGCCGAGCGCGACAAGGCCGAGGCCGGAGCCGGCGCAGCGACCTCCGGTCACGGCGGCGGCCGCACGGCGTCCCAGGCGGCAGGGCGAGCCGCCCACGGAGGCGTCGATGCCTGACGCCGTCGTGATCGGAGCCGGGCCGAACGGCCTGGTCGCGGCCAACCTCCTCGCCGACGCGGGCTGGAGCGTGGAGGTCCTGGAGGAACAGCCCGAACCAGGCGGCGCGGTCCGCCACGACCGGGGCGTGGACCCGGCCTTCGTCAACGACCTGTTCAGCTCCTTCTACCCGCTGGCCGCCGCCTCCCCGGTGCTGTCGGGCCTGCGGCTGGGGGACCACGGCCTGCGCTGGAGCCGCGCCCCGCACGTCCTCGCCCACCCCCTCAGCGACGGCAGGTGCGCCGTACTGGACCGGGACCTCGACACCACCGCGGCCTCCCTCGACGTCTTCCACGCCGGGGACGGCGACGCCTGGCACCGGCTGCACGGCGTGTGGGACCGGCTGCGGCCGGACATCCTCGGCGCCCTCTTCACCCCCTTCCCGCCGGTCAAGGCGGGCGCACGGCTCGCGCTGCGGCTGCGCGGAGCGGGCGGACTGCGCCTGGCGCGCACCCTGCTGCTGCCGGTGCGGCGCATGGGCGACGAGGAGTTCGGGGGAGAGGGCGGCAGGCTGCTGCTGGCCGGCAACGCGCTGCACGCCGACCTCGCCCCCGAGGCCGCGGGCAGCGGAGGCTTCGGCTGGCTGATGTCCATGCTCGGCCAGACGTACGGCTTCCCCGTGCCCGTCGGCGGGGCGGGCGCCCTGACCGCCGCCCTGGTCCACCGGCTGCGGGCGCGCGGCGGCGCCCTGCGATGCGGGGTGCGCGTGGACCGGGTCGTCGTCCGGGGCGGCCGGGCCGTCGGCGTGCGCACCGCCGAGGGCGAGGCGGTCCCCGCCCGTCGGGCCGTGCTGGCCGACGTGTCCGTCCCCGCGCTCTACGGCCACCTGGTCGAGCCCGAGCACCTGCCGGCCCAGACGCTGGCCGACCTGAAGCGGTTCCAGTGGGACTTCGCCACCTTCAAGGTCGACTGGGCGCTCGACGGCCCCGTGCCGTGGGCCTCCGAGCAGGCCGCGCGGGCCGGCACCGTCCATCTCGCCGACGGCCTCGACGAACTCACCCGCTTCGCCGCCCAGATCGCCATGGGACGCGTCCCGGACCGGCCCTTCGCGCTGTTCGGCCAGATGACGACCGCCGACGCCACCCGCTCCCCGCGCGGCACCGAGTCCGCCTGGGCGTACACCCACGTGCCCCACGAGGTCAGGGCGGACGCCGGCGACGAGGGACTCACCGGCGCCTGGGACGAGAAGGAGCAGCAGATCATGGCCGACCGGGTGGAACGCCAGGTCGAACGGTTCGCGCCGGGTTTCCGCACGCTGATCCGGGCGCGCCGCGTCCTCGGCCCGCCCACCCTCCAGGAACTGGACGCCAACCTCCTCGGCGGCGCCATCAACGGCGGTACGACAGCACTCCACCAGCAGCTCGTGTTTCGGCCCACGCCCGGCGCCGGGCGCCCCGAGACACCGGTGCGCGGGCTGTTCCTCGCCTCCGCCGGCGCCCACCCGGGCGGCGGCGTCCACGGCGCCCCCGGCGCCAACGCCGCCCGCGCTGCCCTGCGCCGCAACCTGCCCCCGGGACTGCCCCGTCTCCAGCGCGCCCTCGCCCACCGCGACCGCACCGGCGACCGCACGCACTCCGCCCGCTGAGGCCGGCACCGCACGTCCCCCTCGGGCCCGCAGTCACCGATCGGAGCGCCCCATGGCGAACATCCCGCCCGCCCGCAGCCCCCTCGCCGACCGCACCGTCGTCGTCACCGGCGCGGCCCGCGGGCTGGGCGCGGCCCAGGCGCACGCCCTCGCCCGGCGCGGCGCACGCCTGGCCCTGCTCGGGCACGAGGGGCCGGCGCTGGAGGCGGTGGCCGCCGAGCTGCCCACGCCCGCGGTGGCCGTCGAGGTCGACATCACCGACGCGGCGGCCCTCGGCCGGGCCGCCGACACCGTCCGCGCCCGGCTGGGCCCGCCGTCCGTCGTCGTCGCCAACGCCGGCATCGCCGAGGGCGGCCCCTTCGAGACGGAGGACATGGACGTCTGGCGCCGCGTCGTCGACGTCAACCTCACCGGCAGCGCCCTGACCGCCCGGACGTTCCTGCCCGACCTGGAGGAGACCGCCGGCTACCACCTCCAGATCGCCTCCCTGGCGTCGATCGGCGCCGCGCCGATGATGAGCGCCTACTGCGCCTCCAAGGCCGGCGTGGAGGCGTTCGCGCACTCGCTGCGGGCCGAGGTCGCCCACCGGGGCGTGGCCGTCGGCATCGCCTACATCAACTGGACCGACACCGACATGATCCGCGACGCCGACCGGTACGCCGTCCTGCGCGAACTGCGCGCCCACATGCCCCCGCCAGCCCGGCACGTCTACCCGGCACAGGAGGTCGCCGAGCGGCTCGCGCGGGCCGTGGAGCGCCGCCGTACCGCCGTCTACGTCCCCCGCTGGCTGCGTCTCGCGCAGGTGACGCGGGCCGCGCTGCCGCCGCTGGTGCTGCGCCGCTGCCGGCGTGCGCTGCCCCGGCTGGAGGCGCGGGAGGCCTTCAGCCGGACGGGCCCGCTCGGCGCGGGCGGACGAGCCGACAGTGAAGCCGCTCACCTGAGCAGCCTGGGACGCAAAGGGTCGATCTGACGCTTACACCTGGGCCGTCCGGGGCACTCGGGGAGCCGATCACTCCGGGAGCCGCACCCCGCGGTGCGGCGGGGGCGCCGAAGCAGGGCGAGGGAGACGAACGTGACGGTGCGCATAGGCGTAGAGGAAGAGTTCCATGTGCTGGACGTGGAGAGCGGGCGGCTCGTGCCACGCGCCGACGAACTTCTCGGCCGGGCGGACAGAGACGGCTTCACCCGCGAGCTCCAGCAGACGGTCGTGGAGAGCAACAGCGGCGTCCACGACACCCTCGACGACCTCTTCAAGGACCTGTCGGGGACCCGGGGCAGGCTGGACGAGGCCGCCTCCTCCCTGGGGCTCGCCGTGGTCGCCGCCGGCACCGTCCCGCTGGCCCGCGTCACCTCCCGCGACGTCACCGCCGACCCCCGCTACCGGCGCATGGTCGAGGACTACCGCCGGGTCGCCGACGAGCAGCTCATCTGCAGCGCGCAGGTCCACGTCGACGTACCCGACCGCGACACCGCCGTGCGCGCCATGTGCCTGGTCTCGCCCTGGCTCGCGCCGCTGCTCGCCCTGTCGGCCAGTTCGCCGTTCTGGCTCGGCGCCGACACCGGTTACGCCAGCTGGCGGACCATGGTGTGGCAGCGGTGGCCCACCGCCGGCCCGGCCGGCTGCTACCGGGACGCCGCCGAGTACGACGCCGCCCTCGCCGAGCTGATCGCCTCGGGCGTCATCACCGACGCCGGCATGGCCTACCACGACGTACGGCCCTCCGCCCACCAGCGCACCCTGGAGCTGCGCATCTGCGACGCCTGCCCCCGGGTGGAGACCGTGGTGCTCGTCGCAGGCCTCTTCCGCGCCCTGGTACGGGACGCCTGCGACCGTCTGGCCCGCCACGACGGGCCGTTGTGCGACGGCCGCCACGACCGGCTGCGCGCCGCCACCTGGCGGGCCGCCCGCTCCGGTCTCGAAGGCGCGCTCGTCCACCCCGAGACCCACCGCGCCGAGCCCGCCGGCACGGTCCTGCGCGCGATGGCGGCCCGGCTGCGGCCCGCGCTGGAGGCCTCCGGCGACCGGAGCATCGTCGAAGCCCTGCTGGAGGAGACGCTTGCCGCGGGCAGCGCGGCCGACCGGCTGCGCCACGCGGCGCAGACCGAGGACCTCCTCGCCAGCATCGACCTGATGGTCGCGGAGACCCGCGGGACCCGGGCGACGCCCCGCCCGCCCAGGGCGACCCGCCCCTCCCGGCCGACCAGGGCCGCCGCCCGGCACGCGTACCCGCACGCCCCCGCGGCGGCCCCGGCAGGAACGCCCGAGCCGTAGGCCCGCGCCCCTGCCCGTCCCGTCCCCCACGACAAGGAGCGTCACTCCGTCATGTGCAGCACCCGGCCTTCCTCCAGGGCCTGTTGTGAACGTCCCGCCCGCCCCGCGACCCGCCCCGGACCGGAAGACTCCGACGATCCCGCGCCGACCGGCCGGGCCTGCGCGCCCGGCCCGCACGACCCCTTCCGAGAACGCGTTCCCCGCCCTGAACGCCAGGGCCTGACGGGACGGAGGGCCGCGCGATGTGCGGGCTGAGCGGCGAGATCCGCTTCGACGGCGGCCGGCCCGACATCGCGGCCGTGGAACGCATGACGGACCGGCTGGCGCCCCGCGGCCCCGACGGCCGCGGACTGTGGTCCCAGGGCCCGGTGGCACTCGGCCATCGCAGGCTGAAGATCATCGACCTGTCCGAGAGCGGCGCCCAGCCCATGGCCGACCCGGGCGCCCGGATCAGCGGCGTCTTCAACGGCTGCGTCTACAACTACCGCGAGCTGCGCGACGAACTGCGCGGCCTCGGCCACCGCTTCTTCTCCGACTCCGACACCGAGGTCGTCCTCAGGGCGTACCTGGAGTGGGGCACCGACTGCGTACGGCACTTCTACGGCATGTTCGCCTTCGCCCTCGTCGAACAGGACACCGGACGCGTGGTGCTGGCCCGCGACCGGCTCGGCATCAAGCCCCTCTACCTCGCCGAGAGCCCGGAGCGCCTGCGGTTCGCCTCCTCGCTGCCCGCCCTGCTCGCCGCCGGCGACGTGGACACCTCACTCGACCCCGCGGCCCTGCACCAGTACCTCAGCTGGCACGCCACCGTCGCCGCGCCCCGGACCGTCCTCAACGGCGTGCGCAAACTCCCGCCCGCCACGGTCCGCGTCATCGAGCCCGACGGCACCCGCCACGACCACCTCTACTGGCAGCCCTCCTACACCCGGCGCCCCGAGCACGCCGCGATGAGCGCCGACGACTGGACCGACGCGGTGCTCGCGGCGCTGCGCACCGCCGTCCGCCGCCGCATGGTCGCCGACGTCCCCGTCGGCGTGCTGCTGTCCGGCGGGCTCGACTCCAGCCTCATCGTCGCGCTCCTCGCCGACGAGGGGCAGAGCGACCTGGCGACCTTCAGCGTCGGCTTCGAGTCCGAAGGCGGCGAGGACGGCGACGAGTTCGCCTACTCCGACCTGGTGGCCGCGCACTTCCAGACCCGCCACCACCAGCTGATGGTGCCCTCCGACCGGGTCTCCGGCGCCCTCGACGCGGCGGTCGCCGCCATGAGCGAGCCGATGATGAGCCACGACACCGTCGCCTTCCACCTGCTGTCCGAGCAGGTCGCCAAGGAGGTCAAGGTCGTCCAGAGCGGCCAGGGCGCCGACGAGGTGTTCGCCGGCTACCACTGGTACCCGGCGATGGCGAACGTGCCGCGGCAGCGTGCCGCCGAGGCCTACATCGACGCCTACTTCGACCGCTCGCACGCCGACCTGGCCGGCATCCTCGAACCCGGCGTCCTGCCGGAGCACGACGTCTCCTCGGAGTTCGTCCGCGCCCACATGGCGGCCGACGGCGCGCAGACCGCGCTCGACGCAGACCTCAGACTCGACACGCACGTGATGATGGTCGACGACCCGGTCAAGCGGGTCGACAACATGACCATGGACTGGGGCCTGGAGGCCCGGGTGCCCTTCCTCGACCACGAACTGGTCGAACTGGCCGCCGCCTGCCCGCCGGAGCTCAAGCTCGCCGACGGCGGCAAGGGCATCCTCAAGGCGGTCGGCCGCAAGGTCCTCCCGCGCGAGGTCGTCGACCGGCCCAAGGGCTACTTCCCGGTCCCCGCCATCAAGCACATGGCGGGCCCGGTGCTCCAGCGCGTCCGCGAAGCGCTGAACGCGCCCGAGGCCAGGGCCCGCGGGGTCTTCCGGCGGGAATACGTCAACGAACTGCTCGCGGCGCCCGACGCGCACCGCACCAGGCGAGGAGCCAACACGCTGTGGCAGATAGCGCTGCTGGAAACATGGCTGCAGACGCACCGGATCCACTGACCGCGGTGGCGGACGGGCCGGGACACGCCGTCGCCGGCACGACCTCGTCCGATCCCCTCACGGCGGACGGGACGAGGTCGTCCGGCCTCCCGCCGACCGGCGCGGACCCGCGCGCCCGCCCCGCCCCCGTCGACGGGCCGGGCGGGCCGGACGGGCCGGGCGGGCCGGACGGGCCGGGCGGGCCGGGCGGGCCGGATTACGGGCTCGGCAACCGCCCGCCGGACGCGCTGGGCCCCGCGCCCGCGCCCCTGCCGCTCCCCGACACCTCCGCCGCGCACGGCGCCCCGCAGCCGCTGCTGTCCCACGGCTGCTGGTACCCCTCGGCCGCCCCGGACGGCCGGCACATCGCGTTCATCTGCGACCGCGCCGGCGTGCCCCAGCTGTGGGCGGGACCCCTGGGCGGGGAGGACGTGCGTCTGCTGGACGCCGACCCGCAACCGGTCACCGAGGTGTCCTGGTCGCCCGACGGACGGTGGATCGCCTACACCGTCGCCCCCGGCGGCGGCGAACTGACCCAGGTGCTGTGCGTACGGCCCGACGGCACCGACCGGCACCTCCTGGCCGGCGGCGAGCCCGGCACCTCCGCACACCTCGGCTGCTGGCAGCACGACGGCACGGCCCTCGCGGTCACCGTCACCGAACCGGCCCCGCCGGGCCGCCCGCACCTGGTGCACCCGGGCCTGCCGGCCCAGCAGGGCCCGCAGCACCGGGGCGCCGCCGCCGACCACGGACTGGAGGCCAGGACCCTGTCGGCATACCTCGTCGACCCCGACGGACTGTCAGCTCCCGTCCTCCTCGCCGCCGAACCCGCCGCGCCCACCCTGCGCGTGTGCGACCTCAGCCAGGACGGCCGGCTCGCCCTGCTGCGCCGGGGCCCGCGCGGCCGCCGCGAGGCCCTCGTCGTCCGCACCCGCGACCTGGCCGTGACCTGCGTGAAGCGGGTCGCCGACGGCGACCCGTGGATCGGCGCCTTCTCACCGGACGGCCGAACCGTGTGGCTGCGCAGCGACGACGAGCGCGAGTACGCCGCCCTCACCGCGATCCGCCTCGACCCCCGGGGACAGCCCCTCGGCGCCACTGTCGTCGCCGAACGCGACGGCTGCGGACTGGAGTTGCTGTACCTCGACCGCGAGAGCCGCAACGCCGCGCTGGCGTGGAACGCCAAGGGCGTCAGCGAACTCGAACTCACCTCGCTGCCCCCGGCCGCGCCGCCCGACGGGACGGTCCTCCCGCTGCGGCCCGTGGACCTCCCGCACGAGGTCGTCACGCGCGTCGCCCCGCTGACCGGCGCCGACGGCCCCGTGGTGGCCCTGTCCGGCTCCCGCCGCCGCCCCGGCATCTGGCACGTGCCGTCCGGCGCGCCCGTGCGCACCCCCTGGTCCTCCCGCGACGAGGACGCCGTCCCGCCGGGCCGGCCGCCCACCCGCCCGGTGCCGATGCACCCCGTCGCACGGGACGGCCTCACCCTCGGCGGCTGGTACTACCGCGCCCCCGGCCGCTCCCCGGGGGAGCCCGCGCCCTGCGTCCTGCATCTGCACGGCGGACCCGAGGAACAGGAACGCCCGGTCCTGCACCCCCTCTACCACGAGCTGATCAGCCGAGGCCTGGACGTCTTCGCCCCCGACGTGCGCGGCTCGTCGGGCCACGGCCGCAGCTTCGTCGACGCCGACCTGGGGGAGGGGCGGTTCGCCGCCATCGACGACGTCGCCGACTGCGCGGCCCACGCCGTCGCCGAGGGCCCGGCCGACCCGCGGCGGCTGGCCGTGATGGGCCGCTCCTACGGCGGCTACCTGGTGATGGCGTCCCTGGTGTGGCACCCGCACCTGTTCCGCACCGGCATCGCCGTCTGCGGGATGTCCGACCTCATGACGTTCTTCGCCGGCACCGAGCCGTGGATCGCCCGGTCGGCCGCCCACAAGTACGGCCATCCCGAACACGACCGCGACCTCCTGCGCTCGCTGTCCCCGATGAGCCGGATCGACGAGCTCCGGGCCCCGGTGCTGGCCGTGCACGGCGAACACGACACCAACGTGCCCCCGGCCGAGTCCGAGCAGTTCGTCCGGGCGGCCCGCGAACGCGGTCTGGAGGCACGGCTGCTGCTCCTGCACGAGGAGGGCCACGACTTCCGCCGCGCCGACAACCGCAGGCTCTTCCGCCGCACGGCCGCCGACTGGATGCAACGCCATCTGACCGGCTGACCATCCGTGGCGGGGCGCCGCGACACGTCACGGCACGTCCGCGTCCGCCCCGTCGACGTCCGACCTGCGGCGCACCACCATCAGCGCGGTGTCGTCGCCGGGGGTGCCGGCCGAGTGGCGGCGCAGGTCGCGGTAGACGGCGGCCGGCACCTCGCCGGGCCGCACCCCGGCCCACACCGGCGCGCGCTCCTCCAGCGGATAGAACGCGCCGGACGGATCCCGGGCCTCGGTGACGCCGTCCGTGCACAGCAGCAGCGTGCTGCCGTGGGGGAACGCGAACCAGTCGACCGTGCGCGGCGTGGGAGCGAGCGCGTCGAGGCCCAGCGGAACGTGCGGCTCGCCCCGCAGCGCCGACCCCGTCTTCTCCCCGTCGAGCAGCAAGGGAGCGACATGACCGCAGTTGATCGCCTGGACCTCGTCCTCGGAGTCGACGCCGAGGACCAGCGCCGTCACGAAACGCTCGCTCTCGCCGACCTGCGCGGCGAAGGAGTTGTGCCGCAGCACCGCCTCCTCCAGCGCGTCCACGACCGCGGTGAGCGTAGGCTCGGCCACCGCCGCCTCCCGGAACGCGCTCAGCACCGCGAACGCCGCGCTGATCGCGGGCAGCCCCTTGCCCTGCACGTCCCCGATGAACACCCGGCTGCCGTAAGGGGAGGCGACCACCTCGTACACGTCGCCGCCCACCCGGCTGTCCTCCTCCACCGGCTGGTAGAGGCCGTGCACGAGGAGCTGGTCCGTCACCAGCGGGAACGGCCGCAGCAACTGCCGCTGCAACGCGGCCGCGGCGGACCGCAGCCGGGCGATCTCGCCCTCGCTGCGCACGCGCTGCGCCGCCCGCGCGATGCTGAGCCCGTTGAAGACGAGCGCGAAGACGACGGTCGCCACCCCGGCGCCGACCGAGTCCTCCGCCCGGTCGAACAGCGCGGCGACGATCGTGAGCGTCACCCACACGGAGGCGACGACGGTCTGCCGTACCGTGCCCCGTCCGGAGAACAGCGCCGGCAGCACCACCAGGAACGGGGCGAGCCGGGTCTCCCGGTCCAGGAAGAGACCGATGACGGCCAGCAGAGCCGTCGTGCCGACCAGCCACCCGAGGACGACCGACCACCGCAACGGCGGCCCGGCCCCGCCCCTCACGGACGAGGCCTCGGGATCCAGTGACGTACCCACCAACCCTCCCGCCCCCGCGATCCTCCGGCGCCCCCGAGAAACGCCCTCCTCACCCATAATCGTCCCAAACCACCCCGAAGACCCACCCGACCCGACCCGAGGCCCGCCGACGGGCCCCACCCGACCGCCCCAGCCACACCACCGGGCCGCCCGAGCCCCGTCGTGGTGGAGTGGACAGGTGATCGTCCTCGCCGTGCTCTTCGCCGTCCTGGGCGCCGCCAGCAACGCCACCGGTACGGCGTTCCAGCGCAAGGCCGCCTCCACCGTGCAGCGCGGGGGCGGCCTCGCCCTCCTGCGCGCGCTCGCGCACCGGCCCGCCTGGGCGATCGGCGTCGCGGGCGTCGTGTGCGCCGCCGTGTTCCAGGCGCTGGCCCTGGTCAACGGGGCCATCGCCCTGGTACAGCCCCTCTTCGTCCTCGAACTGCCCTTCGCCCTGCTGATCGCCGTCCCCCTGCTGCACCTGCGCCTGTCCGCCGCCGCCTGGCGGGCTGTCGCGGCGGTGGTGGGCGGCCTGGCCGTGCTCCTCTTGTCGGCGGCGCCGGAGGAGGTCCGCGAACAGGCGCCCTTGGCCCGCTGGATCCCCGCGCTGACGCTGTGCGTCGCGGCCATGGCCGCCGCTGTCCTCCTCGCCCGCCCCGGCCGCCCGCCCCTGTTCCGCGCGGCCGTCCTGGCGTGCGCCGCCGCGGTCGGCAACGCCCTGACCGCCGCCCTGATGAAGTCCGCCACCGAACGCCTCGCCGACGACGGCCTCGTCGCCTTCCTCACCATCTGGCAGACGTACGCCTTCGCCCTCGCCGGCGTCTGCGCCGTCCTGCTGCTGGAGAACGCCCTCCAGGCCGGCCCGCTCAGCGCCTCCCAGCCGCCGCTCACCATCGGCGACGCGACGATCAGCCTCGTCCTGGGCGTCACCCTGTTCGACGAGCGCGTGCGCACCGGCTGGTGGCTGCTGCCGGAGGCGCTGGGCGCGCTGCTGCTCCTGTGGGGCGTCTTCCGGCTGACCCGCGTGGTGCCGAACCTGGCCGAGGTGGTCAGCTGAGCGCCCGGCGGGACGGCCGCCGCGCCCGGCACACCCCCGCCGACCTGCGCGCGCCCCGCCCCGGTGTGAGACTTGCCGCGAGGACGAGCGGCAGCCGGTGAGGCGGTGATGCGGTGTGTCGGCCGAGGCCAGCGACGAGCGGCTCAGCGAGTTCCTCGCCGACCCCGTCACCTCCACGCTCGAACTGAGCGCGGCGCTCGACCGCTGCACGAAGGCGCTCGACCTCCCGCACGCCGTCGTCTACCTCGCCGACCTGCAACAGCGCCACCTCGTGCCGCTGACCGACGTGGCGCCGCCCCTCTCCATCGACGACTCCCTCGCGGGCTGGACCTACCGCACCCAGTCCCTGCGCGTCCAGGCGCACGGCGCGGGCGGTGTGACCGCCTGGTTCCCCCTGCTCGACGGCGCCGAACGGCTCGGCGTCGTCGCCGTGCACGGGGAGGCGCTCACCGCGCGCTCCCTCACCCGGGGCCGGGCGCTCACCGCACTGCTGGGCATGATGCTCACGTCGAAACGGGCCTACAAGGACTCCTACGCCAGCCACATCCGCACCCAGCCCATGCACCTGCCCGCCGAACTGGTGCGGGCCTTCCTCCCGCCCCGCACCATCGGCGACGGCCGCGTCGTCTCCACGGCGGTCCTGGAACCCGCCTACCAGCTCGGCGGGGACGCCTTCGACCACTGCCTCACCGACACCCGCCTGCACGCCACCGTCGTCGACGCCATGGGCCACAACCTGGCCTCCGGGCTCACCAGCGCGGTCACCCTCGCCGCCTGCCGCAACGCCCGCCGCAGCGGAGCCGGCCTCGCGGAGCTGGTCGCCGGCGCGGACCGGGCGCTCGCCGAGTGGCTGCCCGACCAGTTCTGCACCGCCGTCGTGACCCAGCTGGACCTCGCCACGGGCATGCTGTACTGGAGCAACTGCGGCCACCCAGCCCCCCTGCTGATCCGGGACCAGCGGCCGGTCGTCGACGCGCTGGAGCGCGAACCGGGACCGCCGATGGGCCTGCCCGCGCTGCTGTCCGGGGAGCCGCGCGTGACCCACGAATACCCCCTCCGGCCGGGGGACCGGGTGCTGCTCTACACCGACGGCGTCACCGAGGCCCGCGTCCGCGACGGCAGCCTCTTCGGCCTCGAACGCTTCGCGGACTACGTCATCCGCGCCACGGCCGCCGGGGAACTCGCCCCCGAGACGCTGCGCCGCCTCATCCACTCCGTCCTGGACACCCAGCCGGAGGGCCTGCGCGACGACGCCACCATCCTGATGCTCGAATGGCAGCCGCCCGCCCGCACCTGACCGCACGGACGAACCGCGCCCCCACGGCCGACCGTCAGGCGTGCGACAGGGCGAAGGAGACGAGGAAACCGCAGACCGTGACCAGCCCGATCGCCAGATGCGCGTTCTCGAACGCCTCGGGGATCATCGTGTTGGCGATCATGGCGAGGATCGCCCCGGCCGCCACCGCCGTCACCGCGGCGATCACGGCGGGGGAGAACGCGCCCACCACGGTGTAGCCGAGCACGGCCGACACGGTGCTCGCGGCGGCGATCGCGCCCCAGACCCCGAACACGTACGCCTTGCTCCGGCCGGCCTTGCGCATCCCCGCCGAACTGGACAGCCCCTCGGGCACGTTGCTGATGAACACCGCCGCCACGGTCACCAGGCTCACCGCGCCGCCGTCGAGCAGAGAGACCCCGATCACCGCCGACTCCGGGACGCCGTCCAGCAGCGCCCCCAGGGCCAGCGCCGTGCCGGAACCGCCCTGCTCGCCCTCCGAGGGCTGCGTCTCGCCCTCCGCGGACCCGGAGCGCTTGCGATGCCGCGCGCCCCGGCGGGCCAGCCACAGGTTGCCGACGGTGTACGCCAGCGCGCCGACGAGCGTCCCCACGGCGGCGGGACCGAGCCCGCCCTCGTCGTACGCCTCGCCGACCAGCTCGAAGGAGACCGCCGACAGCAGCACGCCCGCGCCGAACGCCATGACCATGGCGATCACCTTCTGCGGGACCCGCACCCCGTACCCCACCAGCGCTCCCAGCAGCAACGCCGAACCGGCCACCAGTCCCCACAACCCCGCAAGCACCACATCAGACATGCTGGTCCGTCTACCCACGACACCTGCGGGGATTCACCGCTGCGGCGCCGGCCGGTAGGAACTGATGACGTACAGGGCTTCGTCGTCGATGGCGTTCTCCGACCAGTCCAGGGTGATCCGCACGGGATGCCCGTCGGCCGCGTACCGGGCCTCCGCCGTGTCCGCCCCCTCACTGCGGGCCGTGCGCAGCATCTCCAACAGGGCCCCGATGGTGGGCACTCGGCCGGTCAGCTCCCGAGTCCGACGGCGGCTGTCCGCGTCCAGCCCCTCGGCCGACGTCACCGCCCCGTCCCGCACACTCACCCGGAACGTCCCGGCGAGCACCTGGGTCGTCGACGTCAACGTGTAGCTGTAGGCGGCCGGTTCCTCCCACGCGACCTCCGGCCCACCGCTCGCCCCACCGTCCCTCCCGCCGCCCGGCGCACCGGACGAGCCGCAGGCGGCGACGGAGGACGACAACACGGCGATCAGCGCGGCGACGAAGACGGCACGGGTCCGCGGGCGCGCGGCAACGGTCATGACAGCTCCCTGTGTTCGGCTACCGCTGTGACGCCGTCCGGCCGCGAAACGTTCGACTCACTCCGTTGAAGAGCCCGTCGGCGGGTACGCGGACGGCAGAGAGAACGGCCTCACGGGAGGAGACAGGGATGAGCAGCGTCATTCAGCGCATCAAGGAGTTCGCGCGCAGTCCGCAGGGGCGGCGCACCATCGAGCAGGTGCGCCGGCAGGCCGCCGACCCCCGGCGGCGCTCCCAGGCCCGCGGACTGCTCGCCCGGCTGCGCACCCGGCACTGACACCGCTCGCACGGATCGGGTGACTGCCTGTTCTACAGTGACTGCCGTCAGTCAGTTCCGGAGGGATCCGGGAATTCGGGGAGGTAGTCGCCCACCATGTCGACGGAAACGTTTGAGTTCCAGGTGGAAGCCCGTCAGCTGCTGCAGCTGATGATCCACTCGATCTACTCGAACAAGGATGTCTTCCTGCGGGAACTCGTCTCCAACGCCTCCGACGCGCTGGACAAGCTGCGTCTGGCGGCGCTGCGGGACGAGGCGCAGGACGCCGACGTGTCCGATCCGCACATCGAGATCGAGACCGACGCCGAGGCCCGCACGCTCACCGTGCGGGACAACGGCATCGGCATGTCCCGCGACGAGGTGGCGGACCTCATCGGCACCATCGCCAACTCCGGCACCGCCAAGTTCCTCGAACAGCTGAAGCAGGCGGACGACCCGGCGGGCGCCGAGAACCTCATCGGCCGGTTCGGCGTCGGGTTCTACTCCAGCTTCATGGTCGCGGACGAAGTCACCCTCGTGACCCGGCGGGCCGGCGAGAAGCACGGCACCAGCTGGTCGTCCCGCGGCGAGGGCACCTACACCCTCGGCACGGTCGATGACGCCCCGCAGGGCACCGCGATCACCCTCCACCTCAAGCCGGCCGACCCCGAGAACCAGCTCCACGACTACACCTCCCCCTGGAAGATCAGGGAGATCGTCAAGCGGTACTCGGACTTCATCACCTGGCCGATCCGGATGGCCGCCCCCGCGCCCGCGGACACCACGGAAACCGCGGACACCGACGAGCCCGCCGAAGCCCCCGCGCCCGAGACCCTCAACTCGATGAAGGCCCTCTGGGCCCGCTCCCGCGACGAGGTGAAGAGCGAGGAGTACCACGAGCTCTACAAGCACATCAGCCACGACTGGAACGACCCGCTGGAGACCATCCGCCTCCAGGCGGAGGGCACCTTCGAGTACCAGGCCCTGCTGTTCATCCCCGCCCACGCCCCGCACGACCTGTTCACCCAGGGCTACAAGCGCGGCGTCCAGCTGTACGTCAAGCGCGTCTTCATCATGGACGACTGCGAGGCGCTGCTCCCGTCGTACCTGCGCTTCGTCAAGGGCGTCGTCGACGCCCAGGACCTCTCCCTCAACGTCTCCCGCGAGATCCTCCAGCAGGACCGGCACATCCAGCTGATGCACCGCCGGCTGGCGAAGAAGGTCCTGTCCTCGATCAAGGACATGAGGGGCTCCGCGCCCGAGCGGTACGCCACGTTCTGGCGCGAGTTCGGCTCCGTCCTGAAGGAGGGACTGGTCACCGACTCCGAGAACCGCGAAGCCCTCCTCGCCGTCTCCTCGTTCGCCACCACCCACGACAGCGCCGAGCCGACGACGCTCGCGCAGTACGTGGAGCGGATGAAGGACGGGCAGGACGACATCTACTTCATGACGGGCGAGTCCCGCGAGGCCATCGAGAACTCGCCGCACATGGAGGCGTTCCGGGCCAAGGGCATCGAGGTCCTGCTGCTGACCGACCCGGTCGACGAGGTGTGGACCGACACGGTGGGGGAGTTCCAGGGCAAGCGGCTGCGGTCCGTCGCCAAGGGCGAGATCGACCTCGACGCCGGCGCCGGGGACGAGCCCGCCGAGAGCCGCGAGAAGCGGGACGAGGAGTACGCCCCGCTGCTCGCCTGGATGAAGGAGCGGCTCGGCGAGGACGTCAAGGACGTACGGCTGTCCTCGCGCCTCACCGTCTCCCCGGCCTGTCTGGTCTCCGACGCGCACGACCTGACCCCGGCGCTGGAGAACCTGTACCGGGCGATGGGCCAGGAGGTGCCCCGCGCCCAGCGCATCCTGGAACTCAACCCGGAGCACACCTTGGTCAAGAGCCTCGACCAGGCCTTCAAGGGCAAGCCGGAGGACGACACCGCGCTCACCGAGACGACCGAACTCCTTTACGGCCTCGCCGCGTTGGCCGAGGGAGGCCGTCCGAAGGAGCCGGCCCGGTTCGTCCAGCTGCTGGCCGACCGCATGGAACGCGCGCTCCAGGCGGAGTGAACAAGGGGGTCGTCGACGGCGGCCGGACCGGGGCTCGGGCATCGATGTCAGTGCCGTGGTGGAAGATGCGAAGGAAATGAGATCAACTCCGGCCGGGCCGGGTAGGCGGTCTCGTGACCCTGCCACCGGAAAGGCCTCCGTTGATATCGCCCAACCTCCGTTCCGGCGCTCCGCTCAGCCCGGCCGCAGCCGACGTCCTGCGCATCGTCAACGATTCCGGCACGCCCGTTTTCGTGACCGTCCACGCGGACGGACGCCGCAGGTACAGCTACTGGCAGCCGCTGGACGCGCGCACCGGCCGGGGAGGCTGTTACACGGCCCTCCCCACCGCCGAGTGCGACCGGCTGCACTCCGCCGGCCGCATCACCCTCGGTGAGCCCCTCACCGACCCGACGAGGACGATCTACCGGGTCCGGCCGGCCCGCACCCCCGCGCCGCCCGCCCGCGCGGCGCGGACGGCCGCCCGTCCCGCCGCTCGCCCGAGGCCCGAGCGCGGCCGGCTGTGGGCCGCCTGACGGTGGCGGCCCCGGTGCGGCCGGCCCGGGATCAGAGCCCCGAGCCGAACGACTCCGTGGTGTACGCGCACTCCGTGTACACATAGCCGTTCTCCAGCTTCGCCGTGTCCGAGGCGGGCGTGGAGGAGGAGATGCTGGAGCCGTTCGACTTGTGCACGAAGTACGTGGTGCCCGGCGGCAGGCTGATGGTGCGCTGCGGGTAGTTCTTGCCGCCCTCGCACGGCTTGAAGTACGGGCTGACGGTGCTGCCGAGGGAGTAGGCGCGGCAGCCGCCGCACGCCTTCAGGGTGAGACTGCCGGTGACAGGCCCGGTGAACAGGACGGTCACCGCGTCCGGGCTGTCGTTCTTCACCGTGACGGAGATGCTTCCGCCGCTGCGCAGCGTGGGCAGCTTCTTGCCCGCCTCCGGCACCGTCTGGGCGACCTCCGCCGCGATCGCGATCTTCTTCGCCAACGGGACGTTCTTGGCCGCCCTGTTGGCCGTGACGTACTCGTTCATCGTGGTCAGCGCGGCGTCGAAGTCGCCGTCCCGGTACTGGTCCACGCCGCAGGTGTAGGTCCCCGAGGCCACCTGGGCCGTGGCCCGGCCGGCGTCCTTGGCGAGGGCCGCGTCGATCCCCGCCTTCTCGCCGGGCAGCTCGGTGATCCGGGTGGCGAGGGCGCGCAGCCGCTGGACCGCCGTGCACGGATCCGCCCCGCGCAGCCCCTTCTCCTCCCGGACGACGGCGGCGTTCACGGCCGGCTCCACCTTCGCGGCCTGCGCCGACTTCGGGAAGGTGGTGAGCAGTTCGCCGAACTGCGCCGCCCAGGTCGACTGGTCGGCCGCGAGTCCGGCCGAGGCGCACTCGTACAGCGAGGTCGCCAGCCGCTCGTCGGGCCACTTCTCCAGCTCGCCCAGCTCGGTCTTCTTCACCCGGTCGGGGACCGTGCGCAGATACGTCAGCGGCGCGATCGCCGTGCAGTACTCGCGCTGCTCGTAGGGGGCGCCGACCGTGGCGTAGTACGTCTTCATACGGCCGGGCACCCGTGCCGCCGCCCGCGAGTCCGGGTGATCGGCCACCAGGTCCTCGTAAGCGGTCAGCGCCTTGCGGTAGTCGGCCTCGGCCGCGGTGAACTCCTTCTTGCCCGCCGCAGCGACCAGCCGGTCGGCCTCCTCCAGCCGGTCCAGCAGCATCTGCTGCACCGCCTCGTCCCGCTCGGCGTCGTACCAGACCACGCCCCCGGCCGGCACGGCGAGCAGCAGCAGCCCCAGCGCCAGCGCGAGCGGCGCGCGGCCCGGCAGGGCCAGCGGCGTGCGCAGACCCACGCGCGCCCCGTGTGCCGCCGCCAGGACGAGGAACACCGCGTAGGCGACGAGCGCCCCCTCGGGGACGCCGTCCGGGTCGGCCGGCAGCGCCACGATCAGCAGGACGGCGGTGGCGATCCAGCACAGCGCCGTCAGGGCCCAGCGCCGCGTCAGCGCGTAACCCAGGCCCAGACCGCTGAGGTTGAGGACCGCGACCGCGACCGCCCGTGCGCCGTCCGCGGGCGGCGGCGGAGGGGCCGCCGGCATCGGTGGGACGAAGTAGCCGTTGTCGTATCTGCCGTACCCGCCGTCGGACATGGCGGCCTCCCCCGTCAACTCCGCATGCATGTCTGTGACTTGGCAGTGTAAGGGTAGAGGGGGAAAGCCGACAGAGCGGGGCGGAGCACCCGTTGGGGGCGACAACTGCCAGGTCGTGTCCGATCATGCCCAGTCATGATCACTCATGCCGAATCAGGTGGACGCCGACGACACGGACCCCGGACCGCGGGCACGCGACCGGCGTCCGCCGGCCCTCACCGGACGCGGTACTCGTCCCAGAACGGGCCGAGGTCGGCGTCCGTCGCCGCCTGGGCGGCCCGCTTGAAGTCGGCGGTGGTGGAGACGCCGTACCGGTGGTCGCGGACGTAGCGCCGGAGCATCCCCGCCATGGCGTCGGCGCCCAGGACGGCCTCCAGACGCGCCAGGACGCACGGGCCCACCATGTAGACGACGTGGTACTCGTCCCGGTGCTCGGACCAGTAGGCCATCGAGCGGGTCAGCTCGGCCTCCTCGCTCGGCCAGGAGATCTCCGAGCAGTCGAAGTCCTGCCAGCCGTGGAAACGCGCGTTGGCGTACTGGGCGAAACTCTCGTCGAGCCACGGCGCGGCGTACTGGTCGTTGCCCACGATGCCGTACCACCACTGGTGGGCGACCTCGTGGACGACGGCGCCGCCTTCCTCGGAGGTGCCGAGGAGGACCAGCCCGGGATACTCCATCCCGCCGCCGAAGCCGGCGGTCATCACCAGGTCGATCTCGCCGTACGGATAGCGGCCGAACTCCTTCCCGAAGCGGTCCACGGCGGCCACGCCGTCGCGCCGGTTGAGGCGCACGCCCTCGGCCGGAGTGTCCGGCGCCCAGTACGACCGCACGAGCACGCCCCCGGGAGAGGTCTGCGTCGCCGTGCGGAACGGGCCGGCCGCCCAGGCGAAGTCCCGCACCCGGTCGGCGACGCTCAGCGTGACCGTGCGCCCGGGGGCGCCGGGCAGGGTCCGGGTGCGGCCGGTCGCCGGGACCTTCAGGGCCGACGGGTGGTCCAGGCGTACCCGGAAGTCGCCCGCCAGGGAGTAGAAGCTCTCGCCCGTCGCCACGTACGGGTCCAGGTGCCATCCCTCGGCGTCGTGCACGGCGAGCACCGGCAGCGCGTTGCCCAGGAAGCGGAACGCGCCCTCACGTCCGAAGCGGGCGTTGCGCTCGGGCACCGTGACGGACACGTCGAAGGCGACGCTCGCGCGCCCGCCGTGCGCCAGCGGCTCCGGCAGCGCGATCCGCAGGGCGGTGCAGCCCACGCTGAGCGGGCCCGGCGTGCCGCCGCGCACCCGCGACACGTTGACGGGGGAGGGCGCGCCGGCCGTGCCGCACCCGTCCTCGCCGTTGCCCCACAGCCGCACGTACACCTCGCGCAGCGGCCGGCCGGAGGCGTTGCGGAACGACACCCGCTCGTGCCCGGTCCAGCGGGAGCCGTCCGCGTCGGCCCGCAGTGTCACGTCGTAGCTGAGGAGGTCGGGCGTCGCGGCCCCGGCCGCGCTCGCGGCCACCCCGGGTGCGGCGGCCGCTCCGGTCACCGTGGCGGCCACCGCCACCAGCGACGCGAGCAGCACGACGAGCAGACGGTGCAGGGGACTTGACGACCACACAGGTAACGGCGACATGGCAGCGGATCCTGCCACACAACCGCCCCGCCCGACCCTGCCGTGACCGATCGGGGACAGTCCCGGCGCGCCCGGCGCCCCTCCTGCGACTCTGGGACCGGACGGGGACGCCGATGCCTGCTTTCGGATGACTCATCCGTCTGTCGCCGAGGCCGCCGGTCCGGCATCCCGCACGATCGCTTCCGCCGCCCTTCCGCCCACCCCTTCAGCAGTCCGCCCTTCCCAGTCGTCCGCCCGCCCTTGCGTCCGTCCGGAGGCAGCAGTGCACATCCTGCTCGTGGCCAGCGCGTTCAACAGCCTCACCCAGCGCGTCCACGCCGAGCTGCGCGACCACGGCCACACGGTGGCGGTGGAACTCGCCCTGCCGGAAAGCTCGTTGACCGAAGCCGTACGGCGGCACGCCCCCCGCCTCGTCATCGCGCCCATGCTGAAGACGGCGATCCCACGGGAGGTGTGGTCGGCGTACACCTGTCTCGTCGTGCACCCCGGGCCCGTGGGCGACCGCGGTCCGTCCTCCCTCGACTGGGCGATCCAGGAGGGCGTGGACCGGTGGGGCGTCACCGTCCTCCAGGCCGGCGAGGAGATGGACGCCGGCGACGTGTGGGCCTGCGTGTCCTGCGCGCTGCCCCCGGCGGGCAAGAGCGACCTCTACCGCAACGAGGTCGCGGACGCCGCCCTCACGGCCGTCCTGCTCGCCGTCGAACGCTTCGCCTCCGGTACGTACACGCCCCAGCCGCAGGAAGCGGCGGCTCAGGGCCAGGCCGGGCCGCGCACCCGCCCCTATCTCGACCAGCGCGTCCGGCGCGTCGACTGGGCCGAGGACGCCACCGAGACCGTCCTGCGCAAGCTGCGGGCCGCCGACTCCCAGCCGGGCGTGCTCGACGTACTCCTCGGCGGCGAGTGGTACCTCCACGGCGGCCACCCGGAGAGCGAACTGCGCGGCCGCCCCGGCGCACTGCTGGCCACCAGAGCGGGCGCGATCTGCCGGGCGACCGCCGACGGCGCGGTGTGGATCCCCGAACTGCGCCCCCGCCGCGCCCCCGGAGCGCCGCCCACGTTCAAACTCCCCGCCGTCCAGGCCCTCGGCGACCGGCTGCCCGCCCTGCCGGAGGCCGCCCTGCCCCCGCTGCCCGAGGTGGCGCACCCGACCTGGGCGGACATCCGCTACCGGGAGGAGGGGGCGGTGGGCTTCCTGTCGTTCTCCTTCCCCGGCGGCGCCATGAGCACCGCGCAGTGCCGCCGCCT
The DNA here is from genome assembly GCF_042889585.1 of Streptomyces sp. NPDC002566. Lineage (NCBI taxonomy): Bacteria > Bacillati > Actinomycetota > Actinomycetes > Kitasatosporales > Streptomycetaceae > Streptomyces > Streptomyces sp. NPDC002566. Next base: position 396,561 of record NZ_JBIARD010000007.1, on the reverse strand, counting down.
GCTGGACGCCTACCGGCGGGCGTGCGCCCGCCCCACCCGCGTGCTCGTGCTGGGCGGCGCACGGGACTTCTTCTCCAACGGCATCCACCTCAACGTCATCGAGGCGGCGGCCGACCCCGCCGCCGAGTCCTGGGCGAACATCGAAGCCATCGACGATCTCGTCGAGGCCGTCCTGACCACGACGGACCGGCTCGTGGTCTCGGCCGTCGCCGGGAACGCCGCCGCCGGCGGGGTGATGCTCGCCCTGGCCGCGGACGAGGTGTGGTGCCGCTCCGGCGCCGTGCTGAACCCGCACTACCGGCTGATGGGCCTGTACGGCTCGGAGTACTGGACGTACAGCCTGCCGCGCCGGGTGGGCCGGGCGGCGGCCGAACGCCTCATGAGCGAGGCCCTGCCGGTGAGCGCCGCGAGCGCCGAGCGGATCGGCCTCGTCGACCGCGTCGTCGCCGGCGGCCCGGCGGAGTTCGCCGCCGAGGCCGGCGCTCTCGCCGCACGCCTGGCCGCGCTGCCGGCGACCGCGTCCCGGATCGCCGCCAAGAAGGCCGACCTGGACCGCCTGCGGAGCACGACCCCGCTGTCCGAGTACCGCGAGCGGGAGCTGGCCCGGATGCGCGCCATCTTCCACGACCCCGCCGCCCCCTACCACGCCCTGCGCCGCGCCTTCGTCCACAAGGCACGCCCTCCTCGGGCGTCCTAAACCCCTTTCCCGCCCCCGGTTCGGACGTCACCGCAACGGCCCTCTCCGACATCACCACCCGAGCGGTCCGCTGGTACGAAGAACTCTGAGGTCGACATGCAGGCCTTCACCCCATTCCTCCCCAGGAGGCGGTCCCATGACTGAGGCGACGCCGGACACCGTCGGCGCTGCGGACGCCGCAGGCGCGCCCGCCGACGAGGCGCCCCCGATCCACATCCTCTGGATCAACGCCGGTCTGAGCTGCGACGGCGACTCGGTCGCGTTCACCGCGGCCATGCAGCCGAGCGTCGAGCAGATCGTGCTCGGCGTCCTGCCCGGCCTGCCGAAGATCGCCGTCCACTGGCCGCTGATCGACTTCGAGTGCGGTCCGGTCGGCGGCTCGGACACGTTCATCGAGTGGTACTTCAAGGGGGAGCGGGGCGAGATCGACCCGTTCGTGCTGGTCATCGAGGGTTCCATCCCCAACGAGGACATCAAGCCCGAGGGCTACTGGTGCGGCTTCGGCGACAACCCCGAGACCGGCCAGCCGATCACCACCAGCGAGTGGATCGACCGGCTCGCGCCCAAGGCCCTGGCGGTCGTCGCCATCGGCACCTGCGCCACCTACGGCGGCATCCACGCCATGGCCGGCAACCCGACCGGCGCCATGGGCGTCCCGGACTACCTCGGCTGGGACTGGAAGTCGAAGGCCGGCATCCCCATCGTGTGCGTCCCGGGCTGCCCCATCCAGCCCGACAACTTCTCCGAGACGCTCACCTACCTGCTCTACCAGGCGGCCGGCGCCGCCCCGATGATCCCGCTCGACGACAAGCTCCGCCCGACCTGGCTCTTCGGGGCCACCGTGCACGAGGGCTGCGACCGCGCCGGCTACTACGAGCAGGGCCAGTTCGCCCTGTCGTACGACTCGCCGAAGTGCCTGGTGAAGGTCGGCTGCTGGGGTCCCGTCGTCAAGTGCAACGTCCCCAAGCGCGGCTGGATGAACGGCATCGGCGGCTGCCCCAACGTCGGCGGCATCTGCATCGCCTGCACCATGCCCGGCTTCCCCGACAAGTTCATGCCGTTCATGGACGAGCCGCCCGGCGCCAAGGTCTCCAGCAACGCCAGCGGCGCCTACGGCGCGGTCGTGCGCAAGCTGCGCTCGCTCACCGCCAGGACCGTGGACAAGGAGCCCAAGTGGCGCCACACCGGCGACCGCATCACCACCGGCTACCGGCCCCCCTGGTGACGCACCCGCGCCGGTGCGCCCGCTGAACGGCGTCCCCGCACCATCCCGACCACCCCCACCAGCTCCCGCGCAAGCGCAACGAAGGGCACGGCACACACGATGGCACCGACGACGAAGACGCCCGGCGACGGCAGCGGCCTGGTGGAGATGGCCTGGGACCCGATCACCCGGATCGTGGGCAGCCTGGGCATCCACACCAAGATCGACTTCAAGCAGAAGCGGGTCGCCGAGTGCTACAGCACCTCGTCGGTCTTCCGCGGCTACAGCGTCTTCATGCGCGGCAAGGACCCCCGCGACGCCCACTTCATCACCAGCCGCATCTGCGGCATCTGCGGCGACAACCACGCCACCTGCTCGGTGTACGCGCAGAACATGGCGTACGGCGTGAAGCCCCCGCACCTCGCCGAGTGGATCATCAACCTCGGCGAGTCCGCGGAGTACATGTTCGACCACAACATCTTCCAGGAGAACCTGGTCGGGGTCGACTACTGCGAGAAGATGGTCAAGGAGACCAACCCCGGCGTCCTCGAACTGGCCGAACGCACCGAGGCGCCGCACGCCGGGGACCACGGCTACCGCACCATCGCCGACATCATGCGCTCGCTCAACCCCATCGAGGGCGAGTTCTACCGCGAGGCCCTCCAGGTCAGCCGCTACACCCGCGAGATGTTCTGCCTCATGGAGGGCCGCCATGTGCACCCCTCCACGCTCTACCCGGGCGGCGTCGGAACCATCGGCTCGGTGCAGCTGTTCACCGACTACCTCAGCCGCCTCATGCGGTACGTCGAGTTCATGAAGCGGGTCGTGCCCCTGCACGACGACCTGTTCGACTTCTTCTACGAGGCCATGCCCGGCTACGAGGAGGTCGGCCGCCGCCGCGTCCTGCTCGGCTGCTGGGGAGCCCTCAACGACCCCGAGTACTGCGACTTCACCTACGCCAACATGAGCGACTGGGGCCGGCGCATGTTCGTCACCCCCGGCGTGATCGTCGACGGCAAGCTGGTCACCAACGACCTCACCGACATCAACCTCGGCATCCGCATCCTGCTCGGCAGCTCCTACTACGAGGACTGGCAGGGACAGGAGCAGTTCGTCACCCACGACCCGCTGGGCAACCCGGTCGACCCCCGACACCCCTGGAACCAGCACACCATCCCCGCCCCGCAGAAACGCGACTTCGACGACAAGTACAGCTGGGTCATGTCCCCCCGCTGGTTCGACGGCAAGGACCACCTCGCCCTGGACACCGGCGGCGGCCCGATCGCCCGCCTGTGGTCGACCGCCCTGTCCGGACTCGTCGACACCGGGTACGTCAAGGCCACCGGCCACAGCGTCGTCATCAACCTGCCCCGCACCATGACCCGGCCCGAGACCACCTTCGAGTGGAAGATCCCGCGCTGGAGCAACGCCCTGGAGCGCAACCGCGCCCGTACCTACTTCCAGGCCTACACCGCCGCCGTCGCCCTGCACTTCGCCGAGAAGGGCCTCCAGGAGGTCCGCGCCGGACGCACCCAGACCTGGGAGAAGTTCGAGGTGCCCGACGAGGGCATCGGCGTCGGGTTCACCGAGGCGGTGCGCGGGGTCCTCTCCCACCACATGGTCATCCGCGACGGCAAGATCGCCAACTACCACCCCTACCCGCCGACCCCCTGGAACGCCAGCACCAGGGACACCTTCGGCACCCCCGGCCCCTACGAGGACGCCGTGCAGAACACCCCCATCTTCGAGGAGAACACCCCGGAGAACTTCAAGGGCATCGACATCATGCGCGCCGTGCGCAGCTTCGACCCCTGCCTGCCCTGCGGCGTCCACATGTACGTCGGCGGCGGCAAGACGGTGCAGAAGATGCACGTCCCCACCGGCCTGAGCGGACTGGGCGGATGAGCGCCACCGCGGCCCGGCCCGTGAACGCCGAGGAGACCGGCCGCCGGATCGAGGAGGTCCTCGACCGGCTGGCCGGCTCCACCGACCCGGCGGCCGCCCGGGGGGCCGAGGAACTCGTCCGCTCCCTCATGGACTTCTACGGCGCGGGACTCGCCCGCGTGCTGCGCCTGCTCTCCGCGAGCGGCGAACCCCTCGGGACGCTGCTCGGCGACCGGCTCGTCGCGAGCCTGCTCGTCCTGCACGACCTCCACCCCGAGGACCGCGACACCCGCATCGCCCGCGCCCTGGACGACCTCCCCGAACACCCCCTGGAAGTCGTCGGATTCGACGAGGACGGCGGCGTCCTGCGGCTGCGCTCCCGCTCGGGCGGCGGCTGCGGATGTGGCGGCTCGGACGTCCGGAGCGCCGTCGAGGAGGCCCTCGCCTGCTTCGCGCCCGAGGTCAGGTCCGTCGAGGTGCAGGCACCGCCCGCCGAACCCGCCCTGCTCCAGATCGGCGCCCGCCCGACAGCGGCGAAGGCCCGATGAACACGCCCCCGGCGACGACCCGGCCCCCGGGCCTGCGCAGGTTCCTGACCGGGCGCCCGCCCGAGCCCGAACGGTGCGAACTGTGCGCGGTGACCCTCGGCGAGAGCGACCACCGCCACCTCGTCGACACCGAACGACGCGCCCTGGCCTGCGCCTGCACACCCTGCGCGCTGCTCATGGAACGGCCCGGCGCGGCCGCCGGCCGCTTCCGCGCCGTGCCCTCCCGCTACCTCGCCGACCCCGAGCACCGCCTCGACGACCACGCCTGGGAGGCCCTGCAGATCCCCGTCGGCGTCGCCTTCCTCTTCCGCAACGCCGCGCTCGACCGCCTCGTCGCCCTCTACCCGAGCCCCGCCGGCGCCACCGAGAGCGAACTCGACCCCGCCACCTGGACGGACGTCCTCGGCGGCAGCCGTCTCGCCGCACTCCTCGAACCCGACGTCGAGGCCCTGCTCCTGCGCCGCGCCGGGGGCCGCTGCGACTGCCACCTCGTGCCCATCGACGTCTGCTACGAACTCGTCGGCCGGATGCGCCTGTTGTGGCAGGGCTTCGACGGCGGCGCCGAGGCCCGCGCCGCCCTGGACGCGTTCTTCGACGACGTCGTACGGCGCGCCCGGCCCGTCAGCGGGACGGGGGACGCGTGACGGAGCTGTCCTTCGCCTGCACCGGCGTGCGCGCCGACCGCTACGCCGCCGGACCGACCCTCGTCTTCCGGCTCCGCGTCACGGCCACGGGCGGCGTCCGCGTGCACGCCCTCGCCCTGCGCTGCCAGATCCGCGTCGAACCCGCCCGCCGCGGCTACACGCCCGCCGAGGCCGACGGCCTCACCGACCTGTTCGGCGAACGCTCCCGCTGGGGCAGCACCCTCCAGCCGCTGCAGTTCGCGGAAGTGCCGCTGATGGTCCCCGGCTTCACCGGCGAGACCGAGGCCGACCTCGTCGTGCCCTGCACCTACGACCTCGACATCGCCGCCGGCCGCTACCTGTCGGCGCTCACCGACGGCGAGGTCCCCCTGCTGATGCTCTTCTCCGGCACGGCGTTCACCGGCACCCGCGGCTTCCAGGTCGAGCCCGTCCCGTGGGACCGCGAGACGGTCTGCCGGATGCCCGTCGCCGTCTGGCGGGAGATGATCGACCAGCACTTCCCCGGCTGCGGCTGGATCCGGCTGCCCCGCGACACGATGGACGCCCTCCTCGCCTACCGCTCCCGGCGCGCCCTGCCCTCCTGGGAGAGCACCGTGCGCGCCCTGCTCGACGACGCCGGCGCCGCCGGCCCGCCCCCGGCCGACCCGTTCCACACCCTCACCGGCACCACCGGAAGGACGGACCCGTGACCGCGACCGCGTTCGCCCCGCACACCGAGGAACGGTTCGCGCTCGCCCGCCAGGTCGCCGACGCCGTCCTCTTCGAGGGCTACGTCCTCTACCCCTACCGGGCGTCGGCCGCCAAGAACCGGCTGCGCTGGCAGTTCGGCGTGCTCGTCCCGCCCGGCTGGGGCGCCGACACCGAGGAGCACGACTTCCAGCACACCGAGTGCCTGATGGAACCGAAGGCCGACGACACCCTCTCCGTCGAGCTGCGCTTCCTGCACGCTCGCCGGCGCACCGTGCAGCGGCTGCGACCCGACGGCGGCTTCGACACCGTCGACGAACTCCCCCTCGACGACCGGGTCCTGGTGCCCTGGGACGAGGGCGGCGAGGAGCGCGTCGAAGTCGTGGCGAAGGTCGCCGAACTCCTCGGCGACGGCGTCACCGTCCCCTTCGGCCGACCCGCGCGCGAGGAGAGCGAACCGGTCCTCGACGCGGCCGGCCGCACCCTCGGCCGCCTGGTGCGCCGATGCGAGGAGATCAGCGGTGAGCTACGGCTGTCCGCCGTCGAACTCGACGGCCCCTACCGGGTGTCGAGGCTCACCGCCGTCGTCGAGAACACCACCGCCTGGACCCCGCCCGACGGCGGCGGCGACCGCGACGCGGCCCTGCCGCACTCCCTCGTCGCCTCCCACCTCCTCATGGCCCTCAGCGCCGGATCGTTCCTGTCGATGACCGATCCCCCCGAATGGGCCAAAGGAGCGACCGCCGCCTGCCGCAACCTGCACACCTGGCCCGTCCTCGCAGGCGAACCCGGCCGCGGCGACCTCGTCCTGTCCTCGCCGATCATCCTGGAGGACCACCCGGCGATCGCCCCCGAGAGCCCCGGCGCCCTCTACGACGCCACCGAGATCGACGAGATCCTCGCGCTGCGCACCGCCGCCCTCACCGACGAGGAGAAACGCGAGGCCCGGGGCACCGACGAACGGGCCGCCGCCGTCATCGACCTCGCCGACACCATGCCCCCCGAGGTGTTGGAACGCCTCCACGGCGCGGTGCGCGGCCTGCGCGAGGCGACCCGCCCCGCCGCCACGGCCACCGCCGCGCCCGCCTCCGGCGGCTTCCCCGACGAGCACGGCGTGACCCGCCCGGAGATCCCCTGGTGGGACCCGGCGAGCGACCCCGGTTTCGACCCCGCCCGCGACCGCGTCCTCGTCGACGGCCGGTCCCTCGGCGCGGGCAGCCGCGTCACCCTGCGCCCCGGCCTGCGCCGCACCGACGCCCAGGACCTCTTCCTCCAGGGCCGCACCGCGCGCGTAGAGGCCGTCCTGCACGACGTGGACGGCGCGGTCCACCTGGCCGTGACCGTCGAAGGCGACCCGGGCGCCGACATCCGCCGCGAGCAGGGCCGGTTCCTGTACTTCCAGCCCGACGAGATCACCCCTCTGGAGGACGACGCATGAGCCTTCCCCGGCAGCCCGGCGCGCGGACCCTCGTCGCCGGCATCGGCAACATCTTCCTCGGGGACGACGGCTTCGGCGTCGAGACCGCCCGCAGGCTCGCCGAGCGGCCCCTGCCCCCGCACACCGAGGTCGCCGACGTCGGCGTGCGCGGAGTGCACCTCGCCTACCAGCTCCTCGACGGCTACGACACCCTCGTCCTCGTGGACGCCACGGCGCGCGGCGAAGCCCCCGGCACCCTCTACGTCATCGAGCACGACGGCCCCGGCCCGGCCGCGCCCGAGGCCGCCCCCGCGCTCGACGGGCACCGCATGACCCCCGACACCGTCCTGGCGCTGCTGCACACCCTGTGCGCCGGCGCCGGCGGCACCCCGCCGCGCCGCGTCCTGATCGTCGGATGCGAACCGGCCTCGGTGCGCGAGGGCATCGGGCTCAGCGCGCCGGTGGCCGACGCCGTGCCGCGGGCCGTCCGGCTGATCGAGGAACTGCTGCGGGACGACCGGCCGAAGGAACCCGCGACGCGGGCCGCCGCCGGCGAGGCATCCAGGTGAGGAGACACACCATGAAGAAGAACATCATCGTCGGCGCCGCCCTCGTCGCCGTGGGCGTCCTGGTCCGGGAATGTCTCCCCGACATCCGGCGCTACCTGCGGATCCGCCGCATGTGACCACGCCCGGCACCGGCACGCCATCGCACCGCGCGGCGAGCGGCTGCGTCGAACGGCGTACCCGGCAGCCGGCGACGGCGCGCCGGGATGCCGCCCGCCTCCCCCTCGCCTCTAATGGGAGACCGCCCAGGCCGGCGCAGGCCGGCCCGGCACCGGGAGGACCGAGACCGATGCACGAGATGTCCGTCGCACTCGCCGTGATCGACCAGGTCGAACAGGCCGCCGCACAGCACGGCGACGTCACCTCGGTGCGCTCCGTCCGGCTCCAGGTGGGCGAACTCGCCGGCGTCGTGCCCGACTCCCTCTCCTTCTGCTTCGAACTGGCCTGCGCCGGAACCGTGTTGGACGGCGCCGAACTCGTCACCGAAGCGGTGCCCGGCCGCGCCCGCTGCGCGCCCTGCGCACACGAGTGGGCCGTCGGCATGCCGCCGGCGCTGACCTGCCCCCGCTGCGGCGGGAGCGGCGCCGACCTGCTCTCGGGCCGCGAACTGAAGATCGTCAGCGTGCACTGGGAGGACGGCCCGACGCACGCGCGGACCCGCGAACCCGTCCCCGAGGAGTGCTGAACATGTGCCGTGTGGTCGACCTGCGACAGGCCGTGCTCGCCAAGAACGACACCTACGCGCAGACCCTGCGCACCGACCTCGCGGCGCGCGGTGTCGCCGTCGTCAACCTGCTGTCCAGCCCCGGGAGCGGGAAGACCGCCCTGCTGGAGCGCGAACTGACGCTCGCCCGCGAGCGCCGCGTGCCGGTCGCCGCGCTGACCGCCGACCTCGCCACCGAGAACGACGCCAACCGTCTGGCGCGTTCAGGAGCCCCGGTCAAGCAGGTCCTCACCGACGGTCTGTGCCACCTGGAGGCGGCCATGCTCGCCGGCCACCTCCGCGACTGGCTGCCCGACGACACCCGGCTGCTGTTCGTCGAGAACGTCGGCAACCTGGTGTGCCCCGCCTCCTACGACCTGGGGGAGACCCTCCGGGTCGTCCTCGCCTCCGTCACCGAGGGCGAGGACAAACCGCTGAAGTACCCCACCGCCTTCGGCCTCGCCCACCTGGTCGTGGTCACCAAGACCGACATCGCCGACGCAGTCGGCTTCGACGAGGCCGCCTTCCGCGCCCACGTCGAACAGGTCAACCCGGGCGCGGAGGTGCTGCTGACCTCGGCCCGCCACGGCAGCGGGATCGGCGCGCTGCTCGACCGGGCCATGGCGGCGGCCGAGGGCGCGCCCGTCCATGAGCCGGTCATGGCCCGCTGCACCACCGAGCTCACCCACGACCACGCGCACGAACACCACCACGAACACGCGCGCGCCCACGAGGACGGCGCCGACGCCCTCGCCCGCACCCACTCGTGAGCGGTTCCCCGCCCCCGGCGGACCTCGTCGCCTCCACCGAGGCCGGCGACCCGCCCCGGCGCCGGCGCGTCACCGTACGGGGCGTGGTGCAGGGCGTCGGCTTCCGGCCGTACGTCTACGCCCTGGCCACCGAACTCTCCCTCGCCGGGCACGTCACCAACACGCCGGAGGGCGTGGTGGCCGAGGTCGAGGGCGCCGCCTCGGCCGTGGCCCGGTTCTGCGACCGCATCGCCCCGCAGGCGCCCCCGCTGGCCCGGGTGGAGTCCGTCTCCCACCAGGACGTGCCCGTCGAGGGCGGCGGCCCCTTCACCATCCTCGCCTCCCGGACCGACGGCCCCGTAGGCACCCTGGTCTCCCCGGACACGGCCACCTGCGCCGCCTGCCTCGACGAGCTGGCCGACCCCGCCGACCGGCGCCACCGCCACCCGTTCGTCAACTGCACCCACTGCGGCCCGCGCTTCACCATCGTCACCGGCCTGCCCTACGACCGGGCCCACACCACGATGGCCAGCTTCCCCTTGTGCCCCGACTGCGCCCGCGAGTACGCCGACCCCCGCGACCGGCGCTTCCACGCCCAGCCCGTCGCCTGCCCCGCCTGCGGCCCCTGCCTGCGCCTGCTCGTGCCCGGACCGGACGGCACACCGCGGCAGTACCCCGGCGACCCGCTGGCCGAAGCCCGCGCGCTGCTCGCGCGCGGCGCGATCCTCGCCGTGAAGGGCCTCGGCGGCTACCACCTGGCCTGCGACGCCACCGACCGCACCGCCGTCACCCTGCTGCGCCGCCGCAAGAACCGGGGCGACAAGCCGTTCGCCGTCATGGCCCGCGACGCGGCGGACGTCGAGCACCTCGTGCGGCTCGGCCCCGAGGAACGGGACCTGCTGCACAGCGCCGCCCGGCCCGTCGTCCTGCTGCGCCGGCGCACCGGCGCGGCCCGCCCGGCCGGCGCCGCGATGCCCGCCGAAGCCGTCGCCCCCGGCAGCCCCGACCTCGGCGTCATGCTGCCGTACACCCCCGTGCACCACCTGCTCCTCGGGCTGCCCGGCGACCCCGAGGGCCCCCGGCTGCTCGTCATGACCAGCGGGAACGCGGCCGGAGAGCCGATCGTCACCGACGACGCCGAGGCGCTGGAGCGGCTGGCGCACCTGGCCGACGCCTGGCTCGCCCACGACCGGCCGATCCAGGTGCCGTGCGACGACTCCGTGGTCCGCGTCAGCGACGGCGAACCGCTCCTCCTCCGCCGCTCCCGCGGTCACGCCCCGCTGCCCCTGCCCCTCCCGCTGCCGGTCGGGCCGGCCCTCGCCGTCGGCGGCGACCTCAAGAACGCCTTCTGCCTCGGCGAGGGCCGCCGGGCCTGGCTGTCCGCGCACATCGGCGACATGGACGACCTCGCCACCCAGGCCGTCTTCGAGCGCGCCGCCGCACACCTGGCCTCCCTCACGGGGGTGCGCCCCGCGACGCTCGCCGCCGACCGGCACCCCGGCTACCGCTCCACCCGCTGGGCCGAACGCAACGCGGCCGGGCGGCCCGTCGTCCGCGTCCAGCACCACCACGCGCACATCGCCGCCGCCATGGCCGAACACGGGCTGGACGGCGACCGGCCGGTCATCGGCGTCGCCTTCGACGGGACGGGCCACGGCGACGACGGCGCGGTGTGGGGCGGGGAGGTCCTCCTCGCCGACTACGACGGCTTCACCCGGTTCGGGCGCCTGGCGTACGTCCCGCTGCCCGGCGGCGACGCGGCGGTGCGCCGGCCGTACCGGATGGCGCTGTCCCACCTGCGGGCGGCGGGCGTCGACTGGAGCGACGACCTCGCCTGCACGGCGGCCTGCCCGCCCGACGAACTGCGCGTGCTGTCACGGCAGTTGGAACGCGGCCTGAACTGCGTACCCACCTCCAGCATGGGCCGGCTCTTCGACGCGGTGTCGTCCCTCGCGGGCATCTGCCACCACGCGGGCTACGAGGCTCAGGCGGCCGTCGAGTTGGAGGCCGCCGCCCTGCACGCGCCCGCCGGGGACACCGCCGCCTACACCTTCGACCACGCCACCGAGGACGGTGTCGTACGGGCCGACCCCGCGCCCGTCCTCGCGGCGATCGTCGAGGACCTGAGAGCCGGCGCGCCGCCCGCCGTGGTCGCGGCCCGCTTCCACCGGGCCGTCACCGGCCTGGTGCGCCACCTGTGCGGCCGGGCGCGGGAACGACACGGCCTGGACACGGTCGCCCTGACCGGCGGGGTGTTCGCCAACGCCCTGCTCTCCACGGACTGCGCGACGGCCCTGCGCCGGGACGGCTTCACGGTCCTGCGGCACCGCCTGGTGCCGCCCAACGACGGCGGCCTGGCGCTCGGCCAGCTCATGGTGGCCGCCCGCGCCACGGCCAGGACCGCGACGAACCACTGAGCGAACAGCGAGGAGAGGCCCATGTGTCTGGCGGTACCCGGCAGAGTGCTGGACATCGAGGAACGCGACGGCACCCGGATGGCCACCGTCGACTTCGGCGGCGTCGTCAAGGAGGTGTGCCTGGAGTACCTGCCCGACCTCCAGGTCGGCGAGTACGCCATCGTGCACGTCGGCTTCGCCCTGCAGCGGCTCGACGAGGAGTCCGCGCGGCAGACGCTCGAACTCTTCGCCGAACTCGGCATGCTCCAGGAGGAGTTCGGCGACGCATGGGAGACGGCGGCGGCACAGGCGGGCGTGGACCCGGTGGAAGAGGTGAGCAACCCGTGAAGTACATCGACGAGTTCCAGGACCCGGACCTCGCGCGCCGGCTCCTCGACGACATCCACGCCACGGTCACCCGGCCGTGGGCCCTGATGGAGGTCTGCGGGGGACAGACCCACAGCATCATCCGGCACGGCATCGACCAGCTCCTGCCCGACCAGGTCGAACTGATCCATGGCCCCGGCTGTCCCGTGTGCGTGACCCCGCTGGAGGTCATCGACAAGGCCCTGGAGATCGCCTCCCGCCCCGAGGTGATCTTCTGCTCCTTCGGCGACATGCTCCGGGTGCCCGGCACCGGACGGGACCTGTTCCAGGTGCGCGGCGAGGGCGGCGACGTACGCGTCGTCTACTCGCCGCTCGACGCCCTGCGGATCGCCCGGCAGAACCCCGACCGCGAGGTGGTGTTCTTCGGCATCGGCTTCGAGACGACGGCGCCGCCGAACGCCATGACGGTCCACCAGGCCCGCAGGCTGGGCATCCCCAACTTCAGCCTGCTGGTCTCCCACGTCCGCGTGCCGCCCGCCATCGAGGCCGTCATGGCCTCCCCGCAGTGCCGGGTGCAGGCCTTCCTCGCCGCCGGTCACGTGTGCAGCGTGATGGGCGTGGGGGAGTACCCCGAACTGGCCGAGCGCTTCCGTGTGCCCATCGTCGTCACCGGCTTCGAACCGCTGGACATCCTCGAAGGCGTGCGCCGCACCGTCCACCAGCTGGAGCGGGGCGAGCACACCGTCGACAACGCCTACGCCCGCGCCGTCCGCCCCGAGGGCAACCCGGCCGCCCGGGCCATGCTGGAGGACGTCTTCGAGGTCACCGACCGGGCCTGGCGCGGCATCGGCGTCATCCCCGGCAGCGGCTGGCGGCTCGCTCCGAAGTACCGCGACTTCGACGCCGAGCAGCGGTTCGCGGTCGGCGGCATCCAGACCCGGGAGCCGGCCGAGTGCCGCAGCGGCGAAGTCCTCCAGGGACTGCTGAAACCGCACGAGTGCGAGGCCTTCGGCACCCTGTGCACACCCCGCACCCCGCTCGGCGCCACCATGGTCTCCAGCGAGGGCGCCTGCGCCGCGTACTACCTGTACCGGCGGCTCGACCTGACCGCCGGCACGGCCCGGGAGGCGACCCCCGTTGTCTGACACCACCGAACTGCCCGCCGCCGAGCACGCCGAGACGCCCGCGATCGACCCCGCGGCCTGGACCTGCCCGGCCCCGCTGCGTGAGACGCCCCGGGTCGTCATGGGCCACGGCGGAGGCGGGGCGCTCTCCGCGGAGCTCGTCCAGCAGATCTTCGCGCCCGCCTTCGGCGGGGAGACGCTCGCCCAGCTCGGCGACGCCGCCACGCTCTCCCTGGGCGGGGCGCGGCTCGCCTTCTCCACCGACTCCTTCGTGGTCCGGCCGCTGTTCTTCCCCGGCGGCAGCATCGGCGACCTCGCCGTCAACGGCACCGTCAACGACCTCGCCATGAGCGGCGCCCGCGCCGCCTACCTCTCCTGCGGCTTCATCCTGGAGGAGGGCGTCGAACTGAAGACGGTCGGCCGGGTCGCCGAGGCGCTGGGCGCGGCGGCGCGCGCGGCCGGGGTGGAGGTCGCGACCGGCGACACCAAGGTCGTCGAGGCCGGCCACGGCGACGGCGTCTACATCAACACCGCCGGCATCGGCCTCGTCCCGGAGGGCGTCGACCTGCGCCCGCAGCGGGTCGTCCCCGGGGACGTCGTGATCGTCAGCGGCGCCGTCGGCGTCCACGGCGTGGCGATCATGAGCGTCCGCGAGGGCCTGGAGTTCGGGGTGGAGATCGTCAGCGACTGCGCCGCCCTCGGCCCGCTCGTCGAGACGATGCTCGCCGTCACCCCGGACCTGCACGTCCTGCGCGATCCGACCCGGGGCGGCCTCGCCGCCGCGCTCAACGAGATCGCGGCGGCCTCCGGCACGGGCGTGGTCCTCCAGGAGCGCGCGGTCCCCGTCCCGGACGCCGTCGCCAACGCCTGCGCCGTCCTGGGCCTGGACCCGATGTACGTCGCCAACGAGGGCAAGCTGGTCGCCTTCGTCCCCCGCGAGCACGCCGACGCCGTCCTCGCCGCGATGCGGGCCCATCCGCTGGGCGCGGACGCGGTGATCATCGGCGAGGCGGTCGAGTCCCACCCGGGCATGGTGGTCGCCCGCACCGGACTGGGCGGCACACGGGTGGTGGACATGCCGCTGGGGGAGCAGCTGCCGCGGATCTGCTGACCCGAGGACGGGACGGACAGGGCGGACAGGGCAGGGACACGCCCTAGGGGTCCTGCGGGTCCACGCCAGGCCCTAGGGGTCCTGCCGGTCCACGCCAGGCCCTAGGGGTCCTGCGGGTCCACGCCGGTCTTCGCCGAGGCGTCGCGGGTGCCGCTGGGGCGCCGGGAGCGGCCCTTGGGGCCGGTGTCCCGCATCCCCGCCTCGCCCTCGTCGCCGTACTCCTCGCCGCGCTTGCTGTCGCTGCGGACCGTGTCACCCGGAACCGGCTTCGACTCCTGCGCCGACTTCTTCCGCCCGGGGCCCGGCTCGCCGGCGTGCTCCGCGTGGAAGGAGCGGCGGGCGCTGGGGTTGTCCTGCTGCCTCGTCTCGTCCACGTCGGGGGCCCAGCCGTGCTGTCCTTCGCCCTGGTGGCGGCTCGGTCCCTCGCCGTGCGACGGCTCGGACGAACGTGGTTTCTTCGGCATGGGACGACCTGCCTGTTCCGTCAGGGGACGCCGGTGGAGCGTCACCGCGATACGGCAAGTCTCCCACTTAGGGACATATCGGTCATGTCGATGTGATCGCCGCCGGGCCCCGGGCGCTACTGCCGCCGGAAGCCGCTGGTGATGCGCTGCCACGGGGAACGGGTCGCCCCGAAGCCGGTCTCATGGGTCCAGATGTGCGTGCAGGACGGGCACTGCAGGTGCAGCAGGCTGCCCGTGTTCGACAACAGGTAGCGCCAGTGCTCGGAGCAGGTGCGCCGCTCCTCGCACACCCCGCACCCCTGACTGTCGTCGCACCGCGGGCAGGCCACCCAGGCCCGCCGCCCGACGTCGGCCTGCGGATCAAGAGGCAGCACGGCCGCCCCTTCCCGCGGGCAGCACACCGGCCGACACGAGTTCCTCGTACAGCCGCTGCTGCTCCTCGCTGAGGCCTGAGTACAGCATGCCCTCGGCGGCCTCCTCGTCCCGCAGGACGGCGACGGGATCCCACCCGGGGCCGAGAGCGTCCAGGACGTGGGCGCGCCGCCGCATCTCGTGCGCGGCCAGATCCACGGAGAAGCCGACCGGGTCTTCGGGCAGGACGGGATTCTCGGAGCACATGCCCGCGAACGTAGGTAACCCTTCCGGCCCGGGGCAAGAGCCCGTGGGAGAAGTCACAGGAGCCCTGAAGGAGCGTGAGCGCTGTGAACGCCGTGAACGCGGACGGTTTCATCGATCGGCTCGATCCCGACATGTGCGTCGTGACCGCCGCGGCGGGCGGCGAGCGCGCGGGGTGCCTC
The DNA here is from genome assembly GCF_042889585.1 of Streptomyces sp. NPDC002566. Lineage (NCBI taxonomy): Bacteria > Bacillati > Actinomycetota > Actinomycetes > Kitasatosporales > Streptomycetaceae > Streptomyces > Streptomyces sp. NPDC002566. The sequence goes on along the minus strand of NZ_JBIARD010000007.1, from coordinate 381,243 downwards.
GTCGGGTTCGCCGCGCAGTGCTCCATGCGGCCCGTTCGGTTCGCGGTGTGGCTGTCCAAGGTGAACCGGACCTACCGGGTGGCCCGGCACGCCGAGTTCCTCGCCGTGCACCTGCTGACCCCGCGGCAGTACGGCCTCGCGGAGCTGTTCGGCGGCCAGACCGGCGACGAGGTGGACAAGTTCGCCGGCGTGCGCTGGAGCGAGGCGCACGGTGGGGCCGTCGTGCTGGACGACGCGTGCGCGTGGTTCGTCGGCCGGGTCGAGCAGCGCGTCGACGCGGGCGACCACGTGGGCTTCTTCCTGGAGCCGGTCGAGTCGGGCGGGGGAGCGGAGGCCGGCGACGAGGAGGGCGAGCAGCAGCGGGGCACGGTGCTCCGGCTCTCCGACGTCCTCACGATCGACCCCGGGCATCCGGTGGACTGAGCCCCCTGCCGAGGGCCGTCACCCGTGGGGCGCGGGCACCGGCCGCCGCAGCAGATACACCGCCGCCGTCGACACGAGGACGGCCATCACCGCGATGAACACCAGCCCCGCGCCCTCCAGGCCCAGCGGTCCCACCAGCAGGCCCACGCCGATCACGGGCACCGAGATGCCCGCGTAGGCCACCAGGAACAGGGTCGAGATCACCGCCGCCCGCCGGTCAGCGGGGGACGCCGCCGCGACCGCCGACAGCGCACCGCGGAACGACAGTCCCTGCCCGGCCCCGCCGACGACCGCGCTCAGCACCACCAGGGCGAACGCGTCCCACCGCAGCGCGCCCGCGAGCAGCGCCAGCCCGGCCAGCAGCAGCGCGCAGCCCAGCGGCAGCGAGCGTCCGACGCCCACCGGGCCCACCGCGAGCTGCCCGGCGGTCGAGGAGAAGAAGGCCAGCGCGACGACCAGGCCGCTCACCGCGTGGTCGTGCACGTCCAGGGACTCGGCGAGGAACGCGGGGCTGACCGACGTGAACACCCCGAACAGCGCGAACCCCGCGAAGGAGGCGGCCGCCGCCGGCCCGAACACCGCCCGCACCTGCGGCGGCAGACCGGGCCGCTGCGGCCGCAGCGCACTCAGCGGCCGCCGCTCGCGCACGGTCTCCGGCAGCCACGCCAGGACGGCGACCGAACAGGCGACCAGGGCGAGATGGACGACGAACGGCAGATACAGCGGCCAGGGCGCGTACTGCGCGAGGATCCCGGCGAGCAGCGGGCCGCAGCCCAGGCCGCCCAGGTTCGCCGCCGTCGCCACGAACGTGGCCCGTGACGCGCCGCCCGGCGGGCTCAGGTCCATCACGTACGCCGTGGCCGCCCCGGTGAACAGACCGGCGGACAGGCCCGACAGCAGCCGCCCCGCGTACAGCCAGCCGAGTCCCGTGGCGCACAGGAAGCAGACGGCGCTGGCCGCCGCGAACCCCAGGCCGGTGAACAGCACCGGGCGTCTGCCCACACCGTCCGAGGCGTTGCCCGCGAGGAGCAGCATGCCGATCACTCCGAAGGCGTACACGGCGTAGACGACGGTCACCGTCAGCTCGGAGAAGTGGAACTTGTCCTGGTACAGCCCGTACAGCGGGGTCGGCAGCGTGGTGCCGGCCATGCACACGGCGAACACGGCCCCACTGAGCACACACTGTGTCCACCCTCGGCGATCACCGTCCATGCCGCCGACGGTAGCGCGCGGGCGCGAGGGGCCGGACCCGGCGCGCCCCGGCCGGGCGGGAACCGGACCTCCGGACGCCGCGAAGGCCCGGCCCCCGGCGGACGCGCGCTCGTCACGGCGTCCGTGCGGGGCCGGGCCTTCCTCGCCGCTGCCGGCGGCCTCCCCGGGATGCCCCGGGACCGGTCAGAGCTGGCCGGAGGAGGCGATGGTGATCTTCGCGGAGGTCGAGCCGCTGCGCGAGCCGAGCGCCTCGATCTTCTTGACGAGGGCCATGCTCTGCTCGTCGGCGACCTCGCCGAACACCACGTGCTTGCCGTCCAGCCAGTCGGTCACGATGGTGGTGATGAAGAACTGCGAGCCGTTGGTGTTCCGGCCGGCGTTGGCCATGGACAGCAGACCCGGCCGGTCGTGCTTGAGGGTGAAGTTCTCGTCGGCGAACTTCTCGCCGTAGATGCTCTTGCCGCCCGTGCCGTCGCCGCGGGTGAAGTCGCCGCCCTGGAGCATGAAGGCGGGGATGACGCGGTGGAAGGACGAACCGGCGTAGCCGAAGCCCTTCTCGCCCGTGGCCAGCGCGCGGAAGTTCTCCGCCGTCTTGGGCGTGACGTCGTCGAACAGGTTGAAGTTGATGCGCCCGGCGGGCTCGTCGTTGATGGTGATGTCGAAGTAAACCTTGATCGTCATACCCCTATCCTGCACGCTCCCACGGTGCCGCCGCACCGCGGGTGCCTGATAGGCCCGCGAATCCACCGAAAAAGCCCCCGATGACATGCGTCTCGCGCTAGTGGGTCATACGGCGTCGCCGCCCGGTCCGTCTGCCGGGTGGACGCCGTATGACGCACTACTTCGGGAGACACCATGCGCCTCGACCCGCGCGCCGCCCTCGCGGTGCTGACCGCCGCCCTGCTCACCGGCTCTGCCGCCGGACAGGCGACCGCCGACGGCTTCCAGGGCCCGCCGCGCGACCGCACGACGGCGGCCCGGACCGCGGCGGCCGACCGGATGTACCACACCTGGGCGACCGACGTGAACCTGCGGGCCAACGAAGCCGACCAGGCGACCTGCAGCCGCTATCCGTCCGTCAGCACCTGCCCGGACGTCCGCCAGCGGGTCCAGCCCCACCACCAGCTCTACGTCTACTGCCAGCAGCGGGGGCAGACCATCGGGGGCAACCCGTACTGGGTCCTCGTCAACGACTACACCGACTCCAACACCGGCTGGCTCGCCGGTTACTACATCGACTACCCGGACGACCGGCTGCCCGACGTCCCCGACTGCTGAGCGGGACGGGGCAGGAGCGTGCCGTCGACACGCAGATCGACGCGCTCGTTGTAGAACGCGACCATGCCCGCGATGCCGGCCACCGCGGGCGTGGGGAAGTCGTACGCCCAGGCGATGTCCTCGTGGGTGAGGACCTCGCCGTCGAACGACCAGTAGTCGCTCGTCGTGCCCTTGTACGGGCAGCGGGTCACCGTGTCCGAGTGGCGCAGACGGGTGAAGTCGACATGTGTGCGGTCGAGGTAGTAGCGGGTCGGCAGGCCGGTCTCGAACAGCTTCACGCAGTGCGGCGCGTCCGCGAGGACGACCCCGTCCAGCTCCACACGCACACCGCTGGAGGAGCGCAGCGCGTCGACGCGGGAGTAGGGGCTGCGGGGGTGGACGAACACCTGCTCGTCCTCCTCGAACCAGGCGTCCAGCGCGTTCCACCGGAAGCGGGCGGTGCCGTGAAGCGCCTCTGGCGCGCCGTCGCCCCACAGGCAGGCCGCGCCCTCGCACACCTCGTCCCCGAGGCGCAGGGAGTGCCGTCGCGCGGGGCCGGGGCCCAGCCGGTCGACATGGCCGTCGTCGGTCAGCTCACCGGCGATGTCCTCGACGGGGATGCTGAACTGGGGATAGGGCGGCCACTCCCACACGTACAGCGCCCGCCGGGTGTCGAAGACGACCCGCCCGCCGATGAATCCCCGGACCCGCCGGGGGACGGGCTCGACATGCCCCACCGGGACGATCAGCCCCGGATGCTTGACGCCCTCGTCCGCCATCGCTGATCCCCTCACGCCGAAGCAGTATCACCCGAAATGCTACCGACCCGACGGCGATCGAGCCCTCACGACGCCCCCGCCACGCCCCAGGACACCGGATTCGCAGGGTGGGCGGCGCGTCCCTCGCCGCCCACCCAACTCGCCCTGCGCCGGGCCGGATCCAGGTCTTCCTACGCGTCGGCGGGGACGGCCTGGGCCGCGTCCTTCTGCGACGACCCGGACGCCTCGGGCGCGTCGGTGGCGGTGTAGAAGACGGACGTCCCCTGCTTGGAGCGGTGCGCGTGGTTCCTGGCGACGAGTCCTTCGAGGGTCGTGCGGATCACCGTCGTCTTGACGCTGCGCTCCGGGTGCGCCTGGGCGAGGGCCGTGGTGACCTCGGCGGCCGAGCGCGGCTCGCTCTGCTCGCCGAGGTGCCGGCGCACCAGGTCGACCAGCGTCGGCTGCTGCGCGGTCTTCGCGGCGGCCGCGGACTTGCCCGCGGGCTTGGCGGAAGCGGCCTTCCCGCCTGCGGCGGCACGGGACTTGGCCGACGACTTGGCCGGCGCCTTGGCCGCGCCGGAACGCTTGCCGACGGCGGGCGCGGCCGCCTTGGCCTCCCTGGCGTTCTTGGTCGCCTTGGCGCCCTTGGACGTCCTCGCGTCGGAGGAGGTCTGCTTGCGGGGAGCCGGAACGGTGACGGCGTCGTCGGACTTCTCCGTCGTGTCCGTGGGAGCGGGCACCGCGTCGATGGCCTGCTGGATGCTGACGAGCACCGCGTGGTTGCGCTGCAGCGCCGCCAACTGCTCGTTGAGCGCGGCGATCTCGCCGGCGATGCGCTCCTGTTCCTTGGTGTTGCGTTCGAGGTCGGAGGTCACCTGAGCGGTGTACTGCGAGGACAGTTCGGTGATGGACGTGTTCTCGGACATGAGGCACACAACCCTTTCCGGTTCGGGGCGGGACATGAGGAACTGCCGCACATGTGTGTCCTCCCGGCTGACGCCGGCGGCAGTGACGGTCGACTCACGAAGCCTTGCCGTAGAGATAGTACGGACAACCGGAGCGAATCGTTCTCCTCTGTCACATCCTTGTCGCCCGCGATCGACCCTGCACCCACCGACAACCCGCCTTCGCCGACTGCGCCGTTGTGCCCGCGCATCACCCCGAAGGATTGCACGCACCCGTGCCGACTCACTCACCGGAGACCGCGCCGGGTTTTGTGCCGCCCGGGGGGCAACCCAGTTCGCTTTCGTTCTGTCTTCAATTGGTGACGGCTCTCAAGTGATCCGAACTGGGGGGAAACCACTCGGTGAACAGCTCTCACAGACCGACAGTCTCTGTGATCATTCCGGTCCACAACGCCATGCCCTACCTGGAGCGCACACTCGCCTCCGTCGCCGGACAGACCATCGGTCTGGAGGCACTCGAAATCATCGCCGTGAACGACGGCAGCACGGACGACAGCGGCGCCGTCCTCGAAGCATGGGCCGCGGGCAAACCGGTGAAGGTCATCCACCAGGAGGCGTCGGGCGGCCCGAGCCGGCCGCGCAACGTCGGACTCGACCACGCGACCGGCACCTACGTCTTCTTCGTGGACGCCGACGACGCCCTCGGGCCCGAGGCGCTGGAACGACTCGTCGCGCTGGCGGAGAAGAACGGCTCCGACGTCGTCCTGGCGAAACTCATCGGCGTCGGCAGACGCGTGCCCCGGCAGGTGTTCGCGAAGACGGTCGACAAGGCCGACCTGTCCAAGGGCGACGTGTACTACACACTCATGCCCTTCAAGCTCTTCCGGCGCAGCATGCTGGAAGAGCACGGGCTGCGCTTCCCCGAGCACATGCGCATCAGCGAGGACCAGCACTTCGTCGCCCGCGCCTACCTGCACAGCGAGGTCATATCGATCCTGGGGGACTACGACTGCTACTACGTCGTCCAGCGGGGCGACGAGGGAAACATCACCGCGAACGGCCTCGACCTGAAGACGGTGCTCGAACAGGCCGACGAAATGGTCGAGTTGGTGACCGGCATGACCGAACCGGGGCCACTGCGCGACCATCTGATCGGACGTCATGTCAGGGTCGAGCTGGTACGCCGCTTCGACCGGCGCTTCCTGGACGAGGACGCCGCCACCCGAAGAGAGTTAGCCAGGCTGGCCCGCCCCTACGCCGAGAAATGGATCAGCCCCGCCGTCACGGCCGCGATGGAGGTCCACGAGAAGCTGATCAGCCACTGTGTGCGCGAAGGACTCACCGACGAACTCACGTCGGTCGTGGAGTGGCAGCTCGCCGGCCGCCCCGGGAAGGCGATCGTGAGGGACGGCAGACTGTACGCGTCCCCGCCGTTCCCGGCCCCCGACTCGCCCCTTCACACGGAACTGTGCGACATCACCTCCGAGGTGCTCGCCGTCAGCCCGCGCCGCCGGGTGGACCGCCTCGCCTGGCACGGTACCGTCCTCGAACTCGCCGGGTACGCCTACCTCGACCAGGTCGACACCGACGACCTCAGCACCGAGATCGTCCTGCGCCACGCACGCACCGGCAAGGAGGTCGCCGTCACCGCCGAACAGGTGCCCTCACCGCATCTGGCGGTCGCCCGCGGCAAGGAGACCTACGACTACGGGCGGGCCTGCTTCCGCGCACAGGTCGACCTCGCCACCGTCGACGGCGGCAAACCCCTCCCCAAGGGCGACTGGCATCTCTCGCTGCGCTGCACCGCACACGGACTGACGGCACGCGGCGCCCTCGGAACGGCCCTCGGCGGCAAGGTCAGCCGGCGGGGCGACGAACACGCGCTGTCCCTCTCCGGGGCCGAGAAGCGCCTGCACACGGCTCGTGTCGGTCCCCGCGACGGAGAACTCGTCCTCCGGCTGAAGCCGGCCCCGTCCGCGGTGTCCGCTTACGCGTTCAGCTTCGGCTGGAAGGCGGCACGCGCAGTCCGCGCCCGCATCAACTGGTAGGGGAGGGCATGAAGCGGGCCGCCGGGCCGCGCGCGGATCGGTCAGGAATCGAGAAGCGGGCGCCGGCGGCCGCGCCTAGCCTGACGAACATGGACATCACCATTCACACGAGCGTTCTGCCGCACGACGATCCGGACGCGTCCGTCGCCTTCTACCGCGACGCCCTCGGCTTCGAGGTCCGCAGCGACGTCGGCCAGGGCAAGATGCGCTGGATCACGGTCGGCCCCGTCGGCCAGCCCAGCACGTCGATCCTCCTGGCGCCGCCGGCCGCCGACCCCGGTATCACCGAGGACGAGCGCCGCACCATCGCCGAGATGATGGCCAAGGGTACCTACGGCTGGATCCTCCTGGCCACCCCGGACCTCGACAAGACCTTCGAGCAGGTCCAGTCCGGCGACGTCGAGGTCGTCCAGGAGCCGACCGAGCAGCCCTACGGCATCCGCGACTGCGCCTTCCGCGACCCCGCAGGCAACCTCGTCCGCATCCAGGAGCTCCGCTGAGCCCCCTTCCGGTCATCGGGCCGGCCGTGACGGCCGGCGTCAACTGAACCCCGCACGGCGGTCGGTGCTCCCGGCCGCCGTGCGCGCGTTCACCCTCCCACCGACACACCTCGACGAGACGGAGTCCCTCCATGTGTCACCCCTCCTGGGGTCCCGCACGCATCGCCGCCCGACACCTCCACGACCTGGCCCGTCTGCGCCGCGTCCGCGACCGCATCGACCGGGAGCACGCGCGGCCCCTGGACGTGGAGGCCCTCGCCCGGGACGCGCACATGCCCCCCGGGCACCTCAGCCGCCGGTTCCGGCAGGCATACGGCAAGTCGCCGTACGCGTACCTCATGGCCCGCCGCGAGGAACGCGCGACGGCACTGAGGTGGCGCGGCACCGCAGGCGTCACCGGAGCCCGACCGGTCAGGAATCGAGAAGCGTCCGCACCGCAGCCGCGCCTAGCGTGACTGTCATGACTTCACACCTCACATCCCTCACCCTCGACGTGGCCGACGTGACGGCCGCCGCCCGCTTCTACTCCGCCGCCTTCGGCCTGGACGACACCCGGATCCGGCTGCGGGCCGCGCAGGCGCCCACGGAAGGGTTCCGGGGCTTCACCCTGTCGCTCACCGTGTCCCAGCCGTCCACCGTCGACAGCCTCATCGACTCCGCGCTCGCCGCCGGCGCCACGGCCCTCAAGCCCGCCGCCAAGTCCCTCTGGGGCTACGGCGGCGTCGTACAGGCCCCGGACGGCGCCGTCTGGAAGGTCGCCACCTCGGCGAAGAAGGACACCGGACCCGCCACCCGGGACGTCGACGAGATCGTGCTCCTGCTGGGCGTCGCCGACGTGACCGCGAGCAAGCGCTTCTACACCGGTCAGGGCTTCACCGTCGGCAAGAGCTTCGGCCGTATGTACGTCGAGTTCGCCGCCGGGGACGCCCCCGTCAAGCTCGCCCTCTACCGGCGCCGCGCCCTCGCCAAGGACGCCGGAGTGCCGCCCGAGGGCACCGGTTCGCACCGCCTCACCCTCACCGGCGGCACCGGGGCCGGCGCCTTCACCGACCCCGACGGCTTCCCGTGGGAGGCCGCGGCGCCGGCGCCGGCGCTGTGACGACCTGCTCCGGCGGGGCCGCTCACTCCTTCAGGGCCCGCTGGAGTTCGCCGGTCACCGCCCGCTCGTCGCGGCCCAGCACCACCTTCTCCAGGCTGTGGTCGTCCGAGCGGGAGAAGCGTTCGGCCAGGGCGACGTCCTCCTCGTCGAGGACGCGCCCGCACCACTCGCCCCGGCCGACGGTACGGTCGTCGAAGGGCACGGCGGCGCCCTCGCCGAGCACGCTCCATCGGCCGGCGCCGCCCTCGCCGGCCTCCCGGCGCAGGGCGAGAAGGTAGGTGTGGCCGGGCTCCAGGCGGGGCGCCTCCGGGGTCGTTCTCTTCACGCGTCCGCCGCTTCGGTACACGTTCCAGCCCGCCGCCACCATGTCGAACCCCTTGTCCACGGCGCGTCCGCGACCGGCCGCGGAGGACCACAGCACCCGGTCCGTGCGGAACGTCACCGTGCGGTCGGTGGCGTACCGGACCGGCCCCGACTTGAACTCACGTCTGTCGACCTCCTGTTCGCGTACGCCGGTGGCGACGACGACATGGTCCGCGGAGGACACCCAGTCCTTCGCCGTGACCGACGGCACCGCGTCATCGGCGATTCCGCAGCCGACCACGGTGCCCAAGCCGTCCTTGCCGACGAGCACGGCGGCGGCGACGCCGGCCAGGGCCGCGAAGCCGGCCAGGGACCGGCTGGTGAGCACGTCTCGAACGTTCACGGAGGACCACCGCTTTCGCGAGGGGACCGGCCGGCTGACGTCCGGCGTCAGCGACCCGTCCGAAGTGACAGGGCGCTGAAGTAGATGATCTTTCGCCCTGTCACGTGGCCGCCGGGACGGAATCCGCACAATGTCACGGCCCGGCCGCAGTCCTTGGAACGGTGCCCGGAGAGGGCCCCGCCCATATCTCCACGCCGCCGGGGCACTCGTCCCCCAGGACACGGATCCCGCGGGAGGGACCGGACGTGACGACGGCCGGCCCCCGGGCTGGAGGCGGCGGACATGGCGGTGAAGCGACTCGGCCTGGTCGTGCACGGCGGGCGCGCCGAGGCCGTGGCGGCGGGCGGTGTGGTCCGTGCCTGGTGCGAGGAGCACGCCGTGCGGTGCACGGACATCGACGTGTGGCGGGAAGGCGCGCGGCGCGGCGCGCGCGAGGAGGTCGAGGCCGCCGGCGATCCCGACCTCGTGGTCACCCTCGGCGGGGACGGCACCTTCCTGCGGGGCGCCCGGCTCGCCGTGGAGAACGACGCACTCGTCCTGGGCGTCGACCTGGGGCGCGTGGGCTTTCTGACACAGGTGTCGGCCGGCGGGGTGCGGTCCGCGCTGGACGCGGTGTGCGAGGGCCGGTTCGGCGTCGACCGCCGGATGCTCCTCGCCCTGCGCGCCTCGCGCCGCCTTGAGGTGCCGCCGGCCATGGAGGCCCTCATGGAGTACGGCCGCGGCCCGCTGCTGCCGCCGCCGAGCGTGCGCCCGGACTGCCGGGTCGACGAGGAGTGGGGCGTCCCCCTCGACGTGACCGCGCTCAACGACGTCGTGCTGGAGAAACTCGCCAGGGACCGCCAGATCTCCGTCGGGGTGTACGTCTCCGGCCGGCTGCTGGCGTCCTACTCCGCCGACGCGCTGCTCGTGGCCACGCCGACCGGCTCCACCGCGTACAGCTTCGCCGCCGGCGGGCCCGTCGTCTCGCCGCGCGCGGAAGCCCTCGTCTTCACCCCGGTCGCCCCGCACATGGCGTTCGACCGGTCCGTCGTCACCGCCCCCGACGAACCCGTCGGCCTGCGCATCCTCGAACGGTCCGGGCAGGCCGCCGTCAGCGTCGACGGCCAGGTGCGGGGCGTGCTCGGCCCGGGGGACTGGATCGGGGTGTACGCCGCCCCACGCCGGCTGCGGGCCGTACGGCTGGAGCGCACGGACTTCTACGGCCGGCTGCGCGAACGCATGAACCTCACCGACGCCCCGGCCGCCGTCGCCGACGGCTCCCCGGCGCCGCTGTGGTCGGTGACCACCCCGCCCCCCGGCGACCTCGCCCACCTCGCCCTGCTCACCGCCCCGGACGGCCCGTCACCACTGCAGTGAGGCCGGTGCCGCGCCGGGCACCCGGGCGGATCGTGCCGGCGTGCACCTCGCGGGCATGCACGCGTTCTCCCCGCTGGACGTGCACTCGGCACGTCCTCTTCCGACATGCCCCGGCGCCGTCGCCGGCCCGCGACCCGCACCGCCGGGCAGGCCTCAGCCGATCCGCTGCATCGCCTTGCGGTGCCGTTCCGCCATCGCGGCCCCCGACTCCCGGCGGGCCATCCTGCGCAGGACGGACGGTGCGAGGAGCAGCCCCGCGACCGCCCAGACGCCCAGCGCGGCCGCCGTCTCCGCGGTCCGCCACGAGTCGCCGACCTCGGCCGCGACCGCAGCCGCCGGCAGCAACGCGGCCCTCAGGCCCAGGCCGAGCCAGTACACCGGGAACACCTGTCCGACGATCTGCAGCCACTCGGGCATCTTCGACAGGGGGTAGTAGATCCCGGAGATCCCGATGAGGCCCATGACCGGGAGCATCAGCAGACCGACGGTGCGCGGGCTCGCGACCAGCGAGCCGATGACGGCGCCGATCGGCAGCGTGGCCAGCAGACCAAGCGGCACTGTCCACAGCAGCGTGAGCAACGCGCCGCCGCCGCGCGGGGCGACCCCGTCGACGAGGAACACGCCCACGGCGAAGGGGAGCGCCATGGACGCCAGCGCCGTACCCGACACCATGACGATCTTGCCGACCAGATGGCCGACCATTCCGTTGGGCACGGCCTTCGCCCGCAGCAGGGTGCCGTCCTCCCGCTCGGTCGCGAGCAGCTGCGCCGTGGTCATCATTCCGGTGAACGCCAGCGTCATCCCGAGCATGCTCGGCAGCATGAACGCGCCGGCCGAGATGCCCGCGCCCTTCAGCGGATCGTTTCTGCCCAGGAACAGCGGCACCATCAGCAGGACCGTCCACAGCACGTAGCCGAACAGCTCCTGCCCGGTGGTGAAGCTCTGCCGCAGCTCCGTCACGCCGCGCCGCAGCCCCACCCTCGCCGCGTACCACACCGGACTCATCGTGCTTCCTCCCCGAAGGCGTGCCCCGCCTGCTCGCCGGCGACCCGGCCGGCCTCCAACTCCCGCACCGTGGTCAGGTACGTGTCCTCTAGGCTCGCCCGGCGCACCTCCAGGCCGCCGATGGCCTCCCCGTGCTCCTCGAAGAGCCGACGGACGAAACGGGTGGGCTCGGCCGTCGACTCCTCGTAGGAGCGCCCCTCCCGCGTCCAGCGCACGGTCGCCTCGGCCGACGCCCGCCGCGACAGCTCCTCGGCGGATCCGTCGGCCACGATCCGGCCACCGGCCAGGATGAGGATGCGGTCGGCGAGCTTCTCCGCCTCCGCGAGGTCGTGCGTGGTCAGCAGAATCGTGGTGTTCTCGTCCGCGAGGCCGCGCACCAGGCCGTGGAACTCGCTCCTGGCCTCGGGGTCCAGGCCGGCCGTCGGCTCGTCCAGGAACAGCATCTCCGGTCTGCCCACGATGCCCACGGCCACGTCGAGCCGCCTGCGCTGCCCGCCGGACAGGGTCCCGACCCGCTTGCCCGCCTGCTCGGTCAGCCCCACCGCGGCGATCAGCTCCTCGACGTCCCACGGCCGCCGGACGAGCTCGGTGGAGTACGGCGCGTAGTACGAGCCGAGGTGGGCCAGCAGCTCCCGCACCCGCCACTTGCCGTGGTCGCGCCATGACTGCAGCACGATGCCCAGGCGCGCACGCCACTGCTCGTCCCCGCGGGCCGGATCGCAGCCGAGGACGCTCACGTCCCCGGCCGAGCGCATCCGGAACCCTTCGAGGATCTCGATCGTGGTCGTCTTGCCCGCCCCGTTCGGTCCGAGCAGCACGACGACCTCGCCGCGCCGGGCCGTGAGGGAAACTCCCTTCAGCACGTCCTGGGTGCGGTAGCGCATCCGCAGATCCCGCACCTCGATGACCGTGTCGCTCGCCGGCGGCGGGCTGCCCCCGGCCTCCGGCGAGGCGTGAGCGGTCGTCATCCATGTCCCCGTTCGTCTTGTGGTCGATACCGGGGACGGCCGAACCGGCGCGGCACGCTGCCTCGTCCTTGGTCGCAGGACGTGTCAACCTCTGCTCCTGACAACGCCGTTGGCGTCCGGAACCGGTCGTTCAGGTCCCCTCGGCGAACACATTACCGAACGGATCAGCGGCGGCTGACCGTCCGCCGCGCTCACGAACCGGTCAGGACCACCAGCCGCTGCGTCGCCCGCGTCATCGCGACATAGCGGTCCACCGCTCCCCGCACGCCGTCGCCGAACCTCTCCGGTTCGACCAGGACCACCAGGTCGAACTCAAGTCCCTTCGACAGGGCGGGAGTCAGTGACCGGACGCGGGGCGTCGCACGGAACGCGGGATCGCCGATCACGCAGGCGACGCCTTCGGCGTGCTCGGCGAGCCAGCCGTCCAGGACCGAGGACAGCTCGGACACCGGACCGTGGGCGACGGGAACCCCGCTGCTGCGGATGGACGTCGGCACGTTGGCGTCCGGCAGCACCGCACGGATGACCGGCTCCGCCTCCGCCATCACCTCTTGCGGCGTACGGTAGTTGACGCTCAGCGAGGCCGACTCGATCCGGCTGAACCCGACCCGCTCCAGCCGCTCCCGCCACGACTCCGTGAAGCCGCCCCGAGCCTGCGCCCGGTCCCCGACGATGGTGAAACTCCGCGACGGGCACCGCGAGATCAGCATCCGCCACTCCGCGTCGGTCAGTTCCTGCGCCTCGTCCACGACGATGTGCGCGAACGGCCCGGCCAGCAAGTCGGGCTCCACATAGGAGAGTTCGTTCTCGTCGACGAGACTCACCTGGGCGTCCTCGCCGCGCAGCATCGTCACCAGGCCCTCGCCGTCGTCGCCGTCGGCGCCGGAGTCGGCCACGGCCGCGATCAGATTGTCGACGACCTGCGTCATCCGCTCGCGCTGGGCGGCGAGAACGGCCGCCTGCCGGCGCTTGCGCCGAGCCGTCTCCGGGTCGCCGAGCCGCTGCCGCGCCGCGTCCAGCAACGGCAGGTCCGACACCGTCCACGCCTGCGGGTCCGCCCGCTGCAACCTCCGTACCTCGTCGGCTTCCAGCCAGGGAGCGCACATCCGCAGATACGCGGGCACGGACCACAAGTCGCCCACCAGATCGGCCGCTTCGAGCAGCGGCCACGCACGGCTGAACGCCGTGAGCAGCTCCCTGTTCTGCCGCAGCGCCCTGCGGAGCAGATCGGGCGAGACGTCCCCTTCGCCGTCCCGCGCCGAGGACTCGTCCTCGTGCTTGTCCACCAGGATCGTGAGCAGTTCCTCCCAGACCTGGCCGCGCGCCTCGTTGTGCGGGGTGCCGGGTTCCGCCGCGGCGAACGCCACGGCCCAGTCGTCGGCCCCGAGACGCACGTCGGACCAGGGGGTGGTGATCGTCATCCCCTCGGTGGGCGGCTCCTCGTAGAACGCGACCGCCTTCTCGATCGCCTTCACCAGGTCCGCGGACGACTTCAGCCGGGCCACCTCCGGGTCGGCCTCCACAGCAGCCGCTGCGCCCTCCGCGACGAGGTCCCGCAGCGTGCACGTCTGCACGCCCTCCTCGCCGAGGCTCGGCAGGACGTCGGCGACATAGGCCAGGTAGGGCCGGTGCGGGCCGACGAACAGCACACCGCCCCGACGGTGGCCGAGACGCGGGTCGGAGTGCAGGAGGTAGGCCGAACGGTGCAGGGCGACCACCGTCTTGCCCGTCCCCGGACCGCCGTCGACGACGAGGGCCCCACGCGAACTCGCGCGGATGACGGCGTCCTGGTCGGCCTGGATGGTGCCCAGCACGTCCCGCATCCGCGCCGAACGGTTGGCGCCGAGACTGGCGATGAAGGCGGACTGGTCGTCGAGCGCGGCGTGCCCGGCGAGCCCGTCCGGGGTGAACACCTCGTCCCAGTAGTCGCTGATCCGGCCGCCGGTCCAGCGGTACCTGCGCCGGCTCGCCAGGCCCATCGGGTTGGCGTGGGTGGCCCCGAAGAACGGCTCGGCGGCGGGGGAGCGCCAGTCCAGCAGCAGCCGGCGCCCCGTGGTCGCGTCGGTCAGGCCGAGCCGGCCGATGTACACCGGCTCGGAGCCGTCCGCCTCGACCATGTGCCCGAGGCACAGGTCCAGCCCGAACCGGCGCAGGGCGCGCAGCCGACCCGTCAGCCGGTGGATCTCCGCGTCCCGGTCCATCGCCTGCCGTCCCGTGCCGCCCGGCGCCCGCCGTTCGGCGTCGAGACGCCCGGTCAGCTCCGCGATCGTCTCCTCGAGACTTCGCGCGATCGCCGCGAAGTGCCGCTCGTCGTCGGCGATCAGCGCGGGGTCGGCCTTGAGGGAGAGACGGTCGGGAAGGTCGAAGGCGCTGGTGGTGGTGGGGGGTGTCACGTCACTGGCTCCGCATCTGGTGCGCGGACGGGGGAGGGGCGATGAAGTGCGACTGAACTGCCCCCCTGTGTCCGCAGGTTCCGGCCTCGGCCGGAGATTCTGCGCCACGAGGGGGGCCTTGCCACAAGCCCCCCGGTGCGCTATACGTTGAGAGTGGAAAGGAGCGACAGCCTCCTTTCCTTTTTTCTTTTTTCGCGCCCGGCTTCGCCGGCCCCTCGCGAGACCGCTTCGAAGGACCCCGCGCTCAAGCGCCCATGGCGCTCTCGCTGTCCGGGTGGAGCGAGAACACCTGATCCAGGCCGACGATGCGCAGGACGCGCAAGGTGTTGGCGGGGACGGCGGCGAGGGCGATGTCGGCGCGGGCGGCCTCGGCGTGGTTGCGGGCGGCTATCAGGGCGCTGATGCCGCTGGAGTCGCAGAACTCCATGCCGCCCATGTCCACGACGAGCCGCTGGCCCGCTCGCAGGGTCAGGGTGGGGAGCAGGTCGCGCAGTCCGGCGGCGTTGGCGTAGTCGAGTTCGCCGCTGATCTCCAGGACGGGACCGGTCGCGGCGTCTCGAGTGGTGATCTTCAGCGGGCTCATCGTGTGCTCTTCGGTGTCCGGTCGGTGTCGGTGTCGGTGTCGGTGTCGGTGTCGGTGTCGGTGTCGGGTTCGGGGTCGGTGGTCGGGGCCGTCGCGGGGGCTCCGAGGGCGAGGAGGGCGGTGTCGTCGTCGAGGCCGTCGCCGAACTCGTTCAGCAGTCCGGTCAGCGCCTGGACGACGGCTCCGGGGGGCCGGCCGGCATGGCGGGCGGCGAAGGCGCGCAGGGCCTCGTCGCCGTAGAGCCTGCCGTCGTCGCCGGTGCGCGCCTCGGTGATGCCGTCGGTGTAGAGGAGGAGGGTGTCGCCCACGCCGAGCGTGGTGGTGGCCGTGGTGAACCGTGCCTGCGGCAGGACGCCGACGAGGACGCCGCCGGGGGTGGGCAGGAAGTCGGCGGTGCCGTCGGCGCGCAGGACGAGGGCCGGCGGGTGGCCGCCGGAGGCGAGGTGGACGGCGACGCCGCCGGTGACCGGGTCGGGTTCGAGGACGCCGAATATGGCGGTGCAGTAGCGCGGGTCGTCGCCGGTGTAGCGCTCGTGGAGCACCGTGTTGAGGGTGGTCAGCGCCGAGACGGGGTCGGCGTCGTGCAGTGCGGCGGCGCGCAGCGTGTAGCGGGTCAGGGAGGTGACCGCGGCGGCCTGCGGCCCCTTGCCGCACACGTCGCCGAGGAAGAACGCGAAGCGCTTGCCGTCCACGGGGAAGACGTCGTAGAAGTCTCCGCCGAGACGGTCGGGCGAGGCGGTGTGGTAGTAGGCGGCCGTCTCCACACCCGGCACCTCGGGCAGCGCGGCGGGCAGCAGGGAGCGCTGGAGCACGGCGAGGGCGTCCTGGAGCCGCGCACCGTCGGCCTCCGCCTGCTTGCGCGCCTCTTCGGCCGCCTTACGACCGCGCAGGAGCTCCTCCTCGTAGGCGCGCCGGTCACGGGCGTCGAAGAGGGTGGTCCGGATCAGCAGCGGCTGGCCGGTGCTGCCGTGCTTGACCACCGCGGAGACCAGGACGGGCATCCGGCTGCCGTCCGCCCGCTTGAGGTCCAGGGCTATGCCGCTGATCTCCCCCTGCATGCGCAGCAACGGGGCGAAGTGCGTCTCGTGGTACAGCTTGCCGCCCACGGTCAGCAGGTCCGTGAACCGCATCCGGCCCACCACCGCGTCCGGCGCCGACCCGAGCCAGTTCAGCAGCGTCGCGTTGATCTTCGCGATCGTGCCGTCCATCAGCGTGGAGAGATATCCGCACGGCGCGCTCTCGTACAGCTCCTCGGCGCTGTCCTCCAGCAGCGAGGCGAAGACGGCCTGCTGGGTCGTCTCGTCGCCGGCTCCGTGCGGTTCGGGCTCCTGCCAGGTACGGCACATCACCGCAGCTCCGCCAGGAAGCCGGTGAGCGCCACGTTGGTGGCCTGCGGCGCGGACAGGTGCGGACAGTGCCCGGTCGCGTCGAGGGTGACCAGCGTGGAACCCGGGATCGCCTCGTGGACGAAGGCGCCCACCTCACGGGGCGCGATGACGTCCTGGACGCACTCCAGCACCAGCGTCGGCACCCGCACCGCCTTCAGGTCGTCCCGCGAGTCCGACAGGAACGTGGTCCGGGCGAAGACCCGCGCCATGTCCGGGTCCGTGGCGCAGAAACTGTTCGTCAGTTCCTCGCCCAGCTCCGGGCGCTCGCCGTTGCCCATGACGACCGGCGCCATCGCCGCCGACCAGCCCAGGTAGTTCGACTCCAGCGACTCGAGGAGCTCGTCGATGTCCTCGGCGCTGAACCCGCCCCGGTAACCGTCGTCGTCGATGTACCGCGGCGAGGGGGCGACCATCAGCAGCGATGCGATGCGCTCCGGCGCCATGCCGGCGGCCAGCACGCCGACCATCGCGCTGACCGAGTGCCCCACGAAGGCCGCGTCGCGCAGATCCAGGGCCTCGCACACCTCCACCACGTCGCGGGCGTAGCCGCTCAGCGAGGCGTACCGGTCCTCACTGAACGCGGACAGGTCGGAGCCGCCCGAGCCGACGTAGTCGAACAGCACCACCCGGTAGTCCTCGGCGAGCGCCGGCACCGTCAGACGCCACATGTTCTGGTCACAGCCGAACCCGTGCGCCAGCACCACCACGGGCCCCTCGGGGTTGCCCGTGACCGTGACGTTGTTCCTGCGCCGAATGTCCATACGAGCCATCCTCGCAGGCGACACCGACAGCCGAACCCCACCCCCCTCCGCCCCGCTCCCTCCCCACGACTCGACCGCGTTGTCAGTGCGGTCCGTTACCTTCGGGGCCATGTCGATCACCGCGCATCCGCGCCACTCGGTGCCCCTGCCGGGCGGGCGCGCACTGGTCAACGGCTTCGCTTACGAGAGCCGTGGGGACGGGCAGCGCCGCGCCCTCCTCATGCACGGGCACGAACTGGAGGTGCACGACGTCCACGAGGTCCTCGCGGGCGAGCGGGCGCCGACCGCCGTCTTCCCCCTGCCGTGGCCGGGCTGGGACCGCGGTGTCCACTCGGTGAGCCCCGACGGCTCGTTCGCGGTGTTCTCGGGGCAGCGCGCGATACGGGCAGTGGGCCGCGGCGGGGAGACGCTGTGGGAGTACCGGCACGGCTGCTGGGGTCCCGAGATCGGTCACCCGCACTCGGGCGACGAACAGGAGGTGTGCCGCGGCCTGGAGCACGGCTCGTGCCGGGTCTCCGACGACGGCGGGCTCGTCTGGGCGCACGTCGTCGGCGCGGAGGCGGACACCGGGGCCGGCGACGGGAACGGCGAGGGAGAGGACGAGAAGACCTGGGGGACCGAGCGCTGGGTCGTCCTGGACGCCCGGGACGGCAGGGAGCTGGCCCGCCTGCCGCTGGACAGCGTGGCCGCCGGTTCGCACCACCTCTCCCACCCGGACGGCGTCCACGTGGGCCTGTGCGTTGGGGAGGGGCAGGACGGCGTCCGGGTGTACTGGGCCCGCTGGGACGGCGAGAAGCTGACCGCCTGGGACGTCGGGACGCCCGCCGACCGCATCCTGGCGGACGTCCACCCCCGGCACGCGGGCTTCCTGACGGTCGACCACTACGGCTCGGACCTGCGCCTGCACGCCCTGGACGGCTCCGTCCTCGCCACGGCGGAGCCCGACCACGCCGGCGATGAGCCGCTCGGCTGGGACTACGGCTGCGGCTTCGTCGACGCCGACACCGTCATCGCCTCGACGGTCGACTCCGACGACGACCCGGACGCCGGCGCCCACTGGCTGCTCGACGCGCGCACCCTGGAGACACGCGGGCCGGTCGACTATCCCGCGAGACCCGCCGACGGCTGGGTGCGCCCGCTCGGCGACGGGACCTGGCTCACCTACGACGAGGAGAGCGAGACCCTGCACCGCTGGAGCGCGTCGGCGTCCTGAAGGGAGCTCACGCTCGTCGGTCGGCGTGCAGTGTGACCTCGATGGTCTTGCCGGTGATCGTCGGTGTGACCGTGACCTCTCGGCTGAGCTGCTGGATGAGGGGCCAGCCGAAACCGCCCGGAGCGGCGGGGTCGCTGCGGGGCACGGTGTGCGGGAGCGCGGGGGAGGCGTCGGTGACGCTGACGGTGAGGACGTCTCCGTCGAGGCGGGCGTCGAAGCCGGCCAGACCGCCGCCGTGCCGTACGGCGTTGGTGACCAGCTCGGTGACGACCAGGAGGGCGTCGTCGATGACGGTCCGGGGCGGGGGAGCGGCGAGGGTGTCCAGGAGCCGGCGTACGCGGGCGCGGGCGGTCGCGGCGGTGAACGGCTGCCGCAGCCGGCCGGCTGCGGGATCCATGGTGGTCACTGCTTCCTCACCCTCCCTCTGGTGCGTGGTCCTCGTGCGGCGCGTGCCCGGTCACGACGTACCGGACCGGCCGCCGCCGTGGGCGCGCACCAGTTCCACGGCGTCCGCGAGGGAGTCGGCGAGGGTGAACGCGCGGGCGGTGTCGGTGAGGTCCAGCAGGCGCCGTACCAGCGGGCTCACTGCGGCGAGGACGAACGGCAGCCCGGCTCGCCCGTGGTGCTGCTGGGCGGTCAGGAGCGAGTGGAGCAGGGAGGAGTCGGCGAAGGTGACCCCGGAGAGGTCGACCACCGTGGCGACGGCCGCTCTCTCGGAGGCCGCCGGTCTCTCCGAGGGAACGGCGAGACTTCGGGCCGCTGTGTCGGCCTCGTCCGCGTCGAACTCACCGCTGACGCGTACGATCAGCACGTTCTCGATCATGTCCACGGTGATCTCGGCTTCGTCGTCCATTCGCGCATTCTCACAGGACGCCGGGCGGGTGAGGAAGCCGGGGCACGGGCTGTCGTCCGATCATGCGAACAGACCGGCGGACGCCGGCCCGGACCCGGCCGGTCACGGGCCGAGCCGGCCGGTCGTCAGGAGCCGTGAGGCGCCCGGGGCGGCCGCGCGGACTCGGTCCGCTCCGGTTCGTCAGTGGTCGCAGCGCCCGCGGTCTCACCCTCGTCGGTGAAGACGTGGGCGGTGCCGGTCACCTCCAGGAGGCGTTCGAGGTGCGCGGGACGGTCGTCCAGGTGCAGTCGGGCGCCCACCGCGGTCGCCTCGCGCCGCACCATGAGCAGGGCGGCCAGGCCGAGCGAGTCGCACAGCGTCATCGCGGCGCACTCCAGACGCAGCTGACGGGGCGGCGGGTCCGCGCGCAGACACGCGCGGGCCGCCTCGGTGAGGTCGTCCGCGCTGTCCCAGTCCAGGTCGCCGGTGATGCGGATGCGGGCATCGCCGGCGGCGTCCACGGCGGTGGACAGGTCGAAGGTGTCGTCGGGTGTCGTGGTCATACGTCGTCGTGGGGTCCGGGGGCAGGGGGACGGGTGCCGCGCCGGCGCAGGGCGGCGCGGCCCAGGGAGAGGAAGTCGAGGGCTCGGGGGAAGTCCTTCAACTCCTCCTGGAGGAGGGCGAGGCCGGGGTCGAGAACCTGGGCGGGCACGCGCCGGGCCTCGAGGATGCCGCCCGTCCAGTCCAGGAAGCCGGTGAACAGCGCGCTGTCGTCGGTGTACAGGGCGCAGGCGAGGAAGTCGACGATGTGCGCGATGTCCTCGGCGGTGCGTTCGCGCTGGGCGTCGGTGTAGGCGCGCATCGCGGGCAGCCGTTCCTCCAGCCCGGCCAGCGTGCCGCGCACCAGCCGCCGCTTGCCGCGCGCCACGAGGGTGTACTCCTGGTCGCTCAGGTGCGGCAGGTCCTCGACGGTCTGCCGGACGGCGCCGGGCGACGGCCGGGTCAGTCCGCGGGCGAGCAGGCCGGCGGCGGCGCGGGCGTCGGGAGCCCAGGCGTCCGCGCCCAGCAGCCGGGCGTAGCGGCCGTCGGCGCCGAAGGCGGCGCCACCGGCGAGCACCGGGATGCCGACCGCCTGCACGGCCGTGATCGCGGTGTGCGCGGTGGGCAGACGGGTGGGGATGGAGGAGGACAGCGCCACGGCGGCGGGCGCGGTCCGGTGCAGATGGGCCATCAGATGCTGGGTGGGGACCTGCGCGCCGAGGAAGTCCACCCGGTGGCCGCGGTGGCGCAGGACCTCGGCCAGCAGCCGGGCCGGCAGCGCGTGCCACTCGCCGTCCACGCACGCCACGGTCACCGTCGAGGCCGTCGCGGAAGCCGGCGCCGCCGGGGTGCGGTGGGCCATGGCGGCGATGATCCGCTCGTGGATCGCCGTCGCGGCGTGCTCCTGAGCGACGGTGAACCGGTCGGCCGCCCACTCGGCGCCCACCTTGTGCTGCACGGCGGCGATGACGTCCAGCAGGACGTCCTCAGCGTCGGCGCCCGCGTCCAGGGCGGCGAACACGGTCCGGCCGGCGGCGAACTCGTCCCGCTCGCACACCGCCTGCCACAGCTCCTCGCGGGCCCGCGCGAGCAGCGCGCCCGCGTCCCTGACCATGGTGGTGTCCGTCATGCCGTGTACCTGCCCGGGGTGTGTCCGTCCACCGCCGTCAGATGCGTGGTGCGGGGCGCGGTGATCGCCAGGACCGCTATGTCGTCGTGCCGGTTGTCGCCGATCCATTCCGAGGTGAGCATCTGGATCCGCTCGACGACGGCCTCGGCGGGCATGCCGGCGCACTCGGCGAGCGCGGCCCTCAGCCTCGCGTCGCCGAACAGCACATCGCCCAGCGGACCGCCCCGCGCCTCGGTGACGCCGTCGGTGAACAGCAGGCACGTCTCTCCGGGTTGCAGGTCGACGTCGACGGTGTGCGCCCTGACGTCCGCCAAGGCGCCGATCAGCGTGCCCGAGGTCGGCGCCTCCCGGACCGTGCCGTCGTTGCGCACGACCAGCGGCGCGGGGTGGCCGGCGCTGGTCAGCCTGAGATGCGTGACGCCTCCGCGCCGCCGGACGGACGCCAGTACCAGGGTGGCGAAGCGGGTGTGGTGGCTGCTGAGCAGCGCCCCGTTGAGCAGGCGCAGCAGATGCTGGTGGTCGTCGGCCAGCGGCAGCAGCGCCTGCAGCGTGCTGCGGATCTTCCCCGTCAGCACGGCGGCCTGCAGCCCCTTGCCGCACACGTCGCCCAGGACCGCCAGCGTCTCCTCGCCGGGACCGGTGCCCGGATGGACGTCGTAGAAGTCACCGCCGACGCGTTCGGCGTCCTGCGAGGCCCGGTAGCCCGCGGCGAACTCCACGCCGTGCACCTGCCGCAGCGTCGGCGGGAGCAGCTCGGCCATGAGCGTCGCCGTGATGCCGCTCTGCTCCCGGTACAGACGGGCCGCGGACAGCGCGGCGCCCGCGCGGGCGGCGAACACCCGTGCGAAGACCTCCTCGGAGGCGTCAAAAGCGGCGTGGTCGTCGCGCCGCAGCAGGATCATCGCTCCCGCGGGGACCCCGTGGCCGGGCAGCGGAGTGACCACCACCGACCCCACGGGCCCGTCGAAGCCGTCCGGCGTCACCCAGGGCGGCAGTGAGGCCGGGTCGATCCACCGGGACGGCACCGGCGGGAACCCCTGCAACGCTTCGGCCAGCCCGGGGACGGCCGCCGGGTCGATCCGCGCCGACCGGTACGCGACCTCGCCGCCGACGCAGGTCGCCACCGGGTGACGCTTACCGGAGGCGGGCGCGATCAGGACGGCGGCGTCGGCCAGATACTCGGCCGCCAGCTCCACCGCCACGTCCATGCACCGCTCGACGTTCAGCGAGGCGAGCAGCCGGCTGGACGCCTCGGCGAGGAAACGGGTGCGCTCCTGCTCACTGCGCAGCGCCGCCTCGGCCAGCGACCGGTCGGTGTCGTCGACGAGCCACCACACCACCTGCCCGTCCGCCCCGGGCGTCGCGTGCGCCTCCAGCGTCCAGGGACCGTGCCGGCCGCGCACGGCGCTCACCGTGTCCTCGCCGCCGGCCAGGGCGATCCTGTGTCCCTCCACGAGCCACTCGGGCGCGACCTGTGCGAGCCGCGCTCCGGGGGCCGCGTCCGGGAAGAGCCGGGCGGCCTGTTCGTTGGCCTCGACGACGAAGCCGTTCGCGTCGGCGACCAACGCGGGATAGGGCGCCCGCATCCACGAAGCACCCACGGAGGACAACAGGCCCTGCGCCGTGCGCGAGGAGCCATCCACACTCGTCATGATCATCGGCCCCGTACTCGGCGGGGCCGGTCACCTTCCCACTGGAGGAATGCCCCACCCTCTCGCACAACGGACCGGCGCATCAACCGGCCCCCCGGTTCTTCACGTTTCGGTCACACGCGGCGGGCCGGGAGGGGGCCGGCGCCGGTTCCACCGGCCCCGGCCCCCTCCCTCTCACCGGGTGTCAGCCCTGGCCGAGGAGCTTCTTCATCTCGGCGATCTCCGCGCTCTGACCGGTGACGATGTCGTCGGCCATGGCCTTGGCGGGTCCGTAGGCGCCCTTCTCCTTCTGGGTGGCGGCCATCTGCACGGCGCCCTCGTGATGCTCGATCATCAGGGTCAGGAACATGGTGTCGAAGTCCGCGCCGGACGCCTTCTCCAGCCGGTCCATGTCCTTACCGTCCATCATCCCGGGCATGTCATGGCCGCCGGACGTCCCGCCCTGCCCCGAGTGGTCCATGCCCGGCATCGAACCGGTGCCGCTGGGAGCCTCCTGCCCCCAGGACCTCAGCCAGCCGGTCATGGTCTTGATCTCCGGGTCCTGCGCCTTCTCCACCCGGGCGGCGAGGTCCTTGACCTGAGCGGAGGACGCCCGGCCGGCGGCCAGACCGGCCATCTCCAGGGCCTGCCGGTGGTGGGGGATCATGCCCTGCGCGAAGGCCACGTCCTGGTCGTTGTGCGCGCCGGCCGCGGCGTCGGCGCCCGCCGAGGACGAGGAGGTCGCGGACGGCGCCGACGACGCGGAGTCGTGGCCGCCGCCGTGCCCACTGCCGTCGCTCCCGCACGCGGCGAGGACGAGGGCGGCGGTGACGGACGCGGCCGCGACGGCGGCCCGACGGGTGAGGGTGGTACGGGTGTTGCGCATGCTGGTACTCCTGCTGTGCTTCAGGGTGTGATCAGGACGTTCCGGCGGGCGCCGCGTCGCAGAGCTGTGGACGTGGCGCCGTGCGGTGTCTAGATCCGCAGGAGTTGGAGTTCCGCCAGGGACGGGGGCGCGCGGGCCCCGTCCGGGGGTGAGGTCGCGTACGAGCAAAGGGTGCTGACGCCTGCCGGCACGGCCGCCGGGTCGGGCACGAGGCCCGGCAGGACCGGCCCGCCGCTCACCGCCCCCGACGCGCAGGTGGGGTCGGCGTGCTGGGCGTGACCGGTGCCGCAGTCCCCCGAGCAGCCGTCGTGGCCTGCGCTGACGACCGTCATCTCGCGCGCGTGCGCGGCATGTTCGTGGAGCCCGCCGCCGGGCGCCAGCGCGTGCATGCCGAACAGCCCCGCCAGCAGCCCGAGCACGAGCAACGCCCGCCACCGCCCGAGGGGCGGTCGCGGGCTGCGCTGGGGCGCGCGGGCTGTCATGGCGCTCATCGTACGCAAGCCGGCGCGGCATTCCTGACGAAGGGTCGGCGTTCGGCGTCTTGCGGCTCTCTGCCGGCCTTGCTCGACCCGGTGGCTGTCAGTGGTAGGCGTGGACGACCGCGTGGCCCTTGCCTCGGCCGATCATCCACTTGTTGACGGGCGTGGTGACCAGGAACGCGATGGCGAAGCCGCCCAGCAGTGCCGACCAGAAGAGGCCGTCGGAGAGCTGGGCGTCCATCGCGCCCGGGGTGACGGCGATGATGGCGTTGTCGACCAGTTCCATGACGGCGATGGAGACGGTGTCGGCGGCCAGTGCCACCTTGATCGCCGACCTGAGGTCGAGGCCGGCCCGGCGGACCGCGAACAACGTGAGCGAGTAGCCGAACACGAACGCGAGCACGATCGCGAGGATCATCGTCGGCACGTTGCCCCACAGCAGGGCCGTGCCGACGGCCATCCCGAGGATCTCACCGACGGCGCACCCGACCAGGCAGTGCAACGTCGCCTTCGCCGCCGTGCTCCATGAGGCCCCGTTTCCCTTCGCGTGGCCGCCGTGATCGCCGCCGTGAGGGTCGGCCGTACGGCCGGTGTGGTCGTGCGCGGTGCCGGTGTGGTGATCGCCGTGAGTCATGGCTTCTCCCGTTCCCATCCCATCGTGCGTGGCTTGGACCTGTTCTTCCACACACGGGAACAGGATACCCCCGGGGGGTATTCCTACTCCGGGATCTCCGTCAGCCGATGATCGGCGCCACCGGCGGGGGAGTGCCGCACAGTGTGTGCACCGCCGTGCGGGTCGCCCGTTCCACGGCCGAGATGCCGTGGGACATGGTCGGGCTGCCGTGGGAGAGGACGGCGACATAGAACGTGCTTCCGTGGGCCTTGACCCGGCCCATGCTGTTGATGGCCCAGCGCTGGGACCGGGAGCGCTGGAGCCAGCCGTTCTTGAGCTGCCAGCGACTGCCTTCCGCGGACACCCCCCAGGCCTGGTCGGGGTCGATCCGCCCCATGAACCCCTGGATCAGGCGGCGTGAGGATTGGCTGAGCGGTGAGCGGTCCTCGAACACGGCTTTCAGCAGGGTGAGTTGATCGGCCGCGGTGGTGCGCGTCAGACCCCAGTGGCCGTCGGGTCCCGGTCGGGTCGAGGTCAGTCCCAGGGTCTTGTTCGCCTCGGCGAGTCCCTCGGCGCCGCCGATACGCCGCCACAGGGCGTCCGCCGAGTCGTTGTCGCTGCTCTGGATCATCGCGGCCGCGGTGGTGGTCTCCCACTCGGTGAGCGACCGCCCCTCGCGCTGGGCGAGCAGCAGCAGGGCCGCCAGGATGTTCACCTTCGCCACGCTCGCCGTGATGTGCGTCTGTGGGCCGTACACCGCTTGCCGGCCGGTGCTGGGCTCCAGCACCGCGACCGACACCTGCGTGCCGCCGTGCGCCCGCACCGGTTCGAGCGACCGGGCGAGCACACTGTTGGCGTCCCTCGGGTTCGGCCTTCGCCGGCCGGGCCCGGACGGTCCGTGCCTGCCGGGCGAGGCCGAGGCCGACGGCTTGCCCTGGGCCGCCCGCGCGGCCGCTCGCTCCTGCGCCGAGGTGCTTGCGTCCCGGTCGCCGGTCGCACCGTCACCGCCGGCGAAGCAGCCCGTGAGTATCACTCCGGCCGCCGAGCAGGCCAGCGCCAGGCGTATCCGCCCCCCGCGCGGACGGGCGCCGCCGTTGCCGCCGGCGGCGGGCGGGACGGAGCCGTGCCCCGTTCCGTGAGACGGGCGGGCGGCGGGGCGCGGAGTCATCGGGAACCTCGATCGCGTGAGGGGGCGGAAGCCGGAGGGGGTGAGCATGCCGACAGTCTTCGCCGGGGTGAGGCGCGCCGCATCCCGGAGCGGTTTCCCCCGAAAGGCGCAACAGGTATGCCGCCGAACCCGCCTGACGCCCCCTCGGAAACCGTGCGCCGCACCCGTGTTCCCCGCCTCGGCCCACCTGCCCGCGCCACCCCTCGGCCCTTCGCGCACTCCTCCGGTCGTGGGCGCCGACACCCGTCCGCGCCACTCTTGCCGGTGAGCGCCGGGCGGCGTTTGGGGGAGTCGAACGGCGTGGCGACGCGCGGGGGCGGGGTCGATGGGATCAGCGCGGCGCAACCACCGCCAGTGGGCAGGAGAGCGCTTGAATGGCGCTCTCCTGCCCGAGATCGGGCAGGAAACTGGATGTTCGGCGGCTCCATCCGTACGGTGAGCGACCATGATCGCCACGAACTCCTCGTGGCCCCCCCCGTGCACGACCACCGACGGAAGGACACGCGCATGCGCCCGCTCCCCACCGGCCCGGAAGCCGTCGTCTTCGACTGCGACGGCCTGCTGGTCGACACCGAGCCCTGCTGGACCGTGGCCGAGACGGCGCTCTTCGCCGCGCACGGCCACCCCTTCGGTCCGGAGCAGAAGGCGCTGGTCCTCGGCCGCACCCTGGAAGGGGCGGCCGAGGTGATGGCCGAGTACTTCGGCCGGCCCGGAGCCGGCCCCGAACTCGCCGCCGAACTCCTCGAACGGGTCAGCGCGGAACTCGCCCGGGGCGCGGCCGCGCTGCCCGGCGCGGTGGAGCTGGTCCGCGCCTGCCGGGCCGCGGTGCCCGTCGCGGTCGCGAGCAACAGTCCCCGGAACCTGCTGGACCGGGCACTGCGATCCGCAGGGCTGGCCGACTACTTCACGCACACCTTCGCCGCCGACGAGGTGAGCCGCCCCAAGCCCGCGGCGGACCTCTACCTGACGGCGTGTGAGGCGCTCGGCGCGCGGCCGGAGCGTTCCGTCGCCTTCGAGGACTCGGCGACGGGCGTCTCGGCGGCCCGGGCGGCCGGCCTCTACGTCGCGGTCGTACCGTCCCTCCCGCACACCGTCCTCGACCACGACTGGTCCGGCCCCACCCTCGCCGACCCCTCCCTGCAAGCCTGGGCCGACACCCTGGCCACACATCCCCCCACCCACCCGCTCCCGTCCGCCCACTGACCGCCACGGCGTCTTCGCGGCGGTGCGTCAGACGAGGTCGCCCGCCTCCCCGCTCCCGGGCGCCGACGCCGAGGAGGGCTGGAGGGCGACGGGAGCGGACGGTTCGCCCTGCTCCCGCTGCCACGTCCAGAGCGCGGACAGACGGTGGTCGATCGCGAAGCCAGGACCGGGCGGCGGTCCCACCCGTTCGATCGCCTCGCCGGCCCGCGGATCGTCCCGCCGGACGAGTACGTAAGCAGCGTTGAGCCGGGTGAGGAAGTCCTCCTCGTCGAGCAGGGCGACGAGGGCGTCTGCGACAGCCCCTGGGGGGCCCGCGCAGACCCCGCAGCCGCCGTCGCAGTTCCTGAGGTCCGCAAGAGTGTCCGCGACGGCGCCCCGCACCGACGCCTCCGGATCCCTGAGCGACTTGACGACGGCGGCTGTGACCGTGTCGCTCTTGTCGTGAGCCAGGCACAAGACCGATCCGGCTTCGGCGCGCACGCCCGGGTCCCGGTCCGCGGCGAGCGCCAGGAGGGCAGTCCGCGCCGTGACGTCCAGAGAAGGCCGCGCGGTGCCGCGATCGAGCAGAAGGGAGGCGGCACGGGCGCGGACGCGCGGATCCCGGTGCCCGACGAATCCAAGTCCCACCCCGGCTGACTCGGAACACATCGTCTCGCTCAGGGTGTACAACAGCTCGGCGAGGACCTCGGAGTCCTCCTCCCCCTCGTCGGCCCACGACAGGAGCAGGTGCGTCATCTCCTGCTCATGGGAGTCCCGTGGCCGGTGCCAGGAGAGCAGGGACATGTTGAGGGCATCGAGGACGAAGAGCCGCGCCTCGCGGGCCGGGGCACGTCGGTACGCCGTCAGGGCCGACCACGTCTGCCTGCTGCGGCGTTGCCTGAAGACCGACTGAACGGACGACCAGTCGACATGGCGACGGTCGCCCGCCCCCACGGCCCGGGCGACCAACTCGTCGACGGGCGTCAGGACGCGGAAGGCCCACTCGAGGTCCGTCAGGATCGCGCCGTGCCCGGCGCGTACCCTGTGGCCGCCGAGCGTCAGCTCGGTCACATGGTCGAACTCGTCGTCCATGACCCGTACGTGTGTCGCCGGGCCGGTCGCGTTCGTTCTCTCCCTGAGCACCTCTTCCGCGCCCCGCTCGTACCAGTCCCGGGTCACGGCGAGCAGCTGTGCTCTGTCGGCCTCAGGCAGGCGCAGCCGTGGCTCGCGGCCCAGCACGGCTGCCACCAGCGAGGGAGAACCGCTGTCGACCGCTCGGAGCAAGGGAGTCGTTCCGTCCGGCAGCCTGCGGTCCTGATCCGCACCGCCCTCGACCAGCACTTTGGCGACGGCGGTGTCATAGCCGGCGACCGCCAGGCACAGCACCGGCAGCCCGTCCTCCGCAGCCGCGTCCGGGGACGCACCCCCCTCCAGCGCGCGTCTCACGGCCTTGGCGTCGCCCCGCCTGACCGCCGTCACGAGCTCCCCGTCATCCATCCGCCGCACTGCCCCCGCCCCTCGTACAAGTCGCGCCGACCGCCCGGCCCCGGTCGCCGTCCGGTCAACGCCCCGGTCGGGGTACGGGTTCCCGCACTGCACCGCCACGTCCAGCAGGAGCAGTCCGGCGGCCAGTGCCACGAGCCCCGGCGCCCCGCCCAGCGAGTC
The DNA here is from genome assembly GCF_042889585.1 of Streptomyces sp. NPDC002566. NCBI lineage: Bacteria > Bacillati > Actinomycetota > Actinomycetes > Kitasatosporales > Streptomycetaceae > Streptomyces > Streptomyces sp. NPDC002566. Next base: position 352,543 of record NZ_JBIARD010000007.1, on the reverse strand, counting down.
CCCGGTGAGCACCGCCGCCGCGGCGAGGGCGGCCAGGGCGCACCACAGGTTCACCCGGTCCGCGCCCAGCCGGTCCACCCAACGCCCCGCCGCAGGCGCGCAGAACATGCTGCCCGCCCCTATCAGCGCCAGCAGCCCCACCGCCATGCGCGCCCATGCCGTACCGGGGGCCGGCGACCAGGAGAGCCAGCGCGGTCCAGGCGGCGCTGAACCCGCCGAAGACGGTGACCTGGAAGACCACCGAGCGCCGCAACTCCTCCTCGGTGCGCAGCATCCGGGTGAGCCGAGCCCGGGACAGAAGTAACCCCGCCGGCCGCTCCACAGGCCCTCGACGCCGGCGTCCCACCGTCAACTCGCCGCACCGCGCCACCGGATGACCCTGCCGACACATGCCCCCTCACCCGCCCGGGTGAATCACGGGCCCAGTCACGCGGCGCACCACATAACCGGGTCACGTGAGGGGAGAACACCGGCATGCGATGCAGTACCTCTTGACGGAGGGAGGCTGCGATGAGCGCAGTCGTCTTCACAGCTGATTTCGCCTCCGAGCGCCAATGGGTCGCCGGACGCTCCTGGGCCTATCCGGGCGGCGGTCCCACCAACCGGGGCGACAACAAACTCGACTACCTGACCGCGGACCCGTCGTACTCCCGCACCGGCACGTTCAGAGCCACGCGCAGACCCGACGGCCTGTGGGACACGGGCCTGCTGACCACCGAGGGGAGCGCCGACGGGTTCATGGTCCGCACCGGGGACCGCCTCGACGCCCGGGTGCGTCTGCCCACCGAAGTGGGCGCCTGGCCGGCGATCTGGACCTGGCGGGACGGCGACAACGAGGTGGACGTCTTCGAGTACCACCCCGACAATCCCGACCTGCTGGAACTGACCAACCACGTGCGGCCCGCGAACCGCTACCTGCGCGACCGGACCGTCCGCCCCGGCGGAATCGTCGATCTCAGCGTGACCTTCGGCCGGCGCAGCGTCGTCTGGTCGCTGAACGGCAAGCAGGTCTTCGCCGACGGACAGGGCGTCGGCCGCGAGTGGCGCGCTTACCTCATCGTCAACCTCTCGGTGTGCGCGGGCCGTTACCACCCGGCTCCGGGCCCCGCCACCACGAAGATGTCGTACGAGGTGAAGAGCCTCGTGGTGTACCGCACCCTCGACCGGTACTCCATCCCTGCCAGCGACGACCATGACCACGACGGCGAAGGCGACGGCGACACCGACGCCACGAGTCGGGAGACCTCACCGGAAGAGGTCTGAGCCACCGGCTCTCAGGCCGCCGGGCCCTTCCCGTCACGTATCGATTCCCACACCCGCGCGAACAGTTCGGGCAGTGCGCCGGGCAGGAGATCGAACTCCCGCACCTCTCCCCCGTCGGGGCTGAGCCGCGCCCCCAGCACGGGCGCCTTCCATGTCTCCATCGGCGGCAGCGGCTTCTTGGCCCGGGCCCACGGGCCGGGCAGGAACAGCGAACGTCCCGCACGGGCGCGACGATCCTCCACCGCCAGCCCCCGCGAGGCCAGTTCAGCAGCGGCCGTCCTGTGGCGGGCCGGCGTCCAGCCGTTCCAGCGCCGTACGTTGCGGTCCGACGGCACGGGCAGCAGCAGGAGTTGGAGATAGAGGACGGCGGCGTCCTCGGACAGTCCGAGGCCGGCGACGACGTCGGCGACCACCTCGGGGGCGCAGGCCCGCGGATCGGACTCGTAGCGCCCGGCGGGCAGGTCGTCGGCGGTGATGCGCGCCATGACGCGGTCGCAGGGGCCGCCCGTGAGCCAGTCCCAGCGCCGGCTGCCGCGGCTGCCGCGCATCACCCCCGAGTGCAGGATCCTGGCGGGCGAGTCCCCGCCCGCCAGGACCTTGCGCAACTGGCGGACGACCTCCGGCGCCCCGGCACGCACCGGATCGCCGGCCGGAAGGTCCGCGTACGCCCACGACAGGCCCGCGAAGACGGCCTCCACGAGGGTCTCGGAGTCGTAGGCGCTCATGACGTCCCACGCGGTGCGCAGTCGGCGGTGCTCGGGCGGGCACGGCCGGACCCGCAGGTAGAAACCCGACGGCAGGGTGGCCCGGGCCGGGTCGAGGAACAGGTGGCACAGATGGGTCGCCGGCATCCGCGTCCGCAGGGCGACCGCGGCCTGCCAGGTGCCGTACGGCGCGCTCGGGCCGGCGCCGTGCTGCTCGATCCACGCCTCGGCGGTGCGCTCAGCGACACGGGCGAGCCCGCCCGGCTCCCACAGGTCCGCCGGGTCCGCCGGCATCACGTCGGCCAGCAGATCGAGCCGGTCACCGTCGCGGAGCATCTGCAACTCGCCGCGCGCCGCATCGAGTTCGCCGACCTTGTAGCCCAGGACCGCGCGCTCGTGCTCGTCGAGGAACGGGGTGTAGTAGCCGCTCGCCCCGGGGTTTCCCCCCAGGACGAGGGCCGCGGCGGGGCGGCTCAGGCCGGTCGCCTCGCTCAGGGCGACGACGGCGTCCGCGTCCCAGGGGGCGGGCCCCCGCTCCCGGACCAGCTCCACCAGGCGCAGCAGTTGCCCGGGGTCGCCCCAGCCGCGGTGACAGTCCATGACGTCGAGCGGTTCCTCGGGGCGCGGGGCGGCCTCGCCGCCGGGCAGCAGCGCCTCGAAGTAGCGCGTCGTGCGCGCGGCCGGCAGATGCAGGCCGAACGAAGCGCCCCCGTCGTCGCGCACGCTGAACGAGGTCGTTCCGGCGAGCCGGCCCAAACGGAAACGGTAGGCCGGGTCGGCGAACGGCGTCCGCGCCCAGGTCCGCAGGAACTCCAGCAGCACCTCCCGGCGCTCCGGCCTCGTCGCCGGGGCGGCGGCCCGCAGCGCGAGCGCGCCCACGCGCCCTATGACCTCGGTCCAGCTGCCCGCCGCGGTCGGACGGACCTCGGCCTCACCCGGCCCGGGCGCCCAACTGCCCTCGATGAAGCGGCCGATGCGCGTGATCTCGGCGAAGCAGCCCGCGTGCCAGTGGCCCGCCGCCCCGACGAGACCCTGCAGAGCGGCGGGAACGGCGAACCGGTCCCACACGCAGGCGGCTCCGGGGGCGACCGTGTCGATCTCGTTCATGCCCCCGATCATGGCGGACGCCACTGACAACGCCGCCCTCACGGCCCCGCGCGAGGGGGGAAGAGGCGGGCGCGCACCCTCGTCCCGCTAGGATCCCGACCATGCCGCTGACCCTGCAGGACGTGGACCGGTTCGAGAGCGCGAGGCCCCGTCTGGAGGCCATCGCCTACCGCCTTCTCGGCTCCGCCGGCGAGGCCGAGGACGCCGTGCAGGAGACATACCTGCGCTGGCAGGCCGCCGACGTCGAGCGGGTCGAGGTCCCCGAGGCCTGGCTGACGAAGGTGCTCACCAACCTGTGCCTCAACCAGCTCGCCTCGGCCCGCGCGCGCCGCGAGACCTATGTGGGCCGCTGGCTCCCCGAACCGCTGCTGGACGGGGACCCGATGCTCGGCCCGGCCGCCACCGCCGAGCAGCGCGAGTCGGTCTCGTACGCGGTCCTCACCCTCATGGAACGGCTCACGCCGAACGAGCGCGCGGTGTACGTGCTGCGGGAGGCCTTCGACTACCCGCACCGCGAGATCGCCGAGATCCTCGACCTCAGCGAGGCCGCCAGCCAGCAGATCTTCCACCGCGCCAAGAAGCACATCGCGGACGGCAAGGCCCGCGCCGAGGTCGACGAAGCGGCCGCCCGCGCGATCGTCGAGGAGTTCCTGGCCGCCGCCACCAGCGGGCGGACCGAGCCGCTCGTGCGGCTGCTCACGTCCGACGCGGTCGCGGTCGGCGACGGCGGCGGGAAGGTCCCGGCACGGACCAAGGGCTTCGAAGGCGCCCTCGCGGTCGCGAAGTTCATGCGCGGCCTGTTCAAGCCCGCACCCGCCAAGCGCGCCCTCATCGGCGGCGCGGCCGACATGTACATCACGACGGCCAACGGCGGCCCCGCCGTCGTGGCGGTCGTCGAGGGCAGGGTCGTCGGCGTCATGTGCCTGGAGATCACCGCCGAGGGCATCGCGGCGTTCCGCAGCCAGGCCAATCCCGACAAGCTCGCGCGCGCGACCGAGGTGTGGGCCGCCGCCGATCACGGGGAGCCCCTGCTCCGCATGTTCTGACCGCGGTGCGGCCCACCGCCGACATGTGACGTGCTTCACATCTGCTTCCTGTCAGGAAACCGAGGGCTGCCCGGTTCAAGAGGCGAAACCGCGCAAGACCAAGGGCGGACCGCGCAGACAGGAGCACGCACATGCAGCACCGCATCATCGTCCTCGGCGCCGGCTACACCGGAGCGATCGCGGCCGGCCGTCTCGCCAGGCGGCTGCACCGGGACGACGTCCACATCACCCTCGTCAACGCCGAGCCCGACTTCGTCGAGCGGGTGCGGATGCACCAGCTCGCGGTCGGCCAGGAACTCAAGCCCCGGCCCTTCACCGAGATGTTCGCGGGCACCGGCGTCGAGTTGAGGCTCGCCCGGGTCACCGGCGTGGACGTCGACCGCAAGACCGTCGCCGTCGTCGACGCGGACGGCGCCGCAGGCGAACTCGACTACGACACCCTCGTGTACGCCCTCGGCAGCGGCTGGGACGACCTCGGCGTCCCCGGCGCCGCCGAGCACGCCCACGGCGTCGCCGGCCGCGCCGACGCGCTCCGGCTGCGCGACCGTCTGGCCGCCCTGGACGCCGGAGCGCCGGTGGTCGTCGTCGGCGGCGGCCTGACCGGCGTGGAGGCCGCGACCGAGATCGCCGAGGCCCGCCCGGACCTCGACGTCGCCCTCGCCGCCCGCGGCGGCCTCGGCGACTGGCTCTCGGCCAAGGCCCGCGGGCACCTGCGCGAGGTCTTCGGCAAGCTGGGCATCACCGTGCACGAGCACACCGCCGTGACCCGCGTCGAAGCCGACCGTGTCGTCACCGCCGACGGCGAGGCCGTCCCCGCCGCGGTCACCGTGTGGACCACCGGTTTCGCGGTCCACCCGATCGCGCGGGCCACCACCCTGGAGGTCACCGAACGGGGCCAGATCGTGGTCGACGGCACCATGCGCTCCGTGTCGCACCCCGACGTGTACGCCGTCGGCGACGCGGCATGGGCGCCGGGCCCCGACGGAAAGCCGCTGCGCATGTCGTGCGCCTCGGGCGTCCCCGCCGCCTGGCAGGCCGCCGACGCCATCGCGGCGCGCCTGACCGGCGGAAAGGTCCCCGAGCAGTCGATCCGCTACTTCAACCAGTGCGTCTCGCTGGGCCGCAGGGAAGGCCTCATCCAGTACGTCACCGCCGACGACCGAGCCGTCGACGCGGCCCTCACCGGCAGGCTCGCCGCCCTGTACAAGGAACTGGTGTGCAAGGGCGCGGCCTGGGGCGTCGCCAACCCGACCCTCGGCATGCCGGTACGCCGCCGCCGTGTCGTCGCACAGGAGGCGGCGGACCGCAGCGACACGCCGGCGAGGGCGTCCGTCTGATCTCCGGGTCAGATGACGGGGGCGTCGGTCCGGGCGTAGATCAGGCCGTTGCTGGTGCCGGCCGGGGTGACGACCGTGACGGTGACAGGACCCGACGGGCCCGCCGGGGCCACGGCCGTGATCTGGGTCGGCGAGACCACCGTGAACGAGACGGGCGTGGCGCCGAAGCGCACGCTGCTGGTCATGGTCAGGTTGGCCCCGGTCAGCGTGACGACGGCCCCGGCGTGCGTCGGCCCCTGCGTCGGCACCAGAGAGCTCAGCGAGGGCGCCGCGAGGTAGGCGTAGGCGAGGGGATTGCTGGTGCCGCCGGCGGTCGTCACGGTGACGGCGGCCGCGCCGGCCCCGTGCGCGGGGGCGACCGCGGTGATCTGCGTGCTGCTGTCGACGGTGAACGAGGTGGCGGCGATGCCGTCGAACCGCACCGCCGTCGCGCCGAGCAGATCGCTGCCCGTGAGCGTGACCGTGGTGCCGCCCGCCGTCGGCCCGAGGCCGGGGGTGAGCGCGGTCAGCGAGGGCGCGGCGGCGAAGAAGAAGTACGCGCTCGGATTGTCGGGGTTGCTGGTGCCACCGGGTGTCGTCACGGTGACGGCGGCGGCGCCGGCCGCGTGCGCGGGGGTGACGGCGGTGATCTGGGTGGCGCTGTTGACGGTGAACGAGGTGGCGGCGACGTCGTCGAAGCGCACCTCCGTCGCACCGGTGAAGTTGGTGCCCGTCAGCGTCACCGTGGTCCCGCCGGACGCCGGGCCCTGACTCGGCGACAGGCCGGTGACGGACGGGGCGGTGAGGTAGGTGAAGGTGAGGGCGTTGCTGGTGCCGCTGGGTGTCGTCACGGTGACGGCGGCGGCGCCGGCCGCGTGGGCGGGGGTGACCGCCGTGATCTGGGTGCTGCTGTTGACGGTGTACGAGGTGGCGGCGACGCCGTCGAAGCGGACCGCCGTCGCACCGGTGAGGTTGGTGCCCGTCAGCGTCACCGTCGTGCCGCCGGCGGGGAGTCCTTGGCCGGGCGAGATGCCGGTCAGGGTCGGAGCCTGCGTCGCCGCGTAGGTGAAGGAGACCTGCTGCGCGCTGGTGCCCTGGTTGGTGGTGACCGTCACGACGACGGTGCCTGAGCCCGACGGGGCCACCGCGGTGATCTGCGTGCCGCTGTTGACGGTGAATGAGGTCGCGAGCTTCGTCCCGAAGCGGACGGCGGTGGCGCCGGTGAATCCGGTGCCGGTCACGGTGACGGTGGTGCCGCCGGCGGCCGGCCCCTGATTGGGGCTGACCGAAGAGACCACAGGGGCAGCCATGGTGATGTACTCCTTGAGGCAGGCGAACGGGGGAGAGCAGTCACGGACGACGGGCCGGCTCGGGGCGCGGCCGCGTCGGGGCCCGCCCGGGCGGAGGGGGACTGCCGCCCGGACGGGGTTCACCGCCTCCTCGGGGCGGGAGGCTGACGGGCGGTCAGATGCCGGGGCCCGCCACGTAGGTGAAGGCGTCGGTGGCGGTGTCGGAGCCGGCGGGGTTGGTGACGACGACGTCGACCGCCCCGGCGGTGCCGGGCGGGGTGACGGCGGAGAGGGTGGTGGTGTTGATGACGGAGAAGGGCGCCGGGACGCCGTCGAAGGTGACGGAGTCGGTGGTGTCGAGGTTGGTGCCGGTGATGGTGACTGCGGTGCCGCCGGAGGTGGGTCCGGAGGTGGGGGTGACGGTGGTGATGGTCGGGGCGTCGACGTAGGTGTAGCTGAGGCCGTTGTTGGTGCCGCCCGCGGTGGTGACCGAGACGGAGACGGGGCCCGCGGCGGCTCCGGCGGGGACCGTGACGCTGAGGGAGCTGTCGGAGTTGACGGTGGGGGTGGCGGTGACTCCGCCGAAGGAGACGCTGGTGGCGGTGGACAGACCGGTGCCGGTCAGGGTGATGGTGTTGCCGCCGGCGAGGGGCCCGGAGGTGGCGCCGAGGGAGGACTTGAAGGGGGCGCCGACGTAGAAGAAGGGGACGGGGTTGCTGGTGCCGCCGGGGGTGGTGACGGTGACGCCGACGGTGCCGGTTCCCGAGGGGGAGACGGCGGTGACCTGGGTCGGGGAGACCTGGGTGATGCTCGTGGCGGACTTGGTGCCGAACTTGACCGAGGTGGTGTTGGCCAGGTTGGTGCCCGTGATGGTCACCAGCGTGCCGCCGCCGGTGGATCCCTGGTTCGGAGAGATGGGCATGGCAGTACTCCTCGCTGCTCGATGGGGACACACGAGGAACCGGCGAGAGCCCGACGGACGGCGCCACAGGAACACGATCGTCCCGTGGGCCAACAGAAAACCGGCGACAGCCGCCCGTCAGATTTCCCCGGCTCGGGGATGGGCGGCCCGCCGGTTCACACTCTCAAGTCACCCATAGGGCCGACTCAGTGACAAGAGTCCGTCAAGCGCATCACCCGAACGGAGTACTCGCAGGCTCCGTCAACCGCCCCCGCCCTGCCGGATACTCCGTTCGGGTGATGCGAATTGACGGCTCTTGTCTGCGAGTTGGGGCCTATGGGTCACTGGGAGGGCGAACCGGCGGGCTGCCCATCCCCGTGTCGGGGGACGTGAGACAGGCAGCCCTGCCGGTTTCTTCTTGTCCACGCCGAAGACGCGAGGCGTCGCGGGCCATGGGCCCGAACCCTCTCCAGGCGCCTTCACCCACCTCGCCGGTCCCGGCAACCGACCCGCCCTTCGAGCGACGGCCCACCGTCCGCCACCCCGGTGGGCCGTCCAGGCGCCCGCCCCGCGGCCCCCGGGCCGCACGGGCGGGCGCCGCCGGCCACAGAACCCGTTCGTCAGAAGGAGGGGACCGCCCGTGTCCGTCGATCTGCTTCCGTACCCGCGAGCCGTGAGCGTCACCGTCCCCGCAGACCCGGTCGCCGCCATCCCGGTGGGCGACGGTCCCCTCGTCATCGCTTTCGGCCGGGCCGGCCGCGTGGGTTACGTGACGAACTTCGACTCGGGCACGGTCACCGTCCTGGACCCCGTCACCCGGACCGCCACCGCCACCGTGACCGTGGGTTCCGGCCCCTGGGGAGTCGCCGTCAACCCCAACGGGAGCGAGGCGTACGTCGGCAACTTCGACTCCGGGACGGTCAGCGTGATCGACGTCCTGACGAACACCGTCACCGCGACGATCGAGGGGATCTCCGCACCGGTGGGCGTCGCCTTCTCCCTGGACGGCGCCCATGCCTACGTGGTGAGCCAGGACACCGACAGCCTCGTCGTGCTGGACACCGCCACGCGCACCGTCCTGACGACCGTGGCGGTGGGCAGCACCCCCTACAACGTCGTGATCTCCCCCGACGCCGCCCCCTACGTCTACGTCAGCGACTTCGGCAGCGGCACCGTCACGGTCGTCGACATCTCGACGTACACGGTCGCGGCCACGATCGGCGGCTTCGCCAACCCTCGTGGTATCGCCGTCAGCATCGACGGACAGCGACTGTACGTCGCCGACCAGAGCGGCGGCACGGTCAGCGTCGTGGACACCACCACGTACACCGTCGCCACCACCATCGGCGGCTTCGCCGCCCCCGTCGCGATCGCCATGGGCCCCCGTGGAGCGCTGGCCTACGTCACCGAGAGCGGCTCGGGTTCGGTCGTGGCGATCAACCTGGCCACCCACACGCGCGCCGCCACCGTCACCGGACTGAGCGCACCGAGGGGGATCGTCGTCACCCGCGACAGCCGGCACCTCTACGTGGTCGACAACGGCGCCGACACGGTCGTCGTGCTGAACATCCCGGTGCCGGTCTCACCCGACCAGGGCCACACCGGGGGCGGCGACCTGGTCATCCTCAGCGGAAAAGGCTTTCTGCACGCCACTCAGGTGCTGTTCGGAAGCCGCCCGGCCGATTCGTTCACGGTCGTGGACGACTTCACCATCAACGCCGTCAGCCCCGCCGGCACCGGCGTCGTCCCGGTCAGGGTCATCATCGCCGGCGCCACCCACCCCCTCGGCGCCTTCTTCTATCTCGACACCCCGCGCGTCCGCGCCGTCTCGCCCTCCACCGGGCCCAACACCGGCGGCAACACGGTCACCGTCACCGGCATCGGCCTGTACACCACCCGGGAAGTACGCCTCGGATCCACCAGCGTGTACCCGACCGTCGTGTCCGACGCCCGACTCGTCTTCACCGCGCCCCCCGCGCCGCCCGCCCCGCCCGGGCCCAGCATCCGGGTGCCGGTCGTGGTCACCACCCTGGGCGGCGTCGGCAGGGGCCCGACCTACACCTACCTCGACCCGCCCACGACCACGACCCTGAGTTCCTCTGTCGAGGTTCCGGTCGTCGGAGAGAGAGCGACGTTCACCGCGGCCGTCGCGCCCGTCGCCCCCGCCACCGGCACACCCACGGGCACGGTCTGGTTCGACTTCGGCGACGGCAGCGTCCCCGTCACCGCCGTGGTCGTGGACGGGCTGGCGACGGCGACGCACGCCTACTCCGGCACCGGCGGCAGCCCCTACACGGTCACCGCCGCGTACAGCGGGGACGACGACTTCGCTCCGTCGTCGGACACCGCCGAGCAGACGGTCGTGCGTGCGCCGACCTCGACGTCCGTCCTGTCCTCACCGGAGCCCTCCGCCCCCGACGGGGACGCGACCGTCACCGCGCGGGTCATCGTGGCCGCCCCCGGTGTCGGACAGCCCACGGGCACGGTGACCGTCGACTTCGGCGACGGCTCACCGACCGTCGTGGAGCCCCTCGTCAACGGGCTGGCCACGGTCGTCCACACCTACCCGGCCGACGACGCCGACTACACGATCTCCGCCGCCTACAGCGGGGACACCGACTTCGAGCCGTCGGGCGATGTCAGCACCCACCGGGTGCGATCGACGATCCAGATCACTACCACGACGGTGGCCTCCGCACCGGATCCGTCGACGACCTGGCAGCAGGTGTCGTTCACCGCCACCGTCACCGCCGGGTCGGGCACGCCGACCGGCACCGTCCTCTTCGACTTCGGCGACGGCACAGCGTCGGCGCCGGTGCCCCTGTCGCAGGGAGCCGCCGTCGCCACCCATGTCTACACGTCCGGATCCGGCAGCCCCTACCCCGTCCTCGCCACCTACGCGGGCGACGGCGCGACGTTCAGCTCCTCGGTGGGACACGACTTCCAGACGGTGAACCCCTCATCCACGTCCACCACGCTCAGTTCGTCACCCGACCCGTCCGTGACGGGCGAGGCGGTCACCTTCACCGCGACCGTCGCGGCGGACGCTCCGGGGGCCGACGTGCCGACCGGCACGGTGGTCTTCGACTTCGGCGACGGCACACCGCCGGTCGCCGCACGCGTCATCGACGGCACCGCCCAGGTCGCCCACACCTACGCGGCCGCCGGGTCCTACCCGGTCACCGCCGTCTATGACGACGACGACTTCACCGGCTCCTCCACGACGGCCACCCACACCGTGGGCCAGGCTCCGACGATCGTCGAGCTGACAGCCGTGCCGGCTCCGTCCCTGGTGGGGGAGGCGGTCACCTACACCGCCGTCGTCGCGCCCGTCGCGGCCGTCACGCCCTTCGCCCCCGGGGCCGGCGCCCCGACCGGCACGGTGACCCTCGACTTCGGCGACGGCACCACACCCGTCACCCTGCCGCTCACGGACGGCGCCGCCGCCACCACACACGTCTACACGAGCGCCGCCGGCAGCCCGTACCCGGTCACCCTCACCTACAGCGGGGACGCGGACTTCGCCGGCTCCACCGCGACCGAGGACCACAGGGTGCGCCGGACACTGACCCTCACCACCGTGACCGCGGCGCCGAGCCCGTCGGTGGTCGGCGAGACCGTCACCATCACCGTGACGGTCGACCCCGCCGGGCCCGTCGCCCCCGAGACCGGCCCTCCCACCGGCACGGTCGTCCTCGACTTCGGCGACGGCACCCTCCCGGTCACCGCCGCCCTGACCGGCGGCAGCGCCACCGTCACCCACGCGTACACCTCCAGGACCGGCAGTCCGTACACCACGACCGCGACGTACAGCGGAGACGTGGACTTCGTCTTCTCCACCGGCACCGACCTCCACGCCGTGGACCGGGCGCTCACCACCACGACGGTGACCGCGTCACCGGACCCCTCGGTGGTGGGTCAGCCGGTGACGTTCACCGCGACCGTCGCGCCGGCCGCGCCGGGGGCGGGCACGCCGACCGGTACGGTCACCTTCTTCCTGGGGGACGGTTCCACCCCGGCCACCGCCACCTTGACGAACGGCACCGCCACGGTCACCCGGGCCTACACCGACCGCAGGGACGGCCCGGACACGGTCATCGCCACGTACAGCGGCGACACCGACTTCGCGGGCTCCAGCGGCACCACGGTCCACACCCTGAACCGGACGTCGACCACGACGGCGGTGAGCTCGTCGCCGGATCCGTCGGTGGTGGGTCAGCCGGTGACGTTCACCGCCACCGTCGCGCCGGTCGCGCCCGGGGCGGGTACGCCCACCGGCACGGTCAGCTTCGACTTCGGCGACGGCACGAACCCGGTGACCGTCACCCTCGTCGACGGCGGCGCCGCCATCACCCGCCCCTACACGGCCAGGACCGCGAGTCCGTACACCGTCACCGCCACCTACGGCGGGAACATCTCGTTCGCGGGCTCCAGCGGTACGGACACCCACACCGTGAACCGGGCGTCGACGACGACGGCGGTGAGTTCGTCGCCGGATCCGTCTGTGGTGGGTCAGCCGGTGACGTTCACCGCGACGGTGGCTCCGGTCGCGCCGGGGTCGGGCACTCCGACCGGCACGGTGAGCTTCGACTTCGGTGACGGCACCTCGCCCGTCACCGCGACTCTGGCGAACGGCGTCGCGACGGTCACCCGTGCCTACGCGGTCAGGACGGGCAGTCCCTACACGGTGACCGCCACGTACGGCGCGACCGTGAACTTCGCCGGTTCCAGCGGTACGGACACGCAGACGGTGGACCGGGTGTCGACGACGACGTCGGTGAGTTCGTCGCCGGATCCGTCGGTGGTGGGTCAGCCGGTGACGTTCACGGCGACGGTGGCGCCGGTCGCGCCGGGGTCGGGCACTCCGGCCGGCACGGTGAGCTTCGACTTCGGTGACGGCACCTCGCCCGTCACCGCGACTCTGGCGAACGGCGTCGCGACGGTCACCCGTGCCTACGCGGTCAGGACGGGCAGTCCCTACACGGTGACCGCCACGTACGGCGCGACCGTGAACTTCGCCGGTTCCAGCGGTACGGACACGCAGACGGTGGACCGGGTGTCGACGACGACGTCGGTGAGTTCGTCGCCGGATCCGTCGGTGGTCGGCCAGCCGGTGACGTTCACCGCGACCGTCGCTCCGGTCGCCCCCGGGTCGGGCACACCGACCGGCACGGTCAGCTTCAACTTCGGCGACGGCACCTCGCCCGTCACCGCGACCCTGACCAACGGCGTCGCGACCGTCACCCGTGCCTACACCGTCAGGGCAAGCGGCGTGTTCGCCGTGACCGCCGCCTACATCGGCAGCAACGGCTTCGCCGCCTCCAGCGGCAACGACACCCAGACCGTGAACCGGGCCCTGTCCACCACCAGCGTCGTCTCCTCCCCCGACCCGTCGAACACGGGTCAGAAAGTGACCCTGACGGCGACGGTCACGGCGGTCCCGCCGGGAGCCGGCGTCCCGACCGGCACCGTCACCTTCACCCTCGGCAACCGCTCTCCCGTCAGCGTCACCCTCGTCAACGGCACGGCCACCACCGTCCACAACCCGTTGGGCCCCGGCACCCACGCCGTCACCGCCGTCTACTCCGGCAGCACGGAGTTCGCGGGCTCCACCGGCACCGACACGCACACCGTCACGAACTGACCCGGAGGGCGTCCCTTCCAGGCGACAAACGGCCTTCGCAAGCGCACAGTTAAGGAAGGACTACAGCAGCGGAGGCCACCGTGATCGTCCTCGGCATCATCCTGCTCATCGTCGGCTTCATCACCGGCGTATCCATTCTGTGGACCATCGGCATCATCCTCGCCGTGATCGGCCTGGTGCTGTGGGTCCTGGGCGCGGCCGGCCACGCGGTCGGCGGCCGTCGGCACTACTGGTGAGGACCGCGGGAAGACGACCGTGGTCGGGGCGAGCAGCCTCCGCACGTCGTCTGTCGGCCGGGCCGGGCCGCCGGCGTGGACGAAGGGCGCGGGGAGGTGGTCGGTGTGGCGTCCGACGACGGCCCCGACACGCTCTTCGGCCTCGACGCGCTCGATCCGGGGCCCGCGGAGCCGGACACCGGCCGACCGCGGGCCCCGGCCGCGGTCCGGCCGTCCTCCTCCCGTGACTCCGCCGCCGCACGACGCCTGCTGCCCGTCCGTGAGATCTACGCCGAACCCGCCGCAGCCGCCTCCCCGCGCGGCCGGCAGATCCTCGCCCGGTTCCCCGGCGCGCGGGTCGTCGGGGTGGAGTCCCACTGGCGCATCCCCGGACTGCACGGCAACGAGGGCAATGTCGAACGCTGGGTGAGGGTGAAGGGCGAGACGCTGGTCCTCGGCGAGCGCAAGTCGCTGAGCACGCGCCCCAACGGCAGGTCCGCGGACTGGATCGCCCCGGGCGCCTCCAACGGCTGCGCGATGGCCTGCGCCTACTGCTATGTGCCCCGCCGCAAGGGGTACGCCAACCCCGTCACCGTGTTCACCGACATCGACCGGAATCATCGCCCACATCGGCCGGCACATCGCCCGGCAGGGCCCGAAGCCCGAACCGAACCAGTGCGACCCGACGGCATGGGTGTACGACGTCGGCGAGAACGGCGACTGCTCGGTGGACGCCCTGATCAGCGACAACACCGCAGATCTCGTGCACGCCTTCCGGCTGTGGCCGACGGCCAAGGCGTCCTTCGCGACGAAGTTCGTCAACCCCGACCTGCTCGCACTGGACCCCCGCGGCCGCACCCGCGTCCGGTTCTCGGTGATGCCCCCGCAGGACGCCCGGCTGCTGGACCTGCGCACCTCCCCGGTCGCCGACCGGATCGCCGCCGCCGCGGACTTCCTGGACGCCGGGTACGAGGTCCACTTCAACCTCTCTCCCGTCGTCGTCCGCCCCGGCTGGGAGGAGTCCTGGACGGAACTGCTCGACCACCTCGACGACGTCCTGCCCGACCGGGTGAAGCGGCAGGCCGCCGCCGAGGTGATCATGCTGACCCACAACCGCGACCTGCACGAGGTCAACCTCGGCTGGCACCCCCGCGCCGAGGACGTCCTGTGGCGCCCGGACCTTCAGGAGACCAAGCGCTCCGGGAACGGCGCCCTGAACGTCCGCTACGAGGCGCGCGCCAAGGCCCGCGCGGTCGCCCGGCTGCGCGAACTGATCACCGCCCGCGCCCCGTGGCTCCGCGTCCGCTACGCCTTCTGACACGCCGCTCCGCGCGGCTCACAACCCGGTGACCTTGGCGCTCGCCGACACCTCGTAGACCAGGGTGACCGTGCGATGGCCGTCGGGCGGGAGGGGGACGTCCCAGCGGACGATACCGTCCGCGTCGACCTCGGCGGGCGGGGGCGAACAGGCCTCCTTGCGCAGGCGGACCTCGACCGCCGACACCTCGGAGACGGGGATGCGCTCGCGCAGGGTCACCGTCCGCTCGTCCCGCTCCCCGGGAGCCGAGAACCGGGACAGGTGCAGCCGGACCTTGTGGGTGGTCACCGTCCGCTGGGTGAGTCCGGCGGTGGCGTGGGACTCCTCGGCGTGCCGCACCACCCGGTGGTCGTCGCGGCTGCCGAAGGCCAGTTCCACGGGTGCGCCGGGCGCGGCGAAGTCCAGCGCGCCACGGCCGCTGACGCCGCTGCCGCGGACCAGGTCCACCGGCCCGGCGAGCAGCGCGTGCCCGGACAGGTTGTCGAACCGTGCCGTCTGGGTGACCAGCGGGGACAGCTCGGCCGCGCACACGTACTCGCTCCTCGCGGTCGTGCTGAAGGAGGAGAGCGGCAGCCGGTGGGCGCGGCCGTCCGCCGGCACGGAGACCGGCGAGGGGGCGTGCAGCACCCGGGCCTCCCCGCCGTCGGCCAGGCCGGGCAGACCGAGCACCGGGGTGGGACCGAGGTCCCCGACCTCCTCCTCCCGCAGCTCGACGTCGACCGTGCGGCGCTCGGCGGCGGTGCGGTCCTTGAGGGTCAGCCGGTCCTCGCGCAGGGTCGGCGGCTCGGCGGCCAGCGCCGAGCGGGCCGTCGACAGCGTCAGCCGTACGTCCGACCAGTCCTCGCCGGTGCGCTGCCAGACCATCGCGTCGGTCTCCAGCGTCAGCCGGTCCCCGTCGAGCACGGCCCGGTAGGCGGGACGCCACACCGCACACGAGGTGAGATGGCTCAGCCGCAGCTGCGCGGGGCCGGCCACCGCGCTCTCCACGGTCAGCTCGACATGCCCCACCAGCTCGGCGGGCTCCTCCTCGGCGAGGTCCATCGCCGTACGCACGTCCGAGAGTTCGGCGTCGAGAGCGGCCAGCCGGGCCTCGGCGGCGCGCAGTCGCTCCTCGTGCGTGTCGCGCTCGGCGTCCACCCGGTCGAGTTCGCGAGCCCAGCGGGCCCCGTCGGTCTCCCCGAGGCCGGCGCCTTCGCCGATCTCCCTCAGCAGATCGGCGGCGAGCCGGCCGAGCAGGTCAAGGCGGGACCGGAGCCGGTCGCGGCGCTGCCGGAGGGCGACCTGCTCCTCTTCGAGGGCGTGCGCGCGCTGCCGGAGGGCGGAGTCGTCGTCGGCGGCCCCTGGCCCGCGCGGGGTCCAGGCGCGGACGATCCGCGCGTCCAGCACGCTCGCCGGGTGGCCGGCGGTCAGCTCGGCGTGCAGGGTGCGGTCGACGGCCAGCGCGCTGACCGGCCCGAGCCGCAGCCGCCGGACTCCGGCCTCCAGGTCGAGCACGACGGTGCGCTCGACGTGGGCGCGGTCCTCCAGGCAGGTGACGGCGGTGACGGGGAGGGCGATCGGCTTCGGTGCCGTGGACATCGTGGTGTCAGCTCCTGCGGTTGCCGCCGACCAGGGCCTTGCCGGCCGGGAAGCGGATCTCGTAGCCGCCGTCGAGTGCGGTGGCGCCGCCGGCGGGCAAGGTAACCCGCCACACGCGGGTGCCCGGGGCGTGGCGGTCGGGCCCCGTGCCGTCGTCGGGCGTCGTCCAGTCCGCGCGCTCCTCGATCCGCACGTCGGAGTCCGAGGTGACCGGGACAGGTTCGCGGACCTCGACGGTGACGGGCCGCGCCAGCCGGTTGGCCAGCTCCACATGGACCCGGTGGTCCAGCACGGTGACGTTGTTGCGCAGTCCGGACGTCGACTCGTCCAGCGTCGTACGGCGCGTGACGCGGACGCCCTCGGCAGGACCGAGCCCCACCCGGCGCACCCCGCCCGGGGCGAGCGTGGGCAGCGCGGCGGTCAGCAGGAAGTCGTCGTCGACGGTGACCTCCACCGGGCCGGCGAGCAGCGCCTGACCGGTGGCGTTGGACATCACCAGCGTCGCGTACACGGTCGGCTCGACCGAGGGAACGCAGAGGTACTCGGTGCGCAGGCCGACGGGGATCTCGCCGACGGTGACGGTGTGCCAGACGCCGTCCGAGGGGATGTCGGCGCGGGCGGCGGCGTCGAAACGGTGGTCGAAGGAGCCCGCCGACTCGCGGGGCCGCACGGCGTGCCCGGGCAGCGGCAGCGCGGCCACCGCCTCGGCACGGCGGCGGAACTCGGTCGCCACCGGGTCGAAGGGGGCGTCCGGGAACAGCCGGCCCCTGCGGTCGGCCAGGTCGTCGGGGCCGCTGAGGACGAGCCCGGCGTAGTCCAGCTCCGCGCTGCTCGGCTGCGGCGGACCGGCCGCCGGCGGCCGCTGCGGCACCTTGGGCGCGGGAGCGGAGGCGGGTGCGCCGCCGACCGGAGGCCGTCCGGCCGTACGCGCCCTGCCGGGACGGGCGGGGGCGGACCTCTGCATCTCCCCGAAGGCGGCCGAAGGCGCAGCCATGGGGCCGGCGGAGCCGGGCGGCGCGGGCATCACCGGGGGCGGCCCGCCGTAGACGGCGGGAGCCGGCGGCGGGGCGGAGAGCGACGGTTCCGCGGCGAGCAGCGGTTCGTCGAAGTCGGCGTAGCCGGCGAAGGCGTCCCCGCCCACGGGTACGCCCCCGGGCCCCGTGCCCCCGACCGCGAGGGCCGGCGCCGCGTCACGCGTGACCGGCCCGGGGCCGGCCGCGTCGTACCCGGTGAACAGGTCGGCGAGCCCGGCCGGCGGCTCGCGCCAGCCGGACGGCGCCGGAGCGGGCTGACGGCGTCCGATGCGGATCGAGCGGAGCCTCGGCAGATCGGTGCGCCGCCGCAGGTCGGCCGTGGACAGAGAGACCAGGACACCCGTCCAGTCCTCCCCGGTGCGCTGGGCGACCGAGGCGCGCAGCACCAGACGGCCGCTGTCCTCGCCCTGGCGGTGGGTGAGCCGGTAGGCCGGCGCCCAGACGGCCCCCGGCACCCCGTACTCCACCTCCACGTCCACCTCGTCGTCGCCCTCACCGGCGCCGTCGAGAGTCAGGACGGCGCAGACCGTGGACGTGACGTGCGCCGACGGAGCGTCGGTGGAGGCGCGGGCGAGCCGGTCCACGGCGACGGCCAGCTCGTACTCGGCGCGCTGGACCGCCTCCTCGAACTCGACGAGGCGGGCGTGCAGGGCCGTGAGCCGCCGCTCGACGAAGTCGCCGAGCTCCAGCCAGGCGTCGACCGGGGTACGGCGGTGCGGATCGTCGCGTTTGCGGGGCGGGGCCACCGGGTGGAGCGCCTGGATCTCCTCGATCCGGCGGAGCTGCCGGTCCCGGCGTGCCTGCGCCGCCGCGTACGCGTCGCGCAGCTGGTCCACCTCGCGCCGCAGCCGGTCGTGAGTGTCGGCGTCCGCCGGTTCGGCGTCGATCTCGACCCGGGCTTCGACGACCCGCACTCCCGTGCCGCCGAGGACGGCGGCGCGCAGTGAACCGGGGTCCAGCGACCGGGGCAGCCCCGTCACCCGGACCCGCCCGTCCGCGGGCACGCGGCCGCGGGCCAGCCGCCGGCAGAGCGCGCCCTGCGCGTACACCACGACCGAATCGAGGGTGGACCCCCAACTCCGCGTCTCTTCAGCCCTCATGCCCAGCTCCCCGTACCGTCGGACTGCACCACACCCTACGCCCGCCGGTGCCAGGAATCTCTTTCGCGGGCGGGCGGGGGGGGAGTGCCAGCGGTTGAGCGGGGCGACGGTCACTTTGTCGATGTCGGGTGTGCAGGTCGCGGGGTTGCCGAAGGAGACGGTACTGGTTCCGGCCTTGAGCGTGACCGGGACCGGGAGGTACCGGAAGATGGACCAGCTGCAGGAGTTGCGGAACACGACAGACAGCCGTCGGACCACCGCAGCCCGAACACCCGGTAGGGGAGGACGCGTTGACCGCTGTCGTCGGATCCGTCGAGACGTCCCGGATCTGGTCGCACCAGGCACTCGGCCTGCACGCGCTCGTGGACGCCGCCGGGGCGGTGAGGCTGGGCGGGGACGGCGAGGACTGGGCCCGTCTGGTCCCCCTCGTGGAGGTCACCGCCACCGGCCACGGGCGCATGTGGTCGGGGGAACGCTTCATCGAGACGGCCGTCGGCGACCGCCTCATCTACCGCGGGCACGAGACGGTCCACGACGGCGGCTGCGAGCGCACCACGATCCGGCTGTCGGACCCCGTGACCGATCTGGCCGCCGACGTCACCCTGGAGACCGCCGCGGACGCAGCCGCCCTGCGCGCCCGTGTGCGCCTCGTCAACGAGGGCGGCGAGCCGCTGCGGCTGGAGAGCGTCTCCACCCTGACCCTCGGCGGTGTCGTCGACGCGGCCGGCGGCCTCGACGGCCTCACCCTGCACTGGGCCGACAACGACTGGCTCGCGGAATGCCGTTGGCGGCAGGCGCCCTTCCGCGAGCGGGTCGTCCCGCTCAGCCGGTCCGCCCACGGGCACGAGGGCCGCGGCTGCTTCGAACGGTACTCGCAGGGAAGCTGGTCCACCGGCCGCCATCTGCCCCTGGCCGCCCTCACCGACGGGCAGGGCCACGCCTGGCTGTGGCAGATCGAGTCCAGCGCCGGCTGGCGCTTCGAGACCGGCGAACGCGAGGGCGCCGCCTACCTCGCCCTGTTCGGCCCCGACGACGCCCACCATCAGTGGCACCACACCCTGGCCCCCGGCGAGGAGTTCCACACCGTCCCCGCCGTCCTGGTCCGGGCGCGGACGGGCGGTCTGGACGCGGCCTTCGGCCACCTCACCGACCACCGCCGGGCCGTCCGCCGCGAGCACCCCGACCACCGCGCGCTGCCGGTCGTCTACAACGACTACATGAACACCCTGATGGGCGACCCCACCACCGAACGGCTCCTGCCGCTCGTGGAGGCGGCCGGGCGGGCCGGCGCGGAGGTCTTCGTCATCGACGCCGGCTGGTACGACGACGACGCCCAGGGCTGGTGGGACGCCGTCGGCGCCTGGGAACCCGCCCCCCGCCGCTTCCCCGGCGGCCTGCCGGAAGTCCTGGACGCCGTCAGACACCACGGCATGACCCCAGGGCTCTGGCTCGAACCCGAAGTCGTCGGCGTCCGCAGCCCGTTGGCCCGCACCCTGCCCGACGAGGCGTTCTTCCGGCGCGGCGGCCGGCGCGTCACCGAGCACGGCCGGCACCACCTGGACCTGCGCCACCCGGCCGCCCGCGCCCACCTCGACCGGGTCGTGGACCGGCTGGCCGGCGAGTGGGGCGTCGGCTACCTGAAGCTCGACTACAACATCAACATCGGGCCGGGCACGGAGAACGACGGCGAGAGCCCCGGCGCAGGCCTGCTCGGACACCACCGCGCCCACCTGGACTGGATGGCCTCGCTCCTCGACCGGCACCCGCGTCTCGTCCTGGAGAACTGCGGATCGGGCGGCCTGCGCATGGACTACGCCCAACTGGCCGTGGCCCAGCTGCAATCCACCAGCGACCAGCAGGACCTCCTGCGCTACCCGCCCATCGCCGCGGCGGCCCCGACCGCCGTGACACCCGAGCAGGCTGCCGTGTGGGCCTACCCCCAGCCGGAGCACACCCTCGACCAGATCGCCTTCACCCTCACCGGCGCGCTGCTCGGCCGCGTCCACCTCTCCGGTTTCCTCGACCGCATGAGCGAGGAGCAGTTCGCCCTCGTCCGCTCGGCGCTCGCCGTGTACAAGGACCTCCGGCCGCGGATCGCCGAAGCACGCCCCATCTGGCCCCTGGGCCTGCCCGCCTGGGAGGACGCATGGATCGCCCAGGGACTGCGCGGGCGGGACGCCACCCACCTCACGGTCTGGAGACGCGGGGCCGCCGCCGCCCATGCTCCGGGCCGGGACGACGAGCGTACGCTCACCGTCCCCCACCTGCGGGGCGCGCGTCTGCGCCCGGCGGTGCTGTACCCCACCACGGCCGACGCCGGCGCTCGATGGGACGCGGCCTCGGGCCGGCTCACCGTCTCCCTGCCCCGCGCCGACACGGCCTTGCTCCTCGAACTCAGGCCCGCCGCCTCGGAGTGACTCGGGGGCACCGACGCCGGCCCCCGACAGGACGATCGGGAGTCCCGGCACACATGGGTGACGGCGGACCGGCGGGGCCTCAGCCCTTGACCGCCGAGCTGGCGACGCCCTGCACGAACCACCGCTGGAAGAACGCGAAGACGATCAGCACCGGCAGCACCAGCAGCACGCCGAAGGCGAGCACCTGGCCCCAGTCCACGGGCATCTGTCCCTGGAAGACGCTCATCTCCAGCGGCAGCGGACGCACCGAGGGGTCCGACACCATCAGCACCGGCCAGAGGAAGGAGCCCCACTGGGTGAGGAAGGTCAGGATCGCTACGGAGGCGAACACCGGCCTCGACATCGGGACGATGATCGCGAAGAAGGTGCGCCAGGGCCCGGCGCCGTCGATGCGGGCCGCCTCCTCGATGCTGGGCGGGATCGAGCGGAAGAACGTGGCGAACTGGTAGACGGAGAAGGCGTTGGCGACGAACGGGGCGGCCTGGACCCAGACGGTGTTGCGCTGCTCGTTGAGCAGGTAGAACAGCGGGACCGCCACCGCCTCGAACGGGACCAGCATCAGCAGCAGCACCAGCGCGAAGACGGCCTTCTGACCACGCCACCGCAGTCGGCACAGGCCGTAGGCGGCCATGGAGTTGACGATCAGCCCGCCGAGGACGACCACGGTGGACAGCAGCAGCGAGACACCCATGAAGCGCCAGAAGTAGCCGGTGGCGTCGGAGTCGAAGCTGTCCAGGACGGCGGCGTAGTTGTCGAACGACAGGTGCGTGGGCAGGAAGCCGGTCAGACCGCCGAGCACCTCGTCGGACGGCTTGAAGCTGCCGAGGACGAGGTAGAGGACGGGCAGGACGAAGACGAACGCGAGCACGCCCAGGACGGCGTGGTCGAGGATGCGGCGCAGGGGTGCGCGGGTCTGGGCCATGGGGGATCAGTCCTCGTTGCCGGTGCGGACGGCGCGGCGCTGGATGAGGGTCAGGGCGACGACGATCAGGAAGAACACGACGGTGATCGCCGACGCCTGGCCGATGTTGTTCTGGTCGAAGGCGGTGGTGACGGCCTGGTACATCACGGTGCGGGTGGCGTCCTCGTCGAGTCCGCCGCCCTTGACGAGGACGTACACCTGGTCGAAGACGCGGAAGGACAGCACCGAGGTGAGCAGGGCGACGAAGACGAGGGTGCCGTGGATGCCCGGCAGGGTGACGTGCCGGAACTGCTGCCACCGCGAGGCCCGGTCGAGCCGGGCGGCCTCGTAGAGCTCGCCCGGGATCTGCTGGAGGCCGGCGAGGAGGATCACCATCTGGAAGCCCACACCCTGCCACACGGACAGCACGATGATCGAGGCCATGGCGGTGAGCCCGTCACCGAGCCAGTCGAAGGCGCCCCAGTGGCCGAAACTCACGGCGTGCAACGCGGAGTTGAGCAGGCCGTCGCCGCTGCGGGCAAGGATCAGCCGCCAGATGACGGCGACCAGCGCCATGGGGAAGACCACCGGCAGGAAGAACAGGGACCGGTACACGCCGATGGCCTTGAGCTTGCGGTTCAGCAGGATCGCCAGCGCCAGTGCCAGCCCGGTCTGCAGGGGCACCACGAGCACGGCGAAGGTCAGGTTGTTCAGCAGGGCCCGCAGGAACGGGCCGGACAGGTCGGGGTCGGTGAAGATCCGCCGGTACTGCTCCAGACCGAAGAAGCGGGGCGGCAGCGGGGAGCCGAGGCGCACGTTGTAGAAGGAGAGCACGACCGCGTAGACGAACGGCACGCCGACGAAGGCGATGAGACCGCCGAGGGCGGGCGCGGACATCAGCAGCCCGTGCAGCCGGTCACGGTCGCGGCGTCCGGTCCGCGCGGACCCGGTCGGCTTCGGGGGCGGGGCCGCCTTCCGGCCGGCGGGCGCGGCGGGTGCGGGATTCACGGTGGTCACGGTAGAAGTCCTCTTCCGGGCCGGGAGGGCGGGCGTCGGTGGCAGCGCCCGCCCTCCCTGCTGCTGGATGCGGTTACGGCAGCTTGTAGCCGTCGTTGTCCGAGAAGTCCTGGTCGATGGCGCGGGCGGCCTTGGCCAGGGCGGTCTTCGGGTCGGCCCCGCCGTAGACGTCGCTCAGCGCCTGGCTGAACTTGGCGGTGACCGTGGGGTACCCGGCGGTGACCGGGCGGGTCACGGCCACGCACGACGTGTCGATCCGGGAGTCGCCGCACGGCTCGGCGAGCTGGTCGGCGAAGAGCTGGAGCGGGCCGCCCCGCTGGTACAGGGCGCTCTTGGCGAGCGCGGACTTCGTCCCGGGAGGGGCGCCGTTCGCCGTGGTCATCGCCGCGACGTTGGCGTCGTTCAGCAGGGAGTCGAGGAACGCGCCGGCCGCCTTGGCGTTCTTGGTGTTCGCGCCGATGCCCCAGGCCCAGGAACCCTGGCCGGTCTTGGGGCCCTTGCCGAAGTCGGGCATCGGGAGCACCACCAGGTCGTCACCGAGCGCCTTGCTGTAGGCCGGGTACATCCAGTGCCCGACCCAGCTCAGCGCCACACGGCCCTTGGCGAAGGCGTTCTGGTCGGTGTTGGGGTCCGTGTACTGCTTCCAGGACTGGAAGGTCTTCAGCGCCGCCGCCACGGCCGGGGTGTCCAGGGCGCCTTCCGCCTTGCCGTCCTTCAGGAGCGCCCCGCCGGCCGACCAGACGAGGGGGGCGAAGCCGTAGGTGCCCCACTCGTTGGCGAAGCCGCCGCTCTCCTGGAGGTCGAGGCTCTTGCCGTCGGGGTCCCCGGCGGCCAGCTTCTTGACGGCCGCGGTGAACTCCGCGGCGGTCCAGGCGTTCTTGACGCCGGTGGGGTACTTGATCCCGGCCGCGTCGAGCAGCTTCTTGTTGCCGTAGACGCCGAGCCCGGAGTCGTACATGCCCAGGCCGTAGTGCTTGCCGTCGATCTCGCCCTCGGCCTTGATGGCGTCGGTGGCGTTGGCCATGGTCGTGCTGGAGACGTACGTGTCGATCGCGGCGAGCTTCCTGTTGTAGACGAAGTTCGCCATGGTCGGGCCGTCGAACTCCAGCACGTCGGGCAGCTTGGAGGCGTCGGTGGCGGTGATGGTCTTGGTGTAGTCGCTGTCGGGGATCAGGGTCAGCTCGACCTTGATCTTGTCCTGGGAGGCGTTGAACGACTTCACCGCGTTCTGCACGGCGGCCGCCTCGCTCGCCTGGCCCTGATGGGCCCAGACGGTGATGGTCCCGGTGCCGCTGCCCTTCTCTGCGGTGGTCCCGGCGCCGCTGCCGCCCCCGCAGGCGGCCAGTGCGGCCAGGGGGAGGATCAGGGCCAGGGCTGTGCCGGCGGTCCGGCGGGTTCTTGCGCTTCCGGCGTTCACGGTGGGTGCCTCCGGGATGGGGTGCGGGAGAGAGGGAGTGGTGGGGAGGTGCTCGGCGAGGACCGGCCGGCGCCCCGGGCCGTACGGCCCGGTCGGCGGTGTCTGTGTCATGCGGGCCGCCTCGGTGTCTGCTCGTCGTCGGCGCTCGGCTCCTTGACCGTGAGGGGGAGCAGTTCCCAGGCCTCGACCGCGAAGCCGAGTCGGGCGCCGGGCGCGCTGCGGGCCTGGAGCCGCCACGGGCCGTCGCCCGTCGGGTAGAAGCGCAGGGTGAGCACCTGGCCGGTGGAGGTCAGGAACACCTCGGCGACGGAGTGGTCGACCACGACGCGCAGCTCGACCGGCCGGCCGGTGGGACAGGGCATCCGGTGGGAGCCGCCGCGGGCACGGTCGTCCCGCGAGGCGTGGTCGCGGTCGACGACGAGTTCGCCGGCGTCCGGGTCGAGGCGGATGTCGAGGTACTCAGAGCCGTCCGGGGAGGTCAGCAGCCGCAGACCGGCCGCCGCGTCGGAGTCCAGACGGGCCGTCAGGTCGAAGGAGCGGCCCACGCCGCCGAGTTCGACCGGCTGCGCCCCAAGGGCGACGCCTTCGGCGTGGACGGTGTGCTGCCCGCGCAGGGCGAGCAGCTCGGCGGCGGGCCGCTGCCGCAGCGTGCCGTCGGCGTGGACGGAGATCTCGCGGGGCAGGGTCAGCACCCCGGACCAGCCGTCCGCGGCCGCCCAGGACTCCTCACGCGCCTCCCACGACCAGCCCCACAGCAGCCATCGCCCGTCGGGGGCTCGCAGCAGCGCCGGCGCGTAGCAGTCGGGGCCGTGGTCGACGAGGACGGGCGAGCCGGACTCCAGGCGAGGGCCGTGCCCGTCGTCGCGTTCCTCACCGATCAGGGCTGCGACGCAGCGCGGGCCGTCGTCCTCGTTCCACGCGCTGAAGATGAGGGCGCCGGGCCGCCCGGATTCCGCCGGGAGGTACTGGGGGCACTCCCACCCTTCACCGGTGTGCTGCCCGGCGTCGCCGACCGGCTCCGGCTCGCGGGCGTCGAAGGGACCGAGGTACGTCCATGTCTCCAGGTCGGGTGACTCGTACAGCACGGCCGCGCCGCGGCCGTCGGCGAGGGCCGCGCCGACGAGCATCCGCCAGCGGTCGCCGTCCCGCCACACGTACGGGTCCCGGTACATGGTGCAGTCGTCGGGGAGTCCGGGGATGAGCAGGTCCCGGCGCGGGGTGAAGGTCCGGCCGCCGTCGACGGAGACGGCGGTGGTGACCGGCTGGTGCTGGAGTGAGCGGTCCCACCGGTTCGCGGAGTAGAAGACGACCAGCCGGTCGCCGTCGGAGACGGCGTTGCCGGAGAAGCAGCCGTCGGCGTCCTCACCGCCGGGCGTGGGGGACAGGGCGAGGGGCAACCGCTCCCAGCTCAGCAGGTCGGGGCTGCGGAAGTGGCCCCAGTGGATGTCGGCGTGAGTGGCGCCGTTGGGGTTGTACTGGTGGAAGACGTGGTAGTGGCCGTCGTGGAAGACAAGGCCGTTGGGGTCGTTGATCCAGTTCCGGGGTGGACGCAGATGCGCGACGGGCCGGTACGGGTCGCGGGACGCGGTGGACACACATGTGCCTTTCGGTGTGTACGGAGCGAGGGGCTCCGCCGGCATGGCGGCAAGAGGGCGCGACGGCACGAGGACATGACGGCAGGGTGCTGTGACGCGTCAGGTCCTGCACGGGCTCACTGAGGCGTGAGTCATGGACGCACGAAGTCATGGCCGCATGAAGTCATGGAGCATGACGTCACGGACACATGACGTCACGGACACATGACGTCACGGACGCGCGCAGCCACGGAGCATGACGGCGGCAGCGAGGTCCGGCATCGCGCCGGGGAGCGGCGGGACGGCGTTGCCGTCAGCACGCCCGCGACGCCCGCGCTGTTCGAGACTCTCGCCGTACTCGCTGTTCTCGCGGCCGCCGGGTCCAAGTGCCCGCGGCGCCGGGGTGGTTGCCGGGCGGCGTCAGCGGACCGTGCCGGCCCGGTGGTGCGTCGAAATCCTCGGGGGACATGTGTGTACCCTCACTGTGTTCATAGTGCTGACAGGGATGACGACCGGTCACGACGGTCGCCTGTCATGGTGTGAAGTGCTTCGCCGTCCCGGGGTCAGAGTCGGGGCGGCGAAGCGACCGATGCCCGCGCCACCAGCGGGCAAAGCAGCATCTCCTGGGTGTCCGGGCCCGGTGGCCGGCCCGGTGTCTCGGTGAGCGCGAGCAACTGGGCCACAGCCCGTGCCCCCATCTCGTAGTGCGGCAGCTGGACCGTGCTCAGCGCGGGGTGAACGGCCTCGCAGACCAGCTCCTGGTTGTCGAACCCGATGACCGACAGGTCGTCGGGGACGGACAGTCCCAACTCGGCGGCGGCGCGGTAAGCACCGGCGGCCATACGGTCGTTGAAGCAGAACAGCGCCGTGGGGCGCCGCTCCGCCGTCAGTAGGCGCCGTGCCGCGCGGTATCCCGCGTCGACGTCACCGGCGGTCGTGCCGAAGGGCACCGCCGTCTCGGCGGCGACCAGCGACGGGTCGTAGGGGACGCCGACCTCGGCCAGCGCCCTGCGGTAGCCCTCAAGGCGGCCCTGCTTGGCGGGCAGGTCGACGGTCTGCACGGTCACGCCGATCCTGCGGTGCCCGTGGTCGGTCAGCTCCCGCACCGCCGTGCGGCCGCCCTGGACCTCGTCGGGGATGACGAAGGGGATGGCCGGGTCCTCGGCGCGCGCGTCCAGCAGCACGGTGGGCGTCGAGCCGAGACTCGCCGGCACCCGTACGTCCCGGTGGTACATCGCCGCGTACAGCACGCCGTCCACCTGACGCTGGAGCAGCATCTCGATGCTGGTGCGCTCCAGTTCGGCGTCACCGCTGGTGTTCACCAGCAGCAGCACCATGCCCGCGGCGGCCGCGGCCTCCTGCGCGCCGAGGATCATCCGGCCCGCGTGGGGGGTGGTGGCGATCTCGTCGCTGACGAAACCGATGGTCTGCGAACGCCGCATCCGCAGTCCCCGGGCGAGGCCGTTCGGCGCGTACCCGAGTTCACGGGCGACCTGGAGGACGCGTTCCCGCGTCTGCGCGCTGGCCCGCTTGCCCTCGACCCCGTTCAGGATGTGCGACACCGTCGCGGTCGACACACCTGCCGCCGCGGCCACGTCCTTGATCCCGATCCGGCGTGCCATGAAACCTGCCCGAAGTAGTGGATTCCGGGTTGGTAAATCGTTTAGCCAACCGCGTGCACATGAGAGTGCCGACGGCTGGGGCTCCTGTCAATGGCTCGTGAGGTAACTGTTTCGCCCGTGTGTCCTGCGGGGCCGTGCTTCGCGGACCGGCCCTGTTCGGCAGGTTGGGTCCGGTAAGGCAGCCCCACCGAGCACCTTGTCGTCCTGGGCAGCGGACCGCAGGCGGCGTGGGAGCACGCCATGCAGCGCCCCGCCGCAGTCGAGCCACTGCTTCTCATGGATGCAGAGCCGCCGGACTGGCAGCGCCCTTGTCTCGCCGACGCCCGGACCGCCAACCTCCTCGATCCTCCCCAAGTCCTCCACGACGGACGGAAGCTTGCCAGCGCCCGGTCCAGCGCCGGCATGCTCAACTTTCATGCCGCCCACGTCCGCGCGGCCGCTCTGCTTCGCCAGGAGCTCGCACTGCCCGGACCACCCACCGCGACGACCGAAACGACCATCCTGCGCCACCGCACCGCCCAACTCCTCACCGGAGCAGGCGTGGACCAAGCCTTCTCAGCGGCCACAGCAGCCACCTGGCCGGGCACCGGCACAGTGATAGAGCCACTGCTCGACGGGGCGGAAGTCGTTGACGATCAGGAACTGCTGAGCGGGGTCGGCATTGGGCGGCAGCATCTCGGCGGCGCCGGGCTTGCCCGACGCCGCCCAGCGATCGCGATCCGCACCTCAACAGGCGAGGAAGCTGACGATGACTGGCGAGATCGGTGGTGCGGTCCGGACACCGGGACCATGGAGCCGCTCGAAGTCATCATGGGCTGGGTCTGGCACTGTTTGAAGCCCTCGGTCTCCCTGTCAGCAGAAAAGACGTCTCCCCGCGACACGCGGGTCTTCACTCCGATCCGCTGACCCCGCAGGCTCTCTCCTCGCCTATAGGCACGGGGGATTAAACGGTAGTTGGGGGATGTGATCCTTCCATTGACCGCGGGTAAGTGCACCTCTGGTGGATTGGCAAATTTGATTTTTTAGCGAATTCGCATTTCCCTCCAGCCTCCAAATGCGCACCGTAAAGTCATCGCTCCCACTGGCCAGAGTTTTCCCGTCTGCGCTAATATCCAGCGAATGGACGCCCGCGATGTGTCCGGTCAGGGGCCTACCTATCCGCAAAGGTACTGCTGGATTGCGAGCGTCCCACAGGCGAAGATTCGAGTCCTCGCTGGCGGCAGCCAGGTATTTCCCGTCAGGACTGAACAGTGCAGACGAAACAGTTCCGTTAAATCCGGCAAGGGCGGAGATGAGTTTTGGACGCACCGGGTCGCTGACGTTCCACAACCTCACCGTATTGTCGCTCCCGCCGCTGACCAGCAGGCGACCGTCGGGACTAAAGGAGACGGCGCCAACTGGTGCGGCATGGCTAGTCATGCGATTCCCCAGTTGTTTTATGCGGCCTGGATCTGTAATGTCCCATAGTCTCACCGCGACATCATTACTGGCAGTTGCCAGAATGCGTCCTTTTGGACTGAACGCCAGCGCCCAGACACCATCCATGTGGCCATCGATCGGCTTACCTAGTGGCCTGGGGCGGACCACGTCGGTGAGATCCCATAGCCTAACGGTTTTATCTTGGCTGGCGGTTGCCAGAGTGCGTCCATCCGGACTGAACCTTACAGAAGTGACAATATCGGCGTGGCCGAGGAGGGGTTTTCCTATGCGCTTGGGATTGGCAAGGTCAGCCACATCCCACAACTGGACCGTCTTGTCGTAGCTGGCGCTGGCAAGAGTGCGCCCGTCAGGACTGAAAGCGACAGAGACGACAGCTCCGTCGTGACCTGCAAGCGGCTCACCCAACGGCACTGGGTGGGCAGGATCAGCAATATTCCACAATCGGACTGTTGTGTCGCTGCTACCGCTGGCCAACGTACTGCCGTCGGGGCTGAATTCGACGGAGAGTACCGACCCGGAGTGGCCCGTCAGGACCGTCCGGGGGCGACTCCACAGTCGGATTGTCCCGTCCTGACTGGCGCTGGCAATGGTGTATCCGTCGGGGCTGAAGGCGACAGAGCCGACAGGTCCGTCGTGCCCTGCGAGCCACTCTCCCAATGGCATAGGTCCGGAAGCGCCTGATATGTCCCACAAGCGGACCAGTCCATCATCGCAGGCAGTGGCCAGGATGCGTCCGTTTTGGGCGAATGCCACAGACTCAACGATGCTCGGGTGGCTGAGTGCTTTGCCTTTTGGTACGGGGCGGGCTGGAACGCGGACATCCCACAACCGCACATTTCCGTCGGCCCCCGCACTAGCGAGGGTGCGTCCGTCCGGGCTGAATCGCGCGGACCAGACAGGACTACCATGGCCGGTGAGGGGCTTACCTATCGAGGCAGGGTGGATTGGATCCGCTAGATTCCATAGCTGCACAGTCCCGTCACGGCTTCCACTGGCGAGGATACGTCCGTTCGGGCTGAATTCCACTGAGTTGACCTCGTCGGCATGCATGACAATAGGCTTACTCAGCGGCACTGCTTGTGCAGGGTCTGCGAGGCTCCACAAGCGAACGGTCCGATCGGTGCTCGCGCTGGCCAAGACGCGCCCATCCGGGCTGAAGGCCATGGACGTTATGTCGCCGTGTCCCGTCACGGGATTACCCAGCGTTTTGGGGCGCGTCCGCTCACTGAGATCCCACAGCACGATCTTATTGCCTGCGGAACCCGCCAAAATTTTCCCGTCATGGCTGAATGTCACGGAGATGGCCAAGTGGTCCTCAGCGACCTGAAGCCGCCGTAAGCGTTTGGGGTGGCCGGGGCTGCTGAGATCCCACAGCCACACCTTGCCGTCGTAACTCGCGCCTGCCAACGTTTTTCCATCTGGACTAAATTCCACTGAAGCGACTTCGCGGTCATGTTCCAAAGGAATAGATAACGTCCTGCCCGCATCATTGATCAACTGTGTTTGCAGGTCCGCAGTCGGCCGCATGCGGTAGGCGACCAAATCCAGTTGCGCGGCAAGGGAGGGATCTGAAGCACGCAATGCGTCAGCCTCTGCGACAATTTGAAGATAGATTGCTTTGTCGCGCTCAGACCGTGCGGTGTCGCGTTGCTGGAACGCGACAACAGCCGCCATGGAGGCAACCAGGGTAAGTGCGGACAGTATCGCAATCACAGTGCTGCGGCGCCGCCTGCGCCGTCGTTTCTGCCGCACCGAAGCCGCAAGAAAGGCAGAGACATCGGGCGCAAGGGAATTATTCGGAACTGTGGCCGCCCAAGCGCAGGCCGATTCGAGTCGGCTACCGCGGTACAGCGCACCAGTTTCATTACGGTTGCGCACCCAGCCAGCGGTGGCCTCTTCAAGGTCTTGGCGAATAATGTTGCCGGCCCGATCCGCATCGATCCATCCGCTCAGGCGAGGCCAGGCATGTAGAAGCGCCTCGTGAGTGATCTCCACGGTCTCATGGTTCTGGGTCAGCAGGCGCCCTTCGGTGAAGGTATCAATTACCGCCTCGAACATTGCAGGATTGCCGCTCGAGCTCAAGATTTCCGAGCGGTGGACGCGTCGACGAGTATCGTCCACGCCCTCGCCGATTTTGACCAAGCGCAAGAAAAGCACCTGTGCCGCCTGCTTGCTCTCCGGGTCCAACCTGTTGAAGCGGTTTTCGGCAGTGGTAGCAATGGCGTGGCCGATGCCGCCGGTCGCCCGGTAGCCGTCCACGGTGAGGATGTTGCCACTCTTTTGTTGCCAGGTGGCCCGTAGCGCGTGGGCGAGTAGCGGCAGCCTCCCCGCCTCGTACCTTCCTGCACCGCCTATGCCCCCCGCGTCACCGCGGACAGCCAGGCCGAGATCCCGCAGCAGCAGTTCGATCAGACCCGGCTCGATCTCGAGACCCGCGTCCTGCGCAGGATACTGGATCGCTTCACGCAGCCCCTCCTCCGACAAGGGGCCGACAAGCACCTGATCGTTCTGCAGGGCCGCCCGAAGTTCTGGATAGTTGGCGCACTGGGCATAGAAGTCCGACCGCAAACCATAGACGACCAAGGCAGCTGGGTGGCTCCCGCCGTCCCCTGGAGCTGCTAGTGCCGCGAGGACACTGAGGAAGCGGCACCGTTCATCTTCTTCCTCACAGAGGGTAAACAATTCCTCCAGTTGGTCAACAACTATGACTAGCCGCCGAGCCGAGTCTTCCTGGCTGTCCACTTGCCGTTGGAGCGCCTCCCGCACAATCGCAGCGCACACTGTTGGTGGGGCCAACAACATCTCGTCCACTTGGTCAGGACTGCTGCTGATGACCTTGGCGAGTTGCGTTGCTAGCGCGTTTATCGGATGCCCTGTGGGTGTCATCAGCACGGACGGCCATTGCGCCGATCCTGCGACGGGCAGGGCTCCTCGCGCGATCGCCGGCAAGAGGCCAGCCCTGAGCACCGAGGACTTGCCCGCACCGGATGGGGCAACGACCGCCAGCGTGCCCCCTTGCCGGAGTTGTTCGTCGAGGCGAACCAGCAAGTCAGCGATCAAAGCATCACGCCCAAAGAACCACCGGGCCTGCGCCGCGTCGAACGGCAGCAGGCCCGGATAGGGGCATTTCGCTGGCTTAACTCCCGCTTCCACACGCCGTGCCCTGCGAACATCGGCTTGATAGTGCAGGTGCAGATCCCCATCTGATACGTATTGGTCTCTGCCGGCCTGATAGATCCGAGCCTGGTCGGAAGCCTCTGCCTGGAAGTGAGTCCCGTCTCCACCCGTCGGAGACTCGTCGACCGGCCTCATGACTCGGAGATGTGCTGATCACGACCTGCCTGGTATACCCTGCCGCGCCCAGAGGCTGTCGCCTTCGTCAGGAGTGATCCGATTCGAGCGTTCTCGCCGGGGGACAGAGTGGGTGTGAGTGCACTATCGAGGACTCGCCGCAATTCCGGCTCCAGTCCGGGATCATCTCGAAGCATCTGTTGCAGTCTTCGCTGCCAGGCCCCGGTCACAGCCTGCTCAGTGTCTGCATCCCCCGCCTCTCGCGCTGCGAGAATCCGGGTTCGAGTCTCTGTAAGGTCTGTCCCTACTGTTTCCGCCTCTTGGTCCGAACGCACCTGGCGCCACCACGAGACGACAGCGCCCCGGCTTTGCTGCCAAGCATCAGTGGCCATTGCCCCTACTAATGCTGTCGCCGCTGCGAGTGCCAGCTGATCCATGCTGCCCCCTGGGATAGAAACCGCCCCGACTACGCTATGGGCGGCGCGCTTTGATTGCCTATACCTCAGTGCCCCTACAGCAGAGGCTTTGCCTCAGGTTCGAAGGACGACCGACCGCACTCGAACAAGAACGAAGGGCGCACCCCCCCTCTCTGTCAGTGGAGACAGACCTGAACAGCGGAAAGAAGATCCGCGTCGTCGAGGAGGGGAGGAGTCTGGAGAGGGGCGCGCCGGGTCCCCACGACTACCGCGGGCGACTGCACGTCGAGGCTGGCGACGAGCCGGGCGGCTCCCGGCTCACCGTCGAACTGCACACCCAGCACACCGATGACGAGCAGGTCGACCACGGCCTGCGGGAGGCGCTCAGCGCGCCGAAGAACGCGGTGGAGTGCGCTGAGCGCTGACGGGGACGTCGGATTCTGATGCGGGGCCGTACCGGAGAGCGCGGGGCATATGTCCGAAAAGGTGGCGGGAACAGCTTTCCGGGCCTTTTCGACACGGACCGTGTCGTGCGAAGCTGCCGTTGCCGGTTCCTTGGCCCTCCCGTCCGGCACGTCGGCGGTTTACGGTGGAAGGCGCAACCTCTGCCGGGCCTGCGGCGCACCCCGTGCCGCAGCCACGTGCCGGCTCAAGTCGGCACGATGCGGAGGTGTGCCGTGTCCGAAAACAGTTGCTTCTCTCCCCTCGGCGTGGGCGTCGAGGAGTCGTGGCCGGCCCGGACGTGGCTGCGGGACGCCGCCTGCGTCGGCGAGGACCCCGAGCTGTTCTTCCCCCTCGCCGAGCGGGAATCAGATCCCCAGGTCGCCAGAGCGCTCGCGGTCTGCCGACGGTGCCGCGTCCTGCTCGCCTGTCGCTCATGGGCGATCGAACAGGGTGAGGACGCGGGCATCTGGGGCGCCACCACCGCCGCACAGCGCCGCGTCATCAGCAAGGAGGTGCGGGGCGGCGGCCCGGCCCCTCGGGCGTCGTCGGCGTGGCGGTCGACGCACGTACGGGACTGAAGCCCGTACGGGACTGAGCGCCGTAGCGGATGGCAGGCAGGCCTTACGGTCTGCCTGCGTGCCTGCGTGCCTGCGTGCCTGCGTGTCTGCGTGTCTGCGTGTCTGCGTGTCTGCGTGTCTGCGTGTCTGCGTGTCTGCGTGTCTGCGTGGTTGCGTGTCTGCGTGTTTTTAGGTGTTCGCCCGCCCGCCGGTCGAGTCACCCCCGTCGCTGCGGCACCCCGGCCCGCCGTCGGCTCCTTTCGGCGGCGCGTGCCGCATCCGGCGGCCCCGCCCGAGCCGAAGAGAAGGACGGACGCGTACGGAAGGAACGCCCATGCACTGGCTCTTCGGCGACCAGCTCGGACCGCACTTCCTGCTGCCCTCCGAGGACATCGGCCTCACCCGCGACACACCACTGCTGATGATCGAGGCCCGCTCGGTGTTCCGGCGTCGGCGCTTCCACCGGGCCAAGGCCCACCTCGTGCTCTCCGCGATGCGCCACCGTGCGGCCGAACTCGGCGACCGGGTCACCTACGTACGCGCCGACACCTACCGCGAGGGCCTGGCACGAGTGGCCGCCGGGGCCGAGGTGACCGTCCACCACCCGACCTCGTACGCCGCCTTGCGCCTCGTCCGCTCGCTGCCCGATGTGGCCGTGGGTCCCGCGCGCGGATTCCTCGTCCCCACGGCCGACTTCACGACATGGGCGGACGGGCACGGCGGTCGACGGCTGCGGCAGGAGGACTTCTACCGCTGGGTCCGGCGCGGACACGACTTGCTCATGGACGGCGACCAGCCCGTGGGCGGCCGGTGGAACCTCGACCACGACAACAGGCGGCCTCCGCCCCGAGGCGCGGCCGTGCTGCCGGTCGCCGCCCCCTACCGGCCGCGCGAGGACGCCGTGGACGACGAGGTACGCCACGACCTCGACCTCTGGGAGAAGGACGGCGACGTGTCCTTCGTCGGACGCGACGGGCCGCGCCTGTTCCCCGCGACCCGGGCAGAGGCCCGCACGGCGCTGCGGCACTTCGTCGAGCACCGGCTCGGCGCGTTCGGCCCGTTCGAGGACGCCATGCTGGCCGCCGACCCCGCCATGAGCCACAGTCTGCTGTCGTCCTCACTCAACCTGGGCCTGCTCGACCCCGCCGAGTGCGTCGAGTCGGCCGAGGCGGCATGGCGGGCGGGCCGCGCCCCGCTGAACAGCGTGGAGGGGTTCGTCCGCCAGATCGCCGGCTGGCGGGAGTACGTGTGGCAGCTCTACTGGTACTTCGGCGAGGACTACCGCCACTCCAACGCCCTGCGCCACTTCGCCCCGCTGCCCGACTGGTGGAGCGACCTGGACGCGGACGACGTGCGCGCCCGCTGCCTGCGCACGGCCCTCGCCCAGGTGCGCGACACCGGCTGGACCCACCACATCCCGCGCCTGATGATCCTCGGCGGCTACGCCCTCCAGCGGGGCTGGGACCCGGCCGCCGTCACGGACTGGTTCCACCGCTGCTTCGTCGACGGCTACGACTGGGTGATGGTGCCCAACGTCGTCGGCATGTCCCAGTACGCCGACGGCGGCCGTATGACCACCAAGCCCTACACGTCCGGCGGCGCCTATGTGAACCGCATGAGCGACCTGTGCGGCCCGTGCGTCCACCGGCCCGGCGACCGCACGGGCGCCCACGCGTGCCCGTACACGGCGGGTTACTGGGCCTTCCTCGACCGGCACCGCTCCCTGCTGGAGCGCAACCACCGCACCGCCCGTGCCGTGCGCGGCCTGGACCGGCTCGCCGATCTCGACGAGGTCCGACGCCAGGAAGGGGCGCGCGGCGACACACCGCCGTAGAAGCAGCGCCCGCGCGCTGTGGTGTGGATCACCGCAGCCCCGTTGAGTCGGACGCCGGTGCCGATTCCGTACCTTCCCGTGACGCGTCGGACGTGGGCTGAGAAGATGAGGCGCCATGACGGTGGGACGGTGTTCACGCGCGCTGCGGGCCGCTGTGTTCGCGGCCGTCTGCGTGCTGCTCGCGTCCCTGGGCCACACCATGATGTCCGGCGCCACGGTGCCCTGGTGGGCCGCGATCGCGGCGGTGGCGGCGACCGGCGGCACCGCCTGGTGGCTCGCCGACCGGGAGCGCGGGCCGCTCGTGGTCGCCTCCCTCACGGTCGCCGCTCAGGCCGCGCTCCACTCGTCGTTCTCGCTCGCCCAGGCGCTCGCCCTGCCACGAACCCCCGGCGGCCCGTCGCTCGCCCGGCGGTGGCTCGGCTACGCACTGTGCGGCTCGCCCTCGGGACCGGGCGGGGGACACGACCTCGCGTCGACGTCCACCATGGGCGCCTCGATGGGATCCACGACCTCGATGGGACCCATGGGGCCGATGGGATCGGGGTCCTCGGGGGGCACGGACCACGCGATGAGCGCCATGCACGCCATGGGCTCGATGCACGACATGGGCGCCGTGCACTCCCTCGACCACGGCACGGGCGCCATGTCCTCGACCGGCATGCTCGCCGCCCACCTGCTCGCCGCACTGGTGTGCGGCCTGTGGCTGGCCCACGGCGAACGCGCGGCCTTCCGCGTCCTGCGGTCGCTGGCGGGCTGGTTCGTGGCGCCGCTGCGCCTGATCCTCCGGCTGCCCGCGCCCCCGCACCGTCCACGGGTACGCGTCCGCCGGGCCCGCTCGGACCGCGCACCGCGTGAACTCCTCCTCACCTGCGCCATCACTTCCCGGGGTCCACCCGTGGGGACCGCTGTCGCCTGACGACAGCCGGACACCCGAGGCCGTCCACGAAGACGCCGAGCCACCGGCTCCCGCCTCGGGCACCGGCCGCGCCCTTCCGCGCACGGCCGTTCACCCCACCACACCTCACCCGTGACCGGTTCCGCCGACCCGCTCGCCTCCGCGCGCCCCCGGCCCGGAACCGCATCCGGGACTCCGAGAAGGAGAGCCGCCACGTGCTCGCTCCTGCCCTGTCCTCGACGACCCCGCCCTCGACGCGCGACGACCGGAACGGGGAGTCGACGGACGCCTCGATCACGGCCTGGGCGCTCGCCGCCCGCAGCGGTGACCCCGACGCCTTCGACCTCTTCGTCCGCGCCCTGCACCGCGACGTCCGCCGCTACGTCACCTTCCTCGGCGCGGATCCCCAGTCCGCCGACGACCTCACCCAGGACACGTTCCTGCGGGCCCTGGGCAGCCTGCACCGCTTCGAGGGCCGCTCCTCGGCCCGCACCTGGCTGCTGTCCATCGCCCGCCGCGCCGTGATCGACAACTTCCGCCACCACTCCTGCCGGCCCCGCCTGTCGGACACGGAGGACTGGCTGTCGGCCGCCGAACGCGCACAGCCGCGCGACCTGCCCGGCTTCGACGACGGCATCGCCCTCGCCGAACTCCTGGACGCGCTCCCCGCCGACCGCCGCGAGGCCTTTGTCCTCACCCAACTGCTGGGCCTGCCCTACGCGGAGGCGGCCGGCATCAGCGACTGCCCGGTGGGCACGGTACGCTCCCGCGTCGCCCGCGCCCGCACCTCACTGATCGAATGGCTCGACGCGGCAGAGCACCCCCAGATGACCACGGCCGCCTGACGACAACACAAACCCCCCACCCCCGCCGCCCGGCACCGGCGGGGGCCCGCCCTGGCCACCGGGCGTCCCACCGGGGGATGGGAGGATCGTGCCGACAACGCCGAAAGGTGGACCGGCACCTAGAGCGGGACATGAAGTGAGTGCCTCTACGACTCGGCGGGAGTGTGCCTTGGAGATCACCGTCCAGTGGATACGGACGTCGTGGACCAAGCAGTCCCGCGGCGGACAGGACGCCTCGCGCAGGAACGCGGTGCCGGTCGGCTTCGTGCTCCCGTACGCCTGGAACGGCACCTCCGCACACGTGATCCGGATGCAAGAGCGTGACGGCTTCGAGCCCTTCGCCGCCCAGGAGGATCGCCGCAAAGTCGATGTCCGGCTTCGGGAGGACGACGGACGCCTCAGCGTCTTCCCCCGGGTCCAGCCCATGTTCGGCCTGCCTCCCCGGCCGCGACGCCCTCCGGCGGTGCGGCTCGCTCCCGGCCAGTGGGTGCGCTGGCAGCTCAACTACCGCTTCAGCAGCGCGATGGGGATGCGGGGCTGGTCGTACTGGCTCGACACGTTCAACATCGCCTACGGCCCGGTGAAGGCCGACGTGTTCCTGTCCACGCCGACCGTGTCCGTCGACGAACAAGGCCCTCTGCGCTGACCGGCCCGCGCATGCCACGCTCACACGTCGCGACGCCGTACGACGACCACGGCCAGCGCCACAGCCACCAGCGGCCACACCGCGTACACGGCCCACGAGCCGGAAACGGTGGCGGTGTGGCCCAAGGAATCAGGATCGGGCTGCCAGTTCTGGATCAGGCGCTTCCAGGCGGACAGCACCATCGCATGGTTGACGCCCGCCGACCAGCGCTCGCCCTCCGAGAACATGGGAGGCAACATCAGCAGCGTGAACACGCTGGTGACCATGGTCGCGGCGGCGTACCGGAGCAGCACCCCGAAGCCCAGACCGACCAGCGCGCAGACCGGAGCAAGGAGCGCGGACGCCACCGCCGCCCGCGCCACTCCGGGCTCGGTGAGCGGCACCGCGGCGTGCCGCGCGTGGAGGACGGCCTGTGAGGTCACGAACGAGCCGGTGGAGCTCACCGCACCGACCACCGTCCACAGCGCGGCGACGACGGCCGCCTTCGCCAGCACGACCGACCCTCGGGCGGGCACGGCCACCATGGTGACGCGGATGAGACCCGTGCCGTACTCACTCACGACGCTCAGCGCCCCGCCGGCGACGGAGACGAGCGCCAGCGTCCAGTAACCGGCCGGCGGATAGCACACGTAGGGCAGGAAGACCGCGCGCCCGGAGGCGTAGGTGCCGTCCGCGAGGGTCGCCACGGCCGAGGAGCCGATGACGAACACCACGGTGAGGGTGATCGTCCACCAAGTGGACCGCAGAGAACGTGTCTTGATCCACTCGGAGGCCAACAGGTCACGGAACCGGGCGCGGGAGCTGGGGGAGAGGGGCTGCGGGGAAAGG
Source organism: Streptomyces sp. NPDC002566 (assembly GCF_042889585.1). NCBI lineage: Bacteria > Bacillati > Actinomycetota > Actinomycetes > Kitasatosporales > Streptomycetaceae > Streptomyces > Streptomyces sp. NPDC002566. Next base: position 313,884 of record NZ_JBIARD010000007.1, on the reverse strand, counting down.
GAGTTGAGGGAAGTCATCGGAGCTGTCCTGCCCGGTGTTCGACGCTGTCGGCGGTGAGTTCCATGAAGACCTCTTCCAACGAGGCCGTGCGCGTGGTCAGTTCGTCCACTCGGATACGGTGCTCAAGCGCGACAGTTCCGATCCGGTCCGCCGCCAGCCCGCTCACGGCGAGCCTCCCGCAGCCCGCGGGGCCTTCCGGCTCGACCGAGGCGCCCGCAGCGGTCAGCAGTGCCGCCAGCTCGTCGGACCGCGGCGTGCTCACCACGACACCGCGGCGCGCGCCGCGAGCCGCGAACTCGCCCGCGGACTCGGCCGCGATGAGGCGACCCCGGCCGATGACGACCAACCGGTCCGCGGTGTTCTCCATCTCCGACATCAGATGGCTGGAGAGGAACACCGTGCGCCCCTCGGACGCCAGCCGCCGGAACAGGCCCCGGGCCCAGTGCACGCCCTCCGGGTCCATGCCGTTCACCGGCTCGTCGAACACCAACACGGGCGGATCGCCGAGCAGCGCGGCGGCGATCCCCAGCCGCTGCCTCATGCCGAGGGAGTACCCGCCGACGCGCCGCCCGGCCGCCTCGCTCAGCCCCACCTCCGCAAGCACCTCGTCCACCCGTTGCCGCGCGATGCCGTTGCCGCGCGCCAGAGCCCACAGATGGGCGCGGGCGCTGCGGCCGCCGTGGACCTCCCCGGCGTCGAGGAGGGCGCCGACGTGCCGCAGTCCGCGCGGACGGCGACGGAAGGGGGTACCGCCCACCGTGGCAGTACCGCTGCCGGGCTCCTCCAGGCCCAGGATCATGCGCAGGGTGGTCGACTTGCCCGCGCCGTTGGGGCCGAGGAAGCCGGTGACCTGGCCCGGCCGCACGGTGAAGGACAGACGGTCCACGGCCGTCTTGTCGCCGTATCTCTTGGTGAGTTCGCTGACTTCGATCACGGCACCAGCCTGCCGAGGCGCCCTCGCCCGGGCATGGGGCCGAGGGCGGCAATCCCGTCGCCGGGATCAACCCGTGGGCGTACGTCCCCGGCCCGATGCCGTGCGGAGGACGGCCGGTTAGTCTCCCGGCGTGAACCCCGCGACGAGAACCAAGACCGCAGCATGGACCGGCGGCGTGTGCTACCTCCTCACGGTCGGCCTGCTGATCGGGGGTGCGCCGCGGGCGTCCGGCACGGTCCACGGTGTCGGCGCGCTGCTGGCCGTGAGCCTGCTCGCCGGCGTCGTGCGGCGCACGCCCCTGCCGGCTCTGGCCATCGCCCTCATCGGATCGACGGTTGTCATCGCGGGCGTCCCGAGCTCCGCCCATGCGGGCGTAGACGCCTCCTACCAGGGCCAGTTCCTGTCGTACCTGGCGGTCGACCTCGTCCTGGGCGTCATCGTCGCCACCTCCGCTCGACGGGCCGCGATCGCCGCCGTGGCGGTGACACTCACCGTGCAGCTCCTCGTGATCGGCCTCTTCGCCCACGGGGACGGTCTGGTCGTCCACGCGGTCATCGCCCTGCTGGCGTTGTCCGCGTCCTGCATGGCGGGGCTGCTGAGCCGTGAGCGCCGCGAGCACGCGGTCGCGTTGCGCGCGCAGGAGGTAGCCGAGGCCGTCACCGCCGAACGGCTGCGCATCGCAAGGGAGTTGCACGACATCGTCGCGCACAGCATCGGTGTCATCGCCATCCAGGCCGGCGTGGGCAGCCGGGTCATCGAGACCCAGCCGGCACAGGCGCGCGAGGCCCTGCGCGCCATCGAGACGACGAGCCGACAGACGCTGACCGGCCTGCGCCGCACACTGGTGTCATTGCGCCGGGCGGATCGGGAGGACCGGGCGGACCGGGAGGAAGGGGATGGCGGGGCTGGTCGAGCGGTCAGGGCCGACAGGGTCGCCCACGTCGAGGGGGCGGGCCGGGGAGCGAGCCGGGCTGGTCGAGCGGTCGGGGCCGACCGCGACCGTCGCGGCGTGCGGGCCGGCCGGGGCGCGCCCCCTCCGGAGAACCCACCGTCGACGCCCGCGCCCGGCCTCGCGGACGTGGAACAGCTCGCGGCGACGACCGCCGACGCCGGCGTACGCGTCGACCTGCGCCGCAGCGGGGCGCAGCGTGCCCTGCCCGCCGAGATCGAACTGTCCGCGTACCGCATCGTGCAGGAGGCCCTGACCAACGTCGTCCGCCACGCGGGCGCCGGACGGTGCAGGGTGACCATCGACTACGGGGACGAGGAGCTGACATTGGAGATCGCAGACGACGGGCGCGGCCTCACCGAGGACGCCTCGGGCCACGGCTTCGGTCTCGTCGGCATGCGTGAGCGGGTCGCCCTGCTCCACGGCCGTATCACCGCCGGCCCGCGCCCCGAGGGCGGCTACCGGGTGGCGGCCAGGCTGCCGCTGCCCGCCCCCGCCGGGCTCGCGGCGGAAGTTCGATGAGCGTCCGGGTGGTACTCGCCGACGACCAGCCGCTGGTGCGGTCCGGCCTCCGTGTGATCATGGCGGACCATCCCGACCTGGAGGTCGTCGGCGAGGCCGCCACCGGCGCCGAGGCCGTGGAACTGGTCAGGGACCTCAGCCCCGACGTCGTGGTGATGGACATCCGCATGCCCGGCATGGACGGCATCGAGGCGACCCGCCGGATCACAGCCGGCCGGTCGGACACGCGCGTCCTCGTCCTGACCACGTTCGACGAGGACGACCACGTCTACGGGGCACTGCGCGCCGGCGCGAGCGGCTTCGCGGTGAAGGACATGTCGCTGGACGACATCCTCGCGGCGGTCCATGTGGTGGCCGCCGGTGACGCCCTGATCGCGCCGGGCGTGACCCGCCGTCTCATCGCCGACTTCGTCGCACGCCCCGAGAGGGTCCCGCGCCGTCCGCCGCGTCCGGTCGCCGGCATCACCGAGCGCGAACGGGAGGTGCTGACCTTGGTCGGACGCGGACTGTCGAACTCCGAGATCGCCGAGGACCTCTTCATCTCGGTGGCCACCGCCAAGTCGCATGTGTCACGCCTCCTGACCAAGCTGGATGCTCGGGACCGGGTTCAACTGGTCATCACGGCCTACGAGTCGGGACTGGTGACCTGCGGTTGAATGAGGCGTGTGAACGAGACTGCCGCTCTGCGACTTCGTCAGGCCGTACGCCGTATCCAGCACGCCGCCCGTGAACGTGCCGCCACCGGCCGGGCGTTGGAGGAGGCCGACGACGTCGCCGGGACGTTCGCCACGGACGGCGCGGTCGGCTTCGACCCGTTCCCCTTCCTCCGGGCGCTGCACGAAGCCGGTTCACGCGCGATGGTCGTCGGCCAGGTCGCCGGCATCCTGCACGGTTCGCTCGAGCCGACCGGCGACCTCGACCTGCTGTGGGACGGAACGCCCGAGCAGGCGCACGCCCTGCGCACCGCCCTGACCGCCGCCGGCTGCACCGAACTGCCGGACCTCGACCGGCCGCAGGCGGCCTACCGGGTGACCGGCGCGGGCGGCGACCTGTGCACGACCGCGCTGCCCTGGGGCGGCCTGGACACCGCCCCCTGCCTCACCCGCGCGCTCACCACCCACGACCCGGCTGGCTTCGCCGTCTCCTACGCCGCCCTGGACGACCTGATCCGGATGCGGCGCTCCCTGGGCCGCCCCAAGGACCACCGGCGCGCGGACGAACTGGAGCGACTGCGCCGCTGACCGGAGGGAAACGAGAGGTCGTCACTTGGCCAACGGGAAGGGCTCGCAAGGGAGATGAGCAGGCAGAGAGCAGTGAAGTTCTGCTGCTACGGTGGCCCGATGGCAGCGATCAAGAAGTTCCAGGTCACCTTCGACTGCGCCGACCCCGAGCGCGTGGCTCGTTTCTGGTGCGAGGTGTTGGGGTACGTCGTGCCGCCGCCGCCCAAGGGATTCGACACCTGGGACGACTACACCCGCTCGCTGCCGCCGGAGGAGCAGGGAGCCTGGTTCGCGTGCCATGACCCCTCGGGTGTCGGCCCGCGCCTGTACTTCCAGCGCGTCCCCGAGGGGAAGGTCGCCAAGAACCGGGTGCACCTCGACGTAGGGGTCGGCACCGGACTCGTGGGTGAGGAGCGCCTCGCCACGCTCAAGGCCGAATGCGCACGACTCGTCGCGCTCGGCGCGGTATGCGTACGCGTGCTGCTCGCCGACGAGGAGAACGAGTCGTGCATCGTCATGCAGGACGTCGAAGGCAACGAGTTCTGCCTCGACTGAGCGCCCTCGACGCCGGCGAGTAGGAAGCCGTCTCGACTTGAGGATCGTCCAAGACGCAGAGCAGGGACAGTAGTTGACCCGTCAGGACGGGGCGAGGACACAGAACTCGTGACCGTCCGGGTCGGTCATGCATGTCCAGGGGACGGCGCCCTGGCCGACGTCGAGGTCGGTGGCGCCGAGGGCCCGCAGCCGATCCGCCTCAGCCACCGGGTCGTCCCCCGGGTACGGCAGCAGGTCGAGATGGACGCGGTCCGGCACGGTCTTCACATCGGGTGCGCGGAGGAACTCCAGATACGGGCCGACACCCTTCGCGGAGCGCAACACCGCCTGCTCGTCGCTGACTTCAAGCATGGTCCAGTCCGTAGCCTCGCCCCAGAACCGGGCCATGGCCCGCGGATCCGCGCAGTCGACCACGATCGCGGCGATGGGTCCGGTGTCCCGGTACACCTCCCGAGGCTCCAGCACGCAGAACTCGTTGCCCTCGGGGTCGGCGAGGACCGTCCACGGCACGTCGCCCTGGCCCACGTCGACGGGCGTCGCACCGAGTGACCTGAGGCGCGCGACCAGTTCCGCCTGATGTGCCGCGGAGGTGGTGGCCAGGTCGAGGTGCATACGATTCTTGGCCGTCGTCTTGGCCTCCGGGACGGGGACCACGTCGATGCCGACGACGACCGGGTCGGGCCAGACGAGGCCGCCGGCCGGTCCGACGTATGTGGTCACGCCGGGGCTGTAGGCGCTCCAGCCGAGCGCCTCCGCCCAGAACCGGCCGACGGCCGAAGGGTCGAGGGCCTTCACGATCACGTGAACGGGTCGGAGCGCCATGCCGTCGATCATAGGCACTCCGCCCCGACCCCGCAGAGCGGCGACGACGTTGCCGCCGCGCCCCTTTCGGCGCTGCGCGACGGGGTGGTGTGGTACGCCGTCGCCGACGGACTCCACGTCCTGGCCGCCGTCGCCGCCGGGTACTTCGCGATCCGGCTCACCGCCATGCAACAACACAGTCCGGAACAGGGGCCCTTCGCAAAGGCTCCCGTCAAGCCGTAGGCGCCGCCGCCGACTTCACCGTCACAGGCGAGGGCCGCATGCCGAGCCACTGTTCCGCGCCCCATGCCTCGAACCGCTCCACCTCGGTGAACCCGAGCTTCGCCGCGAGGCGCATCGAGGCGATGTTGGCGGACTGGGTGGTGAGCACCACCGGCTCGCCGGGAAGGACGCCGTCGAACCAGCCGAGTGCCACCGCGCACGCCTCGGCGGCGTACCCGTACCCCCACGCCCGCGGCAGGAACAGGTAGCCGAGGTCGGCCTTGCCCGCGGCGGCGGGGCGACGGTGCCCGGTCGCCCTCCGGAGCAGGATGTGGCCGATCATCGTCCCGTCGAGATCGACGACGAAACTCCCGGGCCACAGCTCGGGCACCTCCGGCATCTCGCGTTCGAGCTCGTCCCGCGGGCGGGGACCGCCGAGGTAGGTGTGCACCTCGGGTGAGGCGAGCAGGTCGACGAACGTCGCACGGTCCCGCGCCTCGGACTCCCGCAGCACGAGCCGCTCGCTCTTGACCGGCGCGGGCGGCCAGTCCACAACTCCCAGATCTTCCATCGGCGCACGCTAACAGACGCGCAACTGCGCCCGGCTGCTTCTGGATTGATCCGACGATCACCCAACACCGCGTCGTACTCCGATGAAGCGCCGACGGTCCGGCGAAAGCCGTGCTCGGCCACCGGTCTGCCGGACGTCTGAGACGCCATTTCAGTTGGCATGATCTTGCGGCAGGCTTGAGGGTCGCCGTCGCCGATTCGCTGTTCGGCCTGGTTCCTGGTCCGCTGGATGTGAGGCAGACTGCGTATCAGCGGAAGGGAGATGCCGACCTGAGGCTTCTCGGCGGTTGATGCGTCGCGTCCGGCATCTTCGGCTACGGTGCCGGCGATACTCCGTTGCCGGCTGGCCAGGAGTGACCTACGGTCCCGGACATGCTGCCTGTGGTGGAAACGGATGATGAGCGGGACGCTGTCATCCCCGATGAGGGCGTGATGCGTCCTGGGGTGGAAGACCTCTGTGCACGTCTCGGGCTCTCCGGCGCCTCACTGGTTCGCTTCCCTGACGGGTCCCAGCCGGTCTACGCGGTGGGGGACGACCACGTGCTCAAGCTTTTCCCCGGAGCTGCTGCTCAGCACGGAATGGCCGAGGGCCGTGTCCTCGCCCATGTTCAGGGGCGACTGCCGGTGCCGACACCCGTGGTGCGAGCCTCCGGCTCATACGAGAACGGCTGGCAGTACGTTCTGATGTCCAGGCTCCGCGGCGAGAACCTCGCCCACTCCTGGAAGCACGTGCCCCGGAATCATCGTGACCGGCTCGTCGCCGAGATCGGTGAGACCCTGGCGTCGTTGCACTCCCTCAGCCCCGATCCACTGCGGGACGTCCTCGGCCCCGAGGACTGGGGCGGCTTTCTTGACCGCCAGAGAGCCGGCGCGGTGGAACAGCAGCGCGCCCATGGACTGTCGCCGGCCTGGCTGGAACAGATTCCGGAGTTCCTCGCTTCGGTTCCATTGCCACGAACCCCGCAGCCTTCCCTGTTGCACACCGAGGTCATGCAGCAACACTTCCTGGTCGACCCAGACGGATGGCGTCTGACCGGTCTGTTCGACTTCGAACCAGCGATGATCGGTGACCGCGCCTACGACTTCGTGGGTGTCGGCCTGTTCGTCACCTGCGGCGATCCAGGTTTGTTGTCTCGGCTCACCGAGGCATACGGCCACAGCTTCGAGTCACATGAACTCATGGCCTTCACCTTGCTACACGTGTACAGCCACCTTCCCTGGTACATGAGAGAACTGCCCTCACCTGCCGAAGGAACCTTGCCTGCACTCGCAGACGCATGGTTCGGCACGGTGTGAGAGACGAGGCGGGCCCACTCGTTCTTGGCGGTCCGCTCGGCGCATGGCGCGACGACCTCGGTGATGAAGTCGGCCATCCGGCGCACTTCGGCCTTGCAGCACTTCACTTGGCCAGCCTGCGACGACATAGGGGGGTCGCGGCGATGGCTGTGAAGGCGAGGAAGTGTTCCGGCTTGCGCTCGTAAGGCGGTGCAGGCGTCGGCAGCCTGACAGCCAGGACACGGTCCGCTCTACGACCCATCGGTGCCGCCCCAGGTGTCGCGATGACTCGACGCCCATGCGGGCCAGGCGGTGCCGGACACCGCGTGAAGCGAACGATCAGCGCAGATGGCGGAGAGTCGTAGCTCGACAAGCGCAGCACTCACCGCCCCAGACCGCCGCAAGATCACGCCAAGTGAAATGGCGTCTAAGGTCGCCCCCATGACGAGGACCACGCCCCAGCGCCCGCTCGATGTCGAGGCGCTCTTCCCGGAACTGGCCGCCTTTCGGGGGACGACGACCCGGCTCCATCCGCGGCCGGGCACCCCAGGCCTTTCGGCGAGTTCCGTGGGCGGTCCCATGCTGTGGCCGGCGGACGAACCGTGGCCGATGTGCGGCGAGACGCACGGCCGTGGGCGGGGCCTGCGCCCGGCCGACATCCGCCGCTCCCGGCAGATCCTGGCTTCCGCGTGGGAGCGTGAGCAGGATCCCGGCCCGACGGACGAAGAACGCGAGGCATTGGGCGAGTTGAGCCGGAAGCACCGGATCCCCGGGGTCTCCGACACCGACCCGCTGCCGATGATCGGCCTCGCGCAGCTGTACCGCCGGGACGTGCCCGACCTGCCGGCGGGGCCGGACGACTGCGATCTGCTTCAGGTGTTCTGGTGCCCGTTCAACGCGCACGGCCCGAGCCGGTACGACCTGAACCTGCACTTGCGCCGGCGACGGTCATGGGAGGTCGGCGAGGTGCTGACCACGCCGCCGCAGCCGCTGGTCGTCGGGTCCGACGGCTTCGTGCCCGAGCCATGTGTGCTGCACCCGGAGCAAGTGGTCACCTACCCGTTCGCCGGGCTCCTGCCCGAGGAACTGTGCGCCCGGATCGACGCCTGGGAAGACGCACTCGAGGAGGAAGCCGAACAGACGGAGGACGACGGCACGACAGAGCCGTACGCCTACCAGTACGACCTCTCCATCCCGCCGGGCTGGCGAGTGGGCGGCTTCGCCTCCTGGCACGCGACCGACCCGTACCCCATGGACTGCCTGACCTGCACGGCCCCCATGCAACTGCTGCTGACCATCGACAGCTCGGAATGGGACGGCGGCAGCGGCAGCTGGAAACCGCTGGAGGACCGGAGCCGGTCCGGTCGCCGGCACGCCACTCCCACGGAGGTCACCGTGGGCCGCTGGGGCGAACTCAACGTCTTCGCCTGCCCCGGCAACCCTGAGCATCCACACCGCTGGAGCATCCAGTGACTCCTGGCAACCCGGAGCGCCGGCAGTATGAACGGTGCTCGGTCGCTTCCCTCAACTCGCCCGTGCCGCTTCGAAGCGGAGCTGCGCGGCCGGTGTGACCGTGATGGAGCGCCCGGCGTACTGGATGTCCGAGAACGTCGTGTTGTGATGGGCGATGACCTGCGCGGCCGACGGCGCGGCATCGAGCGGGCGTTCCGGCGTGGTGTGTCCGTCTGACACCAGCACGAGGTCGTAACCACGCGAGAGCAGACTGCGGCTGGTGGAGTCGACGCAGTACTCGGTGGCGAAACCGGTGACGATCACCCGACGTACTCCCAGCTCCTCCAGCAGATCGCCGAGCCCGGTGTCGAGGAAGGAGTCCGCGCTGTCCTTGTCCAGCACGACATCGCCCGTCCGAGGCGCCAAGACGGGATGGATGTCGGCGTCGGTCCGACCGGCGGGCAGGTCGTGGAGCCGTTGCCGCAGGTAGACGATCGGCACACCGGCGAAGCGGCACCGCTCGGCGAGGCCGGCGACCCTGCGCAGGCAACTCCCGGCCTGGTAGGCGTCGTCGAGCAAGGCACTCTGCATGTCGATGATGAGCAGCGCTGCATCGGGCATCCCACGAGCCTATCGGCGGCGCCGTCCTGCTGGAAGGCGACGCGTTCGCCGAACTGCTGCGGCAGATCTACGATCGGCCCGAGATGTGGGACGCCGGAGGGATATGACGCAGTGGCGTCGGGGCGATGGCGGCACGGCATCGGGAGCTCGCTCGCTCGGTCGGCAACTGGGTTACAGCGCTGGCCAGTTGTGCCCCGGGTGCGCGCAGCTCGCATGTACTGTCGGGACTCGTAAGGCATGAGACTGTCGGGGAGGGTGTGGCATGTTCGCGGTGATCTACCGGTGGCGCCTGCACGAAGGCAAGGAAGAACAGTTCACTGCTGGTTGGCATCGGGTGACCCAAGCGATGCACAAGCACTGCGGCAGTTACGGATCACGTCTGCACCAGGCCGACGACGGCACCTGGGTGGCGTACGCGAGGTGGCCGGACGCAGCCACTCGGGAAGGTTGCCCCGACGTGGACCCCGAAGGGGAGGCCATGATGAGTGAGGCGGTCGCCGAGTACCTTCCCTCGATCCGCTGTCAGGTGATGGACGACCTTCTCGCGGAGCCCCGCGACTAGGAAAGGCGATGTGTCCGGACCGTCGCTGCTCCCGGCGTTCCCCCGGTACGGCACGCCGTCGGAACACATGTGTGCCACCCGGACTGTGCGCGGCTGCCTGCTCACGCTATCGTCATAGTCAACTAAACACCTAGGTGCTTCGGTGATCACTGGCCGCGGTCGCCGGGGCGCCGGGGTGATGTTGACGAGGGTGGGGCAGCCGATGTCGGACGGCGTGGTTCAGCGGTACGTGGCGCTGGGGGACAGTCAGACCGAGGGGCTCGGGGACGGCGACGACGTCCAGGGCCTTCGGGGCTGGGCGGACCGGCTCGCGGAGCAGATCGCTCGTGACAGCCCGGGCCTGCTCTACGCCAACCTCGCGGTACGCGGCCGGAAGGCCGGCGAAGTGCGGGCCGAGCAGCTCGGCCCGGCGCTCACGATGCGCCCCGACCTGGCCACCGTCGTGGCCGGGGTCAACGACGTGCTGCGGCCGAGCTGCGACGTCGACGAGGTCGCCGGCCACCTGGAGGCGATGTTCGCCGCCCTGACCGCCCAGGGCGCCACCGTCGCGACGCTCACGTTCCCCGACGCCGGCCGCATCACGCCGCTGGCGCGCCCGGTCGGCCGCCGGCTCCTCGCGCTGAACGAGCGCATCCGGGAGGCCGCCGGCCGGCACGGCGTGGTGGTGGCGGAGACGGCCGCGCACCCCGTCGTCACCGATCCCCGGCTGTGGAGCGCCGACCGGCTCCACGCCGGCCCGCTCGGCCACGCCCGCATCGCGGCCGCCGTCGCCCAGGCGCTCTCCCTGCCCGGCAGCGACGACAGTTGGACCCTGCCCCTGCCGGCCGGCGTGGCCAGGGCTTCCGGCCTGCGGGTCGTGGCCGCCGAACTGCGCTGGGCCGGGGCCTTCCTGGGCCCCTGGGCGCTGCGCCGCCTGCGCGGACGCTCCTCCGGCGACGGCCGCCACGCCAAGCGGCCCGACCTGCTCCCGGTGACCTCGCCCGCCGGGGACACCTCCCCGGCGGCGTGAGGAATGCCCCGCTAAACCGCGCCCGCCCGCTGGTCGAGCCGACGCAGCGCCATGTCCCCCCACTGAAGGTTCTCCCGCTCGAACGACATCCCGCGCAGCAGGGTGAGGTACGGGCCGATGCGTTCGGCCTCCGCGAAGTACGCCTCCTCCGAGCGCCCGTCCAGCAGGCGCTGCCGGATCCTCTCGTAGCGGGCGAGCTTGGCGGTGGCCCACTCCATGCGCTCGGTGATGGCCGCGCGGACGGCGTCGGCGTCGCCGGCGTCCAGGCACTGCACCTTGACCATCAGCTCGTCCCGGATCACCGCGGGCCTGCCCGGCGGCTCGGCGGTGTAGGCGTGGACGGCCTCGCGCCCCGCCTCGGTCAGCGAGAACAGCCGCTTGTTGGGCCGCCGCTCCTGTTCGACCACCCGGGCCGTCACGAGCCCCTCGGCCTCCATGCGCTCCAGCTCCCGGTAGAGCTGCTGGGGCGTCGACATCCAGAAGTTGGCGACCGTCGCGTCGAACCCCTTGGCGAGGTCGTACCCGGACGCCTCACCCTCCAGCAGCGCGGCCATCACCGCGTTCCGCAATGCCATGCGCCCACGCTAACAGCACCGTGACTAATCAACGAAGTGACTGTACGGCGCTGGAGCGGACGTCTGCCAGGGCCACGCGGCGCGGTGCAGGCGATCATCGGGGCGTTCGACCATCGGGGCGTTCGAGGTGGTCGGCCCCGGGGCGCCGGACCTTCGGCGACCGGGCCCGCACCATCACGCCGCACCCGCGAACGGCGGTCAGGGCGGTTCGCTGCCGCGTGGTGCAGCCATCCGGATGTTCCGCAGTTCCTGCGGGCGCCGCGGGCCATCGGCCACACTCGTCACGCAACGTACGCACATAGCAACTGAACGCGCTCCATGGGGGTACATGTGGTGACGCTCGAACCTGGACGGTGCGGGCTGCTCTCGCGCACGGACGAGCGGCAACGACTGCGGCGGCTGCTCGCGGACGCCCGGCGGGGACGAAGCGGTGTCCTCGTCCTCCACGGCGAGCCGGGCATCGGCAAGAGCGCCCTGCTCGAGGAGGCGGTGGCGCAGGCCGCCGGGATGGCGGTGCTGCGGACCACGGCCATCGAGATGGAAGCCGAACTCGCCTTCGCCGGACTGGCCGAACTGGTTCGCCCTGTACGCCACTTGATAGACCGGCTCCCTTCCGTGCAGGCGCGCGCCCTGCGCACAGCTCTGGCGCTGGAGGAGGGTGGCGCACCCGACGCGCTGACCCTGGGAGCGGCCACGCTCACGCTGCTCACGGACGCCGCGGCCACCACGCCGGTACTGGTCGCCGTGGACGACGCCCACTGGATGGACGAGGCCAGCACCCAGGCGCTGCTCTTCGCTCTGAGGCGTCTGCAGGCGGAGCCCGTGGCGGTGCTGGTCACGGCGCGAGACGGCCAGGCCTGCCGGTTCACCGAGGCGGGCCTGCCGGCACTGGCGCTCACCGGTCTCGACCCGGCGGCGGCCGCCGCGTTGGTGCAGAAGGTGGCCGGCGTCGACGCCGCCGGCGAGGCGTTCGAACGGCTCTACCGCGAAACCGCGGGCAACCCTCTGGCCCTGCTGGAAGCAGCGCCCGTCTTGCGTGAGCGCGCGTGGCCAGGCCAGGAGGCCGGCGATCCCCTCCCGGTGGGTCCGCGGCTGACCGCCGCGTACCGTGCCCGGTTGGCCGCCCTGCCGGAGGCCGGCCGCCGAGCGGTGACGGTCGTGGCGGCCGGATACACCGACGAGGCCGCAGTACTGGCCGCGGCGCTCAGCCACCTGGCGCTGGACGGCGAGGCCCTGCGGGCGCTCGAGACGGCGAACGTCCTCGACCTGTCCGGCGGCAAGGTGCGGTTCCTGCATCCGCTGCTGCGCGCCGCCGCGTACCACCTGGCGGGCGCCCAGGAACGACGTGCGGCCCACCGGGCCCTGGCCCGGGCGCTAGCCGACCGTACCGGCCCGGTGGACCGCGACCGGCGCAGTTGGCACCTCGCCGCCGCGGCCTCAGCGCCGGACCCGGCCGCCGCGTCCGCGCTGGCCGACACCGCGGCGCGCGCCCGGGAACGAGGCGCCCTGCCCGCAGCCGCCCGCGCCTACGAGCGCGCCGCGGATCTCTCGCCCGTACCGGCCGACCGCGGCCGCCACCTCCTTGCGGCCGCCGAGGCGGAACAGCTCGCCGGCCGGGAGGAACAGGCGTTGGCCCTGGCCGAGACGGCGACGAACGCCACCGACGATGCGGCTGTCCGCGCGGGCGCGACCGCGCTGCGCAGCCAGGTGGCGCTCGTGCGCCGGCCGCCACGCCGGGTGCACGACCAGCTGGTCGACATGGCGGCCGGGCTCCACTCAGCGCAGGCGGTCCCCCTGCTGGTCGCCGCCGCCGGCGCGGCATGCATGGGCGGCGCGGTCGCCCAGGCCCGCAGCACCGCCGACCGGGCCTGCGCGCTCGCCCGCGACGGCGCCACTGCGGTCCTCGACCGATCCGCGGCGCTGATGCGGGCCCACACGCTCGTCCTCGCCGGCGAACGCCGCCCGGCCGCCGCCGTGTTCGACGCCTGCGAGGACTTCCTCGCCTCGACCGACCCGCTCTCCATCGGTGTCGAGGTCACGAGCTTCTGCGCGATGGACCTCATGTGGCTGGAGCGGTTCACCTCCGCGCGCACGCTGCTGGAGCGGGCCGTCCGGTCGGCACGCAGGATCGGGGCCTGTGAGCGCCTCGTCCCCTATCTGACCGTCCTGGCGGACACACAACTGCGCACCGGCTGCTGGGACGACGCCTATGCCCTGGCGAGTGAGGGCGCCGCCCTCGCCGACGAAATCGGACAGCCGGTGCTTCAGGCGTACGCGATCTCCACACTGGCCCGGATCGAGGCCGCCCGGGGCCGCACGGCGGAATGCGACGAGCACGCCCGCCGGTTTCGCGGTCTCCTGGACGGCCGAGGTGCCGAACTGGTCAGTCCCTACCTGGACGCCGCCCTGGGGCTGCTCGAACTGGGCGTCGGCAAGGAAGCCGAAGGCGCGGCCCGCCTGAGCGACCTGCAACAACGGCTGTCGGCTTCGGGGCTGAGGGAGCCGACGGTGCTGCAGCATCAGCCCGACCTCGTCGAAGCATGCCTGGCCTCGGACGATCCCGCCGGTGCGCGCGCCGCCCTGGGCGAGCTCTCGAGCCAGGTCCGGCGGGCGCCGTCCACCTGGGGGCAGGCGGTGAGCGCCCGCTGCCGGGGCCTGGTCGAAGCGGACGAGGGCGCCTTCGTGGAGGCGCTGCGGCACCACGAACGGTTGCCGGATCCCTTCGCCAAGGCACGTACCGAGCTCGCCTACGGGCGGTTTCTGCGCAGGACGCGGAAGCGTGGCGCCGCCCGTCGTCCGCTCATCTCCGCCCGACAGGCCTTCGAGCGCCTTCGCGCAGCTCCGTGGACCTCGCTCGCCGAGCGGGAACTGCGAGCGGCCGGATTCGAGACGCCCGCCCGCCGCGGCGGTGAGCCGGCGGCGATGACCGAACGGGAGACGCAGGTCGCGGTCCTCGTCGCCAAGGGCCACACCAATCGCGAGGTGGCAGCGGCCCTGTTCCTGTCGGACAAGACGGTCGAGTACCACCTCAGTCATATCTACGCCAAGCTCGCCGTTCGGTCGCGAGTGGAACTCGCCGGCCGCCTGGCCGTCGACGCCCACCTCCCCGTATGAGCGGCGCGCCCGCTCCACACGGAGGCACGCCGGCAACACCCTAGGGAAACCACTGATGTGTGCCCGTGCCGTTCCTTCGTAGCGTGCTGAAGAAGCCCACCGCGCATACTCACTTGGGGGAAGAATGCGTGCATCCCCGCGAACCGCACTCTCGCGGCACCTCTGTGCTCTCGGACTGAGCGTGGCGCTCCTGCTGTCCGTGAGCGCCTGTTCGAACGACGACCCGATCGGCTCGCACCGAAGTGCCGCCGAGGAGACGACCGAACCCGCACTGCCGCCTACGGAGGACGTGACCCCACCCGCGCCGGAACCGTTGGATGACACGACCGATTCGGAGCCGCCTGACGCCACGACCGATCCGGAACCGCCTGAGGACACGACCGATCCGGAGCCGTCGTCGCTCGAACCGACAGGGAGTGTTCCGCAGCGTGTCGTGGGCGTCTGGTGCGGTGGCCGGAACGACACCGCCTCGGGTCACTGGACCTACGCGTTCGCCGACGACGGCCGTTTCAGGGCCGCCAACCGCGACGGGGGCTTCTCCGGAGTCGTCGTCACCGAGGGCGACACCATGACCTTCTACGTCCAGGGTGGTCGCCCGGTCCGCTCGACCTGGTCGGTGAGCTACGAGGAGGCGCTCGGCTTCGACATGCTGTACCTCGACGGCTTCAGCTACGTCCCGGGCAGCTGTGATTCCTAGGGAGTGTTCGCACAGGCCGCCGTCCTCGTCGGTCCCCGCCGCCGATGAGCCGCAGGGGCTCCCCGGGCCGCGGAGCCGGCGCGGACGGCCCCTTACGGCGTGGGACCGGGCTGCTCCCCGGAGCCTCGGACGATCAGCCGGGTGGGGACGGTGATGGTGCGGGCCCGGGAGCGGTCGCCGTCCAGGCGGGCCAGGGCGGTCGCCACCGCGCTGCGGCCGATCTCCTCGGGGTCCTGCGCGACGACGGTCAGCGCCGGCTCCAGTGCCTCGGCGAGGGACACGTCGTCGAAGGCGACCACCGCGACCTCCTTGCGCTTGCTGCGGGCCAGTTCGGCCACGATCCCGAGCGCCATGATGTTGTTGCCGGCGAACAGCGCCGTCGGCGGATCGGCCAGATCGAGCAGCCGGGCGGTCTCCGCCTCCGCCCCCCGCTGGTCGTGTGCGCTGGCGACGAGCGAGCGGTCGTAGGGGATGCCCGCTTCCTGAAGCGCCGCACGGTACCCGGCCAGACGCTCGCGGCGGGTGTACAGCCGGACGGGCAGGTCGCCGACGAATCCGACGCGCCGGTGCCCGTGGGCGATCAGATGGGCGACGCCGCCCTGGGCCCCCTCCCGGTTGGAGCTGACGATGCTGTCCGTGGACAGACCGACGCCCGGCCGGTCGAGGAAGACGACGGGCAGCCCCGCCGTACGCTGCGCCTTGAGGTGGGAGTGGTCGGCGCCCACCGACGGCACCACGATCAGGATGCTGACGCGCCGGGCGAGGAACTTCGCCGTCAGGGCGCGTTCGCGGTCGGCGTCGTCCGCGGACGAACCCATGAGCAGGGTCAGTCCCCGTTCGTGGACGCTGTCCTCGATGCCCCGTGCCACGGCCCCGAAGAAGGGGTTGCCGAGGTCGGGGACGACCAGCCCGATGGTGGTGTCCGGGCCGCCGACGCGCATGTTGCGCGCCATGAGGTTCGGCTGGAATCCCAGCGCGGCCACCGCGGCGAGCACCTGTTCCCTGGTCTGCGCCGAGACGGGCCCGTCCTCGTTGAGGACGCGCGAGACAGTCTTCGCGCTGACGCCGACTTCTCGGGCGACGTCGGCCAGGGTGGGGCGGCGGTTCGCTGCCATGAAGGAAACCGTCTCCTGTGAGCCCTCGTGTTCCGGCCTCGGCCTCGGCCGGAAACGGTGAGAGCGGGTGTCGATCTGTCAGGTGGCCTGGACCCCGGCGGCCTTCGCGGCCTTCGAGTCCGCTACGACAGTAGCCCCAGCCGCGTCGACGGTGAGCGCGCCGGTCATGATGGCGACGACCTCCGCCATCGAGTAGTCCGACGGCTTGATCACGGCGGCCCGCCTGCCCAGCCGGTGGACGTGGATCCGGTCGGCGATCTCGAAGACATGGGGCATGTTGTGGCTGATCAGCACGACGGGCATGCCCTTGTCCCGGACCCTGCGGATGAGGTCGAGGACCTGGCCGGACTCCTTCACGCCGAGCGCGGCGGTGGGTTCATCCATGACGACGACGCTGCGGGCCCAGGCGACGGCGCGGGCCACCGCGACGGCCTGCCGCTGTCCGCCGGACAGGGTCTCGACCGCCTGGGTGAGCGAGCGCAGACCGATCTTCAGGTCGGCCATGTGCTCGGCGGCCTCCTGACGCATGCGCTTCTTGTCCAGCACGCGGAAGACGTTGCCGAGGACGCCGGGGCGGCGCAGCTCCCGGCCGAGGAACATGTTCGAGGCGATGTCCATGGAGGCGGCCACGGCGAGGTCCTGGTACACCGTCTCGATGCCGTGGGCGCGGGCGCTCTGCGGACCGGAGAAGGCGATGGGCTCGCCGTTGAGGCGGATCTCGCCCGCGTCGGGGACCAGCGCGCCCGTGAGGGCCTTGATCAGGCTGGTCTTGCCGGCCCCGTTGTCGCCGATGACGGCGAGGACCTCGCCCGGCAGCAGATCGAAGTCGGCGCCGTCGATGGCGGTGACATGGCCGTAGCGCTTGACCAGGCCGCGGGCCTGGAGGACGGGGGTGGGGGAGCCGGTGGCGGTCATCGGGCCTTCTTCCGGGAGATCTGGTCGACGGTCACCGCGAGGATCACCAGGACACCGGTGATCAGGGTCTGGTAGATCGAGGCGACGCCCATCA
This sequence comes from Streptomyces sp. NPDC002566, assembly GCF_042889585.1. Taxonomy (NCBI): domain Bacteria; kingdom Bacillati; phylum Actinomycetota; class Actinomycetes; order Kitasatosporales; family Streptomycetaceae; genus Streptomyces; species Streptomyces sp. NPDC002566. The sequence continues at coordinate 296,682 of NZ_JBIARD010000007.1, read as the reverse complement.
GCTGCAGGCCGTTGCGGAAGACGCCCACGATCAGTACGCCGATGAAGGTGCCGAGGACCGAACCGCGTCCGCCGAAGAGACTCGTGCCGCCGAGGACCACGGCCGTGATGCTGTCCAGGTTGTCGGTCTGTCCCGCCTGCGGGTCGCCCACGCCGGTGCGGGAGATGAGCAGCAGCGCGGCGACGCCGTACAGCAGTCCCGCGGCGGCGTAGACGCCGATGGTCAGCCGGGAGGTGCGGATGCCGTTCAGCCGCGCCGCTTCCGGGCTGTTGCCCAGCGCGTAGACGTGCCGGCCCCAGCCGGTGCTGCTGAGCAGGTACGCCAGGAGGAGGAACAGGGCGATGGTGACCAGCGAGCCGTAGGTCACGTCGGTGTAGCCGAGCGGGAAGGTCTCACCGAGCGCCGTCAGCGGGCCCGGCAGGCTGGTGACCGTCTGCTCCTCGGAGTAGATGTGGGTCAGCGCGAACGCCACGTTGAGCATGCCGAGGGTGACGATGAACGGCGGCAGCGGGATCTTCTGCACCAACACCCCGTTGAGCAGGCCGAATCCGCCACAGACGACCAGGCCCAGCGCGATGGCCGCGAGAGGCGGCAAGGTGCCCTCGGCCGCCATCCTGGCGATCACGATGCTGCCGAAGGCCATCACCGCGCCGCAGGACAGGTCGATGCCCGCGGTGAGGATGATCAGGGTCTGCCCGATGGCGAGGGTGCCGACGACCATCACCTGCTGGATGATCAGGGAGAAGTTCCCGCCGGTGAGGAACTGGTCGGTCGACAGGGAGAAGAAGGCGCAGGCCAGGAGGAGCGCGGCCAGGGGGCCGGTGGTCGGAGCCGTGAGCAGTCTGCGGGCCGTCGTCGGCGCTTTGAGCTCCGCGTACGGCGAGGAGGCGGTCGGGGGTGTGGACGTGGCTGTCATGCGAAGTCCTAAGTCCTTGTCATCAGACGGAGATCCTTGTCGCCGGGACAAGGGGGGCGGCCGTCACCGCGGGTTGTCGCGGGTTGTCACCGCGGGCCGTCGCCGCGGGTCGTTCCCGCGCGTCGGGCAGGTGTCGGGCCGGCCGCCCCGCTGAGGGGAGTGGCTGTCTCGTGAGGTCCTCGGGCGGACCTCAGCCCCAGCAGTTCTCCAGGCCGAAGGCGGTGTCCTTCGAGGCGACCCCGGCCTGCGCCTTGTCGGTGATCAGCGTGACCCCGGTGTCCGTGTAGCCGGACGCCTTCTTGCCGTCCTTCGCGTACGTCACGACGGCCTTGACGCCCTCGGCGGCCATCTTCAGCGGGTACTGCTGCGAAGTGGCGGCGATCTTGCCGTCCTTGACGGCCTGCGTGCCGGTGCAGCCGCCGTCGACGGAGACGATCAGAACGTCCTTCTCCCGGCCCTTGGCCTTCAGGGCGGTGTACGCGCCCAGGGCGGCCGGTTCGTTGATGGTGTAGACGACGTTGATGTCGGGCGACTTCTGCAGGCAGTTCTCCATCGCGGTCTGGCCCTTGGACTGGTCGCCGCCGGTGTCCTGGGCGCAGACGACGTCCTTCTCGGCGGCGCCGAAGCCCTTCAGGAAGCCGTCGTGGCGCTGGACGCCGACGGACACGCCCGGCGCGAGGTCGAGGGCGGCGATCTTCGCCGTCTTGCCCTTCATCGCGGCCTTGGCGTACTCGCCGATCAGCTCACCGGCCTTGAGGTTGTCCGTGGCGAAGAGGGCGTCGACCGCGCTCTGCGGCTCGGTCGGCGTGTCCAGGGCGATGACCAGGACACCCTTGGCCTTCGCCTTCTCGATCGCGGGCACGATCGCCTTGGAGTCGCTGGGGGTGATCAGGATGCCCTTCACGCCGGCGGCGACCATGTTCTCGATCGCGGTGACCTGCCCGGCGTTGTCGCCGTCGAACTTGCCGGCCGCGGTCATGAGCTGGACGCCCTCCGACTTCGCGGTCTTCTCCGCGCCCTCCTTCATCTTCACGAAGAACGGGTTGGTGTCGGTCTTGGTGATCAGACCGACCTTGACGTCGCCCGAACCGGAGCCGGAGGCGCTCGCCCCGGCACCGGAACCGGGACCGCAGGCCGTCAGGGCGAGGGCCGCGACGCCCGTGGCAGCGGCGGCTCTGATCAGGGAGGAGGGCAGACGAGTGGTGCGAGACATGATCACTCCTGTGGGATGACGAGCGGCACGGGACCGGGAGATCGGAGCGTGCCGCCCCCGGGTGTCAACGCTGACTTATGTCATCGTTGACACTGCATGGCGAGGATGATGGACTCCCTCTCCCGGCAACGTCAATGCCTTGCACCCGTCACAAAACGGCAACGTCCGCGAGCGCCCTCCCCGCGCACCGGTCGACGGCTGTTTCGCGAAGCGCCCGGTCGTCCCGTCCCTCCGCAGAAGGAGCAGCCCATGAGACCGCCTCAGATCACCGTCCTGGGAGAGTGCGTCGCGGACGCCTTCACCGAGCCCGCGCCGGCCGCGAACGAACTCGCGCTGCGCGTCCTGCCCGGCGGCGGACCGGCGAACACGGCGGTGGCACTGGCCCGGCTGGGGACCCCGGCGCGGTTCGTCGCCCGCCTGTCCTCGGACGTGTTCGGCCGTCTCTTCCGGACCCACCTGGAGGCGTCCGGCGTGGACCTGTCGTACGCCGTGCCGGCGGCCGAGCCCAGCACGCTGGCCGTGGCGGAACTGGACGCCCGGGGGCAGGCGGCGTTCTCCTTCCACGCGGACAACACGGCCGACTGGCAGTGGACCGCGGGCGAGTTGGCCCGGGTGGACCTGTCCGGGACGGCCTGTGTGCACACCGGATCGCTCGCGCTGGTCCGCCGGCCCGGCGCGGCCGTGGTCGAGGAGTTCCTGGAGACCGCCGCCGCCCGGGCCACCGTCAGCATCGACCCCAACGTCCGGCCGCTGCTCGTGCACCCCGACGTCTACCGGGACCGGCTCGCGCACTGGTGCCGCCTCGCCGACATCCTGCGGCTCAGCGAGGACGACCTGGAGCTGCTCCTGCCGGGCACCCCACCCGAGCAGGCCTGCGACACCTGGCACGCCGCGGGGGCACGGCTCGTCGTGATCACCCTGGGCGGCGACGGCGCGCTGGTCTCCCTCGACGGCGAACGGCTGCGGGTGCCGGCGACGGCGACGAGGGTGGTCGACACGGTCGGCGCGGGGGACTCCTTCACCGCCGGGCTCCTGCACCACCTCGGGGAGCGCGGAGCCCTCGGCGGCCGGCTGACCGGCCTCACCCTCGACGACGTGGCGGAGGCCGGCCGCTTCGCCGCCCGGGTCGCCGCCCTGACCTGCTCCGTCGCCGGCCCCAACCCTCCGTGGCAGGACCAGTTGACGCGCTCGGCGACCACCGCCGACGCCTGACGGCCCGTACACCGCCCACTGCATCCACTGCTTGGACCGCCCGCCCGTCATCCGAGAAGGACACCGAAGCCATGACGAAATCCCTGCTCGCCGAGTTCACCGCCCGTGAGGGAGCGGAGGACGAGGTCGCCATGCTGATCCGGGACTACGCCGAGAAGGTGCGCGAAGAGGACGGCAACCTCACCTTCGACGTCTACACCAAGTCGGCCGCCCCGCGCGCCTTCTGGATCTTCGAGGTCTACCGCGACGAGGACGCCTTCCGGGCACACCTGAACGCCCCCTACGGCGCCCCGTTCAACGCGGCCCTCACCCCGCTCATCGAGGAGGACGCGTCGGTCCTGACCTTCCTCGACCCGCTGGCGGTGCACCGATGAAGCACCGGTGACGCACCGGAGGGAGGTCGCCGGGGGCACCGCCGGGCCCGCCCTCGGCTCCCGCCCGCTACGGCGGACCGTCCGGCTCGACGCGCGCCGCCACCTGGGTGATGCCTACCCTGGAGTGGCAAGCGCCGGCCCGGCTGGAGGTTGTGTGGGCAGCGGGCGGCGGTTCGGCTCTCCCCAGCACCGGAAGGTGATCCGGCCATGGCCACTGCATCCGCGACCCCCGTACTCGACACCATCGCCGCCATGACGATCGACTCGGTCGAGCGCTGCCACATGGACGACAGGACGCTCATCCTCGCCCGCGTCGCCGCGCTCGTGGCGATGGACGCACCGGCGATCTCGTACCTCGCACACGTCACCCCGGCCGTCAAGGCGGAGTTCACCGTCGAGCAGCTGCAGGACCTCCTCGTCGCCATCGCCCCCGTCGTCGGGACGGCCCGCGTCATGTCGGCCGCCGGACACATCGCCGAGGCGTTCGGCGTCGCGCTCGCACTGGCCGAAGGCGAAGCGGAGGCCATAGCCCAGGCCGAGGCCGAGAGCCGCGGCAGCTTCTGAGCGGGACGGCTGACCGTCCCGCCGAAACCCTTCGACAGGAAGGCGAGTTTCGCCAGTACAGTACGTGTCGTGGACATACCCGACTGGTCCCTCTGGCTCTTCCTCGGCCTGGCCCTCCTGCAGGTACTCGCACTCGTCCCCGTCACCGGCCGGTTGCGTGAACCCGACCCCGCTGTGCGCTCCGAGGCGCGCCTCGACCTGCTGGACATCTTCGGCAGCCTGCTGCTGTTCGGCGGCGCGCTCATGAGCGTCGCCGTGGCGGACTCCTGGCTCTGGCTGTACCTCGTCGGCTTCGCTGTGATGGCCGTCGTCTACGCGGCGAAGGGCGTGCGCTACCTGCGCGCCCGCCGCAGTCCTTCCACCGGTTCATGACCGCTCGACAACCGCTCACCTACGAGCTGTTCGTCGACCTCGCCGTCGCTGATCCGGCTGTCGTCGGTCTCGTCCTCAAAGGCTCCCGGGCTCACGAGGGCATGGTCACCCCGCACTCCGACCACGATCTCTACGTCGTCCTGGCCGATGACGCGTCGACGGGCCTCACCCGGTTCGCGGGCCACCGCACCGCCGAGCTCGACCTCGTCGTCGTCACACTCACCGAGTTCCGCGCGGCCGGGATGCCCGGTTTCGAGCGGTACGCCCTGGCCCGTGCCCGCGTCGTGCTCGACCGTCTCGACGGAGGCATCGCCCGGATTCTCGCCGACAAGGCCCGGCTGGGCGCGGACGAGGCGTTCAGCGATGCCGGCGGCTGGCTCGACGCCTACGCCAACTCCCATTACCGCTCGGTCAAGAACCACCGGTCGGGTCAGGCTCTCGCCGCTCGCCTCGACGCGGCCGACAGCATGCGGTTCCTGCTCGAGCTGCTCTTCGCCCTGGACCGTCGTCCCCGGCCGTACAACAAGTACCTGGAATGGGAGCTGGCCCGGTACCCGCTGCCCGGCTGGGACACCGACGCGCTGCTGCGTGCAGTGGACCGTGTCTCCGCGACCGGCGACGTCTCCCTGCAGCGACGGTTGTTCGCCCTCGTCGAGGCGGCGGCCCGACAAGCGGGACACGGTGAGGTGCTCGACGCGTGGGGAGAGGATCTCGAACTCATGCGGCCACAGTCCTGGTGACCACCCTGCCCGGGGGAGGGTGGTCAGCCCTCCCTGCGCCCGGTCTCAGGGCCGGTGCCGTATGAAACCGATGGTGGCGTAGGCGAAACTCTCGCCCGCCTGCGGGGCCCGGGTCCAGGACCGGGTGGTGAAGGTGCTCAGCCTTCCTCGGGTCAGCGCGAAGCGGGGGAGTGACAGGCCCAGTTCGGAGTGCAGAGCCGCCAACAGGTGTGCTTCCCATTCCAGTTCGGTGCCATCCGAGCTGCACCAGTTCGCCGGGTCGAGGGCGTCCGGTATCGCGCCGGAACGCTGGATCTCCGTACCGCGCACGGTGAACGCGTAGAGCTCCTCGCCCCGTTCGGCCACCGACAAGTGGAACGAGGCCGGAGGGCCGCCGGGAGAAGAGGCTCTCGGGTCGCGCCACACCACCACCGCACGGCCGGAGCCGGAGGCGGCCCGGGCCGGGGACAGGAACCGCCGGTTCAGATGGCGGTCGGAGTGGCCGTCGAAGGCGAAGGACCACGCTTCGGCGGTGCGGCCGACCGCGACCACGGCCCGGTCCTCCCACGGCTGCACGCCCTCCCGCTCGTGGCGGCGGGGCGCGTGCCAGGACACCATGCGCGGATCCGTGGGCGCGCTCAGTTCGGCGCCTTCCTCGCCGATCAGGGCGGGCAGTCGGTCGGGGGCGACGCCCTCCACCCACACGCAGCGGTAGCCCTGGAACGGCTGCCGGTTCACGGCGGGCTCGGTCAGCCAGGCGAGGCCCGGAGGGTCGAGGTCGGGCACCGGCCCGGGAGCGGGTCCCGTCTCCCCGGACCGCGGAGTCGCAAGGATCTCCCGGCCGCGTTCCGGGGTGACCAGCGGGCCGAGGACGGGATCGGCGAGCAGGCCGATCGGGGCGATCAGCGAGGGCCCGGGCGCTTGCCATAGCGGAAGCGCGTCCCGCAGCGCCCGCCACGCGGTGTCGGTGGCACCCCAGCGGGCCGACTCGCGGGCCTCGGTGACGGCACGGCCCCAGGCGCCGCCGGGCGCGTAGCGGTAGGTGCCGTCGACCATCGTGCGCAGCGCGGTCCCGGCGGTGTTCCGGTCGACCCCGCGGGCGGCCATCATCCCGAGCCAGTGGTCCTCCTCGCTCAGCCGTCCACCGTGCGCCGACGCCTCCAAGGCCTGCACGGGAAGGATCTCGGTCAGATAGCGGGGGTCGGCCACCAGGGTGCCGTAGTCCCGTGGAACGCGCGGATTCGACAGGTGCCGGAGCTGGTTCAGCAGGACGCGGCTGTGCGGACGTCCGAAGGACATCGCCTCCTCCAGCAGGAGAAGGGCCTCCTCGTACCGTCCGCGCAGGGCCAGCAGACGGGCCTCCTCGACGCGCGCGTCCTGGGCCCGGGTGGTCGCGTTCACGAAATCGGCGCTCTGCGCCCGGTCGGAGTGGAACCCGCGGTACATCTTCTCCATGTACGCCCGGAACGACGGGTAGCGTTCCGGCAGTTCACCGCTCCAGCCCTTGTAGACGTAGAGCGCCCATTCGCCGTCCTCGTCGCTGTCGCCCGGGTCGAGCAGGGCGTTCGACATGTCGGAGTCCGTCTCCAGTCGCAGCGCCCGCCGCCACATCCCGGCCAGGAGCACGTCCTCCTCGCGCGGGTCGTCGCCGAGTTCCTGCTCGTACAGCGGGGTCATGCCGTGCGGGTCCTGGAACCAGTCGATCTCCGCGACGCCGCCGAGCCGGTAGACGCCGGCCGTCTGGTTCACGCGCCACCCGTCGCTCACGGCCAGGAACTCCCGGTACGAGGGCGGCAGTCGCCGTCCCAGCCGCTCCTCGGCCGCGGTGATCGCCGCCTCGTCCGCACCGGGGCGGCCGAGGGGATCGCCGGCCGGGCCGTGATCCTCGTCTTCGTCGTCCTCGAGTTCCTCCTCCAGGTCCGGGACCCACTCCGCCCGCCAACGCCCAAGAAACTCTTGCCAGTCGAAAGGCTCGTCGCTCATGACCGGATGGTGTCATCCGGCACCGACAAGGGGGCCGGACCCGGCTCGGGCCTAGTGGACCGTGTCCTCGGCACTGACGCGCGGCGGCAGCATACGGTAAGCGACCATGTACGCGAGGTGACGCCGGGTCTCGGCCGCCGTGGCCGTCGGGTTCGCCGAGCGGTGCAGGGCATCGACTAGTCTCGTGGAGGGAGGCGCCTGCCGCTTCCCTGGGTGTCGAGACGGAGGAGAGGCGATGGCGCGGGGAAGAGGGGTGTGGCTGTTCGCCGGGGCCGGGATCGGGGTCTGCGCGGTCCTCGTCGGCCCCAGTGTCCCGGACGGCGGTCCCTTCGCCGCGTCGTCGCCCACCGTCGCCGCCAGGAAAGCCGTGGCCAACCGGGTCATGACGTGGAACCTGTGCAACCCCTGCGGCGAGAACGAGGTCGACCAGGCGGCGGAGATCGCCGCCTACGCCCCCCAGGTCGTCGGCCTCCAGGAGGCGTGCGAACGGGACGTCGAGACGATCCGGGGCTATCTGAAAAGCCGTCACGGACTGGTCTACCACGTGGAGTACGGGGCGGTGCTCCACAACTGGCGCCGTTGTGGGGGAGCGCCGTGGAATCCGGGCGGCTACGGCCAGGCGATCCTCTCCGCGGCGCCGATGACGGACATTGTCAAAGAGGAGTACGCCGACGGGGGTTCCGAGGACCGCGGCTACATGGCGGTCACCACCCGGGTGGGCGACCGCCCGGTCCGGGTGTTCAACACCCACCTCGCCCAGCGGCGTCAGGAGGCGGTCCGCGCGGAGCAGGCCGCCACGCTCGCCGAGGAGGTCGCCCGGCACGACCGGGCCGTCGTCCTCGGCGACTTCAACGCCGTACCGGACACCGCCGAACTCACCCCGCTGTGGAAGCTGGCCTCGGACGCGGACCCCGGGTGCGGCCCCTCAAGGGCGGGTGACTGCGAGCCCACCACGGACTGGCAGAGCAAGTTCGACTACGTCTTCCTGCGCGACATCGCCCCGCTCAGGCGTCACATCGTCCCCACCCCCTACTCGGACCACCACATCCTGTACGCGGACCTGAACATGGCCTCGCGGGGGCGGTGAGACCGTCCCCGCCGGGAGGGGTGCTGAGGAGACGCGCGCCCGTCACTGCCGTCAACTGCCCTGCTAGGGGCATGCGTTAGGGTGAAAGTCCCGCCTCGGCAGTGGAGATCGTCCATCGTCATGAGTTCCTGAGGTTGTGTTGACTTCCTACATCGGCTCCGGTCCGTACTGCTTCTCCAACTCGCTCTGTATGGCGCTGGGGGAAGGCGCGCCGCCGCCGGCTCTCCTCGAAGTGCTCACCGGCTCCCCCTTCGGATTCCAGCTGATCGCCGGTGAAGTGCCGTTGTTCGATCCGCTCGGCTGGGACCCGGAGATCGGCCTCGACACCGCGATCGAGCTGCTCGGCTACACGTGCGAGCGCAGCGAAGGCGACGACGCCGACGCGGCCCTGGCGCGACTCCAGGCGGCGGTGGAGGGAGGCTCCGCGCTGGCCGGCCCGTTGGACATGGGTCTGCTGCTGCACCAGCCCGGCAGCGGTTCCGCCACCGGCGCGGACCACTACGTGGCCGTGCTGGCGGTGGACGAGGACACGGTCCTCTTCCACGACCCGCACGGCCACCCGTACGCCACGCTGCCGACGGCGGTGTTCCTGGAGGCATGGCGTGCCGAGAAGGTCGCCTACATCGAGCAGCCCTACGTGCTGCGCTCGGCGTTCGCGCGCCACCGCGAGGTGACCCCGGACGAGGCCCTGCACGCTTCGCTGCCCAGGGCCCTGGCCTGGCTCGGCATCCGCGAGGACCGCGAGGTTCCCCCCGGCTCCCTGGGCAACGCGCAGGGGCTGGAGCGTCTCGCCGAACAGATCGCCACGGGCGAACTCCCTTCGGACGCAAGGGAGATGCTGGAGACGTTCTCGGTGCGGGTCGGCGCCCGGCGGCTGTCCGACGCAGCCGCGGCCCTGGCCGGCGGCGGACACCGCGAGGCGGCCGGTCTGCTGCACGCCCAAGCCAGGCTCCTGGGCGGCCTGCAGTACCCCCTGGTGACCGGGGACGACGCGACGGTCGTGTCCGGCCTGCGTCGACTCGCCCCGACGTACGACGAACTGCGCGAGACGCTGACCAGGACGGTCACCCCGGACGGACCGGCCGGCGCCGGCCGGTAGCCCGGCCCGGAACGGCACCCGACGGCGGCCCGGCACCAGCCAGCGGCCCGGCACCGGACAGCGGCCCGGCACCGGACAGCGGCCAGGCACCGGACAGCGGCCCGGCACCCGACAATGGCCAGGCACCGGACAGCGGCCCGGCACCCGACAATGGCCAGGCACCGGACAGCCCGCCCTGCATCAGACAGGCCCCGGGCGGCAGCCCGCCCCGGACGGCCCCCGCCTCAACCCTGCGGGCCGGACACGTTCAGCACCTTCGGGCGGGTGTAGGCGAGCAGGCCCAGGTAGCCGTACTCGACGCCCACCCCGGAGCTCTTCGCGCCGCCGAACGGGACGTTGTGCCGCAGGTCGCCGTGGGTGTTGATCCAGACGGTGCCGCAGTCGAGCCGGCCGGCCAGTTCCCGCCCCCGCCGCTCGTCGCCCCACAGTGAGGCGCCGAGGCCGAACTCGGTGGCGTTGGCGCGGGCCACGGCCTCGTCGACGTCGTCGTAACCGATGATCGGGATGACCGGTCCGAACTGCTCCTCCGTCTCCAGCGCGGTGCCGGGCGGCAGATCGGTCACCACGGTGGGCGGGTAGAAGTGGCCCGGCCCCTCGGGGACGGAGCCGCCGGTGAGCACCCGGGCGCCCGCCTCGACGGCGGCGGCGACCAGCGCGGCGACTCGGTCGCGCTGGGCCCCGCTGATGAGCGGTCCGTACTCCGTGGCGGGGTCGGAGCCGTCGCCCACGACCGCTCGGCCGGCCAGGTCCGCAAGCCGCTCGGCAAGGCGGCCGGCCAGCTCCTTCGGCGCGTAGACCCGCTTGACGGCGGCGCAGAACTGTCCGCTGTTGGCGAGAGCGGCGCCGAACAGCGCGGGCGCGATCGCGTCCACATCGGCGCCCGGCAGGACGATGGCCGGGTCGTTGCCGCCGAGTTCGAGCACCACCGGGGTGAAGCGGCCCGCCGCGTGCCGCGCGATGGTGCGCCCGGTCTCGACCGAACCGGTGAAGGAGACCAGCCGGACACCGGGGTGGGTGGTCAGCGACTCCCCGAGGGCGTCGGCCCCGGACACCACGTTGAGCACCCCTGGAGGCAGGCAGTCCTGGAGGACCTCGCCGATCCGCAGAGTGGACAGCGGAGTCTGCGGCGAGGGCTTCAGGACGACCGTGTTGCCGGCCAGCAGGGCCGGGGCGACCTTGCACATGGCAAGGATGATCGGGAAGTTGGACGGCGCGATGGCCGCGACCACCCCGTAGGGCTCCCGTGTCAGGGTGATGTCACAGGACGCATCGCGGACCAGCTGCTCCACCGGCAGGGACAGTTCGGCGGTGTGGCCGAACCACCCCGCCGCGAGCTCGACTTCGGCGAGTGCGGCGCTCAACGGCTTGCCCTGCTCGGCCGAGAGCAGGCGGGCCGTCTCGTCGGCGACCGATGCCAGCAGCTTCCCGCACTCCCGGAGGTGCGACCGGCGCTCGTCCTCGGTGAGTGCCGCCCAGCCGGGCTGAGCGGCGGTGGCGGCCGCGACGGCTTCGTCCAGCTGCGCTGCGGTGCAGTCGGGTGCCTCGGCGAACACCGTGCCGGTGGCCGGGTTCTCGACGGGCAGCCGGCCGGCGGTGTCCACACGGGACCCGCCCACGGTCATGCGGATCGTCACGACGCGGATTCCGCCTTCTCCATGTGCAGCCGCAGGCTCAGCGGACGCATGTCCGTCCATACCTCGTCCACGTACGCGAGGCACTCCTCCTTCGTGCCCTCCTTGCCGACCGCCCGCCAACCAACCGGAATATCCGCTTCCAAAGGCCAGATCGAGTACTGCTCTTCGTGATTCACGACGACTCGACAGGCCGCGGCGTCCTGATTCTGCTCGCTCATTGCGTTTCTCCCCTTGCCCCGCCGTGCTCGCTATAGTGCGCCGGACCGCGGCATCGAAAACGACAGCTGCGATGGTGGATCGAACTTCGGAGGTACGTTACATGAGCCGAGTGGCGCAGGGCGACGGTGTGCCGGACGCGGAAAGCAAAGGCGGCACGGTGCCGGCCGTGTCCTGGCCCGAACGGGCCGAATCGGGTGACTGGCTCGGCGGGGACAAGGCCGTCGTCGTCATATCCGTGGACGTCGACGCGGAATCACCGGTGCTGGCCAGGGGTGAGCACTACATCAACCACTTGACGACGATGTCCCACCAGGCCTACGGTCCGCGGGTCGGCGTTTCCAGGATTCTCGACCTGCTGGAGCGACTGGACGTTCCGTCGACGTTCTTCATACCCGGCGCGAGCGCGGAGCGCTGGCCTTCGGTCGTCGAGTCCGTTCGCGATCGCGGCCAGGAAATCGGCCTGCACGGATTCACCCACCGGCACCCCGTGCACCTCTCCGAGGACGAACAGCGCGCGGAGTTGGAGAACAGTCTCAAAACTTTTGCGAGATTCGGAGTGACGCCTCGGGGATATCGGGCCCCGAACTGGGAGATGACCCGGTACACCCTGGATCTGCTGCCCGAATACGGGCTCGCGTACGACTCCTCCCTCATGGACGACGACCGGCCGTACGTGGTGCTCGCCGGGGCCGGCCGGCAGCGGGTGGCGGAGCTGCCCGTGCACTGGCTGCTGGATGACTGGGAGCAGTACGCCTTCCTGCCCGAGCCGAACATCGGGCAGCTGATCGAAGCCCCCTCCAAAGTAGTTGACCTGTGGACTTCTGAGCTGGACGCGATGCGGGACCACGGTTCGCTGTGCGTCCTGACGGTCCATCCGTTCCTCACCGGACGGCCCTCGCGCCTGCGTGCGCTGGAGAGTTTCATCCGCTTCGCTCAGGGATGCGGAGATGTCCGGTTCTCGACGGCCGGCGAGGTCGCCGACCGTGTTCTCGCGCCGGAGCGATTCATTCCGTAGTCGATAACCGGCCAGTGCGTCCGAATCCCCGGTGCTTATCGCCCCGCTCGCCGCCGCCGGCGCCGGCGGGGCCAGCCGAGAATCGACCGCCGACAAGCCTTGAACCGGAGATCGGCCGTGTGTTTGGATAACGGCCACACGAGCGGCACCGGGGGCGCGGCCACTCTGCTTCAGGGGGTCCTGTCGCCTTCCGTGCGCATTCATTCGGCTGCACCGGGGGATTCACGGGTGCAGGTTCTGTAGGGGGAGCTTGATGAGCTTCGACGATGCGTCGAATCAGGCGCGTCTTGAAGAAGTGACCGACATGGTCGTCGATATCTGGGCCGACGTCCTTGAGATCGACCGATCCACCATCGACCCGCGCGAAAGTGACTTCTTCGCGTTGGGCGGATACTCTCTCCTCGTTCTTCAGTCGATATCCCGGCTGCTGGCCGGACAGGGGATCGGCGAAGAGGACGGCCAGGAACTCGAAGGGCTTCTCCTCAACGAGCTCTTCGAGAACCCCACGGCGGCCGCTCAGGCGGAATGCCTGCTGCGGAACATATCGATACAGGCGTAGCGGACATTGACCAGTCAGGTGAATGACGCTGCATCGAATATTCTGTGGCAACGCGCCCGGGTGACGTCGAAAGACCAATTAGATTTCGTCGTCAAACTGGTCATTGCCTTGGTCCTGATCGCTGCGGGCGCCCTACTGGCACTCTCGCCGTACTGGCCGGCGCGAATCGTGGGTGTGTTCCTGCTGGGCGCCATGTACACCCACACGGTGGAGTTGCAGCACCAGTGCCTGCACCACTCCGCCTTCCTCAACTCCCGCCTGCACCGCGTCGTCGGAATCCCCCTGGGGATACCGCTGTTCGTCGGCTACAGCCACTACCGGATCAGGCACCTCCAGCACCACAAGTACCTCGGAACCCCGCAGGACACGGAGTTCTTCGGCTTCGACACCCGGCAGCCGGTCACCTGGGGCGCCCTGCTGCGCGAGATGTTCAACTTCGGCCGCATCCTCATGGTGTTCGGCGAGATGGCGCGCAGCGTCCGCGGAGCCTGGGCGTACGACATGGGAGAGGTGCCCGAGCGCCGGCGCCGCGAGGTCATGAGCGAGTACCGCGTCATGGCCCTGTGCCTCCTGGCTGCCGTCGCCGCCGCCTGCGCGGGCTTCCACGAACAGGTGCTGCTGCTGTGGGCGCTGCCACTGGCGGTGGCCGTCCCCCTGCACTTCATCGTGGAACTGCCCGAGCACATCCTCTGCGACAACTCCAGCACCGACGTGCTGCGCAACACCCGCACCATCACGGGCAGCCGCTTCAGCACCTGGTACACCAACGGCAACAACCTGCACGTCGAACACCACGCCGCCATGTCGGTGCCGATCAACCGGCTCCCCGAACGCCACCCGGTGGCCTCGGAGATGGCGCTTCACACGCACCGCAGCTACCCCGCCTTCTTCCGCCTGGTCGCCCGCGAGGCGCAGCGCAACCGGAAGGCCGGCCGGGCGGCCGGACACAGCCAGTAGCACCCCGCCGGGCTTGGCGGTCGTACGTCCCTCATGCACGCACGCACTTCGAGCACCACCGATTGGGTACAACGTGGCACGCATAACTCCCCGGAGAGCAGCGACAGTCGTGATGCTGCTCGTCATCGCGCTCACCGGGTGGTCGCTCTACACCCTCCAGCCCCCCGACCCGGCTTCCGCGACGGCTCCCGCGCGGGAGTTCTCCGCCGCACGGGCCATGAAGGACGCCGAGGCCGTCGGCCGTGTCCCGCACCCCACGGGCAGCGCGGGCGCCGCCGAGGTGCGCCGGCACCTCCAGGAGCGGCTCGCCGCCCTCGGCGGCACGGTGTCGGTGCGGACCGGCACCGTCGCCGTGAACGGTGAGGGCACCGCCAAGGTCGGCGAGGTCGCCAATGTCTCAGCCCGCTTCCCCGGAACCGCCTCCACGGGCACCGTCCTGCTGGTGGCGCACTACGACTCCGTCCCCGCCGGTCCCGGCGCCGCGGACAACGGCGTCAACGTCGCGGCGATCCTGGAGGTCGTGCGCGCCCTGAGGGTGGACGGGGCGACCCGCAACACCGTCGACGTCCTCTTCACGGACGGCGAGGAGGCCGGGCTGCTCGGCGCCCACGACTTCGTCGCGAAGAAGGCCGCCGACCCGGCGAAGACGGTGGTGCTCAACCTCGAGGCGCGCGGCGTCTCCGGCCCCTCGATCATGTTCGAGTCCGGTCGACGCAACAGCGGGGTGCTGCCGGCCCTCGGCGACGCCGCCCGGCCGGTCGCGACCTCACTCGCCGACGAGGTCTACCGGCTGATGTCCAACCACACCGACTTCAGCGAGTTCAAGGAAGCCGGGTTCACCGGACTGAACTTCGCCTTCCTGGACGGCTCCGCGCGCTACCACACCAGCGGGGACACGGTCGCCGCCGTCGACCGCTCCAGCGTCCAGCACCAGGGCGACTCGGTGCTGGCCGCCGCGCGGGCGCTGTCCGAGGCGCCCCTCGGCTCCCTGGACGGCGGCGACGACACCTACTTCACGTTCCTCGGCTTCCTCGTCCACTACCCGCAGTCCCTGGTCCTCCCCCTGGCCGCCCTCGCCGTCCTCGCCTACGCCGCCACCGTCTGGTACGCCCGGCGGACCGGCGCGCTGCGCGGCGGCAGCGTCAAGGGCGCCCTGGGCTTCTTCGGCACGCTGGCCGGCTCCTGGTTCACCGCCTTCTGCCTCTGGTCGCTCGCGGTGCTGATCCGTCCGCAGTACGAGAACCTGCTGATGGGCGACACCTACCGGCCCGAGTGGTACAGGGCCGCCTTCCTCACCTTCGGCTTCGCCGCGGTCCTCGCCTGGTACCAGCTGCTGCGCCGGCGGATCCCGGTCCTCGCGCTCATCCTGGGCGCCTGGGGCTGGTTCGCCGTGCTGGCCCTGCTCACCGCCGTGCTCGCGCCGGGCGCCGCGTACCTGTTCACCTGGCCGCTGCTGATCGGCTGCGCCGCCCTGGCCGCCGCGCTGCGCTGGGGTGGCCCGGACGGAGACTGGCAGCCGGTCGCCGCCTCCCTCGCCGCCCTGCCCGCGCTGGTGCTGTTCCTGCCCGTCATCGTGCTGATCTTCCCGACCCTCGGCGTCAGCGCCGCGCCCGTCCCGCTGATCCTCTGCGCCTTCGTGACGGTCCCGCTGACACCGCTGACCGCGGCCCTGCCCCGCCGGGCCCCCCGCCTGACCGCGCTGATCGCAGCGACCGCCGGCACGGCCCTCGCGCTGACCGCGATGGCGGTGGACGGCTTCGCACCCGAGCGCCCGGCCCACACCAGCCTCGCCTACCTGTGGGACGCCGACCGCGCCCAGGGCACGTGGGCGAGCTCCGACGCCTCCCCGCCCGCCTGGACGCGCAAGGCCACCGGTCCTGAGCACGGCCCGGTCGCCGACCGGTTCCCGACCTACCCGCCGGTCCTGCCCTACGCCGCCCACCGCGAGTCCCCCTCGGGCCCCCGCCCGGCCGCCCCCGAGGTGACCGCCCACGCCGAGGCCGCGGTCGGCGGGGTGCGCACCGTCCGCCTCAAGGTCACCCCGGCCCCCGGCACCTCCTACCTCACCCTGATGGCGGACGTCTCCCGGCACACGGTCGAGGACGCCTCCCTGCTCGGTGTGACGGTGGACGGCGGCGTCAACCGCCCCTACGCCGAGGGCCCCTGGAAGTGGGGATTCGCCCTCTACAGCGTCCCCGAGGACGGCGTCGAGATCACCCTGCGGGTCAGCGGCGAAGGCCAGGTCCCGCTCTGGATCACGGGCTACACCCCCGGCCTGCCGCGGTCGCCGGCCCTACCGCCGATGCCCGCCCACCTGACCTGGAGCACCTACGGCGACGCACTGACCGACGTCACCGCCGCGGGCCGCGGCATCCGCGCCTGACGCGCCGTCACCCGAGCGAGCAGGAAAGGGGAACGAACCGCCATGTGCGGAATCACCGGAGCGGTCGCCCTCGGCGAGGCTCCCGCCGTGGACGCCCACGCACTCGACGCCATGACCGCCACACTGCTGCACCGCGGCCCCGACGCCGCAGGCCGCTATCTCGACGCCCATGCGGGCCTCGGCTTCCGGCGCCTGAGCATCGTCGGCCTCCACGACGGCGACCAGCCCATCCGCAACGAGGACGGCACACTCGTCCTCGTCTGCAACGGCGAGATCTTCAACCACCGGGAACTGCGCTCCGAACTCGAGGCCAAGGGACACCGGTTCACCACGAAGTCCGACGTCGAGGTCATCGTGCACCTCTTCGAGGAGCACGGCACGGCCCTCCTGGACCGGCTCAACGGACAGTTCGCCTTCGCCCTCTACGACCGGCGCCGGCGCCGGCTGATGCTGGCCCGCGACCACATGGGCATCCTGCCCCTGTACTACGCGCGGACCGCGGAGCACCTCGTGTTCGGCTCCGAGATCAAGGCCGTTCTCGAACACCCCGCCGTCGAGCGGGCGGTGGACCTCACCGGCCTCGACCAGGTCCTCACCTTCCCCGGCCCGGTCAGCCCGCGCACCCTCTTCCGCGGAGTCAGCAGCCTCAAGGGCGGCGAGTACCTGCTCGTCGAGAACGGGACGGTGCGCACCACCACCTACTGGGACCTCGACTACCCCCTGGACGGTGAGGAGGAGCAGCGAAGCGACGCGTACTGGATCGAGACGCTGCGGGAACTGCTCGCCACCTCGGTGCACCGGCGGCTGCAGGCCGACGTCCCGGTCGGGTACTACCTCAGCGGAGGACTGGACTCCTCGCTCATCGCCGCGCTGGTCCACCGCGGCGACCCGGACGCCCGCCCGCACTCCTTCTCCATCTCCTTCGGCGACGACGGCATCGACGAATCCCGCCACCAGCGCACGATGGTGGACCTGCTCGGGCCGCAGCACCACGAGACGCGCTTCGAGCCCGCCGACATCGAGAGCGAACTGCGGCGCATGGTCCGGCACGCCGAGACGCCGGTCAAGGAGACCTACAACACCTGCTCGCTGGCCCTGTCGCGGGCTGTGCACCGCACAGGCACCCGCGTCGTGCTCACCGGAGAGGGCGCCGACGAGCTGTTCGGCGGCTACCTCGGCTACCGCTTCGACCACGCCGGCCACCGCGACGCCCACGGCACGGGTCTGGAAGGCCAGTTGGAGCAGGAGGTGCGCCAGACCCTCTGGGGCGACCCCGGCGTCTTCTACGAACGCGACTACCACGCCTGGCGGGAGTCCAAGCTCGACCTGTACGCGCCCGATCTCGTCGACGCCTTCCCCGACTTCGACGCCCTGCGCCATCCGGTGGCCGACGGCGCGATGCTGCGCGGGCGCCACCCCCTGCACCAGCGCAGCTACCTCGACGTCAAACTGCGCCTGACCGACCACCTGTTGACCGACCACGGCGACCGGATGGCCCTCGCGAACTCCGTGGAGGCCCGCTACCCGTTCCTCGACATCGACGTGGTCCGCTTCGCCGCCCGCATCCCGGCCCGCCTCAAGGTCCACGCCGGCACCGAGAAGTACGTGCTCAAGCAGGCGGCCCGCGGACTGGTCCCCGAACCGATCATCCGGCGCGAGAAGTTCGGCTTCCGCGCGCAGGGCAGCCCGCAGCTGCTCCGGCAGAACCACGAGTGGATCGGCGACATGCTCGCCCACGACCGCGTCAAGCGGCAGGGCTACTTCAACCCCGACGTGACCGAACTGCTGAAGAAGACCTACACCGAGCCCGGCTTCGAGGTCCATCCGCACCTCGGGGACGACCTGCTGCTGGTCGTCCTCACGTTCGGCGTGCTGCTGGACGCGTTCGGACTGCCCGACCACTCATGACCCACCGGGGCGGCACCGCCGGCCCCGACCGATGGAGGAGAGCACGATGGCGTTCGACCCGATCCACGCCCTGGTGGGGCAGGCCGCGGCACGGTTCCCGGAGCAGGTGGCCGTGCAGACCCCGCTCGGCGACCTGACCTACGCCGACCTCGCGGCCCGCTCGGACCGGCTGGCCCGCGAACTGCGGGCGGCCGGCGCGCGCCCCGGCGCCCTGCTGCCCGTGCTGACCACGGACCGGCGCGAGTTCGCGGTCGCCGTGCTGGGCGCGTTGAAGGCGGGAGCGGTCTTCGTCCCCTTCGACCTGGACGGCCCCGCCCTGCGGCTGCGCGACACCCTCTCCGGTACCGCCGCCGAGTTCGCCGTCACCGGCGCCGACGAGACCGAGCGGATCACCGAGCTGCTCGCCACCGCCCTGCCGCAGGCCCGCCGCATCCCCGTGGACCTCGCCGCGCCCGCCGACGCCGAGCCCCTCGCCGACCCGCACACGCCCGGCCCGGACGACCCCGCCTACCTGTTCTTCACCTCGGGTTCCACCGGCGCCCCCAAGGCCATCGCCGGCCGCATGCGCGGCATCGACCACTACATCCGCTGGGAGAGCGCCCTGCTCGGCGTCGAACCGGGCTGGCGCGTCAGCCAGTTCGCCTCCGTCGCCTTCGACGCGGTGCTGCGCGACCTGTTCGTCCCGCTGACCACCGGCGGCACCGCCGTCGTCCCGCCGCCCGGACTGCTCCTGGACGGCGCCGGACTCGGCCGCTGGATCGACGCGCAGCGACTGGACCTCGTCCACTGCGTCCCCTCGGTCTTCCGCGGGCTGGCCGCGGCCGCCGAGTCCGCGGGCAGCCCCGGCCTCGCCTCGCTGCGCGCCGTCCTGACCGCGGGAGAGCCCCTCGCCCCCGCCGATGCCCGCCGCTGGTTCGCCCGGCACGGCGAGCGCGTCCGCCTCGTCAACCTGTACGGGCCGTCCGAGACGACCATGACCAAGACCTTCCACGTGGTCACCCCGGCCGACGCCGAGCGTGAGCGCATCCCGGTCGGCAAGGCCATGCCCGGAGCACGGATCGCCGTGCTCGACGGCCGGGGCAGACCCAGCCCGCAGGGCACGGCCGGCGAGATCTTCATCCGCACGCCCTTCATGTCCCTCGGCTACCACCTTCGCCCGGACGCCACCCTGGAGGCGTTCGTGCCCAATCCGCTCGGCGACGACCCGGACGACATCGTCTACCGCACCGGCGACTTCGGCCGGATCCTCGCCGACGGCTCCCTGGAGTTCATCGGCCGCAAGGACCACCAGGTCAAGATCGGCGGCGTACGGGTCGAACTCGGCGAGGTCGAGCACCTGATCCGCGCCCACCCCGCGGTACGGGAGGCCGCCGTCGTCCCCGTCAAGGACGCCGACGGCGACATCGCGCACCTGTGCGCCTTCGTGGAGCTCACGCAGGCCGTCGAGCCCGAGGAGGTCGGCGCCCTCCTCGGCGGCAGACTCCCCGCCGTCGCCGTCCCCCAGGTCTTCGTCCCGCTGGAGCGGATGCCGCGCACCATCAGCGGCAAGGTGGACCGGCGCGCCCTGCCCGCCCCGACCCTTCCGCGGCAGGCTTCCACGACGCCGTACGTCGCGCCCCGCACGCCCACCGAGACCGCGCTCGTCCGGATCTGGGCCGAACTGCTGCCGGTGGACGAGCCCGGCGTCCGGCACGACTTCTTCGAGTCCGGCGGGCACTCGCTGCTCGTCATGCGTCTGCTGTCGCGCATCGGCACCGAGTTCGGCGTGGAGATCCCGCTCCAGGACTTCCTGGCCGGTCCGACCGTCGAAGCCCTCGCCGAGCACGTCGAGACCGCCATGCTCACCGGCGGCGACTCGCTCGACGACCTCCTCGACTCGCTCGAAGGCCTGGACGAGGGCGAGGCCGAGCGGCTGCTGCAGGGCGGGAGCGCCTGAGATGAACCCGACGACGACCCCCGCGAACGTGCCGCAGGTCCCCGACGGGGCCACCGCCCCGGACCTGCCGTCCCCCGAGAGCATCCGGCTGATCGAGCGCCAGGTCGAGACAGCGCTGCTCGAACACCCCGACGTCCTCGACGCCGCCGTCGTCCTCCGCGGCGGCACGCTGGAGGACACCCCGCCCGAGACCTGCGTCCGCTGCGGCATGGACGGCCGCTACCCCGGCCTGGAACTGGACGCCGACAGCGGCGTGTGCGGCCTGTGCACGATGTACGAGCGGCACCGTGAGGAGATCCACGGCTACTTCGGGGACGTGGACGCCTTCACCGCCCGCATCCGGGAGCGCGCCCGGTCTGCCGGCTCCGACTACGACTGCCTGCTGCTCTTCAGCGGCGGCAAGGACAGCACCTATGTGCTCCACCAGCTCATACGCCTGGGTCTGCGGGTGATGACGTTCACCTTCGACAACGGGTTCATCTCCAAGACCGCCCTGGACAACGTCGAGAACATCACCGCGGCCCTGGGCATCGAACACGTCACCCGGACCCGCGCGGACCAGAACCGGGTCTTCGTCCAGAGCCTGAAGGAGCACAAGAGCGTCTGCAACGGCTGCTTCCGCTCGCTGCTCGACCTCGCCAACCAGATCGCCTACGAGCGCGGCATCCCCAGCATCGTCACCGGCCTCTCCCGCGGCCAGATCATCGACGAACGGCTGCTGTGGTTCTACCGCCAGGGCGACTTCGACGCCGAGCGCATCGAGAAGCAGCTGACCGTCGGACGGCAGATCTACCACCGGGTCGGCGACCGGACCGCCTCCGGCAGCGACCGCGCCGTCGACGAGGTGGAAGTCGTCGACTACTACCGCTACTCCGACGTCACCAAGGACGACATCAGGGCCCTGCTGGCCGAGACCGCGCAGCTGTGGAGCGCCCCCAAGGACACCGGGTTCTGCAGCTCCAACTGCATGATCAACGACGTCGGCGTGTACGTGCACAAGCTGGAGCGCGGCTTCCACAACTACGAGTCGCCCACCCGCTGGGAGGTGCGACTCGGCCACCTGGCGCGCGCCGAGGCCGACGCCGAACTGCGCACCCCCGTCAACATCCACCGCGTCAAGTCCATGCTCGCCCGCATCGGCTACACCGACCCTGCCGCCCGTGAAGCCCTGGGCGGCCGCCTGGCCGCCTACTACGTGCCCCGGGAGGGCACGAGCGCCGGCGAGAGCGAACTCCGGGCCGCTGCCGCCGCCCGTCTGCCGGAGTTCCTCCTCCCCGAACACTGGGTGCGGCTCGCGGAGATCCCGCGCTCGCGGGGCGTCGTCACCCGCAGGGAACTGCCGGACCCGCTCGACGGCACGGGCAAACGGCTCCAGCTGTCGGCGCACGGCAGCGCCGCCCGCGCCGAGGCCACCGACGCGAGCACCCCGGTGACCGCCGCCGAGCACGCCCTGCTGGAGTCCGGCCGGGCCGGGGCCAGGTCGCTGCTGCTCGACCTCGACCACCGTCCCGCGCTGACCGACGTGCGGCGCGCCGTCCTGGCCACCGTCCTGCACCACGACGCCCTCCGGTCCCGCTACGCGCGCCGCCCGGCGGACGGCCGGTGGCGCCGCACCGCCGCCGCCGCGGCCTCGGCCGTACCCGTCGCAGCGGTCGACCTCACCCGCCGCGCCGGCCAGGACGAGCCCGCCCTGCTGCGCGCGCTGGAGCGCCGCCTGCGCGCACGCCTCGACTCCACAGCCGGCCCCCTGGCCCAGGTGGTTCTCGTCGAACGAGGGGAGCGGCCCTCGCGGCTGCTGCTGGTGGTGCACGACCTGGCCGCCGACACGGCGTCGTGGGAGGTGCTCCTCCAGGACCTGGCCACGGCACTGACCCAGGTCCGCGCCGGAGCCCCCGTCAGCCTGCCGCCGGCCGCGGCTGCCGAGCGTCCTGACACACAGCCGGCCGCGTCCGAGGCCGACGTGCGCACCCCGCCGTCCGCCCCGGAGGGAGAGCCGGTCCGGCTCGACGCCGTCACTCTCTCCGCGGCGGACAGCCGCGCCCTGGCGACCGCACCCGGAGGGACCGTGCTCGCCGTGGCCGCCGCTCTCCACGAGGTGCTCGGCGCCGCGTCCGGCGGCACCGCCCTCACCCTGACCGTCACCGACCACACCGCGACGCACGGCCGGCCCGACCGCCTGGTCGGCGCGGCCACCGCCCCCCGGACCGTGACCCTGCCGGCCGGCGCCCCCGGCCCGGGCCGTCCGGCCGTCGGGCTGACCCACCTCGGGGACACCGCCGTCCCCGTGCCCGAGGACGCACCGTTCCGCGTCGCCGAGATCCCCGGCCTGAGCCCCGAGACGCCCCAGGCCGGCATGCGTCACCCGCTGGAGGTCGTCCTGTCCGAACGCGACGGGGCCCTGACCCTCCACTGGTGGAGCGCCGGAGCACCCCACCGGGAGCCGGCCGGAGACGGAACGCCGCAGCAGGTGGCCGACCGGCTGACGAGCCACGCCCAGAACCTCCAGGAGCACACCCCGTGACCCGACCCACGCCGGACCTGGAACGGCTGCGCCGGCTCTCGCCGGCGAAGTACGCCCTGCTGCTGCGCGCCCTGCGCGAGCGGGAGGCGCCCGCACCCGCCGCCACCGACCGCCCGCTGTCCTTCGCCCAGGAACGCCTGTGGTTCCTCGACCAGCTGACCCCCGGCAGCCCGGTCTACAACATGCCGTACGCCATCCGGCTCACCGGCGCCCTCGACGTCCCCGCCGTCGGCCGTGCCTTCGGCGCGGTCGCGCGGCGCCACGAGACGCTGCGCACCTCCTTCCCGGCCGTCGACGGCCGGCCCCGGCAGGTCGTCGCCGCGCCCGCCGACCTCGACGTTCCCGTCACCGACCTGCGCGGGCTCCCGGACGCCGAACGCGACACGGAGGCCGCCCGGCTGGCCGCCGAACACGCCACCGCCCCCTTCGACCTGGCCACCGGCCCCCTGCTGCGGGTCGCCCTGCTGCGGCTCGGCGACGAGGACTGGGTGGCCCTGCTCAACCTGCACCACATCGTCGGCGACGACTGGTCCATCGGCATCCTCGTCCGCGAGTTCTCCCTCGCCTACGCCTCCTTCACCACGGGCGGCGGCGACCCGCTGCCGCCGCTGCGCGCCCAGTACGCGGACCACGCCCGCCGCCAGCGCGAGCGCTACGGGAAGGAGGGCGCGCTCACCCGCGAACTCGACCACTGGAGCGAGGTGCTGGCAGGCGAGCTGCCCAGCCTGGAACTGCCCACCGACCGCCCCCGCCCGCCGGTGCAGACCCACTCCGGCGCGGTGCTCACCCGGGTGCTCCCCGCCGACCGCACCGACCGCCTCCGCGCCCTGGCCCGCCAGGAGGGCGCCACCCTCTTCATGACCCTGCTCGCCGCCTACGGGGTGCTCCTGCGGCGCTACAGCGGACGCCCCGACCTGGTCGTGGGCACCACCTCGGCCAGCCGGCACCGCCCCGAGACGGAGCCGCTGATCGGCTTCCTCATCAACACCCTCCCGCTGCGCCTGCGCGTCGACGGCGACACCCCGTTCCGCACCCTGCTCGCCGAAGTCCGTCGGCGCGTCCTGGACGCCTTCGCCCATCAGGAAGTGCCCTTCGAGAGGATCGTCGAGAAGGTCCAGCCCGACCGCGACCTCAGCCGTGCCCCGCTCTTCCAGACCATGCTCAACCTGCACAACGCCCGCACGGAGGACGCCGAACTGCCGGGCCTGCGGCTCTCCCGCTACGGCGAAGAGCGCCCCGCCAGCGCCATGTTCGACCTGTCCCTGGACGTCTCCGAGGCCGACGACGGCGGGCTGCGCTGCGACTGGGAGTACAACACCGACCTCTTCGACGCCGCGACGATCGACCGGCTGGCCCGCCACTACGAGCGGGTGCTCGCCGCCGTCACCGCCGACGCCGACCGGACCGTCGCCGACATCCCGCTGCTCTCCGACAGCGAACGCCACGCGCTGCTCACCGAGGCCAACGAGATCTCCGTCGCCGTGGAGCCGGACGAATGCGTCCACCGGCTCTTCGAGGAGCACGCCCGCCTGACCCCTGACGCGGTCGCCGTGGTCGACGGCGACCGGCGCACCACCTACGGCGAACTCGACCGCGGAGCCGAACTCGTCGCCCGCAGGCTGCGCGCCATGGGCGTGGGACCCGAAGTCCGCGTGGGCCTGTGCGGACCCCGCTCGGCCGACACCGTCGCCGCCCTGCTGGGCGTGCTCAAAGCGGGCGGCGCGTACGTACCGCTCGACCCGACCAACCCGGTGGACCGGCTCAACTTCGTCATCGCCGACGCGGAGGTGCGGGTCCTCCTCGTCAACCGGGCCATCGCCGAGGCGGTGCCCGGGCTCGGCGCGGACGTTCCCGTCGGCCTCTTCGACGAGTGGCTCGCCGCCGGCGAGGAGGGCCTGCCCGCCGCCGCGGGAGGGGACGAAGCGCCCGCGCCGGTCGCCTCGAACCTGGCCTTCATCGTCTACACCTCCGGTTCCACCGGCCGCGCCAAGGGCGGCATGATCACCCACGGCGCGCTGGTCAGCGCGTTCCACTCCTGGGAGCGCGTGTACGAACTCGGCACCGTCGTCAAGCGGCACCTCCAGGCCGCCAATCTCGCCTTCGACGTGTTCACCGGCGACCTGGTGCGCGCCCTGTGCTCCGGCGGCTCGCTGGTCCTGTGCAGCCGGGAGGTCCTGCTGGACCCGGCGAAGCTGTACGGGCTGCTCCAGCGTGAGCGGGTCGACTTCGCCGACCTGGTGCCGGTCGTGGTCCGCCTGCTGTCGGGTCATGTGGCCGAACAGGGCCGGCTGCTGGACAACTTCAAGGTGCTCGCCGTCGGCGCGGACATCTGGTTCATGAAGGACTACTGGGCGCTGCACGCCCTGTGCCCGCCCGGCACCCGCCTGGTCAACTCCTACGGCATCACCGAGTCGACCGTGGACAGCGGCCTGTTCGAGACCCCGATGCCCGGCCGCGGCCTCGAAGAGCCCGTCCCGATCGGCCGGCCCCTGCCCAACACCGAGTTCTACGTCCTCGACGACCGCCTCCGGCCCGTGCCCATCGGCGTCAACGGCACCCTCTACATCGGCGGGCTCGCGCTGGCACGGGGCTATGTGGGACGGCCGGGACTCACCGCCGAACGGTTCCTGCCGCACCCCTTCGCCAAGGAGCCCGGCGCCCGCATCTACAACACCGGCGACCTGGCCCGCGTCCTGCCCGGCGGGGACGTCGAGGTGCTCGGCCGGGTGGACCGGCAGATCAAGATCCGTGGCTTCCGCATCGAGCTGGAGGAGATCGAGGCCGTCCTCGGCAAGCACCCCGACGTCCAGGACGCGGCAGTCGTCGTCCGCCTCGACGAGCGCGGCGACAAGCGGCTGGCCGGCTACGCGGTACCGCGCCCGGGCCGCACCGCCGACCCCGAGGACCTCGTCGAGCACCTTCGCCGGCAGCTGCCGTACTACATGGTCCCCTCCACCTTGACCGTCCTGGAGCGGATGCCCCTCAACTCCAACGGCAAGCACGACCGCAAGGCGCTGCCCGCGCCCGCCGAGGCCGACGACGCGGCGGCCCGCACCGGCACCGCGTTGGTGGACCCGGTCGAACGCAGGATCGCCGAAGTCTGGCGCGACGTGCTCGGCGTGGAAGAGGTCACGGCCGAGGACGACTTCTTCGACCTCGGCGGACACTCCCTGCTGATCCCGCGGATCGCCTTCGAGCTCCGCCGCCGCTTCGACGCCGAGATCCCACTGGTCGAGCTCTTCGAGGCCACCACCGTCGGCGCGCAGGCCCGCCTGGTCGCCGGCGCCGGCCTGCGCACCGCCACGGCCGACGACGCGCCCGACCTCGCCGCCGTCCTCGACCCGGCGGTGGCGGTCCCCGACGGCGCGGCCCGCACGCCGGCCCACCCCCCGCGCAAGATCCTGCTGACCGGTGCCACCGGCTTCCTCGGCATCCACCTGCTCGACGCGCTGCTGCGCGAGACCGACGCCGTCGTGCACTGCCTGGTCCGGGACGACAGCGAGCAGGCGGCCCTCGCACGCCTTCGCCGGACCGCCGACGAGCACGCCGTCGAGCTCCGGCACGAGAGCCGCGTCGCGATCGTCCGCGGCGACCTCGGCTCCCCGCTGCTCGGACTGTCCGAGGGCGACTTCGACGCCCTCGCCGACGGCCTCGACGCGATCCACCACAGCGGCGCCCGCGTCAACTTCGTCCTGCCCTACCAGGCGCTCGCCGCGGTCAACGTGCGGGGCACCGAGGAGATCCTGCGGCTCGCCGCCCGGGCCGGCGGCGCCCACGTCCACCACGTCTCCACGGCGGCCGTGCCGGTGGCCGCGGCCGGACCCGACGAGCCGACCGCCGCCACCCTCCAGGGCGGATACAACCAGTCCAAGTGGGTCGCCGAACGGCTCGCGGTCCAGGCCCGGGAACGGGGCGTACCGGTCACCGTGCACCGGCCCGACTACGTCGCCGGGCACAGCGTGTCCGGCCGGGGCAACCCCAAGGACCTGATCTGGGCCATGATCAAGGGCAGTGTCCAGCTGGGCAGTTGCCCCGACGTGACGCTGCCGGTCCACATGGTCCCCGTCGACCTGGTCGTCCGCGCCATGGTGAGTGCCTCCCTGGCAGAGGGCGGCGGCGCGGACCGCGCCTACGACCTGGCCCACCCGCGACCGGTCGCCCTCGGTGAACTGTTCGGCTGGGTGCGCGACTTCGGTTACGACCTGCGCCTCCTTCCGTACGCGCAATGGCTCGCCGAACTCGTGGAGTCCACGCGGCGGTCGGCGGACAACGCCCTCCACCCCTTCGTCGGCGCGCTCAGCGGGGCCATGGACCAGGACCCGGGCGACGCCCCCGGCACGCCGACGGCGCAGAACGCCTACGAGGCGACGGCGGTGGCGTGTCCCCCCGTCGACGAGGCTCTGGTGCGCGCATACCTGGCGCACCTCGTGCACAGCGGCTTCCTGCCCGCGCCCACGCGCGGCGGGCAGCGGAACGAGGAGAACGAATGACCGCGCAGTCCCCTACGGACCGCGACTTCGCCCGGCCCCCGACCGACAGCGTGGGGCGCTGGCTCTGGTCCCACCTGTCCCGGTTCAAGGGACACATCGCCGCGCACCTGACGGCCAGCGTGCTCTGGCACCTGCTGTCGGCGGCGCTCCCGATCGCGATCGGCGTCGCGATCGACGAGGCGCTGGCCGGTGAGCCGGACATGGACCGGTTCACCGGCGTCATCCTGCTCATCCTGGCGCTGGTCGTGATCCGCGGCCTCGCCGGCTTCACCAGCACCTACTCGCTGGAGGCGTACGCCAGCGGCACCGAACGCGACGCCCGCGCCGGGCTCTTCTCCGCGCTGCTGCGCAAGGGCCAGTCGTTCTACGACCGGCGCCCCGTCGGAGACCTGTCCGCCCGGGTCACCGGCGACGCCGAAGCGCTCAACCTGATGCTGTCGCCCGGCGTCGACATGACCGTCGACATGCTGCTGAGCATCCTGGTCCCGGTCGTCACGATCGCCCTGATCGACCCCGAACTGCTGCTCTCGCCGGTCGTGTTCATCATCCTCTTCGTGCTGGTGCTGCTCGCTCACGGACGGCGGCTGGAGCCCGTCTCGGGCCAGGTGAGGGAGGCGTACGGAAACCTCGGCGCCCAGGTCTCCGAGACCCTCTCCGGCATCGAGACGGTGGCCGCCACCGGCAGCGCCGACAGCGCCCGGCGCGCTTTCAGCGACCTGGCCCGCGACTACCGCGACGCCACGGTCCGCCAGGCCGACGTGCAGTCCCTGTATCTGCCGCCGCTGCTGATCAACCTGGCCGTCGCGGGCGCTCTGCTGCACGGCGCGGTGCTCGTGCGTGAAGGCTCCCTGAGCATCGGCGACTTCATCGCCTACCTCGGCCTGATGGGCGCCCTGCGCGCCCCCACCCAGCTGGCCGCGTTCAGCATCGGGCTGCTCTACTACGGCATCGCGGGGGCCCGGCGCATCCTGGAGATCGTCAACGACCGTTCCGACGCCGACGACCGCGAGGGCGGTCACGCCGCGACCGTGGCGGGCGAGGTCCGTTTCGACTCGGTCACCTTCGCCTACGGCGACACCCCCGTCCTGCACGACGTCTCCTTCAGCGTCCCCGCGGGGGCGACGGTGGCGCTGGTGGGGCCGACCGGCAGCGGCAAGAGCACCCTGCTGCACCTGCTCAACCGCACCTACGTCGCCGACTCCGGGCGCGTCCTCGTCGACGGCGTGGACGTCGCCGACTGGGACCTGGAATCCCTGCGCGGCCAGATCGCCGTCATCGAACAGGACGTGGTCCTCTTCTCCTCCTCGATCGCCGACAACCTCGCCTTCGGCAGCGCTCCGGGCACCAGCCGCGCCGACCTGGAGCGGGCCGCCCGGGCCGCCCGCGCCCACGACTTCATCATGGAGACCCCGGACGGCTACGACACCCTCGTCGGTGAGCGGGGCGTCACCCTCTCCGGCGGTCAGCGGCAGCGGATCGCGATCGGGCGGGCCCTGCTGGCGGACCCGCGGATCCTGGTGCTCGACGACTCCACCAGCGCCGTCGACAGCGCCACCGAGCAGGAGATCCAGCAGGCGCTCCGGCGCGCTTCGGCCGGCCGCACCACCTTCCTGATCACCCCGAGGCTGTCCCGCATCCGCTCCGCGGACCACATCATCGTCCTCGACCGGGGCCGGATCGCCGGCCAGGGCCGTCACGAGGACCTCATCGACGGCTGCGAGCTCTACCACCGGATCTTCGCACCGTACCTGGCCACGGCCGCGGCCCAGTCCGCGGAAGGAGAGCGGTGATGGCGCCCATCCTTCAGGGGCTCAACCCGGAGAGCTACGACCGCGCCTACAGCGACGCCGAACTGCTGGGCCGCATACGCCCGTTGTTCACAGAGCGCCGCTGGGTGATCGTCCTGATCGCCGCGATGGTGCTCGGGACGGCAGCCGCGGGCGTGGCCCTGCCCATCGTGCTGTCGATGGTCGTCGACTCCGCGGACTCCGTGAACGAGAGCCTGACGCCGCTGGTGCTGGCGGCCGTCATCTCGGGCGTCGCCGCCTGGCTGTTCACCTTCGTGCAGCAGCGCGCGGTCGGTCGGCTCGTGGGCGACGTGGTGCTGCAGATGCGCGAGCGGGCCTTCCGTGCGGTGCTCCGACAGGACCAGGCGTTCTTCGACACCCACACCACAGGGTCGATCGCCAGCCGTGTCACCTCCGACACCCAGGCCTTCGCCACGCTGCTGACGCTGACCCTCAACGTCGTCGGCCAGATCCTCATGGTCGGGATCATGCTGCTGGCGCTGTTCGTCATCAACTCCGGACTCGCCGTGGTCACGGGCCTGGTCGCGCTCGTCATCGTCCGCGTCAGCCTCGTCTTCCGCCGGGTCTCGCGGCGGGCCTCGCAGCAGCAACAGCGCTCCATGGCACAGATCCACTCCTATGTGCAGGAGACGCTGCGCGGTATCGCCGTGGCCCGCAACTTCCGCAAGGAGAGCTCGACCTACGACGGCCTGGTCGACGTCAACCGGCGCTGGTTCCGGGCCACTCTGCGCATGAACCGCCTCTTCAGCGGCATCTTCCCGCTGCTGCTGACCCTCACGGGCCTCGGCACCGTCGCCGTGGCCTGGCTCGGCGGACGCAACGCCGCCGCGGGCGGGCTCAGCCCCGGCGAGTGGGCGCTGTTCTTCGAGGCGCTGACCATGTTCTGGTTTCCGCTGACCGCGATCGCCTCCTACTGGAGCCAGTTCCAGCAGGGACTGGCCGCCGCCGAGCGCATCTTCGCGCTGGTGGACCGAACCCCCGGCGTCGTCCAGAAGGCGGAGCCGGCCGTGCCGGAACTGAGCGGACGCATCGAGTTCCAGGGCGTGACCTTCGGCTACGGGGGCGGCGAACCGGTGCTCAAGGAATGCGACCTGCTCGTCCGGGCCGGCGAGACCGTCGCGCTGGTGGGCCACACCGGCGCCGGCAAGTCCAGCGTCGTACGGCTCATCGCGAGGGCCTACGAGTTCCAGTCCGGCCGGATCCTGGTGGACGGCCGGGACGTGCGGGAGCTGGACCTCGCGCAGTACCGCGCGCACCTCGGGATCGTCACGCAGACGCCGTACCTCTTCTCCGGCACCGTCGGGCAGAACATCGGCCACGGGCGCGAGGGCGCGGACGAGCGGGAGATCGAAGCGGCGGCCCGTTCGGTCGCCGGCGGCGACTGGGTCGACCTGCTGCCCGCAGGGCTCGACACCCCGACCACCGAAGGCGGACGCAACCTGTCCACCGGACAGCGCCAGCTGATCGCGCTGGCCCGGGTGGTGCTCCAGGACCCGGCGGTGTTCGTCCTGGACGAGGCGACCGCGAGCGTCGACCCGCTGACCGAAGCGCTGGTCCAGGAGGGCCTGGACACGCTGTCCGCCCACCGCACCACCATCGTGGTGGCGCACCGTCTGCCCACCGTGCGCAAGGCCGACCGGATCGTGGTCCTCGACCACGGCGTGGTCGTCGAACAGGGCGACCACGACACGCTGCTCGCGCGAGGAGGGGCCTACAAGGCGCTGTACGACGCCTACTTCCGCCACCAGGAGCCCGACTTCGACGCCGTGGACGCGGCCGGAGACACGGAACGACGGGAGGTGCTCGATGCCACGGCAGGCTGAACACCCGCACGACCGGCCCGACCTCTGGTCGCTGATCGAGGCCGGCGCACAGACCCGGCCGGCGCTGCCCGTCCTGCGGGACGCGCACACCGAGCACACCTTCGGCTCCCTGCACGACGCCGTGGCGAGCGGCGCGGCCGCACTGGCGCACGCCGGGGTCCGTCCGGGCTCCACGGTGGTGCTGCTCTTCGACAACACCGTGGAGTGCGCGGTCGCCTTCCTCGCCGCCGCACGGCTGGGCGCCCGTCTGGTCCCGGCCGAGCCGGGCTCCACTCCGGCCGCCCTGACCGCCCTGCGCGACAGCCTGGGCGCGGACACGGACGACGGATCGGACGGAGCCCTCCTCGTGGGCGCCGACTCCCGCCTCACCGCCCTGACGGAGACCGGCGCGTGGCCCGCGCACCGCACGGCGGGCGCCGCCGCGCGGGCCGGTTCGGGGGAGTGCCCGGCACCCGCCTCCGACGGCGAGCTGCCGTTCCTGCATCAGTACACCTCCGGATCGACCGGCGAGCCCAAGGCCGCCGTGCACACCCAGGCCAACCTGGTGCGCGGGGCACGCGTCTACGCGGACGTCCACGGCTACGGCGAACAGGACAGGGTGCTGCTCGCGGTGCCCCTGCTGCACTCCTTCGGCATGGTGTCCGGCCTGGTCACCTCGCTGCTCACCGGGGCCTGCCTCACCCTGCCGGGGCGGTTCGCGCCCGGCGCGCTGCTGCGCGAGCTGGCGGCCGTACGGGCCACCGTGCTCGTCGCCGCCCCGGTCGCCTACGACCTGCTGGCCCGCTCGGCCGCCGGCAGCCCCGCGGCGACGGAATCCGTCCGGCTCTGCCTGTCCTCGGGCGCGGCCCTCGCCCCGGCCACCGCACAGCGGTTCCACGCCGCGACCGGCCTGCGGATCCAGCAGGTCTACGGCTCCACCGAGGCCGGGATCATCGCCACCCAGCGCGCGGACGACCCGGCCGAGGACCGCGGCGTCGGCCATGTCGTCCCTGGCGTGCGGATCCGCCTGGTCGGCGAGGACGGCCGGCCGGCGCCGGCCGGGCGGCCCGGCTCCCTGCTGGTGCGCACGCCGGCCATGTTCGCCGGCTACCACCGGCAGCCCGAGGCCACCGAGGCGGCGTTCGCGGACGGCTGGTACGCGACCGGCGACGTCGCCCGCACCGACGAGGACGGCCGGCTGCACCTGGTCGGCCGCAAGGACTCCTTCATCAACGTCGGCGGCAAGAAGGTCAACCCGACCGAGGTGGAGGCCGTCGTGGCCGGCCACCCGCTGGTCGCCGAGGCGGCCGTCTGGGGCGAGGAACTGCCCGGCGGGGGAGAGCGGGTCAGGGCCACCGTCGTGGCCGCGGGCCCGCTCACCGCGGGCGAGCTGACCGCCTACTGCCGCGACCGCCTGCTGCCCCACCAGGTGCCCCTGGGCACCGAGTTCGTCGCGGCGCTGCCCCGGACCTCCTCCGGCAAGATCCGGCGCGCCGCCCTGCGCGACCCGCACCACCATCACGGAACACCGGCACGGGGGGACGACCGATGAACGGGACACTGGTACGACTGCTGCGCGAACGCGCCGGCGAACAGGAGACGGACACCGCCTACCGGTTCCTGGCCGACGGCGGCCCGCAGGAGATCACCTACGGCGGGCTGGAGAGCGGGGCCCGCGCCGTGGCCGCAAGCCTCCAAGAGGCGGGCGCCGCGCCCGGTGAGCGCGTCCTGCTGCTCTACCCGCCCGGCCTCGACTACATCACGGCGTTCTTCGGCTGCCTGTTCGCCGGTGCCGTGCCCGTCCCCGCCTACCCGCCCGGCTCCGCGCGCACCGTCGGCCGGCTGGCCGCCGTCGCCCTGGACAGCGGCGCCGCGCTCGCCCTGACCACCGCCGACGTCGTCCCCGTACTGGAACAGGGCGCGTCCGGCACCCCGTTGGCGGCCCTGCGGACCGTGGCCACCGACGCCCTCGATCCCGCGCTCGCGGCCCGTTGGCGAGCCCACGACCCCGCGCCCGGCGCCACCGCCTTCCTCCAGTACACCTCCGGGTCGACGGCCGCCCCCAAGGGCGTGATCGTCACCCACGCGAACCTCATGCACAACGTGGACATGATCAGCCGGGCGTTCGGGGTCACCGCGGCATCCCGCGCCGTGGTGTGGCTGCCGCCGTACCACGACATGGGTCTGATCGGCGGCATCCTCACCCCGCTGTACGGCGGCTTCCCGGTCACCCTGATGTCGCCGATGAACTTCCTGCGCCGCCCCCTGCAATGGCTGCGGGCCGTCTCCGACGAGCGGGCCGACGTCAGCGGCGGCCCGAACTTCGCCTACGAGATGTGCGCGCGCGCCGTCACCGACGCCGACCGCGAGGGGCTCGACCTCAGCTCCTGGAAGGTCGCGTTCAACGGTGCCGAACCCATCCGCCCGGAGACCCTCGACGCGTTCACCGAGGCGTTCGGCGACTGCGGATTCCGGCGCGACAGCTTCCTGCCCTGCTACGGACTGGCCGAGGCCACCCTCTTCGTCACCGGGACCGCCGCCCACCGGGAACCCGCACTGCGCGCCGTGGACCCCGCCGCCCTCCAGGCCGGCCGCGCCGACGCACCCGCCCCCGGCGCCGTCGCGCGCACCCTGGCCGGCAGCGGGCGGGCCTTCGCCGGGCAGGACGTGCGCATCGTCTCGCCCGAGACCCTGCGCACCCTTCCCGACACGGTGGTCGGCGAGATCTGGGTGCGCGGCCTCAGCGTCACCGCCGGATACTTCGGCGACCCGGAGCGGACAGCGCAGTCCTTCGGCGCCGCCCCCGCCGACGAGGAGAGCGCGAGCGGCTACCTGCGCACCGGCGACCTCGGCTTCCTCGACGACGGCGAGCTGTACGTCACCGGCCGCCGCAAGGACCTGATCATCATCCGGGGCCGCAACTTCTACCCCACGGACATCGAACGCGCCGCCGACCACAGCCACCCCGGACTGCGCAAGGGCTGCGGCGCCGCCTTCTCGGTCGAGCACGACGGGGAGCAGGCCCTGGTCCTGGTCCAGGAGGTGGACGGGCGGGCCGTGCGCGGACTCGACGGGGAGCAGGCCGTGGCCGCGGTCCGCGCCGCGGTCGCCGAGCAGTGCGGCGTCGCCCTGCACGACGTGGTCCTGGTCAGACCCGGCAGCATTCCCAAGACCACCAGCGGCAAGATCCAGCGCCGGCTGTCCCGCACGCGTTACATGGCGGGAGAGTTCGAACCGCTGTGGAGCGCGGCCTCCCACACCGTCGACGCGGCGGACCCGGGCGAGCCCGTCGGCGACCGGGCCGCCTTCGCCGCCCTGGACCCGGCCGGGCGGACGCGGTTCCTGCGCGCCCTGCTGGCCGCCCGCGTCGCACGCTCGGCCGGCGTCGCGGCCGACTCCGTCGACCAGGACCAGCCGCTGGCCGCCGCCGGCCTCGACTCACTGGACGCCGTGCGTCTGGCCAACGCGCTCCGGGACGAACTCGGCGTCACCCTGCCGCTGAGCGGACTGCTCGGCGGCGCCACCCTCGCGGAGGCAGCCGAAGCCGCAGTCCTCGACGAAGACCCCCGGGACGCGGACGCCGCCGGCGCGCCGCTCGGCCCACGGGCCGCGCTGACCGCGCTCTCACCCGGCCAGCACGCCGTTTGGCAGGCACACCAGGAGGACCCGGGCGGGGCCGCCTACACGATCGCGATCCCGTTCCGGCTGCACGGCGCGCTCGACGCGGACGCACTGCGGACGGCCCTGTCCCGGCTCGCCGCGCGCCACGCCGTGCTGCGCACCGCCTACCGCGCCCGGGCGGGCGACCCGATGCCGGTCACCGCCGACACCGCCGACGTCCCCCTCACCCTGGCCGACGCCCGCACCTGGGACGAGCAACAGGTCCGCGAGCGCCTCACCGAGGCTGTCCACGAGCCCTTCGACCTCGAACGCGGCCCCGTGCTGCGCGCGCTGCTCCTGACCCGGCCCGGCGACGTCCACCTGGTCCTGCTGACCCTGCATCACATCGCCGGCGACCTGTGGTCCGCGATGCTGCTGACCGACGAACTCGGCCGGCTCTACCGGGAGGAGGCCGGGCGGGCGCCCGAGGACCGCGGCACCCCGGCGGCCCCCGGCGAACCCGCCGGCACCGCCCACGGCTACGCCGACCACGTCGCCCACCGGGCCGCGCTGCTCGCCGGCCCCGAGGGGGAGCGACTGCGCGCCTACTGGCAACAGCGGCTCGCAGGAACGGACGGCGTCCTGGAACTCCCGACGGACGGCCCCCGCCCGGCGGTCGCCGACCACCGGGCCGGACGCCGGGCCTTCACCCTCGCACCCGGGTTCACCGACCGGCTCAGGACGTTCGCCGCGCAGCGCGGCATCACCCTGTACAGCCTGCTGCTCACCGCCTTCCACCTCACCCTGCACCACGCCGGCGGCCAGGACGACATCGTCGTCGGCTCCCCGGCCGCCAACCGCGGCCGCCGCGCCGACGAGGACGTCGTCGGCTACTTCGTGAACCCACTGCCCGTCCGGGCCGTCTTCCGCCCCGACGACACCCCGGCCACCGTGCTGGCCCGGCTGCACGCCGATGTCGTCCGCGACCTCGACCACCAGGCGTACCCGCTTCCGCTGATCCTGGAACACCTCCGTCCGCGCCGCGTGCCCGGCCGCAGCCCGCTCTTCCAGGCCGCCTTCCTCTTCCAGAAGCCGCACACCGGGCAGGCCGCCGCGCCGTTCGTCCTCGGCGGCGGCTCCGGCCCCGTCGCCTGGGGAGGCATGGAAGCCGCCCCCCTGGCCGTCGAACAGCACACCGCGCCCTACGAGCTGACGCTCACCCTGGTGGACACCGGGGCCGGGCTGGACGGCTCGCTGCACTACAGCACCGACGTCTACGCCGGCAGCACGGCCGAGCGTCTCGCCGCACACTTCCGGCAGACCCTCGCCGACGTCCTGGACCGCCCTGACACCCCCGTCGCCGACCTGTGCCCGTCGGACCTGCTGGCCCGGCGCACCGCGGCCCGGGCCGTCGGCACCGCGGCCGGGGACGAAGGCCACACGCCGCCCCGCACCGACACCGAACGCGTTCTGGCCGCGCTCTGGGAGGACCTGCTCGGCGTCGAACCCGTCGGCGCCCACGACGACTTCTTCGACCTCGGCGGGCACTCCCTGCTCGCCGCCCAGATCATCAGCGCCGTGCGCGACGCGTTCGGCGTCGAGGTGCCCGTCCGGGCCGTCATGCAGTCCCGCACCCTCGCCGAGAGCGCCGCGTTCGTCGACGCCCTGGTCTGGGCCCGCGAGAGCGCCCCCGGCCGGAACACCGCCGTCACCGCGGCCGCGGCCGGCCAGGCCGCACGAGAGGAGGGCGAGCTGTGAGCGCGAGCACCGGCCCCGGCGGCCACCTGCTGCCGCTGCCCGGCGGCGACTGGAACGTCTGGCGCCTGCTGGGCGTCCGGGGAGCCGGCTTCCCCGCCGCACGCGTCCTGCGCCTCGCCGCACCGGGCGCGGCGGCCGCCGCGGACCGCCTCGCCCTCGCCCGCGGGCGGGCCGCCGACCGGCGCGAGGAAGCCCTCGCCGCGCTGCGCGCCGAACTGGACGCCCTGCGCGAGAGCGGACAGTGGGAGGACCTCTCCCGCCGCCGGCCCCTGCTGCGGGCCATCTCCCACCTCAACAAAGGCCGGCTGCCCGCCCCGGACCCCGCCCGTCCGCAGTACGCGGCCCTCGCCGAAGCCGAAGAGCAGGCCACCGCCGAACTCGCCGCCGCCCGCGCCGCGTTCGACGCCGACCTCGGACGGCTCTCCGAGGCGCTGCAGGAGGCCGCCGCGGACCCGCTCTTCCAGGAGGCCGTCATCTGGCAGAACCGGGCGGCGTACACCACCGGCATCAGCCGGCTGGCCCGCCCCGGCGGCGAGCGCCGCAACTCCCGCCGCCGCGAACACGAGGCGCTGGCCGCCGGCTACCTTCAGCGGTACTGCGTCAAGAACGACTCCATCGGCTTCTTCGGCCCCATCGGCTGGGGCGCCTTCGTCGAGGACGGCGCACCGCTGGCCGTGCGCACCGAGACGGAGCAGCTCGCCGCCCGTGAGGTGTACTTCGAACAGTGGTGCCTGGACGCCTTCGCCCGGTCCCTGGGCTCCGAGCCGTCCCTGCGCCGCTGGGTCGCCCCTCGCCGGCTGCCCGCCGTACGCCTGGAGGGCCGGGTGCTGCACCGGCCCGCAGGACCGGTCACCCTGCCCGAGACCCAGGTCGCCACCCTGGGCGCCGTCCTGGAACTGTGCGACGGCACCCGCACCGCCCTCGAGGTCGGCGCCATGGCAGCCCGTCTGCTGCCCGGGCTGAACGGCGGTGAGGAGCAGATGACGGGCCTGCTCACCTCGATGTGCGACAGCGGCCTGATCGCCTGGGACCTGGAACTGCCCCTCCAGCCCCAACCCGAGCACGCCCTGCGCCGCCAGCTCGACAGGATCGGCGACGCCCGACTGCGCGAGTCCGCGCTGTCCCGTCTCGACCTGCTCGTCCAGGCCCGGGCGGGCGTCCAGGGCGCCGCGGGCAAGCCCGCCGAACTCGAACGGGCCCTGGAGCACCTGGAGTCCACCTTCACCGAACTCACCGGCAAGCCCGCCACCCGTGCCCGCGGGGAGACCTACGGCGCCCGCACCCTCGTCTACGAGGACACCCGCCGCGCCGGGACGGTCGAGCTCGGGTCCCGGCTGCGTGCCGAACTCGGGCCCCCGCTCAGCCTGATGCTCGACTCCGCCCGCTGGCTGACCCACACCGTCGCCGCCGGCTACCGAGCCGTGTTCGACCGGCTGCACCGCGACCTGGCCGCGGACGGAGCGGAGGTGCGCTTCACCGACTTCTGGCAGGCCGTCCAGCCGCTGCTGCTCGGCCAGGTGCAGCAGCCCATCGAGTCGGCCGTCGCCGAACTCCAGCGCCGCTGGGCGCAGGTGCTCGGCCCCTTCGACGGATCCCGGCGCGTCACCCGCACCACGGCGGAGCTGCGCGAGGCGGTCGCCGAGCGGTTCGCCGCCCCCGACGGCGGGTGGCCCGCCGCCCGCCACCAGTGCCCCGACGTCATGCTCGCCGCCGAAAGCCCCGAAGCCGTCGAACGCGGCGACTACCAGCTGGTCCTGGGCGAACTCCACGCGGGCGCCAACACCCTGCGCAACCTGCTCTTCGTCAACCAGCACCCGCGGCCCGAGGAGCTGCTGGCCGCCGTCGCCGCCGACATCCCCGAGGCCCGGGTCGTCCCCGTGCTGCCGAAGTACTGGCTCTACTCGACCCGTTTCGTGCCGCTGCTCACCTCCGGCAAGGACCACCGGCTGCTGCTCAGCGACGAGTCGTCCTGGTACACCGCCGACGACCGGGCGCTGCCCGTCGGCTCCCTCGTCGTGGAGCGGACCGCCGAAGGGGCCGTCGTCGCCCGTGACGTGGACCGCGGGACCGTCTTCGACATGGTCGACCTGCTCGCCGAGGCGCTCAGCTTCAAGGTCGTCAGCCGCTTCCAGCCGATGGCCCCGCTCGCCCACACCCCCCGCATCACCGTCGACAAGCTGGTGATCAGCCGCGAGACCTGGCGCTTCCACGCCGCCGAACTGCCTTTCGGCGACGTCGAGGACGAGCTGGAACAGTTCACCGCCGTCCGCCGGTGGGCGAGCGGCCACGGCATGCCGAGGTTCGTCTTCGTCAAGGCCGTCCACGAGACCAAGCCGTTCTACGTCGACTTCGACAGCCCGGTGTTCACCAGGGCGTTCGCCCACGCCGTCCGGGCCGCTCCGACCCCCGCCCCCGGCGCCCGACCCGCCTTCACGGTGAGCGAGATGCTCCCCACGGCTGAGCAGACCTGGCTGACGGACCACCAGGGCAACCGATTCACCAGCGAGTTCCGCATCGTCGCGGTCGACTCCCAGCGAAGGGAACCCACGAAGTGTCAGTGACCGACCTGATGGCACGCCTGCGGACGCTCGACATC
This sequence comes from Streptomyces sp. NPDC002566, assembly GCF_042889585.1. NCBI lineage: Bacteria > Bacillati > Actinomycetota > Actinomycetes > Kitasatosporales > Streptomycetaceae > Streptomyces > Streptomyces sp. NPDC002566. Next base: position 257,957 of record NZ_JBIARD010000007.1, on the reverse strand, counting down.
CGGCTGTGGACCGAGGACGGCCGGCTCCGCTACAGCGCGCCCGACGGAGCCCTCACCCCCGAGCTGCGCGCCGAGTTGCGTGCCGCCAGGGACGAACTGGTCGCCCTGCTCGGCGCCCGCCCCGCCCAGACTCCCGTCACCCGCCGCCCGGCCGCGGGCCCGGCCCCCCTCTCGGCCGCCCAGCGACGGCTGTGGCTCCTGGACCGGATGGACCCCGGCAACGCCGCCTACGGCATGCACGCCGCGGTCCGGCTGCGGGGCGGCCTCGACGTGGACGTCCTGCGCCGCTGCGTGCGGGAGATCACCGACCGGCACGAGGTGCTGCGCACCACCTTCCACGACGTCGAGGGCCGCCCCGAGCAACGTGTCGCCGACTCCCTGGAGATCCCGCTCGAACTGCGCGACCTGCGGCGGCTGCCGCGACAGGAGCGTGCCGAGGAGGTCGCCCGTGCCGGGGCCGAGGAAGCCCGGCGCGGGTTCGACCTGGCGGCCGGCCCGCTGCTGCGCACTGTGCTGCTGCGGTCCGCCGACGACGAGCACGTCCTGCTCCTGACGATGCATCACATCGTTTCGGACGGCTGGTCGGTGTCCGTACTGATCAATGAACTGGTCACGCTCTACACCGCGTTCAGCCGGGGCGAGGCCTCACCGCTGCCACCCCTCGCGGTCCAGTACGCCGACTACGCGGCCTGGCAGGCCGAATGGCTCGCAGGTGACGGCCCCGCCGGTCAGCTCGCCCACTGGCGCGAGCGCCTCCACGACGCTCCGACCGACCTCGCGCTCCCGCTGGACCGGCCACGCCCCGCTGTGCAGACCTTCCGCGCCATGAGCACCGAGGGACGGCTCGCCCCGGAGGTCACCGCCGCCCTCAGGCGGATCGGCCAGGAGGAGGGCGCCACCCTCTTCATGACGATGCTCACCGCGTTCAACGCGCTCATGGCCCGCCACAGCGGACAGGACGACCTGGTCGTCGGCATCCCCGAGTCGGGCCGCAACCGCTCGGAGACCGAGCCGCTGATCGGCTGCTTCGTCAACACCCTCGCCCTGCGCACCGACCTCTCCGGCGATCCGGACTTCCGCACCGCCCTGCGCCGGGTCCGCGACACCGCCCTGGACGCCTACGCGCACAGCGAGATCCCCTTCGAGCAGATCCTCACCGAGCTGAAGACCGAGCGCCGGCTGGACCGCACCCCGGTCTTCCAGGTGTTCTTCAACATGGTCCCGTTCTCACCGGAGACCCTTCGACTTCCCGGCCTGGAAGCGGAGATCGTCTCCGTGCCGGAGACCGGGGCCAAGTTCGACCTGACCCTGTACGTCAGCGCCGACGGCGGCACGCTCACGCTCGTCCACAACGCCGACCTGTTCGACGCGGCGCGCGCGGCGGAGCTGATGGAGCAGTACCGGGCGCTGCTCGCCGCGGTCGCCGCGGACGCCGACCTGCCGCTCGCCCGGTACTCGCTGGTGACCGCCGGGGCCCGGGAGCTGCTGCCGGACCCGCGCTCGCCCCTGCCCGCCGTGTGGGACGGGCCGGTGCACGAGGCGTTCGCGCGGCGTGCCACCGAGACCCCGGACGCCCTCGCGGTCCGCGACCCCGGGGAAGCGCTGACGTACGGCGAACTCGCCGCCCGCGCCCGCGAGATCACCGCACGCGTTGAGGAGAGTGGACTGGGCGACGGCGACCTGGTGGCCGTGCACGGCCCGCGCGGGGCCGCAATGGTGGCCGCCCTGCTGGGCGTGCTCGGCGCCGGGGCCGGCTTCGTGGTCCTCGACCCCGCCGAGCCCGCCGTCCGCCTCGCCGAGCAGATCCGCACCGCGGGCGTACGCGGCTGGATCGCCGTGAGCGCGCCGGGCGACGCCCCGCACGAGCCGGCCCCCGAACTGGAGGCCGCGCTGACCGACACGGCCGTGGTCCGCCTCTCCGCGGCCCCGGGAACCGGCTCCGCCGCGGCCGCGCGAGCGGGGCGGGGGACCGGCACGGTGTGCGGCCCGGACACCGTCGCCTACGCCGCGTTCACCTCCGGCTCCACCGGCCGCCCCAAGGCAGTGCTCGGCGGACACGGCCCGCTGGCCCACTTCGTCTCCTGGTACGCCCGCGACTACGGTCTGACCGCCGGGGACCGGTTCGCGCTGCTGTCCGCCCCCGGCCACGACCCCATGCTGCGGGACGTGTTCACCCCGCTCGCGCTCGGAGCGGCCCTGTACGTCCCCGACCACGCCTCCCTCAAGCCCGGCGAACTCGCGGCCTGGCTGGACGAGCAGCGGATCACCGTCGCCAACCTCACCCCCGCCACCCTGGACTTCATGCTGTCGGGCGCCGAAGCGGTGCGCAACGCGAGCCTGCGGCTGCTGTTCTTCAGCGGCGACCGGCTGCTGGGCGGCCACATCGAGCGGGCCCGCTCCTACGCCCCCGACGTGCGGTGCGTGAACTTCTACGGCGCGACGGAGACCCCGCAGGCGGTGAGCGCCTACGAGGTCCCGGCCCCCGGGTCCCTGGTCCACGCATCTCCCGGCGTCCCGTCCGACGCGCACCCGGGCCTCCCGGCCGAGATCCCGCTGGGCGCCGGCACAGAGGGCGCCCAGCTGGTGCTGCGCAACCGGGCCGGCCTGCAGACCGGCGTGGGCGAGCTCGGCGAGATCCATGTGCGCTCCCCGTACCTGGCCCTGGGGTACGCGGGATCTCCCGAAGCGACCGCCGAGCGCTTCGTGCCGGCGGGACCCGGCGGCGAGCGCGCGTACCGCACCGGCGACCTCGGGCGCTACCGGCCGGACGGCAGCGTCCAGTTCGTGGGCCGTGCCGACCGGCAGGTGCAGATCCGCGGCTTCCGCGTCGAGCCCGGCGAGACGGAGGCTGCCCTGCGGTCCCACCCGGGGGTCGCCGACGCCGTCGTCACGGCGGCGTCCGACGGCACGGGAGTGCGCCTGGCCGCCCATGTGACGCCGGCCGCCGGAACGTCCGTCGCCGGTCTCGATCCACGCGAGCTGCGCGGCCACCTCCGCGGCCTGCTGCCCGACTACATGGTCCCCACGGCCTGGTCGGTGCTGCCGGAACTGCCGAGGCTGGCGAACGGCAAGCCCGACCTGCGGTCGCTGCCCGAGGCGGTCCCGCCGGGCGCCACCGAGGAGTACGTCGCGCCCAGCGGCGCCACCGAGGAGGCACTGGCCCAGATCTGGGCCGAGGTCCTCCAGGTCCCACGGGTCGGCGCCAGGGACGACTTCTTCGAGCTCGGCGGGCACTCCCTGCTCGCCACGGTGATCACTCACCGCATCCGCGAGCAGTTCGGAGCAGAGATCGCCATCCGCTCCCTCTTCGAGGCGCCGACCGTGGCGGACCTCGCCCGCCGCCTCGAGGAGCCCGGCGCCCTGGCGGCCGCGCCGGACGGGCCCGGCATCCGGGCGGTGCGGCGCGCGCCCGCCACGGCGGGGCTGGACGATCTGCTCGCCCGGCTCGGCGACATCAGCGGCGGCGCGCAGTGACGCCGCCGAACAGCACCACGACGATCGGGGGAACCACGGTGAAGTCAGAGCAGTACTACGGACCCGCCGGCCGTGCGGGACAGGACGCACCGGACGTCATCGCGGCGTTCGAGGCGTGGGCGGCACAGCGGCCGGACGCCCCGGCGCTCACCTGGGGCAGCCGGACCTGGACCTTCCGGGAGCTCGACGCCGCCGCCGACCGGGTCGCCGCCCGGCTGCGCGCGGCCGGCATCGGGCGCGACGACCGGGTGGCGGTCCTGGCGGGCCGGACCCCGCAGATGGTCGCAGCCCTGTTCGGCGTCCTCAAAGCGGGCGCGGGCTATGTCCCCGTGGACCCGGGCTATCCCCGGGAGCGCTGCGCGCACATGCTCGGCGACTCCGCGGCGGCGGCCCTGCTGACCCACCGCGAGCTGGTCGGCACCGTGCCCTACGAGGGTCCCGTGCTCCTCCTCGAGGAGCTCGCCCAGTGGCCTGCCGCGTCCGCCGGCCCGCGACCGGCCCCGGTGCCCGAACAGTTGGCGTACGTCATCTTCACCTCGGGCTCCACCGGCCGGCCCAAAGGCGTGATGGTGACCCGGGGCGGCATGTCCGAGCTCGTGGCGGGCCTGGGCGCCCTCGTCGGCGCGGACCGGCTCCACTCGGTGCTGGCGGCCACGCCCACCTCGTTCGACGTGTCCGTGTACGAGATCTTCGTCCCGCTGTGCGCGGGCGGCTCGGTGGTGCTCGCGGACGACGTGTTCGCCGTGTGCGACGCCGACGCGCCGGTGTCGGCCGCGACCGTCTCCAGCGTGCCCTCCGCGCTGGCGCAACTGGCGGCGCTCGGCGGTCTGGCCGGGCGGGCCCGCACGGTGTTCTCCGGCGGGGAGGCGCTGCCCGGACCGCTGGTGCGGTCGATGTTCGACGCCGGGGTCACGGCGGTGTTCAACATGTACGGCCCGACCGAGAACAGCGTGGTGGCCATCGCCGCAGCCGTGACGGGGGAGGAGGCCGCCGTGCCGATCGGTGACGCGCTGCCCGCCGTCGACGCCTACGTGCTGGACGAGGACCTGCGCCCGGTGCCGGACGGCGAGCCGGGGGAGTTGTACCTCGGCGGGCGGCAGGTGAGCCGCGGCTATCAGCGCCGGCCCGGGCTGACCGCCGAGAGGTTCCTGCCCGACCCGTTCGCGCAGGCGCCCGGCGCCCGGATGTACCGCACCGGCGACCGGGTCAGGCGCCGCCCGGGCGGCGGCCCGTACGAGTTCCTCGGGCGCTGGGACGACCAGGTGAAGCTGCGCGGCTTCCGGATCGAACTCGGCGAGGTCGAGCACGCCTTGGCCGCGCATCCCGGTGTGGTGCACGCCGCCGTGGTGGTGCGCGAGGACGTGCGGGGCGGTCCGCGCCTCGTGGCGTACACGACACCGGACGGTCCCGACGCGCCCGCCGCGGGGGAGCTGCGCGAGCACGTCCGCCGCACCCTGCCCGAGTACATGGTGCCCAACGTGTTCGTCGCGCTGGGCGAGCTGCCGCGCACCCCGGCCGGAAAAATCGACCGGAACGCGCTGCCGGCGCCCGCCTCCCGAACCCGCGTCAAAGTCCGCTGAGAGAAAGCCGGTTGACGAACACATCTCTTGGTCAACCGCACTCCGCACGTTATGGTGAACGAGTAATCCGACTATCGAATGGTCGAGTAATCTATGCGTCTCCTGGCCAATGAACGGCATCACTTCGAATTGCGGTTGCTGAGTCTTTTCGGGGACAAGCTGAGGCCCGTCGAGGAATCCTTCGACACCATCGAGAACTTCAAGGACGGGTCGTTCGCCATGGGGCATCTGGGACTGATGCTCTACGCCAACGGATACAACCTGCGGGGCTCCAGCATTCAGTACCGGAACGGCCTGGTGTTCCACGACGGGGAGAACCTGTTCGGGGTCGGCTACTTCAGCAAGGAAGGCCACCTCGCCAAGCACCTCCACATCGTGGCCCCCAAGGGACCGGGCCGCCTGGAGGCTGTGCGCGGTTTCATCGCCGACGTCCGCGAGGCCGGCCTGGCCTCCGAATCGGTGTACGTCCGCCACCTCTCGCCCGAGGACCACGAGCTGTTCCTCGCCGCCGGCTTCGCCCCCGTGACCGCCGACCCCTGGCACCCCGGCGCCCCGGAGGAGGACGAGACCTTCCCCAACCGCGTCTACTACCTGGACCAGCTCTTCGAGGAACTCCCGGACGGCGAGCTGCGCATCCGCACCCTCAAGAACGAGGAGCACCGCAAGTACAAGACCAAGAACCGGCTGGCCTTCCGCCGGTTCGAGAACTTCCTCACGCGCAACGACCACCTCGACTTCCGGATCCGCCCCTACGGCCACACCGCCGAGGAGGCGGCCAAGGCCCGCGGCATCGTCGAGGGCTACTTCGAAGCCCGCCGCGAGCAGGGCACGGTCGTCGGCTCCACGCCCGAGGACTACATGGCGCTGATCACCCAGAAGCCGGGCGGCGAGAACGAGCGGGACTACTTCGCCTACCTCGGCGGCATGGCCGTCGAGGGACAGGACGAGGTGCCCGTCATGTTCTTCGCCGGCGAGCGCACAGGAGAAAAGCGCGCTGCGCTCTACTGCACGATGTCGATGCGCTTCCCGGAGCGGCTCACCGACATGTTCAAGGACCCCACCGGATTCACCGCGATTCCCCAGTACGTCTGGCTGAACGTGTTCAAGCGCATGTGGGCGCAGGGCATTCGCGAAGTCGACGCGGGCGGGTCCGAGGTCAAGGGTCTCGACGACCAGAAAAGGCAGCTCGGCGGCAGGGCGGAGAAGACCCACTGGGTCGTCGGATGACATTCGCACGCCGAACCGGTCCATATCACCAGGGGATATGCAGAATGGAATCGCGCACACCGTTTCACGAATTCGACGTCTGCGTCGTCGGCATGGGATACGTCGGCGTCACGCTCACCGCGGCCCTGCTCTCCACCGGCAAGCGGGTCCTCGGCTACGAGGCCAACCCCGCCGTCGCGGGCGAACTCGCCCAGGGCCGGCTGGTCCTCGCCGAACCCGGCGTGGAGGACCTGATCCGCGACAGCGCCGCCGACGGGACCCTGCACGTCACCGACACCGTCGACGGGCACCGACTGCCCCCGGTCGTCATCGTCTGCGTCGGCACGCCGATCAAGGACGGCAGCACAACGCCCGACCTCGGCCACCTGACCGCCGCGACCGAGTCCATAGCCGCCGGGATCGACGACGACACCCTCGTCGTCGTCCGCTCCACGGTCCCCGTGGGCACCTCGCGGAACCTGGTCCTGCCGATACTGCGCACCCGCGTCGCCGAACCACTGCTGGCCTTCGCCCCGGAGCGCACCATCCAGGGCCAGGCCCTCGCCGAACTGCTGTCGCTGCCGCAGATCGTCGGCGGCCTGAACGAGAACGCGGCCAAACTGGCCGCGGACCTCTTCGCCACGGTCACCGACCAGGTCGTCCCCGTCTCCTCGCTGGAAGCAGCGGAACTGGTCAAACTCGTGTGCAACTGCCACACCGACCTCATCTACGGCTTCGGCAACGAGGTCGCCCTCATCGCGGAGAAGCTCGGCCTGGACGCCATGGAGGTCATCGGCGCCGCCAACCGCGACTACCCCCGCCCGGACATCCACAAGCCCGGCTTCGTCGGCGGCAGTTGCCTGACCAAGGACCCGTATCTGCTGCGCCACTCGCTGGCCGGCCACGGCCATGTGCCCGAACTCGTCGGCGCGGCCCGCACCCTGAACGAGTCCATGCCCCGCCGGGTGGGCGAACGCGTGCTGGCCGCACTGTGGGAGGCCGGCCACGACCCCGCCACGGCCACCGTCCTGCTCACCGGCTTCGCCTACAAGGGCCGCCCGGAGACGGACGACCTGCGCGGCGCCCCCTACGAACCGCTCCTGGAACTGCTGCGCGGCAGGGTCGGCGAGATCGTCGGCCACGACTTCGTGGTCCCGGCCGAGCGGATCGCCGCCCTCGGTGTCAGGCCCGTCACCATCGAGGAGGGCTTCGCCGGCGCCCACGCCGCGCTCATCCTCAACGACCACCTCGGCTACCGCGGACTGGACGCCGAGGAACTGATCCTCAGCATGGCCCAGCCCGCCCTGGTCTACGACACCTGGCGGGTCCTGCCGCCCTCGACGAACGTAATGAGGCTCGGAGTTGCGTAAGAAGGTCCTGATCACCGGCGGCGCGGGCTTCATCGGCCTGCACCTGGCCGAGAAGCTCGTCGCCACCTGCGACGTCACCCTCCTCGACGACTTCAGCCGCGGACGCGCCGACGACCGGCTGGCCGCCGTGCGCCCGCACGTCCGGCTCGTCGAGCACGACCTGACCACCCCGATCCCCGAGGGACTGCTCGACGGGGACTACGCGGAGGTCTACCACCTGGCGGCCGTCGTCGGCGTGGTCTACTCCAACGAGGAGCCGCAGCGCGTCCTGCGGACCAACCTCCTGTCGACGATCCACGTCCTCGACTGGTTCACCACCCTCCCGGACGCCGCCTTCTGCTTCGCCTCCTCCAGCGAGGCGTACGCCGGCAGCGTCGAGGCGGGCGTCGCGGAGGTCCCCACCGACGAGGACGTCCCGCTGGTCGTCTCCGACCCCACCGTGGCGCGCTCCTCGTACGGCTTCAGCAAGATCGCCGGCGAGGTGCTGTGCCGCAACTACGCCCGCGCCCACGGCTTCGCGCTGCGCATGGTGCGCTTCCACAACGTCTACGGCCCGCGCATGGGATACGAGCACGTCATCCCGCAGTTCATCGAACGCCTGCTGGGAGGCGCCGACCCGTTCGCCGTCTACGGGGCCGACCAGACCCGCGCCTTCTGCTACGTGAGCGACGCCGTCGACGCCATCGCCGCGCTGACCGCGCTCCCCACCAAGGAGGCCCTGCTGGTCAACATCGGCAACGACCAGGAGGAGATCGTCATCGAGGACCTGGCCCGCAAGGTCTTCGAGACCGCCGGCCGCTTCCCGGCCACCGACGTCCACCCCGCGCCGCCGCTCTCCCCGGCCCGGCGCCTCCCCGACGTCAGCCGGCTGCGCGAACTGACCGGCCACACGCCGAAGGTCGACCTCGCCGAAGGCCTGCGCCGCACGTACGAGTGGTACGCGCGGGACATCGCCGCCCGCGCCGCGAAGCGGTGACCGCGATGCGCGTCCGCTACGTCCACCGGGGGTACTTCCCGGCGCGCGCGGGAGCGGAACTGATGATGCAGTACCTCGCCGAGGGCATGGCCCGGCGCGGCCTCGACGTCCGTGTGCACTCCGGCCGCATGGACGACGACTCCGCCCGGTTCATGGCGGGCGTCGGGGTCCGCGTCGAGCCCGTGCCGCGGGCCGCGGACCCCGGTGACGACGACCGGCCCGACGTGGTGCACGCCTTCGACGCCTTCCACCCCGAGGACCTGCGGACCGGTCTGGAACTGGCCCGCGCCTGGAACGTCCCGTTCGCCGTCACCCCGGCCTCCGCGGCCGGCGTCTGGCCCGACCGGGAGGCCGTGCTCGACGCCTGCCGCCGGGCCGACGCCGTCTTCGTCCTGACCGCCGCGGAACGGGACCTGATGGAGGCTGAGGGCGTCCCCCCAGGGGCGCTGCACATGGTCACCCAGGGCCCGCATCTGCCCGGCGCCGCGGATCCCGAACGGTTCCGGCGCGAGCGCGGCATCACCGGGCCGATGGTGCTCTTCCTCGGCCGCAAGATGCGCTCCAAGGGCTACACGGTGCTCCTGGAGGCCGCCCGCTCCATCTGGGAACGGCACCCCGACACCCACCTGGTGTTCCTGGGGCCGCGCTGGGACGAGGACTGCCTGGAGCAGTTCGCCGCCCACGCCGACCCGCGCGTCATCGAGGACGGCCTCGTCGACGAGGACGACAAGCACAGCGCCCTGGCGGCCTCGGACCTGGTGTGCCTGCCGTCCACGGTCGACGTCTTCCCCCTCGTCTACGCCGAGGCCTGGGCCTGCGCCAAGCCCGTCGTCGCCTCCGACTTCGCCGGCAGCGCGGACGTCGTCCGGCACGGCCTGGACGGCCTCCTGGCCGCCGCCGAACCCGGGCCGGTCGCCGACGCGGTGTGCCGGCTCCTGGACGACCCGGCCGAGCGGATCCGGATGGGACGGCAGGGCAACGAAAGACTCCGGCGCGAGCTGACCTGGGACGCGACCACCGACCGCGTCCACCGGGTCTACTCCGCGCTCGTTTCCGCACAGCGTCACAAGGAGGGGGCCCGATGAAAGCAGTCGTACTGGCGGGGGGAGAAGGGCGCCGGCTGCGTCCGGCCACCCTGACCGTCCCCAAGCCGCTGATGCCCGTGGACGGCATGCCGATCCTCCACATCATCCTGCGACAGCTGCGCAACGCCGGATTCACCCACGTCACCCTCTCCCTCGGCTACCGCGCCCACATGATCGAGGACAGCTTCGGCGGCCGCCACTGGGAAGGCCTGGAACTCGACTTCCGCCTGGAGACCGAACCGCTGGGCACGGCAGGACCGCTGGCCCTGCTGGAACCGTTCGACGACGCCACCCTCGTGATGAACGCCGACCTGCTCACCGACATCGACTTCGCCGACCTGTGGTCCGTCCACAAGAAGTCCGGCGCGTCCGCCACCATCGCCCTCACCCCGCAGAGCGTCGACATCGCCCACGGCGTCGTCCGCATCGACCAGGACCGCCAGGTCGTCGACTTCCGCGAGAAGCCGCGCATGGAATTCCTGGTCAGCGGCGGCATCTACGTGCTCGACCCCGGCCTGCTGCGCTTCCTGCCGCCCGCCGGCCGCCACGACATGCCCACCCTGCTGGAGACCGCCCGGGCGGCGGGCGAACGCATCGAGGGATACGTCTTCGACGGCGAGTGGCGCGACATCGGCACCCCCGAGCAACTGGAACGCGCCGCCCGCGCCTTCCGCGCCGACCGCGCCCGCTACCTCGGCGCGCAGGGGCCCGCCGCCGACAGCCCCACCCGGAAGGAGACCGTCCGCCGATGAGCGACTGGAAGGTCCCCCTGTACCGCCCCGAGATCGGCGCCGCCGAGGCCGACGCCGTCGCCGACGTCCTGCGCTCCGGCTGGCTCTCCACAGGACCCGTCACCCAGGACTTCGAGACCCGCTACGCGGACGCCCTCGGCGTGCACGGCGCGGTTGCCGTCAGCAACGGCACAGCCGCCCTCCACCTGGCGGTCCTCGCCCTGGGCATCGGTCCCGGGGACGAGGTCGTCATGCCCTCCCTCAGCTTCGTCTCCGCCGCCGCCACCGTCACCCTGGCCGGCGCCACCCCCGTGTTCGCCGACATCGCCTCCGCGCACGACCTGTGCGTGGACGTCGACGACGTCGCCCGCCGCATCACCCCGCGCACCAAGGCGATCGTCGCCATGCACTACGGGGGGTACGCGGCCGACCTCACCGCCCTCGCGGAGCTGGCCCGCTCCCACGGCGTCGCCCTCGTCGAGGACTCCGCGCACGCCCCGGCCACCCGCACCCCGCACGGCATCCTCGGCACCGTCGGCGACATCGGCTGCTACAGCTTCTTCGCCACCAAGAACCTGGCCACCGGCGAGGGCGGCATGGTCGTGGCCCGCGACCCCGCCCTGCTCGCCCGGATCCGCCGGCTGCGCTCGCACGCCCTGACCGCCAGCGCACAGGACCGCCACCGCGGCGGGCCCTCCGTCTACGACGTCGACGGCTTCGGCCTGAACTACCGGCCCACCGAGACGAGCAGCGCCCTCGGCCGCGTCCAGCTCGCCGGCCTGCCCGCCGCGCAGGCCCGCCGCCGGGCCGTCGTCCGGCACTACCGCGAGCACCTCGCCGACCTTCCCGGCATCATCCTGCCCTTCGCCGACCGCCCCGTGGAGGAGAGCGCCCACCACCTCTTCCCCGTCCTGCTGCCCGAGGGCACGAACCGGGCCGAGTTCCAGGACCGGCTCAAGGCGTCCGGCATCCAGACCGGCGTGCACTATCCGCCCAGCCACCTGTTCACCGCCTACCGCGAGCGGTTCGGCACCGGCCGCGGAGACCTGCCCGTCACCGAACGTGTCACCGACGCCCAGCTCAGCCTGCCGCTCTACGCGGGCATGGGCGCCGAGGAGACCGCGCTCGTCGTGGAGGCGGTGAGGCAGGCATGGACGGCCCCGTGACCCCGCCCGGCCGGCTCACCCTCGACGGCGGGACGTTCCGGCGCGACGGCAGCCCCTACTTCGCCGTCGGCTTCAACTACCACCCCTCGCAGGCCGGTTGCGCCTACTGGCGCACATGGGACCCCAAGACGCTGGACGCCGACTTCCGGAGGATGGCCGAACTCGGCTTCAACACCGTCCGGTTCTTCGTCTTCTGGGCCGACTTCGAGCCCGTGGAGGGCGTCTACGACGAAGAGAAGACCCATCGGCTGCGCGAACTGGCCGCTCTCGCGGAACAGCACGGCCTGTACTGCCTGCCCTCCCTGCTCACCGTCTGGATGAACGGCCAGCGCTTCGAACCTCCGTGGCGCCGCGGCCGCGACCTGTGGCGCGACGAGACCATGGCCGAACGCCAGCGCGCCTTCGTCGGACACATCGCGGGAGCGCTGCGCGACACCCCCAACATCCTCGCCTACGACCTGGGCGACGAGGTCATCCACGTCGACTCCGCGGCATCCGCCGCACTCTCCCCGGACGAGGTACGCCGCTGGTGGGCCCTGCTCGCCGACGAGATCCGCGCCGCCGACCCCGCCGCACTGGTCCTCCAGGCCAACGAGGCCTCGGCGGTCACGGGCGGCCACGCCTTCCGCCCCGAGCACTCAGGCCCGCTCGACCTCGTCGGTCTGCACGGCTTCCCGGTGTGGAGCCCCTTTCACATCGAGGCCGTCGACTCGGTCAAGGCCAGCTCCTTCGTGCCCTACCTGGTCCGCCGGGGCCGGGCCCACACGGCCGTCCTCGTCGACGAACTCGGCAGCTACGGCTGCGACGAGGACACGGCCGCCCGGTACCTGCGGGCCACCACGCACAGCGCCTTCGCGGCCGGCGCCGCCGGCACCGCCGTGTGGTGCTGGCAGGACTTCACCACCGAGGACAAGCCCTACGCCCTGCGGCCCAACGAGCGGTTCGTCGGACTGGTCGCCGCCGACGGCAGGCTCAAGCCCGCCATGGACGCCTACCGGGAGTTCGCCGCCCGGGCTACGGGCGAACTCGCCGGCTTCGCACCCGCCCCGGCCGCCGTCGGCGTGTTCCTGCCCGAGGAAGACCCCGGGGACGCCGCCTACCTCGCCGCCGGCGGATCGGGCGAGGCCGCCGGCTTCTACGCCCACCTGCTCCTCCAACGCGCCCACCTGCCCTACGAGTTCGCAAGCCCGGACGCCCTGGACCGATACGCCCTGGTGGTCTGTCCCTCCGTGACCCACCTGTCCCTGCCCGACCAGCAGCGGCTGCGGGCCTACGTGGCAGGCGGCGGCACCCTGCTCTACACCACCGGCGACCTGCTCCACGCCTTCGGCGGCGAAGACCTGTTCGGCGTCCGGATCCGCGACTACACCCTGGACCAGGCCGCCGCGGACTCGTTCACCTGGCAGGGCGTCCGCTACCCGGTGCACCGGACGCCCGGCCAGATCCCGCTCCTGGAAGCGGTGGGCGCCGACGTCCTCGCCGCCTTCCCCTGCGGCGCGCCCGCCCTGACCCGGCATCGCCACGGCCGGGGCGTCGCCTACCACCTCAGCGCGCCGCTCGAAGCGGGCATCAACGCTCCCTACCGGCTTCATGAGGCGCCCTGGCACCTGCTCTACGCGGGCCTCGCCGAAGCCGCAGGCATCGAACGGGAGATCGCCGCCGACGAGCCCGCCGTCGAGACCACCGTCCTGCACCGCGGCAGCGAGCGCTGCGCCGTGGTGGTCAACCACGCCCCCACGAGCGTGTTCACCACCCTGCGCCGGCCCGGCGCCGCACCCCTGGCGACCGAGGTCGCCCTGGAACCCAAGGGCGTCCGCCTCGTCCGCTGGCACGCCTGACCCGCCTCCCGCACCGAAACGGAAACCGCACCCACGTGATCATCGATTCCCATGTCCACGCCGGTGAGTACCACCGTCACTACACCGCCGAGTTCGCGGACCAGATGATGGCGACCACCGGACGGCCGCCGCAGGCGTTGTCCGCGCCCGAGGCCGCGCTGATCGCGGAGATGGACGCCGCCGGGGTCGACATGGCGTTCCTGCTGGCCTTCGAGGTCAGCAGGGTCGAGGGCTTCTCCGTGCCCGGCGAGTTCGTGGCGGGGATGTGCGCCCGCCACCCGGGCCGGTTCGCCGGCTTCGCCTCGGTGGACGCGGGCCGTCCCGGAGCCGCAGCCGACCTCCGCCACGCGGTGACCGACCTGGGACTGCGCGGGCTGAAGACCGCCCCCTGCTACCTGCGCATGTCCCCGGCCGACCCGCTCTGGTACGACGTGTACGCCACAGCCGAGGAACTCGGCGTCCCGGTGCTCGTGCACACCGGCTACACGCCGTCGAAGAAGGCCGACCCCCGCTACTTCTCCCCGCTCCTGCTGGAGCCCGTCGCCCGCGACTTCCCCGGCCTCACCCTGATCCTCGCCCACCTGGGCACCCCCTGGACCGGCCCCTGCGTGGAACTGCTCGCCCGCCACCCCAACCTCTACGCGGACCTGTCCATCTTCGGCTCCTACCGACCGGCTCCGACGGTGGCCGCGGCGCTCGCGCACGCCCGCAAGGAAGGCGTACTCGACCGGCTGCTGTGGGGCACCGACTACCCGTTCGCCACCATGACCGACTCGGTGACCCGGATGGCCGAACTGGCCGGCGATCCGCAGCTGTGGCCCGACGGCGCCCCGCTGACCCCCGAGGAGCACTCGGCGCTGATGGGCGGCACCGCCGCGAGGCTCCTCGGATGACGGGCCGCGGGTCAGACACCGTGCGGGGCGCCCGTCAACTGCTCACCCACCAGGGAGACGAGCTCGGCACGGTGCTCCACGAGATAGAAGTGCCCGCCCGGGAACGACCGTTGCCGAAAGCCGGCGGTGGTCAGCTCCGCCCAGCCGGCGAGCTCCTCGACCGGGCAGGCAGGGTCGCTCTCGCCGCCGAACGCGGTCACCGGCGCGGACAGCGGGGCCGGCCGCTCGGGACGGTACGCACCGATCAGCCGGTGGTCGGCGCGCAGCGACGGCAGCACCAGCGGGAGCAGTTCGGGATCGTCGTAGGCGACCGCGTCGGGCTCGCCGAGCCGGCGCACCGAGGCCAGCAACTCGTGGTCGTCGCGTGGCGCGGACGGTGGAGCCGGCAGCCGGTGCGGCGCCGCCCGGCCCGACACGAACAGCCGCTCCAGCACCAGACCGCTGCGCCGTTCCAGCCGCAGAGCGACCTCGTAGGCCACCGAGGAGCCCATGCTGTGGCCGAAGAACGCCACCGGCAGCCCCAGATACGGGGCGAGAGCCGCCGCGACCCGGTCCGCCAGCTCCTCCATCGTCTCCACGCAGGGCTCCCGCAGGCGGTTCTGCCGCCCCGGGTACTGCACCGCCAGCAGATCCACTTCGGGCGGCAGCAGCCCGCCCCACTCCCGGTAGGAGCTCGCCGCGCCCCCTGCGTGCGGGAAGCAGACCAGCCGCACCCGCGGCGCCCGCGCCGGCTGGTGCCGGAACCACCGCTCCGAGCCCGCGCCGGGCTCCCCTCGCGACACCACGGCGATCCCCCTGTTCCTCGACGACGTCCGAACCGCAGCCTAGCCAGGACCTGTTGGCGCAGGTCCCGTCCCCCTCACCCCGTCCGCCCCGCCCTGTGCCATGCAGGGCCCCGCAGAACCGGCAGGTGACGCCGTGCCCACCACCACATCCCTACGGCCGCTCGCCCTCGGCGAGCTGCACAGCTCGCTGAGCGACCCGGCCCTGACGTCGATGACGCTGCTCAACGAGATCGCCGGCCGCTTCCCCGCCGCGGTCAGCTTCGCGGCGGGGCGGCCGTACGAGGGCTTCCACGAGCCCGAGTCGCTTCAGCGGCACATCGGCGTGTTCCGCGACCACCTGGAGGCGGACCTCGGGCAGAGCCCGGAGCAGATCCGGCGAACGCTGTTCCAGTACGGCCGCACCAAGGGCACGATCACGCACCTGGTGGCCCGGCACCTGGAGGTCGACGAGGGCCTGTGCGTCGACCCCGAGTCGGTGGTGGTCACCACCGGCTGCCAGGAGGCGATGGTGCTGGTGCTCAGGGCGCTGCGCCGGGACGAACGGGACGTGGTCCTCGCCCCCGCTCCCACCTACGTCGGATTCATCGGCGCGGCCCGGCTGGTCGACATGCCGGTGCGTCCGGTGCTCGAAGGCCCCGAGGGCCTCGACCCCGAGGACCTGTCCCGCCAGATCCGCGCGGCGCGGGCCGAGGGGCTGCGCCCGCGTGCCTGCTACGTGGTGCCCGACTTCGCCAATCCCGGCGGGGCGTCGATGCCGCCGCAGCGGCGCCGGCAGGTGCTGCGGATCGCCGAGGAGGAGGACATCCTGCTTCTGGAGGACAACCCCTACTCCATGTTCCAGACGAGCGGGGTCAGACCGCCGACGCTCAAGTCGATGGACGAGCAGCGCCGGGTGGTCTATCTGGGCTCGTTCGCCAAGTCCGCCTTCGCCGGGGCGCGGGTGGGCTACGCGGTGGCGGACCAGCCGGTCGCGGAGGGCAGCGGCGCCGGACTGCTCGCGGACGAACTCGCCAAGCTCAAGAGCATGCTCACGCTCAACACCTCCACGGTCGCCCAGGCGGTCATCGGCGGTTTCCTGCTGGAGAACGGGTGCAGCGTGGAGCGGGCGGTGACCCGGGAGGCGATGGTCTACCGGGAGAACCTGCGGGCCGTCCTGTCCGGACTGGAGGCCCGATTCCCGGGCTCGTCGGCCGACGAAAGGGGCGGTGTCGAATGGAATGCGCCGGGCGGCGGAATGTTCGTGGTTCTCACCGTCCCCTTCCGGGCCGACGAGGAGGCCTTGGAGGAGTCCGCGGAGCGTTTCGGGGTGCTGTGGACTCCGATGCATCACTTCTACGCCGGAGCGGGCGGATTCCGTCAGATGCGTCTCTCCTTCAGCGTTCTGACGCCGGCCGCTGTGAACGAGGGACTCGACCGCCTCGCCGCATTCATCGCCCACCGTTCATGAGAGGCCGCCTCGCCTCAGGTCCGCCAGGCCCGGTCAGCGGTAGAGCTCCGCCAGGCAGGCGTCGGCCAGCGCGTCGAGGCTGGAGACCATGTGCTCCGGCGGCAGGCCGGCGGCGGCATGGGCCAGCGGGAGTTCGGTGCAGGCGGCGAGCACCGGCGCGTCGATCTTGTCCCGGAGGGTCCGCACGGCGTCCCCGAACACGGCGCCGGACTCGGCCGGGCGGCCCGCCTTGACGAGCACGCTGGCATCGTGGACCAGCTCCTGCACCTCGTCGGGCGGGACGAACAGCGGGTAGCCGAGTGCCTCGGAACGGCGCTGGTAGAGGCCGCTCAGCACGGTTCCCGTGGTTGCCGCCAGCCAGCTGCCCCCCGGGCTCGTCCGCATGGCGGCGGCCAGACTGGCGTCGATGATGTGCACCACGGGCACCGGCAGTTCGGTGCGGAAGCGGTCGACGAAGGCGTGGGCGGTGTTGCACGGCACGGCGAGCAGGTCCGCGCCCCAGCCCGCCAGGGTGCGCAGACCCTCGCGCAGCGGGGCGAGCGGAGCCTCGTCGCCGGCGACGAGGGACGCGGTCCGGTCGGGTATGCCGGGCTCCGACAGGAGAATGACGCGGGGGTGTTCCTGATCAATGACCGCCGGCGCTTTGACGGCGAGAAGGCGAAGGAATTCGGCTGTTGCGGAAGGGCCCATTCCGCCGAGAACTCCAAGAGTTCCGGCAGGCGTGCGGAGATTCATGAGGATTTCTCTCGGAGATTCTTCACCAGCGAACTCATGGCGGGATCGTACTATACGCCACGGCCCGTCAATTGCCTTGTGCATGAGTAAAGTTGAGAGATGTGCGAGGGGCCGGGCGGCGACTCTTGCGTGCATGATCACCGATGTGTTTGGATGGCGGCCCCGCCGAATGGACGTGCAATTCGGGGGCCCGGTCAGGAAAGCGAGGTTGCGGCCAGTGACGGAATTACCGCTGTCCCACGCCCAGCAGGGCATGTGGTTCCTCGAGCGGTTTTCAGGCACCTCGTTCGTCGACCCGATGACGTTCCGCCTGGAGGGCGACCTGGACGCCCCGGCCCTGCACTGGAGCCTCCAGGAGCTCGTCCGCCGGCACGAGGCACTGCGCACCCGCTTCCCCGTCACCGGAGGCCGGCCCGCCCAGGAGGTCCTCCCCGCCGACCAGGCCGGCCCGGCGATGCCGCTCACCGACCTGTCCGGACTGCCGAGATCGCGAAGGGAGCCGGAACTGCACCGGCTGCTGCTCGAGGACCAAGGCCGCCGGTTCGACCTGGCGCGTGGACCCGTCGTCCGGGCCGCGCTCTACCGGCTCGGCCCCCGCGAACACGTCGTCCGCGTCACCACGCACCACATCGTCTCGGACGCCGTCTCCTGGTGGTCGGTCCTCTTCCGCGAGCTGGAGCGTCTCTACGCCGCCCGCCGCGCCGGTCTGCCCTCCCCGCTCGAGCCCGTCCGCGCCCCCTACTCCGCCTTCGTCCGCTGGCAGCGGGACTGGTTGGAGAGCCCCGCCGCCGCACGCGAACTCGCCTACTGGCGACGTGAACTCGAGGGCGCGACCCCGTTGCCCGAACTCGACCTCGCCCGCACCGCCGCGAAGGCCCCCGACGGTGCCCCCGAAGTCCGGCGCACTGCCTCCGGCCGCCAGGTCGCCACCCGCTGGCTCACCTTCCCCCAGCCGCTCTACGACGCCCTGCGCGACCACGCCGGGCGCGAGCGCGCCACACCGTTCATGATCCTGCTCACGGCGTTCACAAGCCTGCTCCACCGGCACACCGGCGCCCACGACATCCTCGTCGGCACCCGCGTAGGCTTCCGCGGCCGCCCGCAGTTCGACCACACGGTCGGCTTCCTGGTGAACCTGCTCCCGCTGCGCGTACAGGTCCCCGGGGGCGGCGATTTCGGGGACCTGCTCCAGGCCGTGCGCCGCAGCACCCTCGGCGCCTACGTCCACCGCACCCTGCCGTTCGAGCGCCTGGTCGCCGACCTCGGCCTCCAGCGTCGCGGCAGCCGCCCGGTGGTCAACGTCTGCGTCTCCTTCCAGTCCACCCCCGAGGTGCCCCCGGCCCTCGACGGCCTGAAGGTCACCCTGATCAACCACGACCCGTTCAGCGCCTTCGACCTCGACCTCGGCTTCTACGAGGAGGACGGCGCGCTGCGGGCCCTGCTGACCCACGACCCCGCCCAGTACGACGACGAGGCGGCGCGGAGCCTGCTCGACGAACTCCAGCAGACCCTCACGAGCGTCCTGCGCCCGACCGCCACGAAGGTGTGACCCGATGTCCGACGACCGGAGCAAGCAGAGCGCACCGCTCTCCCTCACCCAGGAACAGTTGTGGTTCCTCACCCGGCTCGACCCTTCGAGCGCCTTCTACAACACCACCGCGACCTGGGACCTGACCGGCCCGCTCGACCTCGGCGCCCTGCACACCGCCCTGGCACGGACCATGGACCGCCAGCACATGCTGCGCACCGCCGTCACCGAACTGGACGGCGTTCCCCGCCAGAGCGTCGAGGACGGCGTCGCCGTGCCCCTGACCGTGTCCGACCTCACCGCTCTGCCCGAGGACGAGCGTGCGCCCGCCGCCGACCGCCTCGTCAGCGAGGAGGTCCACGCCCCCTTCGACCTGCGCACCGCGCCGCTCTTCAGGGTCCGGCTGATCCGAACCGCCGCCGACGAGCACGTCATGGTCTTCGTGATGCATCACATCGTCGCCGACGGCTGGTCCCTCCAGGTCCTCGTCCAGGAGGTCGCGGATCTCTACGCCGCGGCCGTCACCGGCGCCGATCTGGAACTGGCGCCCCTCCCGAAGCAGTTCGCCGACTACGCCGTCCAGCAGCGCGAGCGGCTGGCCGGGCCGCGGCGCGAGAAGCTGGTCTCCTACTGGAGCGAACGGCTGGCCGGCGCCCCGGGCGTCCTGGAACTGCCCACCGACCGGCCCCGGCCCGCCGAGGCGAGCTTCAGGGGAGACCGGCACACCTTCACCGTCCCGCAGCAGACCCACCTGGCGCTCACCGCCCTCGGCCGAAGCGCCGGCGCCAGCCCGTTCATGACCTGCCTCGCCGCGTTCGCCGTCCTGCTCTCCCGCTGGTCGGGACAGAACGACATCCTCCTCGGCACCCCTGTCGGCAACCGCGACCGGGCCGAATGGACCTCCGTGGTCGGCTACTTCGCCGACACCCTCGTCATGCGCACCGAACTCGCCGACGACCCCACCTTCACGCAACTGCTCGCCCGCGTCCGCCGCTCCTCCCTCGACGCCTTCGTCCACCGCGACCTGCCCTTCCGGGCGCTGGTGGAGGCACTCGAGCCCGAACGGGCCCCGCACCGGAACCCCCTGTTCCAGGTCATGTTCATCCTCCAGAACATCCCGCCGCGCCGCCGGAAGGTCGAGTTCGCGGGACTCACCATGGCGCTGCGCGAAGACGTCCGCACCACGTCGATCTTCGACCTGCGACTCGACCTCTTCCAGTCGGAGCACGGACTGCGCGGCCAACTGGAGTACAACACCGACCTGTTCGACCGGGCGACGGTCGAGCGGCTGGCGGGCCGGTACCTCGCGTTGCTCGCGGACGCCTGCGCCGCACCCGACACCGCGGTCTCCGCCCTCTCGCTGGGGGCGCCGCCGCCCGCCGACGACCTCGGCGCCGGATTCAACGACGACCTCGAGGAGGCGTAGCAGCGTGGAATGGGCCACGAAGATAGCCGGGCTGTCCCCCCGGGAGCGCAGGGGACTGGAGGAGCTGATGGCCTCCGGCGCCCAAGGCCTCAACCTGTTCCCGCTCTCCTTCACCCAGGAGTGGGTGTGGTGGAACGCCCGCCTCAAGCCGGGTACCTCCCTCTACAACTCGCCCATGGCGCTGCGCATCGAGGGCGCCCTCGACGCGGGGGTCCTGGAGCGAACCCTCCAGGAGCTGGTCACACGGCACGAAGTGCTGCGGACCAGCTTCCACCACCTGGCCCGCACCGTCGTCCAGGCCGTCGAACCGGTGCCGCCGCGGTTCGAGCTGCCCGTGGAGGACCTCTCCGGCCTCGACCCGGGCGAGCGGGACCGGGTCGTCGAGCGGCTCGCCGTCGAGGAACGCGCGCGCCCCTTCGACCTCACCCTGGGCCGTCTGCTGCGCGGCCGGCTGCTCCGGCTCGGGACGGACGCCCACGTCCTGCTGCTCACCACCCACCATCTGGCCACCGACGACTGGTCGATGCGGATCCTGCTCGGCGAGATCGTCACCCTGTACCAGGCGTTCAGCGAGGGCAAGCCGTCGCCGCTGCCCCCGCTGCCCATCCAGTACGCCGACTTCGCCGTATGGCAGCGCGACTGGCTCGACGACACACGCCTGGAGACGGAGTTCTCCTACTGGGCCGAGCGGCTGGCCGGCGTACCGGTCCCGATGGACATGCCCACCGACCGGCCCCGGCCGGCCACCCGCACCTTCGCTGCCCTGGTGCACTGGTTCGACCTCCCTCACGCACTGTCCGAGCGGGTCCGCGAGCTCTCCCGAGCTGTCGGCGTCACCCCCTTCATGACCCTGATGGCCGCGTTCCAGCTGTGGCTGCACCGCACCTGCGGCCATGACTCCTTCACCACCAGCACCCTCACCGCCTACCGGGACCGCGCCGAAGTCGCGGGCGTCATCGGCGACTTCGGCAACCTCGTCGCCGTGCCCGCGGATCTGCGCGGCACCGGTCTCACCTTCCGGGAACTCGTCGTCCGGGTACGGGACGCGGTCCTGGAGACCCACGAGCACGCCGACGTCCCCGCCCACCGCCTGTCCCTGCGCCTGGCCAAACGGCGCGAGGACAGCCACAATCCGATCTCGCAGGCCATGTTCTTCTCCGTGCACGCCGAGCACAGCATGGCCGCCCTGGAACTGCCGGGTCTGCGCTTCAAGCAGCTCAAGGCCGCCGCCGAACGCCCCTCGACCCCCTTCGACATCGAGCTGCGGCACTTCGAGCAGGTCGACGGCATGCGCATGCAACTGCTCTGCAACGCCGACCTCTTCGACGAGGACACCGTGCCTCGTCTGGCGGCCCAGTTCACCGCCGTCCTGGACGCGGCGCTCAGCGGCCCCGACGCCCCGGTGGCCGGCCTCGACATCGCCGCCCGGCCCCCGGCCGTCCAGCAGGCCGCTGCGCCTCTCGCGGCGCGGGCCGCAGGACCGGTGGAGTCCGTGCGCGCGCTGGCCGCCGACGACCCGAGCCGCCTCGCAGTGGTCACGCAGGACACCAGTCTGACCTACGGCGAACTGTGGGACCGCGTCGCGGACGCACCTACACCGCAGGCCCTGGTCGCCCTCGTCGACGCCCTCGCCGGCACCGGCACCGGAACCGACGCAGAGTGCCCGCCCGGGCTGCTGGAGCAGTGGTCGACGGCACTGGACCTGACCTCGGCGGACCGCTTCCTGCGCACCGCCCCCGCGGGCACCCCCACCGCCGCGCTGGAAACCCTGCTGCCGCTGACCGCGGGCGCCACCCTCTGCCTGGCGCCGCACACCCGGGTCCAGCCGGCCCCCGCCCACCTCCGAGCGACCGTCGCCGCCCTGCCCGGCCCGCTCCTCGCCGGGCTCGCCGCACTGCCCCGCACCCCGCTCGCCGGCCTGCGGGCCGTCGTCGCCACCGGCGGCGACCCCGTACGGCTGCCCGACCTCGTGGGCCTGCGACTCCTGCGGGCCCTCGGCGCCCCCGGGCAGCCGCCCCTGCCGTTCACCGACCTCGGCCCCGGCCATCGCGGCCCCCTCGTCGCCGACCCCGGCGCGATCCTGCTGGACCCGGCCGGCCGGGAGGTCCTCGACGGCTGCGAAGGGCAACTCCACCTCGCGGCGTCCCCCCGCACCGCCCCGGTCGCGACCGGCGTCGCCGCCCGCCGGCTGCCCGGCGACCGCCTCGAACTCCTGGGCCGCCCCGGGGAACACGTCGAGCGCGACGGCTACCGCGTCCGGCCCGCCGACGTCGAATGGGCGCTCACCTCCCACCCCGACGTCCACGCGGCCGTCGTGACCACCGCCCCCGACGGAACGATCACCGCCCACGCCGAGACCTCCGAGACCGACCCCGCCGCGCTGCGCGCCCACCTGCGCCGCCGCCTCCCAGGCTTCACCGCCCCCGACACCCTGACGGTCGGCGAGCGGCTGTCGCTGACCCCCGACGGCCGTATCGACCGGGACTTCGCCCCGCTCTCCCGAGGAGCCACCGCACGATGAGCACGACCAGCGACACCCACGACCGGGACTGGATGGTGCTCAAGGGCGTCCGCCAGCACAACCTGGACATCGCCGAACTACGGCTGCCCCGCCACGGAGTCACCGTCCTGACCGGCGTCTCCGGCAGCGGCAAGTCCTCCCTGGCCTTCGACACCATCCACGCCGAGGGGTACCGCCAGTACCTGGAGAGCCTCTCCGCCTACGTGCGGCGCAAGCTGCCCAAGGTCCCCAAGCCGGCCGTCGACTGGATCAGCGGGCTCAGCCCCACCGTCGCCATCGAGCAGAAGACGATCAGCCGCAACCCCCGCTCCAACGTGGGCACCATCACAGAGATCTCGGACCGGCTCCGACTGCTCTTCGCCCGCGCCGGCCACCACCACTGCCGCACCTGCGGCGGCGACATCCACCCGCGGGACGCCGCCGAGCACCTCGACTGGCTGCGCGAGAACGCCCGCCAGGACCGGCTGGAAGTGGGGCAGCCGCCCGACGGCGACCGGCCGGGCCGCTTCCTCGCCGCCGTCGGCCCCGAATCCGGCGCCGCCGAACTGTCCGCCCTCGGCGAGCACATCGAGTCCGCGCTGCGCACCGGACGCCACCTGGTCGTACGGCGCGGCACACAGACCGTCCGGCACATCAGAGAGGGCTTCTTCTGCGCCGACTGCGGCACCCGGGCCCGCGCCACATCCTCACAGTGGTTCACCCCCAACTCGCCGATCGGCATGTGCGAGGGCTGCGAGGGACTCGGCTTCATCCTGCGCGTGGACCCCGCCCTGCTCGTCGGCGACGAGAACGAGTCCATCCGCTCCGGGGCGCTGACCTTCTTCGGTGACCGCCGCGGCAGCAAGAAGACCTGGTGGCCGGTGCGCGAACTGCCCGACCTGGTCACCCTCGGCGGCGGCAGCCTCGACACGCCCTGGCGCGAACTCCCGCCCGGGCTGCGCGAGGTGATCCTGCACGGATCCTCCGCCCTCGACCTGGCACCCGAACTCGCCGAACGACTGCGGCGACAGCCCTTCGAAGGCTTCACCGGACACATCGAGCGCCTCTTCAGAGAAGCCGACTCACCGGGACGCAAGCAGTTCTACCAGGTGTTCATGTCGGCCATCACCTGCACCAGCTGCTCCGGCACCCGCCACCACGCCGAGGCCCTCGCCGTCACCCTCGCCGGCGTCAACATCGCCGAGGTCAACGCCCTGCCCATCACACGCCTCGGCACCTGGCTGACCACCGTGCGCGGCGAACTGGAACACGGCTTCCTGTCCGACATCGCGTCCGAACTGCTCGAACAGATCGCCGCACGCATCGAGTTCATGCTCGACGTCGGCCTGCACTACCTCTCCCTGGACCGCTCGGCGCCCACCCTCTCGGCGGGCGAGGGCCAGCGGCTGCGACTGGCCCGCCAGCTCGGCAGCGGGCTCGTCGGAGTCACCTACGTACTGGACGAGCCCTCCATCGGCCTGCACGCCAAGGACAACGGCCGGCTCATCGGCATGCTGCGCCGGCTGGCCGCCGCCGGCAACGCCGTCCTCGTCGTCGAACACGACCGCGAGACGATGGAGGCGGCCGACCACCTCGTGGACCTCGGACCGGGCGCCGGCACCCGCGGCGGCCGGGTCGTCGCCGACGGCCCCGCCGCCGACGTCATCGCCCACCCCGACTCCCGCACCGCCGCCTACCTGCGCAACGAGGCCCAGGTACGGTCCCCGCGCGACACCCGCCGGGCACCCGGCGACCGGTGGCTCAGCGTCCGCGGCGCCCACCTGCACAACCTGCGTGACACGGACGCCGACTTCCCCGTCGGACTGCTGACCTGCGTCACCGGCGTGAGCGGCAGCGGCAAGAGCTCCCTGGTGACCCGAACCCTGCAACCCGCGCTGGAGGAAGCCCTGCGCTTTCGGCACCGACCCTCGGGCGCCTTCCGCGACCTCACCGGCTGGGAGCACTTCGAGCGGATCGTCACCGTCACCCAGGAGTCCATCGGCGCCTCCTCCCGCTCCACCCCGGCCACCTACATCGGCATCTTCGACGAGATCCGCAAGATGTTCGCCAAGACAGAGGAGGCCGTGCGCCGCCGCTACTCCACCTCCAAGTTCAGCTTCAACGCCGAACGCGGCGGCGGACGCTGCGACCGCTGTCTCGGCAAGGGCGTCATCCGCATCGAGATGCTCTTCCTGGCCGACGCCAGCGTCGAGTGCCCGTCCTGCCACGGTCTGCGCTACTCGCAGCAGACCCTGGAGATCCACTGCCGGGGCCTCAACATCGCCGAAACCCTGAACCTGGAGGCCGCGCAGGCCCTGGACGTCTTCCACGACGTCCCCGCCATCGCCGACCCCCTGCGGGTGCTGTGCGACGTGGGCCTCGGCTACCTCAAGCTCGGCCAGGACTCCATGACCCTCAGCGGCGGCGAAGCCCAGCGCCTCAAACTCAGCCGCGAACTGATGCGCGGCGGCCAGGGCCGCACCCTGTACCTCATCGACGAGCCCACCACCGGCCTGCACTTCTCCGATGTGCAACTGCTGCTCCAGGTCGTGCACGACCTCGTCGACCGGGGCAACACCGTGATCGTCATCGAGCACAGCGTCGAGTTCGCGGCGGCCAGCGACTGGATCGTCGACCTCGGACCCGGCGGCGGCGTCGACGGCGGAGCCGTCGTGGCCACCGGCCACCCCGAGTCCGTCGCCGCCGAACCCGCCAGCGCCCTGGCCCCGTTCCTCGCCACCCAGCTGTCCCACCTCGCCGCCGCCGGCCCGGCGGAACCGCCGCCCGCCCGGCCGCGCACGCAACCGGCTGCCCAGATCGAGTTCGACATCCCGGCGTCCCGCCCGGGGGAGGAGTCCGCATGAAGGCCCTTCAATGGCACGGCGCGTACAAGGTCCAGGTCTCGGACGACATCCCCGCGCCCACCCTGACCGATCCCGCCGACGCACTGGTCCGCGTGGTCAGGTCCGCGATCTGCGGCACCGACCTGCACCCCTACCGCGGCGAGATCGCCTCGTTCACCCCCGGCACCGTCACGGGCCACGAGTTCACCGGCGTCGTCGAGGAGGTCGGCGCGGACGTGCGCCGACTGCGGCCCGGCACCCGCGTCGTCGCCTCGGACGTCATCGCCTGCGGCGCCTGCTGGAACTGCCACCGCGGCTGGCACTACCAGTGCGAGCGCGTCGGCCTGTTCGGCTACGACACCGTGGTCGGCGACACCGCTTTCGCCGGAGGCCACGCCGAGTACGTGCGCGTCCCCTTCGCCGACGTCGTGCTCAGCCCGATCCCCGACGACGTCGACGACGAGCACGCCCTCCTCATCGGCGACGTCCTGTCCACCGGCTACGCCTGCGCCACCGGCGGCGAGGTACGGCCCGGCGACACCGTCGCCGTCGTCGGCTGCGGCCCCGTCGGCCTGCTCGCCATGAAAGCGGCCGGCATCCTCGGCGCCGCGACCGTCCTGGCCGTCGACCCGCTCCCCGCCCGCCGCGCCCTGGCCGAGGAACACGGAGCGCTCGGCCTGGCTCCCGGCGCCGACCTCGCCGAGCGGGTCCGCGAACTGACCGGCGGGCGCGGGGCGGACGTCGTTCTGGAGGCCGTCGGCACGGACGCCTCGCTGCTCACCGCACTGGAGATCGTCCGTCCGCGCGGCACCGTCTGCGCGGCCGGCGCGCACGCCTCCGAGGCGATGCCCATGCCCACCGGACTCGCCTTCGGCAAGGAGCTGACCCTCCGGTTCGCCGTGGGGGACCCCATCAGCGTGCGCGAACCTCTGATGAACCTGGTGCGCACCGGACGCCTCGACCCCACCTTCGTCATCTCCCACCGCCTGCCCCTCGCCGAGGCCGCCGAGGGCTTCCGCCTCTTCGACCAGGGGCACGCCTCGAAGGTGGTGCTGATCCCGTGACGACCCTGCACGCCCGGGTCGCCCAGCACGCCCGGCTCACCCCCGACGCGCCCGCCGTGCACTGCGGCGACCTGGTAATGGGCTACGGCGAACTCGACCGCCGCGCCGACGCGTTCGTCCCGCTGCTGCGAAGCCTCGGCGTCGGGCCGGAGACCCCCGTGGGCGTTCATCTGCGCCGCTGCCCCGAGCTGCCGGTGGCCCTGCTCGCCGTCCTCAAAGCGGGCGGCTACTGCGTCCCCCTCGACCCCGCCTACCCGCCGGAGCGCCTGCGGTCGGTCATGGAAGAGGTGGCCGCCCCGGTCGTGCTCACCCTGCGGGCCCTGCGAGAGGCACTGCCCCGCCACGAGAGCGCCGTCGTGTGCCTGGACGAACACGACGCCCCGGAGTCCGACAGCCCGGCCCCCCGGCCGCCCGCCGCGGCCCACCCGCAGGCCCTCGCCTGGGCCTCGTACACCTCCGGCTCCACCGGCCGTCCCAAGGGCGTCATGCTCTCGCACGGCCCGCTGGCCTCCCTGGCCGAGGGCATCGCCGACCGCCTCGGGCTCACGCCGGGGGACCGTGTCCTTCAGTTCGCCTCCATCGGCTTCTCCGTGGCCGCCGAGGAGATCTTCTCCACCTGGCACGCCGGCGCCTGCCTGGTCCTGGACCCCGAGGAGTCGCTCGCCGACGCCGCGAGCCTGCACGGCGTCATCGACAAGCAGCGCGTCACCGTCCTGCAGTTGACGCCCGCCTACTGGTACGAGTGGCTGCGCGAACTCGACCGCGACCCCGACGGGGCTCCCGTGCCGCCGAAGTCGCTGCGGCTGCTCGTCGTCGGCAGCGAGCAGGTCGCCGCGGACAAGGTGGGCGAGTGGCTGTCCGGCGGCGTCCGCCTGGTGCAGGAGTACGGAGCGACCGAAGGCACCGTCTCACAGCTGCTCCACGAGGTGACGGCGCCGGCCGCCGAGGTCCGCGCCTGGCCCCGGGTGCCGGTGGGAACCCCGCTGCCGGGGACCGCCGTACGCATCCTCGACGCGGCTCTGCGGCCCGTGCCGGACGGCGAGCCGGGGGAGCTGTACGTCGCCGGGGACGCCGTCTCGCGCGGCTATCTCGCCCGGCCGGGCCTGACCGCGGAGCGCTTCCTGCCCGACCCCTGCGCGGACGCCCCGGGCGGACGCATGTACCGCACCGGCGACCTGGCGCTGCGCCGCCCGGACGGCGCGGTGGAGTTCCTGGGCCGCATCGACCACCAGCTCAAGGTGCACGGCGTCCGGATCGAGCCCGGGGAGGTCGAGGCCGCCGTCGGGGCGTATCCGGGGGTCGCCCGCAACGCGGTGCTGGCGCACAGGTCGGCCACCGGAGCCGACCAGCTCGTCGCCTGCGTGGTCTGGGACGGCGAGCCCGATCCGGCCGGGCTGCGAACACACCTGCGCGGCCGGCTGGCCCCCGGGCTGGTCCCGGCCCGCTTCGTCGCCGTACCGGCGCTGCCCCTCAACCCGAACGGCAAGGTCGACCGGCGCGCTCTGCGAGAGCTCCCGCTCGGCCCGCCCGCGCCCGCGCCCGCCGACGCGGGCCGACGACCGCGTACGCCCGTCGAGGCTGCGCTCGCGGGCATCTGGTCCATGCTGCTCGGCCTGCCGACCGTGGGCGTGGAGGAGGACTTCTTCCTGCTCGGCGGGGACTCGCTGACGGCGACCCGGTTGTCGGCCCACATCCGTGAGGCGCTGGGCGCGGACGTCCGCCAGCACATGGTCTTCGAGACGCCGACGGTCGCCGGGCTCGCCGCCCGGATAGAGGCGGCGCGGTCCGCCGCACCTCTACCCGGCGGGGCCCTCTCCGGACCGCGCACACCACGGTCGGGCAGCGAGCCCGCCGGTAACGCCGTGGTGACCGCACCCGCTACCCCCGCGCAGCGGCAGATGTGGATGGCCCACCGGCTGGAGAGGTCCGCCGCCTACAACGAGCCGCTCGTCCTGCGGCTCGTCGGCCCCCTGGACCCCGCGCACCTTCAGGCAGCGGTGCGCGGACTCCTGAGGCGGCACGGCGTACTGCGCACCACGCTGCGCCTGGTGGACGGGAGCCTGACCCAGTTCGTCGCCCCGCCCGCCGCCGCGGACGCGCACGAACTGCGGCCGGTCGACGTCAGCGCACTGCCCACGGCCGAAGTCGACGCGCGGGTAGGCGCGTTGGTGTCCGAGCCGTTCGACCTCGCCCGCGGGCCACTGGTCCGCACGGCCTTGCTGCGGGTCGGCGCCGAGGAGTATCTGCTCGTCCTGGCGATGCACCACACCGTCTGCGACGGCTGGTCGCTGGACGTGCTCCAGCGGGACCTCTCCCGTCTCTACGGCGAGGCGCTGACCGGCGAGCCCGCCGACCTGCCCGATCTGCCCGTCGCCTACACCGACCACGCGGCGCTGCTGCACACCCTCGAGGACGGCCCGCAGGAGGCGGCTCAACTCGCCTACTGGTCCAGGCGACTCGCCGACGCGCCGGCGGTGACACGGCTGCCCCTCTCACCCGGCGCCGACCCGCTGCACCCCGGCGGTTCGACCCGCACGTTCATTGTCGACCCGGACACCGCCCGCAGGCTGCGCGCCCTGGCGGCCACCGAGCGGGCCACCCCGTACATGGTGCTCCTGGCCGCCTTCAAGGCCCTGGTCCATCGCACCGCCGGGGCCCGGGACATCGTCGTCGGCGCTCTGTCGTCCGGCCGTGAACGCCCCGAACTCGCCCATGTCATCGGCCTGTTCGTCAACACGCTGGCCCTGCGGACCGAGGTGCCCGAGGGGACCACCTTCCGGGAGCTGGTGCGCCGGGTCCGCGTCACCGTGCGGGAGGCGATGAGCCACCAGGACGTCCCCTTCGACCGGGTCGCACGGGAGATCTCCCCGCGGCGCGGCCGTGAGCACAGCCCGGTGTTCCAGCTGATGTTCTCCTTCGGAGGCACCACCGTCAGCGCCCCCGAACTGCCCGGCCTGACCGTGACGCGCGTCGCCGTGGGCACCGGTGCGGCCAAGTTCGACGCGGCGGTGGTCATCGAGGAGACGGCGGACGCGACACTGACGGGCGCCTTCGAGTTCCGCCTGGCCCGCTACGACGAGGAGGACACGCTCCGCTTCACCGAGCAGTACGTCCGGCTGCTGAGGGAGATGGCGAGCGACCCGGACGCCCGCGTGTGACGGGACGCGGCGCGCAAGGGTCGGGTCGCGTTCAGGTCGAACCCTCAGTCAGTCCTCCAGCCGGACCGGCATCAGGATCGAGAAGGCGTCCGCGTCGTCCAGCCGGCGGAGGGCGATCGGCGCGTCGGGGGCGCCGAGCTCCAGAACCAGTCGGTCCCGGCCCCCTGCGGCCAGGGCGTCCAGCAGGTACCGGCGGTTGACGGCGACGCGGTCCGGGTCTTCGGCACCGTCGGCGCAGAGGGCCACCGTGCCGCCGCTCTCCACCTTGAGCACGCTGAGCTCGGGCGCGCCGGCCTCCGTCGTGCGGACGGGGCCGTTCTCCAGGGCCTCGCGGAAGGCCGCCACTTCGACGACGGCGCGACGCCCGTCGGCCTGGGGGAGGAGACGACGGTAGTCGGGGAAGTCATGGTCGAGCCACTGACCGGACGCCTGCCGGTCCCCGGCCTCCAGGGTCACGCGGCCGTCGTCCACGGAGAGCCGCACGCGCTCCTCGCCGTCCAGCAGCGCCCGCATCGCGTCGGCGAGCGGACTGGGCACGATGGCCTGCACCCGGCCGCCGTCGTGCCCGGTGACACCGGCCCGCGCGACGGCCATCCGGTACCGGTCGGTGGCCACGACGTGCAGGCTCCCGCCCTCGACGTCGAACAGGACCCCGCCGAGCATCGGCAGCTCAGGGTCGGTGCCGGCAGCGAAGCGGACCGTGTCCAGCGCGGCCGCCAGCTCGGACGCGGCGACGGACAGGCCGACGGCGGCGGTACGGAGCTTGGTCATCACGTTCTCCCGGTGATCGAGTAGTGCTCGGAGCGCGGAGAACTCGCTGCGGGCGTCGGACAGCCCCTGTTCGAGGCGGCGCAGATGCGCCTTGAGCAGTTCCCGGACCAGACCGGCGTCCGCCCCGGACCAACTCGCCAGCACCAGCCGGATGTCCGGCAACGGCATCCCGGCCCGGCGCAGACGGGCCAGCAGCCGCGCCTCTTCGAGCTGCCCCGGTTCGTACCAGCGATA
This sequence comes from Streptomyces sp. NPDC002566, assembly GCF_042889585.1. NCBI lineage: Bacteria > Bacillati > Actinomycetota > Actinomycetes > Kitasatosporales > Streptomycetaceae > Streptomyces > Streptomyces sp. NPDC002566. Next base: position 227,147 of record NZ_JBIARD010000007.1, on the reverse strand, counting down.
GGCGCTCACCGGATCCACCCAGGCCGGCACCAGCACCCCGGCCCGGTCGTAGAACCGCAGAGCGCTCACCCCCAGGCCGCTGTCACGGGCCATCTCACCGATGCTGCGCATGTCGTTCTCCACACCCGGAACTCTGACCCCTGCACAAGGTCGAGGGTCAACCCGCCCCCGCAGCGCCCCATACGACCGACCGAGAAGCGCTGGTGCCCCGGCGCGGTGTGCGAGAGGCTGATGGCCGGTGCACAAAGGAGAGGACCTCGATGGAACCGGTGACCGACACATCGACCACCCCCGACCTCCGCGGGAAGATCGCCCTGGTAGCCGGTGCCACCCGGGGTGCCGGTCGGGGGATCGCCGTGCAGCTCGGCGCGGCGGGGGCGACGGTGTACGTCACCGGGCGCACCACTCCCGGGCACCGGTCGGAGTACGACCGGCCCGAGACGATCGAGGAGGCCGCCGAACTCGTCACCGCCGCGGGCGGTACCGGCATCGCGGTGCCGACCGACCACCTGGTGCCCGAGCAGGTCCGCGCGCTGGCCGAGCGCGTCGACGCCGAGCAGGGGCGCCTCGACGTGCTCGTCAACAACGGCTGGGGCGGTGAGCGGCTGTTCGCGTTCGACAAGCCGGTGTGGGAGCACGACCTCGACGACGGGCTGCGGCTGCTCCGGCTGGGCGTGGAGACCCACGCGATCACCAGCCACTTCCTGCTTCCGCTGCTCGTGCGGCGGCCGGGCGGCCTCGTGGTCGAGATGACCGACGGCACGGCCGCCTACAACGCGGCGAACTACCGCAACTCCTACTTCTACGACCTGGTCAAGAACTCCGTGCTGCGCATGGCGTTCGTGCTCGCCCACGAGGTCGAGCCGCACGGCGGGACGGCGGTGGCGCTCACCCCGGGCTGGCTGCGCTCGGAGATGATGCTCGAGGCGTTCGGCGTCACCGAGGAGAACTGGCGCGACGCGCTGACGACGGTGCCGCACTTCTGTATCTCGGAGAGCCCGGCGTACGTCGGACGCGCGGTCGCGGCACTCGCCGGCGACGCCGACGTCGCCCGCTGGAACGGCCGTTCCCTCGACAGCGGGCAACTGGCCCGCGAGTACGGCTTCACGGACCTCGACGGCTCACGCCCGGACTGCTGGCGCTACCTGGTCGAGGTCGCCGACGCCGGCAAACCGGCGGACGCGACCGGATACCGGTGACGAACGGCGACGCGAGCGCGCCGCGCTGCCCTCGGCCCGGGGCGCTCACCGTCGCACGTTCCCGGCCCGCCGCAGGATCCCGTGCACGTCCTCCTCGAACCGCAGCCGTCGCACGACCATGCACCGGTAGCGGATGGAGAACGAGAACGTGGAACGGGACCCCGTACGGTGTTCGACATCGACCCTCACCGCCGTGTCCAGCCTGGGCAGTTGCCCGAACAGGAGCGGGAGCACCCATCCCCACGAGCGGGTGTCGATCGCGTCTCCGTAGACGAGGGCGGCGCACCGGTTCGTCCCCAGCTGGGCATGCAGGGCGCCGCCGAAAGAACGCGCGGACCGCGGACCGTCCCAGTCGACATGCTGACTCAGTTCGCCGGCGTCCGCCCGCACCGCGACGCGGTCGTCGCCGTCGCGGAGCGTGAGCCACTGCACCTGGACGCCCCTGCGGCGGGTCCACGCCCTGGGAGCGCCCCGCACAGCCGCCTCGAGCAGACGGATCACGTCGGCCCGCACATCAGGCGCGAGCGAGCCGAGCCGATCCAGCATCGCCTCACCCTGACCCGTCATACACGCCCCCCGCAGTGTGATCCGACCGGCGGCAGAGTAACCCACGCAACCGTGCGCCGCGTCGCGGCGGGCTCAGCGGCCCACGAAGGTCAGGCTTGTCGCGTCGTAACGGGTGCCGGCTACCTGGTCGTTCGGGGCGGCGGCCTCGATGGCGGTGATGTCGTCGGCGGACAGCTCGACCGTCAGCGCGGTGAGGTTCTCCTCCAGGTACCGCTGCCGCCGGGTGCCGGGGATCGGCACCACGTCGTCGCCCCGGTGCTGCACCCAGGCCAGGGCCAGCTGGCCGGCGGTCACACCCTTGGCCTCGGCCAGCTCGGTCAGCCGGGCCACGATCGCCAGGTTGCGCTGGAGGTTGCCGTCGGCGAAGCGCGGCTGGCTTCGCCGCATGTCGTTCTCGGCCATGCCCTCGAGCGAGCGGTAGCGGCCGGTGAGGAAGCCGCGCCCGAGCGGGGAGAACGGGACGACGCCGATGCCGAGTTCGCGGCAGACGGGGACGACTTCCGCCTCGAGATCGCGAGTCCACAGCGACCACTCGCTCTGCAGCGCGGCGATCGGATGCACGGCGTGCGCCCGGCGGATCGTGGCCGCGCCGGCCTCGGAGAGGCCGAGGTGGCGGACCTTGCCGGCCTGCACCAACTCGGCCATGGCGCCCACGGTTTCCTCGATCGGCACCTGCGGGTCGACCCTGTGCTGGTAGTAGAGGTCGATGTGGTCGACGCCGAGACGGCGAAGCGACGCCTCGCACGCCTGCCGCACGTACTCGGCGTCCCCGCGGATCGCGGTGGGCTCGCCCAGCCGGTTGGCGAAGCCGAACTTCGTGGCCAGCACCACGTCGTCCCGGCGTCCGGCGATGGCCCGTCCGATCAACTCCTCGTTGTGGCCATGGCCGTAGAAGTCGGAGGTGTCCAGGAGGCTGACCCCCAGGTCGAGGGCGTGGCGCAGCGTCGCGATCGACTCGGCGTCGTCCGCGTCGCCGTAGGCGTGGCTCATGCCCATGCAGCCCAGGCCCTGGGCGGAGACGGTCAGTTCGCCGAGGCGCCGGGTGGGAATTGCTGTCATGCTGCTGTCTCCAGAGCTCGTCGTCGGAAGGTCTGCCCAAGACGCTAGGTATTGGAGCGCACTCCATGTCAACCAGCGCCGGACCGGCGGCGCGACCGCACCCGCGAGTGCGTGATGCGTGCCCTCGCTCTGTGCATCCGGCCGCGCCGGCATCTTCGAGCGCAACGCACCGGAGACACGACAGCGTCTACGCCGGACGAGGTGGCCACGGCCTGCCTGCCACCGGCGGCTGACACGCCCGCTCCGCCCCGACCGGCCGCCGGTTCCGGGACACACGGGCCGGCGTCGGCCGAGGTGCCGTGCTGTGGCCGGGGCGAGCGGGAGCCGCCGAAGTCCCTGGGCGGGCTCCGACGGCTCCCACGCACGCAACGGGCGCGTGCCCGCTGCCTGATGTGCCGCGTCTACCGTGCCGCGTGGCCGAAGCGGACGCCGACGGCAGGGAGGCCACCGGAGCCGGGCTGGTAGGTGGTGACAGCGGCGATCGTGCCACCGGGGGTCACGTTCGACATCGGCAGGGCGTACAGGGCGCCGTGGGCGCTCGGACCGTACGGCATGCCGACGTACAGCATGGTGCCGGTGAAGTGGATGCTCGTGCCGACGTACTGGTTGGCGCCCGGGGTCCCCGGGATGCCGTCCCCGTCACCCGGCTCCAGCCACTTGTCGTTGGCGCCCGGCGCCCCCAGGAGCGAGAAGGTGCTGATGGCACCCGCGTTCGCCGCCGTACCGGTCTTTTCGTCCGGGACGCCGACGGCCATCCTCAGCGTCGCCGCCGTACTCACCGCGCGCGGCGCGGTGTTCACGGCGGTCACGGTCGCACCGAAGCGGTCGCCTGCCTCGGCGCTGCCGGACACGTCGTCGTCGGCGGTGCCCGTCGTGTAGGAGTTGAGCTGGGTGTACGTGCCCGCGGCGGTGACACGGAAGGTCTGAACGGTCCCCGTGTCGGCCTTGGTCGCGCCGGCGATGGGGAGGTCCTCACCGGGTGAGCCGACCGCGAGGACGGATTCGGTGGCGGCCGCCGCGCCCGACGGGCGGTAGGGGACCAGAGCCAGGGACGTGCCGAACTGGTCACCGGCCTCGGCGGTGTCGGAGACCGTGTCCAGGTCCTGGTCGAGCCCGAACCGCGGGGTCGGCCTGTTCTCGGCGTTCAGCTTGTTGGGGTCAAAGACCGCCAGGTTGCCCGCGTTCGCGTTCGAACCGATGGCCTCGCCGGGTGCCCCGATGACGATGTGGTTGGCGTCGGCCGCCACCGCGCCGCCGAAGCCGTCGTTGGCCTCCGCCGCACCCGGCACGTCCAGGCTGTCCTGATGGATGGAGACGTTGGTGGTGCCGTGGACGTAGAACGCCTGTCCCGCCTTTGTGAGGGAGCCCAGGGCCTCGCCCGGCTCACCGATCACCACGAAGGGTTCGCCTGCGGCGGTGGTGCCGGCGGCGAGGGCGTGGCCGAGGCGGTCGCCGTTCTCGTTCGAGGATGCGCCCAGCGAGCCGGAGCCGGCGCCCTGCTGGAAGTTGGTGTCCTTCTTGACACCCGTGCCGAGACCGCCCGGGGCACCGTGCAGAATGTCGACCATGCCGGTGTCAGTGGCGCTGCCGAGGTCCTCGGCGGGGGTGCCGACCACCAGGTCGGTGCAGCCGTCCTCGTCGTAGTCGACGGTGGCGAGCGCCTCACCGAACCAGTCGCCGGCCTCGGAGGCGTCCGCCACCCAGCCGAGGTCTTGGGTGATCTCGGCGGTGCCTTTGCCGCCGCCGTACACGACTCGGACGAGACCGGCGTCGGCGTCGGCACCGACGGTCGCCTTGGGGTCGGCGATCGCGATGTCCTCGACGCCGTCGCAGTTGAAGTCGGTGACGCGGGTCGTCCCGACCTTGCCGTTCACCCAGGAAGCAAGATCGTCGACGCGGGCGGTGATGGCGCCGGTGCTGGTCACGGTCGCGTCGATGCCGAAGCAACCTCCCTGGTAGGAGCGGCTGTTGAGGGCGACCAGCTGGTGGGTGCCGCCAGCCGCGCGCACCACGGGGCCGCCGCTGTCGCCCATGCAGGCGGCAGCGCCGTCCTTGCCGGTGACCGTGGCCGTGGTGGCGGTCGAGGAGTCCACCGAGAACGCGCCGGTGTGCAGCCTCAGGGGTGCCCATTCGGTCTTGGTACGGCCGTACCCGGCGAACTGAAGCTCTTCGCCCGCGGTGGGCGCGGCGGTGGCCAGGGCGATGGGGGCGACGTTGGTGACCGGCCGGTTCAGGCGGGCCAGGACGACGTCGCGATCGGTACGCGGGACGAGCTCGACGACCGTCCGCACGGCGCCGTCCGCGCCGGAGAGGTCGGAGCGCCCGATGATCGCGGTCGTCTGCAGTGCCGGCTTGCCGGCGGGCACGGCGAGGCTCGTCGCCGGGTTGTCGACGAAGCAGCTTGCCGCGGTGAGCAGCCACTCGGCGTCGACCAGGGTGCCGGAGCAGCCGCGGGTGCTGCCGCCGACGTTCAGCTGCGCGGTGTAGGAGTAGGCGGGGTCACCGGAGGTGACGGGCTTACCGGCCACGGCGGAGGCGGGAGCGGCGCACAGCGCGACCGGGACCGATATTAAGACCGCGGCGAGCGCGGACAGACGTAGGGGTCTGGTGTGTGGCATCGACATTTCCTCGGTGAGGGATTCGCCGCATCCGGTGCGTTCCGGAAGCAGCTGTTGCATCTGCGTGAACTGATGCTTGCGGTGATGATTTCCACGAGCATATAACTACGCTCCTGTTCGTCCGCGCTCTCGCCGACTGCGGCCAAGTCGTCCTCGAAGACGTTGATTTCAGCAGCCCGCCGGGGGTCCGGATCAACCCGCTCGCGCAGCTCGGTCCCGCCTCATGATCCCCGCCAACGCCTTCGGTGACGCACTGTGTCACGGGTCAACCGCACAGGTCCGCGTGAAGAAGACCGAGTACCGCCTGTCGTGGTCGCCGTCGGCCCGCCCCCCGTCACTCCGAGCGCGCCCGTCCGGCCGATTCCAGCGTCGCGGCCAGGAAACGGCGAACCGTCTCCAGCTCGCCCGCGTCGAACCCCTCCGCGACCTCCACCACCCCGCCGATCACCGGCCCGAAGAAGGCCCATCCGAGTTCCTTGGCCCTGTCCTCCACCTCCAGCAGCACGCGTCGCCGGTCGGCCGTGTCCCTGCTGCGGCGGACCAGGCCGAGCCGCTCCAGCCGGTCCACCAGGGCGGTCGTCCCGGCCGAGTTCAGACGCAGTTGCTCGCCCAGCCACCCGGGCGTGGCCCGCGTGCCGTCCCGCGCGGCGTCGAGGAGATGGATCAGCGCCCGCACATCGGTGGGATGCAGGCCGTGCCGCCCGGCGAACTCGGCTCCGAGGAGGTCGAACTCCACGGTGATCGCTCGCAGCAGGTGGACCAGCCCCATCGCCGGGCTCTGCTCGTCCATGCGTACTCCCTGTCGGCTCAGGCCTATTATCTCGCTGAACGAGAGTATCGCTGAGCGAGAGGAATACGCCCGTGTCCCTGCCCGCCTTCGACCGCGCCTACGACGAACTGCTCGCGCGCTGGCCCGAGTCCACCGAGGAGCGCGACGTCCCCACGCCGTACGGGCGCACCCGGGTCCATGTGTACGGCCCGCCGGACGGCAGCCCCTTGGTGCTGCTCCCCGGCGGTTCCGCCACCGGCCTCGTCTGGTTCGCCAACGCGCCGGCCCTGGGGGAGCGGCACCGGGTGTACGCGGTCGATCTGGCGGGAGACGCGGGCCGCACCGAACGCCGGGGCGCGGCGCTGAGGAACGCCGACGACATGACGGCCTGGCTGGACGCGCTGCTGGACGGGCTCGGGCTCGCCCGCATCCACCTGTGCGGCCACTCGTACGGCGCCTGGCTCGCCGCCAGGTACGCCCTGCACGCGCCGCAGCGGGTCGACCGCCTCGCCCTCGTCGACCCCACCCAGATCTTCGCCGGATTCCGCCTCGGCTACCTGCTCCGCGCGCTGCCCACCCTGCTCCGCCCGACCGAGGCACGCGCCCGCGCCTTTCTGGCCTGGGAGACGGCCGGCACCCACCCCGACGAGACATGGCAGCGTCTCCACGCGCTGGCCGCCACCGTCCCCGACCGCAAGTTCGTCACCGGCGGCCGCCCCAGGACCGCGGGCCTGAGCATGCCGGTCCTGGTCCTGCTCGGTGAGCGCAGCCGCGCCCACGACGTCGCGAAGGTCGCCGACCGGGCCCGCCGGACTCTCCCGCAGGGCGAGGTGGCGTTGCTTCCCGGAGCGACCCACCACTCCCTGCCGCTCACCGACCCGAAACGGCTGAACGACCTGCTGACGGACTTCCTGAGCTGACCCCCTGGCACCGGCGCCTGCGTGTCACAGGCCGGCGAACAGGCCGTCGAGCGGGACCGGAACGCGGTCGGGTTCGAGCGCCTCGACGAGGACCCGGCCGTAATGGATCTTGCGGCCCTTCTTCGTGCCGAAGAAACGCCTGAACTGCCGCTGCGGCGAACGGCCTTGCTGAGCGGGCTGGCGCAGGAAGGTCCGCAGGGGACGCATGTCCCCTTCCTGCTCGACGAGTTCCGCCACCCGCGCCACGCCCAACGCGCGGATCAGTTCGTCCTCCAGGTCCGCCGCACAGACGAAGAAGCCCTCCTGCGGGGCGCCGGCCTGCTCGAAACCCCGGGCGTAGTAGGGGCGTTCGGCCTCGTCGCACAGTCCGGTGAGACGGAGCCCCAGGCCGGGCGCACCGAGGAGCCGGGCGTAGCGTCCCACGCTCATCGCACCGCCGATCGACAGGACGCAGACCCCTTCGGCCGCCAGGTCCCTGCCGCGTCTTCCCGCCAGCGCTTCGACCGCGGCGACGTCGCTGAGCCCTTCGAGCAGCACGACCGTCCGGACGGGCAGGCGAGCGGCCAGTTCTTCCGCGGGACCGCCGGGGCCGCCCGCCGCCCACGCCGTGACCGCGTCCCGGAACGCCCCCATGTCATCCATGGGGCGAGTCTCGGACAGCCACGGCCGGAGCGCGAGGCATTTTCGCCCGGTGCTGGACTCCCCAGGGCCCTCAGGCGTGCCGGGCGTGCCTGGCGTGGCGGGCCGGGGAGCCCGCGCCGGCGTCGTTGTGCAGCCGCCAGGCCGCTGCCAGCACCAGCGCGCCGGAGATCAGCGCGCAGACGCCGGTGACCTGCGCGATGGCGACGGCTCCCGCGTCGGGCCGGGCCCAGACGAGGATCCCGGCGATCACCGAGGCGGCGCCGGCCAGGAACAGGACGCCCTCATGGTGCAGTTCACGGCGGAAGCGCACCGCCGCCCAGATCTCCGCGACGCCGGTGACGACGGCCCACGCGCCGACCAGGCCGGCCAGTGCGAGTGCGGTCACCCCCGGCCAGGCCAGGCTGATCAGACCGGCCGTGACGCCCAGGACCCCTCCGACGGCGTGTACCAGGCGGTGCCTCCTGTCGCCGTCCCTGCGGAAGGCGCTGGCCAGCCACGTCACGCCGTCGACCAGCGCGTAGGCGCCGAACAGCAGGGCGAGCGCCAGCGCCGTCACCTCCGGCCACACCAGAGCCATCACCGCGAACGACAGGGCCGCCGCCCCTCGCAGGGCCAGCATCCACGTCAGCTGACGTCGCACTCCTTCATCCCTTCTCCGGTCGGACAGGTTCCTCTCGCGCCCTGCGAGTGCACTCCCGTGACCGGCCGAAACACGATGCAGTGTCGTACGGGAAAGGACGGGAGGGGCGCCGGCATCCGTGTGCCGGCACCCCTCCGCCGTCGTGTCGGCCGATCCGGGCCAGGGTCTTCGAGTCCTGCGTCGGCTCACCCCTGGCGGCGGCGCCGGACGATCCACGTCACGACGGCGACCCCGGCGCCGGTCAGCAGCAGGCCCCGCTTGTCCCGGGCCACTCGCGCCCCCTGAGCCGTGCGGTCCCGCAGCGGCTCGGGCGCCTTGTCCTCCCACAGCCGGCCGGCCCGGGCGGCCGCGACCCGGGCCTGCCCGGCGGCCCCGACGGCCTTGTCCCGCACCGGGTCGGGCAGCTTCCCCTCGATCCGTCCGGCGGCCTCAGCCGCCCTGACCTTCAACTCGCCGGCCTTGAGGACAGTCTGCTCCTTCAGTTCCCAGGCCTTGAGGACGGTCTGCTCCTTCAGCTCCCCGGCCTTGAGCACGGTCTGCTCCTTCAGCTCCCCGGCCTTGGCCGCGGTCTCCTCCATCAGAACGCCTGCCCGGACGGCGACCTCGTCCTTCTTCTCGACCGCGCTCTCCTTCGCGCGGGCCTTCACGTCGGTCTCGGCCGCGAGCGCCTCGACCGTCCGGCCGAGCTCCTCGCGGGTGTGCTCGGCCTGCTCGCGCAGCTCCTCGGGGCCGGCGGCGGTGGGCTCGTCGTGGGGCGGCTGGGTCATCGCTGTGTGCTCTCCTCGATCTCGGCCACATCGGCCTTCCCGTTTCTCGACCCGGGCCGCTCCGACGTGCGCGGTGCGGCCCGGGTCGACCTGCTCTCCCGCTCATAGCCGTCACCGCGCCGATCACATCAGGACCGTTGTGAAGATCCGGTGACCGCCGGGTCGTGTGCGGACACCAGGCATGGATCGCGGAGACGGAAGCATCCGAGAAGGCATGGAGTGTGCGATCTACCGAGAGCAGACGGGCGAGCGCGAGAACGTCGCCGCCCGGCAGGAGGACGGGGGATGCGAAAGCGTCCTGGACCGCTTGGCGGAGCTGAAACCTGACGAGTTCGCCTGGATCAGGCTGGACGACCCCCGCGAGGACGAGTTGCAGCGGCTGGGGAAGCACCTGAAGCTGCATCCTCTGGCGATCGAGGACGCCGTCCAGGCGCACCAGCGACCCAAGCAGGAACGCTACGGCGACGTCCTGGCCGTCGCGGTGAAGACGCTGTGGTTCGTCGAGCGGACCGCCGAGGTGGAGACCGGCGAGGTGATGATCTTCCTGGGCCGGTCCTTCGCGCTGACCGTGCGGCACGGCGCGCTCGACCCGACGGTGGAGGCGGCACGCCGGCTGGAAGAAGCCCCGCAGATGGCGGGGCTCGGACCCGTGAGCGTCCTGCACGCGGTCACCGACGTGATCGTCGACGCCTACGCGGAGGCCGCGGCGCAGGTCCGCACCGATCTCACCGAGCTGGAACGGTGCGTGTTCTCACCCGCCCGCGACGACCTCACGGAGCAGATCTACTCGCTCAAGCGGGAGGTGGTCGAGTTCCGCGACGCCGTTCAGCCCCTCGTGCCCGTCGTCCAGCACCTCACCGCGCCCTCCGACGACTGGCCGCGGCAGATGGCGCCGTACTTCCGCGACGTCCTCGACCACCTCACCCGCACCGACACCGAGGTCCGCGCCCTGGACGACCTGCTCGGCTCCGTCCTCGACGCCCACCTGGCGAAGGTCGGCACCTGGCAGAACGACGACATGCGCCGCATCAGCGCCTGGGCCGCCATCCTGGCCGTACCCACCCTCGTCGCCGGCGTCTACGGCATGAACTTCGCCCACATGCCCGAACTGGACTGGCGCTACGGCTACCCGTGCGCGCTGGCCGTGATGGCCCTCGGCGCGGGACTGCTCTACCGGGCCTTCCGCCGCAACGGCTGGCTGTGACCACGGCTGCTCGCCGGACCGGTGACGGTCTCCCCGTCGCCCGCGCTGACCAGCCCCGTCCCGTAGGCGACGACGACCGCCCGGACACGGTCACGCAGACCGGGCTCGGCGAGGATCCGCTGCCGCATGGACCTCGAGTTCCAGGGCACGGGAACTGCGACGTCCGGAACGGGGAGGCTGTGTGTTCGAGGGCTTCGAGCTGACGCGATGCGAAGGGGACGGGGCCCGGTTACGGGTCCGCCACGGCGGCAGCGGTCCCGCGGTGTTGCTGCTGCACGGCCACCCGCGTACGCACGTGACCTGGCACCGGGTCGCCCCGCTGCTGGCCTCGGCCGGCCACACGGTGGTCTGCCCGGACCTGCGGGGCTACGGCGAGTCCGACAAGCCCGCGTCCGACCCTGAGCACCGTCCGTACTCCAAGCGCGCCATGGCCGGCGACTGTCTCGCGGTCATGCGCCGCCTCGGGCACGAACGGTTCGCCGTCGTCGGACACGACCGGGGCGCGTACGTGGCCACTCGCCTCGCCCTGGACCACCCGCAGGCCGTGTCCGCCGTCAGCGTGCTGGACGCCGTGCCCATCGGTGAGGCGCTCAGGCGATGCGATGCGACGTTCGCCGCGAGCTGGTGGCACTGGTTCTTCCTCGGACAGACCGACAAGCCCGCCGAACGCGTGATCAACGCCGACCCCGACGCCTGGTACAAGGCCACTCCCGAGCAGATGGGCGCCGAGGCGTACGAGGACTACCGGCGGGCGATCCACGACCCGGCCACCGTGCACGCCATGTGCGAGGACTACCGTGCCGGCCTCGGCGTCGACCGGGAGCACGACGACGCCGACCAGCGTGCCGGCCGGCGCATCGGCTGCCCGTTGCAGGTGCTGTGGGCCACCCGTGACGACATGGCCGACCTCTACGGCGATGTGCTGAGCGTCTGGCGCGCATGGGCGGGCGGCTCGCTCGACGGGCGCCCGATCGTCTCCGGACACCACATGGCCGAAGAGGCGCCCGAGGCACTCGCCACCGCTCTGCTCGGCTTCTGGCGTCGGTGATCGCCGAGTGCCGCTACGGGGCGACCGGCGTCCCGACGCGCTCGGTCTCGGCCCGCGCGAGGAGGGAGAGAAGGGAGGCCACCGACAGCCCGGCCTCGGCCGGGTGGCGCAGCACCTTGTCCGGCTCTATGCGGTAGCTGTTCGTGCGCCCGTCCCGGGTGCGCGAGAGGTAACCGCCCTGTTCGAGGTCGGAGATGATCCGCGCGACGGCGCGCTCGGTGAGCCGGCAGCGCGCGGCGATGTCACGGATACGGACGTTCGGGTTGTCGGCGATGACCGCCAGTACGCGCGCGTGGTTGGTGATGAACGTCCATCCGGCATGGGATTCGGGCACGGCAACCATGCCCGGCATTTTAGGGGGCGCCGTTGCGGAACTCCGATACATGACATACTTTTCATGCAACAGACGACATGATCCCGCGAGGGAGAGCCACCGAAGGAGTGCGAAGGTGCCCTGCGACGAGGCCGTCACGCCGACGCTCATGAGCCGCACCGGCGGGAAGCCGTCGCCCGACCAGGACACCGTGGACGCCGCGCGGGCCCCTTCGGTGGTTCAGCACGCGACGAGCGGGGCCTGGGTCGTCTCCGCGCGGGGCGCCTACGACATGGACTCGATCACGCCGCTGGCGGACGCCCTGGAAACCGCGGCCGGGAAGCACCCCAAGGTGGTCCTGGACGCCTCCGGCGTCACCTTCGCGGACTCGGCCTTCCTCAACATGCTGATCCGCGCCCACCAGGCGGGCCCCCTGCGCGTGGTCGCGCCGTCACGACAGCTTCAGCGGCTCTTCGAGGTCACCGGAGTCGACACCGTCCTCGAGGTCCGCGGCACGGTCGCCGACGCCGCCCTCTCCTGACCGGCCCTCGCTCACGTCGAACGCCCGGGCCACGGCGAGACTGTCCTCGTAGACGTGGTGCCGCGTCACCAGGCCCTCCCGGAACGTGAGGTGCAGGGCGAACCGGGCACGGTAGGCGCGCCCGGTGGACCGCGCCGTCTGCCGGATCTCGCCGAACACGACCGCGTCGTCGCCGTCGACGAGGACGCGCTCGATCTCGGTGGCGGCCTGCCCGGGCAGGTGGTGCTCGGCGAGCTCGCGGAAGTGGTCGGCCGCGTCCGCGCGGGTCGCCCGGTGCCGGATCCACGGCGTGGCGGCCCGGCCGTGTTCGGCCTCCGGCCAGTCCAGCCTCCAGTCGACCTTCTCGGCGTACAACGCCGCGATGCTCGCGGGATCCCCCTCGCCGATGCGGCGCAGCAGTTCTCCGACGGCAGCCCGGGTGGCTGCGGATGTAGCTGTGGACACGACTCACTCCGATCCGGCATCAGGTGTGCTCGGCGCGGCGTACGCCTCGGCGAGCGGGCAAGGGCGTGCGGGGCGTCAGCAGTCCGGGTTCGACGAGATGCGGACGCCGTCCACGAGGCGCTGCGGCTCGTCGTTGATGAAGGACTTGTGGCCGCCGTTCTCGACGCAGTACACCTTGCCGTCGGTCATGTGCAGGTAGACCACGTCGTCACGGCGCGTGTTGCGGACGAAGTCGCTCCCTCTGGACCCGGTCAGCCACTGCCAGCCGCTCGTGACGTCCCGGAAGCGGCCGCTGATGGTGGCGGCCGGATAGTCGGCGGGGTCCCTCTGGTAGAAGCACACGTACGGGTAGGGGCACGTCTCCTCGGCTGAGGCCGGCGGCGCCAGCGCGACCGTGCCCGCCGCCATGAGAAGTGCTCCACCCAGCGCCGCAGTGACCCTGCTGCGAAGTCCCATCGCCCACTCCTTCGTATGCGTGTCCGAGAACGACAAGCGACGATGACACCACATGATCGCGTTCACGGCCAGCCCGCCCGGTTCAGGCAACTTCACTGCATCGTAGGCGACTTGATGGACCATCATGACAACGGGCGGTGAACTGTGCAAAGGCGGGGCTGCGCACCGGACCGCCGTACGATGATCGCTCCATGACAACCGGGCCCGGAGGTCGACCCATGGGGGAGCTGTCCCGACGTACGGTGCTGAGCGCCGCCGGAGCGGGAGCCGTCGCCGTCGGAGGAAGCCGCCCGGCGGCGGCCGCCGAGCGGGCCCGTCCGCCCGCCGTCCCGCGGACCGGCGACAACCCCGTCGTGCGGGAGAACCGGGCCCCCGGCTCCCACGCCTGGACCCCCGGCCACGGTGAGACCTGCGGCGTCGACCCGGGACGCCCCGAGATCCAGGGGCAGGCGACGACGGTCTCCGTCGCCCCCGGCGAGACCCTGGGCCTGCGCCTGGCCACCCGCACGGCCCGCGCCTGCACGGTGGAGGTCTACCGGCTCGGCCACTACGGCGGCGTGCGCGCCCGCCACCTCCTCACCGCCGACGGCGTCCCCGTCGACCGGCCCTGGAGGGCGACGGTCCCCGGGGCCTGGGTGTCCGGCGTCTTCCTCACCGTCCTCACCACCGCCGAAGGCCGCCGCGCCTACGCCCCCTTCGTCGTGCGGGAGCCCGCCCGCCCGTCCGACGTCCTGCTGGTCGTGCCGCTGAACGCGGCCCACCGCCCGTACGCCGGGCTCGGCCTGCCCGAGGACTTCGGCACGGACACGAGCGCGTCGAGGTGGCTGGAGGAAGCGGGCTACGACGTCACGTACGCGACCGAGGGGGACCTGCGCGAAGGCCGCGTCGACCCCGCCCGGTACCGGGCCGTCGTCCTTCCCGGCGGCGCCGGCGACGTCCGCTGGTCCCGGCAGGCGCGTGCCGTGCTGGACCGCACGCCCCGACGCCTGTTCCTGCCCAGGACGTCGACGCTGAGCGAGCCCGGCCATGCCGACGAGGAGGCTCGGCGGACGGCGGCCGAGCGGCTCGACCGCCTCCTGACGGCCCCGGTCAGCACACCCACAGGCTGACGTCCCCGCCGATCCACCCCTTCAGGCTGCGCTCGTCCCACACGCTCACCTTGCCGTCGGCCGCGACCTCCAGCCGCACCGCCATCGTGTCCGTCGTGACGGCCTGCCCGCTCACCACGCCGAGCAGCCGCTGCGTCCGGTCGGGCCGGGCCCGCAGCGGCAGCTGGAACAGCGTCTCGCCCTGCGCCCAGGCCGTGCCGTCCACCTTGGCCAGCGAGAAGTGCACGAAGACCTGGTCGCCGGCGAGCCGGTACTGGGGGACGTAGTTGTCGCTGTTCGGCTTGTACAGCGCGGTGTTGTAGGGGATCGGCACCCACGGGTCGGTGCCCGGGTGCGGGAACCGCGCGAGGTTGAGGTTGCGCACCCCGGCGTCGGTCCGCGCGCCGATGCCGAAGGCCACGGTCGCGGCCGGGTCGCCGGGGCTGTTGCCGAAGACGCACATGCCCTCGGGCTCCCGGAAGGGCAGGCCGGGGAAGGCGGTGACGTGCTGCGACTGGAGCACCGTCCCGGAGGCCCAGTCCGTGCACGTCACCGTCACGTTGTCCTGCGCCTGGTCGCCGTACAGGTGGTACACGTGGTCGCCCAGACTCGTGTACCCCTGGAGCGTCTTGCCCGACGCGCCGTAGGACAGCTTCTGCAGCGGAGTGAACGTTCCGGCAGCGGCGGCGGCCAGATCGTAGCGGTCGATGCCGCCGGTCGCCTGAGGGGAGGCGACGTTGTTCGACTGCCAGCGGTAGACCAGCTGCCGCCGGGTCGGGTCGATCGTCGCCGACACCCTGTACACGCCCGTGCGCGGGGTGCGCACCACGGACGGGTCGGAGGCGTCGGCGGTCCCGTTCGGCACGTACGGGATCCGGGCGACGGCCGTCGCCCAGCCGCCGCTGGGCACGGCGTCGGTCCACAGACGGATCCCGGCCGCGTCGCGTTCGACGCCCAGGTTCGCCCCGTGCCCCGCCCGGCTGATGGACATCCTGTCCAGCAGCGTCCCGTCGGCGGTGAGCCGCGAGACGGTGACCCGGTCCAGGTCACCCGGCGTGCCGTCGGGCTGGCACACGTACCAGAGCTGGTCCGAGGACTCCCAGTACACCGACTGCGCGAGGCTGGCGGCGGAGGCGAGGGTGGCGCCCGCGAGGAGCGGGGGAGTGACGGCGGCGAGCTTGATCAAAGGACGGCCTTCTGTGTGGGACGGCGACGGCGCCGGCTGCCGCAGCCGGTGCGACCGCCGCCGACGAGGTCGCCGAGGAGGAGAGGAACGCCGGTCCGGCGCACCCGACTCCACCCCCCGACAGCCGAGTTGATCTCACATCATAGGCTCGGGCGGAACAGCGCGCGGCTCCAGACGGACCACGATCGCCTTGTACGCCGGCTGGTTGCTCTTCTCGGCCACGCTGTCCAGGGGCGCCAGCACATTGGTCTCCGGGTAGTACGCGGCGGCGCAACCGCGAGCCGTCGGGTACGGGACCACCCGGAAGTCCTCGGCCCGGCGCTCCACCTCGTCGTCCCAGACGCCGACCAGGTCGACGTTCTGGCCCGCCGCCAGGCCGAGTGCGGCCACGTCGTCGGGGTGGACGAGCACCACCCGGCGGCTTCCGCTGATACCCCGGTAGCGGTCCTCCGACGTGTACGGGACGGTGTTCCACTGGTCGTGGGAGCGCAGGGTCTGCAGCAGCAGATGCCCCTCGGGCGCTTGCAGCACCTCGCACACGTTGCGGGTGAACAGCGCCCGGCCGACCGCGTTGGAGTACACGCCCTCGTTGACCGGGTTGGTCAGCTGGATGCCACCGGGACGGATCACCCGCCGGTTGTAGTCGTGCAGCCCCGGGACGATGCGCGCGATGCGGTCGCGGATCGCGCCGTAGTCGGCCTCGAACTCCTCCCAGGGGATGCCGGATTCGCCGCCGAGGGTGCGGCGGGCCAGCCGGCTGAGGATCGCGACCTCGCTGAGCAGCAGAGGAGAGGCCGGCCGCAGCCGCCCGCGGGAGGTGTGCACCTCGCTCATCGAGTTCTCCACGGTGACGAACTGCTCCCCGCTGGCCTGCACGTCCCGCTCGGTGCGGCCCAGCGTGGGCAGGATCAGCGCGCTCTCGCCGCACACCGTGTGGGACCGGTTGAGCTTGGTGGAGATGTGGGCGGTCAGCCGGCACCTGCGCACCGCCTGTTCGGTGACCGCGCTGTCCGGGGCGGCGCGGACGAAATTGCCGGCCAGGCCGAGGAAGAACCTGACGCGTCCCTTGCGCATCGCCCTGATCGCGTTCACCGAGTCCAGTCCGTGAGCGCGCGGGGGGTCGAAGCCGAACTCCCGCTGCAGCGCGTCGAGGAACGAGTCCGGCATCTGTTCCCAGATGCCCATCGTGCGGTCGCCCTGCACATTGCTGTGCCCGCGAACCGGACAGGGGCCGGTGCCGGCCCTGCCGACGTTCCCGCGCAGCAGCAGGAAGTTGACGATCTCCCGGACGGTGGGCACGGCGTGCTTGTGCTGGGTGATCCCCATGGCCCAGCACACGACGACGCGGTCGCTGCGCAGCACCTCGTCACGGGTCTGCTCGATCTCCTCGCGGGTCAGGCCGGTCGAGGCGAGGATGTCCCCCCAGTCGACCCCGCGGACGTGCGCCGCGAACTCCTCGAAGCCGGCGGTGTCGGTGCGGATGAAGTCACGGTCCAGGACCTCGCCCGGCCGGGCGTCCTCCGCCTCCAGCAGCAGCCGGTTGATCCCCTGGAACAGGGCCAGGTCGCCGCCGCTGCGGATGTGCAGGAACCGGTCGGCGATCTGCACGCCGGGCCCGATCACCCCGCGGGGCGTCTGCGGGTTCCTGAACCGCCGCAGCCCGGCCTCCGGCAGCGGATTGACGGCGATGACGCGCGCGCCGTTCCGCTTGGCCTCCTCCAGGGCCGACAGCTGCCGGGGATGGTTCGACCCGGGGTTCTGCCCCACCAGGAAGATCAGGTCGGCGTGGTGCAGGTCGTGGAGGCTGACCGTCCCCTTGCCCGTGCCCAGCGTCTCGTGCAGGGCGTAGCCGCTGGACTCGTGGCACATGTTGCTGCAGTCCGGCAGGTTGTTCGTGCCCAGCGCACGGGCGAACAACTGCAGCGTGAACGCGGCCTCGTTGCCGGCCCGGCCCGAGGTGTAGAACACGGCCTCGTCGGGGGAGTCCAGCGCGGTCAGCTCCTCGGCCATCAGCCCGAAGGCGTCGTTCCAGCTGATCGGCTCGTAGAAGTCCGAGCCCGGCCGCTTGACCATCGGCTCGGTCAGCCGGCCCTGCTGGTTCAGCCAGCCGTCGGACCGCCCGGCCAGCTCGGAGACCGGGTGTTCGCGGAAGAAGTCGGCGGTGACGCGCCGCGTCGTCGCCTCGTCGTTGATGTGCTTGGCGCCGTTCTCGCAGTACTCGTTGCGGTGCCGGCGGCCGGGGGCGGGATCCGCCCAGGCGCAGCCGGGGCAGTCGATGCCGTCCACCTGGTTCATGGTCAGCAGCGTCTCTCCCGCGCGCCGCGCCGACGTCTGCCGCAGGGAGTACTCCAGCGCGTGCGCCACCGCGGGCACGCCCGCGGCCCAGGCCTTCGGCTCGGTCACCGTCAGCGCCTCGTCCGGCTCCTCGTCGGGCCTCTTCTTCATGAGAACGCCTCTCGTTCACGCTGCCCCGGGGCGGGGGAGGGGATCAGCCGACGGGCCAGCACGGCACTCCGCTCACCTTGCGGTCCGTCTCCGCGCGCCGCGGACGGCCGCCCCGGACGGCTCCCCGCCAGGCCCCGCTCTCCTGTCCCAGCCCCTCGATGTACTCCTTGAAACGCTCCAGCTCCCCGCGCACGACCCGGCCGGCGAGCCCCGGAACCACGGCGAGCACACCGGCCGCACCGCGCGCCGCGATGTCCATCCGGACGGTGACCCTCGTCCCGCCTCGCTCCGTGGGCCGGAAGGACACCTCGCCCCGGTGGGCGGGGCGCCGGCCGAGACCGCGCCAGACCAGGTGGGAATCGGGCTCCTGCTCCACGATCTCGGCCGTGAAATCACCGTGCAGCGGTCCTGCGGCGATCGTCCACGACGTGAGGGCCGGCTTGATCTGCTCGACCTTCCTCACGCTGCGCATGAACCGGGGGAAGCTCTCGAACTGCGTCCACTGGTTGTACGCGGTACGCACCGGGACCGCGATCTCGACCGTTTCCTCAACGCTGCTCATGGCCCACCCGTCGTCAGCAGCCGTGCGTCCGGCGTCCGGTCACACGGCGTTCGCCGCACGGCCCGCCCACGGCAGTGCCACCGACTACCCCGCCCACCGGCCCCCTAACCCCGGTTTTGTGACGAAAGCGGGCAGGAACTGTTCACCCTCGGGACGGATGAGTTGGGCCTCCACGCGCGGCTGTACCCTCCACTAGGCATCCCGCCGCCCAGACAGAGAGCAGATTGCGCCTTGTACCAGGAGACCCCCATTTTCAGCCGTCTGGTCGCCGAGCGCGGCGACGTGCCCGCCGAGGTGCGCGGTGAAGCCGAACGCATACACCGCGACCTGGCCCACGTCATGCGCCAGTCGTCCACATCCCACCTGGGCGCACCGCAGCACACCTCGGGTCCTGGGGCTCCGCGCGCGATCCTGTAAGGCCTGATTCGCCGCATCGGTCAGCCCCCCTGACATGGGCGGCACGACCCCGCCCGGCCGGAGGGCGCGTACGGCGGGCAGCCGGGCCGAGGTGTACTCGAAGGCGCCCTGGTGGGGCGCCGGCGGGTGCCAGGGGCGCGGCCGGGGGTGGTCGTCGCGCAGGACGCCCTCCGGGACGACCCCGGTCGCGGGCACCGGCGAGACCTCGCCCGGGTGGGCGAGGCACGCCCACACCCCGCTGTCCAGCGGCACCACCGGCCCCGCGTCGCCCGGCGGACGCCAGGTCGCTCCCGTGAGGGGGGTTTCCTCAGAGCGAACTCTTCGACACGAACCAGTTCACGGAGGCGGCCGCCGCGGAGACTCACTGGTCAGCTGTAGTAGTCGATCTTCTCTTCGAGGACCTCCATCGCCCGGCGAAGTGCCGACGCCCGCTGCTCCAGCGCGGCATGACGGTCACGGAGGAAGGCGACCCGGTCCTCGGGGGAGTGCTCGGAGCGCAGGATGGCGACGAACCCCTTGAGATCGGCGATGCCGAGGCCTGCCTCGCGCAAGCACGTGACCAGGCCGATCCAGAACACGTCGTCCTCGGTGTACTGCCTGTGCCCGCCGGCCGAGCGCGGGATCGGGCCGATGAGACCTTCGCGCTCGTAGTAGCGCAGCGTGTCGAGGGAGACGCCGGTGCGTTCGGCGGCCGCTGCCGGGGTGAGGGTGGCCATGGAACTCCTTGTGTGACCGCTACCGCGCTTCGGCGAAGCGCGCCAGGTGTGCGTCGCCGAGCCGCAGCCGGCGTGCGGCGAGCGCCTGCTCGATCTGCTCCGGCCGGCTGGCGCCGACGATGGGATCGATCCCCTGGCGCATCAGCCACGCGAGGACGACCTGGTTCCTCGTCGCCGAGAGCTCGCCGGCGACATCGCCCAGGACCGCGAGCACCCGGGCCGTACCGGGATGATCATAGGTTTCCGGAAGGGGCTTGTCCGCGCGTTCGTACGATCCCCACATCAGCGAGCTGTACGACCACACGGCGAGCCCCTCCGACCGCGCGTAGTCCAGGTCCTCGTCGGCGAGCATGCGGTGACCGGCCTCCGCGAGCGGGGTGAGGGGGCGCGGCCGCACGAGCGAGTGGCGCAGTTGCAGCGCCGTCCACGGCTCCACGCCCCGCTGCCGCGCCAGTGACCGGGCGCGCTCGACGCGCCAGGCGGCATGGTTCGCCGCCCCGACCCGCAGGGCCAGCCCCTTGGCGACCAGCTCGCCGAAGGCGCCGACCGTCTCCTCCAGCGGCACGTCACGGTCCTCGGCGTGGGCCCACAGCAGGTCGACGTGATCGACTCCGAGGCGCTCGAGGCTCCCCTCCACACCGGCGTGGACCGCGCGGGCGGAGAGGCCTTCTGCGCTGTGCGGCCACGAGTGGGGGGTGAGCGGGTTCTGCCGGACCTTCGTCGCGATCCGCACCGACTCGCGCACGCCCGGACGGGCCCGCAGCCACGCGCCGATGACGCGTTCGCTGGCGCCGCCGACGCCACTGGGATCGGCCCAGAAGGAATAGCAGTTCGCGGTGTCCAGCCAGACACCGCCGCCGGCGACGAAGGAGTCGAGGACCGCGAAAGCCCGCTCGGGGGCGACACGAGTGCCGAAGTCCATTGTCCCCAGGACGACTTGGGGGTCGTTGGTGTTCATGCCCCCCATGCTCGGATCTGGAGCGCGCTCCAGGTCAAGAGAGCGGTTCCTCAGTCGTCCGGCAGCGCCGTCTCGGCCCAGATCACCTTGCCCTGCGGGGTGTACCGGGTTCCCCAGCGCTCGGTCAGCTGGGACACCAGGAACAGGCCCCGGCCGCCCTCGTCGGTCGTCGCGGCGTACCGCAGATGGGGCGAGGTGCTGCTCCCGTCGGACACCTCGCAGATCAGCGTGCGGTCGAGGACGAGCCTGACGTGGATCGGCTCGCAGCCGTAGCGGACGGCGTTGGTGACGAGCTCGCTCAGCACCAGTTCCATGCCGAAGCCCAGCTCGGACAGTCCCCACGCGTCGAGCTGTTCGGTGGCCGCGGCGCGCACCCCGGCCACGGCGGCCGGATCGGGCGGCACGTCCCACTCGGCGATCCGGTCCGCAGGCAGCGCGTGGGTGCGGGCGATGAGCAGGGCCACGTCGTCCGTGGGACGTCCGGGCAGCAGCGAGTCCAGCACGGCCTTGCAGCTCTCCTCCGGCGTGCGCTCGGGGTGGCCCGCCAGCGCTTTGCGCAACAGCTCCATTCCCTCGTCGAGGTCGCGGGTGCGGTCCTCGATGAGACCGTCGGTGTACAGGACGAGCTGCGAGCCTTCGGCGATGTCCAGCTCGGCCGCCTGGAAGGGCATCCCGCCCAGGCCCAGCGGCGGCCCGGACGGCAGGTCGGGGAAGGTGACACTCCCGTCGGGACGCACCAGCGCGGGGGCCAGGTGCCCCGCGCGCGCCATGGTGCAGCGGCACGTCGCGGGGTCGTAGATCGCGTACAGGCAGGTGGCGCCGACGACGGCGGCCGGACTCTCCGTGCACGCCTCGTCCTGGTCGATACGCCCGACCAGGTCGTCCAGGTGGCTCAGCAGCTCGTCGGGCGGCAGATCGAGCGTGGAGAAGTTGTGCACCGCGGTCCGCAGCCGCCCCATCGTCGCGGCGGCGTGCAACCCGTGGCCGACCACGTCGCCGACGACCAGTGCCACCCGGCCGCCCGGCAGCGGGATCACGTCGAACCAGTCCCCGCTGACGCCCGACTGAGCCGGAAGGTAGCGGTAGCCGACGTCGAGGGCGCTCTGCTCGGGCAGGCCGCGCGGCAGCAGACTGCGCTGGAGGGTGACGGCGAGGGCGTGCTCGCGCGTGTACCGGCGGGCGTTGTCGATGCTGACCGCGGCGCGCACCACCAGTTCCTCGGCGAGCGACAGCTCCTCCTGGTCGAAGGGGGCGTGCTCCTCGGAGCGCCAGAAGTTGACCATGCCCAGCACGACACCGCGGGCCCGGATGGGAGCCGAGATGAGCGAATGGATGCCGTACTCCAGGATCTGTTCCGTGCGCTCCGGGTCCTGCCGGTGCCAGCCCGTCGCCGTGGACAGGTCGGTCACCAGTTCCGAGCGGCCGGTGCCGTAGCCGCGCGCCTGAGGCGTGGACGGTATGAAGTCGATCAACCGGTCCCTCTCGTAGAGGGGATGATCGTCGCGGATACCGCACACGGCGACGCGGCGCATGTTCTTGGCGGTGGCCGCCGGTTCCTCGCCGTGGAGCACGGCGTCGGCCAGGTCCACGGTGACGAAGTCGGCGAAACGGGGGACGGCGATCGCGGCGAGTTCGTCGGCCGTGCGCACCACGTCCAGGGTGGTCCCGATGCCCAGCCCGGCGTCGTAGAGCAGTTTCAGCCGCTCACCCGTGATCTGGGCCCTGCCGGACACGGCCCGCAGCTCTGTGGAGTCGCGCAGCGTCACCACGGTGCCCTTCGGGCCTCCGTCGCGGTCCGTGGGTCTCTGGTTGACCACCAGCAGCCGCGGCCCGGCGAGGTGCACCTCGTCCGTGGCCTCGCGTCCGGAGGCGAGCAGGGACGCCATCTCCGGCTCGAGACCCGGCATCTGGGTCACATGCCGGCCCTCGGCATCCGGGGGCAGCTCCAGCAGCCGCCTGGCCTCGTCGTTCGCCAGCAGCAGCCGCCCCTCGCCGGTGACGATGAGCACCCCTTCGCGCACCGAGTGCAGCACCGCGTCGTGGTGCTCGTACATGCGGGTCATCTCGTTCGGCGCGAGACTGTGGGTCTGCCGTCGCAGCCGCCGGCTCACCAGCACCGTCGCCGCTGTGGCCGCCCCGAGGGCGACCGCCCCGGCGGTGAGGATGATGGGTATCTGCCGGTCCACCAGACCGGTCACGTTCTTGACCTTCAGCCCGGCGGAGACGAGGGCCACCACCTGGCCCCGGGCGTCCCGCACGGGCACCGTCGCCTGGACTTCTTTCCCGAGGGGGCCGCGCACGCTCTCGGTGTAGACCTTCCCGGCGAGCGACGGCTCGATCTCCCCCACGAACCGCTTCCCGATCCGGTCCGGCATGGGATGCGTGTAGCGGATCCCGTGCGTGTCCATGACCACGACGAAGTCGACGCCGGCGGACTTGCGGCCGGCCTCGGTCAGCGGCTGGAGGACTTTCGCGGGATCGGGGCCGCGCAGGGCGGGCAGCAGGCCCGGCGAGTGCGCGAAGGTCTGCGCGACGGCCACGGAACGCCGTTCCGCTTCGGCGCTCGTGCCCCGCCGTGACTGCAGGACGAGAGCGAGGACGGCGAACGCCACGAGCAGCACGACCAGCGCCACTTGCAGGAGGAACATCTGCCCAGCGACGCTGAGCGCGTTCTTCCGCAGCCGCGACCACGGCGATACCGGTCTCACCCGGGCAAAACGGTCGTCCATCGGCCCTTTCTAGCATTGCTCCCCCCTTACAGTCACGGGTCGCCTGGTCGAGAGGCCCCGCCCACCGGACGCGCACCGCCTCCCTCGCCACAACAGTCACACCGGTCACACGGGAGGCGGCCATGGGAGCCGGCGCGCCATAGACCTGAGCGGTACGGGTAGTCGGGCGGCGTGGACGATCGTGAGTTGGAGCGGCCCGAAGCCGAGGACCTGCTGTCGGGGCTGAGCGTGGACGACCGCCGGCCGGAGCAGCCCGTGCTCCTGGACTCCTCCGGGGCGCCGATCCGTACCTGGCAGGAGAACTATCCCTATGACCACAAGATCGGGCGGGCCGAGTACGAGAGGACCAAGCGGTTCCTCCAGATCGAGCTGCTCAAGCTGCAGAGCTGGGTGAAGGACACCGGCGCCCGCCTGGTGGTGATCTGCGAGGGCCGGGACGCGGCCGGAAAGGGCGGCACCATCCAGCGGTTCACCGAGCGGCTCAACCCCCGTGGGGCGCGGATCGTCGCCCTGGACAAGCCGACCGAGCGGGAGACGGGACAGTGGTACTTCCAGCGGTACGTCGCCCATCTGCCGGCGCCCGGTGAGATCGTCTTCTTCGACCGGTCCTGGTACAACCGCGCCGGCGTCGAGAAGGTGATGGGCTTCTGCACCGACGAGCAGTACGACCTGTTCCTGCGGCAGTGCCCGTCCTTCGAGGCGATGCTCGTGGAGGACGGGATCCTGCTGGTGAAGTTCTGGTTCTCCGTCTCCCGGGCCGAACAGCGCACCCGCTTCGCCATCCGCCAGGTCGACCCCGTACGGCAGTGGAAGCTCTCGCCCACCGACCTCGCCTCCCTGGACCTGTGGGACGCGTACACCACCGCCAAGGTCGCGATGTTCCGCGCGACCGACACCGAACGCGCGCCGTGGACGGTGGTCAAGAGCAACGACAAGCGCCGCGGCCGCCTGGAGGCGATGCGCAGCCTGCTGTGGCGCATCGACTACGACGGCAAGGACGAGGACGCCGTCGGCCGCCCCGACCCCCTCATCGTCGGCAACGCCGACACCCTCCTGGAGGCGGGCGAGGAACCCACCGACCTCTCACCCACCCCTCTGGCCGGCCTGCCCCTCGGCCCCGGCCTGCACCCCCGCACACGGGCCCGCACATCGGAGCCGCACCCTGACGACGAGACCGGCTGACGACGCGGGTGACACGGCGGAGGGGCCCGGCCGGCCTCCTCCGCCGGTCCGCTGTCTCACCCTGCGCAGCCGCCGACGGCGCCGGCCGGGGCGCAGTTGTCGGGGATGTTGCCGTTGACGCGCGTGGCCAGCAGGTTGACCGTGCCGCCGGCCAGGAAGACGCCGCCGCCCTGGCGGTCCGCCCGGTTGCCGGTGACCCGCGCGGCGACGAGCTGGGAAGTGCCGGTCTGGTTGTAGAGGCCGCCACCGTCGACGTGGGCGGTGTTGCCGGTCAGCGACGTGGCGAGCAGGCGCACCGCGCTGCCGAAGTTGGCGACGCCGCCTCCGTACGAGGCGGCCGTGTTGCCGCTGATCACACCGCCGTTGACGGTCAGCGGCCCGATGGCGGCGAAGACGCCGCCGCCCTCGAAGGCGCCGGCCGTGTTGCCGCGGACGGAGGCCCAGTTGAGCACCGTCGTCCCGTTGGAGGCCACCCCTCCGCCGGTCGCGGTCGCGGTGTTGGCGTCGACGGCGCCGCCGTTGACGGTCAGCCTTCCGGAGGTGTCGACGTGGACGCCGCCGCCGTCGGAGGCGGTGTTCTGGGTGACGGTGCTGCCGGAGAGGTACGCGGCGCCGCCGGACGCCACCTCGATGCCGCCGCCCGCCAATGACGCCGTGTTGCCGGTGACACGGCCGGCGTTGAGCCGGAGGACTCCCTGCGTGAGGACGCCGCCGCCGTCGACGGCGGGGGAGGAGGTGGCGCTGCCGTTGGACAAGGTGATCCCGTTGAGCGTGAGGGTTCCCTGCGGGGCGACCTCGGCTATCCGGAACGCGGTCGCCGAGGCCCGGGTGATGGTCGCGGCGCCGACCGCGGTGAGGGTCACCTTCCCAGTGATCACGGGGAGACCGTCGGCTCCGTTGGGACCGGCGGCGACTGCGGGAGCGAGGAGCCGGTACTCGCAGCCCGACGCCAGGACGACTGTCCCGTACCCACGGGAGTTGGCGTCGTTGATCTGCCTGATCAGCTCGCCGACGTCACCGCACGGCACCACCGCGGCGTGGGCCCGCGGGCTCGCGGCGGCGGCCGCTGGGGCGATCCCCGCGACGGACGAGCTCAGCAGTGCGGCCAGGAGCAGGACAGGCGTCTTCTTCACGGTCAGCACCGGTTCTCCCTCGGTTCGGCTGTGGGACGGCAATCTCCTGAGCCGGATGAGTGGCGGGAACTGCCGCCCCGACAGTCCAACCTGACCCCGAACGCTCCGCCATCCGGTGAACCCCAGACGGGTGAGGGCCTGCGTCCGTCCGGCGCCGGCGGACACCCGAGCCCGGGGCACGGCGTCGGCCGGACACCCGGGCCGGGCGCGACGACGGCTCTCCCCGCCCGCCGTGGGAACCATCCCCGCCCGTCCGACGTGCAGGGACATGAGGGCCTGTGACACGGGATCACGGGCGGACGAGGGAGAACGGTGCCGACTCACCACGACGTCGAGGAGTTCGCGGCGCTGCTGCGCCGGCTGAAGGACCGCACGGACCGGAGCTACGGCTCCCTGGCCCGCCGCCTCAACATGAACACCTCCACCCTGCACCGGTACTGCGCGGGCGAGGCGGTGCCGCAGGACTTCGCGCCCGTGG
Organism: Streptomyces sp. NPDC002566; assembly: GCF_042889585.1. Classification (NCBI taxonomy): domain Bacteria; kingdom Bacillati; phylum Actinomycetota; class Actinomycetes; order Kitasatosporales; family Streptomycetaceae; genus Streptomyces; species Streptomyces sp. NPDC002566. The sequence goes on along the minus strand of NZ_JBIARD010000007.1, from coordinate 201,066 downwards.
AACGGCTCGCGGCCTTCTGCGAAGCGACACCGCAGGAGCGGCTCGAACTGCACCGCCTGTGGCTGTCCGCGGCGGCGGCCCGCCAGCGAGCCCGTACGGCCGACGCACCGGAGCCGGAGCCGGAGCCTGCGCCCAAGCCCGAAGTGAACACGCCCGACGGAGCCCCCGACGGAGCCCCCGACGGGAAGACCGGCCCCGAGAAGACCGGCCCCGAGAAGACCGGCCCCGAGGGGCAGCCAGGGAGCGCCCCCGCCCTCCGTCCCTGGTACCGCAGCCGGCGCGCCCTGGCGTCCACCGCCGTCGTCTGTGCGCTGCTCGCCGCTGCCGGCGGCATCTCCGCACTGGCGGACCACGGCTCCTCCGCGGCGGGCGCCTCCCCCTCGGCGGGCCCGAGGACGACCACCGCCGGCGCACCCCACCGCGCGACGCACCCGTCCGCCGCCTCACCCTCACCGTCACCGTCCGGCAGCCCCGTGTCGCGGGGCACCCGCCACCAGGCCCCCACCGCGTCGGCCTCGGGCGGTGCCCCCTCGTCGGCCGGGGAACCGGCCGGGCAGCCGGCCGCCGCCCTGCCCCTCACCTGGAGCGTCGACTCGCTGGTCTGGGACAAGGGCTGCGACCACGACTACGTCATCGGCAAGCCGCCCGCGCAGGTGCCTCCGCCGCCGGTGCAGCAGGACGCCGGGGTGTGGGCGGCGACCCAGAGCGCGGTGCACGGACGGCAGACGAAGGTGCAGATCTCGGTGCAGGGACGGTCGTCAGCGGCCGTGGTCCTGCACGCGCTCCGCGTCCGCGTCGTGAGTCGAGGCGCCCCGGTCACCGGCAACGCGTACTCCATGAGCCAGGGCTGCGGCAGCGACATCACGCCACGCCGCTTCGCCGTGAACCTCGACGCCGACCGCCCCGTCGCCCGCCCGGAGGACGGCGCCGACAGGGGCGTGACCGTCCCGGCCGTACGCTTCCCGTACCGAGTCTCCGCCGAGGACCCGGAGGTCCTGCTCGTCGACGGGACGACACAGGCGTACGACGCCCGCTGGTACCTCGAACTCGACTGGTCCTCCCAGGGCCGCACCGGCACGATCCGCATCGACGACCACGGCCGCCCGTTCCACACCACCAGCATCAAGGGACTGCCGCACTACTGGTACGGCACGAACAACGCCGAGGAGCGAGCCTGGGTCCCGACCGAAAGCCAGTGACGCCGGGGTCGACGGAGCGTCGGGAGCGCCGGCTCACGCCGCCCACTGGTCGCAGTACTCGATGTGAACCTCCCGGGCATTGCCGAGGGTGCCGTCGTTCGAGTGCAACTCGGTGCAGAAGTGCTGGGAGCCCGGGTGCGCTTCGATGTACCCCGGCCCCTTGCGGGCGATGTCGAGGAAGTGCCCGACGGTCGCCCGGAACACCTGTGCGCTGCCGGTCATGAACAGTGTCTCGGCGTGCAGGTGCTGGTGGAACAGGTCGCGGTTCTCCCGGTGGTGACGTGCCGCGTGGTCCACCCGCGTGAGGTCGTCCGGCTCGGCCACGGGAAGGCTCGCAGTCTGCGGGCGCCCGGGGCCGATACGGCCTCGCACCTGCTTCCATCGCGAGGGGGCGAACTGCAGTGAATGGTGCAGGAGTACGAGGTCGAGCCGCGAGCCCATGCCGTCCGGCACTGCCCCGTCCGGCGGACGGTTGGCTCGTATGGGCACGTGGACCAGCGAGCGCGGCGAGCGTGCGGCGAGCATCCACAGTCCGGCGATGTCCCGGGCGGCGTCCTGATCCAGGTAGGCGTTCAGGTACCGGTCGCGGTCGACGAGCAGGGCACGGGTCAACGGCCGTGCAGGCCGGACGACTCTGAACTCCTCGGCGCCCAAGCGGGCCCGGTGCACTACGACTTGCAGCTTCATGGTCTCTCCGTTGCGGCGCGGCGCGGCGATGGATGCAGGCCGGCCGGGCCGGTGACGGTAAGCATGACCCCGCTGCCGAGCGTGGACACCGTAACCGCCGGCCGGGGGCGACGGCACGTCAATTCCGATGCGCAGACGACCAGTCGGCGGGCACGGGCCGCCGCCCCGCAGACGCCGGCGTCATGCTCCGAGCGTCGCGCGGATGGCCGCGGCCCGTCATGGTCATGGAGGGCTCAGTCCGTGAGGACGGCGTTCCGGCGGATCCACTCGGAGCCGTGGGCCGCCTTGTACAGGAAGTCGGCGACGTCCGCCCGGCTGATCCTCGGCATGCCCTTCATCGCGAGACGCTCGCCGGCCCGGTACGCGCCCCTGGCCGGCCCCTTGGTCAGCATGGTCGGGTAGACGAGCGTCCAGTCCAGGCCGCTGGAGCGGATCGTCTCCTCGGCGAGCACCTTGTTCGCGTAGATGTCGCGCAGGAGCGTGCTGTACATGACCTTCTGCACGGGACTGGCCGATCGGTAGGTGTCTCCGACGCCGAACGAGGACAGCCACACGAGGCGCGACACGCCCTCCGCCTCGGCCGCACGGACCACGGCCGCAGCGGCCCGGGTGAACAGGTCGTCGGCGCGCAGGGACGTGCCCCTGCCGAGGGCCGAGACGACGGCGTCCTGCCCGGCCGTCGCCGCCACGACGTCGGCGTACGAGGTGGCGTCCCCGGCGACCACCCGGACCCGGTCCGCGACGTCGTCCAGCGCCTGCGGCCGGCGGGCCAGGACGGTGACCGCGTCACCGCCTGCGACGGCCAGGTCGACGACATGGCGGCCGGTGGGGCCGGTCGCCCCGAGGATCAAGAGCTTCATGGAATATGCGTCCTTCGTCCGGGAGACAGGGAGCGAGCGGGTGTTCACCCGAGGCCGACCAGGGCCCCGGCAGGGGCCTGACGCCGGCGGCGGCCGGATTCTCCTCCACCCGCGGCGGAGGAGCCCGCGCCCAGGATGGCCGGGGCGCGGGGGAGAAGCCAGGCGGCCGGCGGAATGAGGACCGGCCCGCAGGGGCACGCGGACCTCGGAACACCGGGCGTCCCGCCGTCTCGGGCGGCGGCGGAGGAGAGGGAAGTGCGGATGGAGCAGTGGTCGTCCACGACGACGTCGAAGCAGCGGTCGCGACCGGAGGACCACGGCGGTGCCCCCACACCGCCGTTGCGGCCGGCCGGCTACGACCCGGCGGACTACGCCGCCTGCGTGGTGCGCAGCGCCGAGGAAGCCGGAGTGACGCCCCTGCTCGTGATGACCGTGCTCCACAACGAGGCCTACAAGCCCCACCACCCGCTGCTGGAGCGGCTGTGGCAGTGGTGGAAGCCCGAGGCGTCCTTCGGGGTGGCGAACATGCACCGGGCGACGTTCGAGCAGGTCCGGCGGACCCACGGCCTTTCGGAGCAGTGGCAGGACCTTCGCGACGATCCCGCTCTCGCCGTCCGCGCGGCGGCCCTGCACCTGGGGGACCTCGACCGGAGCCTCCCGGAGCGGCACGTACGCCGCTGCACCCGCGACGAGCTCCTCGCCCTCGGCTACAACGCCGGCGAGCGCAACATGCGGGCCTTCGCCCGGGGCGTCCCGCCGGGCCCCATGGCACAGGCGTACCTGCGCCGCTTCCGTACGAACCGGAGCCGGGCCGCCGAGGCCCTCGCGCATCCCGGCACACCCGGTGACACCGCGGCCGCCGGCTGAGCCGCGCGGCGGCGGACGGCTCGGCTCTCCCGGAGCATCACCGGCCGCAGTGGCTTGCGTTGGAGCGCGCTCCAACACGTAGCGTCGCGGACATCGCGGCGCGCAGCCTCTCACAGGATGCCGGACGGTGGGATCCGTCGCTGAATGGATGAGGGGCTTCGCGGCGTCCACACGAAGCCACGAGTACGAACATGCAGGGAAAGGCTGGGACACATGCAGAAGCGCAGTCTGCGGGAGCTCCGGGTATCGGCCATCGGCCTGGGGTGCATGGGCATGTCCGCCTTCTACGGATCCGCCGACGAGAAGGAGGGGATCGCGACCATCCGCCATGCCCTCGACCTGGGGGTGAACTTCCTCGACACCGCGCAGATGTACGGGCCGCTCACCAACGAGTCCCTCGTCGGCGAGGCGATCCGGGGGCACCGCGACGAGTACGTGATCGCGACGAAGTTCAACTACCGGATGGACGACGCCGTCCCCGGCGACATCAGCACGGTCGGCCCGCAGGACGGCTCGGCCGAGCACGTCCGCAGCTCGGTCCACGGCTCCCTCGAACGACTGGGCACCGACCACATCGACCTGTACTACCAGCACCGGGTCGACCCGAACGTGCCCATCGAGGAGACCGTCGGCGCGCTGGCCGAGCTGGTCGCCGAGGGCAAGGTGGGCCACATCGGCCTCAGCGAGGCGAGCGCGCAGACCATCCGGCGCGCCCACGCCGTGCACCCGATCACCGCGGTGCAGAGCGAGTACTCGCTCTGGTCGCGGGACGTGGAGGCCGAAGTGCTCCCGGCCTGCCGTGAGTTGGGCATCGGCTTCGTGCCGTACTCGCCGCTCGGCCGCGGCTTCCTCGCGGGTCGCTTCACCTCTCCGGACGAGCTGGACGCGAACGACTGGCGCCGCGAGAACCCGCGCTTCAAGGAAGCCAACCTTGAGGCGAACCAGCGGCTGGCGGCCAAGGTGAAGGAGATCGCCGCCGAGAAGGACGTGACGCCGGCCCAGTTGGCCATCGCCTGGGTGCTCGCCCAGGGCGAGAACCTGGTGCCCATCCCGGGCACCAAGCGCCGCACCTACCTGGAGCAGAACGCCGCCGCCGTCGACATCACACTCACCAAGGACGACCTGGCCCGCATCGACGCGGAACTGCCCGAGGCCGCGGGGGACCGGTACGACGAGGCCGGGATGCGGTCCCTGAACCAGTAGTACCGCAGTACGCCAGGGGCGACGGCGACCTACGTCCTCCGCTCGCCGCGGGGTGCGCCGTACCAGCGCCACTTGCTCGGACGCGGCCGGCCGGGCAGCTCGGCGCGACCGGTGGCCCACAGGAGGGTGGTCCACCGGTCGGTGTCGGCCGGGGCGTCGGGGAAGAGCCTCGCCAGCACGCGGTCGCACAGGTCGGCGGGCGGCGTCCACCGCAGGTTCAGGCCCTCGGCCACGTCGTGGACGTGCACCAGCGTCTCGACGACGCCCATCGCGGCGAAACCCTCGGGGTCGGCCGTACCGAAGACATGGTGTGCCCGGACCGTGGGCGCGGTGGTCCGGACGATCGCGGTCAGCAACGCACCGCTGGCGTCCAGGACTTGGAGCAGACCGGCCGGCCCCGCATCCCGGTCGGCGAAGACCGCGTTCGCCGGCCCGCCGGGCCTCTTCCGGCTCCACGCGAAGGGGACATCGGTGTCCGACGGCGGCCTGGCCGGGCCCAGTTGCACGGCGTAGGAGAACAGATCGTCGGCGAGGTGCTCGACCGTCTCCCAGCAGTCCCACTCCAGGGAACCCGCCTTGGCGCTCCAGTCCAGAGCGTCAGCCCCGCGCAGAGCGGCGATCGCCAGGCGTACGGCGTGCTCGACATCGTCCGCGGTGACGGGACCGCTCGGTGATTCCTGTGCTGCAACCATGGCGGGACGGTATCAATGACCGTCCGCCGGCAGGGGGTTGGGTCTTTCGAGCTGACGAGCCTGTCCCGGCCGCCCGGGGGAGCACGCCGAGCGCGCGTGGCGTCCCCGAACCCGGGCGTGAGCGCCCTCTGTGCCCCGTGTTCGCCCCATCGTGGCGTTTGGCCCGATTTATCGCCCGGTGTCCGATCGGCGTCACCACGATGGTCGTCGAGAGCTCCGCTTCCCCGGAGCCCACGGCAGGAGAGGACATTCCTATGCGAGGCAAGCAGGCGATCGGCGCGGGCGTTCTGGCCCTGGCTCTGGTGTCGGGAGCGGGCTTCGCCGCTCAGGCCACCGCCGGCCAGAGCGGCGGCACCAGCCGGGCGGCGGCGGCCGAAGCGCCGGCGCGGGCCGCCTCCGTGGCCGGCTACCAGATCGTCAAGCTCCCCAACGCCAACGTCCCCAACTTCCAGCGTCGGACCGTCTACTGCCCGGCGGGCAAGGTGGTCGTCGGCGGCGGCGCCGAAGCCCAGGGCAACGGCGCGATCCTGGTCGGCAGCTTCCCCACCGATGACGGACGCGGCTGGATCGGGCTGGGCCGGCAGGACGGCTACTCCACCGTCGGCATCAGCGTGTACGCGATCTGCGCCAGTGTCTGACCACTGAATCCTGACGCAGGGGTGGCTTCCGCCGGCGGAAGCCACCCCTGCCGCGTCGGTTCCGGGCTTACGGGACGCCCAGCTCGAAGAGCGCGTATCCCGCATACGAGCCGGACGCCACCGCCGTGATGCCGAGCAGTGTCATCAGGGTGGGCAGCCCGAGGCGGCGCAACGTGAGCGCCGGCGGGATGAAGAGGGGGAAGGCGGGGAGCAGGTAGCGCGAGACGTTGCCGAAGATCTGCCGGCTGCCGAGAGCGAGGACGATGGTGAGGAGCGTGTAGACGACCAGGACGGCCGGAGGCCGCAGACGGATCAGGAGCGGGAGGAGAAGCACGGCCAGCAGGACGACCAGCACCCCGATGACGTCCTCGAAGGGGGCCGCGAAGACATAGTCGTGGCGGCCCACCGCGACGGAGGTCACCACGTCGAGGGTGTGCGCCCCGTAGTCGAAGGTGTGCCCCCACGCCCCGGTCTGGAGGACGAAGTAGCCGCGGAGGTCGCCCATGCGGTTGCCGACCCACAGCAGGTAGCCGACGAGGCCGAGCGGTGCGGTCAGTATCGCGGTCCACAGGCGGGCGAAGTCCTCGCGGCGGCGGTGCAACGCCATCAGCCCGGCCACCGTGAGGGCGGCGACGATCGCGACGGCGGTGGGGCGGTTGAGGCCGGCGCTGAAGGCGAGGACGCCCGCCGTCAGCCATCGGTCACTCATCACGGCGTGGCAGGTCCACACGGCGAGGGCGACGTAGAGGGACTCCGAGTACGCCGACCACTCCGTGCCCGAGCCGGGCCACACCGCCCACAGCCCGGCGGCGGCCAGCCCGGCCCGCTCGCCGCCGAACCGCGCGGTGACCGTGTGGATCCCGGCGGCGGCGGCGAAGGAGGCGACGACCGAGACCAGCATGCCGGACCCGTACAGGCCGAGGCCCGTGCACTCGGAGACCACCCGCATCACCGCCGGGTACAGCGGGAAGAACGCCGCCGAGTTGCCTTCGAGGGTGATCAGTCCCTCGGCGTCGGGCACCGGCACGAGGGCGGGGTCGTACCCGTGAGCGGCGATCTGCTGGTACCACCAGCCGTCCCAGCTCGCCAGCACGTCCCAGGCGTGGGCCCCGCCGCCGAAGCGCGGGTGCTTCGCCCGGAAGTCCCCGGCCGAGTCCAGCAGGTACATGAACACCGAGAAGCCGATGAGTTTGAGCACGCCGTACACGGCGAGCACGGGACCGTAGCGCACGACCGCACGGCGCAGTCCCGGAAGCCGGCCGTCATCCGGAGCATCGCGGGGCGCCGGCGAGTCGCCGGGGACACCGGCGCCGACCCCTTGCGTCAAGGTGTCGCTCATGCGGCAGCGGCCCCCCGCCCACGACGGCGGACCGGGAACACCCAGGCCCGGAAGAGCAGGAAACGCAGCAGCGTCGCGGCCAGGCCGGCGGCGAGGAGCACCCCGATCTCCGTGGCCCGCCCGGGACTCGGCGCCACACGGTGCAGTACGGCGAGGCATCCGCTGGTCAGGGCCAGGCCCACGACGAAGATCAGCAACCCCTTGGCCTGGTGGCCGACCGCACCCCCGCGGCCGCGCAGAGCGAACGTGAACCGCCGGTTCGCGGCCGTGTTGGCGACCGCGCACGCCAGCAGCGCCAGCGCGTTGGCGGCCTGAGGCGTCGTCGTCGCGCACAACGCCGCGTACAGCGACACGTAGCCGACGGTGCTCACCGCGCCGACCACGCCGAAACGCAGCAGCTGTCCGCTCAGACCGCCGTGCGCCCCGTCGGGGTCGTCCCGGCGCAGCCCGGCCGTGGGGAGCGAGCCACGGGCCAGCTCCCGGCCGATCCGGGCGATGCCGCGCAGATCGGCCAGGGCCGTGGCGAGGACGTCGACCCTGCTGTCGGGGTCGTCCACCCAGTCCACCGGCACCTCGTGGATACGCAGCCCCGCCCGCTCCGCTATCACCAGCAGTTCGGTGTCGAAGAACCACTGCGAGTCCTTCACCAGGGGCAGCAGCCGCTCGGCGACGTCACGCCGGACGGCTTTGAAACCGCACTGCGCGTCCGAGAAACCCACGCCCAGCGTCGACCGCAACAGGACGTTGTAGCAACGGGAGATGACCTCCCTCTTGGCGCCTCGGACCACCCGTGAGCCAGGGACCAGGCGGGTGCCGACCGCGATGTCGGAGTGGCCGGAGATCAGCGGGGCGACCAGCGGGAGCAGCGCCGTCAGCTCGGTCGACAGATCCACGTCGACGTAGGCGAGCACCGGCGCCCGCGAGCCCGACCATGCCGCGTGCAGCGCCCCGCCCCGCCCTTTCTCCGCCAGCCGCAGCCACTGCGCCTCGGGCAGCTCGGCGGTCAGCCGGGCCGCGATGCGGGGAGTGTCGTCGGTGCTGGCGTTGTCCGCGATGGTGATGCGGAACGGGTACGGGAACGTCTCACGCAGGTGGCCGTGCAGCCGCCGCACGCTCCGCTCCAGGCACGCCTGCTCGTTGTACACCGGGACGACCACATCGAGGACGGGCTGCCCGTGGTGTGCCGCCACAGGTGTGCGGAGCGGGAGCTGATTCACGAGGGTTGTCATGGAACATCCGTTTCAGTGATCTGTCTCAGGGCATGCCAGGGGCGCCCGCGGCGGTACCGGGCCGGGCAGAGGCCCGGGAGTAGTCGGCGGGCAGGAGTCAGGAGGTGCCGGTCAGCGGTCGCCGGAACCCGGAGAGGCGAGCGCCGACGTGGGCGGGGGGCTCGTCGAGGCGCCCGTGTGCGACGGCAGCGTGGTCGCGAGCGACGTCGTGTCCGGGAGGTGCGTGACCGGGCCGCCGCCCGGCGGGGACGTGAGGGACGCGTCAGCGGATTCCCCGGCGGTGGCGGTGGCGAGCCCGTCGGGAAGGGAGGACGCGGGCGCGCTCGGGGACGCGTCCGGTGTCCGTGTCGGAGTCGCGCTCGGTGAGGCCGGGCTCGACACGGGCCGTGGCCGTGGAGCCTGCGGCCGGTTCTCGGCCGGGTCGTCGTGGGGCAGCAGCAGGAAGCCGAGACCGAGTCCGGCGACGACGAGCGCGCAGCCGACGGTCCGCCGCGCCACGCGGGTCCGGTGCCGGGCCCGGACACCGGACCGGAGGCGATCACGGTGCCGGGGCTCGAACGGGACGTACTCCTGGGAATCGCGCATCAGTTGCGCCAACTCCCGTTCGAAGTGATCCATGACCTCCCTCTCACTCCACCGACTCGACGGCCTCGGCCAGGATCCGACGCAGTCGCGCCACGCCGCGTGACGCATGGGACCGAGCCGTGCCGACGGGGCACCCCAGCACCTGTGCGACCTGTTTCTCGGACAGGTCCTGGTAGTAGCGCAGGACCACCACGGCCCGCTGTCTGGGCGGCAGTTGGGCCAGGGCGTCCTCCAGTCGCGAGCGCTCCGCGACGGCGGCGGACGCGTCGCCCGCCTCGGCCCGGTCGGGCAGATGCTCGACCGGTTGCTCACCCCACCACCGCCGGCGCGCCGAACGGGCCGCCGCTCGCGCCAGAATCTTGCGCACGTACGCCTCCGGCGCCTCCTCGGCGACCCGGGGCCACACGAACCAGAGCTTGACCAAGGCCTCTTGGAGGAGGTCCTCGGCGCGGTGCCGGTCGCCTCCCACGAAGAGCAGGGCGAGGTGGAACAGCGCCGACCAGCGGGCAGCCACGAACCCGTCGAACGCCTCCGCCCGGCTCTGCCCCATTCGCACCGTCCCCGTTCCAACGAGCTCTTCACACTTGAAAGAAGACGATGGCCCCCTCGCCGCGATGCACCTCGCCTTGGTGATCTGGATCACCCGGCACGCGATGCGGGTTCCACGCACCGCGGCGGCGCGCGCTCGACGCGACGCCGCCCTCCCACCGGCTCTCGCGCGGTGGAAGGGCGGCGGGGCGGGTCAGCGGACGGAGGTGGTCCGGTGCTCCTTCAGCGAACCGCAGTTGGACTGGGTCACCGTCACATGGGTGTTGGCGATGGCGCCGCCCCAGTCGACGCAGTGGCCCTTGCCGATGACGTAGGAGGGCCCCGCGTACGAGGTGTACTGACCGTAGTCGTCGTCGCCCTCGTTGGTCGCGACGACGTAGATCCACGCGGACATGTTCACGGCGGCACCGGGGTTGTTGCGGATGGTGACGACGCAGTTGTTGCCGTTGGCCGCGTTGTAGGTGAGGTAGACGGTGCCCAGCGAGCCGACGGGAGCGGAGTTGACGGTCTTGTAGCCGCTGCCGCAGACCTTCTGCGGGGTGGTGTTGGGCGCGGCCGAGGCGGGCGCCGCCAGGGCGGTGGTCGCCCCGAGCGACAGAGCGGCAAGTGCCGCTGCGCCCAGCATGGAGTGAGTGAAGCGCATATTTCCCCCTTGTGTGCTTAGGAGTTGGTTGCTCCTGTCCTTGTGTGACAGACGGGGCCTTCGGATGGTTGCGCCGCAATCACCGGTATTTCTCGCGGCGGACGCACGCGACTGACACGTAGGTCATCATGACCTCCACACTCACAGTCGCCCCGCACCTCGTCACCCGATGCCAGGAGTACGCATGCACGCCCGCGCAGTCGCCGCCACCGCGCTCTTGGGGACCGCCCTCACGCTGTCCCTTCCCGCCCTCGACGCCCAGGCGGCCACCCGGGGCGTGCCCACGCCCGCACGTACCCTGCCCGCGATCATCGCCCACCGAGGCGCCTCCACCCAGGCCCCGGAGAACACCCTCGCCGCCATCGACAAGGCGGCCTCACTGGGCGTCAAGTGGGTGGAGAACGACGTCCAGCGCACGAAGGACGGCGCCCTCGTGGTCATTCACGACGGCACCCTGAGCCGTACGACCGACGTCGAGCAGGTCTTCCCCAAGCGGGCCCCGTGGAACGTGAAGGACTTCACCGCCGCGGAGATCGCCCGCCTGGACGCGGGCAGTTGGTTCGGCCGCGCCTACACGGGTGCACGCGTGCCGACGCTGAAGCAGTACCTCGACCGCGTCGAGCACAACCACCAGAAGCTGCTCCTGGAGATCAAGAACCCCGAGCAGTACCCGGGGATCGAGCGGCAGACCCTCTCCGTGCTGGGCGCCGCGGGCTGGCTCGACGCCCAGCATCTGACCGACCGGCTGATCGTGCAGAACTTCAGCGCGGACAGCCTGCGCATCGTCCACGACCTGAAGCCGGCGATCCGGACCGGGCTGCTCGGCGCCCCGCCGGTCGAGGAACTGCCGGCCTACGCGCGGTTCACCGATCTGATCAACCCCTCGCACGGCTCGGTGTCGCACGGCTACGTCTCGGCGGTGCACAGCGTCACCGGACCGCACGGCAAGCCGATGGAGGTCTACGTCTGGACCGTCGACGACGCGGCCGTGGCGCGGACGATGCGCGCGTACGGGGTCAACGGCATCATCACCAACAAGCCCGACGTGGTGCGACGGGCGCTCTACTGGTACTGAGTCCGCGGCCCGTTGGGTCAGGCGGTGCGGCAGAGCACCGCCGGGCCCGTCGGCGCCGCGTCCCGGACCGCCACCGTGTGGACGGCGGGGAGGACACGGGAGTCCGCTGCCGGCTGCGGCCGACGGCGCGCGAAGACGACGAGGCGCAGAACGACGAAGCGAGCACCGCCGGCGAGCGCGGAGGCGGAGAGGTAGACGACCTGATCCAGCACCGCATCGGGCGTCTCGACCACCTGCCGCAGGACCAGCATCGCCAGGCAGGTCACCGCGTACGCGGCCGCAGCGGACCCGGCTGACTGCGCATGCTGTCGCAAGGTCGCGCGCCCGCCCCCGCTGAAGGTGAAGCGGGCGTGCAGCTCGGTCGCGAGGAGCGTGGAGGCCACGGTCACCAGGGCATTGGCCAGAACCCAGGGGAGGCGCGCGGAGAGGGCCGCCACGGCGAAGCTGGACGCGAGCCCCACGCCGCCACCGCACAGCACGAACCGGACGAAGGCGCCCGACGCCGCGGGTTCCGCCCGCCGCCGGTCTGACGCTGTCCCCATGTTCCCCGACCCCCTCGACCCGTGCCGCTTTCCGTCGATGGAAACGCTACGTTGCGTTCATGAAAGTGGCAACGCAATTATTGCGATGGTTCAAGGTTTCTGCAGCTAGACACCACTAAATCGTTGCAATGGATGTAGATGTAACGCAACAGGCGTGCCCTGCTTGTTGCAATATCGACCGGCCAGGTTCCGGCGCGGAGGACGGCTCAGACGCCTTGCTCGTCCGGCCGGTGAGCAGTCGGGACCATACGGGCCGGAGCGAAGGCCGCGGCGAGCCGGTCGATGAGAGTCGCCGCAGAGGGGTGCGGATCGCGGCGCGCCGTGATCGTGTAGATGCCCCGGGTCGGGGGATCGACGAGGGCCGCAGTGGTGACGTCCGGGCGCAGCGCGGGCGTCAGCACCCCGGGGATCAGCGCGATGGCGTGCCCCGTGGCGACCAGCGCGAGTTTGCCGAGCAGATCGGCCGCGGTGAGGTCGATGCGGGCGCTGACCCCGGCGCGGGCCGCGTGCTGGCGCAGCAGCGCTGCCGAGCCGTCGTTGTCCTCGGCCCAGGTCTCGTCGGCCAGCGTCCGCATGTGCACCGGGCCTCGCCCGGCCTGCGCATGGCCGACCGGCAGTACGACGACCATCTCGTCCAGCCCGAGGTGGCGTCGGTCGACGCGCGGGTCGTCGGGCAGGCCCGGCGGTGCGTCGGTGACGACGGCGATGTCGAGATCGCCGGCGACCACGCGATGGTGCAGCTGCCCGCTCAGGCCGGGCAGCAGGCTCCACCGCAGGGAACCCGCACCCTCCAGAAGGCCCCGGATTGCTTCGGGGACGATGCCCGCGGCCAGGGAAGGTGTCGCCCCGACCGCCAGCGGCCGGTCGAACGCCCCGTCACGGGCGTCCCGCGCGGCGCGAACGGCGCGATCGGCCTCGTTCAGCGTGGCCACGGCGTGGCGCCGGAACACCTCACCGGCCGGCGTCGGACGGACACCGCGCGCGTGACGCTCCATCAAAGACACGCCGAGCTGCCGCTCCAGCCCCGCGATCTGCCGGGAGACCGCCGACTGCGTGTGATGGAGCTCGGCGGCGGCCGCGGACAACGACCCGAGCCGGCACACCGTCACGAACGTCCGCCACACGGTCAGTTCCACCGGTTCATTATGTCCTGCCGGTATGCGAGCACCGCAGGGCTGCCCTGCGAAGCCTGCGCTTGTCGCAACCGACGCCGTGCACCACCGTGAGGCGCATGACCACACCGCACACCGTCGCCGTCCTCGGCTTGGGGCGCATGGGCGCCGCGATCGCCGGACGGCTCATGGCCCAGGACCAGGACGTAGTCGGCTGGACGCGCTCAGGACGCACGCCCGGTGACGTCAGGACGACCGGCGCTCCCGACGAGGCCGTGGCGAAGGCCGATCTCGTCATCCTGGCGCTGTTCGACGGCCCGGCCTGCCGACAGGTCCTGGACGACGTCCGTGCCTCGCTGCGTGCCGACACCGTCGTGCTGAACACCAGCACCGTCGCCCCCGCCGAGGCAGCGGAGCTCGCCCGAACACTGGGCGCCTCCTACATCCACGCGCCCGTTCTCGGATCGGTGCCCGCGGTCGCCGCCGGAACCCTGCGGATACTCGCCGCCGCAGACCGAGAGGCGTTCGACCGCGCCCGGCCGGTGCTGGAGGCGCTGGGCACGGTGCGGCGGGTCGACGACGCCTCCACGGCCGCCGCGCTCAAACTGATCGCCAACAACAGCCTCGCCGGCGCCGTCCTCGCACTGCGGGACTCACTACGGCAGGCCGACGCCCTCGGCCTGCCCCGCGCCGAGGTGCTGGACGTCCTCGAACTCGGTCAACTCGGCGGACTCGTCGCGCGGAAACGCCCCTTCCTCACCGGCCAAGTGGCTCCCGGAACAGCCCACTTCACCGTCGGAGCGCTGACCAAGGACATGGCGCTGCTGGCCGCCGCGTCCCACACCCCTCTGCGCAGCGCGGCCGGCCTGGCCGACTCCCATGTCGACCCCGAAGCCGACATCGCCGTCGCCGCCACGGTCCCCGCCGTCGAAGACGCCGTGCTCGAACCCCTGCGCGCCTACGTCCGCGGACACGCCACCGGCGACCCCGCCCACTTCCGCGACGCCTTCCTGCCCACCGCCCACATCGAGGGAATCCGGAACGGCGCCTTCGTCTCATGGCGTCTGGACGACTACTGCGCCCTCTTCGAGGGGCGGCCCGCCCCGGACGAACCTGGTCGCCGGCGCCGTATCGACGCCGTCGACGTCCACGGCACCGTCGCGACCGCCACCATGACGCTCACGCACGGGCCGGACACGTTCACCGACGTGTTCCTGCTGGCCCGCGCCGACGACGGCTGGCGTATCGCCAACAAGGCGTACCACCGACACTCTTGATATCGCGTCAGGTGAGCGTTCGATGGAGAAGCAGAAACCGGTTCCCGGAAGAGCGGTGAAGAAACCCGCGAATTGCTCTGTGTGTTCCTGCATTCGCCGGGCATCCGGAGCAACGGAGGTTGATAACTATGGTTCCCCTGCTTCTCGTTCTTCTGCTGGCCCTGGTCCTCTTCGGCGCGGGATTCGCGCTGAAGGCACTGTGGTGGGTCGCCGTCATCGTGCTGGCCGTCTGGCTGCTCGGCTTCGTCATGCGCAGCGCGGACACCGGTGGCCGCCGGGGCCGCTGGTACCGCTGGTGACCCACCGAACGACAACAGGCCTGTGGGCCCCGGGAGACCACCCGGGGCCCACAGGCCTGTTCCGCATCAGGACAACCCACCGGACAAACGGTGTAACCACCACCCTCCCGGGCACCAGACCATGTAGCTGGGGCCCGGTGCAGCAGCGGAACCTGCGCCTCCAACCACCGGACCCCAGCCCACCCGCCGGAGGCGAGGTCTCACGGACCCCGGGGAGCGGGGTCACGAGGTGAGGCGGTGCACGGTGATGGGGACCGAGGTGCGGTTCCCGGTGCCGTCGATGCCGAAGCGCCCGGTGGCCGCGGGGACGGCGCCGCCGGTGAGGGCGTAGAGGTGGTTGCGGACGTCGTAGCGGTTGGGGTGGGGAGTGGTGGCGTCGGTGGCGTTGCGGACCGCGGTGACGGCGGTGAGGACGGCGTCGTGGGCGAGGACGGGCCAGTAGCCGCGGGTGGCGTGGTCGGCGGGGAACCGCTGCCCGTGGTGGTCGCCGGCGAAAGCCTGGAGGAACCTGTCGTACAGGTCGTGGTCGCTGTTGCCGGAGCCGCGCAGTGCCGCGGTGGAGGGCAGCGAGGCGTACAGGACGGTGATCGGCGCTTCGCCCTGCTGGTTCATGCTGGTGAGGGTCCTGGGGTCCAGGGCGGCGGTGTCGGACCCCGCGACGACGGTGATCGGCAGACGGTGGCAGCTGCGTCGGCTGAGGGCCTTCAGGAAGTCGGGCAGGTACTTCTCGCGGGCCGCGAAGTAGACGGTGTCGACGGGACGTTGAGTGTTGCAGATGTTCTGGCCGATGGCGGCCAGGATCGAGTCGGCTCCGCCACGGGGGTCGAAGAAGAAGTCCGCGGTGGGGTCCAGGTGCTTCTTGAGTCCGCTGACGGTCCGGAAGTCCTGGTAGAGGGATTCGGTGTAGAAGTCGGTGGTGCCGTTCGGGGTGACGTCGGTGCGCACCAGTGCCGCGGTGCGGGTGTCGCCGTCCAGTTCCTTGCCGAGCGCCTTGAGCTGAGCCGCGTTGGTCAGGGTGACGCGGACCAGCCCGTTGATCGGCTTCGGTGCGGCCGTGCCGGCGTCGATGGCGCCGGTGGTGTCGAACCCGTCGGCGGTGATCAGGTCGGCGACCATGGGGATGCCCTTCGCGCTCAGCGCGCGGGCGGCGTCGACGGACTCCTGCTGACTCAACCCCATGCCGGCGACGCCGACCAGGTTCTTCACCCCGCTCAGCGCGTCGACGGTGCTCTTCCAGCGCAGTTCGCCACTGCCCATGTTGGCCAGGACCAGGCGGATCTTCAACGGGCTGTCGCCCGCGTTGGCCTGTTCGACGGCCGTGTACGCTCCCTCGACCTCCCCGACGAACTGGTCCTGCGTGAGGTCCTTGGCCTTGCCCGTGGAGGTCAGCGGCGCCAGGAAGGCGAGGGTGACGTATCGGCCGCCGCGCGTCGCCTCGGCGTTCTCCGCTGCGATGGCCGTCAGCACCGGCTGCAGAGCGGAGCCGAACACGCGGGGACCGTCGCCGCCGTCGGTCACCCCCGTGCACTCCCCGCCGGTCCCCGTCACCAGCGCCCGGTTCGTCGTCCCGCAGTGCGCCGCACGGAACTCCTCCCCTTCCCCGTGCGGCACGCCGCGCTGGTCCCGCCAGTACCAGACGCCCCCGCCGGCGCCCGCGGCCAGCGCGAGAGCCACGCAGACCGCGACGGCGGCCCGATGCCGCGCCGGCCGGCCCCGGCGCGCCTTCCACCACCCGCCGTCGTCCTTCGCCGGGGCGGATGCGGGCGCAGACGCAGGCGTGGGAGCCGGCGGGGCGTCCGGAACGGTGGGCGAGTGCGCCGCCGACGCGTCAGAGCTGGTCCGTGCCTGTGCCGGCACGGTGTCGGCGGCGGCGAGGTGAGCTGCCGACGGAGTGCCCACGACAGGAGGCGACGAAGGCCGGCCGGGAGCCTCGACCGGGGGAGTCGTATCACTGCCGCCGGGACCCGGGGCCGCCACGGCGGGTTCCCGCCGGCTCTCCCGCAGCCCGTCGGGCGTCTGATCTTCCGCCATCACACACCTCCCGCGGCATACAGGGACTGTGCCGGAGACTCCGGCAGCCCTCGTCTGACACGAGCGCTGTACAGGTTCAGCATGAACGAATTCCTGTCTTCCTGGGCGCGGCGCTGAAAAGACCGCCCGAGAGCCTCATGGCCGATCGCCGTCCGAAGGACGAATCGGAAGGGAAGGCTCAACCGAATCAGGATTCCGCCTCACGCTCACCGGCTGACAGGTAGTGCGATTTATTTCCGAACTCTCCGAACCACGCCGCATCGTGATCGCCGCCGTATCCGCAAAATGCACGGACGGAGCCACCGACGGACATGACCGAGCCGGACCACGCGATACGAGCCACCTCCGCCCCCGCGGCCGTGCAAGAGCAAGAAGTCACGGCCCGCCCGGTCACGCCCGCCCGAAACTCGGATGCCGCGCCGGCACACCCGCCCCTATGCTGCGCCCACGACAAGGGTGAGACGCCGTACGACCCGTCACCGAATCGGAGAGGCGCGGAGTATGACCAGTCAGCTGTTCGCGATCTGCTTCAACGCGACCCGGCCCTCGGACCTGGCGCGGTTCTGGTCCGGAGTCCTGGACTGGGAGTTGGCCGACGGACCGGACGACGACATCGCGATCCTGCCCCCTGACCCCGCCGGATTCCGCATCCTCTTCCTGCCGAGCCAGGAACCGAAGACCGGCCAGAACCGAGCGCACTTCGACCTCACCAGCACCTCCGCGGAGGACCAGCGGCGGACGGTGGCCAGGGCCCTGGAACTGGGTGGGAAGCACATCGACGTGGGCCAACTCCCGGAAGAGGGACATGTGGTGCTCGCCGACCCGGACGGCAACGAGTTCTGCGTCATCGAGGCGGGCAACAACTTCCTCGCCGACACCGGCACCATCGGGGCGCTGGCCTGCGACGGTACGCAGGAGGTCGGATACTTCTGGAGCGAGGTGCTGCGGTGGCCGCTGGTGTGGGACCAGGACCAGGAGACAGCGATCCAGTCGCCGAACGGCGGCACGAAGATCACATGGGGTGGTCCCCCCGTAGCGCCCAAGTGGGGCCCGAACAGACTGCACTTCGAGCTGGCGCTTCCCATTGACGCCGACCGGGAGGCTGAGATCGACCGCCTGATCTCGCTCGGAGCGAAGCGCACCGGCACCGGGGAGGCCGGCGACGGCCGCCTGCGGCTCCTCGACCCGGACGGCAACGAGTTCTCCGTACGCGTCCCCCGATAGCGCCCCCGTCGGGCCCGCACACCCGTTTGGCCGCAGGTGCCGGGGTAACTAGCACCTGCAAGCCCGCGTCGCAGCGAGGAACTGCGCCGCCGAGGCGAGCGGACACGGATGATGACAAGGGGCCGGGCGATGACCGTGGCGAGACAGCAGGGCGGCGGGGGCGGTTCCAGTGGTCTCTACGACGTACTGGAACTCATACTCGACCGTGGGCTGGTGATCGACGCGTACGTGCGGGTCTCCCTCATCGGCATCGAGATACTCAAGATCGATGTACGGGTCGTGGTCGCCAGCGTCGACACCTATCTCCGCTTCGCCGAAGCGTGCAACCGCCTCGACCTGGAGGCAGGACCGCGCAAGCCCGCCGGGCTCACGGACCTCACGGGCCGGCTCACCGAGTCCGGCGCCCACGGCAAGACCAAGGGAGTCCTGTCCGGCGCCGCGGAGGCCATCTCCGACGCCTTCCACCAGGCCCGCGACGAAAGCCGGGACCGCTGACGAGTGGTTCCGATGTGATCGGTGGTCGAAAGCGATGAGCGAGCGTGTGATCGGTGCACTGGTCCAATGTGATGCAGGTCACCGGGAAAGGGTGACAGGCCGTTGTCGCGGACAGTTGCGACAGTCGACTCATGATGATCACAGATGAGGACTGCCTCGCCGAGACCCTGACATTCAACGCCCAGTTCGAGGCTGCTGCCGCAAGCCGTCCACCTCGTGGGCAAGCGCCGAATGCAGTCGTGCTGGCGCTTCTGCGGCGCAACCGGCTCGGTGGCGACACGCCCCCCGCGCGACTGCCGCAGGGCCAGGACCGCGTCGTCGCGGGCGGGGTGAAGGTCCGGGCGTTCCTGCCGGATCACGTCGACGGCGTGTACCTGCACATGCACGGCGGTGGCTGGGCGTTCGGCTCTGCGGACGGGCAGGACGAGAAGCTGTTGCGGCTTGCCGTGGAAGCCCGGCTGGCCGTGATGAGCGTGGACTACCGCCTGGCACCGGAGCATCCGTTCCCCGCCGGACCCGACGACTGCGAAGCGGCCGCCCGGTGGCTGGTGGACCACGCCGAGGCCGAGTTCGGTACCGGGCGGCTGCTGATCGGTGGCGAGTCGGCCGGTGCCCACCTGAGCGTCCTGACCCTGCTGCGGCTTCGCGACCGGCACGGCATCACCGGTGCGTTCCATGCGGCCCACCTGGCCTTCGGCCCGTACGACCTTTCGATGACACCGAGCCAGCGGATGTTCGGCTCCCGGCGACTGCTGAGCAACTCCGACTCGATGCGGGGAAGCTACGAGCTCTTCACGCCGGGAATGGGGCCGGAGGACCGCCGCGACCCCGAGGTCTCGCCGCTGTACGCCGATCTGACCGGCCTGCCGCCCGCGCGGATCGTCGTCGGCACTCAAGACCCGCTGCTGGACGACTCGCTCTTCCTGGTCCAGCGGTGGCAGACAGCTGGGGCGCCCGTGCAACTCAGCGTCGTCGCGGGCGCGATGCACGGCTTCACTCTCTTCCCGTTGACCATCACCGCACGCGAACAGCAGCGGGAGCGGGACTTCCTGGCCGGCGCGTGCCGATAGCGTCGGTCCCATGAACCGCACCCCTCGGCTCTACGCACTGGTGGAAGAGTTGCGCGCGGCGGCGCCGCGATCGTTGACGGTCGCCGCGCTCGCCGCGCGGTTCGAGGTGAGCCCGCGCACGGTGCAGCGGGATCTCCAAGCTCTGATGGAGGCGGGCGTCCCAGTGCGCACCACCACCGGGCGGGGCGGCGGCTGGTCGATCGACCCGGCTATCACCCTCCCGCCGATCCGCTTCACCGCTGAAGAGGCCGCGGCGCTGGTCGCCGCGCTCGCCGTCGCCGACGCCTCCACCCCCTACGCCGGTGCGGTCCGTACGGCGTCCCAGAAGATCGCGGTCTCGATGGCCGGCCCCGCCTCGACGACGGTCCGGGAACTCGCCGCCCGGATCGTCGCACTGCCGACGCGGACCGCGGAGTCGGTCCGGACCGTGGTGGAGCAGGCTCTCACCGACAGCACAGTGCTGCGGTTGTCCTACGTCGACGCGGCCGGCCGGGAGAGCGACCGCGCCGTCGAACCGGCCGGACTGCTCACCGCCGACGGCAAGTGGTACCTCATCGCCTGGTGCCGCACGCGGCAGGCCGGTCGGGGCTTCCGACTGGACCGGATCACCGCCGCGGCTCCGACCGGTGAGCAGGCGCGACCCCATGACCTCGCCGGCCTGCTGCTCGGCTCGGCCGCCGCCGGCGCGGTGCAGCCCACCGCGTTGGCCTCACTCGTACCCCCGCCATGACAGTCGGGACTACTCATCTAGGGCGTGTTTCGAAAGTCCCGCCTGCCCGGCGGCGTCTGGCACGCACGCTCGCCGCGTTGTCGGGATCGCCCCGATACATCCAGTATCGGGGCGACCCTCCGCCTTGCGATCGCACGCACCAGACGCCGCCGGGCCCGCCCTCCGGGCGGACGACGCTACTTTCGAAACACGCCCTAGGACGGCGGTGCGCTGACCCACTGCCACGCGGTGAGACGAGGATGACCCGGCAGCTCGGCGCGGCCGGTGGCCCACAACAGAGTGACCCAGGGATCCGCGCCGTCCGGAGCGTCCGGAAACAGACGGGCGAGCACCCGCGAGCAGAGAGCGGAGGGCGGGGCCCAGGCGAGCCCGAAGCCTTCCGCCACGTCGTGCATGTGCACCAGCGTCTCCACCACCCCCATCGCCGCGAAGCCTTCAGGATCCGACGCCCCGGCGGCGTGGTGGGCGCGGACCCGGGGCGGTGCCGTACGCACCATGGCGACCAGCAGCGCGCCGCAAGCCTCCACCATCTGCACCAGCCCGGCCGGACCCGCATCGGGCTCTGCGAAGACGAAGTACACGGGTCCGTCCGCCCTCTTCTGGCGCAGCTCGAAAGGCACATGGGCGTCGAGCGGCGGGCTCTGTGGACCCAGTTGCACGGCGTAGTACAACAGATCGTTGGCGAGGTGCTCGACGGTCTCCCAGCAGTCCCACTCCAGTGAACCGGCCTTGCCGTCCCACCCCTGCGGGGGTGCGTCCCGAAGGATGCCGACGGCGAGCCGCACGGCAAGGGCGACGTCGTCCGCGGTGACGGGAGACACGACTGATCCCGCTTCGGCTGATCGAGACATGACAGCACCGTACCGCGAGCGGGCTGCCTCGGCTTCCATGGCGCGGCCGCCCCGCTTGTGACGTGCCGATCTTGCGTGACCTGGGCATCCTTGGGACTACCGGCGAGCCGCGGTCGCGCACCGATGAGTTCTCCGCGTCGCGCCGGTCTGTACGCCGGACACCCACGGACGGAAGGCTGGGCCATGCGGAAACTGATCTACGGTATGAACCTGACCCTGGACGGCTACATCGCCGCGGCCGGCGACGACATCGGGTGGAGCGGGCCGCCGAGCGACGACCTGTTCCAGTGGTGGCTCGACCACGACAAGGCGAGTGGCCTGGCGCTGTACGGGCGCAAGCTGTGGGAGACGATGAGCTCCTACTGGCCGACCGGCGACCAGCAGCCCGACGCCACCCCCGCGGAGATCGAGTTCGCGCGGAACTGGCGGGACACGCCGAAAGTGGTGTTCTCCTCGACGATCGACAGGGTCGACTGGAACACCCGCCTGGTCACCGGCGACGCGATCGCCGAGATCAGCCGGCTCAAGGCCGAGGACGGCGGCCCGATGAGCATCGGCGGCGCGACGCTCGCCGGTGCGGCCATGCGCGCCGGGCTGATCGACGAGTACGTGATCGCCGCCCATCCGGTCCTGGTGGGCGGCGGCACGCCGTTCTTCACCGCGCTGGACAGCTGGGTGAACGTGAACCTGGTGGAGACGCGGACGTTTCCCGGCGGTGTGGTCCTGACCAGATACGAGACGAGGCGCTGAGCGGCAGCACCCGACTCGCCTCTCGCCGCACCGCCGTCATGAGTTGACGATCCGACGCACGTTGTCGATCGAGCCGCAGCCGGACTTCAGCTGACGCTCGCGCTCCTCCAGGAACGCCGCTCCCAACTCCTCCCGCCGCCCCATCGCCACGTTCTCCCGCGCGCCGTTGAGGATGGTGCGCTCTTCTTCGTCGGCGTGATGGGTGACGGCCTCCACCAGTTCCTCCAGCTTGGAGTCCCACTCCTCGGAGCCGACCTCCTCCACCTCCAAGAGCTCCAGGAGAGCCTTGTTCCCCTCGTCGTGCTCGTGCTCGCCGTGCTCGACCTCTTCGTCGTCGATGTTCTTGTACCGCTTGAGGGCCGGATAGACCTCGGCCTCTTCCGCCACCGCGTGGGCGACCAGCAGGTCCGCGAACTCCTGAAGGGCCGAGGCCCGGTCGGCTTCGACACTGCGCATCAGGCGGAACAGGTCCTCCATGCGCCGGTGGTCCTGAAGGATGAGTTCGATGACGTCCTGAGTCTCGGCCATGGCAGGGCACCACTTTCGTACGAACGGTAGAAGTCACTACCGCATACCCTGACCTCCGGGTTTGATGACTTCCCGGACCTCCGGCCAAGAAGCCCCTACGGCATCGCCGAGACCTCCACGAGCACCGCCCCGACCGGCCGGCACCGCCGATGGCCGGTGCCGCCGCGATCGGGGCGGATGTGTCAGCCCGACCTCACTTCAGGTGCCGGTCCAAGAACCGGCACCCGTCCTCAAGCTCGAACCACGGGGTGCCCATGTGCCCGCCGGGATTGGCGTGCAACGTCTTCTCCTGGCTGCCGAAGGAGTCGAACAGCTCCAGCGCCCGCTGCCGGGGGTTGCCCTCGTCGTCCCACTGCAACAGGAACAGCAGCGGGATGGTGACCTGCCGGGCCTCCTCACGCTGGGCACGCGGCACGTACCCCCCGGCGAAGAAGCCCGCGGCAGCGATGCGCGGCTCGACCACCGCCAGCCGGATGCCGAGCGCGGCCCACCCTCCGGAGTACCCCACCGGGCCGCTGACCTCGGGCAGCTCGAGAAGGGCGTCCAGAGTTGTCCGCCACTCGGGGACCGCGTTCTCGACGAGCGGGCCGATGAAGGACTCGAAGATCTCGTCGACCGGCTCACCGGCCCGCATGGCCCGCCGCAGGTCGGCGCGGGCCTGCTCGTCGGCGGCGGAACGGGGACGGTCACCGCACCCGGCGGCGTCGATGCTGGCCACCGCGTAGCCGCGCGCCGCGGTGTACCGCGCCCGGGCCACCAGCCGCGGATCCGCCTTCGGCAGACCGTTGTTGTGGGCCATCAGGACCAACGGGGCCGGTGCGGACCCGGGCGTCCACAGGGTGCCGGGGATCGCGCCGAGGGTGAACTCGCGCTCGAGGACGCCGTCGTCGAGACGCTGCTCGGAAGTGAATCGCATGGTCGTGCCTTTCGGGAGTGCTCTTGAACGGCGCTCCCGGACGACCTATCGCCCGACCGTGACCCCGGAGGGAAGCACCCATGTCGATACTGCGTTCACGGGTACCACCTCCTCGTTCTCTCGCACGGCCTACGGAAAGCTAGCAGCGGCCGCAGCGGTCCGCCAACAGCTTTTTCACGTCCGGCCCCGACGGGACGAGCACGACGTCTCGCACCCCGGCACCGACGCGTGTCAGCGGCTGCTCGTGGTGGTGATGTCGGCGATGTGGTTGTACCGCTCCAGCAGGACGAACAGCTTGGTCTTCTGCGGCGTCGTCCCGCTGCCGTAGGTCAGGGTGACGACGACTTCGTGGGCGTGACCCACGGCGCCGTTGTCGGTCACGGTCCACCGGGCCGGGACGTTCTGGGCACGCAGCACGCCGTCCAGCCCGTTCTTCGCCTCCCAGGCGGCCAGCCGCTTGGCGAAGTCGGGCGTCAGGTAGTGCTTGCGGAGCGCCGTGGCCAGCGTGGGGTCGGGGTCGGTGTAGTCGCCCTTCGCGTCGATGTACGCGCCGTAGAAGTCGGCGACCCGGGTCACCGCCTGGCCGGTGGTGCCGCTGACCGACTGGGGCGCGGCGGTGGACGCCTTCGCGCCGGCAGGGACGGTCGCGTGCGCCGACACCTGCGTCGACGACACACCGAGCGCGACGGCCAGGACCAGCCCGGCGGCGACGGCCGCGCGGCGAACCGGACGGCGGCGAACGGGGGACGTGGGGTTCATGTGCGTCTTCCTTCTTCTCAGATCAGTCGTATGTGCTCCGGGCCCACTCGGGCACACGGGTGCTTCGCTGCACAGGCACGGAGTGGGTGTCGTCGGGACTGCTGCCGGGGCGGTCGTTCTCGCCTCGTTCGGTCCGACACCCAGAGCTTCGAGGACGAGAGAGGCCCCGCACAACACCCGCCGCCGCCTCTCCCACGGTGGAACCGTCCCACCCCACTCGACCTGCGAAAACAGGGGAGCATGGGATGCCCTGGGACACGTCCCGGGGACGCGGGGACGACGTCACGGCCGACAGTCGAGTGAATCGAGTCCTACGGTGGACCGCTGATCGTGCTCGCCGAGGCGGAGCTGTCCGGATGTGCTCGCGTCCGGGAAGAAGAAGTGATCTGGGAGGTGCCGGGGCCTCTGGTGTGTCGGTTTACTGACCGTCATTCACCGGCGCCAGGCGCGGTGTTCCTCCTGGCCCGTATGTCCGCGACGGCGTAGGGCAGTCCGGGAAGGAGGAGCACCGGGGCTGCCCACAGCGGCACGGTGAACAACGTGCCGTCGCCGCCCAGCCATCGGGCAAGCAGTACCGCCGGCAAGCCGACGACGAGCGCGACCGCGAGGCTGCGGCCGATCCCCAGGCTGCCGCGCCTCAGTTCCCAGGCGACCGTTACCGCTGCGACGACGGTCCAAAAGGTGATGTCGTTGACGCTCACCGCCCGTTGGGTGGTCCACCGGATCAGACAGGTGGCCACTATCAGCCAGCCGATCATGCAGCAGAGCATCGCCGTCGAACGCAGCAGCCGACGGGTGAACGGGGCGCGGGCCCGCGCCCAGGAGGCGGCGAAGTCGGTGACGTCGTTGCCCACGACGTCTCGAGGTGTGCGACCCGCGGCGGCCGCGTCCTCCAGATGAGCGGACAGTTCATCGAGCATCTCCCGGAGAGATCGGTCGTCGATGCCCCGGTACTCCCAGTTGCTGCGGCAGACCGCGAGTATCTGCTGGTTCGTCATGGTGCGCTGGTCGGTCATGGTGTGCCTTCCCCCGTGTTCTCGGTCGCGCTCAGGATCCGCCCGACACGCCGACTGAAGGCGTGCCAGACGGTCCGGCCACTCGCCAGTTCGACACGTCCCGTGTCCGTCAGGCGGTAGTACTTGCGCGGGGCGCCACCGCTGGCTGACGGGGCGCGGTACGACGAGATGAGCCCCTCACGCTCCAGCCGTGCGAGCAACGGATAGATACTGCCTTCGCTCACGAGATCCAGTCCGCTGTCGGCGAGTGCGGCCACGAACTCGAAGCCGTACCGCGGTCGTTCGGCGATCAGCGACAGCAGGCACAGATCGAGTACTCCGCGCAGCAGCTGACTGCGACGCTGGTCACCGGCGGGGGGCAGCCCCTTTGTCATGCGGTGCAAGGTAGTCGGCAACTGTCTTGCGCGGCAAGGTAATTGTCAGTACGGGCAGACGAGCCGGATCAATCGGTCACGCGTCTCGCCGGGTGGCCCGATCCGGATCGGTGCGGTCGTCCGCGTCATCCCCGTGCCGGTCACCGTCCGGCGTGTCCTCGTCCCCGGTGCCGGGGAAGATCAGCTTGACGATCAGATGGACCCCTGCCAAGGACGCCAGCATCAGGGCCCGGTAGAGCCACTTCTTGCCGTCCTCCCAGTCGCGGGGAGGGCCGTACGCGGACCGGCTCTGGTCGTCGGACACTCGCTCGGCGGATACGCCTCGCTGGAGTTCGCACGGCGTCGCCCGGAGAGCCTGCGTGGGCTGATCCTCGCCGGTGCCAGCGCCGCCATCCGCGGCCTCCGGGCCGTGCCGTATCGATGGGTGGCCCAACTGGTCCCACATCTCTCGGCGGAGCGGCTGACCCGGTGGAACGACCGGCTGCTGCGGCGGCTCTATCCGCCGGACGTAGTGGATGCGACCATCCGTTCCGGTTGCGCCTTCCACACCTTGCCGGCCGCCTGGGGCGACGTGCTGGGACGTTTCGACTCGGGTGCGATGCGTTGGGTGAAGGCACCGGTACTGATTCTGAATGGCGAAAAGGACGCGGTCTTTCGTGCCAGCGAGGCGGACTTCGCTCGCGCACATCCCTGCGCCCGGTCGAGTTGATCCCGCGAGCAGGACATCTCGCGAACTTCGACGACCCGGACGCCTTCACCGACGCCGTCCGCCACTTCGCTCGGCAGCTCCCCGCCGTCGACTGATCCCGCCGACGCCGTGACCGCGCGGTTGTCCTCACGTCGTTGCGGCGTCCGCCTCTGTCCGAACCACCGGTGAGCTCGCCCGTGACGCCAATGCACCGCACCCAGACGTTTACTGACGTTCCATCAGGCTACTTGACCGGGCGTCGGCCGGGACGGTCCCGGCCGGGAAGAGGAGTTCCGATCATGAACCGGATACGTCGCCGGTCGGCCACAGTCCTGGCGTGCGCGACGGCGATGGCCGTCCTGCCCTCGGTCAGCGCCGCGGCCGCGCCCGCACAGGCCCAGCCCTGCGTGCAGAAGGTGGCCGTGGTCAACAACGCGGGCTTCGTCCTGTCCTGGGCCCCCGCCACCCGCGATGGCGAGCATCTGGCCCCGACCGACGACTACCCGATCAACCAGACGCGGATCGTCGACCTGTCCGCCACCTCGTTACCGCAGGGGACCGATGTCCGTCCGTACGTCGAGGCGGTCGGCGGCGTCAGTGAGTTCGGCACGTCCTATGTGTCCTACTGCGACAACGGCCAGACGGCCACATACACCGTCACGGGCACCACGTTCGACTATTCCGTCACCCTGCTGACCTGACCCGCCTCCCGCGCAGACCGGCCGCACCTTACGCGCAGGGGGTTCCGTCCGTCTCGGGCCGTCGGCCGACACGGACGGGACCGCCCTGCGCTGCGGCGGTTGCCGACGCCGTCCGGTGTGCTCGCCGGCAGGTCCCAGCCGGTTACAGCCCTGGCGTGGCTCAGTGGATGATCACGTTGTTGGTGATGTCCCCGGTGGTGAACCCGAACAGACCGCCGCAGGTGAGCAGGCAGAGACCGGGGAACCCGGGCGTTGAAGGGGTTGAAGGAGCGGGGGAGGCCGACACCTGGACGGTGGTCGTGCTGCTCGACGCGTCGCAGGCCCCGTTGCCGTTGTATGCGGCGGTGATGTTGTGCGTGCCGGCCCAACTGAACGACGCGCTGTAGGTGGCTTGCCCGTCGACCCCCACGAGGACGGTGTCCAGCAGGTCACCGCCGTCGAAGAAGGACATGCCCAGACCGCCGCTCGGGTCGGCTCCGCAGGTGACGGTGGCGGTCAGCTGGACCGGACTGCCGACGGTGGTGGCCGCCGGCGCGGCGATGACGCCGGTCGAGGAGGGGGCGGCGGCGGCCGAAGTCGCCGTGGTCAGGACGATCGCGAGTGCCGCCGAGGTGACGGCCCATCCGCCAGAAGTACGCCTACGCCTCACGAAGAGCTCCTATGGGTTCGGTTGATGTGCCGTGTCGATGCCGCCCACGCTAATCACGGTCGGCGAATCCGCGGTGAAGGCGTTCGCCGGGTGAGCCACTCGGACTAGTCGGAAGGAACGATCGTGTGAGGGGCCGGGCGACGCGGCTGCGCATCACGGGGGAGGGGAGACGGCGCTCCCTCGGGCGCTACATGTCAGGAAGCTTCGCACGGCTTGCGGGCGGCTCACTTGAGGCGTACCGCGGTGAGCGGGCCATGGGGCACGATGCCGTCATGACGATGCCGCCAGGAATTCGCCCCTACCGCCCGGAGGACCGGCCGGCCCTCGACGACATCTGCATCCGTACCGCCCACGGCGGCCAGGACAGCCGCCCTCATTACGAGGACCCCGGCATCTTCCCGGCCACGTTCGCCGCACCCTACGTCCACCTGGAGCCGGAGTCGGCCTTCGTGCTGGACGACGGACACGGCCAGGCGGTCGGCTACATCCTCGGCACCGCCGACACGCCACGTTTCGCCGAAGCCTTCCGCACCACATGGCTGCCCCTGGTAGCCGCCCGCTACCCGGCACCGCCGACACCGACCCGCACCCCCGACGAGGCGATCGCCCACCTGCTCCACAATCCCGAACGGATGGTCGTCCCGGAAGTCGCCGACCATCCAGCGCATCTGCACATAGACCTGTTGCCGCAATGGCAGGGCCTCGGACACGGACGCCGACTGATGAGGACGTTCCTCCAGGCCCTTCAGGACAGGGGGGTGCCGGCCGTTCATCTCTGCATGGCGACCGCCAACACCCGAGCGAGAGCCTTCTACGACCGTATGGGCTTCCACGAGCTGGACGTGCCCGACGACGGGTCGGTCACCTACCTCGGACGCACCACGAGGGAACTCGACCGGTTGTGACGGGTGGAGCATGCTCCTCCGCCTGACCGAAGTCCTGCGCCCGCCTGACCCGCGATCCTGCAATACGGTTCCGAGGGGTAGTCCGACACTTCACGGGTACTTGCGTCCGGCGTGCCTCGACAAACGGGCACCCGCGACAATGGTGCTTCGAAGCATGAGGAGAGATGGAATGCGGCTCCGCGAGTCCGCGAGGGCGTTGGCCTCCCGGTGTTCGGCCGACATACTGGCCGGCCGCTACCGGCTGGACGCCCGCATCGGTTCGGGTGGCGCGGCGGATGTGTACCGCGGCTTCGACCTGCGCCTCAGGCGTGCCGTGGCGGTGAAGGTCTTCCGGCCCGGCACCGGCGTCGAACCGGAGGAAGGGTTCTCGAGCGAGGCCGTCATCCTCGCCCGGTTGCAGCACCCCGGCCTGGTCACCGCCTACGACGCCGGACGGCATGACGACCGCGCCTACCTGGTCATGCAACTGGTCGAGGGCTCCACGCTCAAAGCCCGTATCGCCGAAGGCGCTCTGTCGCCCCGGGAAACCGCGGAACTCGGCGCCGACCTGGCCCGGGCCCTGGCCCACGCCCATGCGGAGGGGGTGGTCCACCGTGACGTCAAACCGTCCAACATCCTTCTCGGCGCATCGAACCGCCCCTACTTGACCGACTTCGGCATCTCCCGACTGGTCGACGCCACCACCCGCACGGTCACCGGCACGATCGTCGGCACCGCCGCCTACCTCTCCCCGGAACAGGTGCTCGGCGAGCCCGTCGGTCGGCCCGCCGACATCTACGCCCTCGGACTCGTGCTCCTCGAATGCCTGACAGGCAGGCTCGAGTACGACGGCGGCCCTCTGGAAGCGGCCATCGCGCGGCTCCACCGCCCACCCGTACTGCCCAGCGCCCTGCCGGACGAACTCGCTGCGCTGCTGAGGGACATGACAGCCAAGGACGAGCGGACCCGTCCCTCCGCGCTCGAATGCGCCCGCACTTTGGCCTCCGTGGCGGACAGGACGGCTCCCTCCGCCCCCGCAGCGCCCATCACGCGCCCCACGCCCACGGTCGAGGTCACAGCCGCCGCACGGGGTCGAGAACCAAAGAACGACGACGCGACCCATCAGTCCGCACATCCGGCTCCCCTACGTCCCGCCCCCGACCGACCCGCTCCTGCACGGAGCCGGGTTCTCGCGGCCGGCGGTACCGTCGCCCTCGTCACCGCCATGGCTGCCACTCTCGCAGTCACCGACGTCTTCCCGAACCAGCGAAGCGACGAGCGCCCGTCACGGGCCGTCAGCAGCCCTGCCGAGAAGGCCGCCCCCGACGGCAGCGCCGTGACGACAAAGGACGACGCCGCAGCAGCGCAGGCCCCTACGGCCTCGCCCTCGCTGCGAGAGGCCGCCGACCAGCCCGTTCATGAAGTCACCCCCGTACGCGACATCCGTCCCACCTCCGACGGCGCGGGCCGTAGCCCGGCATCTCATGGCGCGTCCCACAGCGGAGCCGGGAACAGGACGAAGCCCGCGTCACCCGGCAAAAGCTCCGGCAAGTCGCAGAAGGCCGGAAAGGCTCAGAAGGCGGAACTGAAGTCCCACGGCAAGAAGCAGAACAAGTCGGCTGAGTGAACACGCCTGCGTCGACAGTGACCCGCGCGACGCACGCCGGGTGAGTCGCGTCTCACCGCGACATCATTGCTATGCAACTCGGTGCATAGCAGGATGGGCGACATGGCACTTGAGCACGCGATCCTCGTCTCCCTGCTGGAGAAGGCGGGCTCCGGCTACGAGCTGGCCCGGCGGTTCGAGCGGTCCATCGGATACTTCTGGACCGCCACGCACCAGCAGATCTACCGCGTGCTCAAGCGCATGGAGAACGACGGCTGGATCGACGTCCGGGAGGTCCCGCAGTACGGGCGTCCGGACAAGAAGGAGTACTCCGTCGCCGAGCCCGGCCGTGCCGCGCTCTCGGCGTGGCTCCATGAGCCCACCGAACCCGAGAGCGTCCGGCACGACCTGGCCGTGAAGGTCCGCGGCGCGGCCTTCGACGATCCCGCCACCCTGATCGACGAAGTCGAACGGCACCGGCAGGTGCATGCGGACCGCCTCGCCCACTATCTGACGGGCGAGGCCCGCGACTTCGGGGAGTCCCCGGTGGACGGCCCGCCCGACGCCGAACGGGAGCTTCAGCACGTCGTGTTGCGCGGCGGCATCGCCTACGAACGGATGATGATCGCCTGGCTCGACGACGTCCTCGCCACGCTGACCGGCCTGGCCACCGGCCGCTGACCGGCCGAGCAGACCCCCGGCATCCGCCCCCCCGGGCACCCCCCTGACCAGCCCCTCGGGACCCGCCCCAGGGGAAACGAACCCACCCACACTCACCCGCACCCCTCCCAGCCGAAAGGCGGCACCCATGGCCGACGCCCTGCTCTTCAACCCGCGGACGTACGACCCCGCGCACTTCGACCCGGAGACCCGCAGGCTGCTGCGCGCCACCGTCGACTGGTTCGAGGAGCGCGGCAAGCGACAGCTGATCGAGGACTACCGGACCCGCGCCTGGCTCGGCGACTTCCTCGCCTTCGCCGCGAAGGAGGGCCTCTTCGCGACCTTCCTCACCCCGGCCTCCGCCGCCCGCGAAGGCGAGGACGACAAGCGCTGGGACACCGCCCGCATCGCGGCCCTCAACGAGATACTCGGCTTCTACGGCCTCGACTACTGGTACGCCTGGCAGGTCACCATCCTCGGCCTCGGCCCCGTCTGGCAGAGCGACAACGCCGCCGCACGGGCCCGCGCCGCGGAACTCCTCACCCAAGGCGAGGTGTTCGCCTTCGGCCTGTCCGAAAAGGCACACGGCGCGGACATCTACTCCACGGACATGCTGCTGGAGCCCGACGGCACGGGCGGCTTCCGGGCCACCGGCTCCAAGTACTACATCGGCAACGGCAACGCCGCCGGGCTCGTCTCCGTCTTCGGCCGCCGCACCGACGTCGAGGGCCCCGACGGCTACGTCTTCTTCGCCGCCGACAGCCGCCACCCGGCGTACCACCTCGTCAAGAACGTCGTCGACTCCTCGAAGTACGTCAGCGAGTTCCGCCTCGAGGACTACCCAGTCGCCCCCCAGGACGTCCTGCACACCGGCCGCGCCGCCTTCGACGCCGCCCTCAACACCGTCAACGTCGGCAAGTTCAACCTGTGCACCGCCTCCATCGGCATCTGCGAGCACGCGATGTACGAGGCCGTCACCCACGCGCAGAACCGCATCCTCTACGGCCGTCCCGTCACCGCCTTCCCGCACGTGCGACGGGAGTTGACCGACGCGTACGTCCGGCTCGTCGGCATGAAGCTGTTCAGCGACCGCGCCGTCGACTACTTCCGCACCGCGGGCCCCGACGACCGCCGCTACCTCCTCTTCAACCCGATGACGAAGATGAAGGTGACCACCGAGGGCGAGAAGGTCATCGACCTGATGTGGGACGTCATCGCCGCCAAGGGCTTCGAGAAGGACAACTACTTCGCCCAGGCCGCCGTCGAGATCCGCGGCCTGCCGAAGCTCGAGGGCACCGTCCACGTCAACCTGGCGCTGATCCTCAAGTTCATGCGCAACCACCTCCTCGACCCGGTCGCCTACGAGCCCGTCCCCACCCGTCTCGACGCCGCCGACGACGACTTCCTCTTCCGGCAGGGGCCGGCCCGCGGTCTCGGCTCGGTACGCTTCCACGACTGGCGGCCGGCGTTCGACGCGTACGCCCACCTGTCCAACGTGGCCCGTTTCCGCGAACAGGCCGACGCGCTCTGCGAGTTCGTCCGCACGGCCGCTCCCGACGAGGAGCAGAGCCGGGACCTCGACCTGCTCCTCGCCGTCGGGCAGCTCTTCGCGCTCGTCGTCCACGGGCAGCTGGTCCTGGAGCAGGCAGCCCTCGCGGGCCTCGACGAGGACGTCCTCGACGAACTGTTCGCCGTCCTCGTGCGGGACTTCTCCGCGCACGCCGTCGAGCTGCACGGCAAGGACTCCGCGACCGAGGCCCAGCAGCACTGGGCGCTCGGCGCGGTCCGGCGCCCGGTCGTCGACGGTGCGCGCTCGGAGCGCGTCTGGCAGCGCGTCGAGGCTCTCTCGGGGGCGTACGAGCTGAAGCCCTGAGGCTTCCACACGCCCTCGAACAACGGCCGGCCGCTCACTGTGTGCCGGGGCCCCCGGCACACAGTGCGTGCTCGACCAGGGCGCCGGCCGCGTTCTCCTGCTCCAGGATGTGCTCCGGGGTGTCGCCGCGGGCCTCGGACATGGAGACCACCACGCTCCGCCTGCCGTCGTCGGTGACGCCGTTGAGGGTGATGAAGCCGCCGTCCCCGCCCTCGTGGCTCCAGTACGTCCCTCCGCAGGCCAAGGGACGTCCGACCAGGCCCAACCCGTATCGGCCGCCGGGCCACAGCTTTTCGACTTCGGCGCTCACGGCGACGGTCCGCTTCATCTCGGCCAGCTGCCGTGCGGGGAGCAGGCGGCCACCGAGCAGCGCGCGGAAGAGGCGGTTCTCGTCCCGGGTGGTGGTGACCCACGACAGGTTCTCGTGGTCCACGGGTATCTGGTCGGTGACGTC
The DNA here is from genome assembly GCF_042889585.1 of Streptomyces sp. NPDC002566. NCBI lineage: Bacteria > Bacillati > Actinomycetota > Actinomycetes > Kitasatosporales > Streptomycetaceae > Streptomyces > Streptomyces sp. NPDC002566. The sequence goes on along the minus strand of NZ_JBIARD010000007.1, from coordinate 168,011 downwards.
CACCCGGGAACCGGGACCGAAGAACTCGTAGGCCTGGGCGTGGGGCCGGGGCAGGGTGGGGGAGGCGCCCATCCACCGGGTCTGGTCGAGGCCCAGCGGGCGCAGGATGCGGTCTTCGATCTCCCGGTGGGCGGGTCGACCGGTGGCCTTCCGGATGATCATGTCGAGCAGGACGTAGCCGGTGTTGGAGTACGCCCAGCCCTCACCGGGCTCGAAGGGGTGCGGCGCGTGCGCCATGGCCCGGGCGACCAGCTGCTCGGAATCGTGGACGTCGTGGCGCTGCTCGTAGTACTCATCAGGCGTGGTGTATCCGGGCAGGTCGTCGCGGATTCCACTGGTGTGCTGGAGCAGTTCGCGGACGGCGATCCGGCTGCCGTCGTTGCCGTTGCCCTGCACCACTCCTGGCAGCCAGTGGTCGACCGTGTCGTGCAGGGACAGCCGGCCCTCGGCCTCCAGTTGGAGGACCACGGTGGCGACCAGCGTCTTCGACGTGCTGGCCATGCGGAACCAGCCGCGGGGGGAGACCGGGCGGCCGGTGTCCAGATCGGCGGTACCGCTGGTCGCGACCGCCTGCCTGCCGTCGGCAGCGATCGCGCGGGCCTGCACACCGCTGACGCCGAGCGCGTGGATCGCCTCGGTGTCCCGGCGTAACTGCTCCGCGAGGGTGCGGCCGGCGGGCTGTGCGACGGCGGGGGCCACCTCGGCGGCGAGGAGCGTGGCGACACCGAGCGCCATGGCCAGGTGCTTCCGCAGAGTCCAAGTCATGGCTCGACGCTAGTTTCGCTGCCGGGCGGGGTGCGATCCGGCTCACCCCAAGATCGGAAGGGGGGATACCCCCCTGTGCGGGCCGTGGCCGTCTGGCGTCGACCGCCTGAAGTCATCCGGGCGGAGAGGGTCCAACGGCCGGCGACGGCATGGACCGGGAGGCACAGCCGGGGCCAGGCGGGGAATCAACCGCGACATCACGGGCACTCCACAGCCGTCACCATCCATCGCGTTGAGGAGAGCCATGGCACCCGAGACCGGAAACGACCAGCCCAACCGGTTCTGCAAGGCGTGCGGCACGCCGGCCGAGGACGGCAGGCTGTGCAGCCACTGCGGCACGGTTCTGGACTTCCCCGACGACGCCGGCCTGATCGAAGACCAAGGTGCGGCAGTACGACGTGAGTTCGAGGGAGAGACCGGGCAGCGACGGCAAGGATGATCGGCGGCGCGAAGCGAAGAACTCGATCCGCTTAAGCGCGCACACCGGGGTACACGGGCCGACATGGCATCCAAGACTGATCGCGTCAAGTCCCTGCGGGCCGTGCGACAACTGCGCCAGGTTCGCGTCTTCTACGTGGTGGGCGTCCTTGTGTGGGCGGCATCGACAGCTTGGACGGGCTGGCAGTCTCCCGGCAGCCGGCAGATGTGGGTGTCCGCCCTCCTCCTGACCATCTTCACCGGTCTCCTGCTCACGGCGTCCCTGTGGCTGCAGCGTCTCCGGGCCGCAGGCTCAGCCGACCGCCCCGCCCACCACGCCGCTCCACGAAGGGCGACCGCACCCCGCCACGTGCACGCCTGACGCACCGCGGGTCCGCGGTCCCGCCGACGCCCCCAGGCCCTGATCGCCGGCCCTGCAGGCTGGACCACCTGCAGGGCCGGCCTGTGCCTCGCGGCCGGCGATCAGACCTCGCCCGTGAACCTGCGTCGGCGCGCGCCGACGACCAATCCGGCACCGAGTACGACGGTGGCGGCGCTGGTCAGGGCGATCGGCGTCATAGCGGAGGAGGAACCCGTCGCGGCGAGGCTGCCGTGGGTGCCGGACCCCGTGGCCGTCGTCGTGGTCACCTGCTGGGACGCGCCGCCCTGCGCCGAGAGGCCGGAGCCCTTGCCGGGCTGCGCGGCGCCGGGCCGCTCGTCGTCGTTCCGGCCGGGATCGCCGGGCTTGGCGTCGTCGACCGGGTCGGTCTTGCCGCCTGCGGGCGTGAGCTTGAAGTCGTAGCGCTTCATCGGGCCCAGCACGCACGGGTTGTACGCATCGGAGGCGTCACCGGCGAGGAGGGCGAAGGCATCGGAGTCCTTGGCACCGGGATCGACCGTCATGCGCAGCTTCACGTCGCTGTGCTCGCCCGGCTTCATGGCCTCGATGCGGGCGATGTGCTCCGGCCCTTCACCGTTCAGGGTCTGCCAGATGGGGCCGTTGGACCATTCGACCTTGAGAGGGTCCTTCACACCGCCACCCTTCCCGGCCTCGTGGAAGAAGACCAGCGGATCCACGGCCAGTGTGCGCTGGGTGCCGTTGGTCACGCGCAAGGTGAAGTCGACGGTGCTTCCGGCGGCGACCTCGGCCGGCAGCCCCACCGCGAGCGAGGTCAGCCCGTCCTCCCGGACGCACTGCTTGGCGGTGGCCAGCGCCTTGTCGGCGGCCTCCTTGGCAGCCCGGGCCTTCTCCAAAGCCTGCTGGATCTGGTGGTACTTGCGGACGGCCGCCACCCGGGCGTCGCCGAGTGCGGTGCCGGCCTGCTCGGCCGCCGCGTCGGCGACCTGCTCGGCCGCGATGGCCTTCGCCAGCTCGCCTTCCGCCGCCTCGAGGGCCTTCTGCGCCTCGGCCTTCTCGGTGTCGCTCTGTGCCGCTTCGAGCTTGGCCTCGGCGTCCGTCACGGCCTTCTCGGCCGCGTCCTTCGCGGCCGCCGCTTCCTTGGCCGTCTTGGTCGCTGCGATGACGGCCGCCTTGAGCGGGTGCGCGTCGGAGTCCAGGGCCTTGAGGGTGGCGTCGAGCTCCTTGCGCCCTTCCGTCGCCGCCGTGACGGCCGCGTCGTAGGCCTTCTGGGCGTCGGTGGCCGCCTGCGTCAACTCCGCGTACGTCGGCTGGTTCTGCGTCGGCCCCGCGGGCGTCCCGGCGGCGAAGGCAGGAGCGGCGGTGATCAGCGCGACGGGGGTGGCCACCGTGACGGTGGCGGCCACGGCAAGGCGACGGCAGAACTTCACTTGGGTCCTTTCACGACCGGGGCGGCAGTCACCGGACGACACACGGGAGCCGAGAACCCGTCGATCTTATAGTCCCGGCGCAGAAATGATGATCTGTTTTTCGGACGCTGCCGCCTTAACCCGCCCTCCTCAGCGGCAAGTTGCGGCGCGGGTGTGATCCCGGACCGTCGTGGCAAGGCTGTGTACGCCCGTACACAACGATATGTACACTCGTACACATGGGATACGGACTGCTGGCCGCGGCCATCGCGGCGGAGGTGGCCGGGACGACGGCCATGAAGTTCAGCGAGGGGTTCAGCAAGCTGTGGCCGTCGCTCGGCACGGTGGTCGGATATCTGATCGCCTTCGCACTGCTCGCGCAGACCTTGAAGGTGATGCAGGTCGGCACCGCGTACGCGATCTGGGCCGGGGCGGGCACCGCGGCGGTCGCCGCGATCGGGATCCTCTTCCTCGGCGAGACGGCAGGACCCGCGAAGCTCGCCGGGATCCTCTTCGTGATCCTCGGCGTCGTGCTGCTCAATCTCGGAGGAGCCCACTGATGGCCGCGCCACGACGGTACGACCCCGAGCGGCGCCGGCGCATCGTCGACGCCGCGATCCGGGTGGTGGGGCGCTCCGGCATCTCCGGCCTCAGCCATCGCACCGCCGCGGCCGAGGCCGACGTGCCGCTCGGCTCCACCACGTACCACTTCAAGAGCCTGGACGACCTGCTCGTGGCCGCCCTCCGCCAGGCCGGCGAGGGCTTCGCGAAGGTCGTGCGCGAACACGGCGGGGCCCTCGCCGACCCCGACAGCGACCTCGCCGCCGAGCTGGCCCGGCTGACCGGCCAGTGGCTGGGCGGCGACCGCGCCGGCGTGGAGCTGGAGTACGAGCTCTATCTCGCCGCGCTGCGCCGCCCCGCGTTGCGCGCCGTCGCCGCCGAATGGTGCGAGGAGGTCGCCGAGTTGCTCTCCCGGCGCACCGACCCACGCACCGGGCGTGCCCTGGTCGCTCTGCTCGACGGCATCTGTCTGCAAGTGCTGCTGACCGGTGGGGAGTACGACGAGGAGTACGCGAGGGATGCGCTCGCGCGGGTCATCGGGGGGAGCGGCCGGGCACAGCGCCCCTTGTCGGCCGGGACCCCGCGCTGATGCCGGACCGACTTAGGGTGGGATCTCGCGAGATCGCGCCGACGCCGTGGAGTGGGATTGTTCGCTGACATGTCGGTGCTGGCTGCCGGGAGACGTCATTCGGTCGGACGGCGGTTCGATGGAACGGTCCTCGCCGTGGGCCACTCCGCTGCCGGTGAATGCCGCGTCGAGCGGTGGGAGGACGTCGTCGCGGTGGCAGCCGGCAACGTCCACACCGCAGCGAACACAGGCAGGTCTCATACGGTAGGGCTCCGGTCGGACGGCACGGTGCTGGCGACGGGGTGGAACAGCGACGGGCAGTGCGATGTCGCCGCATGGCACGGTGTGACGGCCGTGGCCGCAGGCTGGCGGCGCACGCTCGGGCTCCTCGCCGACGGCCGCGTGCTGGCCGTCGGCCGGAGCGCGGAAGGCCAGTGCGACGTGCGGTCCTGGCGCGAGACGGTCGCGCTGTGCTGTGGTGACTGGCACTCGGTCGGTGTCCAGTCGGACGGTCGTGCACTGGCCGTGGGGAACGACCGGCGAGGGCAGTGTGCCGTCGACGGGTGGCGTGACCTGGTGGCCGTGTCAGCCGGGGCTGTGCATACCGTCGGCCTCAGAGCCGACGGGCGGGCGGTTGCAGCCGGGGACCGGGCGAGCGGGGCGTGCGCGGTCGAGGACTGGGAGGATGTGGTGGCGCTCGACGCGGGCAGCTACCACACCGTCGGAGTCACAGCGTCCGGGCGCGTCCTGGCAGCGGGAGACAACAGCTACGGACAATGCGAGGTCGGCCGCTGGCGCGGCGTCGTCGCCGTGGCGGCCGGTTCGACGCACACGCTCGGCCTGCGTGCCGACGGCACGGTCGTGACCGCGGGGAACAATGCCGACGGACAGTGCGATGTCGGTGCGTGGTCGGGAGTCCGTCTGCGGTGAGCCCGAGCGGAGCCGGCTCATCTCGCCCCCGGCTGCGAACGTACTCGCCCGGACCTCCCTAGACCCGGCCCCCGGCCGGCTCCGGCCTCTGGGCGGGGATGTCGGTCGAGGCCGGGCCGTCCTCCCCGGTCTTCCCGGCCCTCCCGGTGTCCTCCGCTGCGCCGAACCAGGCCACCGCGACCGCGCCCGAGACCGCCAGGACGAAGCCGGTCACCGCCAGCCAGGCGAAACCGGGGCGGGAGGCGTCCCCCAGCCACCAGACGCCGATCATGCCGGGCAGCACGGTCTCACCGACCACCAGCGCCGCCGTGGCTCCGTTCACCGAGCCGATCTGCAGCGCGACGGTGTGCAGGTACATGCCGCCGACTCCGGCGACGAGGACGGCGTACAGGGCCGGGTCGGCGAGGAGCGCGCCCAGGTCGAACGGATCGATCCCGTTCAGCACCCGCACGCCCACGCCGAGCGCGCCGAAGCCGAGTCCCGAGAGCAGACCGGCCACGATCGCGGCCCGGGCGCCGAGCAGCCGGACCAGAGCCGTGCCGCCCGCCATCAGCAGGACGGAGACCGCGAGGAGCCACCAGTGGGTGGTGATCGGCGTGTGCCCGCTGCCCTCAGGACCCGCCGCGCTCGCGAGCAGCACCAGCGCCGAGCAGACGACTGCGATCGACGTCCATTCCGCCCGGGTCAGCCGGATGCCCAGCAGCTTGACGCTCAGGACGGCCGTGATGATGAGGTTGGCGCTGATGACCGTCTGGGAGAGGAACAGCGGCAGCAGACGGGCGGCGAGCGCGCCGAGCCCGAAGCCGACGAAGTCCAGGACCGTGCCGACGACGAACTCCCAGGTCATCGCGGCCTGGGCGGTGGAGGAGAGACTGGGGCCGCCATGCGCGGTGACCTGTCCGCTGGTGTGCCCGGTGGCGGCCGCCGCGCGACGGGCCGACTTGCGGGAGCCGACGGCTTGGAGGACGGAGCCCGAGCCGTAACAAATCGAGGCCGCGACGGCGGTCAGCAGTCCTATGAGCACCGAGCACTCCGTTCAGGGGGTGGTTCCTGGCTGTTCTCCCTGCCAGACGCGGGATCGGCCGCCCTCGTTGCACGGACCGGGCCTTCGTCGAGATGGACGTGAAGAAGGCTGCCCGGAGTGCCGCAGTAGTTGTGGCTCCGCGCTGTCGATCACGTTCGCGTCGCTCGGCGCCGCGCCGCCTACCGTCCGGCCGCTGGGACGTCCGGGCGAGGATCGATCGGTGTGAGCACTCCGAGGCGGTCCTCGACCTCCTGGGCGGCGTCCAGGCACAGGTCCTCCCGGAACGCGCGCCCGACGATCTGCACGCCGGACGGCAGGCCGTCGGCCACTCCGGTCGGCACGGCGACCCCGGGCACGCCCGCGAAGCTGGTCACCGTGCACAGGCGCATGCCGGAGCCGACGCGTTCCCGTCCTGCCCGGTCGCGTGACTCCAGCCCCGGCTCGACGGCGGGCTCTGTGAACACCGGCCCGAGCAGCAGCGGGTACTCGTCGAGGAACTCCGCCCAGGAGCGGCGGATGCCCAGCCAGACGCCCATCAGCTGCATGAACTCCGCCGCGGTGGCGGGCGGCGTCCTTTCCATCGTCATCCCGATGTAGCGATCTCCGCCCTCGCCGAGCAGTGTCCGCACCGCCGGCCAGGTCGGGGCGAACTCGGTCACGACGATCCGGTGGTACGCCTCCAGCGCCTCGTCCAACCGCGGAACGTCCTCGATCTCCCGGACGTCGTACCCGGCGTCCCCCAGTGCGTCGGCAGCGGCCGCGACAGCACCGCGGACCGTCGGATGGACGCCGTGGCCGCCGGGATCGGTGACGACCGCGACCTTCACCGGTCCCGGCAGCGGCTCACCGCGCACGGGCACCGGTACGGCCCGCGGGTCCCGCGGGTCGGCCCCGGCCAGCGCCTCGTATGCCAGCCGCAGGTCGGCGATCCTGCGGGCCAGGGGCCCGTCGGTGACCAGCATCTGTGAGGCCGGCCCCGGGTCGTCCGAGCCGAGAACGCGGTGGTCCGCGGGGAACCGCCCGGCGGTGGGCTTCAGTCCCGCCACGCCGCAGAACGAGGCCGGGATCCGTACCGATCCACCGGAGTCGTTGCCGAGCCCGAGCGTGGCCATGCCGGTGGCGACGGCCACTGCGTCGCCGCCGCTGGAGCCTCCGGGGGTCCGGCTCCGGTCCCACGGGTTGGCGGTGTCGCCGAACAGTTCGCTCCTGGTGTGCATACCCGCCAGGACCAGGGTGGGTATGTTGCTGTGCCCGATCGGTACGGCTCCGGCGGCACGCAGCCGGGCCACCGGGGGCGCGTCGGCCGCCGCCACCAGATCGCGGAAGCGCGCTGCTCCCATCGTGGTCGGCACACCTTCCACGGCGGTGGTCTCCTTCACCGTGAACGGAACCCCCGCCAGAGGTCCCAGCTCTTCGCCTGCGGCCCGGCGTGCGTCCGTCTGCGCCGCTGCTTCCCGGGCTTGCTCAGCCATCAGCTGAGTGACCGCGTTGACTCGCGGGTTGACGTCGGCGATGCGGTCCAGGTGGCTGTCGACCAGTTCGACGGCCGATACGTCTCCGTTCCGGACCGCTTCTGCCTGGGCTGCGGCAGACATCTTCCATAGGGCGTCCCGCACGATTCTCGTCTCCCCGTCCATGTGTCGAAGTGGTGGCGTCGGAACCCTAGCCCAGAAACGATACGATCGTATCGGAAAGAGGAGGCGCCCGATCATGCCCAAGCAGGTGGACTACGAGAGCCGACGCCGACGGATCGCCGAGGCCGTCTGCCTCCTCGTCGACGAACACGGCCCGGAGGGGGTGACCATGCGCGACGTCGCCGCCCGTGCGGAGGTCTCGCTCGGTGCCGTTCAGCGTTGCTTCCGCAGCAAGGAGGAGATGCTCCTGTTCGCCGTCGACCACGTCGGCGAGCGCATCACCGAACGCGTACGGGCCCGCCTGTCCAGCAGCCCGGCCCAGTCAGCCGCTTCCGCCCTGGGTCACGCGGTCACCGAGATCGCCCTGCTCCGCAGAGAACACCGTGCCGAGGCGCGGGTGTGGCTCGCGTTCGTCGCCCAGGCTGCCGTCAGCGAGCCGCTCGCCGCCAAACTCAGAACCAGTTACGAGGCCCTCCACGACCTCCTCTGCCGCCTCGTCACGGATGCCCTCAGCGCGGAGGCCGGCGAGAGGGGCTCGGCCGGCGACGACGCTTCCCCACTCGATCCCCAGCGCGAGGCGAGGGCCCTGCTCGCCCTCGCGGATGGCCTGACCAGCCACGTGCTCATAGGGCACCTGACCCCCGAGGAGGCCGAGGACGCCCTGCACGTGCACTTGGTCCGCCTCTGGGAAGGCCTCGAGACCAGCGGTCCCGGAAAGACCGACTGAACGTTGCTCTGTCAAAGGGTGACGAGGGTCGACCAGTTATGCCGTCACGCGAACGGAGACAGGTCGAATGTGACCATCATGAGTCTTAGCGTCGTGCCGTGACCACTGATGAGACCGTTTACCGGTACCGCACGGCCGCTCCCGAAGACGCCGAGGCGATCGAGGCCCTGGACGGCTCCTTCACCACCGACACCGTCTTCCGGGTGACCGTCACCGACGACGGGTTCGCCCTGTCGGAGACCGTCGTGGAACCGCCCCTGACGAAGGTGTTCCCTGCAGACGAGGACGAGGACGAGGACGAGGACGAGGGCGGGCACGCAGACGAGGACGACGGCGATCGCCGCACCTTCGTCGCCCTCGGGGCCGCCGGAGAGCTGGCCGGATATGCCGCCGCTTCCTACTCGGGCTGGAACCGTCGGCTGACCATCGAGGACATCGAGGTCGCCCCGGAGCACCGGGGCCTGGGCGTCGGCCGCGCGCTGATGGACCTCGCGGTGGAGTTCGCCCGCGAGCGGGGCGCAGGGCACCTCTGGCTGGAGGTCACCTCCGTCAACGCGCCGGCGATCCGGGCGTACAAGCGCATGGGCTTCGCCTTCTGCGGGCTGGACACCACGCTCTACGACGGCACCCCCTCCGAGGGGGAGCAGGCCCTCTACATGAGCATGCCCTGCCCCTGAGCCGAGCGTTCACCTGCCTCCTGCGACGGCGAAACGCCACCACCAGATGCCGGCCCCCGCCGGCCGACGAGAACCGGGGCACCGGAATGTGCCTTACCGATCGGGGTGCGGACGTAAGACTTCCGTCATCCGTTGCCCGGTGACACGCCGCCCGCCAGGCCCGTTGAATGCAAGTGGCAGGAACCATGAAGGAATCGAGGGCGGGCATGGGGCGCGGACGGAAGACGCTGCGGAGGCCGTGGGCCATGGGGGCGCTGGTGGCGTTGGCCGCCGGTGTGGGCTTGGGGTTGTACTGGTTCCAGCCGTGGAAGCTGTGGCAGGACAGAACCGTGCAGGAGGCCTTGCCCGGCGCTGCGGCCACCGCGGCGCCTCCGGCCGGAGCGCCCTCCGCGTCGCCCTCCCCGGCTCCTCGGCCCCGGACGGTGGCGGCCGGCGCGTTGATCAGCCACGAGCACGACACCTCCGGCAGCGTCAAACTCGTACGGCTCCCCGACGGTTCCCATGTCGTACGGCTGGAGGACCTCGACACCAGCAACGGCCCGGACTTGCGCGTGTGGCTCACCGACGCGCCGGTGAAGGAGGGACGGGCCGGCTGGCGCGTCTTCGACGACGGCGCGTATGTCAGCCTCGGCAAGCTCAAGGGCAACAAGGGGAGCCAGAACTACGCCGTCCCCGCTGACGTCGACCTGTCCCGGTACACCAGCGTGAGCATCTGGTGCGACCGCTTCGACGTGTCCTTCGGCGCAGCCCCACTCACGCGCTCCTGACTCCCGCCGGGGCGCGAGCTCAGCGGGCGCGCAGCACATCGAGGGCGGTGAGAGCCACGTGCAGTTCGGTGCGCTGCTCGCCGGACTCGAGGTCGCGATCGAGGAGGCGCTCGATGGCGCGCAGACGCTGGTACGTGGTCTCGCGGGAGAGGGAGCCCCGGCGCGCGGCGACGGTCTTGTTGCCGGCCGCGTCGAGGTAGTGGCGCAGGGTCGTCAGCAGGTCGGTGCCGTGCTGGGCGTCGTGGTCGATGAGCCGCCCCAACTGCTGCTCGGCGTATTCCTGGACCCGGGTGTCCTCACGGAGGGCGTACAGGAGGCGGCGGAGGCCGATGTCGGACAGCTCGTGGAAGGAGCGGCCGGGGGGAAGGGGCTGGCCGGGCGGGGTGGCCTCGGCGACGCGGGCCGCCTCACGGAAGGAGCGGGCGGCGTCGGACAGGTCCGTGAACTCGGAGCCGACGCTCACCACCGCGTACGAGGTCAGGCCCAGCGCGGTGCTTGACAGGCGTTCGACGGCGGGGCGCCAGGGCTGGGAGACCCGCAGGGCCAGCAGCGCGCCGAGGCGGCCGGGAGCCAGTTCGCCGACGAGGGCCGGGATACCGGCCGTTCTCAGGTCCTCGACCAGCCGCCTCTCCGGTTCGGTCCCCTCCTTCCCCTCACGGAAGTCCACGAGGGCGGCGACGAAGCGGCTCCGCTCGGTCGGCAGGCCCAGCGCGGCGCAGCGGGCACGGGCGTCCGCGGCGGAGCGGTGACGCTGACCGGCCAGGTCGCGCAGGGCGTTGCGGTGTGCTGTGCGGTCCCACGGGGTGGGGTGGATGAGGCGGGCCACGGTCAGGGCCATCGCCGTCCGCGACGGTCCGCCTGGTGGCGACCGCACAGGCTTCCACCTTGCTGACGCTCGGCTACGACGACGTGGTCGACGCCGCCGAGGACGTCCCCGAGATCCTGCGCTGGAACCCCACCGCCGTGGAGGGCATGGACGAGGCGATCGTCGCCACCATGCGCACCCGGCGCGGCCCGGACTCCGTCACCGGACTGCCCGAGGGGCGGGCCTGGCTCTACGTCGAACTCGACGGCGACGACCAGGCGGACGTCGACGCCCGTGCCGCCGACCTCCTGGCCGTGCTCGGGGCACAGGGGCGGATGACCGGCGGACGGCTCGTGCAGAACCCGGCAGAACGGCGCTCGCTGTGGCGTGTGCGCGAGGACGGGGCGGGGCTCGCCGCGCGCCTGGTGGACGGCGGCGAGTCATGGCCGGGTTGGGAGGACGCGGCGGTCGCACCCGAGAACCTGGCCGGATACCTGCGCGACTTCCGCAAACTGCTGGCGGAGCACGGGCTGACCGGAGTGCTGTACGGGCATTTCGGCGCCGGCTGCGTCCATGTGCGCATCGACTTCGACCTCGCCACCGGCCCCGGCCGGGCCGCCATGCGCCGCTTCCTCACCGAGGGCGCCGCCCTGGTCGGCCGGCACGGCGGAAGCCTGTCGGGCGAGCACGGCGACGGGCGGGCCCGCGGCGAGCTGCTGGAGGTCATGTACAGCCACCGCATGATCCGGACGTTCGCCGCCTTCAAGGGGATCTTCGACCCCGAGGGGCTGCTCAACCCGGGCGTCATCGTGGCCCCGGCCCCGCTCGACGACGACCTCGCGCTGCACACGCCCTCCGGGGTGTTGCCCGCCGAGACCCTCTTCTCCTTCCCGCACGACGAGGACGGCTTCGCGGGCGCCGTGCTCCGCTGTGTCGGCGTGGGCCGCTGCCGCGGCGACTCCGGCGGCGTGATGTGCCCGAGCTACCGGGCCACGGGCGAGGAGAGCGCCTCCACCCGGGGGCGGGCCCGCCTGCTCCAGGAGATGGTGCGGGGCGACCTGGTCCCGGACGGCTGGCGCTCGGCGGAGGTGCGCGACGCCCTCGACCTGTGCCTGTCCTGCAAGGCGTGCTCCAGCGACTGTCCGGTCGGCGTCGACATGGCCACCTACAAGGCGGAGTTCCTGCACCACCACTACAAGGGCAGAGTCAGACCCCGCTCCCACTACTCCCTGGGCTGGCTGCCCCTGACGTCCAGGCTGGTCGCACACGTGGCCCGCCCCGTGAACGCGCTGCTGCGCGGACCTCTCGGGAAGCTGCTCGCGCGCCTCGGCGGCGTGACCACGAAACGCCGTGTCCCGGCCTTCGCCTCCCGGCGGACGCTGCGCAGGGCCCTGCGCGCGACGACGACCGGTGAACCGGCGAAGACGCTCCTGTTCGTCGACAGCTTCACCCGCGCCTTCCGTCCCCAGGTCGCCGCAGCGGCGAGCCGGGTGCTCGCCGACGCCGGCATCCCCTGCACGACGGAGGACGACCTGTGCTGTGGTCTGACATGGGTGAGCACCGGCCAGCTGTCCGTCGCACGCCGCGTCATGGCCCGGACGGTCGCCCGACTGGACGACGGCGACGACCGGCCCGTCGTCGTGGCCGAACCGAGCTGCGCCGCAGCCCTCAAGCGTGACGTGCCCGAACTCCTCGGCACCGACGCCGCCCGCCGCGTCGCGGCCCGGATCCACACGTTCACCGGCGCCCTGACCGACCTCGCAGCACCGGGTTGGGAGCCCCGGGAGCTGCCGGACGAGGTCGTCCTCCAGACCCACTGCCACGAGTACGCCACCTTCCAGGGCCACCGCCCCCGCGACCTGCTCGGCCGCCTCGGGGTGCGGAAGGTCGACGAGGCCGAGGGCTGCTGCGGCCTCGCCGGAAACTTCGGCTTCGAAGCACAGCACTACGACACCTCGATGGCCGTCGCCGACCTCGCCCTGAAGCCGCGCCTCGACGACGTCGACCCGCGGGCAGGCCCCGCAGACCCCGCTGTCCAGTCTGGCCCTCGCCGCGATCCTGAAGGAGGCCGGGCTGCCCGACGGCGTGCTGAACGTCGTCACGACCTCCCGCGCGGGGGAGGTGTGCGAACCGCTCCTGCGCGGCGGGGGGATCCGCAAGCTGTCCTTCACCGGCTCCACCGCCGTCGGCCGGCTGCTGCTGGCCCAGAGCGCGGACGCTGTCGTACGGACCTCGATGGAGCTGGGCGGCAACGCGCCGTTCGTCGTCTTCGAGGACGCCGACCTCGACAAGGCGGTGGACGGCGCGATGGTCGCCAAGATGCGCAACATGGGTGAGGCCTGCACCGCCGCCAACCGCTTCTTCGTGCACAGCTCCTTGGCCGCGGAGTTCGGGCGCCGGCTGGCCGAGCGGATGGGTGCGCTGGTCGTCGGCCCCGGCACCCGGGACGGCGTCGACGTGGGACCGCTGATCGACAGGACCGGACGGGCCAAGGTCGCGGAACTCGTGGCCGACGCGGTGGAGCGCGGTGCCCGGGTGCTCGTCGGCGGCCGTACGCCCGAAGGCCCCGGCTGCTTCTACCCGCCGACCGTGCTCACGGATGTGTCCCCCGCGAGCCGTCTGATGGGCACGGAGATCTTCGGCCCCGTCGCCGCGATCCTCACCTTCGAGGAGGAGGACGAGGTGATCCGCCGGGCCAACGACACCCCTTGGGGCCTGGTCGGTTACGTCTTCACCGAGGGCCTCGACCGTGCCCTGCGGGTGAGCGAGCGGCTGGAGGTGGGCATGGTGGGGCTGAACACGGGGCTCGTGTCCAACCCGGCCGCACCCTTCGGCGGCGTCAAGCAGTCGGGGCTGGGCCGCGAGGGCGGCCGGGTCGGGATCGACGAGTTCCTGGAGTACCAGTACCTCGCGGTGCCGGCGAACTGACGGATCACGGCCACCACCGAGATCACCGGGGAGGTCCGCCGGAACCTGACAAATGTCATCTCTTCATGTGACCAAGTTCCTTCTGCAGGTGGACGGTTGGCGGATGTGGCGCGCCGAGGATGGAGACGTCCGTCATGCCCACCTGATGAAACGGGAACGCCGATGCTCGACGCCCACCCCAGCTCCTCCACCGACCGCCGGAGAGTGCGCCTGGCCGCCGTGGCCTCGGCGGTCCTGCTGTCGCTCGCAGTCGGTGCGCTTCCGGCCAGGGCCGCCGCTGCGCCGTCGGCCTCCGTCTCCACCAGCGCATCCGCCGCCTCCATCACGTCCGACCTCGACCGGAAGGCGTTGCGCGCCTCGCTCGAGGCGTTACACCAGGCGGGGATGTACGGGGCCTTCTCGTCGGTGAGGGACGGGTCCGAGCGGTGGCGGGGGGCGGCAGGCGTCGCCGATATCGACACCGGACGGCCGATGCGCCCCGACTACGAGCACCGGATCGGCAGCATCACCAAGACCTTCACCTCGGTGGCCGTCCTCCAGCAGGTGGCCGCGGGCCGGATCGACCTGGACGCCCCGATCGGCGACTACCTCCCGGAGCTCGTGCCGGGCGAGCGCGGCCGGAACGTGACGGTACGCATGCTGCTCAACCACACGAGCGGCATCGGCGACTACATACTGCCCGTCTTCCCCAAGCTGATCGAGGACCCGGGACAGGCCTTGGACGAAGGCAGGTTCCGCAAGCTGGCTCCCGAGGAACTGGTCCGCCTCGGCCTGGCGGCCGCGCCGCCGGCGGCACGCGGCACGCACTCCTACTCGAACACCAACTACATCATCGCCGGGCTGCTGTTGAAGAAGGTCACGGGCCAGGACCCGGAGTCGTACATCACCCGGAACGTCATCCGTAAAGCCGGACTGCGGCACACGTACTTCCCACGGTCCCCCTACATCTCGGGGCCTCACGCCAAGATGTACGAGTCGTTCTACGGCGCCATCGAACCGGCGCGTGACTACAGCGTCTACGACATGTCCTGGGCCGGTACAGCCGGTGCGATGGTCTCCACGACGAACGACCTCAACGACTTCTACCGCCGGCTCCTGAGCGGGAAGCTGCTCGGTGAGGCGGAGCTGCGGGAGATGAAGACGACGGTTCCCGCGTACGAGCCGGAGGAGGGACAGGAGGTGATGATGCGGTACGGCCTCGGTCTGTACACCCTCAAGATGCCCAGCGGCGGCTGGTACTGGGGCCATGACGGCGGTGTGTTCGGAGCGGGGACCTGGGCGATGTCCACGGAGGACGGACGCCGGCAGGTCGCGATCGGCTACAACCTGATGAAGTACCAGCGGTTCGGTGACGACGGGCAACCGCTGCCGGACCCGATCAGCGACGCGCTGTTCCGCTACATGGACGGAGCACTGAGCGGCGCCCCGGCCCGGCGGGCCCTTGGCGCGACGCCGGTACCCCAGCGCCTGCTCGCCATGGAACAGCCGCGCAGGTAGGGCGCGACACCGACCGGTGAACGCGGGGCCGCTCGCTCCCTGGGACGATGGGGGGATTCGACGAGGGGAGCTCGGGGTGGGACAGCCGTTGGCCATCGCGGTGGCGCAGCCGAGGTGCACAGGTCACGACGTCACGGCCAACGCGATGGCCCATGCGGAGGCCGTTCGGGCGGCGGACGCGCGAGTGGTCGTCTTCCCCGAGATGTCGCTGACGGGGTACGAACTGGACGCGGCGCTGATCTCCACGGGCGACGAGAGGCTGGCTCCGATCGTCGCCGCGTGCGCCGAGACCGGGACGCTCGCGCTGGTCGGCGCGCCCGTGGCCGGCCCGCACATCGGCATCCTGGCCGTGGACGGGGGCGGCGCCCGCGTGGCGTACGGGAAGGTCCACCTGCACGGCAGCGAGGCCGTCCGCTTCGTGCCCGGGGAACCCGTGATGATCGAAGTGGACGGGTGGCGTTTGGGGCTGGCCGTCTGCCGCGACACGGGCGTGTCCGAG
Source organism: Streptomyces sp. NPDC002566 (assembly GCF_042889585.1). Taxonomy (NCBI): domain Bacteria; kingdom Bacillati; phylum Actinomycetota; class Actinomycetes; order Kitasatosporales; family Streptomycetaceae; genus Streptomyces; species Streptomyces sp. NPDC002566. The sequence goes on along the minus strand of NZ_JBIARD010000007.1, from coordinate 152,445 downwards.
CATGCCGCGAGGACCGCTGCGCTCGGCATCGACGGGTATGTGGCCGGGGTCGTCCACGCCGACCATGAGGCCGAGGTCCACGGCGAGCGCGCCCGCCGGGTCGCAGCGGACCACGGGGTGTGGGTCGCCACGGCGGCCTTCGCGGGTCCGGCCGGTGGCGGCTTCGACCGCACGTCCGGCCGCTCGGGCATCTGGTCCGCCGACGGACAAGTGCTCGCGGGCGCGGGGGCGGCCCCCGATGAGATCGCGCGAGCGGTGTTCACCAAGTGACTTCTTGACCACCCCCGCCCTGGTGCCTTCGGCCTGCTGAGGTCGGCGAGAGCAGCGGGCGGTGCCAAGCAGAACGTGCCGGCCACCCCCCCCGGATCACGACCGTCCCCGGATTCTGGGACTCTCGGTCGCACGCGGCGCGGTGCACGCGTGCCTGGCCATGACCCACCGCCGACTACGGGACACGCTGCTCAAGGCACGCAGCAAGGGGCCGCAGCAGGAGCAAGCGCCGGCGTTCTGATCCGGACCGTGTACCCGAACGGTCCCTCACGTGAGCCGGCAGTCGGGACACACGCCCCAGAACGTCACCGCGGCTTCCTGGACGGCGTACTCCTTCGGCAACCGGGGCTCCATGCAGGGAGCCGCGCCCACCGCGCACTCCACGTCACGGATGGCACCGCAGTTACGGCACACGAAGTGGTGGTGATTGTCGTGGTTCTCGGCCTCGTACCGGGCCGGGTGTCCGGCGATCTGAGTGCACCGGATCAGGCCGGCGTCCGTGAGCGCACGCAACACGTTGTAGGTGGCCTGCAGGGACAGGCTGCCGGTGACCCGCTGGGCGCGCTCACGCAGGGCGTCGGCATCGAGATGGCTCGCCGAATCCGAGACGGCCGTCAGGACGGCCATGCGCGGAGCGGTCACCCGCATGCCCGCCTCGCGCAGCCGAGCCGCGGCCAGCTCCATGGGTTCGTCCGCGGTGGTCGTCGTCATTCTGTCCCGTACTCCCTGTCGGCCTCGCTGGCCGACTCGTGAGCCTCCGGGGCGCTGTCCGTGGGGAGTTCGCACCACACGGTCTTGCCGACGGGACCGTACTCGAAGCCCCACCGTGCTGCGAGGGCGTCCACCAGGGCGAGTCCGCGGCCGTGCTCGTCCTCGCAGCCGGCGTCGGTCCGGCGTGGAGGCTCGCAGGAGCCGTCGCTGACCAGACAGCGCACGGAGGACACCCTCTCCAGGGTCAGCCGCAGCGGACCTGAAGCATGCCGCAGCGCGTTGCTCACGAGTTCGCTGACCAGCAGCTCGGCGGTGGGGACGAGGTCGGACAGGTGCCACTGGGGCAGCACCTCGCGCACGGCGGCCCTCGCCGTCGCGCACGCGGTCGGTGACCAGGGCAATGCCCACGGGCCGCCCGCGAACGACTCCACCCGGTTCGTGGCCGGCGGCGCGGCCGGCGCAAGGGGCGGCGAGAAGTGCTGAGGGGCAGGGACAGTCGCGCCGGCAACCGCTACTCCCGGGAGGGTGTCTCGAGGAACTGCGCCGTCCATGGCTCCCCCTTCGGGGCGATACCGAAATGTCCCCTATGAAGCTACGCCTTTTCTGGAGTCGGTCAAGTGTGTGGACAGCGTCATTTTTCATGACCCGCCCAAGTTCCTTGAACGAACGGCCGCTGTGCGGCCCGCCGGGCGTTGATCAGTGCGGCGCAGGGTGGGGGAGGGGCTGGGCGCACCAGATCGTCTTGCCGATGGCGCTGTGCCGGGTGCCCCACCCTTGGGTGAGCTGGGCGACGAGCAGCAGGCCCCGGCCGCCCTCGTCGAAGGCGCGTGCCCGGCGCAGGTGCGGAGCGGTGTTGCTGGCGTCGGAGACCTCGCAGATCAGGGAGGTGTCGCGGATCAGCCGCAGCCTGATCGGCGGTTCGCCGTATCTGATGGCGTTGGTGACCAGCTCGCTGACGACCAGTTCGGTGACGAAGGCCGCCTCCTCCAGGCCCCAGGCGTCCACCTGGTCGACGGCGAACTTCCTGGCGCGCGGCACCTGCGCGTGGTCGGGCTCGACGTCCCAGTCGGCGACGTGGTGGCGAGCCATTGCGTGCGTGCGGGCGAGCAGCAGGGCGGCGTCGTCGGTGCGGCGATCGGGGAGCATGGCGCCCATCACCGTGTCGCACAGAGCCTCCAGCGAGGTGGCCGAGTGTGTGAGGACCTGCCGCAGTTCGGCGATCCCCGTATCGACGTCGCGCTCGCGGCTTTGCACCAGCCCGTCGGTGTGGAGGGCGAGCAGGGTGCCCTCGGGCAGCTCGAGCTCGGTGGCCTCGAACGGCAGCCCGCCTATACCGAGCGGCGGCCCCGGTTGTGCGTGTACCGGGGCGCTGGTGCCGTCCGGGGAGATGATCAGTGGCAAGGGGTGCCCGGCGCTCGCGAGCGTGAAGCGCCGGGAGACAGGATCGTAGACGGTGTACAGGCAGGTCGCCCCTGACTCGCCGGACGGCTGGAAGTGGCCGGCGGGCTGGAGGTCGCCGGACAGGTGGAGGACGAGGTCGTCCAGGTGGGTCAGCAGCTCGTCCGGTGGCAGGTCGACGTCGGCGAGGGTGCGGACCGCCGTACGCAGCCGGCCCATGCTGGCCGAGGCGTGCAGACCGTGACCGACGACATCGCCGACGACCAGGGCGACCCGGGCGCCGGAGAGCGGGATGACGTCGAACCAGTCACCGCCCACTTCGGCGCCGGTCCCGCCGGGCAGGTAGCGGGATGCCACCTCGACCGCCTCGTGATGCGGCAACCCCTGCGGCAGCAGGCTGCGTTGCAGGGTCAGCGCGGTCGTGCGCTCGCGCGAGTACCGGCGGGCGTTGTCGATGGCGACGGCTGCCTTGGCGGACAGCTCCTCGGCGAGGATCAGGTCGTCGGCGGTGAAGGCCTCGGGCCGGTCGAGGCGGGAGAAGGCGACGACGCCGAGCCGCGCCCCGCGGGCCCGCAGGGGCACCGTGATCCGGCCGGTCAGCCCGTGCGCGGCAAGGGATTCGTCGATCAACGGGTTGCCCGGCGGCCAGTGGGCCGGGTCGGCGGCAAGCCCGGGCCCGAAGGCCCATTCGCCGCCTTGGCCGGGCGCGGCGGCGAGCTCGACCGTGGACGCCCCGGTGGTGATGCAGCGGGCGGTGACGGAACCGGGGGCGTGGCTGACCGGCGTCGTGCGTCCGGGGCTCTGGTCGGTGTCCTTCTTCGCGCTGTGCTCGGCGGCACGGCTGAGTGTGATCCTCTCGCCGGGGGTGAACGCAGGCGCGGGGGGCGGTTCCTCTCCGCGCAGCACCTCGTCGAAGAGATCCACGGTGACGAGGTCGGCGAATGCCGGCACCGGGGTGCCGGCCAGTTCCTGGGCGGTGCCGACCACGTCGAGCGTCCGGCCGATGCCGCCGCTGGCCTCGGTGAGGATCAGCAGGCGCTGCCGGGCCCAGTACTCGGCGCTCATGTCGAAGCCCCAGTTGGCGACCGCGCGGACCCTGCCCTCGGCGTCCCGTACGGGCCATATGCTGGTCGCCCAGGCGTTGGCGTAGTTGCTGCCGAGCGGACGGAAGACGGTCATGAGACGCGTGGCCTCACCGGTCCGCGCCACTTCCGCCAGCGCGTCGGTGTAGGGCTTGTCGTCCCTTTCGGGAAACAGCTCACGGTCGAACTCGGGGAACAGATCGCGGTACTTCTTGCCGAGCACCTGCTCCTCGGAGTGGGCTATCACCCGGCCCGAAGACGCGTTGATCCACAGGAACCGCAGCTCAGGGTCGTAGACGCCCAGAGCGAAGGGGGACTGCTCGAAGGCCCGGTCGGCGATCACCGGCCGGCGTGCCCAACGCTGGATGGTCACCACATGACCGAGCGCCCGCCCCTCGGGGCCGAACAGCAGATGAGCCGCGAGCACGCACTCCACCGTGGAACCGTCCCGGTGGCGCAGGGGGACGCACCCCGTGGGGTCGGGGCCGGTGCCGTAGCCCTCGGGAAAGCCGGGTGGTGCGGGGGCGGCCAGCAGGTCGGTCACCGGCCGGCCGACGGCGTCCTCCGCCGTCCAGCCGAGCAGCAGCCGACCCCCCTCGCTCCAGCCACTCACCGTGCCGTCGGGGTCCACCACGACAGCGGCAGTGGGTGCGTCCTGCTTGCCGGCCATCTCCACGAGCCACGCCTCCGTCCGGACGGCCGTGCCCCGCGGGGCCAGGTTTCCAGCGGCTGCTCCCAGCGTAGATCGGTCCCCGCTCCGCGGCGCTCCGGCCGGTGTCCTTTGCGGTCATGGGCGCGGAGCGACCGGGGGCCGCGTCGTCGAGCAACCGTTCACCGGCACGGTGATCCGGGCCACCTGATCCTGAACCGGCCCGGACGCACGAAGTCCAGGCCGTCGACGGTCTGTTCGCCGAGTGCCTCGTGCGCGGCGATGTGGCCGTAGCCGGTGGCCATCTTGAAGCCCTTTCCGGAGAATCCGGTGGCGCAGTAGACCCTGCTGTTCTCGTCCAGCCAGCCGAGGAGGGGATGCCGGTCCACGGTGAATAGGTCGGGGAAGGCGTCGGAGCGCACGATGGTGGGGGGGAGGCCGGGGAAGAACTCGGTGACGGTCTCGGTGACCTTGTCGGTCTCTTCCCGGGTGAGCTCTCTGGGCACGAAGCCGGGGTCGGGGGTTGCTCTTGCGCGCCCGGCCGGCGGTCCGTCCACCGAGGCCTTGACCGTCACGCCGTCGACGGCGGGTGCGCCGTACAGGGAGCGGTCGTCGTACAGCCGGCTGAAGACGGGGAAGTTCTCCGGTGAGAACTGTGTGCCGTCCTAGGCGACGAACCAGGTCAGGACGATCCGATGGGTTTCCGTGACGGCCTTGAGGTGGTCGGGCATGAGCCTTCGGGACCAGCCGCCCGAGGCGACGATGACCTTCTCGAACGTCCAGGTTCTGTCGCCCGAAGTGACGACCACGCCGTTCTCGGATTCGGTGACGCTGTCGACGGGTGTGTTCTGAAGGACCGTGGCGCCGTTGGCCCGGGCCGCCGCGACGGCGGCGGTGACGGCCCGGTCGGTGCGCAGAACACCGGCGCGGGGGTCGTAGACGGCGCAGTCGCCGGGGCGGAGATTGTGCTGAGGGTAGCGTTCCGCCAACTGCTGCCGTTCGCCGTCCCGATGGACAGACCCCCGGTAGGTATGAGGACTTCCTGCCCGGTTTCCGCTTCGAGCTCGGCCCACAGGCTGCGGGAGCGTTCGATGACGGGGTAGTAGTCGGGCTTCCCGAGGTAGACCATGCGGAACAGCCGGGTGTCCCCGCCCACGGCACTGCGGCCGTGGGCCGGGGTGGCGGCCTCGAAGCGGTCTCCTTCTCGAAGGCGAGCTCCACGAGAGTCCTGCCGCCGACATAGGCCGACGTGACACCGTGTCCCGCGTATCCGGAGGACGATCCGATCCCCGATGCCGGGTCCCAGTGCACGCCGCCGTTCCAGTCACGTGTGACACCCAGGACTCCCGACCAGGCGTGTTCCACCTCGAAGGGGATGCCCGGGAAGACACTTCACTTTCCTCGCAGCGCAGCAGCTCGACCGCAGGCTTCCCGACGGAACCACCCCGCGCGAGCGCTACCTCGACCCCGACCGCCCTTTGGACGCCCCCGCCTTCCTGCAGTGCAGCTTCGGCGTCAACGTGCCGTGGTCACCGCCGACCACCTGCTCGTCGTGAGCCGACGAGCCGACAACGTGCGCTCCGGGGCAGGTCTTTGGGGCTCCTCGGTGAACGAGGGGCTCTCCCGCCACATCGACTCGGCCGGCCGCACCACGCCCGACCTGTACGACGTCGCGCGGCGCGGCATGCGCGAGGAACTCTCCCTCGAGCCGCACGAGTACACGCTCACGATGCTCGCCTTCGTCCTCGACGTCGAACGGCGGCAGTGGAGCACCCACTTCACCGCACACCTCACCGAACTGACCGGCGACGCCCTGCAGTCCCGCATCTCACGAGGTGTAGCCGATCGGTGGGAGCACCAGAGCATCGAATACGTCCCGTTCCGTCCGGCGGACGTGGTTCGCCACCTCCTGCGCCCGGACCGCATCCGTCGCTGGGCCCCGGTCACCCCGGCCCTGTTCGACCTGGCCCTGGTGCACACCCACGGCCGCAGCGCGGTGGAACGTGCCGAGGTTCAGGCCGTCCGTCGCCTGCGCTGAGGTCCGTCTTCCAGCACCATCGGAGGGTGGGTCGGGGCATGCTGCTCCGACGACAACTCGAACACCCGGACCCGGCGACCGCCGGTGGGATGGACGGTCTCACGGACCGCACGCATCCCCAGCTTGGTCATGATCCGTTCGGAGGCGTCGTTGCCCACCTGAGCGATGCTGACGATCCGCCGCAGTCCTCGCTCTTCGAACCCGAACCGTACGGCGGCCGCAGCCGCCTCGGTGGCAAGGCCCTGCCCCCAGTGGGAACGTCCCAGCCGCCAGCCGACCTCGACGGCCGGCAGTACCTCCGGCAGGAAGCCGGGCACCGAAAGGCCGGTGAAACCGGCCAGCTCGCCAGTGGACCGGATCTCCACGGCGAAAAGGCCGAATCCCCGTGACTCCCATTCGCTCTCCCATGCCTGGATCCCGCTGCGAGTCTGCTGTTCGTCACGGACGCTGCCGTCACGGATCCACCGCATGACCTCGGGGTCGGCATTGATGGCAGCCATGGGCGCAACGTCTTCCTCGCGCCAGCGGCGCAGCACCAAACGGGGAGTCTCAAGCGTGACCATCCGATCACCCTAGTGTCTGGGCCGGGCAGCCGAATCGTCGCTCGACCTGATTGATCCAGAGGAGCCGGCCGGCGTGAAGTGGGGCTCCCCGGTGCGCGGCGCGTCAGGAGACGGCCAGTTCGGCCCAGATGGTCTTCCCGGAGGCGGTGTACCGCGTGCCCCAGCGCTGGGACACCTGGGCGACGAGGAACAGACCGCGGCCCCCCTCGTCGTCCCGGCGCGCTCGACGCAGGTGGGGCGCCGTGTGCGCCCTGTCGGAGACCTCGCACAGCAGGCAACGATCCCGGATCAACCGCAGCGTCACGGGGCCGGTGGCGTATCGCAGGCCGTTGGTGACCAGCTCACTCACCACGAGGGCGGCGGTGAAGGACAGCTCGGACAGGTCCCAGTCCGCCAGCTGCCGCTCGGTGTGCGCGCGGGCCTCAGCCACCATCGCCGGATCGGGCGGTAGCTCCAGATCCGCCACATGGTCGGCGTCCAGACACCGGGTGCGGACCAGCAGCAGCGTGGCATCGTCCGCCTGAGGGCCGGGCGTCAGGGTCGACAGGGCCCGGTCGCACAGCTCCTCCACCGGGCAACGCTGCCAGGTCAGCACCTGGGCGAGGCGGTCGATCCCGCTGTCGATGTCGGTGCGCCGGTCCTCCACGAGACCGTCGGTGAAGAACGCCGCCACGCTGCCGCTGGACAGGTTCAGCTCGACGTTCTCGTAGGGCAGGCCGGACAGCCCCAGGGGCGGCCCCGGCGGCAGCGCGGACCAGGCCACCGATCCGCTCGCGTCCGCCACGATCGGCGGGGGGTGGCCCGCGCTCGCCCAGACGCACCGGCCGCCGACCGGGTCGTAGATCGCGTAGAGGCAGGTCACCCCGAGCCCCTCGTCGCTCAGCCCGTCGTCCTCGGAGGATCCCGAGTCCTGTGCGACCAGGTCGTCGAGCCGGGTGAGCAGCTCGGCCGGATCGAGGTCCAGCAGGGCCAGAGTCCGCACGGTGGCGCGAAGTCGGCCCATGGTCGCGGCAGCGTGCACGCCGTGGCCCACCACGTCGCCGACGGTCAGGCCCACTCTCGCACCGGACAGCGGGATCACGTCGAACCAGTCGCCGCCCACGCCCACGCGACTGTCGGCGGGCAGGTACCGGTAGGCCACGTCGACCCCGCTCAGCTCGGGAAGGCGCTGCGGCAGCAGACTCCGCTGCAACACCAGAGCCGCCTCGTGCTGGCTGGTGTAACGACGGGCGTTGTCGATGCCGACGGCGGCCCGCTCGGCCAGTTCCACGGCGAGCGTCTGCTCCTCGGCTCCGAAAGGGTCGGGATTGCTGCTGCGCCGGAAGGTGGCGAGGCCCAGGACGGCGTCGCGGGTGAGCAGCGGCACGAAGAGACAGGAATGCCAACCGGCCTTTCCCGCCTCGACCGGCGACTCGGGCGGGGAGGCGTCGACGACGGGGCGGCTGGTGCTCAGGCTCGTGGCCTGCGGCGACGACGGCGGGTAGGAGACGGGAGTGGTCCCGAACTCCTCCGGGGTCCGGCCGTGCAACCGCAGCAGACTGTGCCCCGGCGCCGAGCCCGTCGGCGGCTGCCGCCCCTCGATGACCGCCGGCGGCAGATCCACCAGCACCTCGTCCGCCAACTGCGGCACCGCCACGTCGGCGAGCTCCGCGGCCGTACGACGCACGTCCAGCGAGGCTCCGATGCGCTTGCCCGCCCGCACCAGCAGCGACAGCCGCTCCTGGGCGCGGTAGCGGTCGGTGATGTCCAGGGACTCCTCGAACAGACCCAGCGGGTCTCCCCGGGCGTCCAGCAGCCGGTGGTAGGAGCAGGACCAGACATGCTCGCGTACCGGATCGACGGGAGCCCGCCCGCGATAGTGCAGGCCGAGGATCGGTTCCCCCGTCGACAGCACGTGCTCCATCACCTGCTCTTCGTCCGGAGGATGGTGACGGGAGACGAACTCACCCTCGGGAAACAGGTCCGCGGCCGGTCGCCCCACGTAGTGGCCGACCCCTGCCAGCTCCATATCGGTCGACACGTTGCCCCAGACCACGCGCAGGTCCGTGCCGAAGATGGTCAGACCGACGGGAGACTCGGTCGCCAGTCCCTGGAGCATCGCCAGTTGCGCCTCCCAGGCACGCTGCGCCTCCAGGTCGGCCGCGACCACGACGGTGGCGGCCTCGCCGTGGTGCGCGAGCGGGCTGACCGTCACGGCCGCACGCACGGTACGCCCGTCGCGGCGGCAGAGGTCCAGGACCGCGCTACGGGGTTTGTGAGCCTTGCAGAGACCGGACAGCCGCTGCTCCGGGTGCGCCGCCAGCAACCTGGCGGCCGGCTGCCCCAGCACGTCCTCCGGGGCATGCCCGAGAAGGCGCTGGGCCGAGGCGCCCCACCCACGAACACGGCCTTCCTCGTCCAGGACAGCGGCAGCGGCCTTGGAGAGGTCCAGGGGACTGTGGAAGTCGACGTCGGCCCCCTTCGGAAAACGATCCATGACCACCGCTTCCCTTCGTCCCCCCTCAGCATCCCGTGCCCCACGCCCGACGACAACCGCACCCGGGCCGGGCACTCGCTCGGCCGGAGACAGCGAGCGGCGGGCATGAACGGGTGTACATCAGCGGGCATAGTGCTACGGAGAGGGTGATGAGGCTCGGCCGGCGGAGTTGTCGGCGAACGGGCCCGCGGCGCCGAGTCGCAGAGTTCGAACTGTGTCGGCTCCTGGGTGTGATGGACGGAGTCTGGAGGGTACCTGCGGCTGAGTACAACGCACGCGCGATCGTGGGAGGTACCCATGGGCAAGCTGGGAGATATGGCGAACAAGGCCAAGGAGATGGCGAAGGGCCATCCGGACCAAGCCGACAAGGGTGTCGCGGGCGCCGAGCGGCTGATCGACGAGAAGACCGGTGACAAGTACGACGCCCAGACCGACAAGGGCGCCGACGCCGTGCGCCGTACCTACGGAAGCACCGGTACGACAGAACGCTGACCCTCGCAGCCAGCCCCCGGCCCCTCGGCGCGACCCGCCGGGGGGCCGGTGTGTCGCAGCCGGGCTCACGCCGCATGCCCACACGCAAGCTGCGCCGGCCAGACCGACTCGCGCATGCCGGGCGCGTCGCCGGCCGGCGGGCGGGTCTCACCCGCTGAGGTCGAAGACGCCCCACGCGGCGAACGGCTCGGCCTGGACGTAGATCCTGCTTCCTCGGCTGAGACCCGCCGGCGGCGGAGGGCAGGGCCGTCGGGGAGGGTGAGCAGGCCGACGTCGATTCCGCTGCTCGCCGTAGCCGCCGTAGAAGGCGATCCGCTCGCCGCAAGGCTGGCGGCGCTGGCTCCGGCGCGTAGATCAGTGGAGAGCAGGGCCACGCCCGAGAGGGAGGCGGGTGAACGTGCTCACGATTTCTCGGCGGTTGGTCGGGTAAAACGGCTGCCCGGTTCTCCCCGGAGCCGGCCGCCCGGAAGTCTGCGGCCGTAGGCCAGCAGCAGGAGGTCCTGAGCGGCTCCGAAGACGGGCGAGCCGGAGCCGTACGACCAGTCGAGGTCCTCGGCGCAGAGCAGCACTCCACCGAGGTCGGCGTCGATCCCAAGCCCCACGACTCCTAGACCGCATGCGGTACTTCTGCGCAGCATCATGCGCGTCGGATACGCCCTGACCGTCGGCGTCGAACAGCTCCTGTCCGCAGCGCGAGGCCACAGGCTTACGCGCCGACGCCTTGCGTGCCGAGGCCGGCTTACTGGACTGCGGTTCGTCAACTCGTCGCGCTCACTGCATCCGGTCGAGAAGCGCATCGCGATCGTCTGAGGCAACTGCTTCCCGCGCCTGACGACGAAGCGGTGCGAGCGGGTCGGCCTTGGGCTGTCGAGGCCCAGTTCACTGCCCTGGACCTTGCCTGACGCTACGAACGGTCGACTGGGTCGAGGGCGTGTTCCTTGAGGAAAACGCCCGCATGGGCTGCGGCTTCTTCCGCGGTCGCGTAGCGCGTCCCATCGGTGACCGCGGCGGATGCCCCGTCAGCGCCCACGCCTGTCCAACTCCAGTCACCGGAAGGCGCCTGCACCAGTTCGGCAGTCCCCCCGAAGATCGCGAGCGTGCTCCTGCCCGCTGCCGCGGGCGCTGAGCGGCTGAGGGCGTCGGGCCATTTCTTACGGGCACCCTGCCGGGTGATGCCCCAGGCAGCCCCCATCTGCTCGTAACTGGCGCCGTAGGAACCGGCGGTCGCTGCCGCTTGCGCGGTCAACCGCCTGACCTCGGCATCCATCACCTTCCAAGCGGCCAGGACGGACAGTGCCACTTCGACGGGCTCCGCATCCCACATACGGTCCGCGGGCAGCCCGGACTGTCGGGAGCGAATCGCCGAGGCCAGCGGATTCAAGGCGTCGTACAGCGCCTTGTCGAGTTCTACCTGCTCTTCCGGGGTGATCTCAGAGACGGTCATGCGACAACTATAGTTTCCAAACCCTCAGCTGGAAACCAAAGTTTCCAGATCGTCTCCCCGTCGGCAGTGCAGGGTGCTTGTTCCGCCAGGTGGTGCCGCCCCCGCCCGCTGGTCCGTTCGGGATTGTCCGCCCGGTACGCGAGGCCCATATCTGTCAGCGGACCCAGGAACGCGTCCGTCGCCTCCAGCCAAGCCACTGAGATCTGGACGTCGATCACCGGCTTGGCCGCCAGTCCAGGCACCGAGGTCGACCCGATGTGGTCGATACGAACCGCATCACCAAGGGCTGCACGCAGGCCCACGCCCCACCAGGCGAACATGGCTGGCCAAGCGGGGTCGTAAGGCATGATCTCCAAGACAGAGGCCAGGCCGAGCTCCCGGTGTGGATGCTTGAACAGGTGAGGCCTCCGGGTCTGGTTCGACAACGCACGCGATGCGACGTCAAACCGACGGGATCGGCCACAGCCGTACCGTCCTGTCCGTTCCCGTCGTGCTGAGCAAGCCTCCGTTCGGTGCGAAGCTCACACCGGTGACCGGCCCGTGATGGCCGGTGAGCGGCTCGCCCAGCGGCCGGCCGGCCACCAGCGACCAGCACCGCACGGTCGCGTCGTCACCGGCGCTCGCCACCAGTTGCCCGTCCGGTGAGAAAGCCACGCATCCGACGGGCCCGGTGTGACCGGTCAGCGGCCGCCCGGTCGGGGAGGCGGCCACCGGATCCCAGAGCCGTACGGTCCCGTCCGCACCGCCGCTCGCCAGGCGGCGCCCGTCCGGCGAGAACGCGATCGCGCGCACGGGGCCCTCGTGGCCGCTGAGCGGCCCGGCGGCCGGCGTCCCCACGGCCAAGTCCCATAACTTGATGGTCCCGTCGACACCCGCGGTAGCCAGGAGCCCTCCAGCGGGCGAGAACGCGAGCGCGTTGACCCCGTAAGCGTGGCCGCCGAAGCCCTCGTACAACCGATAGCCGCTGAACCGGCCCACCCGCGTGCCCGGCGGCGCGGGCCTGCCGCTCTCGTCCCGGAGAAAGCGCACACGCCGGCTCGGGGACCCGGGAGTGGTCCCGTCGCGGTCCGGCTTCCACAACTCGACCGCTCTGCCTCCGAGGCCCGCGATGGCCAGCAACCCGTCGCCGTGCGGCGCGAAGGCCACCGCACGCACATCGGTGATCCCGGATTCGAGACGTTCCGGGTCGGCGGACCTGCCTGTGGCGGGCTTCCAGAGCCAGACGCTTCCGTCCTGACAGGCCGTGGCCAGGAGACGGCGGCCGGCATGGAAGTCCAACGCCAGGACCTGTCGGTCGTGGTGAAGGGTACGCACCGGCGACCGGCTCGCCGCCGGCTCCCAGAACCGCAGGGTGCCCTCCGAGCCCACGCTCGCGATCAGGGCTCCGTCGGGCGACAGAGCGATCTCGTCCACCTTCCCGGTGCGGTCGCCGAGGACCAGGCCGGTGAGGGGCCAGCGGTCCGACGGCTGCTGCGGAGGCATGAGAGCCAGTGCCGGTCCGTCCTGCAACCGCGCGACTTCCTCGAGGACTTGTCCCAGGAACTTCCGGCGTTCGCCTTCCACCCGCGCCTGTTCGGCGAGATGCTCGCTCCGACGGAGGAGCTCCTGCCGCTCCTGTTCCATGTGCGTCAGGTTGTCGGTGAGTTCGGCGATCCGTCCGGTGAGCGCATGCCGGTCGGTGTCGTGGGCTTTCAGCTGCTCGTCCAGGCGCTGCCGCGTCTCGTCGTGCGCGGCTCCGAGCTCCTCCTCCATGCGGAAGACCTGATACTCGGCCGGTGCTTTGAGACGGACGGACTCGAAGTACAACCGCCGCGTCTCCGCCCGGACGGCCTCGGCCACAGGGCGGCCCGTCCGGTCTTCCATCGCGGCGAAGAGCTTGTCCAGGAAGTACGCCTTCGGCTGCCGTTCGCCGGAGAGAAAGCGCGAGATGGTCCCTCTGCTGTAGCCGACTGCTTCCGCGAACGCCCGCAGGGAGGACCAACCGCTCTCCTCGTACAGCTCCCGCAGACGCAGGACGAAGGCCAGAACCGGTTCGCTCACATCTTCTTTGACCGGTCCCAGTTCCGGTCGCCTGCCCCCACCACCGCTCATGGCTCCTCCGGATGCGGATGCGGATGCGGATGCGTTGCGCAAGAGGCAATGATCGCACCGGAGATGACTTCTGGTGGTGCCACTTCCGGCAAGGGGAGCGGGTGTTTGACGCTCAGGGCGTCGACTTCCGTCCGGAGCGGCCGGCCCTGGCCTCCGCAGGCGTTGCTGAGAGGACCTCCCTTCCCATGCACACTCTCCTCACCACCATGGCCGCCCTGTTCAAGGGGCGGCAACGGCCACTCGTGATCGCTCTGTGTCTGCTGCCTCTGCTGGTGGTGACGGCGTGCTGCGTCCCCGCGCTTCTCGTGCTGCCGTTCTGGCCCGCCGGTCACACCAGGGCCACCGCCTTGCTCCGGCATCTGCGGGAATGGTCCCTGGCTCTGCACGGGACCGACGGTCCTGCGCCCGGTCGGTGACGCGCCGGACCGGTGCTCCGCCGACCGCCGGCAGCGAAAGTCCGGCCCCGCCGTGCTGGCCACGCCCCCGGCCCTCGGCTCCCCCCCGCCCCCGGCCCCCGGCCCCCGCCCCCGGCCTCAGGCCCCGACGCGACGTCCCGGCTGGCTCGACCGGCAGAGGTGCACGGGGTCCGCCAGGAACTCCGCCGCGCGCCCGAGTACGACTTCGACGGCCGCACCTCCATCGCGGTCGGAGGCGCGGATGAACGCCGCCACGTAGCCGGACGCCGCCCAGATCTCCAGCGCCAGGCCACCATGCCTGTTTCTAGGTGCAGCTCAAGCTGAGCGACCAGTTGGGATGGCGAGCTCCGCGCCGCGCGCGGCGGAGTCGGCATGGGTGACGGGTGGCAGGGCATCCGAGGCGAAGGAAAGTGGGCTGACCGCGTTTTCGGTGCCGCCCGTCGACGTCAAGAGCCTCTTAGGGGTGAGAAGGTGAAGGGCTTCCGCAGCTTCATCCTGCGCGGCAACGTGGTCGACCTGGCCGTCGGCATCGTCATCGGGGCAGCGTTCACCGCAGTGGTGAACGGCTTCGTCCGCGCCTTCCTGACACCGATCGTCGGGCTGGCCACCGGCGCCACCGGCGACATGAGCCGCAAGACCTTCACCCTGGGCGCAACCGAGTTCCCCTACGGTGCCTTCATCAACGCGGCGATCAGTTTCGTACTCCTCGCCAGCGCCCTGTACTTCCTGGTCGTGCTCCCGATCAACAAGCTCCACGAACGCCTCGCCCCGCACCACGACGTCCAGGCCCCCAAACGGGACTGCCCCGAATGCCTCAGCCCCGTACCCGCCCAGGCCCGACGCTGCGCCTCCTGCACCGTCCCCCTGCCCGCCGTACCCGCTCAGGCCGGTGAGACAACCCAGCGCGCCGGGTGACCCCGACCTGCCTGGGCCGGCCTGGGTGTTTCGGGTCTTGCATGATGACCGGCATGAACACGGAAACATGCGACCCGGCCGAGTTGGCCGTCCTCCGCGAGATCTTCGCGTCCCGTCCCGAGGCGGCGCCGCCGGCCGGTTGGGAGGCGGTGCGGTCCTTCGAGGCGGAGCACGGCGTCGTGCTCCCGGAGCCGTACCGCACGTTCGTGGCGGAGATCTGCGACGGGCTGCGCGCCGGACCGCCCTATTACGGTCTGCTGCCCCTCGCGCAGACACCCTCGGACTGGGGTTCGGATCGCCCCGAGCGCCTGCTTGCCGAGCCGTTTCCGCTCACGGTGGCATGGCTGTGGGAGGAGGAGGGCGACGAGGAGGCACTGTCGGAGCAGGAGTTCGAAGCCCGTACGGACGCCGTGTTCGATCACGGCTCACTGCTGCTGGGCACCGACGGCTGCGGCATGTATTGGC
This sequence comes from Streptomyces sp. NPDC002566, assembly GCF_042889585.1. Taxonomy (NCBI): domain Bacteria; kingdom Bacillati; phylum Actinomycetota; class Actinomycetes; order Kitasatosporales; family Streptomycetaceae; genus Streptomyces; species Streptomyces sp. NPDC002566. The sequence continues at coordinate 137,435 of NZ_JBIARD010000007.1, read as the reverse complement.
ACTTGATCGTCACCGGTTCGCAGCGCGGTCATGTCTGGCAGATCGCCGGCGAGGGCGCGATGCCCTTCGGTTCCCAGTCGCCCGACGCCCTGATGCCCGGCATTCCTGGCTTCACTGGCTGGGGGACTCACTGGGCCCAGGGCCGCTCGTGGTTCGCGGACGCCTAGGGAGGCGATCCAACGCCGGTCGGCTGAGCGAGGCCGCTGCTTCCTGACCGGGGGAGCGGGAAGCAGCGGCCTGTGAGGGGCGACGCCGGGTGAGTCAGCCCAGCTGCTTCGTGGTTGCGAAGCCGCTGGCGCGTAGTGTCGTGGCCTTGCCGATGGTTGTGGCACCGCCGTAGTTGAGCGGGACCATCGCCTTCCGGGCGAGGCCCCATGCGTGCAGCTGGTCGTCGCCGGATTCGGCGGCGGCCCTGGCTGCGGTGGAGAACCAGGCGCGGGATTCCCGGCGGCCGCCAGGGCCGCCGGTCACCAGTCCTTCTCGGCGGTGGTCTTCGCCGGGCCCAGGACCTTCACGTGACCGTGATCGCCGTAGAGGGAACGCCGCCAGCGCGCGAAGACCTCGGCGGTGCGGTCCGCCTGCTTCTGTTCTCCCACTCCGTAGTCGACGCGGACCACGGCCACGCTACGGGCGCTGCCCGCGGGCACGCGGACGTGCACGCTCGTCACGTGGGCGGCGACGGCGGCGTCCGCCTTCGCGGCGCCCGACGTGAGGTACGCGCGGAACTCGCGCAGCATCGGGTACCAGCGGTGGGGACCGCTCGTCGGCACCCCTCCGCCGTCGTCCGTGGTGTCGCCCTCGGGAGGATCGTCGGCATCCCGATCGGTGGTGGTGTCGGGATAGGTGCCCTGATCGTCGCTGGTGGTGTCGGGGAGGGCGCCCTGGTCGTCGCTGGTGGTGTCGGGGAGGGTCCCTTGGTCGTCGCTGGTGGTGTCGGGTAGTTCTTCCTGACCGTCGTCGCTCGTCTCGTCCGCCGCGGACGCTCCCGATCCCCCCGTGGTCGCCGCGGCTCCCGAGCCGGCCGTGGCCGCCGTGTGCGTCCCCGGGCGTTCCGTCCCGCAGGCTGTCAGCGGCAGACAGCAGCAGGCGAGCAGCGCCGCCGCGGGCGCGTACCGAGTCATGATCGTCATGTGACGTCCCCCTTTCAGCCTGTCAGAGAGGTACGCGCGCCCCCGGGTTCCTTCGGTCTGTCAGGCGGGCAGCCGCCGTCCAGGACGCCCGCGCGGCGAAAGGGCCATGACTGCCGGGGAGAGCGGCGGCGGTCACTCGTTCTCCGGCATGGTCGTGTACGCCTCGTGGCGCACGTCGGCGTCGGTGTGGCCGCGCAGCAGACGCAGCAGCGCACGCCACTGATCGGGCCAGCCGAGCGCGGGCCCGCCACCACGCGGTCACTGCGGCGCCGCCGGTGCTGTCGGCCCCGACCGAAAGCAGACACTTGTTCAAGTCACGCGGCACAGCCGAGGGCCGCCGGGTGCGATCGGCGGCGGCCCTCGGTTTCACGGTGCTCTCCTGGCCGAATGACGGCCAGTTCGGTCAGGCGTCGCCGGTGCCTGTCGGTGTCGCCTCACCGAGCATGGCGAGGGTCAGCACGTTGCCGGAGATGCCCCAGCCGCCGTCGGCGACCTCCTCGACCAGAATCATGGTGTTGTCACGGGCGCGCTCGCCGTAGATCTCGACGTACAGCTCCGTGGTGCGGGTGACGATCTCCTCCTTCTGCTCCGGGGTGAGGGTCTTCTCGGGGACCTTGAAGTTCGCGAAAGGCATGGCTGGTTGTTCCTTCTCTCAGTGGGGCGTCACAGGGAGCTGCCTGCGGTGAGCAGGCTGTCCAGTCCGATGCGGCGGAAGAAGTCGACGCGGACGCGGTCGGCGACCGCGGAGACGACTTCGCTGCCGTCTCTGCTGGGGTCTATGTGGGTACGCAGCGGTCGAGTGCCATGCGCCATCGCGGCCAAGCGCACGACGGCTTCGAAGTGGCTGGTGCCGGTGGTGAACGCACCGGGCACCACGATCGCGGTGTCGATGCCGAACGGGAGCACCTCGGCGGCGTAACTGACGGCCAGGGCGTCCATCGCGGCTTTGGCGGCGAAGTACGGGGCCAGGAACGGCGGGCAGCCGCCGCGGGTGCTGGAGCTGCCGATCCACACCAGCAGCCCCGAGCCCTGCTCACGCAACTTCGGCAGGGCGGCGCGGTTGACGCGCTGAGTACCCAGGACGTTCACGTCGTACAGCTCCGCGAACTGCTCGGCGGTGAACGCCTCGGCGGCACCCAGGACCATGTGCCCGGCATTGTGCACGACGACGTCCAGCCGGCCGCGCTCGGCGAGGATCCGGTCGACTGCGGCGTCGGCGGAGTCCTGGCAGGTGACGTCCAGCTCGACGGCGTGCACGTCGACCCGGCGATCGGTGCAGTAGCGCGTCAGGTCGGCCACCGCGGTCGCGTTGCGGGTCGCGGTCTGGCGGATGCCCGCGTACACGGTGTGACCGGCGAGGGCCAGAGCACGCACGGACAGCGCCCCGATGCCGCTGGAGGCCCCGGTGACCAGGATGACCTTTCCGGCGTCGTCGTTCCTCATGACAGGGTCCTTCGTTGATCCATGGGGTGGTCGCGGGCGGCTCAGATGATTCCGCCGTTGGCGCGGACGACCTGTCCGTTGATCCAGTGGCCGGCCGGGGAGGCCAGGAACGCGACGACCTCGGCGATGTCGGCCGGGGTACCGAGGCGCTCCAGTGGGGGCTGGGCGGCCAGGCGGGCGATGGTCTCCTCGTCCTTGCCGTCCAGGAACAGGTCGGTGGCCGTGGGGCCGGGCGCGACGGCATTGGCGGTGACGTCCCGGCCCCGCAGCTCCCGGGCCAGGATCAGCGTCAGCGCCTCGACCGCGCCCTTGCTGGCGGAGTACGCGCCATAGCCCGGGAAGGCCAGCCCCACCACGGACGTGGAGAACGTCACGACCGCACCGCCGGGGCGCACCCGACGGGCGGCCTGCTGGACGACGACGAACGTGCCGCGGATGTTGGTGCGGTGCAGGTCGTCCAGGACGGCCAGGTCCAGCTCGGCGATCGGCGCCATGTGCGCCCGCCCGGCCGCGTGGACGACGACGTCGACACCGCCGAACTCTGCTTCGGCCGCGTCGAACAGGGCCGCGACGGCGTGTTCGTCGGCGACGTCGGCGCGCACCGCGATCGCCCGGACGCCGCCGTCGGCGGCCTCCTTCACGGCTGCTTCGGCCTCGTCCTGGTTGCCGGCATAGCCGACCACGACGGCGTACCCGTCGGCGGCCAGCCGGCCGACGGTCTGGCGGCCGATGCCACGCGAGCCGCCGGTGACGATCGCGACCCGGGGTGAGAGGGATGGCCGGGGCGGCGTAGCTCTCCCGTCGAGGGAAGCGGGGACAGTCATTACTGACTCCTGTGATGGATGAGATCGGGCCGCGGTCTCGCCGTCGCCCTGCTGCGTCCTCAACGATCGGCCGGTCCCTCACCCCTAGCCAGGGCTGCGTCCACCCAGGGGATGCCACCCCCTGGCTACGGCCTGGCGCGCGAGCGACCATGAAGGGGTGAACCTTCCAGAACTCGGCGCCTTCCTCAGGACCCGCCGCGACCGCATCCGCCCCGCCGAGGTCGGCCTCCCTCAAGGCCCGCGCCGACGCGTCCCCGGGCTGCGTCGCGAGGAAGTCGCCCAGCTGGCAGGGCTGTCAGCCGACTACTACACCGAGTTGGAACGCGGCAGCGCAAAGAACGGCGTGCAGCCCTCGGCCCAGACCCTGGCCGCCCTCGCCCGGGCCCTGCGCCTGAACGTCGACGAGCGCGACCACCTGTTCCACCTGGCCGAACGGCCGGTCCCGCCGTCAGCCACCGGATCGTCGGCACATGTGCAGCCCGCGCCTCTCGGACTGTTGGACCGGCTGTCCAATACACCCGCGCGCGTTATCACCGACCTGCACGAAACCGTGGTGGAAAACGACCTGGCTCGGAACCTGCTCGGCAAGTCCCCGGCACACCGCGGCCCGGCGGCGAGTTTCGTGTACCGCTGGTTCACCGACCCGCAGGCGCGCGAGAGGTACCCGTCCGAGGACCACCCGCACCACTCCCGGGTGTTCGTGGCCGACCTCCAGGCGGCAGTTGCCCGGCGCGGCCGGGACGCGGAGGTCACGAAGATGATCGCCGTGCTACGCCGCCGCAGCCAGGAGTTCGCAGCCCTCTGGGACACCCACGACGTCGCGGTGCGCCGCATGGACCACAAGAAGATCGTCCACCCCACACTCGGCGTCATCGAACTCGACTGCTACAACCTGCTCAGCGAGGACGGACGCCAACGTCTGCTGTGGTTCACCGCGCCGCCCGGAAGCCTTGGAGCCGAGCAGCTGGAACTGCTGTCTGTCGTAGGGACCCAGGACCTGAGTGTCACCGGGGGCACGGCACCGGAGGGGTTGTCCGCGGCGGAATCCGGATCGCACCGCTGACCCGCGCCGCAGAGGGAGGGCTGCCCTCCCGGCAAGCCGGCCGGGGCACGGCAGTGCGGGCGTTTCCCAGGTGGTCGCTGGGACGGTTCGAGAACCTCCCCGCCCGCTGCCGACCTCTACGACACCTTGTGGTCGTTACTGGCCCGGCAGAGCGGGGCTTGGCGTGGCAGGCAGCGACTGGCGCTCGGCACCCGGTACTCGTGAACTACCTGCGGGCCAGGGCATGTTGAGCATCCGCACGGGCGCGGGTGAGTACGCGTACTCAGGGCACGGCAGCTGTCCGGCGGCGAGAGTGGTGGCACACCGAACGACTGGAGAAAGTCATGAACACGTCCCGCAGAACGGGCCTCACCACCGGCGTCCGCCCTGGAAGTATGCGCCTTGCGGCCGCCGCTTTCGCGAGCGTGGCCGCGGTTGTGGCACTCACCGGTTGCTCCGGCTGGGAGTATCGGGAAGACGTGTGCGCGAGTGGCGAGTACCCCGTCCTGTCCGTGGGCGGAACCGGCAGTGCTTGCGTCCCGGACGGGAAAGAACCTCCGGCGGGATTCGCGCGATATCCGCAGGGCAAGGTGCCGCAGGAGGTGGGCGACGAGTGGGACACGTACTGGGACACCCACACCCTGGACGAGGACGGCAACGTCATCGACGTCCCGGCGGGGGGCTGACCCGGACGCTCGCATCCGGCGGGCATCCCACTACACGGCGCCGCAGGGCCCGCAGCCCGAGACGCTCCGACCTGCTGGATCTTGGTCAAGGAGCTGGCTGAGGTTAAGGCCGATCGGGACGAACTCACAGTCGCCGAGCGGGTCCTCGAGCAGGTGAGCGACCAGCTCGCCGCCCAGCGCGCGCCGGCCGCCCCGGCGCCCGGGCAATCTGGCAGGCCATCCGGCCGGGCATGGCCCGCCAGATCTGCGAGATGCTGGGAGTCGGCGCCACTGTGCGGGCCAAGCTGAAACCGCTGCGCGCCGACCCGGACCGGCGCCGCCGGCGCTACCCGGGGCCGATCGGACGCTGACCAGGCGTGGTCAGCTGAACGTGTTGCAGCTGGCGACGCGGCCGGAGCGGTAGCCGGTGGAGAACCATTGCTGGCGCTGGCTCGCGGAGCCGTGGGTCCAGGTGTCGGGTGTGACCTTGCCCTGGTAGCGCTGCTGGATACGGTCGTCTCCGACGGCGGCGGCCGCGTCCAGCCCGCGGTTGATGTCGTCCTCCGTCAACTCGGTGATCAGTGGCCTACCGCTCTTGGGGTCGGGGGTGGTGGTGGCGTGGTGGGCCCACACTCCGGCGTAGCAGTCCGCCTGCAACTCGAGTTTCACCGAGCCGCTGTTCTGGCCCTCTCCGCTGCCGCGGGAGATCGTTCCGCTGAGGTCCTGGAAGTGGTGGCCGTATTCGTGCGCGATGACGTAGGCCTCGGCGAACGGGCCGCCCTTGGCGCCGAACTTGCTGCTCAGGTCGTTGAAGAAGTCGAGGTCGAGATAGACCTTGTCGTCGGCTGAGCAGTAGAAGGGGCCGACGTCGGAAGTCGCGCTCCCGCAGCCGGTGTTCACACTGCCGGTGAACAGGTACGTGGGGGCCTGCTGGTAGGGCTCGCCGGCGGCTGTCTCCGTCTGCTTCCAGAATGCCTGCACGCTGTCGACCACGGCGACGATCCGGCACTCCTCCTTGCGGTTGGCGTCGGCCCCGGTCCGGCAGTCCGCCGCGAGGTCCGCGGCGGCCGTGCCGGACGAGGACGTGTCGCTCCCGCCCGAGCCGAACATGCCGGGGTCGACACCCAAGAGCACGGACGCGACCAGCACCACGAGCCCGACCAGTCCTCCGCCGATGGTCTTCCCGCCGCCCGGGATCCCGCCCAGCGCCCCTCCCCGCCCGTCCGTGACCTCGGACGTGTCCAGAGCAGCATCGTCGTCGAATTGCATACGTTGACCCTCCCTCGAGCAGCGCGCCGAGCCGCCCCGCGTCGTCCCGCTCGCCTACCCCGTATGAGGACATCCCCATCCCGTCTTCTTCCTGCTCCGCCTCTTGGAGGAGCCGGCGGGCGACGCAGCTCTGCGGGTGAACGGAGACCGCCGTGCGCGGTAACGGCCCCTCCATGCCGTCGACCGAGCAGCGGGCCCCGCCTGTCGCCGGTGCCGGGACCGTGCCCGCGAGGTCCGGGCGACGGACGGCCGCCGCAGGTCGATCGGGACGATCGCGTACTCGTCGAAGAGCCGTTCAAGGGCTTCATGACCGTGCTTCCCCTGTCCCGCCCCCGACCCCGAATACGACGCCGACATCCGTCGGCACGCCCGAACCGTGCTCGAGGCCGCCGTATCCCTCCCCGCGGCCGAACCGCCCGGCCGAGACGGAGCGGCTGCGCCTGGCGCTGATCGACGCCGGCGAGATCCAGGCCGCCCGCACCTGACGGCCCCGGACCACGACCCGGCCCTCCGTCGAGACGACGGCGAACGCCTCAGCCGCCCGGCGCTCCCGGTTTGCTGTGGTCAGGAAGTGCGGGCGGGCCGGAGCAAGTCACGACGGTGGCGTGGGGACTGGGGCGCCTGGCAGCGCCGGGAGCGGCCCGGGCCGCTCCTGGTGGCTCAACGGATCACGCCGGCAAGCCACTCGTCGAGCGGGCCCTGGACCGGATCACCGGCACGACCGTCTCGGCGCCGGAGCCGGCCTGACGCCCGCACAGTAGGGCCGTTGTCACAGGCAGCGGTTACCTTGCAGCTCAGCACAGAACCACGGCAGGTTGCAGGAAGAGGAGCGGCAATGGTCGTCGAAGTGGGGTACGCGCAGGCGTGGGACCTGGAGGCGTGTGCGCCCTGGCGGCCGATGTCCGCCGAGGAGGCCCGGGAGCGGGATGCCGCCGGGCTTCCGTACGTGGTGGTGTACCGGGAGTCGGGTCGGAAGGCCCCGCTGGAAGTCCGGCTGGTGTCCTGGCGGGACCACTACGTCGGGCTGTGGGTCTACGACGCCCAAGGTCGCCGCACCTACGATCTGGACATGCGGCTGCTGGACGACCCGTCGCGGCTGCTGCGCCGATACTCCGTCGGCTGGTACTACACAGGTCCGGAGATGGCGGAGTTCGACAAGGCGTGCCCACGCGTCACCGTGGACCTCTTCCCGGACGGGAGGGGCCGACGGACGGAGGAGCGGCAGGGGCAGCGCGGAGGCTCCTACGCCACCTCGCCCAGGCTCCGGGACGACGAGCGCTGGATGGACCGCCCCGCCTTCGGGGAGTGGCCGCTGCTCTCGGCCCAGGTACACGGGCTCACTGAGCCGCCGGCCTTCGAGACGGCCGAGGTGGCGGAGGCAGCCGAGCCAGGTGACGGAGAGGCCCCCGCCACCTGCTGGCGCCCGCCGCGTCTCGCGCAGCCCGGGCCGATCAACGAGTTGTTCCGGCCCGGGGTGCGCGTGACCGACGGGTACCACCCCGAGATGACCGTCGTCGAGCCGCGCCGGGTCGGCACCCTGCACGTACCCAGCGGGCTGCTGGCCGTCTCCGGCCCGGACATCGACCGCGGCGACGGGCCGCGCATCACGGTCCCTGTCCCGCCCGGGGAGTACGTACTCGACGAGGCGCGGGTCCGCTTCAGCTACCACTCCGAGTGGCGGGACGCCGAGGTCACGACCACGGAACCCACGGCCGTCCGCCTGCTCGTCAGCGAGACCCCCGCAGCGACCTGGGAGATGGCCCTCGGTCCGGACGACGATCCCCGGCTGTTCATCGAGCAGCAGATAGCCGGCTTCGACACCGACGGTGCCACCGGCTGCTTCGCCGACGCCGGGTCCTGGGAGCCGCTCATCGCGCTCTTCGAGCGGGGGCTGATCCGGGGGGAGTCGGACCTGGACGGGTACGAGGACATCGACGACGGTTCCATGTTCATGCAGCGCACCCGGGACGAGGCCTCCGGCGGCGAGCTCGTGTCCTTCGCGACGACCGGGGACGGCACCTACCCGGTGTGGGTCGGCCGTTCCGAGGCGGGTGAGGTAATCGGCGTCGTGGTGCTGGTGGAGGGGATGCCCGAGCTGCTCCCGGAGCGGGACGGAACCACCACCGGTGCGGCTGTGTAGGCAGGGTCCTGTCTGCGGGCGCAGTCGCCGGCCTGGTTGCAGCTGGTGACGATCTCGGCATCACGGTTCACAACGCGCGGGGCCTGGAGTCCCGGGGCACATGCACCCATCAGGTCACCGGCGGGTGGCTCCCGAACTCGTGCCACGTTCTTCGTCCGTGCCGATGGGCCGAGGGGGTGCCGCGGGTGTGCGGACCCGGCGTCGAGAATTCCGGGCCTCGCCCTTCTCTCAGGTGCTCTCTTCGCTGAGGCGGTCGACTGCCCACGGCATGAGATCCTTGGCCAGCGCAAGGCTGAACGGCCGCACCAGGGAACGGAGTTCGGCGCAGGCGGCAGGACCGATCGTGAGGTAGGGGAGGGCGGCCAGCCTGTCGGTGGTGTGCTCGATCTCCGCCCTGCGCCGCATACCGTCCTCGGTCAAGGCCAGGTGGGGGCCGTCGTCGAGCCATCCGCGCTCACGCAGGTCCCGCACCGCCTGTTCCCACTGCTCCGGCGTCCATGCCCGCGAGTCGCGCAGCACCCTTGCGTCGACGTCGCCTGCGGCGGCGTGCGTGACGAGAGCCTCGAGCCCACTCAGTCCGGCAGTCAGCAGTGCCGCCACATGACCGTCGCCACGGAACTCCCGCAGCAGAGTCTGCGCGTGCCAGAGCACGAGGTGGGGTGCGCTCGGCCACGGCAGTGCGGCGTGCGCGGCGAAGAGGGGGCGGCCTTGTGGATGACGCATGGTCACTTCAGCCGCGTTACGGGCCAATTCCGCCGCGCGGGCCATGGCCGGTGAGAGGACGTCCGTGCCGAGGACGCGGCGGAGCGTGGTGTCGATCCCGGTGAGCCGGGCGGCTGCGAACCGCTGCGGCGTGGCGGCTTCCCACGCCGCGGGTATGGCTCGGCGTACCAGTTGGGGATCGAAGTTGTAGAACGTTGCGATGACCAGATCCGCAGGAGCGGCGCCGAGCGCGGCGGAGCGGGACGCGAAGTACCCCGTCCTGGCGTCCACGCCCAACTCGGCATACTGGCCTGCGGCTTCGGGCGAGAAGTAGACAGCCCCGTGGTAAGGCTCGAGAGTTCTCCAGGTCTGGCGTGTGAAAGCCAGGCTGTCGCGGTCCGTGTTCTGCGTCATGAGGGACTCTCTGTCCTGTGGCGGATGAAACGTTGCGGTTCATCGAGCACACGAGGGTACGTGGGAAACACTCAGTCGTACCATCTGGTCGGTATGCTATCGGAGGGCGACTCCGTCGACTACTGCCCTGCAACCCGCTCTCTCCCGACCAAGGTGTGCATGCGTCCGCGGTGCGTGTGAGGCCCATTTCGGGCCGCTGAGGCAGTTCCCCGGTTCAACAGCCCTGGTGCGATGAGCCGTTGGGGTACTCGCGCAGCTCATCACAGTCATGGGCTTCGGCACCTGCCTGTCGGGGTCAGGTGAGGCGCTGAGGTTTGGTGGGGGTTCTTGTGACGAGGAGTGCGATGTCGTCGGCGTGGTCGGTGGCCATGCCTGCGAGGAGTTCGTCGCAGAAGGTGTCGAGATCTTCGCGGGCTAGGGCGGCGGCGTGTTGTCGTAGGCGGGTCATGCCGTGGGTGAGGTCTTCGCCACGGCGTTCGATGAGGCCGTCCGTGTACATGAGCAGGGTGGAACGGGCGGGCAGCGTTTCGGTGGCGTGGTGGCGCGGGAGGCTGGGGTCGACCCCGAGCAGGAGACCGCGGCCGCCGTGGAGGTAGTGGGTGTCGCCTTCGTGGGTGACCAGCAGGGGCGGTGGGTGGCCGGCGCTGGAGTAGGTGAGCGTCCAGCCTCCGTCGTCGTCCTGGTCCAGGAGGCCGTACAGGCATGTGGCTGTGGCCTGCGGATAGAGGATGCCGTGTGCCAGGTCGAGGCGGCGCAGGATGTGACCGGGGGGTTCTTGGCGGTCGCAGCCGATGCCGCGCAGCATGTTGCGCAGCTGGCTCATGGTGATGGCGGCGCGTAGGTCGTGGCCGGTGACATCGCCCATGATCATGGTGGTGCTTCCGTTGGGCAGGGGAAAGCTGTCGTACCAGTCGCCGCCGACCTCGGCGGTGGCGGCGGCCGGTGCGTAGCGGGCGGCCATCTGCAATGGGCCGGTTTTGGGAAGGGTGGGCAGAAGGGAGCGCTGGAGGCGTTCGGCGATGTGCTGGGTCTCGCGGTGCAGCCGGGCGTTGTCCACACCCAGAGCAATGCGGTGGGTCAGATCCTCCACCATGGCGAGGTCGTCGTCTGTGAGGGGGGCGCGGTCGGCGGAGCGGGCGATGGTCAAGGCCCCGAGGACTTGCCGGCGGGCGCGTACGGGGGCGACCACAGCGGTGTGGGTGCCGAGCTGGTCGAACAGCTCGAGCTGGCGGGCGTGCAGCGGGTCGGCGGCCTTGTCGGGGCCGGGGATGTCGCTTGGGGTCAGCAGCAGGGGTCCGGCACCGATGAGTGCGCGTGAGAGCGGCCCGACGGGATCTTCCGGGATGTCGGGCAGCAGCCCTGTCAGGCCGCCGACCGGCAGTACGTCGGGATTGCGGTGCACGACGCTGACCCTGCGGGGTCGGCCCTCGTCATCGAGTAGGTCGACCGCGCACCAGTCGGCCAGCTGTGGCACCAGGATCCGGCACACCCGTTGCACCGCGGCATGGGAATCGAGCGTGCTGGTCATGGCCGTGGTGGTCTCCGCCAAAAGGGTCAACCGGTCCAGCGCCCGCTGGACCACCTGGTCCACCTCGAAATCGTCCATACCCCCTCCTTCCCGCCAAGCCCACGAACGAGCCCGCCCAGCCCACGAACGAGCACCGGATAGGGCACGCCTGCCCCTCAAAGCGCCTAACAGCTCACACGCGGAACCGTTCCCCACTCCGAGGCAGAAGAATTCCAGCGTGGCCAGTTCACGTGGCCAGTTCAGTCGGTGGCCCGGGGCAGACGGCTGCTGGGGGTGTGGTCCGGGATCCGCAGTAGGGGAGGAGCGGACCTGCCGAGTGCAGCAATGCTTCGGCGCACAGCCGCTCGTGTCGTCTGCTTTGTCCGGCACGATACGACGGTCAGTCTCCTCAGCAGGAGACCAGGGACACCGGGCACGCCATTCCTTCCCTCATGCGGGGCACAGCCCGCGGCCGGCACTCAGCGCTCGGCACGTGTTCCCGTCCCCTCGTCGATCATGCCGTGCTGTCGTCGGGTGGGGCAGGCGCGGGGCGAGGATGGCTTCGTTTGGCGATGCGGGCGATACGGCGATGCGGACGTCGGTGAGCGTCATGGTGCGGTCGGCGGTGCGCGCGTGCCGCTCCGGGACCCCCGCGCACGCTGGAGAGCTGGGCGAGCCATGTGGTCCAGGCGCTCGCAAGTTTCGACGCCCTTGGGTGGGAAGCCTGCGACGCGTTCGGCCAGGCGTTCGACGAAGCCGGCCAGTTCGTACGAATGCTCACCTGCAGTGGTCCAGCGTGCATGACGGGCTCAGGGCTGGTCTGCTGGACGTAGGGGTGTCATACACGCCTACCACGGAGAGATCCAGATGAGTGCCCAACGAGTGGCGCAGGCCGCAGCGGCCGGCGGTCCCTTGGAGATCGTCGAGCGTGAGGTCCCGCAGCCCGGCCCCGGACACGTGAGGATCGCTGTGGAGGCGTGCGGTATCTGCCACAGCGACGCCGCATTCGTGAATGCCCTCCTGCCTGGCGTCCGGTTCCCCCTGGTCCCCGGGCACGAGATTGCCGGGCGTATTGAAGAAGTCGGCGAGGGAACACACAGCGGCTGGCGGGTGGGCGACCGTGTGGCGGTGGGCTGGTTCGGCGGCAGCTGCCGGCATTGCACACCGTGCAGACAAGGCGACTTCATTGTGTGCGAGAACCTGAAAGTACCCGGATGGGCATACGACGGGGGGTTCGCCGACGCGATGATCGCACCGGCCGACGCCCTGGCGCGGATCCCCGACGCCCTGGCGGCGACCGACGCGGCGCCCCTGGCCTGTGCTGGGGTGACCGTGTACAACGGACTGCGCCGCAGCTCCGCACGGCCTGGCGATCTGGTCGCCGTACTCGGCATCGGCGGTCTTGGCCACCTGGGAACGAAGTATGCGGCCGCGATGGGGTTCGAGACCGTCGCCATCGCCCGCGGGCCGGACAAGGCCGACTTCGCCAAGCAGCTCGGCGCCCACCATTTCGTCGACAGCACGGCGGACACCACGGTCGCGGACGCGCTGCAGTCACTCGGCGGCGCGAGAGTAGTTCTAGCCACTGCAGCCAACTCCTCGGCTATCACGGCGACTGTGGAAGGGCTCCGCCCCCGCGGCGAGCTCGTCGTCATCGGTGCCGACGCCGAGCCCCTGGGAATCGGCCCGAACCAGCTCATACTGAGCGGCAAAGTCATCCGCGGCCACCCGTCCGGCACTGCCCAGGACGTAGAGGACACCATGGCGTTCAGCGCCCTGCACGGGATCCGCCCGATGACCGAGACCATGCCGCTGGACCAAGCGGATGAGGCGTACAAGAGAATGCTGTCCGGCGCCGCCCGCTTCCGGATGGTGCTCACCACCGGCTGAAGCCGCGAGCGGCGAGGTAGACCACCAGCAATCGGCAGACCCGCTCAGGGGGCCGCGGTGGGTGTGCGGTTTCGGTAGAGGGGCAACCCGCTGCCGTGAGGGCTGCCGCAGTAGCGCTCAGCACACCCGCGGCAGGGTCTTCGCCCCCTGCGCTCGCGGACGTTCGCCGGCCGCCGGATACTCGATGCGGGCCGCATCCCCCCGCGCCGCGGCCCTGGTGCGGAAGGGCTTCATCCCTTCGCCCTGACCGATATGGAGATTGCGTCATGCGCTCCCGAAGGAACCCGCTGACTCCACTCGAGGCGATGACGGCCGGCCTGCTGGCCGGGGTAGTGGGAACGGTGTGTCTGGATGCCGTCCACTACCTGAAGTACCGTCGCGCAGGCGGAACGGACAGCCCGCTCGCCTGGGAATTCGCGCCGGTCGAAGGCTGGGAGAAGGCCCCCGATCCGGGGCAGGTGGCGAAGCGGGTGATCGAGGGTTTCACCCAGCGCCGGCTTCCTGACGGTTCCGCCTGGCTCACGAGCACCATCGCTCACTGGGCCTATGGTTCTGCGGCGGGTGCCGCCTATGGCATCGTGGCCGGATCACTGCCCAGACCCTCCCCTGTCCTTGGCGTGCCATTCGGTGCCGCAGTGTTCGCCGGTGACTACGTCACCTTGCCGATCGCAGGGCTCTACAAGCCGATCTGGCAGTACGACACAAAGGTTCTGGCCCTGGATTTCGGCGCACACATCGCCTACGGCACCGGCACCGCAATCACCTTCTGGCTCCTCACCCGACTCGGCCCCGGCACGGTCAGGCAGAGCCTGTAAGCCGCCCGCCAGCCACGGCCATGCCCGCCACGGACCCACGATCACGTCTGGTGGCGCTGAGACAGGCGTCAAAGGCTGGATGGCCGAGCGCGTGGCACAAATCGTCGCCCCTCTGTCCCGGCCGCCACCCTACTCCGACGCCGACCCTGCCTGGTCCTTGCCGCCGCCCGGACCCCCGGCGTCGCGCGCGTCCGGCCGCAACAGTCTGTCGTCGCGGCATCTTGCACGAACCCAGGAGGTATCAGCCATGGACATGAAACTTGAAGTTGTGGTCGTGCCGGTATCCGACGTCGACCGGGCCAAGAGCTTCTACACGGGATTGGGCTGGAGACTGGACGCGGACGTCGCCCCGGACGAGACCTTCCGGGTAGTACAGGTGACGCCGCCGGGCTCGCCGGCATCGGTCATCTTCGGCACCTCCGTCACGTCCCAGACGCCGGGCTCGGCTCAGGGCCTGCACCTGATCGTGGACGACATCGATGCTGCCCACCATGAGCTGAAGCGGCTCGGCGCCGCGCCGAGCGCCGTATTCCACGACGCCGGCGGCGTCTTCCACCACGCCGGGACGGAGGCCCGAGTGCCAGGGCCGGATCCACAGCGCACGAGCTACAGCTCGTTCCTGTCCTTCAGCGACCCGGACGGCAATGGATGGCTCCTGCAGGAGGTCACCACCCGGCTCCCGGGACGCCTCGACCCCGCGAACACGACGTATGCCTCCGCGGAGGACCTCGCGAGCGCGCTGCGCCGTGCCGCGGCCGCGCACGGGGAGCACGAGACACGCATCGGTGCGCCGGACGAGAACTGGCCGGACTGGTACGCCCAGTACATGGTGCGTGAGCAGACAGGGACCGGACTGCCGTCCTGAGCAACGACGGCCGAGTCGCCCAGCGCAGCGGCTCCCCGAGGCCCCCCGGCCCGGGGTGGTCCGGCTGAATGCATGCATGCATGCGATCGGTCCGGTACTCACCTGCACCGGGAACTGATTCGGGTAGGCGCTCGAGCGATGGTCGACAGGCCACCGGCAGCAGATTGGCCCTCGTCCGGTACGGGTGGCCGGGGGGAGACTGCAGAGGGCGCGGGTGCCGTACGTGAGGGAGTTGCGATGCAGGTAGCGGTGGTCACGTTCGACGGGTTCAACGAACTCGACAGCTTCATTGCTTCTGCGCTGATCAACCGGTGTCGCGGGGCCGGCTTGGAGGCTTTCATCACTACGCCGACGCCGGTGGTCACGTCGATGAACGGTGTCGAGGTGACAGGGCAGCGCCCGATGGGGTTCGTCGCCGAGGCCGACGTCGTCCTGATCGGCAGTGGCGTGAAGGCGCGAGAAGTGGTCGCCGACGACCAGCTGATCTCCGAGCTGCAGCTCGATCCTTCGCGCCAGCTCATCGGTGCTCAGTGCTCCGGCGCGCTGGTGCTCGCCCGCCTGGGGCTGCTGGACGGCATGTCGGCTTGCACGGACATGAAGACCCGGCCGTTCGTCGAAGCTCGCGGCATCCCTGTGCTCGACGAGCCGTTCCACGCCAAGGGGAACATCGCTACGGCCGGCGGTTGCCTGGCGTCCCAGTACCTTGCCACTTGGGTGATCACTCGCGTGCTCGGGGAGGGCGCTGCGCGCAACGTCCTCGACTACGTGTCCCCGGTCGGCGAGAACCAGGAGACGATCGAGCGCGCCCTGCGCGCTGTCCACTCCGCCGAGGGCGCCCTCGCCTGACGCCCACGCGATCGCGCATGGCGGTCGCGGGGGCGCCACCGGGGCTGCGATTGGCTGAATCGGCTTGAAGCGCGCACCGGCAGCGGATGATCAGGCGGATCCCGGCCGGCCCTCGGAGCGGGTATGTGCGGCGCTGATGTGTCCTCAGACGCCCGCTTCCGCCAGGTCGTCGGTATGGAAGGTGCGGCGGTAGGAGGCGGGTGAGACACCGAAGGCGGTGCGCATGTGGGCGCGCAGGGAGTTGGCGGAGCCGAAGCCACAGCGGTGGGCGACCAGGTCGATGGACAGGTCGGTGGTCTCCAGCAACTGCTTGGCCAGTTCCAGGCGTTGCGCGGTGAGCCACTGCACGGGGGTCATGCCGACCTCGTCGCGGAAGCGGCGGGTGAAGGAGCGCAGGCTCATCCGGGCGTGTTCGGCCAGGCGGTTCAGGGAGAGGGGTTCGCCGAGGTGCTCCAGGGCCCAGGCGCGGGTGGCGGTGGTGGTGGCGACGGTGGGTTCGGGCACCGGGCGGTCGATGTACTGGGCCTGGCCGCCGTCCCGCCAGGGCGGGACGACGCACATGCGGGCGGCGCGGTTGGCGGCGGCGGCGCCGTGGTCGCGGCGGATCATGTGCAGGCACAGGTCGACGCCGGCGGCGACGCCCGCGGAGGTCAGGACGTCGCCGTCGTCGACGAAGAGGACCTCCTCGTCGACCTTGACGCGGGGGTAGGCGCGGCGGAACTCGGGGGCGAGGTTCCAGTGGGTGGTGGCGGGCCGGCCGTCGAGGAGGCCCGCGGCGGCCAGGACGTAGGAGCCGGTGCAGATGGACACCAGGCGGGTGCCGGGCCGGATGCCGGCGATGGCCGCGGTGACCTCGGGCGGCAGCGGGCCGCCGCGGCCCAGCTCTGGCATGGCGTGCGTGGGCGGGACGATCACGGTGTCCGCGGCGGCCAGGGCCTCGGGGCCGGCCGCGGGCTGCACGGTGAACCCGGCATCGCTGAGGACCGGGGCGCCGTCGGCGGTGCAGACGGTGACCTCGTACAGCGGGCGTGAGCCGGCGTCCAGGACGCTGCCGAAGACGCGGGAGGGGATGCCGAGTTCGAAGGGCGGGACGCCGGGCAGGGCGAGGACGGCGATGCGGTGCCGCCCGGCCGCGTCGGTGCTCGGGTCGGGGCGGGGGTCGGTGCACGGCCACTGCATCTCGCTCATGGCCAGATCCTGTCACATAGTGGCCGGACGGCCAACGCCATGGTGGGGGCGGGTACCGGATCGTGGACTGCGTCGCACCGGGACAGGCCCGGGGCGGCCGGCATCCGATCGAGACGAAAGAGTGAGGCGGACAGCATGCGTGCGGTGGTCGTGGAGCAGTGGGGCGGACCGGAGGTGCTCGTGGAGCGTGAGGTCGCCCGGCCCGAGCCGGGACTGAACGAGGTTTTGGTGCGGGTCCACGCGGCCGGTGTGAACCCGGTGGACTTCAAGACCCGGGCCAGCGGGGCCCTGATCGAGTGGGGCGAGGTCCCGGCGGTCGGCTGGGACGTCTCCGGCACCGTGGAGGCCGTCGGACCGGGCGTGGCGATGTTCCGCCCCGGGGACGAGGTGTACGGCATGCCGCTGTTCCCGCGGCAGGCCGGCGCCTACGCCGAGTACGTCGTCGCCCCGGCCCGCCACCTCGCGCCCAAGCCGGCGAACCTCACCCATGTGCAGGCGGCGGCGCTGCCGCTGGCTGCGCTGACCGCGTGGCAGGCCCTGGTGGACACCGCCGGGCTGCGCGCCGGTGAGCGGGTGCTGGTGCACGCGGCGGCCGGCGGGGTCGGCCACCTGGCCGTGCAGATCGCCAAGGCCCGCGGCGTGTACGTCATCGGCACGGCCAGCGCCGGCAAGCACGACCTGCTGCGGCAGCTGGGAGCGGACGAGGTGATCGACTACCGCACGGTCCGCTTCGAGGACGCCGTCGGGGACGTGGACGTGGTGCTGGACGGGCTCGGCGGCCAGAACGCCGAGCGGTCCCTGACGGTGCTGCGCCCGGGCGGCCGGCTGATCACCCTGCCCGGCCCCGACGATGTCCCCGCCGACGTCCCCGGCCACGTGCGGGCGGTGTGGATGCTGGTAGAGCCCGACCACCTGGGTTTGCGCGAGATCGCCGCCCTGGCCGAGCGGGGCGCGCTCACGCCCGTGGTCGAGACCGTCGTCCCGCTGGCTGAGGCCGCGAAGGCGCACGAGATCGGCGAGCAGGGCCGCACCACCGGGAAGATCGTCCTGAGCGTCGCCTGACGCCGGCCGCCCCGTCTGGGTCGGCTGCGGGCAGGTGGAGCGGGACTGGAGCCCCGGGACCGACCGGTCCCGGGGCTCCGGGTGCGGCAGAGCGGGACGTGACGGACCTGCGGGCACGGCCGGACAGGACGGAACTGCGGCTCGGGGCTTCGGAGGGGGGCGGGGCTGCGGCTCGCGGGTGCTTCGGTGACGGCCGGGGCGGCGGCTCGCACGGGGGCGGAGGCAGGGCTGCGGCTCGCGCCGGAGGGGTGCGCCTTCGGTGGTGGCCGGGGCCTGCTGCTGCCGGCGGGTGCTCGCGGCCGGTATGTGGCACCGGGTTGTCAGGACCTCTTTTTTAGAGGTTCTATGTGAAGGCGAGTCGCCGCTGCGGTGGGCGAGGTGTCCGCAGCAGTGCGGCTCATCTTCGATCGACGAAGAGTCGACGGGGCCGAAGTCGGGTACCGGGCTCCGTGGCCAGTCGCGGTGATCAGCCTGCCTGCGGCGATGCAAACCTTGCTCACGCCGCGAGGCCCACTCCGGTCACGGACGCGAGCACACAAGTGCGTACCGGGAACCTGCTGGTGCACTGTGCTGGGCAGGGGTGCATTCTGGAAGTCGGCAGTTCTGGTCATTGCGTACCGGCGACGGCGATGCGAGCCAGGCACACGAGAGATGAACGCCGAAGGCGCCGGCAGGCGATGGCCATCTCGATCCAGGGAGCAGATCATGCCATCCCTACACTTCCACGTGAACTCCTCGATGAGCCCGGACGAGGTGATGGGCGTGCTGACGAACTTCAGCCCATCCCGTGTCGAGGAGTGGCCGACCATCGATGCTGAGCACTTCCAGGTTCATGAGCGGGGTGACACCTGGGCGGAGGTGACCGAGGGGAACAACAAGTCGTGGGAGCGTGCGCGCTACGAATGGGACCCCTCAGCGAACAGGGTCACCGTCACGACTCGTGACTCGGTGCCTTTCGGCTCGGGGGGCTGGCGGTTCCAGATGACTCCCACGGACAACGGCACCCGCGTCGACGTCAGACTCGAAAGGCACCCCACCTCGTTCAAGTCAAAGGTGATGTCCTCGATCATTCCCTTCGCCGGGCCAGTGTTCCGCAAGTCCTTCCGGGAACCTCTGCACACCACGTAGTCGCGCCACTCCTGCACAGGGTTGCGTCGGCACTGCCCAGCATGCGGTTGACCAGCTCGGCACTGTGAGGGGCACGCACCACGGCAGCTGAGGGTGACCCGCCGAAACGGACTCCATCGGGGACAAGCTGGGTGATATAGCACTTCATTGTGCCGAGCGTCGGCACTTGTCGATGTCTCCGAGGGGAGCCGTTCATGACCACGGCGAAAGACCTGTTCCTCCTCGCCATAGACCGGAATCAACCCGTGGGTCAGGGTGACCTGTCCCTCACGCTCGCGGGAGCCGAGCTGATCGATCTCATCCATGCGGATGCGGTCGCTGTGGACGGCGACCGCATCGTGCCAGGTGGGCCGTCGGCGCTTGATGATCGGTTCATGCGCGAGGCTGCGGCAGGGCTCACCGGCCAGGCGCCCTACGAACGGATCGAGGACTGGTTGTGGCGCCGGGGCAGGGACCTCTCGGCCGCGTACCAGGCCGCCCTGGAGGAGAGCGGTGAGCTGACGCCGCAGAGAGGCCGCCGGTTGTCCTTCCTCTCGGAAAGCCTGAAAACGGTGGATACGCCCGCACGCCGCCATGCAGCCGACCGCTGGAGAGAGAGGGAACCTGTCCTGACCGCCCTCGCCGCGATCGTGGGCATTGACGACGAACGATCCGACGATGAGGCCGGCCTCGATGACGAGGCGGTGACGAGTGTGCTGGCCACCGTCCACGACGCGGTGATGGAACTGGAGGCCGTACGTCAGAGGCGGACCATTGAGAACGCCGCCTTCGCCAACATCTGGCGCGGGCCATGAGCCGAGCCTGCCGTAAGGAGCGTGTCCGACGGCGAGCGATCGCATGGCGCCGAGCGTGGCCATGCGTGCCCTTTGACTTGTTGGCGTGGCCCCGCGAGGAGGCGTGGCGGAAGGCTCGGGCAGTGGTATGCGTTCGGCACCATCCCGCACACGTGACGTCGTTGCGGTTGCCGCCGGTCAGCGACACCGCGAGAGGGATGCCCTGGCCGTCGGTGAGGATGCGGTGCTCGCTGCCCGGTCGTGCGCGGTCGACCGGGCTGGGTCCGCTTTTGGGCCCCTGCGTGCGGCCCTGACGGTGGAGGAGTCGATCAGGGCCCGGGACCAGTCCAGCTGCTTCTTCGACCGCAGCTTGTTCAGCAGCACCTGGGAGCCGCTCCCGGACACCGGCCTCGTTCCAGGCCGCCAGGCGGCGCCAGCACGTCATGCCCGACCCGAAGCCGAGCTTCTGGGCAGTGGATGCGGCACTTCAAGCGGCGGAATGTTCCCGCCACCGGGCCACCACCGCCCGCGCCAGAGCGAACACCCGCTCTGGCTCCGCAGCCCGCCGCGCCACCGAGGGCCACCGCCGCTGCGCCTCCACCACCTTCGGCAAGCCATTGCAGATCCAGGTCCAGGTGCTCCAGCGGCTGGTCGGCGTCTGCGTCCAGCACCCAGCGCCCGTGCCGGACACACACTCGCTGCCACCGGGGCGCGTAGCGCACCACCCGCACGTGCGTGTCCCCGTACAGACGCCGGGCCGCGCACAGACGGCAGCCGAACGCCACCGGCCCGGCGTCCGCACCGCCGATCCGCCACGCCGCCGCCGGCACTTGGTCCTCCGCGTCGGGCAGCTTGGCATCCTCCCAGGAAGCCCCGTCGGGGCAGGGCGGCCAAATGGGCCCCTGCCCCGACGGGGCTCGGTCGGCCGGGCGGAACTAATCGGCCCCCGGCAGGCCGGTGCCGTGTGCGGTGCTTTGCGGCTCAGCCGAAATTCACGTCGCTGCACCACATGTAGGCCTGGTCAAGGTGCGAGGCCTGCCAGATCACGAACAGGATGTGGTGTCCGGTGTAGCCGGAGGTCTGGACGGGGAACGTGATGTTCTGTGCCGGGGCGAAGCGGCCGGTCTGCGTTATGAAGTCGAGGTTGCTCCAGCCCAGGGTCTGGGTCTTGGGGTTGAAGCCCTGCTTGCTCACGTAGACCTTGAAGTAGTCGGCACCGTGGGACGCCTGGTCGTACAGGTGGACCGAGAAGTTGCTGCCGATGGTGGTGGTCTTCCACGGTCCGGGCTTGTCCAGGCTGGCGTTCCTCGAGAGGTTGTTGCTGCACAGTGTCCCGTCGGGGGTCCGTGCCTGGAACTGGCCTCCCAGGCCGTCGCGGAGCGCGCTCATCCAGTTCCACATGGTGTCGGCGTTGGCCTGGAAGGCCTGCCAACACATGGGGTCTTGGGTCTGCATGGCCGGGTTCGTGTGGTTGTTGCCCCACGTCTTCCAGCACTGGTACGCGCGGGTGGCGGGGCTGACGACGGTGCCGTGAGCCTGGGCGGGGGTCGACCAGGCGAGGGCGCCGACGGTCACGGCGAACAGCATGACGAGCGCCTGGAGAGGCCGGCGGAGGAACGCCCGCGAACGTCCGGTCAACGGACTCGTGTTGCGCATGTGGGGGGACTCCTTCCAGTTGCAAGGCTGTTATGGGAGCGCTCCCAAAGGTAGGTATTCTGAGTGAGATGTCAATGAAGCAGACGGAGTTGATCACAAGGGTGGGATGCGGGAGCCGGCCACACACGCCCTCAAGCAGTCGAGTGCGCCGGCCACATTCTGGTCTGCGCTGGGTCTGATGGAGTCGCCGTACGGGCAACGGTCGACCGTGGGAGGGCCCGACGGCCGGCGGGAGGCCGTCACCCCGGCGGCCGGGTGGGCTGCCGGGGTGGGGTGTGGCTCACGGGTAGCTGGTCAGGTTCGCCACGTTGGTCGTGGAGTTCGACGGGCCGCCCGTGTTGTTGATGACGTGGCTGATGGTGCCGGTGCCGCCGAGCGAGACCGTGACCATGCCGGTGAAACGGACCCCGGCGTTGTTCGGTGCCTCGATGGCGTGTGCGGCCGTCACGCTCGGGTTGACGTTGAAGTAGCAGTAGCTGCCGAGGCCGTAGGCCTGGTGGCCGGTGACCGAGTCGGCGACCTTGTAGGCCGCGTAGCCCTGCGTGGAGCCGTTCATCCATGCCGCCTGGTTGGGCGGGTCGTAGGGCATCTCGTTCTGGTAGAAGTACGTGCGACCGCCGTTGCCGTTCCAGACGGTCTGGTACTTCTGGAAGTGCTCGACGAACAGGCCGTACATCGTCACATTGTCGCCGTTGACGATCAGGCCGGTGTCGGAGCTGTTGCTGGTCCAGCCGACCCCGCTGCCGTGGTCGGCGCGCCAGATCCACATGTGGTCGCCGATGACGTTGTCGCTGTTGACGACCAGACCGGTGGTGGCCTTGCCGACGCCCGCGCCGCCGACGCGGACGTACACGTCGTGCAGGGAGGTCGGGTCGGCCGAGTGGGAGGCGGAGGAGCCGTTCGGACCGACCTCCAGCAGACTCGGGGAGTTGGTCGTCCCCGCGTCGAAGAGCAGGCCGGCGATCTTCACGCCGTCGACGTCGGCCACCTTCATGGCGGTGATGCCGTTGTCCGGGACGAAGGTGGCCAGGCCCAGGCCGAGGACCACCGTGTCGGGACGGGTCACGTTCAGCGTCTGGTTCAGGTGGTAGACGCCGGGGGTGACGAGGAGGTTCTTGCCCGCGGCCAGGGCGGCGTTGATCTGCGCGGCGGTCGCGCCCGCTTTCACGATGTAGAACGTGTCCAGGGACAGGGAGGTTCCCGGCGGCGTGCCGTTCGCCCAGCTGGTGGCCGTGGAGTTGGTGCGCACCGACGGCACGAACACCTGGTAGGCGCCGTTGCCGTCCACGTACAGGAACGGCTTCTCCCGCGTGACCGGGCTCTGGGCCACCGTCGTGTACGGCGGCCTCGGGAAGGTGGTGGACGGCACGCCCTGGCTGCCGACGAAGACCATGTTCCAGTTGGATCCGGTCCAGCTGCCGAGCTGGGAGTTGCGGGTCAGCCACTGCTGCTGGCTGCCCGAGTCGACCTGGCCGTCGACCTTGCTGTCGGCGAGGTAGCCGCCGCTGGACCAGCCGCCGTCGTCCAAGGCGAGGTTGCCGCGCAGATGCATCCGCCGGTATGACGCGGCCTGCGAGACAGCCCAGCGGTCCGCGCCGCCCGTCGGGTTGACGGACAGGTTCTCGGCGCCGCGCCAGAAGTTCTGGGTGGCGTTGCCCTGGAACCAGTCGGCCTCGGCGTGCACCGCCCCGTTGACGGTCACGGCGTCGGGCGACAGGCCGAGCCCCAGCACCTGCGTGTAGAAGCCGACGTTGACGTCCGCGCTGTAGGCCCCGGGCTTGAACAGCACGGCATGGCGCTGCGAGCCGAACTGGTTGGTCTCCTGCTGCCGGAAGATCGAATTCAGCTTGCCCTGGATCGCCGAGGACGACATCGACGGGTCGAAGACGACGACGTTCGGGCCGAGGTCGGGATCGCCCGACGACGGGGCCACCGGGACGACCTGGAAGCGCTGGGCCGCGCTGCCGTTGCAGGTGTACTGCTGCAGCTGCACGCTGTCCGCGGTCGACGCGGCGGGCACGTCAAGGCACTTGCCGCTGTTGCGGTTGACGAAGTGGTAAGCGCCGCCGCCGTCGTCGA
The DNA here is from genome assembly GCF_042889585.1 of Streptomyces sp. NPDC002566. Lineage (NCBI taxonomy): Bacteria > Bacillati > Actinomycetota > Actinomycetes > Kitasatosporales > Streptomycetaceae > Streptomyces > Streptomyces sp. NPDC002566. The sequence goes on along the minus strand of NZ_JBIARD010000007.1, from coordinate 113,997 downwards.
CGGGCAGCCACTGCTGGTTGGCGCCGCCGCCGTATGCCCACAGGTGGACGGGTGCGCTGTCAGCCGTGGAGAAGTCAGCCACGTCGACGACCTGACTCACGTCGTTGCGGCTGTTGATACGGACGTAACCGTCGCTCGTGGCGGTGAAGCTCCACTGCTGGGCGGTGGTGTCGTTGCAGCCGTACTGCTGGACGACGGTGCCGTTGGCGGTGTCGGCCGCCTTGGCGTCCAGGCATCTGCCGCTCGCGGCGCTCATGACGGTGGCCCAGACGCTGGGCAGGGCTGCCGCTGCCCGCGCGGACGCGGCGGCGGGTGAGGCGGCATGCGAGGGAACGGCCGTCAGGCACGACGCCCCGGCCGCGGTGACCAGGGCAACCGCGGCGAGTCTGCGGCGGCCGGGCGGGGCTGTGGCGGCACGCGAAGAAGAAGACAGGGGTCTCACAGTGGCGCGCGCAGGAGTGGAGGCAGGAAAAAGTCTGGCCATGTGCAGGCGGCCTTTCGCATGGGGGGTGACAGCAACGAATGCCCAACACCGCCGACGACACGGGAAGTTGAGCAGATTCGTAAGGCTTCGATCAAGGCGTGAAGCTAAAGGTTCGGACCATTGCCGTCAAGAGGTGAAGCGTCGACCGTCGTGAAATCGCCCATCCGCAGGAGAAGTCGAATGAGGAAGCGACTGCAGGACGGCGGCATCGGCTCGGGCCGGGAGCGTCAGCACGATGGCCAACGCGGTGAGGGCGGCGGCCGGGGTGGACCGGCGCAGGCGCCGCGGACGCCTTCCGGCAGGCGCCGTGACGCTGGGACTTCTTGTCCGGGACGGGGGCTGCGCACGTCAACTCCTTGTGCGTGAGCGCAGGAGAAAGGATCTGTAGGGGTGTGCTCAGCAGTACAGGTTGTTGCCCGGGGGGACACCGAGGATCTGCGTGAACTTCTGGTAGGCGTTGACGCGGCTCTGCACCTGGGCGGGGTTGCGGCCGTCGCATTCGAGGGAGCCGTTGATGCTGCGGATGGTCTGGCCGAATCCGGCGCCGTTCACCATGGCGTTGTGGCCGGTCATGGAGCCGGGGCCGGACTGGGTGTTCCAGTACCACAGGCCGGTCTTCCAGGCGACGGAGGCGTTGTTCTCCACCTGCCAGGGGTTGCCCAGCAGGTCGATGCCGAGCGCGTCGCCCGCGGCCTTGTAGTTGAAGTTCCAGCTGAGCTGGATCGGACCGCGCCCGTAGTACGCCGCCTGGCCGGCCGGGCAGCCGTACCACTGGCTCCAGTCACAGTAGTGCGGGTAGTTGGCGGTGTTCTGCTCGACCACGTGCACCAGCCCGCCGGTCTCGTGGCTGACGTTGGCGAGGAACGCCGCGGCCTCCTGCTTCTTCACCGTGTCGCTGCCGGTGGTGGCGAAGCCGGGGTACGCGCCGAGGGCGGCGGTGAGTCCGCTGTAGGTGTAGAACGGGCTCCGGCTCGGGAACATCTGGTTGAACTGCGCCTCGCTCACCACGAATCCGGACGAGGTTCCGTCGCCACCGCTCGCGGGTGCGGTCCACTTCTGGTTGGCGCCGCCGCCGCAGCTCCAGATCTGTGTCCGGGTGCCGTTGGCGGAGTTGTTGTCGGTGACGTCCAGGCACTTGTCCGCCTGCGGGTTGACGATGTCGCGGGCGGCGGTGACGGTCCACTTCTGGTTCGGGCCGCCGGTACAGGTCCACAGCTGTCCCTTGGCGCCGTCGGCGGTCGAATTGCCCGCCACGTCCAGGCACTTGCCGAGGGCGCGGACGGTGCCGTCGCTGCCGACGGTCCACTGCTGGGCGTTCGTGCCGTTGCAGTCGTAGAGCTGGACGGGTGTGCCGTCGGCGGAGTCGGCGCCGGCGACGTCGAGGCACTTTCCGGCCAGGCCGGTGATGGCGCCGGTGGCGGCCTCGGCCGGGGAGGCGGTGAGCAGGCACGCGGAGAGGCCCAGCACAGCTGTGAAGACGGCTGCGGAGAGGGGTCTGGCCATGAAGGGGGTGGCCTTTCACATGGGGGGTGGCACCCGGCGCGTTCACCTCATGAGCGGTGAGTGCGTCGGACGGTGCATGGCTGACCCGTGAACCTAAAGGTATGGACCAATGGCGTCAAGGGGTGAAGTAAGAGCCGAGGCAAGGGAATTGGGGTTTCCGTCGCGGGGAGGGGCGGGAAACGGGGCCCGACTGGCCAGCGCCGCGGCGCGCCTTCCCGCCCGCATTCGGTACGAGGCCGGGCCGGGCCGGGGCCTGTGGCGGGAGCTGGCCGGTCTCGGCCCGCTGGGCATGACGATCCCCGAGCGGCTGGGCGGGACGGGGTTCGGTCTGCTGGAGGCCGCGCTCGTCACCGAGCAGGCCGGGGCCACGCTGCCGCCCGTGCCCTACCTTCCGGCCGCCGTCGCGGCCGCAGTGTGGGCCGAGGTGAACGGCGGCGAGGGGAGCGGTCCCGGCGCCGACGTCCTGAGGGGATCACCGACGGCTCACTGCTGGTGGTGCCGGCCTGGGAGACCTTCCCCCGCACGCTCGTCGACCGGCACCGGACCGACGCGCTGCGCCTGGAGAACGGCCAGGTGAGCGGTGCGCTGACGGCCGTACCGTACGGCCGGGACGCCGACGTGCTCCTCGCCGTCGCGGGCGGGTCACCGGTGACGCTACGGCTGAACGGGCCCGGCGTTCGGCGGGCGGCGCGTGCCGGACTGGACGTCGTCGAGCAGGTCGCCGCGATCGAGCTGAGCGCCGTCGACGCGCAGGTGCTGGGGCCGGGGGAGTTCGACGACCGGACCCTCGCGGCGGTCCGGACGCTGTTCGCGGCCGAACTGGTGGGCCTGGCACAGGAATCGGTGGACGCGGCGGTCACCTACGCCAAGGAGCGGCACCAGTTCGGGCGTCCGATCGGCTCGTTCAGGCCGTCAAGCACACCCTGGCCGACCGGCACGCCCAGACCGACGCCGCGCGGCTGCCGGCGCACTGGGCGGTGACAACCGGCGATCCCGACGCCGCGCGCCTCGCCGTGCAGGCGGCGGGAGACGCCGCCGACGCGGCGAGCGCCGACAACCTGCGGACGCACGGCGGTATGGGCTTCACCTGGGAGGCGAGCGCGCATGTCCTGCTCAAGCGGGCACGGACCAGGCGCGCGCTGCTCGGCAGCCCCGCCCGGCAGTTGGACGCCATCGCCGGCCGGCTCCTGGACGACCGCGCCCCGCCTGTCGGCCGGGTCGGGGTCAGTCCGCTGCCGAGGTCGGCTGCTCCGGCTCGTCCAGCTTGAACCGTCGCCGGATGTCCGGACGCCCGAGCAGCTTGGGCGGGTAGCCGGGGCCGGGGCGCGGGGTGACGTCCTCCCAGGCCAGCGGCTCCTTGCAGTGCGAGCAGACCACCTCGCCGTGGGCGTCGTGGCCGCAGGTCTCGTGGCGGGTGACCACCGGTGGGCCGGCCTCGTCCGCCAGCCACCGGTCGCCCCAGCTCGTCATGGCGACGATGACGCCGTAGAAGTCGCGGCCGGACTCGGTCAGCAGGTACTCGTGGCGGACGGGCTGCGTCTCGTAGACGCGCTTCTCGAGCAGGCCCGCCTCCACCAGCCTGCGCAGCCGTTCGGACAGCGTGTTGCGGGCGATCCCCAGCTCCTGCTGGAACTCGTCGAACCGGCGGATCCCGTAGAACGCCTCCCGCAGCACCAGGGGGGTCCACCGGTCGCCGAGCAGATCCATGGTCTGGGCCACCGAGCAGGGCCAGTTCGCGAACGACGTACGCCTCATGCACCGATGATACGAGTCTTTCAACGAAACTCAGCAGACAGCTGAGTCGTTCGCCTCTTGCGCGAGTGAGTCTTAATGCGCAACCATGCAGGTCATCGAGGGGAAGGAGTCCGGTGCCATGGAATGGACGGGACAGGTCTACGCGGACACCCCGACGGTGTCCGCCAGCGCCTACATCGACGCGCCGCCCGAGCGGTTGTGGAGGTACGTGAGCGACATCCACCTGATGCCCGAGCTCAGCGCCGAGCTCCAGCACGTCGAATGGCTCGACGGCGCGACCGGTCCCTGCGCGGGCCACCGGTTCCGCGGGCGCAGCGCTCACCACGCCCTGGGCAACTGGGAGACGGTCAGCACCATCGTCGACTGCGAGGAGCCGCGCCGGTTCGGGTGGGCGGTGGGCGACCCCGCCCACCCGATGAGCATCTGGCGGTTCACGCTGCACCCGCAGGACACCGGCACGCTGCTGGAGCAGTGGGCCCAGCTCGGACCGGCCCGGTCCGGGCTGAGCGTCGCGATCGAGGCCATGCCCGACAAGGAGCAGAAGATCGTGTTCGTCCGGCTGCGCGAGTTCGAGGCCGGCATCAAGTCCAACCTCGCCACCCTCAAAGACCTCGCCGAACGGGAGAAGTGATGCGCACCGCGACCACCATCGAAGGCTCCGGCGGAAACTGGCGCGAGACCGCCGAGTTCGTCCTGGAGGCCGAGAAGCTCGGCCTGGACATCTGCTGGGTGGCCGAAGCTTGGGGGAGCGATGCCCCCTCGCCGCTGGGCTATCTGGCGGCCCGTACCGAGACGCTCCTGCTCGGCTCCGGGGTCATCCAACTCGGCACCCGCTCCCCGGTCACCATCGCGCAGACCGCGATGACCCTCGCGCACCTGACCGACGGCCGGTTCCGCCTCGGCCTCGGCGCCTCCGGGCCGCAGGTCATCGAAGGCCTGCACGGCATCCCGTTCGCGCGCCCGCTGACCCGGATGCGGGAGACCGTCGAGATCATCCGCGCCGCCTTCACCGGCGAGAAGATCGCCTTCCAGGGCCGCCAGTACACCATCCCCCTCCCCGACGGCGAGGGCCGCCCGATGCGGCTCAGCCTGGAGCCGGTGCAGGTGCCGATCTACCTGGCCGCACTGTCGCCCAAGATGCTCGAACTCACCGGCGAGATCGCCGACGGCTGGCTGGGCACCAGCTTCGTCCCCGAAGGCGCCGACGCCTACTTCACCCACATCGACACCGGGCTGGCCCGAAACGGCCGTACCCGGACCGACCTCGACATCTGCCAGGGCGCCGAGATCAACATCGTCCCCGACGAGGGCCTGCTGGCCGGCGTCGTCGGCAGCCGCAAGAAGGAACTGGCGTTCTCGCTGGGCGGGATGGGCTCCGGCTCGACCAACTTCTACAACGACGCCTACAGCCGCCAGGGCTGGGCCGACGTCGCCGCCCAGGTCCGTGAACGCTGGCAGGCCGGGGACCGCGACGGCGCCACCGGCCTCATCACCGACGAGATGGTCCTGGCCACCACTCTGATCGGGACCGAGGAGATGGTCCGCGCCCGGCTCGAGGACTGGCGCACCGCGGGAGTGGACACCGTCCGCCTCTACCCGGCGGGCGACACCCTCGCCGCGCGTCTGGACAACCTCGGTCACGGCATCGACCTCATCCGCGCCCTCGACCCCCGGTAGGGGCTCGGTTCCCGGCCGTGGATCGGAGCCGGATCAGGCCCCGCCGGCTTGGCGCCCGCGGCCTCGACGGCACGACGCCCGGCGGCTTGCCGGCTCAACCGCCCCTCGGCCCCGTTCGGCCGCCCTCCGTCTCCCGCGCAGGCCAGGCAGTCCCTGCGAGGGCAGGCAACCGCTGCGTCCGCCCGCGCCTTGCCCGGCCGTACCCGCCCGCCGTGTCCACCGCTGTCCGGGCGGTGGCCGGATCCGAGCCTGAACACGGCTCCGGCCGCCGCCGCCATCGACCGCGCGACACGTCGGGCAGCTGACGCTTGCAGAGGGGCTTGTTGGTGTACGGGGTGGTGGCTGGCCTGGTGTGTCGCCCGCGAAGGGCTGAAGCCCAAGGTCGAGGGTCACCAAGCGCGACACGACCCCGATCGTGCCGGTACGCAGAGCCCCAGCACCTGCACGCGGACAAGGCCTGCGACCGTGTTGATCACCGGAACCTGCACAGCACCCTGGCAGCGCGGGAGCGGTGTCGGCCCCTCAGGCCGCCGCCTGCTCCGCTGCGAGAAACCCTTCCACGGCCTTCTGCGCACGGCGGTCGAACTCGGCATACTGCGCCTCGCGTTCGGCTCCCGCAACCGCCTCACCGACCAGCAGATTGCCCTCGGCATCGATGCGCTGCGGGCGCTCCTCCGCGTCGGGGAGAAGGGCGACGGACGAGTAGGAGAATCCGCAGTAATACGCGATGCCCTCGCTCAAGTTGGTCTCCAACAGGGCCTGCATTCCCTCTGTGACGGGGTCATCGGAGGTGGCGCCGGCCAGGCCCAGCCACAGCATGCGCTTGCCCGCCAAGCGGGGCTTGCTGCGGCCGTAGGCGAATCCGTAGTTCCACACGCGATCGATCCAGCCCTTGAGGAGGGCAGGTACGTTCTGCCAGTAAACGGGGAACACGGCGACGACGACATCGGCGTGAAGAACGCGCTGCATATGGGCCTGGACTTCGTCCGAGTACGGCTTCTCCCGGTTGCCCCAGTCCGGCTGGTCCGCCACGTTCATCCGCGGGTCGAACCCTTCGGCGTGCAAGTCGAGCAGGTCGACGCGATAGCCGGCGGTCTCGAGCCGCGCGGTGGTACGGCGCGCGGTGTGCGCGGTGAGGGAATCGGCGCGGTGGTGTGCGACGACCACAAGGGCGGTCCCCGCTGAGTCGTTGCGGTGCGACACGGCTTCTCCTGGCTGGTCTCGGTCAGTTCGGCCGGTCCAGTACACCCGTGATCCATTAGACGATCCATAGAGGAAAAGCTCCGGCGCATAGGAGTTCGTCTACGATGGCCTCCGTGGATCCTTTGAGTGCGCTGCTCAGCGGCATCCGGGCCGAGGGCTCGACCGTCACCCACGCCGTGCTGGAAGCCCCTTGGAGCATCCGCTTCGTCGACGACGCCCCGCTCACGATGGTCAGCGTGCTGCGGGGCGGTGGCATCCTGCTGATGCCCGACGGCGCCGAACACGCGGTCGGTGTCGGCGACACGGCCATCGTGCGCGGTCCCGACACGTTTCACCTCATGGACCAGCCTTCCACTCTGGACCGCCCACACATCGAGTACGAGATCGCGTGCTTCGCCGCGGATGCCGAATGCACTGCCCAAGACCTCGGCGGCATCCGCTGGGGCAACGAACCGGACGGAGCAACCGCACTGATCGTGGGCGCATACCGCGCCTCGGGTCATCGCCATGAACGACTGCTCCGCGCGTTGCCACCCGTACTCGTGATCAACGAGGACACGGAGGTCTGCGCCTGGCTGGAGACGGCCGCCGCCGATGCCGCCGTGCGCGCGGCCGGCTCCCAGGCCCTGATGGACCGACTGCTGGACTGGGCACTGGTGTGCACTCTGCGTACCTGGTTCGATCGGGCGGGCTCGGAAGCCCCCGACTGGTATCGCGGCCTGGCCGACGCGATCCTCGCTCCTGCTCTCGAAGCCTTCCACGCCCGGCCCTCCAGGAGATGGACGGTAGAGGCACTCGCCACCGAATCCGGTGTCTCCCGAGCCCTGTTCGCCAAACGCTTCACCAAGGTGATGGGGCGCTCGCCACTGACCTACCTCACCGAATGCCGTATGGCCGAGGCTGAGGCACTCCTGTCCGAGACCGACTCCTCCATGGCTCAGATCGCCAAGTCTGTCGGCTACGCCGACGCCTTCGGGTTCAGCGCCGCCTTCAAACGCCATCGAGGCGTGAGCCCCAGCGCATTCCGCGCCCGTAACACCCTCTGAAGGGGGCGGTACCAGCCGGCCGTGGCCGGGTCGTCGGGAACGGTCATTTCGCCCCGCTTCGTCACGCCCACCGGGGTGACGCGCGCGTCGAGGTCCACGTCGTCCACCAGGATCTGTAGGGGTGGGCCATGCTGCGGCGCGGCGGGTGGCGGCGGCTTCGACAGTGCTTCCGCGGGCCGTTGCGGTGCGGCGGCCGTGGAGGCGGGACGGTCCGACGGGGTTGCCCCGAAGTCCCGTGGGAGCGGGGGCTGTTCCGGCGGCGGGCCCGTGCGTGAGACCGATGGCGACTGCCATGCGCGGCAGCCGCCACGATCGGGCCTGGGCGCCGACGCCTGCCGTCACCCCCGCCGGCCGGCGAAGTGGCGGGCCGTCAGGACGACCGTCACCGTGACCACCCCGGCCGCGCCGGCCACATGCCGGAGGGGTTCGGGGTGACCGCAGCGCCGATGCCACCCGCGTTGACGCCCCGGGGGGCCGATGCCATGCCGCTGAACGACTGGGTCGCCAGGGCCAGGTTCTTGTCGCCGGCGCTGCCCCACGCGTAGACGACGTTGCTGGTGCCCTCCTTCAGGGGCAGGTCGACGGGGCCGATGGCCACGGTGTCCGTCCCGGCGAGCACCACCTCGGCGTCGACTGTGCCCGCATCGACCTCGGCGGTGTCCTGCTTCGGGTTCGTCAGGTCGGTGAAGACGGGTCGACCGCCGGCCCGGACGTCCACTGCGGGAGCAGCCGCAACATGGCGGACCGTCAGACGCGCCTTGCCGACGTCGACATTGGAGACGTCGTTGGTGAAGGCCGTCAACTGGGGCTTGCCGTCGGCGGAGAGGTGCGCGGCGACCGTGGCGTTCCCGCCCTCGGGCACCTCGACCTTCTCCTCCAGGGCCGGAGTCCCCTCCGGCCCCTTGCCCGCTTCGAAGATCTTGATGTCGTAGGTTCCGGCGTCGAGGGACTGCGGGTTCGTCACGGTGCCGGGCTTGAAGTCGCTGAGCAGCTCGTCGCCGTTGGCGTACACGTCCACGGTCAGTCCGGGGATGCCGTGGAAGACGGACACCATGGCCTTGTCCTGCTGGTCGGCCAGGGCCGGGGCGGCCGAGCCGAGGGCCAGGGCGCAGGCGGCGGCGGAGGCTGCGAGGGCGACGGGGAATCGGGAGTTCATGGGGATCATCCCTTCGAAAGGAGCCTCCGTACGGTGCGGGGTCTCGACCCTTTTTCGCGGGTGGCGGCCCCTTTGGATGCGCAGCCGGGCGTGCTCGTGTGAGTGGGTCACGCGCTCGGGCCGGGGCCTCGGACGGCTCCCGTCCGCCTCGGGTGAGGCCCCGGCAGCGGGCGCAGTGGGCCGGGCCCCTGACCGTTCCCGTCATCCGCCCCCCCCCGACACCCTGCTGAGCTCACCGACACATCCCCGCGCAGCCTGCTGCACTGGTTGAACTGGCGTGGACACCACCAAGCCACAGACCCGCGCAGCCGCTACCAGCGACGACTCGCTGCCCCCGCAACCGGGTAGATCACGAAGTCGGGGTACTGGGGGCGTCACCACGACACCTCGCGGACCTCGGCCCGGCTCTGCGGCTGGACCGTGGCGGTGATCTCCGACCGGTGGCGGCTCGCCGAGAACGTCACCGTGAGCGACTGCGCCTCTGTCCGGCTCGTAGTCACCGTGAATCCCCGGTTCGGCACCGCCGAGATCAGGCACACCGCGTCGTCGCCGAACCGCACGGTCGCCTTGCCGCCCTGGGACGGCACCGTATAGACGCCGGCACCACCTTCCTGGCACCCCGAGCCGTCCCCGCCGGTCGGCGCTCCCCGGGGACTGGTGCGCGCGGTGGGCGTCGGCGGTGGCGTCGGGCTGGGATCGGTCACCGGCTCGCTGCTCCGGGGCGGCGGGCTGGGCCTGCGGCTGCTCGCCGACGGACTCGGGGAGGGTTTCGCGGTGGTGGGGCTGGGCCGCGGGGGCTTGAGGGGCTCACTCGGCGCGGACTGCGCGACCGGCGCGGTCGGCCGGGTCGACCCCACCACGAAGTGAATCGTGAGGATGACAGCGGTCACACTGGCTGCCGTGCAGGCCAGCCATATGATCAGGTAGCGCAGGAGGCGGGACACGACACCATACTGACGGACCGGCTAACGTGCCTGCTCATGGCCTCCGTACTTGTCGTCGAGGACGACCCCGTCATCCGGGCCGCGCTGATCGAAGTCCTGACCGGGCACGGCTACGCGGTCAGGACCACCCACCAGGGTTTCGAGGCACTGCGCGAGATCACCCAGAGCCCGCCGGACATCGTGGTGCTCGACCTGGGGCTGCCCGATCTCGACGGCCTCGACGTGCTGCGCATGATCCGGGGCATTTCCCGCCTGCCGGTCCTGGTCGCCACCGCCCGTGACGACGAGAGCGAGATCATCCGGCTGCTCAACGCGGGGGCCGACGACTACCTGGTCAAGCCGTTCTCCGGCGGCCAGCTCGCCGCCCGGCTCGCCGCCGTGCTGCGCCGGTCCGTGCCGGCCGACGTACAGGCTGCCCGGCGGCCCGTCCTGCGGGTGGCGGACCTGCGCATCGACCCGACCGCGCGCACCGCGCACCTGGACGGCCGGGAACTGCCCCTGACCCGCCGCGAGTTCGATCTGCTCGCCTACCTCGCCGACCACGCCGACCAGGTCGTCACTCGGCAGCGCATACTCGCAGAGGTGTGGCAGCAGCCGTACCTCGAGGACCAGACGGTCGACGTCCACCTCTCCGCGCTCCGCCGTAAAATGGGAGAGAAGCCCCGAAATCCCCGTTACTTGCGCACGGTTCGCGGCCTGGGCATCAAGTTGGTCAGCTCGCCATGAGACGTGCCCTCGCCGGAATCGCCCTGGCCGTCACCTCGATGGTGGCCCTGTCCTTCCTCATCCCCCTCGCCCTCCTCGTGCGCGAACAGGTACGGGACCGGGCCACCACGGCCGCCGAGCAGCGGGCGTCCGCCCTGTCTCCGGTGCTCGCCCTCACCACCCGGCGCGCCGACGTGCAGCAGGCCGTCGCCGAACTCGGCTCCTCCGACCAGCTCGTTGTACGTCTGCCCGACGGCGACTTCGTCGGCGCCCCGCACGCGCCCCGGGCCGCACTCGACCGAGCCGTGCGCGGGCGCGAGACGCTGGCCGTGGACACCGCCGGCGGCTGGGTCTACCTCCAGCCCGTCGTCCTGCAGGGCGACCGGGTCGCGGTCGTGGAAGCCTTCGTGCCCGTCGCAGACCTCACCCGGGGCGTGGTCGCTTCCTGGGGTGTCATGGCGCTGCTCGCGCTGGGTCTGGTCGGCGGTTCGGTACTCGTCGCCGACCGGCTCGGCGCCCGCGTCGTCCGCTCGTCGCGCAGCCTCAAACGCGCCTCACTGGCTCTCGGCTCCGGCGATCTGGACGTGCGGGTCGAACCCGACGGCCCGCCCGAACTGCAGGAAGCCGGTGCGGCGTTCAACACCATGGCCGACCGCGTCCTCGACCTGCTCGCCGTGGAACGCGAGCTGGTCGCCGACCTCTCGCACCGGCTGCGCACCCCGTTGACCGCTCTCTACCTGGAGGCCGACCGGATGGGGTCGACGCCCAGCGCCCGACGGGTCTCGGAGGCGGCCGGCCAGCTGGAGAGCGAACTGGACTCGATCATCGCCGCGGCACGTACACCGCTGGCGTCGGCGCAGTCGGCCCGTGCGGCGGCTGGCGCGGCGAAGGCGTGCGACGTCGCCGAGGTGGTCGCCATGCGCCTGGACTTCTGGTCGGTCCTCGCTACCCAGCAAGGACGACCCTACGAGCGCTCCCTCACGCCGCGATCGGTGCCCGTGGCCTTCCCCGAGGACGACCTCGCGGCCGTCGTCGACGCCCTGGTCGGCAATGTCTTCCGGCACACCCCGGAGGGCACCGCCTTCGCCGTGCGCGTGGAGCGGGCGGATCGGCACGTGTTCCTCACGGTCGACGACGCGGGACCGGGCGTGGCGGACCCCGACGCAGCGCTCACGCGGGGTGTGAGCGTCGGAGGTTCGACGGGTCTGGGCCTGGACATCGTGGCCCGGGCGTCCCGCGCGGCGGACGGCGAACTGACGATAACGCGGGCGCCCTTGGGCGGCGCCCGGGTGCGGGTGTCGTTCGTGCTGGCCGACGCGGGCGGGACCGGCGGCGGGATACGGTGATCGGGTCAGCGACGAGCGCCGAAGTCCTGCGTCCACCAGGGGCCGCCGTCGCCGAAGTGGACGCCCACGCCCAGCTCCTTGAAGGAGCAGTTCAGTATGTTCGCGCGGTGCCCGGGGCTGTCCATCCAGGACTTCATCACCGAGGCGGCGTCCGCCTGGCCCCGGGCTATGTTCTCGCCCAGGGTCGACCACTGGTACCCCGCGGCCTCGACCCGGCTCGTCATCGTCGAACCGTCGGGGCCGGTGTGGGACATCACGCCGCTGCTCGCCATGACGTCGCTGTAGTCGTCGGCGGCCTGGGTGAGCCGGTCGTTCGCCGTGACCGGTGAGCAGCCTGCCGAGGCCCGCTCCTTGTTGACCAGCGCGAGCACCTGGGCCTCGGGCCCGCCACCGGACTCCGCACCCGACCGGGAGTCCGGTCCGGTGCTGCGCGGCCGTGTGCCGCCGGAACCGCTCGCCGACCCGCCGCCAGCACTTTTCGCCGTCGTCCCCGCAGGTGCCTTCGACACGGGGACGGTCGTCTTCCGTGCGGGGGTGGTCGGGCTCGCCGATTGCTTCCGCTTCTCCTTCGGCTTCGCGCTCGGCGAGCTGCTCGCCGTGGTGCTCGGGCTCGCCGAAGCAGAGGTGAGCGGCGCCGCACTGTCGGCGGCGACCCCGGCGCCCGGCGTCCTGTGAGTGCTGTTCGCAACCACCCGGTCCGAGGCGTGGCCGTCCTCGCCGCTGACGACGGCCACGGTGATCCCGACGCCCGCGATCGCAGCGACGGCTCCCACGGCCAGCGCGGGACCGCGCGTTTTCGGCCCACTGCGGGGGCGGGCGGGGAAGCGGGACGAGCGAGCGGCTCGGCGGGAACCCATGCAGGACACCTCGGTCTGTCGGTCGGCTGATGCGGCCCCGTATCCGGTGGTCGCGATCGCGACCACCGGATCTGTGGGGGGTGTTCGAGAGCCTAGGACCCGGCCAGGGCGGAGACTTCCATTCGAAGGTCATCTTCAAGAAGCCTTAAGAGAGCCGTGAAAGTCCGCTGAGGAGCTGAACTTCCGGCCCGTCTCCCTCGGAGCCGTCCCCGACCGGTGGGAGGCGGCGGCCACCCGGCTGTTCGCCACCTGGCGGCCACCGCCCCCGGCGCCGGGTCAGAACGAGTCGCGCTCGATGATCTCCTCGTCCCCGTCTGAGGGGGCTCGAACCCGGCGTGGAAGTCGTCCAGCGCCTCCAGGGGAGAGGATCAGCGCGTCCTTGCGCTCGTTGCGCTCCGCCAGACGCCGCAGCAGCTCCGCGCGGTCGACGGGGAAGTACGGCAGGCGGGCGTACCGCCCGCTTCGATGACCAGCTACCTTCCACTCCTCGCGGTCCGAGCCCATCCACAGCCCGTGATCCAGCACCACATCCCGTCCGGCCGCGACCAGAGCGACCAACTCCTCGCGAACCTCGGCCACCACCGGCGCCTCCAGCGCGAAGTAGGCCCGCTCCGGGTAGTCGACGCCGTAGCGGCCGTGCCGGTCGTGAACCCGTTCATCCACCGACAGCCGCACCGCCCCGGACGGCTGCAGCCGCCGCGCGTACGTGGTCTTGCCCGACCCGGTCAGTCCGACCAGGGGACGCCGGGGATGGCAGTGTCCTGGGCCTCGAAGCTCTGCTGACGAGCCTGCGGGCCGGGCCGGAGCCCGATGGTCGGCACATCGCGCTCGTGGGCCACTTCAGTGTGGGGCTCTGCGTCGTCAACGCCCTGTCCAGCCGGCTGACGGCCGAGGTGCGGTGCGGGGGAGTCCGCCGCGTTCAGGAGCACGCCCGTGGCGTCGCTCTCGCCCCGCCCGCCGCCGTGGGCCCTGCACGCACAAGCGGGACGACCGTCGCCTTCTGGCCGGACGCCGAGATCTTCGAGACGACGCGGTGCTCGTTCGCCGTGCTGGCGGAGCGCTTCCGGCAAATTGCCTTCCTCAACCTGGGCTTGGAGATCTCGCTGACCGACGAACGTCGAGCGGCGGGCACGATGGAGGTCGCCCTCATGTGGGGCGGCTCGCGTGAGGAGCGGTTGCGCAGCTTCGCCAACAGCCGGCTCACCCGTGAGGGCGGCACGCACGTGGACGGCTTTCACGACGGGGTGGCGGCCGCGGTCACCGCCTGGGCACGCGGGCGGGGCCTGCTGACAGCACAGGACGCCGGCCCCGGCGCCGACCGGATCGGCGAGGGCCTCACTGCGGTCGTGTCAGTGAAACTGGACCCGCCTCGACCGCACTGAGGGGCCGGAGCACGCCCTGTACGTCGCGGTGGAGAAGGGCACCTTGCGCCAGCAGCTGACCGGATGGCTCGCCGACGCGGGTATCCCGGTTCTCGCGGTCCGCGGCTTCGGCTCGCAGTCGTACGCCGGTGGCGTCCACGACCGGGTCACCGCCGATCCGCGCGACGGGGTTCTTCTGGTGGTCGTTCTCCCCGGCGCTTCGACGTGTCGTAGGACGCTGCGTCATTCGATCGGCAGGAGCTGGACCAGGCCGACCCAGTTTCCCTCGTCCGCCTTGGTGTGGGTGGCTCGAACCCTCCAGCGGCCGGCGGACAGTGGGACCGGTGCCTGGGCGGGCATCCCGCCGCCGGGGTACTCGATGCCCAGTGCGGGACCTGCTTCAGCGGAGTCCATGAGCACGGCCGGACCATCCGACACCCATGTGCCGCACCCCTCCCACTCGGTGGCCGGGTCTGCGAGGACAGCCTCTGCTGCGGCCTTCAGCCCGGCCTCGGAGTCGGCGGCAAGCCACCGCAGGAAGGCGCGACGCCCGGGCAGGTAGCAGCTGGTGGCCAGCTCGTCCGCCAGCACCAGTGCCTGCGCACCGTTCTCGCCGACGGTGATCACACCGGCCAGATCGTCCACCGCACAGGCTCGGTCGTAGTCGTCTGGAGCGGTGGCGTCTCCCGCCATGACCCCGCTCTCCGTGCATCCGCGCCATGAAGCCAGAGCGGAGACGGGGATGGCGATCAAAGGCCCGCCCATCGACTCCACCCAGACAGGCGAGGTGTGGGACGCGTCGGCTGCGGTGGACGAAGAGGCGCTCATGCCGTCAGTGTGCCCTCACCCACTGACAACGCCCGCGCCGCTCAATGGCGCCCAGCACAGGGAACAGCCCGGCACCTGCCGCAATCTGCGGTTACGGGACAGCCTTTAAACCTTGACGTGCGTTCTGGTGTCGCACCCGCCGTATGCAGTGACACTTTCATCGGCTGAGCGCGCAGAGTCGGCACGAGATGCTCTGCCGAGCGCTGGAGCTGTGCGCGATACCCCCCCGTGACCCCGTTCACCGCCACTCTTATGTAAACGAACTGAAAGATGGTTTCGAAAGTAGCAGCACTCTCTCCGCGGTCACGGGTGAAAGTCTTGAGCCAGCCATATGTTACGCGCCGGTACGGCATCGGGTGATCCACTCTGCGGTGTTCGACGGCCTCGCTGAAGGTGGCTGAAGTGGACATATGGCTCGGAGTGTGATCACGATGAGTATGGAAGCGGGGTGACGGAACGTGGCTGGAAATTCGACCGTGGACACAACGAGTTGCTACCTGATAGGAATCAAACACGGCACGAAGATTCCGTGTATTTCTCGCGCTGATGCCGGTCACAGACCCGGTGACCTTCGAGGCGGAATGCCAGCATCCAGGCCCAGCTGCATGACGGGGGATCAGAAGTGAGCGAACCTTTCCAGTTCGATAGCGTCCAATATCTGGACGTAGTCAACAACGAGAGGCAGTACCCTCTGTGGCCGGTATTCGCAGATGCGCCGGCGGGCTGCAACGTCGTTTTTCGGTCCTTCGGATCGGCAGAGCTGTCTTGACCACATCACCGCCACCTGGACCGACGTGAGGCCGGCGAGTCTGGTGTCAGCCATGGACGGGCCCGACGCCTGACAGTGGCCGCCGCGTAACGGGAACAACGGGGGATTCAGTTGAGTCAGGACGCAGAACATGCAGTACCCGCGCGTCCGCCGGGGGGCGGGCGGCGGGGCACGGGGTCGCCTCCGGGGCATCACGGCGAACTGCAGGGTGTCTTCACCATGTCCGGCGGCAGGCTCTGCCGATGGCTGGCCACGCTCCCGTACCGGCTGTTCACCTCGGAGGCGACAGTCGAACTAGACGAGCGCGCGGCCGATCTGACGGTCACCCCGGAGTGGAAGACCAAGGAGCATCGCGCTGCGCTGCTGACCGCCTCCGACCTGGGGATTCCTCCGCTCCGAGGGGTACTCCCCGTGGAGAGCAACATCGAGGTGAGCCTCGGCTTCGGGTCCTCGGCCAGCGCTGTCGCGGCGTCCGTCCGGGCCGTGCTCTACGCCTTCGGCGGGGAACGTGACCACGCGAGGGTGGCCCGGCCGGCGGTTCAGGCCAAGTCCGCGGCAATCCCCTCATGTTCGACGAGATGGTGCTCTTCGTTCCATCGAGAGGGCCGGCTCATCGAGTCCTTGCGTGCCGCGCTTCGACGACCTCGTGGGCGTGGCCCAAGGCGCGGGCACCGCCGGACCGCAGATCGCGCACAGCGGCAGTATCGGAGCTTTCCTCTTCGACCCTGCCGCTCCGGACCACGCACAAGCCGTCGCCCGTGCCGAGAGGGAGCTGAGCGCGAGCCGCATCGATGACTGCCGGCATTGCGCGGCATAAGCGGAATCGGTTCGCCCGCTCATCGGCAGGACCGACTGACGGAGAGCTCGCTCTCATCCCGCGCCGACCGGCGCGTCCCCACCGTCTTGGAGCAACTCCTTGGTCGAGCGTGATTCAGCCATGCCCGGAATATTACTGATCGGCCCCTTGCCCACTGCTTTCCGGCTCGAGGAGTCGGTCAGGGTCAAGTGGGCAACGGCGCCGAACGGAACCGGAATGTGGGCTGTGAGCGACTACCGGCCCGGACGCGAAGTGCTTGCCGACCCGAGGTTCAGCAGCACGGAGTCGGTGCGCCCCGGTGTGCCCCGACTCAGTATCACCGGCCTTTCACCCGGATCCATCACCAGCCTCGACGGCCGAGAACACTCCCGCACGCGCAGATACGCCACGGTCACCTTTACCGAACGCCGTCTGCTGGGACTCCAGCCGCTCATGGAGAAAACGACGGCCGAATGCCTGGAAAGGCTCTCGGAACAGGGATCGCCGGTCGACGGCGCGGAGAAGATGACCGACGGCGAAGGAGGCGGCGGTCGTCGTCGCGGCCGAGCGTATGGAGCTCCACCCCGTGGTGTGGGGAAGCGACGGCGACCGGGCCGGCCTCGTCACCATTCCCGACCGGCACAACAGCGTCACCATGCAGGGGCAGGCCGTCCACCGCTCGATGACGATCAGCTTGCCGCCCGTCACGCCGGCGTCTCGCCGGACCTGAAGGGCTTCGTCACCCACCAGGCGAACCCGCGCATGATCGAGCACCTCGCCGCCGCCCTCGTGGCCCCGGCGCGGCCGTCGCCCGGGACATCGCCGAGCGCGGCGACACCTCCGCCACCTCCGTGCCCCTGGCGCTTTCCCGGCTCATCGGCACCGGCCGGAACCGGACCGGGGGCCCGGTTCCGCTGCTGGGCTTCGCCGCCGGCCTCGGCCACGCCGCTCAGGTCGTCAAAAGCCGCTGACCGAAGACGCAACCATCCCGCCGTCACCCTCTCATCGACCAGGAGGACACTCACTTGACCGGACAGACACGCGCCGCGCGGTCCATGCTCTCGCGGGGGCTCGCCATCCTGAACTGTTTCCGTCCCGGGGAGTCGGAGCTGGCCCTGTCCGAACTCGCGCGCCGTGCCGACCTGCCCAAGCCGACCGCCCACCGCCTGATCGCCGAACTCGTCGACGCGGGCATGCTGGAACGCGGGGACAGGGGCCTGCGCCTCGGGCTCAGTCTGTTCACGCTGGGCACGCGCGTGCCCCGTCAGCGCATGCTGAGCGAACTGGCGCATCCGCACCTGAAGAGGATGCACGACCGCACCCGGCAGAGCGTGTTCCTGTTCATCCCGAACGGCCTCGACCCGGTCTTAGCGGACGGGGTGCGCGGCGGCCGGGGGGCCGACGCAGCCGCCGGCTCCCCGGCGGAGAGCGAGGCGGCGGCGTGCGCGGCGGCGAAGGTCCTGCGAGTCCACCACCCCCGGCTCGCGCCCGCCGGGACGGGCCCAGCCGAGCGGCGCGGACCTCGCCGAGCCGCTCGCGAACCGTCACCCGAAGAACTGGCCAGGGTTGCGGAGCAGGGCTTCGCGATCGGCCAGTGCGGACCGGAGGCCGGGGCGATCGCCGTGCCTGTGCTGGACGCCTCGGGTGCCCTGATCGCCGTGCTCGCCACCGCGGGGGTGCCCGAGCGGACGCACCCGGTCCGCACGGCCGCGCACCTGCGGGCCGCCGGGGCGGGGCTCTCACGGGCCGTGCACAGCGCCTCCGGTCTGGTTCCCGTGCCGTGAGGAGCCGGTCCGTGCAGCGCTTCCTCGCGTCCGTCATCGGGCACCGGACGAACCGCGGGCGGCCGGCACCCTGCGACGTCGCCCGGGACACCCATGTGCTGGTCAAGCCGGACGGTGTCGGCCGCGGCCTGGCCCCGGAGGTGGTCCGGGCGCTGCGGCAAGCGGGACTGACCGTCGAACCCGTCGGCCACCTCCGGCTGACCCCGGCTCAGGCGACGCGCTGGTACCCGGAGAAGCTGAACGAGCCGGACGGCCCGCTCACGCTCGCCTACCTCTGCGAGGGGCCCATGCTGCTGCTGGCCGTCGTGGGGGACGACGCGCTGCGCCGAACTCGCCGCGTGAAGCAGGACATACGCCGCCGGTTCGGCACAGACGACCGGCGCAATGTCGCCCATTGTCCGGAGACACGCGGCGAACGGAACCACGAACGGTCTGTGTTCGGTCCTCTCGTACGGCCCTGCTGACAGCGTGGGGCGGCCCTCCCGGCCGCCCCACCCGCAGGCCCGCAGCGGGCCCGGCCTTCACGCACGGTGGAAGATCACCTGAGCGGACAGCCGTTCGGGACCGTCCGTCCCGCCACTCACCCGCTCCACGGCGTGCCAACTGTTGTCTCCCCGTACGAGGAGGACACCGGTGTTGGCCACCGGAGTGACCCGCCGGACCACATCGTCACCGGACGAGGAACCCAGCAGCAGCAGATCACCGCCCCGGCCCGCGGGCCACGCATGGTTGAAGTACAGGACGTGCGTGACCAGTTTCTCCGGCTTGTCGACATGTGGGTCCAGCCAGCAACTCGCCCCGTAGCGCCAGACGTTCACCTCGACGGGGGCGTCTTCGACCGGCAGGTCCGTCAGTTCGGCGACGGCCGCCCGGTAGTCCGGCCCCGTGACCTCTGCGACGAAGCGCCGCCAAGGCTCGGCGAGTTCGACGAGGTCCGCCTCCTCGTCGCCCACGGAATGCAACGGGCGGTGGTACATCGCGTACGACTTGTCCATGCCAGTGCGCGCGACCATCCGGAACCCGTCCCGGGGAAACGTCTCCCGCAGCGCCTCCGCGTCGGCGGGAGCGAAGGTGTCCCGGACGTGGTACCAGCGGAACGGGGCGTCCTCGGCCGTCGTGCGGCCGAAGGAGACAAGGGGTGTGCTCAACTGACCTCCCCGGCACGAAGCGACTCGTGGGCACGCGGCCCCAGCTCCTTCTCGACGTCGAAGAGGAAGCTCTGGAGATCGGGCGACCCCACGGCGTAACCGCAGTACTCACGCCGGATCCTCTCAAGGGCGGTCTGTGCCGTCGCCCCGCCCAGGACCATGTCCAGGCAGGACAGCACAGTGCCCGTGCGTCCGTGTCCGCCGAAGCAGGCCACCTCCACCGTGGCTCCTCCCTCCAACGCGACGGCGGCCTCCTTGATCCGCCTCACCAGCAGCGATCTCTCCACCGGCGCCTCCAGCGTGGGCCAGTACACGAAGTACGGAGTACGGGCGTCCGTCTCGCCGCGCCAGCGCTCGTCGAGATAGAGGCCGATGTCGGCCGGCTGGGCGGACGGCGCGTGCCGGCGGCGTTCCTCACTGTCCAGCGAGGTACCCCACACCTCGTACGCGCCGACGCGGTAACGGGTCCTCCAGTGACGGTCCTTCATGAGCTCCTCATGCCTTCTCTCTCGTGCTGTACCGGCGCTCGTCCGACGGTGGCAGCCCCGGGTATCCAGTAGCCGGCCGTGTGGTACTCGTCCGGGCCGAAGGCCGTCTTGAAACGGGTGACCGACGTGCCGGGGTACGTGTCACCCATGTGGAGCGCCCGGGCACTCTGTGCGCAGGCGTCCTCGATGACCAGGTGCAGCAGGTACGGCGCGGCGTAGGTGGGCGCCGCCCGTGCCTTGTCCATGGCCCCTTGCCAGTAGACGACGTACGGTCCCTGGTGGAGCGCCACCACCGCCGCAGCCGCCCGGCCGTCGTGACGGGCCAGCCAAACGCGGCAGTTCTCGCCCAAGTGGGCGGCGACGGCGGCGAACTTCGTCGTCGGGTTCTTCGCCCGCACCCGCCGGCGCACTTCTCCCGCCGGCTCGTCCGACTGGCGGTCCCACCGGTCGAGCGACAGCTCGAAGAGCCGGTCGAACTCAGGGAGGAGCCGGCCCGTGCCGTCGTGTTCGACCGTCAGGCCCGCCCGCTCGGCCCGCCGCACGGCAGAGCGCAGCTTGCCCTTGAAGCGGTGCCGCCACACGTGGTCGAAGCCGCCCTCCAGGTCGAGGATCTGCGTCATCCGCGGATTGCGGCGGGTGCCCGGCGGAACGAGCGCGTCCCACATCGCCGTCGACGCCGGATGCGGACGCAGGTAGACCCGCTCCGCGGGCAGGGCCGCCAGGTCGCGCAGCACGGCCCGTGCACGGTCGGGAGTGACCGCGTCGTGAGCCCCGAGCACCCCGCCCACGCCCCACCCCACCGGCCACGACGCGTACTCCGCACGGGCCCCGGCGGTCGACCGCACCAGAGGCACCAGCAATCTGGTGCCGTCGGGCCAGGTGTAGAGGCGCGTCGCGTCCCGCCAGCCGTGCGCGCATACGGCCGCCCGCCATCCCGGCGTCTGGCTCGGCAGCACGTCATGGTCGGACTCGGCGAGCATCTCGTGCCACAGCTCGTCCGGCACCGGCGTCCGCACCCGGACGCCGTCCCCCGGTGCGTACACGCTCATCGAAGGCCCTCCGGTACGTCTCCCGCGCCGGCCGGTTGCCCGGGACACACGGCCGCGGGCGCCTGAGCGGCCAGCAGCCGGCGCACCCGCGACACGTCGTCCGCAGCCACGCCCAGCTCCTCCATCGCTCCCTCGACGCCCCCGTGACGAGCGGTCACCTCCGCCAGCCAGCGCTCCATCGTCACCGGCGAGGTGTGCAGCCGGGAGAGGTAGTCCTCGCGGGTGTGGCCGCGCCGCAGCCACTTGTCCCGGAAGCGGTCGGCCTTGGCGATCAGGTCGGCCATGCCGGCGGCGTAGTCCGCGGCGATCTCGTGCGGGGGCGCGCCGACCAGCGCCAGCAGGGTGGCCACCACCACACCGGTGCGGTCCTTGCCGAAGTGGCAGCTCAGCAGGAACGGGCGGTCCGCCGCCCCGGCGAGCGTCCGGAACAGGCGCGGCCAACTGCCGGGCTCCGCTTCGGTCAGGATGCCGTGCAGATAACGCGTGCGGTCGGCCACGCCGGGCCGCCGCGCGGCGATGGTGTCACGCGGGTACCCGGTGAGCGGTGCGCGCAGCCAGCGCACGCCGTGGGCGAGCAGCCCGCTCGGCGGTCCGTAACGTTCCACCTCGGCGTCCGAGCGCAGGTCCAGTACTGAGCCCAGGCCGTGCCGTGCCACGAGGACGCCGGCCTCCTCCGCCGTGATCGCCGTCAGGTCACCGGACCGGTGCAGAATGCCCTGCCGCAGACCGGACGCCCGCGGCATGCGGTAGTTGACACCCGGTGCAGAGGACACGGCGCCGCTCACAGGGCCCGACCCGGCAGGGCGAGCGCGGCGGTGACCTCGTCCCAGAACCGGGGGAAGTCGGCGTTGACGTCCGGACCGTAGCGGACCGTCACGCAGGGCAGGCCACCGAGGGCCGCGAGGACGTCCGCGCGGACGACCGGCTCGGGGCGCGGACGGGGCAGCAGGCCGAGGTAATCGGTGAAGTGCCGCAGGTCCGGCCCCGACAGCAGGGCGCCGTCCAGCATCTCGCGCCGGTCGGTGACGGGTTCGACGGCCCAGCCCTTGCGGTCCCGCTCAGCCCGCGGCAGCACGACACCCGCCGGGCGGGTGCCCGTGGCCACGCCGGCCCCGGTCAGCGCCGTGAACTCGTCGAGATCCGTGAAGAGCCGCTTCCGGCCGTCGGGGGCGGTGCTCCACTCGGCGTCGGCAGGCACCCGTGGCGTGCCGGAACCGTGGCGGCGCAGCGACGCGCGCTCGAAGGCGCCTCGGGCGGGATGACCGGCGAGCAGGGCCGTGGCGATGCCTACGCGTTTGGGCCAGCCGCGCAGCACCGGCGGGGAGCCGGCGCGCGGCGCCCAGGCGACGAGGGTGTCGTCGGACACGAAGTCAGCGCCGCACAGCGTGACGGCGAGGAAGGCCAGCGACGACTTGCCGCGGTGCCTGGGCCCCAGCATCATCACCGAGGAGCCGTCGACGGCCACGGCCGATCCGTGCAGGAACACCGCCCCACGACCGGTGAGTTGGGTGCCGATAAGAGTGCCGAGCAAGCGGACGACGGCCCGTACGGAGGCGGGCCCGGCATCGGGCGCCTCGGCCGCCACCTCTGCCGCGCCGGGCGTGGCGGTGACGACGAGCGGCGCACTGTCGGCCTCGCCGTCGCGCAGGAGCACGATCCGGTCGGCGGTGCGCTCCAGGATGACGAAGCGGGGCCCATCAGGGTGCACCAACAGCTGTGGGGCGGTGCCCCTCTCCGGTGGGCCGGGCGGGGTGCCCTCCCGGGTCCGGGCCGTGACGGTCAGGCGGGGCGCGGCCGGCGACACGGTGTCGCTCACCTCGAACAGGGGGTGCACCAGCGAGCTGATCGCCGCCCGGAGTCCGGGCAGCGTACTGTGCACGGTCACTTCGGCCGGTGGAAGAGCAAGCCGGAACGTCTCGACGGCGGCCGGATGCGGGCGTGGGCCGGTCTCGGGTGATACGGCGACGGCCATGGGCCTCCTTCGTCGGGGGGCGTGGTGCACGGAGGCTCCGCGGGTCCTGACGGTGTGATGGTGTCCGACCGCAGGGAGCCGGAGAAGGCGGTGTTCCCTCACGTGGAACAGGGATCCGCGCGATCCGCCGTTTCGTTCCGCCTCACGGAACGGCGGGGCGGGTGAAGCGTCCGGCGGCACGGATAGGGTGCGGTGCGTGATCGAGATCGTGGAGTACCGCGACGCCTGGCCGACTCTCTTCGCGGAGCTGGGCTTCCGCTTGCGTGCCGCCCTCGGGGACGTCGCGCTGCGCATCGACCACATCGGCTCCACCGCGGTGCCGGGTCTGAGGGCGAAGCCCGTGATCGACGTGCAGGTCTCCGTCGAGGCGTTCGAACCCGCTGCCTTCCGCGGGCCGCTGGAGGCGCTGGGCTTCGAGTTCCGCGCGGCCGACCCCGACCTGACCAAGCGGTACTTCCGCGAGACGTCCGGCCCCCGCACCCATGTGCACGTCCGGCGGGCGGGCAGCTTCGCGGAGCAGTTCTGCCTGCTGCTGCGCGACTACCTCCGGGACCGCCCCGCGGAAGCGGAGTGGTACGGAGAGCGGAAATCCCTGCTGGCGGAGCGGTACGGCACGGACCGGCGTGCCTACACCGCGGAGAAGTCCGCGGTGGTGTGGGAGCTGATGCGCCGGGCCGACGGGTGGGCGCAGGCACGCGGATGGCAGCCCGGTCCGAGTGACGCCTGACGGGGCGCCGTCAGCCGCCCGGACGTCCGCTCTCGTCCTCACTGCTCAGCGGCGTCGTGATCACCGTGACGAACACGGTGAGCGCCGTGACGGCTTCACCGGGGCCGGCCTGCACAGGACCGGCCAGGGTGAGCACCGTGGCCGAGAGCACGAGGGCGTACAGCACGGGCAGGCGGGCGCGCACGCCGTCGGCGGCGGCGCGGCGCGAGGCCCGGGCCGTGGCCGTCGCCACGCGGGCGGAGAACTCCGCGTGGCGCCGCAGCAGCAGCGGGACGAGCACAGCCCCGGACGGGCCGGCCCAGGCGTCCTCCGTCGCGGTGCGGACGACGCGGCGCACCGCGCGGGCCGCGTCGGCGTCCGGCCCGCTCAGCGCCGGCGCCGCAGGGGCCGGCACTGAGTGACACAGCGGCAGCAGGGCCAGCGGCAGAGCCGGGTGCACCACGAAGGCCACCCCCAACCGTACGGCCCGGTCCACCACATGACGGACCGACGGCGTTCGGCGCCCGAGGACGCGCCCCGGCGCCCGGACGGCGGTGGCGCGGACGCCCGGCCGGCGGCCCGCGGCGCGGGCGCAGCAGAATGCGACGGCGAGCACGCACAGCGGCGGCCCCAGGGCGCCACCGGAGCCCGCCGCGTGGGCCACCAGGCCCGCGGCGGCGCCCAGCAGGGCCGCCGCCGCGCCCAGCAGCCCGGCGACCACCGTCGTCAGCCACGTGCCCTTCACGATGCGACCTCGTCGGGTACGGCCCTGTTCGGGGTGGCCCCGTCGGGTACGGCCCTGTCCGGGGTGGCCCCGCCGGGTACGGATTCCTCGGGCGCGGCCAGGTCCGGCGCGGCCCTGCGGGGCGTGGCCGACGACCGCACCCGCCTATCCGTGCGGGAACTCCAGTCGGCCAGCACCGCGGCCAGGAGGGGGTCGGGCTCCCCGGGCAGCAGCACCTCCGTCGCACCCAGCTCCAGCAGGGCGCTCACCCGGGCGGCCATGATCCGCCGCCACGCCTCCTCTTCCAGGTCGACACCCTTCGAGAACTCGCCGGACAGCACGGTGTGCCATCCGTGCGGCAGGGAGCGCGCGAGTTCCTCGAGGTGGCACAGCCGTACGGTGCGGGGAAGCCTTTCCGGCAAGGAGTCGTCCGGGCCCAGGGCGCCCAGGTGCACGTTCTCGGCGAGGTCGGCGAAGCCCAGGCGACTGGGCCGCACCGGGACCACGACGACCCCGGCCGGCGTGGCCGGCTGCTCTTCGCCGCCCGGTACCGCTGCCCGTTCGGCTTCCCGCAGATGACGCCACGTCACCCGCCGGTGCCGCACGGCGGTCATGTCCACCGTCGCGAGGCCGTACACGAAGCGGGCGAGGAGGACCGCGGCCGGCACCAGGCCCGCTGCCGCGTCCGGCCGGCGCACGGCCCCGAACACCGGAACGAGCGCGGCACAGCCGGCCAGCACACCGGCGAGCACGGCGACGGCCCGCGCCTCGCGGCGGCGGGCGGTCCAGCCGGCTCGTCCGGACCCCCGCGCGCGCAGCCTCCGGGGCCGCACCACCAGGCCGAGCGCGAGAGCGGCGCACAGGCCCGGACCGGCCGCCAGGGCGGGGTCGACGACGGCGATGGCAGCGCACACTCCCGCGAGCGTCAGCAGCGAGCCGGTCAGCTCCGCGAGGACGGCGACGGCCGCACCCGGTTTCGGCTCCCAGCGGATCGCGACGCCCGCCGCTGCGTACAAGTGGTCCCGCACCGGCAGGGGGTCCCGGCGGCCGGCGTCCGCGCTGAGCCGCTGCACGGCGCGCAGCAGCCGGTTGCGGGCGGCCCGGTCCAGGGCGCGGGCGGTAGGGGCCAGCGCGGCGGTGCCCAGGGCGGTCCCGGCCCGGTACAGCAGCCAGCAGCCGGTCAGCCACCAGAGCACGGCACCCGGCGGGTGCGCGAGCAGCAGGACGCCCGTCGCGCATGCCGCGCCCCGCAGGACGGCGGCGCCGGCCACCGCCGGCGCCCCCCACGCGCCCGTCACGGCGCGGTGATTCGGCGGGCGGACGGTGCGGCCCCGGGCGCGTCCGCCAGGACGTGGCTCAGGGCGTCCTCGGCCCGGTGGCGGACAGGATCCCATTCCAGTCCCCACCCGGCCACCCCCTCGGCCGGGCCCGGGAGGTCTCCGGCCCCGGCGGGACGGCCGGGGCACGGTCGGGCCAGACAGCCGGCGTCGGAGGGCAGCAGGTGCGCCCAGGCGGCCGCAGCCGTCACCTCGGGGGTGAGCCCACGCGCTACAGGCGCGTCGCCCCCGGCCGGTGACAGCACGACCAGCCCGCCGAGCGGGGCGCAGTCGGCGGTACGGGCGCCCAGGACGTGCTCCGACTCGGTCGGCGTGAAGATCACCTTGGCCGGTGTCCGAGGCAGGTCGGCCACCCGGCCACGGCCGTCGCCGTGGCGCAGCAGGGTCGCGTCACGCACCCGCCCCGCCAGGCCGAGCCGCTCGAGCGTGCCCCAGCGGTAGCGGGGCAACAGCCCGGCCCCGACGGCCCACCAGCCACCCGGTCCCGGCACCAGCAGGGTCCGGTCGCCGCTGAGGAAGCGGCCTCCCGCTCGGGCGAGGTGGAGGGCCAGCGTGCTCTTGCCGGTACCGGAGTCGCCGAGGAACACGACGGCCCGCCCGTCCCGGCCGGTCGCGGCGGACGCGTGCACGGTCAGGCCCCCGAGCGCAGCGACAGCGGCCGCCACCAGGGCGCGCAGCACGATCTCCCCGACCCGGGCGCGCTGTTCGGGGCCGCTGTCGTCGTCATGCAGGATCGTCCACCGCCCGTCGCGGTGGCCGACGGAGTGCCGGGGGAGTCCCGGCTCCTCCGCGTCCGCCGGACGGTCGCCGCAGCGCACCCACGTCCCGTCCGGGGCACGCCGGTAGTTCTCCTCGCGCAGCCTCTGGGCCGGGCCCGACGCCACCCGCTCCAGCCGGTCCAGAGCCGCCGGGTCCCGCGTCGAGCGGACACGGAGCCCGACGCGGTCGTGCGAGGGCCACGGGGAGGGCGGGGACGTCACGAGGTGCGCCGCGACCCGTGCGGTCTCGGCCTCGTCGTCGGCCGTGTACGACCAGGCCACCGGCCCCCATCGGGCGGTCGCCGTCCGGAGGCCGGGCGGTTCTGACGTCACGTCAGGCGTCCTTCGCGCGGCGTGCGGTGAGCAGCGACGGAAGCAGCCGCCCGGCCAGGTATTCCTCCCGGGCGGTGGTGAGCGTGCGCCGGATGAGCTCCACCGGTTCCTTGCCGTAGATGTTGGCGACGCTCCCGTGGAACAGCCGCACCACCTTCAGCCGGTCCGCCAGCAGCGCGACGGCCCACCCCCGCAGGTCCCTGCGCTCCACGTCGGCGAACCCGGCCTCGCGCAGCTGCCGCAGCCGGTCCGGCAGCGGCGTCACATGGAAGACGTCCGGCGGATGCACCTCGCGGAAGGCGGCGGACGGCTCCCGGTCCGGCGGCGCGAGGCTCACCTCCTCGGTGGCCACGAACAGTCCGCCCGGACGCAGCAGGCGGGCCGCCTCCCGCAACACCGCGCCCGGGTGCGGGAAGTGGGGCATCGAACCGGTCACGACGACCACGTCGAGCGCCCCGTCGGGCAGCGGCACGTCGGTCGCGTCGGCGCAGATCTCGGTCACGTCCGAGCGCCCCTGGGCGGCGCTGATGCGCCGGCTCACCGCACAGTGCTCGGGGACGAGGTCGATGCCGTACATCCGCGCCACGCCGGCGCCGCCGGCGGTGAGCGCGTCCGCCAGGTACCGCAGCGCGCCGCCGAACCCGCTGCCCAGTTCGCCCACGGTCAGCACGGCGTCCGGTAACGCCTCCCGGACGAGACCGCTGACGAGATCGCAGCCCTGGGGGCCGAAGTGACCCATCTGGTCCAGGCCCAACAGCCCCTTGGGTCCGCTCTCCCCGGTGAACTCGACGATGGAGGCCTCGGTCCTCTCCCAGTCGTGCAGGGCGGGGAAGAGCTCACGGTGGTAGCGGTGCTGCACCCGGGTCTGCTCGGTGTCGCCCTGGCGGCCCGGCACCGGGGTCACCATGTGGTGCGCTCCTCGGACACGAAGTGCACGAGCAGGACGCGCCGGTCCTGCTCCGCGCCGCCGGCGACCGGCATCACGGTGTGCCACGAGTCGGGCGAGGGAACGAGCAGGACCGAGTCGGTCAGCCCCGGCATGACCTCGGCGGCGACGTCGTCCACGGCGGGGGAGCGCAGGATGCGCAGCGCTCCGCTCCACTCCGGGCGCCAGCCCTCGTTGAAGTACCAGGTCTGCGTGACGACCTTGTCGGCGCGGTCGGTGTGCGGGTCGATCCACGACCCGGAGCCGTACCGTACGGCGCGCACCTCCAGGGCACATCCGTCGAGGTCCCGGCCGGTGGCTTCGGCGACCGCCGTGCGGTAGCCGTCGTCCAGCAAGGACGCGACGAAACTCTGCCACAGCCCGGTCAGCCGGCGCATGCCCTCGGGTACGGCGACGCCGCCTTGCACCAGCGGCAGGTTCCACGTGCGGTAGCCCTTGCCCGCCGCGGTGCCGCCGGCGCGCTCGGTGAGCACGAAGCCTTCGGCGGGGAACTCCTCGGCGAGACGGCGACGAGTCGGCGCGCCGGGCACGGAGTCCGCCACCAGTCCCCAGACGAAGGGGTCGCGGGCCATGGCCGTGCGGGCGATGGCGTCCCGGTCGAGCACTGCGGTGGCTGTCATGCGGATTCCCCCGTCTCCTCGGGCACGTCGATGTGCGCTCCCAGCGCGGTGAGTTTCGCGGGCAGGTCCTCGTAGCCCCGGGCGAGATGGCCGACGCCGTGCAGCCGGTGCCGGGCGCCGGTGCCCAGCGCGGCGAGGAGCAGGGTGGCGGCCGCCCTCAGGTCACCGGCCACCAGGGGTTCCGGGGAGGCTTTCAGCGGACCGGGGGTGATGCGCAGCTCGTTTCCGACCCGGTCGAGCACGGCGCCCATGTTCCGCAGGCCCTCCGCATAGCCGAAACGGTTCTCCCATACGCCGTCCGTCAGCCGTGACGATCCGTCGGCTCCCAGCAGCATCAGCGCGAACAGCGGGCCCGCGTCGCTGTACACGTGGTGGGAGGCGGCCAGGACGTCGGTGCCCCGCAGGCGCTCCGGCGGCCTGATCCGCAGCAGCGGCCCCTCCCAGGCCAGCGGCACGCCCATCGCGGCGAGGCACTCCAGCTCCGGGGCGAGCCCCGACCGGACCACGTCGGACCGCTCCAGCCGCAGGTCCAGCTCCCGGCGCAGATGGACCGCCCACGCGATGAACGTGACGACCTCCATCAGATCGGACGGCAGCGTGACGTCCGCACCGCCGAGCGGGCCGCCCAGGCCCTCCACGGTGATCCGTCCGCGGGACACCTCGATCCGCGCCCCGGCCTCGCCCAGCACCCGCGCCAGCTCCATCGCGTCCGGCTTCGGGTAGGGGTTGTCCAGCACTGTCGTTCCCCGTGCCGTGACCGCGGCGAGCAGCGCCGTCTTGGTCGCACCCGAGTAGTGCGGACCGGTGGGAGTCCCGGCGCGGGGCTCGCGCTCCGCGAAGTCCGCGAGGTCGATCCGAGCGCCCCGCAGCCCGCCCCGGGGCGCCGTGGCGCGGAACTCTTCGGCGCCCACCTCGCACACGGCACCGAACCGCTCCAGTACCGCGGCGATGTGGGACAGCGGGCGGGAGCCCTGCGTCCCGCCCCCGATCGCGCAGCCGCCGTGCCGGCCCGAGGCCACCTCGCCCCGCGCCGCGAGCACCGTCGGCAGCAGGTACACGCCCCCGTGGATGCCCGCGCTCCAGTGCGCCGGAATGCGGGCTCCGTTGAGGCCGGAGGCGTCGACGGTGACGCGGGGCCCGTCGTCGTCCACCGTCGCCCCGAGATGCCGGAGCATCGCGGACAGAAGCCTGCGGTCCTCGATTCGCGGGGCGTTGGCGACGCTCCACGGACGGTCGGCGAGGCAGGCGGCGGCCAGCACCGGCACGAGCAGGTGCTTGAAGCCGCCCATCATGAGGGTGGGGCGCGGGACGGCCGGCCCCCCGAGGACGGTCCAGTACGCCGCCGCGTCGGGCGTGCGCCGGTCGTCGGGCCGGCCGCCGTCCACGACGGCCACGGCGGATGGGGTGTTCAGCACGCGGCTGCTCCTTGGGGTGTGGTCGGCCGGGCGACGTCACCCGGCGGTGTGTGCCGTCCCGTCCTCCGCCGGGCCGCCCGGATGACCGAGCACCAGGACGAGGAACCACGGCTTGCGTGACAACTTGTCGAACCTCTTGCCGAACTCCTCCCGGCGTGCGGGGTCCGCCCGCGGTTCTGACAGCTCCCGCAGGACGAGTCCGGCACCGTGCACATCGGCGATCATGCGGCCGAGGGGACGCCGGAAGAACCGGACGACCGGGGTGGGCGGTCCGAAGCTGGGCCACTCGTCACGGAGTTCCTCCACGCGGAAGTAGTCGCCGCTGGGGGACATCTCGAAGTCGTTCAGCGGGTGGTGCGTGGAGATCACGACAGTGCCACCAGGTGCCAGGACGCGGCGGAACTCGGACAGCACCGGAACCCAGTTCTCCACGTAGTGCAGCGTGAGGGAAGACACCACGACGTCCACGGACGCGTCCGGCAGGAAGTCCAGCGGCTCGCGCAGGTCGTGCACCCGTACGCCGGCGCGGTCACCCAGCCGTTCACGGGCCAGCTTCACCAGGGTGGGGCTCGCGTCCAGCGCGACGACCTCGGCCGCCTCCTGGTCCACCAGCCACTCGGTCAGCCGGCCGCCCGCGCATCCGGCCTCGAGCACGCGCCGCCCCGCGAGTGGCGGGCACTTGCTCTGCACCGCGGGGCGGTCCAGCAGCGTGTTGTAGATGTTGTCGGCGCTGCCCCGGTCGTACTGGACGGCGAATTCCTCGTAGCTCCTGTCGCGAGCCATGGTGTTCCACTCCTCATCGCACACGGAAACGGCCGGGCACCGATGCCCTGCCCCCCGCGTGCCGTGCCGAGGCGGCCCCCTCGGCGCCGGTCCCCGGACCGGCGGCCGGGACCGCGGGGGCGCCGTCCTCCGGCAACCTACCGCGGGGTTCCGGGCCGGCGCCGGACGCGTTTCGTGCGGCGGAACGGAATTCGTCGGGGACCGCCGCGCAGGTCGCGTCCAGGAGGTCGAGCGCCTCCTCGACCTCCTCGTCGGTGGCCACCATCGGCGGCAGCAGGCGGATCACCTCCGGCCGGCCCAGGCACGGGGACACCACCAGCCCGCGCCGGCTCAGCTCCAGCAGGACGTCACCGGCCGCACCGCCCGGGCCGAACTCGACGCCCCACAGCAGGCCCCGGCCGCGTACCCCCGTGATCAGCCCGGCATGACGGTGGGCGATCCGGCGGAGCCCCTCCGCCATGAGAGCCGTCAGCCGCTCGCCCCGGGGCGCGAGTGCCTCCACCGCACGCAACGCGGCGCTGCCGGCCGCGGCAGCGAGGGGGTGGCCCGAGAACGTCGAGGTGTGTACGAACGGGTCGGTGGCCAGCGGCCTGTACAGCTCCTCGGTCGCCACGAGCGCGGACAGCGGCTGGACACCTCCGCCCAGTGCCTTGCCGAACAGCACCGCGTCGGGCCGCAGACCGGCGGTGACGCTCAACGCCCGCTCCCCGCACCGGCGCAGCCCCGTCTGGATCTCATCGGCGATCACGAACGCCCCGTGCTCTCGGGCGGCGGCGGCCAGGACGCCAAGGAACGCCGGCGACAGTGCTCTCACCCCGCCCTCGCCCTGCACCGGCTCCACGATCACGGCGGCGACGTCCCCGTCCGCGAAGGCGCCGGGCACCGCCTCCGGGTCGGCGGGGATGTGCGTCACCCCGCCCAGGAGGGGTTCCAGGGACTGCCGGTAGCGCCGGTTCCAGGTGGCGGCGAGCGCCCCCAGCGACTTCCCGTGGTAGGCGCCCTCGACGGCGACGACCCGGGTACGACCGGTGGCGAGCCGGGCCAGCTTGAGCGCGGCCTCCACGGCGTCGGACCCGTTGAGACCCAGCCACACCCTGGTCAGCCGATCGGGCTCGGTGTACTCGACCAGCTCGGCCGCGAACCCGGCCGTCGTGCCGTTCGCCAGGACGCGGGTGGAGACCGGCATCGCCTCCAGTTCCCCGCGGACCGCGCTCAGGACGTCCGGATGCCCGCGCCCGAGCAGCGTGACCGCGTAACTGCCGAAGTCCAGTGCGGACCGCCCGTCGGAGAGGACGATCCTGGCCCCGCCCCCACGCGACTCGACCGCGCCGGCCCCGTTCATGCCGTACACGAGGGCCAGCCCCGGCGAAAGGTGCGCCCGCACCCGGCCCAGCACGGTTCGCGCGTCCGGGCCCGCGCCTGCGCTCCTCGGTGCCGCGCTCACGCGCGCCGCCCGCTTCCCGCCGGCACGGCCGCGGCCACCCCGGCGTCCGGCACGCCGTCCGCCGGCGCGCCGAGGGTCTGCACGAACCACTGGTGAACCGCAGCCGTCGCGTAGCCACCGGACGGCAGGAAGAACGAGAGGGCGCAGGCGAACCGCCCCGGGTGCAGCGGGTCCGGTTCGACGCGGTGCACCGAGATGTGCGTCTGCAGCACGGTCGGGCGGGCGGCTGTGCTGCGTACGCACTTCCCGTCCGTCCAGCGGTAGCGCACGTAGTCCAGCTCCGGGCAGCGCGCCGCCAGGGCGAGCACAGCCTCGCGCGTGGTGGCGAAGGCGTAGGGCAGGCCCTCCCGCTCGACGAGGGTCACGTCGCGGCCCGCGGCCTCCTGGAGCAGGGATCGCACCTGCGCGTTCCACTCGTACGAGGCGTGCGCGCATCGGTAGAACACCGGGACACGGGGGTCCAGCAGCTTGAAGAACTCCTCGGCAGGCCCCTGGTGTTCCAGCGCCCGTGCACCCTCGGCGGACCCGGAACGGCGCAGCAGGTCCAGCGCGGAGTCCTCGTTGCCGGCGAGCAGGGCGCCGCCGATCAGATGCGTCTGCTTGGGTCCGCCCGGTACGCCGAAGCGCTGCGTGTCGTAGTAGTTGACGAAGTAGTGGGTGTGCCGTTGAGGCCCTTCGGCCAGTGCCTCGGCCGCGGTCGCGTCCAGGCCCCGTGCGACCAGCCGGAAGCAGTTGCCGTCCAGCACTCCGGTCCGCAGCGCCGTGGCGCCGGTCCCGTGCGTCGTCACGTGCCAGGCGCGGTCGCCGCTGCCGGCACGGCCGCGCGTGTTGGCGCGGTCCACGTCACCGGGTGACAGCACGGCGCGCACCGAGACGAACTGCTCCGTGATGCCGTCCTCGTCCTTGAGCCCGGCCGCCGCCACGTCCTGCACGTCGACACCGAACGCCTCGGCGAGTCTGCCGAGCGCCTCATGGGTGGTCAGGCCCCGTTTCCACAGCAACAGGTAGGTGTGCGTGGAGGCGTCCGGCGGTGCCGTGTCGAGGGCGAGGGCCTCGGTGACGCGGAAGTCCTCCGGCAGGGCTTTGAGCAGGGGCAGGTGCATCAGGTCTCTCCGGACTCTGGACAGCCGACGGGCAGCCGGCCGGACGACATGCGGTACGGGTACGCCCGACGGGCTCGGGGAGCGCGTGCCGGGGCGGATGAGCCCGGCCATGTCCGCGGGACGCCCCTTGGACGAGCCGCTCCCCGCGCGCCAGCCGCCGTGATGACCGGTGGTTGCGCCCTGCTCGCGCGGAGGAGCGTCTACTGGTGACTGCCGCCCGCTGCCTTCGGCGTTCCCGTACCCGAGCGGGGAGCCCGACCGTCCGGCGCACGGGCCGGAAGGGCGCCTCCGCCGCGTACGACCGACACGACGACCACTGAAGTGGATCACATGGATTCATGAGGTGACAGGTGATGACTCAATGGCGTCGAGCCGTGGCGGCAGTTCTGCCTCTGCAAGTTCTACCGGCCGTCTCCCTCCCGGATAAGGCCTGTTCCGCGCACCGGAACACTTCCTGGTGCGCCTTGCCGCACCGTCGGCGTTCTGCCTACCGTGACCGGGCTGTCGGGCCCGTGGGAGTCCGCTCCCCAGCTCTCTCGCTCTTCGCCAAGCTGCCGCCGGGAGGCCCCAGACCGTTATGGAACACACCTCTGCACCGGCCGCCTTTCCGGAGCGGCACGTGCTTGAAAAGCGCTTCCAGGAGTTCCTCGAGGAACGCCGTCTCGACATCGCGGACGTCATCGGCGAGACCGATCAGGGCCTCGGCCGGCCGGCACTCGCCGTGGCCGCCGGGTCCGTGCTGGCCGGGTTCGGCAACCGCCGCAGCGACCTCGACCTGCTGGTGCTCGTCGAGAACGACCAGCTCACCAGATTCCCCATCCAGTCGCACGAGCACGGCACCCTGATCGACGTCAACATCCGTCAGGCCAGCGCCGTCCGGGACCGTACCGCCCGGCTCCGCGACAGCTCCTGGCCGCGCTTCGCGACGGTCACCCAGGAAGCCTGGAATCATCGGCGTCGCACCATCAAGACCGCCAGCAGACTGGCCCTCGGCCTGAAGCTCGTCGTCACCGAGCCGTGGGAGAGCTGGCACGCCGGGCTGCGGGAGCCATGGCTCGCACGGGTGGTGGAGCAGTGGTGGACGGTGGAGGCGCACCGGCTGGCCCGCGCCGCCCGGCTGCTCGCCGACGACCGGCCCATGGCCGCCGCGGTACGGGGCCGAGAGGCCGTCGTGGCCGCCCTGAACGCCCGGGCCGCCGCGGCCGGCCAGATCTACTTCACCGAGAAATGGGTCGGTGAGAAGCTCAAGGCCGCGGGCGACCCGGAGTCGCTCGCTCTCCTCCGCGAGGTCCTCACGCCCCCGCTCACCCCCCTCGACCGGGTGGCCCGCTGCCTCGATCTCGTCGGCGAACTGACCCGCCCGGAGGCGCCCTTGCACACCGTGCTGCGCTGGGCGACCGGTATCGGAACGGCCCGGCTGGACGACCGCACGGTCGTCGACCGCTGGCAACTGCGCGCGCTGGAGATCCCTCGCACCGACCTGCCGCCCGAAGGAACCGACGACATCCTGTGGTCCGGGCCGCCCGCCTCCGATCCGCCCGCTGACATCAAGCGACTGTTCGTACACGACATGCTGTGGCTCGGCGTGGCGACACCGGAGGAGGAGGTGTCCGGACGATGACAGCACCGCACACCCAGACCCACGAGCCGCTGCCGGATCTGCGCCGGCTCATGGCGTTCCGAGCGCACGGCGCGGTCCGCCTGTTGCTGAAGTGCCGTGCCGCGCTGGAGGACGTCGAGGGCGCGGTATCGGCGGGGCAGCCCGAGGTCGCGGTACTCATGGCCTACGACCTGGTGCAGCTGTCCTTGTCCGTACGAGGTCTGCGCACCCACGGCGAACTCGCCTACACCGGGGAGCAGCCCGGCTTCGACCCGTTCGCCGGAATTCCGGAACAGGACGTCGAGGACGGGCTGCGGCTCGCCGCCGACGGGCTGGAGACCATCCCTCAGGGCCGGGGCGAGGAGTGGCTGGACCGGCTGCGCGCCCATCTCGACCTCACCGAAGGGCAGCTGGGCTACGCACAGAAACTCCCGGACGTCCGCGCCGGCAGCGGCCTGATGAAGGGCTTCAAACTGGCCCGCACCTGGTCGCCCCATCTGCAGCGGCTCGGGCTGCCGGACGTCATGCCGAGCAACTGGACCCGGCGTGCCGACTGAACCCCTCACCGTGCCCGGCCCCCGCCGGGAGGGCGACGGCCCCGCCCTGACGTTGTGCGGCATCACCAAGCGGTACGGCACGATCACGGCGCTGAGCGAGGTGGACCTGGACGTGTTGCCGGGTGAGATCGTGGGCCTGCTCGGCCACAACGGCGCCGGCAAGACGACCCTGATGTCCATCGTGGCGGGGCTGCTGCGTCCGGACGCCGGGTACGTCCGGGTGCTCGGTAAGGACCCGGTCCGGGAGCCGCACGAGGCCCGGCGCCGGCTGGGGCTCGCCCCTCAGGAGCTGGGCGTCTACACGCCTTTGACGGTACGTCAGAACCTGTTGTTCTTCGCGGAGCTCGCGGGGCTGCGCGGCCGCGCAGCCGACCGCCGTATCGAAGAGGTCGCCGAGCCCCTGGGCCTCGGCGGACTGCTCGGCCGCCGGGCCGCCCGGCTGTCCGGCGGTGAACAGCGACGGGTGCACACCGCGATGGCCCTGATGCACCGGCCCCCGCTGCTCCTGCTCGACGAGCCCACGGCCGGCGTGGACGTACAGACCCGTGAACAGCTCCTGCAGCTCGTCCGCACCATGGCCGCCGAGGGCACCGCCATCTGCTACTCCACGCACTACCTGCCCGAAGTGGAGACCCTCGACGGATCCGTCGCCGTGCTGAACGGCGGTCGCATGGTCGCCCGAGGCACGTTGAAGGAGCTGGTACGGCAGTACGGGGACAGCGGTGTCGAGCTCACCTTCTCCGGCGGCCCGCCCGACCTGTCCCTGCCGTGGCCCGTAGTGCGGGACGGCCGGGTCCTGCGGATGACCGTGGAACAACCGCATCTGGCCGTTCCGCGGGTGATGGAGTCCCTGGGCGCGGCCGCCGGCGAGCTGGTCAACCTCAGGATCGTCCAGCCCAGTCTGGACAGCGTGTTCCTGCGAGTCACGGGACGCCGGTACGACGCGGCCGCCGAGGAGGAATCACATGAGCAGTGAGGGATCGCTGGGACGGATCGCCTCTCTGGTCCGGCACGACATCCGGCTCCAACTGCGCGACCCGGCCCCCCTGCTCGTCCGCACCGTGATGCCGCTGCTCCTCATGGGATTCATGCAGCCGCTGTTCCGTACGGCTCTGCGGGCCGAGCAGGTCGAGGGCGCGACGGGCGCGGAGCAGGCGGTACCCGGCATGGCCGTCATGTTCACGTTCTTCCTGGTGAACCTGGTGGGCTTCGCGGTCTTCCGGGAGCACGGATGGAAGACCTGGGACCGGCTCCGGGCGGGCCTCGCGAGGCCCGGCGAGGTCGTCGCCGGCCGTGTCGTCGTCCCGCTGGCCGTTGCCATGCTGCAACTCGCGGTGGTGTTCCTGGTCGGTGGGTTCCTGTACGACCTGCGGGTCAGCGGTTCCTGGGCGGCGCTCGTGGCGGTCGGCGCGGCACTGGCGCTCTGCGTGGTCATGTTCGGCATGGCACTCGTGTCGCTGTGCCGGACGGTCTCCCAGCTGGCCGTGTTCGCCAACCTCGCGGCACTGGTGTTCGCCGGGCTCGGCGGTGCGCTGACACCGCTGTCCGCCCTGCCGGACTGGGCGCGTCCGCTCGCGCCGGGAGTGCCCAGCTACTGGGCGATGCGCGGCTTCTCGACCGTCGTCCTCGACGGTGGCGGTGCCGGTGCGGTGGTGCTGCCCGTGGTGGTGCTGCTCGGCTTCTCCGCCGTGTTCGCCGCAGTGACGCTCATCTTCTTCCGCTTCGAACACCAGAAGGTCTCGTGGTCATGACGGCCCAGGAGACGGACACGGGGGACGACATGGCACGCCGTACGACGGTGGTGGTCTTCGACTGCTTCGGCACGATCGTCACCGAGCACCGCCCCATGCCGGGACCCGAGGAATTCACCCGGGCGGTCGCCGAGGTGCTCGCCCTGGACCGGCGGTCGGCCGGCGAGGTGGTGCAGGAGGTGTTCACCACCGTGTACACCGCGCTCGTCGACAAGTCGGTCCTCCAGCCGGCCACCCGCGACGTCCTGGCGACGGCTCTGCGCGACCGGGGCGTGGTCCGTCCGGCGGACGACCTCGACCGGGCGCTGTGGCGGGCTCTCGGATGCGAGGACGACGACCGCTACGAGCTGTGTGAGCCGGCCGCCGACGCCATGCGCCGGACGGCCGAGGCGGGGCACACGGTCCGGCTGCTGTCGAACTGCTATCTCCCCGGCACTCTGATGCGTCGCCTCCTGACCGAGCTCAAGGTGCCCGAGGTGTACGACCGGGCCCTGTTCACCGCCGACGGAGGGCCGAAGAAGCCGGATCCGCGCGCCTTCGAGCTGATCACGTCCGGCTCCTTCGGGCGCAGGATCATGGTCGGCGACTCCGACGACAACGACATCGCCCCGGCCCGCAGACTCGGCTGGGACGTCGTTCCGGTGGATCCTGGACGTCCCAACTTCTCCGGGCTCGACGCACTGCTGCGTCCGTGACGCCGGAAATCCGTTCCGCCCAGAGAAACACCCGCTGATCGACCGGCCGGCCGCGGCTAGCTTTGACGACACGTCGGCACATCGCACCGCATGGCCCCTCCCGCCCTTCCTCTGCGCCATGCCGAAGGAGTTCCCTGTGAGAGTCCTGGTCATCTGGCCGCCCCACGTCCCCAGCTACTTCAACGCAGGTCACCACACCCCGCTGTACATGACGGCCGGGCATCTGCGCCGGCTGCCGTCGGTGGAGCGGGTCGACGTACGGGACGCCGGTGTGCTGAACACCCACTGGAAGGCGATCGGCGATCTCCTCTACCAGGGCCGGTACGACGTCATCGCCATGATGAACGACTTCGACGCCGTCGACGGCTTCGAACGGTTCACGGCCTACGCCCGCGAACTGTCCCCCGCCAGCCGGCTGATCACCTTCGGCCGCCTGAGCAGCATGAACCCCGGCTTCTTCCAGCGGTACGGGCTGGACGCCATCGTGCAGTCCGGCGACTACGAGGCGGGCGTCGCGCACTACGTCGAGTCCCTCGCCGCCGGCACACCCCACGCCGCGCTGCCCGGCGTCGCCGTACGCGACGGGGACCGGTGGGAACCGCCGTCGCGCGACGGGGACAGCCTGGCCCCCGAGGCGTGGACGCTGCCCGATGTGCGGGAGATCCCGTACGAGCACTACGACCGGCTCTACGCGCGCGACGAGGACAAGTTCTGCGGCATCCCGTTCCGCCGGGAACTGGTGGTCCCGGCGGCCCGCGGCTGCCCCATCGGCTGCGAGTTCTGCGAGGTGCACGAGATCTTCGGACTCCGCGAGCGGCGGCTGTCCGTCGACGCCACCGTCGCGTACATCGAGGAGAGCCGACGGGCCCTGACGTTCGAGTACGTCTCGTTCTACGCGCCCACTTTCACGCTGGACAAGCGGTGGGTGCGCGAGCTGTGCGAACGCTTCCTGGCCGACCGCCTGTCGCTGCAGTGGAAGTGCGCCACGACGGTCCACCACCTCGACGCCGACCTGGTGGAGCTGATGGGCCGGGCGGGCTGCGTACGCATCTCCGTGGGCCTGGAGACCCTCGAACCCGACGGCCATGGCTCCCTGCCCCGGGCCAAGCAGATCCAGGAGAAGCGGTTCCGGGAGCTCGCGGAGCAATGCGCCCGGGCCGGAATCGAGCTCAACGCCTTCGTGATCATCGGCCTGCCCGGTACCGGAGCGGAGGGAGCCACGCGCACGCGGGAACTGGTGGAGCAGGTCGGCGCGCGCTTCCGCCCCACGATGTACACGCGACTGCACGACATGACCCCCTCGATGACCCCCATGGAGATCAGCAGGTACAACCGTCACCTGATCGCCGACCCGCAACACGCCCCGGACGACGGCCTCTACGACTTTCTGTTCGGCCGCGAGACCCGGGTGACGTCCGTGTACGAGCGGATACCCGTGGCCGCCGCCCGGAGCGGCGCATGAGCGCGCCGACGGCCGTACCGCTCGCGGACGCCGTGCCGTTCCCCACGCGCTCGGACGTATGGGACCTGCCGTGGCAGCCGCGGCGGCAACGGGCCGGTGTGCTGAACCTCAAGAGCTGCGAACTGCGCCACCCGGTGGCGGCCGAACTCGTCTCGGCGGCGGCGCACCGGCTCACCGCCGCCGACCTGATGTACTACCCCTACCAGCAGGACCTGTTGGCCGCGCTAGGCGACCACCACGGCCACGAGCCGTCCGGCATCCTGCTCACCGCCGGCTCCGACTTTGCCGTGGGCCTCGTCGTGGACGCCCTGGCGGCCGGCGGCGGGGGCCTGATCCTGCACGAGCCGGCGTTCGAGAGCTGGCGGTACTACGCCGCCCTGCGCGCCGTGCCCGTAGTGGGCTGCGCCGCACTGGAGGCCGCGGCCCCCCGACTGGACCTGGCCGAGCTGCACCACACGATGGCGAACCACCCCCCGGCGGTCGTGGTGATCACCAACCCGGCGAGCCCGTCCGGCCTCGCCCTGTCACCGGCGGAGATCAGGGAGACGGCCGAACAGGCACGGCGTTCCGGCCACCTGCTCGTCGTCGACGAGTGCTACGGCGCCTTCACCGGCATCACCCACGTCCCGCTCGTCGCCTCGTCGCCGCACCTGCTCGTCGTGCGCTCGTACTCCAAGACCTTCGGGCTCGCCGGGGCGCGCATCGCCTCGGTCTTCGGCTCACCGGCGCTCGTCTCCTACCTGTCCCGGTTCCGGCCCGACAGCACTGTCTCGGCCACGGCACTGGCACTGCTGCACGCCGTCCTGGAGGACCGGGACAGGTTCGCCGACGTATGGCGCGACGTGCGGGCCATCCGCTCGGACTTCGTCCGGGAGGTCCTCGCCGGGCACCCGGGGTGGAGCGCTCTGCACCCGGGCGGCAACTTCGTGACGTTCCGGACCGGTGACCGCGCCGTGCCCGCGCGGATGGCACGCCACCTGGACAGCCACGATGTCCGCATCCGTCCGCTCGACGACGTGCCCGGACTGGAGGGGTGCCTGCGTGTGTCCCTCGCCGACGCGCCCACGATGCGGAAGGTGGCCGCACTGATGAACGACCCGGTGGTCGTGCGATGACCCACACGGTTCCGCTCCGGATCGTCGTGCTGGGCAGTCCGGGCAGTGGCAAGTCGACCTTCAGCCACGCCCTCGCCGCCGGCACCGGTCTGCCCCTGATCCACCTCGACGACCTGTACTGGCGGCCGGGCTGGCGCAGACCCACGGCACCGGAGTGGGAGCGGACGCTGGAACGGCTCACCGCCGGACCGTACTGGATCATCGACGGCAACTTCGCCGACACCGTACGGCAGCGCGTCGAGCGGGCCGACACCGTGATCCTGCTCGACCGGCACCCGTGGCTGTGCGCGGCCGCTCTGGTACGCCGCTCCCTGCGACTGCGCCGGGACGCGCTGCTGGGGCGACGGCCGCGGGACTACGTGCCCGTCGGCCTGGCGGCGGACGACCCTCCGGTGCGCAGCCTCACCGCCCTCGTACGCAAAGCCGCCGGATTCCGCGGCCGCGAACTGCACAGGATGCGCCCCGCGCTGGCGGCCTGCTCCGCCCCGGTCCTGCGCTGCCGCAGCCGCCGGTCCGCGGCGCGGCTGCTGCGGCAGCTGTCGGAGCAGGCCCGCCCGCTGCCGGGCGGTACGGCCGTCACGGACCGGGCGCTCGTGTGCACCTGTGCGCAGCGGCACCGTCGCGGCGGCCCGGCACCCGACCCGTCGTCACGCCATACCCGTCCCGTCCAGGAGAGGAGCACCTGAACACATGGGCAACCGCGCAGAACAGGAGCAAGCGCCCCACAGGGAGCTGCTCGACGCCGGCTGGCACACCGAATGGGCGCCGGACGGCGCGCCGGACGACGCCTCGGGCCCGGACCGGATCCGGCAGGTGGCCGCCAGCGGCTTCGCCGCACTGGCGATCCCCCGGGAGTTCGGCGGGGGCGGTGCCGGCCTGGTGCACGTGGCCTCCGCACAGCGGGCCCTGGGCGCCCTCGACCCGTCCACCGCCATCGCCCTGAACATGCACTCGTTCACCGTGGGACTGATGGCCGACTACTGGCAGCGCCACCGGGACACCAGTTGGATGCTGCTGGAGGGCATCGCCGGGACGGGCGCCCTCGTCGCGTCGGCCTTCGCGGAGCCGGGCGGCAGCCCCAACTTCATGAGCAGCCGGTCCGTGGCGGTCGAGACGGACAAGGGCTACCGCGTGTCCGGGGTCAAGTACCCCTGCTCACTTGCCTCCACGGCCACGCTGGTGTGCCTGACCGCCCGCGTCGAGGGGACCGACGAGACCATCCTCGCCCTGTGCCCGGCCGCCTCCCCGGGCCTGACCGTGGAGGGCGACTGGCCCTCCCTGGGCATGACCGGATCCGACACGGCAAAGCTGGTGCTCCAGGACGTGGAGCTGGACGACCGGCTCGTCTTCCACCGCGGGCCGGCCGACGTCATCGACGACACGGTGATCTCCGGCATGGTGTGGTTCTCGGTGCTGCTGGGCGCCACCTACCACGGAGTTCTCAGCGCCCTGCTCGACCTGGCCCACCGGCAAGTGTCCGCTTCCGGCCAGTACGGCCCGCGCGTGGCCCTGCTGGGCCGCGCGACCAGGGAGTTGCTGACGCTCGGTGGTGCCTGTCGCCAACTCGGCCGGGACTTCGAGGACGGCGCGCTCACCGGCCGCGCGGCCCTCGCCGCGGCCATCGCGCTGCGCGCCACACTCAGCGACGTACGGGACCGCGTCATGTCGGCCCTCACGCCCGTGGTCGGAAGCCGTCTGTACACCAGCGGCCTGCCCGCCGCGCGCCTGCTGGTCGACTCCCTGGCCGCGCACCACCATCCACCGAGCCTGCTCGTCTGCGACCAGGTCGTCGGAGACCACTGCACCGGGCGGGAGATCAGCTTCGATCCGGCCGGCTGAACCGGCCCGTGCGCCCGGAGAACCGTTCTGCGAGGAAAGAGAGTCAGCAATGCCCCATGTCGAAGTGAACCTGCAGATCAAGGCGCCGGTAGAGGAGACGTGGCGAGCCGTCACACGACTGGAGGACTACGCCGCGTACATGGAGAACGTCGAGTCGGTGACTGTGAAGGGCGAAGCGCACGGCAAGCGCCTGAGCGAATGGTCGGTGCTCCTCAAGGGCTCGGTGCTGGAGTGGGTCGAGGAGGACCAGCTCGACGAGGCCACACGCACCATGACGTTCCATCAGATCTCCGGAGACCTGGACCGGTTCTCCGGCTACTGGCGGGTGGACCCGCAGGGCAGCGACGCCTCTCTCGTGACGTTCTCCGTGGACTTCGAGATCGGCATCCCGCTGCTGGCCGACATGCTCAACCCGGTGGCGGCCAAGGCCCTGCGGGAGAACTCCGATCAGATGCTCCGGGCGATCGAAAGGCGGCTCGTCGTCTCGTGACCTCCCCCGCACGCATACTCGTCACGGGTGCCACGGGAGCGGTTGGCGGCGCCGTCCTGCGCCGACTGACCGCGGCGGGCCACGACGCGTACGGGGTCAGCAGCCGCGGTGGCCGCTCCCCGCGCCAGCTTGCCTGGCGGATTGGCGCCGAAGAGGCCCCCGATGAGCTGCGAGGCCCCTGGCACGTGGTGGTCCACTGCGCCGCTGACACCCGCTGGAACCTCACTGAGGAGGAGTCGGAGCAGGCGAACGTGGTTCCGCTGCGGGCCCTGCTCAAGTGGCTGGACAAGGACACCCACCTCGTCCACCTGTCCTCCTCCTACGCGATCGGACTGACAGGCAGCGTGGAGCCCACGTCACCCAGGGCGTACCGCAACACGTACGAGTGGTCCAAGGCCGCCGCCGAACGGCTGATCGCCGCCGAGTACGCGCGGGCGGACATCGTCCGCTTCCCCATCGTGATGGGCGCGCGGGAGGACGGCTTCCTGGACCGGTACAGCGGCTTCTTCTGGCTGCCGTCCTCGTTGTGCACCGGAGCCGTCCCCGCGCTGGTCGGCGACAAGGACGCGTACCTGGACATCGTCAGCACCGACGACATCGCCGGGCACGTCGCGGCCCTGGTCGAGGGAGGCCGGCCCCCCGGCGCCAGGCTCTCCGTACTGGGCCGCCACGCCGGCGCGCCGCGCGTCGCGGAGGCCTTCGACACCATCCTGGACGCCCTGAACGGTTGGCGCGCGGAGAACGGAGTGGCGTTGCTGGAGCAGCTGCCCTACGTGTCCGGGGACCAGTGGAATCGCTTCTATCTGCCCTTCGCGCGGGAGTACCTGGACCGGGCACAGTTGCTGCGCGTCACGGCATTCCAGGCGTACCAGGGCTACCTGTCGGTCACCGAGCCCTTCGAGGTGACGCACACAGTGGAGCCTGTCACTTCCACGTTGTACCGCTCCATCCGCCGCTGGGCGGACACCCATGCCGCAGCCGCTCGCCGCATTCCGCGGGCGTGGCGCCCGTGAGCTGACCGACAGCGCTCAACCCGAGGCGCCGGCGACCTCCTGCCCAGCCGCAGCGGCCGGGCCGGGTGCTCTTCGGGTTGCGGCGGTCGACGGTCCTTCCTGTGCGGCGGGTTGTCAGGTGCAGGTGCTGGTCTGGTATCGGCTTCGGAATTCGGCGAGCAGCTCGTCGGTCGCCTCGGCGCCGGAGGTCACGGCGGCGTGGACGTCGCGGAAGTAGTTCTCGTAGCCCGCGGGCGTGTAGAGGCACAGGGCTCGTGCGGTGGCCGGTCCTTCGTTGCGGAAGCCGTGAGGGGTGCCGCGCGTCGCGGCGAGCAGGCAGCCCGGGCCGGCTGTCACCTCGCCGTCCCCGGTGTGGAGTGTCAGCTCGCCTTCGAGGACGTAGAAGTATTCGTCGTGTCCTTCGTGGACATGTGGCCTGGCGCCGATGGTGCCGGGGGCGAGGCTGAACTCCTCGAAGGCGAAGCGTCCCCCGGTGTGCTCGCCGGTGAGCCGGAAGAAGTGGGCGACGCCGGCGACGTCGATGAGCTCGCCGTCCGAAGGGCGGCGCAGCAGTGGACGGGGGGCATGGGGGAGCTGATGGTCGGTCATGGTGCCATTGTCTTCCTGGCTTCTGGGCGAGATCCAGGTGGTGGCGTGGGGCTGTCCCGCGTCGCGGTGGTTCCAGTGGCGGGTCAGGACCGCCCCAAGGGGAAAGCCAGCGACCAGGGCCATGGCACCCCAGACGGCCCGCGACAAGACAAAGAACAGGCCGTGACCGTCACCCACACCCCCTCCACGGCAAAGCAACTTGCTGCGGCTGCGGCTGCGGTGGGCGTGGCTGACCGGCCGCGTTCCGGTCCTTGTGCGGCGGGTTTGGGCAAGTCTGCCCCCTGGCGAGCGTGTGCGCCCGCTAGGCTTCCTGCTGTGAGGCGCTGACCAGGTCAGATCCCGATGTCTGAGAGTGGCGTCCTTGCCGTCGTGCGGAGCGTTGTCAATGCCCGACACGCGCGCACAAGCATGACGGGGTGTCAGTGTGTCCCCCTTATGGCCCAGCC
This sequence comes from Streptomyces sp. NPDC002566, assembly GCF_042889585.1. NCBI lineage: Bacteria > Bacillati > Actinomycetota > Actinomycetes > Kitasatosporales > Streptomycetaceae > Streptomyces > Streptomyces sp. NPDC002566. The sequence continues at coordinate 69,401 of NZ_JBIARD010000007.1, read as the reverse complement.
CTGAGCCAAGTCGCTTCCCCTCTCACTTTGTGACGATCCGTCACATATTACTTCTGGACTCTTGAACGCCCGATCGGCCCCTTTTTGGTGTCTCTCGTGGATCTCTGAAGTGGCGACAGAATTCGGCGTGAGTAGGTTCATTCGTAGGCGGCCGGGTCGGCTGGCACCCCTGAGAGATGGAGAAGCGAAATGCCTGCGAGAGGGAGAATCGGAATGCGGACGCGTACCGTGGTCGGTATCGCATTGTCGGTGGGCGTCACCGTCGCGGCAGTAACCACCGTGGACTACGCGTCGGCTTCGAATTCCGCGTCCGCCCCGTCGGTGCAAGAGGCTGCCGCCTCCTTGTCTGAAGGAGGAGAGGTGGGAGGGAACGGCCAGACGGGCGGCTACGGCCAGACGGGCGGGAACGGCCAGACGGGCGGGAACGGGCAGGCGAGGTACGGCGACCGTTCGGACGATCGCGGACGGGTCTATGTCAACGAGCGGACGTATTCGGTCGAGGGGGGTGAGTGCATCGCTGTGATCAGTAGTCCGGCAACCAGCTTCAACGTCCGGAACGAAACTGACAACAGGGTGGAATTCTTCGCCGGGATTACGTGCGACAACGGTGCTGCCATTGCGACTATCGGGCGCGGAGATTCCAGCAACGCAATCCCCGGGACAGTGGTTTTCGATGGGGCCGTGGTGCCGTTCGCGCTTGTCGGCAGCTTCCGGGCAGTGGACAAGCATCACCACTGACCCCGGCCCGGGGGCAGCGGTGTCCCTGCCGCTCACCGCGTGGTTCGCCCGGACGGCGAGCAGACCTCGGCTGGTGCGGCTGACGGCCGGCCCGTCAGCCGCGGGTCTCGATCCGCAGGCCGCCGGTGGATGTGGTCGCTCGCGCGCAGGTCGTGCGGCTGGCCGAGCTCGATCGCGCTCGCCGTGTCCGGGCGGGTCGGCTGGGCGGGAGTGAACTCGATCTGCAGGGCGCCCAGGGTTTGGCTCCGGCTGGGCGGGAGAGCGGGCCCCCGCCAGGTTGCGTTCGGTGAGCGTGCCCAGGGCGAGGCTGAGGCCCCTGCGGATGCCGTCGCCGGTGCCGCGCCCGTCGCGGTCACGTCGTCCCGGCTGTACTTGCCGCTGAGCACCCCGCCGCCCAGCGGTGAGTACGGGACCACGCCCAGGCCCAGTTCCCGGGCCACTGGGATCGTCCTCTGCGGTGCGTTGGAGCAGGTTGTACTCGAGCTGCAGCGCGACCATCGGTGACCAGCCGCGCAGGCCCTGGACGCGCAAGCCGAGCCGGGCGGGGAGTTCTGGGGTCGGGCCGGGCGCACCCTGGGTGCCCCGGCCCGCACCGCCACCGGGCAATCAGCGTGGCTGCGGCTGGTGTCGGCTCCGGAGGACAAGGCGTCGGGGAAGCTGTGGGACGACGCCCTGGACGCGCAGCACGCCTTCGGCGACCTCGACGGGCACAGGCCCGCACTCCTGGGGGTGCACGACGCTTTCGACGACGGCACCGCCTACCGGGCGGAGGTGCCGGCCCGCGTCGATGAGCCGGTCCTGTCCGAGGACCCGATCCTGCGCCAGGACCTGGACCTGCCCGACTCCTGGTGGGAAGCGATCGCCGGGACGCTGGAGAAGCTCTCGGCTACCAGCACCGCGCCGCGGACGCCGGCTTTGCCCTCCTCAGCTACCGCCTGAGCTGACACCACGGCAGCCTCCGCTTGAACCGGTGCTCCGTTGATCCCCCGCGCCGGATGGTCCCCGCTCTGGGCGAAAGGGCCACGACCACAAGCACACCGCGCACCTGTAGCGGCACCCGTCGGACACCCGCCGCTGCAGGGGCGAAGGTGGGCGCGCTGCCCGGTCCGGGGGGCCGGCCCGGCCCCCCGGACCGCGAGGCCGGGCTCACACGCGGTCGGCCGCGATCAGGACGTACTGGAAGGAGCCGTCCCGGTAGGACTCGATGAACGCCTTCTCGATTCCGGTGACCAGCGAGGACGTGGCCCGCAGTTCCCAGTAGGGCAGGGTGTCCGCGGTGAGGTCGACGATGGTGTGCGGCACGAGCCGGTTGTCGGCCATGGCGCGCAGGTACTCGCGACGGGAGTGGATGTTGCACTCGAAGTGGGCGTTGATCTGGGAGACCCACTTCGACGGCTGGCCGTAGCGGGGGTTCCAGCAGCCGGTGATCGTCACGTAACGGCCGCCCACCTTGAGGAAGCGAGAGTGCTCGGCGAACAGGTCGTGCAAGTCGACGTACATGGTCGACTCGTTGTTCCACGAGGCCGCGATGCCGCCCTTCTCGAAGGGCGTGTCGAGCATGTTGCACACACGGGAGCGGACGTGGTCCTCGATACGGAGTTCGCGCGCGCGGCGGTTGCCGAAGTCGGCCTGGGAGGCTGACAGGGTGACGCCCTCGACCTTGCAGCCGAAGCGGTGGTGCGCCATGACCATGGACCCGCCGCGCCCGCAGCCGGCGTCGACGAGGGTGTCGCCGGGACCGACAGCACCGAGGTGGTCCAGGAGGAACTCCGCCTGGGCCGACTCCAACCGGTGCAGCTCCGCGATGAGCTTCTTCTCGTACTCGTGGTGAGCCGGGTCGCCGAGTGCGGCGTGGTCCACGGCGCCGATGCCGTAGTGGTGGTGGTAGAGCCCGTCCACGTCCCCGAGGCGGAGGTTGACCGGCCGTGCCTCGTTGTTCCAGTAGCGGGCGATGTCCTCCTGGTACGGCGTGGCCGGGGTCGGGATCTTCGCGGTGGCGGTGGAGGTCGTCTCAGCGGTCACAGATATGTCCGTTCCTTACCAGAAGTCGGGCAGGCTGTAGCGGTAGGTGTTGGTGCGGTGCCAGTCGTGGTTTCCGTCGACCCAGGTAGCCACGCCCCTGAGGAAGCGCAGGACAGCGGGCAGAGGGCAGGCCTGCGCGAGGTCGGCCGCGGCGGCCTCGAAGGCTCGTTGTAGTTCGTTGTGGACCTCGACGGCCTTCAGATACGCGTCGCGCTCGGAGAGCTGCTCGCGTTCCGCGATCACCACCGGCAGGTTCAGGTGACGGCCCGGGCTGTCGAGTTCCTTGGTGTACGAGTAGAGGTCGTTGACGATGGTGGTCGCGTTGCCGGCGAGGGCGATGACCCGTTGCATGTCCGGCCGTGCGTGCAGGTCAGCAGGTAGTTCGTAGCCGCCTACAGTGTCGGTGATCGTGGGGCAGGGGCGGAAGTTGTTGAACTGGCGCATCGCCAGGTACTCCCACACCTCCGGGTTGTGGCCGGTCTGCGCCCAGGCCGCCTCGGCCAGGTATCCCATATGGAGGCGGGCCATGTCGTGCCGGTAGCGGTCGGCCTGGGAGGGGGTGGCCGCGCGCACGAAGTAGTCCATCGCGCTGCGGTACGCTCGGCGCGGTGCGTCCGAGGTGAGGGACTCCTGCCACGCCGGCGTGTACTCCGCGGTGGTGTGGACGTGGTCGAGCGCGGTGTGCGCGAGGAGGAGGCGGCCCCCGAGACCGACGGGCGACCCGCCATGGTCCTCGCAGTAGCAGTCGTCCAGCGCGTTCTCCGCGACCATCAGCCGTGCGGCGAGCATCAGGTGGTCGACCGTCGGGGCGTCGGGGTGGCAGACGACCATGTACCGGCCGACGGAGAAGCCGTCGAACTGCCCCTCCCACTCCTTCGGATACAGCTGAACCTCGTCTTCGGCCCAGCACTTGATCCGGCGGCTCACCTCCTCGACGCGCACCGGGTCGGGCTCCGGGACGGGGTGGTGGTAGAGGCCGGGTACGGCCCGTCCCTCGGCGGGTGGAGCGGGTGGAGCGGGTGCCGCCTTCACCGGATCCGGAAGCGAGGGCTTGTACCTGCCGGCGAGGTCGAGCGAGCTCGTGCCCAGTCCGGTCGGTCCGCGCAGGACGCCCTGGAAAGCGAAGCCGACCGCGCGTGTATCCGGCGTGTCCGGTACGACGGAGGCAGGTATCGGGCGCGATGACCGCGTCGACGGCACCGAAGGCGGTGATGGCAGCGACGTTCGCGGTGACGACTGCGCAGCCGGAAGCGTGACCGGCGGATGCAGTGCTGCGAGGAAGTCGGACGCGGCCGGTGTGACCGGAAGGTCCGGCGCCACCGGCGCGGGGGCGTCCGGCACGACTGTGGGCGGCGTCGGCCGTTGCTCACGGTGAGATGGCCCAAGGGGCCCGGAGTCGGGCATCGGTGGCTCCTTGCTGCGGTGGGGTGGGCGCTCCGTTGCGCGCGGGGCGTGTCGGACATGGACCTGCAGCGGCCCGGCGTTCAACGCGGCCCCGGGGCGACCTGCACGTTCTCCAGCACGCCGAGGGCGTCGGGAAGGAGCACCGCGGCGGAGTAGTAGGTGCTGACGAGGTAGGAGGTGATGGCCTGTTCGTTGATGCCCATGAAACGCACGGACAGACCCGGTTCGTACTCGTCCGCCAGTCCCGTCTGCCGCAGGCCGATGACGCCCTGGTTCTCCTCACCGGTGCGCATCGCGATGATGGAGCTGGTCTGCGCCTTGCTGATCGGGATCTTGTTGCAGGGCAGGATGGGGACCCCGCGCCAGGCAGGGACGGACTGCCCGCCGAGGTCGACATGGTCGGGGTAGAGACCGCAGGCGCTGAAGCCGCGTCCGATGGCGGCGATGGTCCTGGGGTGGGCGAGGAACAGCTTGGTGCCGCGCCGGCGGCAGAGCAGATCGTCCATGTCGTCCGGGGTCGGCGGACCGGAGCGGGGCTGGATGCGCTGCTTGAAGTCGGCGTTGTGCAGCAGTCCGAACTCGCGGTTGTTGATCAGCTCGTGCTCCTGGCGCTCCCGCAACGCCTCGACAGTCAGCCTGAGTTGCTCCTCGCTCTGGTTCATCGGACCGTTGTAGAGGTCGGCGACCCTGGTGTGGATCCGCAGAACAGTCTGCGCGACGGAGAGCTCGTACTCACGAGGCTTCAGCTCGTAGTCGACGAAGGTGCCCGGCAGATCGGCCTCGCCGACGTGACCGGCCGACACGGCGATCTCGGCCTCACCGTGCTTGTTCTGCCCCTGACGCGCACGGGAGTTGAACGAAACGACTTGTGCTTGGAGACGGGGGGAGGAGGCCTGGAGGGCGGTGAAGTCGGCGCGGGAGAGGGTCAGGAGGGTGCCAGCGGTCTCGGCGGTGACCGTGCAGGCGTGGCGGGCGTCGGAGACCGACAACGCGTTCTCACCGAAGTGGTCGCCGTCCGCGAGCACCGCGATGGCGACCTCCTCGCCGTACTTGCCCACGGAGGTCTGCCTGACCCGGCCGTGGGCGATCAGGTGAATACGGTCGGCAGGGCTGCCCCGCTCGGCGAGCACTTCGCCCGCCGCGAAGTCGCGCTGCCTGCAGCGGTCGGCGAGAGCGGTCAGGACGTCCATGTCCTCGAACCCGCGCAGAATGGCCAGTTCACCGAGCTCCCGGGGGATCACCCGGACCGTGGCGCCCTCCTGGACGAACTCGATGCGTCCGTCGCCGAGAGTGTGGCGCAGCCGCCGGTTGACCCGGTAGGCGCCGCCCTTTGCCTCGACCCAGGGCAACATCCGCAGCAGCCAACGGGAGGTGATCTCCTGCATCTGCGGGGCGGACTTGGTCGTGGTGGCGAGGTTTCGGGCGGCGGCGGTACTCAGGGACTGCTGCGGCGCCTCGGGCGCGGTGGGCGCTTCCGGGATGCTGTGGACGGACATCGCAGGGCTTTCTCCTTGTGCGACGGGTCGTCCGGCGCACACGGGGCGCCGACCGGGAGACAGGGAGGGGTGGGAAACGAGTGGAAGGGATCACGGGCATCCGTTCGCCCGTAGAAAGCTAGCCGTTGGACGGGCCGCAGCCACCTAGCGGACCAGACGCTTACCTCGAAACAGTGACAATCGGCTCATTAGGGTTTATAGCCGCGTCATGTGTCATCGCTCCGTTTATGGCTCACGCGGGCAGGACCGTGCCGGCGGCGACGGATGGACCGGCCGTCCTACGGCGCGAGCAGCAGGGGTTCGCAGACGAACATGACCGCTCAGAACGCCGTCGCGGCGGGCGAGCCGGGGCGGAACAGCACGGCTGCCAAGGAGCAGGCCGCTGTCCGCCGCAGAAACGCCCCACGATGGCGTGGCCCCAGGCATGCCGACTGGCGCGGCCGCGACCTTCCGGCCGGTCCTCCACACCGCCGACGGCATCCCCGTACTCCGAGACACCGCCACCCTGCGCACCGACCCCCGTCGCTTCGTCGACCAGGAGACCTGGGGCGGCCACCGCCGCTGACGCTGGCGTGAGACACCTCAGATTGCTACGCCGTAGAGCGGGGCGAGCGTGGCGTCATGCCCCTTCCTGCCGCGGTGGGGGCGAGGCAACGGTGACCTGAGCGGTCCAGGCCCCGGGGCTGCGGGGCGGATCCCAGGTCACGTCGACGCGTATCTCGTGGAAGTCGTGTGCGAGTTGCACCACCATGGCCGCCGCGGCGGCCCGTGCCGCGGCTGGGCCGGCGTCGACCGGGACGTCGGCGAGGCGCCCGCAGAGCATCCCGCCTTCCACGGTGAGGACACTGTGGCGCCAGCCTTCCGGCGTCGCGAGCAGGACGATGCTCTTCGGTATGCCGAAGGCTGGTCGCCTCTTCTTCTCCCGCTCTCGTCTCACCATGGAGCCATCCAACCTCGTCGGCTTCCTGCCAATTCAGGCGGACGGAGCTTCATGTCCCGCGCGGGGCTTGGTGTAGGTGGGCGGGACGGCTGAACATCTCGCCGATGTGACGGGTGGCCGGTGGCTGGTTCTGCCTCGCGCTGACGCGCTGGCCCTGGCGGGGTCGGCGCACCGCGTCGATGCCGTGCAGTTGCGGGATCTGGCTGGACGCGGCTCTGGCTCATCTTCTGTGGAGCAGTAACGCTGCGTGCTTCGAAACCCTGCTCAGTCGACCTGGGTCCCAGGTGGCGTCCCACCCGTCTCGAGGACACTGCAGGCGTATTCCGCGCTACGCCCTCAGCTGCGTGCTCGTCGCGAGAGGATGAGGTGGTGATCCGCTACGACGCCGAGATGCAGACTCTGTACCGCCGCTACTGCCTCCCGGCGCGCCGCTACCTGAAGCTCGGCGGAGCGGTACTTCGTATGCCGCGCGAGGAGTACGAGCCGTTCGTTCATGCCCTGGCCGCTGATGCGAGGGCTGTTACCGATGCCGAGCTCACCATCCTCTTCGAGGGCAGCTGGCGCGAGCGGCGCACCGCGGCATGGCTCGCCGCCGTCTCGCGCCGTGACCAATTCCGCGAGCGTCTGGGAGCACTGCTGCTGGAGAGCGAGGTCTGCTGCGCGGGTGGGGCCTACTGCGCGGCGTTGGCGAGTTTCGGCGCCGCACGGGACGCCGACCTGCTCGCCGCTTATCTGGATCGTTACCTGCGTCGGCCCGACCTCGCATACGACCAGCCGATAGCCATGGGCGCCCTGGCGTACACCGACTCAATCCTGCACAGCGACCGGGCCAGCCACTTCCTCCAGGAGGGCGGCCTGTGGCCGCAGTGGTTCAAGGACGCGCCCCACATGCACGGCGATGACGGCATCTCCGCCTACCTGGGCGGCATCCGCCTGGCCTGCGCCGTCATCGACGAATGCGCCGACACCTGACCCCATTGGTCTTGTTCGCGTCGAGGATTCAGGCTCGTCGTCCTTGATGCGGCGACCCTCCGTCATGCCAGGAGGACGCGCTTGCGGAGAAGTCGGAAGCCTGCCCGCCCGAACGTCTGGCGCTTGAGCATCTTGATCCGGTTGACATGGCCTTCGGCCGCACCAGAACTCCAGGACAGAGTGAGTCCGGCGGTGACGGCGTCGAGGTCGCGGTCGATGCCAGCGGCGAGGGTGCGGAGGCTGGGCAGGTCGTCCTGTCGGACGGCGTGGAGCCAGTCCGGGAGACGCTCGCCTTGGCGGTCGGTGAGCATGATCGCGAAGGACCGGACGTGTCGGGTGAGCGCGTCGAGTTCGGGGCACTGAGCGCGGACGATCTTGAGCTGGAGTTGTTCGGGCTCGGTGAGGGTTTCCGGGCGTCTTAGGATCCATCCGGAGACCGTGCGGGGCGACGGCGGCCGGGCGGTCACCGGTCGCGATGAGGTGCGCTTCGAACGCGTGGGGTGGTGTCCACGACGGGGAGTGGGACATCACCTACTCGTACTGGACCGGCTGCGGCTGCCGGGGGAAGAAGAAGTACACGGTCACGGCGCACTCCCGCACCACTGCGGCGCCTGACGGGAAGCCGCTCGGCGTTACGACCGCCTACATCAACAGGACTGGCTGACGCGCCGTGCGCCGTGGTGGCGGAGCGGGCGATCCCGCCCCGCCACGGCACCCGCCGACGCGCTGGTTCTTCCGTCCTCCGAAGGGACTTGCCTGACATGCAACCCGCGAATTCCCCCGACGAGATTCTGCGTTCCCTCACCGAGGGCATCGCCCGCCGTGTGGCCGACGAGAAGAGGCCCGCCCACGCACTGCGCTCGGTCGTCAGCATGATCGACAACGATGAGGCGGAGCTGGCCGTGGACGACCTGGCGCGAGCGATCGAGTACTACCGTGTCCCCATTCTCCGGGCGGAATACGACCAACTCCTCGAGGTGGCGACCCGGCTGGACTCCCTGGATTCCCTACGGGAAACCGATATCGCTCAATTCGTCAGAGAGTGAACGGGCCAGGTCAGGGCTGAGTGTGACCGCCGATCATGGGCAATTTCATCGAGACTTCTGAAAGGTGTGCGGTTAGGTATGGGAGTGCGTCGTTGGTGGCGGGGGGCACGGTCGTCGCGGCGGGTCGGGTGCGGGACGTTGGTGGCGCAGGGGGTGATCGGGGGATCCGCCGGTGATGGCTTCTCGGCCGCCTCGCTGCGGTCGATCACGTGAGGGGTCTCCACCCAGCCCTCGCCGGGCTTGCCGGTCACCGCTTCCCACAGCGCATTCGCCGTCAGTGACGACTCGTCAACGCCTTCGGTCAGACCGGGCCCCAGGGCCACCCAGCCGCTGGCCGCCCGGACAACGGTGAACCCGGCTGGTTCTGCGTGTTCGGTCACCCAGTTCAGCCCGCACCCGCAATGGGTGTCGTGGTAGCGGCGCCACTTCCTGCCCAGCGCCCCGCAGACGAGCTCGTCGCCGTCGACACCGGCGCAGTGTCCCGCCGCGCCGGTGTCGGCCGCACCGTCCGTCACTCGTACGAGGTCACGGACTGGCCCTCGGTTCGGCGGGCCGGGACGTACCGGAGCCCGCTCAGTACGTTCTGGGCGCGTCACCCGCGAGTTCGGCTCCCCCGAACCCCCTTTCGGACTCGAACCCACGGCAATAACGGCACACCAGCCGCCCCCGGGACGCAGTCCGGTGACCGTTACTGCGCCCCGGGCCACTGAGCCTCCGCCACCTTGATTGACACAGGTCAAAGGGCTGGTGTGACCGGTATCAGCGGCCGAGACCGGGACAGCCCGTCTCCCAGGACGCAACATCAGCGTGGCGAACCACGGCCGGGCCAGCCGCCGGGCGCTGGAACCACCAGGGACGCCGAATAAGGAAGGGGCATCGCCACCGAAGCAGCGGCCCTGATCCCGCGCGTCGGCCGGGCCCGGCGGGCCGGCGGGCCGGTGAGGACGACGATCAGCGCGCTGATCACGGCCGGCACCATGCGCTGGAACGGGTATCGGTCGGCTGCGCGGGCACACGAGACGTCATGCACGGACAACATGCGCGTCCCGCCAGCAGCAGTCTCTTCAGCCAGGACTCCAAAGCCGGGACATCGCCGCCCGGTGGTGCCAAGCACTCGCGCCGAGGCCGTCGCACCGGCCGTCTGCGCCGCCGCGTCATGGCCTACCGGGCTATCGATTTCCTGTCCACGCACATCCCGGACGACCCCGGACCGGGCGACGAATGCCTGCTCCTCGTGCACACCCGCCAGGTCGTCGGCCAGGTCCGGTACCGGATCTGCACTGACTGCGCCCAGGGCGTCATCACCGCCGTCGTCATCGACGAGCGCTTCCACAGCACCGGTCTCGGCACCCGTGCGCTGTCACACCTGCGGTCCCGCCACCCGGGACTGACCTGGCGCAGCACGCTGCGCAAGCGCACCACCCGTGACCTCCTGCGTCGGATGCGCATTCCTACAACCACTGCTGCCACACCCTGCCCCCACGCTCACCGGACACTCTCTGCCCCGGCCGGCCCGATACTCGCCGACGGCTGACCCCACCACTCAGCGGGATCACGACGGCAGACAGGTCCTCGGCGCCTCGCCGCTTCTGCTGCCGGTGGGCCGTTCCACGGCACTGCGTTTCGGATGCTGCCGAGGAGGGTCGTGCCACTGCACCGCGCCTTGCCGGTTTCTTGGCGAACCCGCAGGACTGGAGGGCCGACCCGGGGCAATGAGCGAAACGTGACTCGTATGGCTCTGGTCGTCCTGACTCTGGTCGCCGGCATGCTGGCGGCCGTTGCGGCGGTCGGTCTTTCACCCTGGTGGTGCGTGGCCGCCGTACCGCTCTTCCTGCTGGGTTTGCTGGGTGCGGCGGACCTGCTGCAGCGCCGGCATTCGGTGCTGCGCAACTACCCCGTTCTGGGGCATGCCCGTTTTCTTCTGGAGCGGATCCGCCCGGAGTTGCAGCAGTACTTCATCGAGCGGAACTTCGACGGGCGCCCCTTCGACCGGGATGTCCGCACCATCGTCTACGAGCGGGCGAAGGGCACGGATGCCGAGCAGCCGTACGGCACCGAACGGGACGTGTACCAGCCCGGTTACGAGTTCTTGGTGCCGTCGATGGCTCCGTGCCCGGTGCCGAAGACGCCTCCTCGGGTGCGGATCGGCGGCCCCGACTGCAGCCGTCCCTACGACATGGCGCTGCTCAACGTGTCGGCGATGAGCTTCGGCTCGCTGTCGGCCAACGCCATCCTCGCGCTCAACGGCGGAGCGGCCGCCGGGGGATTCGCCCACGACACCGGTGAGGGCGGCCTGTCGGACTACCACCTGAGGCCCGGTGGGGACCTGGTCTGGGAGATAGGCACCGGCTACTTCGGCTGCCGTACCAAGGACGGTGACTTCGACCCTGCCGAGTTCGCCGACAAGGCCTCGCACGATCACGTCAAGTGCGTGTCCCTGAAACTCTCCCAGGGCGCCAAGCCGGGCATCGGCGGTGTCCTGCCGGGCGCGAAGGTCAACGCCGAGATCGCGAAAGTACGGGACGTGCCCGAGGGGCGGACGGTGATCTCGCCGCCGTACCACAAGGTTTTCTCCACTCCGCGCGAACTGGTCCGCTTCATCGCCCGGATGCGGGAGCTGTCCGGTGGCAAGCCGACCGGGTTCAAGTTGTGCGTCGGCTCACGTCGGCAGTTCCTCGCCGTGTGCAAGGCCATGCTGGCGGAGGGCACGGCCCCCGACTTCATCGTGGTGGACGGAGGGGAGGGCGGCACCGGAGCCGCGCCCCTGGAGTTCGCCGACCACGTGGGAGCCCCGCTGACCGAGGGCCTGCTCACCGTGCACAACGCCCTCGTCGGCGCGGGCCTGCGCGACCGCGTCAGAATCGGGGCGAGCGGCAAGATCGCCACAGGTACCGACCTGGTCAAACGCCTGGCGCAGGGTGCCGACTACGGCAACGCGGCGCGGGCGATGATGTTCGCCGTCGGCTGCATCCAGGCCCAGCGCTGCCACACGAACACCTGCCCCACCGGTGTGACGACACAGGACCCCCGACGCGCCCGTGCCCTCGACGTGCGCGACAAGACGCCGCGCGTCCAGCGGTTCCAGGAGGCGACCGTGGCCAGTGCCCTGCAGATCATGGCGTCCATGGGCGTCACCGATCCCGCCGAGCTGCGCCCGCACATGCTCCGCCGGCGCATCGATCCGTACACCGAGCGTTCCTATGAGGAACTGTACGAATGGCTTGGCCCAGGGCAACTGCTCGCTGATCCACCCGCTGCCTGGGCAGCCGACTGGCATGCCGCCGATCCCGACCGATTCACCGTCTGACCTGGAGGACTCACGTGGCCCGTACCGTCGCCCGCGTCATCGTGGACGCACTGAGCGAACTCGGCGTGCGCCAGGTGTTCGGCGTGGTGGGAGACGCGCTGAACCCCCTGACGGACGCCATACGCACCACCGAGGGACTGGAGTGGGTGGGCTGCCGCCACGAGGAGGCGGCGGCGTTCGCCGCGAGCGCCCAGTCGCAGCTGTCCGGCACTCTCGGCGTCTGCATGGGCACGGTCGGACCCGGTTCCGTCCATCTGCTCAACGGGCTGTACGACGCGGCCAAGAGCCACACCCCCGTCCTGGCGATCGCCGGCCAGGTGCCGCTCGCCGAGCTGGGCACCGACTACTTCCAGGAAGTCGACAACGACGCCCTCTTCAGCGACGTGGCCGTCTTCCGTGCCACCATCACTTCTCCCGGCCAACTGCCCCAAATGCTCGAGACGGCGGTGCGACATGCCCTGGGCTGCAAGGGCGTCGCCGTCCTGACTGTGCCTGGCGACCTGGGGGAGCGAGAGCTGAACGCGGACCGCCCGGCCCGGTTCTCCCTGAATGCTCCGCTCAGCCGGCCGGAGGAGTCCGCCGTGCGGAAGGCAGCCGCACTCCTGGACCGCTCGGAACGGGTCACGCTGCTTGTCGGCCGGGGCGCACGCGGCGCGCGAGAGGACGTGCTGACCCTGGCCGACCGGCTGGCCGCGCCGATGGTGCTCACGCTCAAGGCCAAGGAGGGCTTCGAAGGCGACACCAACCCGTTCCAGGTCGGCCAGACCGGGCTGATCGGCAACCCGGCCGCCGCGTCGGCCCTTCAGGACGCGGACACCTTGGTGCTCCTGGGGACCGACTTCCCCTACCGGGACTGGTATCCGGAGGGCAAAACCGTCATCCAGGTGGACACCGAGGCCGCCCACATCGGACGGCGGGTGCCCGTCGACGTCGGCCTCGTCGGCGACACGGGCGTGAGCGTCCGTGACCTTCTCACCCACCTCGCCGCCGCACCCGCCGGGACGGAAGGCGCCCGTGACCGCACACATCTGGAGAAGGCACGTGGGCGGTTCGAGCAGTGGCGCGAGGGCCAGGCGCGGCTGGCTGATCCGGCTCACGACAAGGGCCTGATCGGCCGTGTACGGTCCTCGTTCGACAACCGGACCCACGACATACGGCCGGAGGCGCTGGCGGCCGTGGTCGACAGGCTGGCCGACGACGACGCCGTGTTCACCTCCGACACGGGCATGGCGACGGTGTGGCTCTCGCGGTTCGTCGAGATGCGGGGCGAGCGGCGGCTCATCGGTTCCTACAACCTCGGCTCGATGGCCAATGCGATGCCGCAGGCGCTGGGCGCGCAGTGCCTGGACCGCGAGCGGCAGGTCGTGGCCTTCTGCGGGGACGGCGGGCTCAGCATGCTCCTCGGCGACCTCATGACACTGAAGACGCATCGCCTCCCCGTGAAGCTCGTCGTCTTCGACAACCGCCGCCTGGGCATGGTCAAGCTGGAACAGGAGCAGGCAGGACTGCCGGAGTTCGGCACCGTCCTGGACAACCCCGACTTCGCCGCCGTCGCCACGGCCATGGGCCTCTCAGGGATCCGCGTGACCGACCCGACCGAGCTGGAGACGGCCGTACGCCGCGCCTTCGACACCCCCGGGCCGGTGCTGCTCGACGTGCTCACGAACCCGGACGAGATCGCGGTGCCGGCCAAGCCGACCGTCGAGCAGGGCTGGGGCTTTGCTGTGGCCAAGGTCAAGGATATCGTGCGCAGCCACGGGGACGACAGCACGCTCTGATGCAGCCGCGAAGGCTCCGACGCCCAGGCGGGCATCCCGCGGGTCGGGGTGGGCCGCGCGGACGTCGGAGCCTTCGAGTTCGGCGGCTCAGGAGCTCCGCCGGTCGGCCTTCCGCCGGACGCGGCGGCCCGGCCTCTCATCCGTCGTGGCGACGGCGGGCGTCGAGGATGTCAGGGGCATGCTGTTCAGCCCATTCGCGCAGGGGGATGAGGGCTTGGAGCAGCGAGCGGCCGAGCGGGGTCAGCGAGTAGTCGACCCTCGGGGGCATGGACGGTGTCTTGGCGCGGTCGATCAGACCGTCATACTCCAGGGCTCGCAGCGTCTCGGTCAGCGCCTTCGAGGTGACACCGTCGACGAGCCTCTTCAGCTCGGTGAACCTCATCGGACCCTTGTCCAGGGCGGTCAGCACTGTCGGCGACCAGCGGGCCCCGATCCGGTCGAGCACCAGTCGGCTCGGGCAGCCGGCGGCCAGCAGTTCGTACGCAGCGCCCATCTCGCGGTCCCTCCGGGTCGGTTGCCTTGAAGATACAGGCATGCGGAGAGCTACCTTCGCCCCCGGGAACAGCCCGAACCACCCCCTCCGCAGCACAGAACGGAACACCACCCACATGACCGTCGTCTTCGTTCACGGCGTGCCCGAAACTCCCGCCGTCTGGCAGTCCCTCCGTCGCCAGGTGGACGGTGACAGCATCGCGCTGCGTCTGCCCGGCTTCGGCAGCCCCCTGCCCGACGCCTACCGCGGCAAGGATGACTTCGCGCAGTGGCTGACCGACGAACTGCGCGCGATCCCTGGCCCCTTGGATCTCGTGGGGCACGACTGGGGAGCCCATCTCGTGCTGCGAGCGGTGACCACGACGACGCTGCCGATCCGCAGCTGGGTCAGTGACGTCATGCATGCATGGCACCCCGCCTACACCTGGCACGGCATCGCGCAGCAACTCATCGCGGACACCGGCGAGCAGTTTCTGGCGGCCCTGCGCCCGCCGGCCGGCTCGCTCGGCCCGCTCGTCGCGCCTCTCGGCGTCGACACCGCCCTAGCCGCACAGTTCGACGCCGCCCACGACGCCGGGATGAGCCGGGCGATCCTCTTGCTCTACCGCTCGGCCCCCGCGGGGTTCGCCCCCGACTGGGGTCATGACCTGCCCGCCGCCGCGCGTATCCCCGGGCTTGTTCTGATCCCTCAGGCCCACCCGCTCGGCGACGAACCACTCGCCGCGAGCGCCGGTGAGCGAGCGGGTGCGGCGATCGTACGGTTGCCAGGGCTCTCCCACCTCTGGATGGCGCAGGACCCCGAAACCAGCGCCCGGGTCCTGACCGACTTCTGGAACACCCTCGAACCGTGAGCTCCCGCGCCCTAAGGCCGTGTCCTACATGGTCAGTTCGAGGAACCGTTTGTAGCAGCAGAGGCGCGGTGAGCTGATCGAGACCGCGTCCGGTGAGTTCCGCCAGCGATCTCCCCTGGTGCGGCCACACACCTCCGACCGGGTCGAACTCGCGGGTCTCCGACAGCAGTTGGGAGAAGGTCAGTGATGACCGGATGACGTCGATCAGCTCCTGAGCGGTGTGACCCCCGGGCGGAATCGCACGTCTTACGTTCGAGACCGCATCCCGACGGCCCCCAACGGAAGGTTCTTCGATGGACAGTCAGATCGTGAAGGTGAAGATTCACCCCGCCATCGGTGTCGCCAGGGTCGGCAACAGTGTCGAAGCACCCTTCCTCGGCCCGGAATCACCGGACCAGAAACCAGGGGACCCCGGCTCCTACAAGGACGGTTCCGGGGCGCTCCGCAGGCAGGCCGCACGGTTCCGTGTGTACGGATACAACGCTGCGGGGGAGGTGGTGAGGGAGCTGAAGCCGGGCGCCGAGGGGGTCTCCGAGATCCAGTGGACGGTGCATCTGGCCAACAAGAAGGCGGCCTGGTACCAGTTCCATCTGGCACTGGACATACCCGAGGGCAAGACGCTCGCGGCAGAGCAATACGCTCTGCGCAACGCCGACGTCGTGGGCGCCGAGAGGAAGAAGCTGGTCAACGACCCCGGAAGCCGCACCGTCCGCGGCTCGAAGACCGAGACGCAGAAGTTCGACACCGGCAAGATCATGGGCAAGGCGGTGTACCTCGGCGAGATCTCCACCCGTTCCGACGGCCGCCTGGTGGTGCTCGGTGGCCGGGGAAACTCCGCCTCCTACAAGAACCAGCCGATCACCGGGGTCGCCAACAACAACACCTGGTACGACGACGTGTCCGACGGCCCGGTGACGGCGACGGTCCGTATCGACGGCAAGGATCTGACCGCCGCCCCGGCCTGGGTCGTGGTGGGGCCTCCGCACTACGCCCCCGGCGTGAAGTCCATACGTACCCTCCACGACCTGCTCTTCGACGTCTTCGTCCAGGCCGGTTCGCTGACCCGCCCGCAGCAGATCTCGTTCACCGATCACATCGAGCCGATCCTCCGCCGGTTCTGCGATCTGCAGTGGGTCAACCAGGGATTCGCGGCACACTTCGGCTGGAACGGCCCCCACTTCTTCCTCTCGCCCGCCATGCGCAAGAGGCTCGCCGATCCGTCCGACCGGAACCGGGAACTGCGCCGCCAGACGTACGCCGCCCTGCGCGACTACGACCGGGACGGAATGTCCCCGCTGCCGTGGCTGTGGATCTACGGCGACGCCATGGCCAGCAAGCCCAAGTCCGTGCGTCAGCACCTGGTGCTGACGCCGACCCAGGACTGGATGCTGCAGCGCTGGGCGGACGGGGCTTTCCGAGCCGCAACCCTGCGGCAGCCGCGCCCCACGGTCGACGACGCCCCTGTCGGCGAGCAGCCGGGGCTGCTGGACCGGGCGGCCCTGGAGAACTGCGCCGCCGACGCGTTCCACCCGGGGTGCGAGGTCACCTGGCCGATCAGGCACGCGACCATGTTCAGTGAACCCTTCCGCATCCGGCACCGCGCCGCCGGCACCGCGGAACCCGACTACGGGCCCACCCTCACCCCGCAGGAGGCGCTCGCCGCAAACGGGCCCCTGTACGCACAGGGGCCCGGAGACCTCACTCGCTGGATGGCCGCCCCCTGGCAGGCGGACACCGCGAGCTGCCGCTCCGGCTATGAGGTGCTGGCCAACCTGGGGCCCCGGTACAGCCCTTACCTGCCGACCTTCTGGCCTGCCCAGGTACCCAACCATGTCCTCAAGCTGGAGGACTTCGAGAAGGTCAACACGCCGTCGACAGGGAGCGACGACAGCGCCCGTGAAGAGGCGTTCGAGCGGCGGGCGACCTGGCTGCGCGGCCTCAACGGCACCATGAACCAGCAGCGCACACAGATGATCAAGGACTGGGCCAAGCTCGGCATCGTCGAGGTGCGCCCCTACACAGTGGGCGACGGGAAGTTCCCGGAACGGATCCTGGTGGAGTCGCGCCCGGGACAACCGCTCGACAAGGCACCGGACACGGCGAACCTCGTCAACCTGCACGTGCCCGAGGCGGGTCCGCACGTGTTGTCCGCAGGGGCGGGCATCGGGACCGAGGAAAGGCTCTCCCCCGAAACCGCCGAGGCCGCCTCCGCGGCACGGGTGATCGGCGAGGCCGCCCGGGCGACCGGCTACCGCGAGGAGGAGATCACCGCCGGATATCTCGAGATACTCGACCCCTTCCGCGACGCGCGGTGAGCGCCGCACTCGCTCCCGGCACGGACACCTACGACGTCGTGGTGGCGGGCGGCGGTCCGGCCGGCTGCGCCGCCGCGCTCGTGCTCGCCCGCGCCGGCCGTACTGTTCTGCTGGCGGACGCCGGCACCGGGCCGCCCAAGATCAGCGAGACGCTCGTGCCCGCCGCGCGGGTTGTGCTCGGCGACCTCGGCGTCGCCGACCGTGTTGTCGACTCCGGGCATCTGCCCTGCTACGGCAGCCTCTCGGCGTGGGGTTCGGCCGACCTGCACGCCGTGGACTTCATCAACGACCCCCACGGCCATGGCTGGCACCTCGACCGGCGGTTGTTCGACCGGCGTCTGCGCGACGCCTCGCGCGCGGCGGGGGCCGAGGTCGCCGAGGGCTCGGCCGTACGCGACACCGCGCGGACGCCGGACGGCGGCTGGACCCTGCTCCTGCGCGGCGGCACCGGCCCTGCCGGCACCCGGTCCGGTGGCGAGCGTCTGGTGCGCTGCCGCTGGGTGATCGACGCCACCGGCCGCGCCGCCGCGATCGCCGTTCGCTGCGGGGCCCGGCGGCGGGTCGGGGACCGGCTGACGGCTCTGTACGTGCCCCTGGAGGCGGACCCGTTGGACACCGACCGCCGTTCCCTCGTCGAGTCCGACGAGGACGGCTGGTGGTACACCGCCCCGCAGCCGTCCGGCGGGCGACTGGTCGCCTACTTCACCGACGCGGACCTGCCCGCCGCCTCCCACACCGCACGCCACTTCCGCCGACGGATGACGGCCACCCGCCACGTGTCCCGATGGATCCACCGGGACGGACCCCCGCCCATGTCACCTGCCGCGCCCCGCCGGGCCGCCGCGCACACAGCGCACCTGGACACGGTGTACGGAGACGGCTGGACCGCCGCCGGGGACGCGGCGGTCGCGTTCGACCCGCTCTCCTCCCAGGGCGTGCTGACCGCTCTCTACACCGGGCTGGGCGCGGGCCTGGCCGTCGACACCCGCCTGGGGCGCGCCCCCTACGGCGCGGACTCGGCCCTCGCCGCATACGCGGACAAGGTCGCGGCCGCACGGAGCGCGTATCTGCGCGGCCACCGTGTCATCCACGCTCAGGAGGCCCGCTGGACCGACCGCCCCTTCTGGGCGCGGCGCCTATCCGACCTCCCCGAGCCGTCCTGCCGACCGCAGGAAGGGTCCAGCAGGTCATGAACACGGAACGGAGCGGTCAGCACGACGCGAGTGAAGCGTGACGATCGGCCAACGGCTGCTGCGGGTACGCGGCTCCTGAACATGCGGGCCGACCGGTCTCGCGACCGGAGAGCACAGGCGCGGCCCTTCTCGGGTGCCTGCCGGACCGTTCTGGCAGAGGTCGACTCGTGGTGTGCGGGTGCGTGTCGCGGGTGGTCTGCGCACGCTGCGGATATGCCGGACATGGCACTGAGATCGCGGCGGCTCGGCAGCGGGCCGCCCCTGCTGGTCGTCCTCCAGCTCGACCCGGACGGCTGGGCGTCTGTCCTGGAGCAGCTCGCCCGCGCGTACGAGGCGGTGGGCGTCGACCTCCCGGGGCTTCGGTGACAGCCCGGACCTCGGTCACCGACTCGGTCGCCGGCACCTTCACCGCCCGCTACGACGCCGACGGTGACCCGGCCACCCCAACCCTGCCCGGCGGCTACACCCATAGCGACGAGCAGGACACCACCGGCTCACCCACCGCGCGCACCTACACCCGCACCAGCGACGGCACCGTTCTCGCAGCCGACACCGTCAGCGAGAACACCCACAGCCAGATCGTCGCCCACGGAGTCACCCCCGGCGTCACCGGCTCCCAGGCCTACACCTACGACAACACCGGACGCCTGACCCAGGTCCAGGACACCGGCGCCGACGCCGTGTGCACCACCCGCACCTACACCTTGACAGGAACAGCAACCGCAAGTCCCTGGCCACCGCCACTGCCGGCGTCGGTCTCGACTGCACCACCACCGGCGCCACCACACCCACTCCACGTACGACAGCGCGGACCGTCTCGTCGACACCGGCGACGTCTACGACAACCTCGGCCGCACCACCGCCCTTCCCGGCGCCACCCTCGCCTACTACAACCACCTCCGGACAGGCCGTCATCTACGTCGACGGAACCAAGACCGCGACCGTCGACTTGAAGTCGACGATCACGGCCTATCGCAACGCTCTCTGGACCCAAACCTGGTCCTCCGCCGGCAAGCACACCGTCAAGATAGTCGTCTCCGCGACGAGCGGGCGCCCCGCCGTCACCACCGACGGCATCGCCTCCTGCGGTAGGAGTACGAAGAAGCAACCGCGCCCTCGGCAAAACCGAAAGGGCTCGTGTCCGACCTGGGTCGGACACGAGCCCTTTCGGCTCGTCGGAAGCTCAGGCACGAACATCACGACAACGTCCCGAGAACACCACTGCAGGTGACCTGGGATCAGCGCGGATCATGCGGTCGGTGTCGGAGGGACGGCGGTGGCGGTGACGTCGCCTTCGTAGACCAGGGCGGTGCGGTGGTTGTACTGAATGGTGTACATGGACTTGCCGCCGACGACGACGGTGCCGCTGGACTTGAAGTAGTCGTCGGTGGGAGCGGCGGCCGCGGTGGCGACGTAGGCCTGGCCCGCCGGGATGGTGTACATGCTCAACGGCGCCTGGGTGGACGGTGACAGGCCCGTGGGGTACTCGGCGGCGTCGGGGTAGCTGGAGCCGTAGACCTTGACAGGCGGGTCGGCGGAGGTGCGGCCGCCCTTGACGACGGTCACGCCGCCGGCCGGGACGGTGTTGACGCCGCCCGGGTTGTGGAACCACACCTTGCTGCCGCTGAACCAGATCGCGGTCCAGTCGCCGCTCTTCTCCGCGACGACGAACTGCTGGCCGGCCTGGGCGGTGCCGCCCCAGTCGTTGATGCGGTCGGTACCGGCGGCGCCGGGGTGGACCGCCTGGTCGCCGAAGAGCGGCGCCGCGTCGCTGGGAGCGGTGCGCAGACGGACGAAGTTGGAGGGCTGCTCCCCACGCGTGCACGCGGTGGTGGCCCCGGTCGGATCGTCGGCGGGGCAGACCTGAACGGTCTGCCGGTTGCCCGCGAAGCCGGGGGCGATGGTCACCACCGACCCGACGTCGCCGACCCCGTGCTCACCCGTGACGGGGGCGCCGACCAGGGCCATGAAGTGCTCCCAGTCCCAGGACGGCCCCGGATCCCAGTGCATTCCGGACACAGTCCCCGACGTCGGACCAACAACGTTGTCGTGGCCGATGACGTGCTGCCGGTCCAGCGGGATGCCGAACCGCCCCGCCAGATACTTCACCAGCTCCGCGGTCGCCTCGTACTGTGCCTCCGTGTACCAGGTGGCGCCGTGCGCGGCGTACCCCTCGTGCTCGATGCCGACGGTGTGCATGTTCGTCGAGTAGTTGCCTGCATGGAAGGCAAGATCCTTCAGGGGCACCATCTGCGTCACCGCCCCGTCCGACGCCCGCATCACGTAGTGAGCCGCCCCACCACCAGGGGTCTGGAAGGTGGAAACGGCTGAAGCGTAAGAGGACTCGGTGTCGTGGATGACGATCGAGTCGATCCTGATGCCGTTGGCCGGCCGGTTGGACACCTGACCGTTGGAGGCCGCCGCCGGCACGAACGTGCACTCCACCATCGTGGGACACTCGGTGCCCGCCACCGCCGCCGACGTCAAGTGCAGCCGGGCCAACTGGCCCCTGTCCGGGCTGACCTGAGGCTCGGCCGTCAACGTCACGCGCTGCCCGTCCGCAGTCGTGCGCCCAGCCCCCTTCTTCAGGGTGGCGAAGACACGGTCGGCGAAGGCTTGCGCGCCCTGCCGCTGGGGCGACTGACTGTAACGCGCCACGGCCGCGTACCAACGACCCGGATCAGCCGACAGCTCCTCGCCGCCCGCCCTCTGATACGACGCCAGCAGCGCCGCCCCACCGCGAATGTTCGCCGCTGCGTCAGCGCGCAGCGTCTGTTCCGCAAGCCCGGTCAGCCGGGCCGCCGCCTGCAATGTGTGCAGCGCCGGATCCGCGGCGGTCTTCGCCAGGTCCGCCCGTCCCGCCGCACCGGCGTCTCCGGCGGCCAGCATGGACGCCGTCACGTCCGTCAGATGCATCGGACCGTACCCGCCGCCGACGCTGTGGCCGCCGGCATGCGCGTCCCACGCCGACTCCTGATAGGCCACCGCCAGCAGCACTTGTTCCGGCACATCGAACTCCGCCGCCGCAGCCGCGAAAGCCTCTTGTCGTACCGTTCCGGCCGGGTTCTTCCCTGCCTTCGCCTGTGCTGCCGTCGGAACGGCGATGCTCCCGGCTATTGCGACTACCGCCGCCGCCAGCACGAGCGGCCGAGGCCAAAGGACGCCTCGCTCGCGCCGCTTTGCATCTGTCGTAATCAAGGATCCTCGAATCTCAACTGAAGGAGCACGACAGCCCCTCCTCGATAGGGCTGATTGACACGGCACAAGCCGTTCGAAGGTGTGCGGAGTCATCACACGAGATGTCTCTGCTGCCTGGTTACGCCGAAGTGCAGCCGACATCCGCCCATGCTCGGCCCAGGGCCGATCGCATCGCGAATCTAGCAGACAGAACTACTCGTGATCACCTGCACCCTCGCTCCAACTCTGCTGCGATCCCGCGGAGTTGGGCCGGATTGCGATGGCCGGGATGACATCGTCGCGGGTGTATAGGCCGAGCCATAGGCATCGCGGATCTGCTTGAGGAGCTCGTTTTCCTGCGGGCCGTCCAGGCCGACGCCGACGCCGAGGACCGCATCGCCAGGAGCATGGTCAGCGTGGATTCCTCATCCTGCCGGGTCCATGAGCAGCGGGCCGACGCTCGCTCGCGCCTGCTACGAGTGCCCGGCCGGCGAAGGACGGCGGCCGCGCACCCGACCGGACAAGGCCCTGGACCGATCAAGGAGCGGGCTGACCTGCAAGATCCATATGAGTGAGGACTGACTTCGTCCACTGGCAGCGCGTGGGAGACAGAGTCGATGCCCGGCGGGCGGACAGCAGCTCACGCCAGGGTGACGTGCATGCCGCCCTGGGCCAGGACATCCAGGACCACGCCGAACAGGTCGTAGGGCTGGCCGTCTGGTGTCAGGGCCTGAGCCAGGTGCTCGCGTGCTGTCGCGGCTTCGCGCCAGAGCAGGGTTGCGGGGGCGCTGTAACCGAAGGTGCCGCGCAGGCAGTCGTCGAGGGCGGCCAGACAGCCGCCGAAGTAGCCGCCCGGACCGTTCACCGACTCGCCGAGCGCCAGGTAGAGGCCCGGTTCGTCGGTGACATGTCGGCCGTCGAGTTCGTAGGCGTGACCGGCTGGCCGGTCACGGCGGGGGCGCCGGCAGGCTCGCTCTCGGACGAGGTCGAGCCAGGCTCCTCGGCGCCGGGTGTCAAGGCTGGCCCAGGCAGCCTGAGTGTCCGGCGGCCCGGCGAACCACCGCTCCCAGATGGGCCGGGCGTATCGGGGAACGGGCGTGAAGAGCTTTCCATCGAGTTCCAGGTCGATGCGATCCGTTCCGTAGGAGGATGGGTGCCAGGCGCTGACCCTGGCCCAGAGCAGGCGTTCGGTGAGCGGCTCGCCCTGGTCGTCCTGTATCTCCAGGGCGGCTTGCTCCAGATCCAGCGCCCGCCGGGTGCCTTTCATCAGGGCCGCCTGCAGCTGATCACCCGGAGCGAGCCCCCGCAGGACAAGCGGGGGCGCCGACTGTTTGGGCGGCAGAACGCGTCCGAATTCTCGGCAGGACCCCAGCCGACGGTGCCCGTCGTGCAATCGAACTCGGCCCCTGTGACCCTCGGGTGGGCCTTCGTAGTCGTCCAGGCCGGTGAGTACGAGACTGTCCGTCCCCAGGGGCCGGCCTACGCTCTCCGCGTCTTCCAGCAGCCAGGGATCGAGCGTCTCATCGTCCGGCACCAGCCACACTCGGTCGCCGACCCGACTGCGCACTTCTGCCTGGGGAACCCAGCCGAACAACTCGTAGGTCCCCCGCTGGGGCTCCCCGAACAGCCCTTCCACCTCGGCGCAGACGCCCCGGGCGTGCCCGTGCTCCTCCTCAACCAGCGTGTACCGCACGCGCTCGCCATGGCCATCGTCTTCATGCACGGTGGGAATCATGCCGGGACCAGGTTTCTACGGCGAAGGCATTTCTCGCGTAGGGCCGCCACGACCGCGGCCGGCGGACTCCTGGCGGCCAGGACCGCCCGCGCCACGAAGAGGTGACTGCAGGGATGGAACGAAGCCGCACGCAGGTCGCGGGCATCGGCGCGAAGTAGCATCGTCATCGGCGGACACCCTCCGCTGGGTAGGCAATCCTGACGGCTCCTGACGGCTCCTGACGGCTCCTGACGGCTCCTGACGGCTCCTGACGGCTCCTGACGGCTCCTGACGGCCCCACGGCCCCGTGCAGGCCACGCCGAATTCCGTAGCACCGCCCGCGTTCGCTCCCTGCAGTCGCCGCATGGCCACCCAGGACGAGGGCCCAAGCCAGCCCGACATCACCGCATTGGACGTGAGGCGCAGCGGCCGGTGTGCGCCCGCTGCGGGACGAAGTTCACCGACGAACGCTGGCAGGAGACCCAGTCCTCGTGGCGCGGCGAGTGGGTTCGGCTGTGCGGGCCGTGCGTGAAGGAGGCTGCCGACCGTGCGGAGGCTGAGCGCGTCGCGCGCCGCCGGGCGGAGGAAGCCGAACGCGCAGCGGCCGAAGCGCCAGCGGTGAAGCCTCGCAGCCGGTTCGGCATCGGGCGCCGCCGGTAGCCGGCGGCCTCGGAGGCGGGGGTGGTTGTCGGTGGCGGCTGGAAGGCTGGCCGGATGAACGCCGATGACGAGCAGCTGCTGCGCGGCCGGGCGTACGGCTGTGACGACGACGACCCCTACCCCCGGCCCGCTGCAGCACGAGACGTACGCCGCGCTGGTCGGCCGTCCGCTGGACGGGCTGCTGCTCGACATCACGGGCTGGCGGCCGGAAGAGACAGACGACGGCGTCGCCCTGATGACCGAGCTGGGGCGGTGGCCCGGCGGCCGGGCGCTGTACGACCCGTGCCCCGACGACCCGCGTCCATCGGGCGGCCCGGGTGTGGTGTGCCGCTTCCACTACTCCGGCGACACGCCTTGACGCCCGTCGGTCCCGGCGCCCGGCCTGTCCTCGGTCAGCTGGCTGGCGGTGTTCTCGATCCACAGCAGCGTCCACTCGACACCGGAGCGCCACCCGGGCTCCGCGCTGTCGTACCGGCCTTCGAAGGCGCCGGTACGCCTGAGCATCACCGCCAGGTCGAAGGGCAGCACCTGGACCGTCCCGCTGGAAGTCCCCGTCACCACCGAGGGCACCGCCTGACCCCACGGCACCCCGGTCTCGGGTGGCGCCGCACCCGCCTTGCCGTCCGCTCGGTCAGGCGTTGAGGGCCTGGCGGAGGGTGTCGTGGCAGTCGATCACGGCATCGACGCCGACGATCTGGATGGTGCGCAGCACGGCCTCGGTCGGTGCGGCCAGGCGCAGCCAGCGGCCTGCCTCGGTGAGGGCACGGTGGGCGGCCAGGAGGATGTTGATGCCGGTGGAGTCCATGAAGCCGACGCCGCGCATGTCGACCACGACACAGGGGCCGGGGACGCCGGTGACGTCCAGGGACTGCCGCAGCGCCTCGCCCGTGTGATGGTCGATCTCCCCGCTGAGCGTCACGACGCGGACGCCTTCGCTGGCGGTGGAGACGACCGATAGCTGGCCCGGCTGCTCAGCATGTTCGGTATCCGCCATCTCTCCCTCAACCATGTCGGTGAAACTGGCACACAGGATCTTCACCCCGGGCCGCCCAGCATCGAACGGGTGATCCCTTTGGATGGTGGAGCCAACAGCCAGGCGCGACGGGCGTGGACCCCGCCTGCGCGGGTACGTGCGCATAAGCGCCGGGACGCGCGGGAACGGCGAGTGAAGGCAGCAGATGAGGGAACCAGAGCCGCTGAGCGGTAGCGGCACAGGTCCGGCCGCCGGCCTCCCCTGGCAGACCACGGTTGCCCTGGAGGGCGACGGCGCCGACATCGCCCACGCCCGTCATCTGGCCGCCGGCTTCCTCGCCCGGAGCCAGACCGAGCACGGGCTGCTGGTCTCCCATCGCGGCATGGACCTGACGCAGCTGGTGGTCAGCGAACTGGTCACCAACGCCCGCAAGTACGCGCCGGGCCCCATCCTGATGGACCTGCGGACAGACGGCGACGCGGTCGAAGTGACGGTGTGGGACTCCGACCCGGTGCTGCCCGTCGCCCGAGCCGCGGACGCCGACCGGGTAGGCCAGCACGGGCTGGAAATCGTGATGGCCGTCGCCCAGGGCTTCGAAGCCCACAAGGAACCGGTCGGCAAACGCATCACCGCCCGCATCGCCCTCGCACATGAGCCTGTCACCGGCCCCGCCGCACGGCGGCTCTAGACCGCGGGCCGTTCAGAGCGCTGTCTCATCCGAATGTCAGCTCTGCCTGGCCGTCCGAACCTGCTCAGCGCAGCGCGGGGTGGCAGCTGGTTGCTGCCACCCCGTTGGTGCTCACAGGCCCGCAAAGGGAGCCTGCCGGCCGCTGTGTCCGTCAGTTGCAGGCGGCCCAGGCCTGCTGGTTGGAGTTGGTCTGGGCGGGGCAGGACGCGTTGCCCTGGTTGAGCTGGGCGGAGAAGGTGTTGACGTTGACGCCGCAGAACGTGGCGGCGACCGGCACCGACACGTTCTGCAGCACCCGCCAGGACGACGGCGGCGATGACCTTCTTCACCTTGAGCATGAGCGTTGTCCCTTTCCGAAGGATCGAACAGGACCTGCGGTGGCTGGCCGGCTGTCCGGGAACCTACCTGGTGGCTGGATTAGGCGACTATCGTCTCTTTGTTCGGAACTTCCGATATCTGCCAATCGAAGTGAGGGTCCGACTTGCAGTCAGCGAACCGCGATTACCTGCATATCGGGCATATCGATGGTAGGGGAAACGTCAATGCAGCCGACGAAAAAGCAATGGGCTAGGCCAGTGCCTCCCGCGCGGGCCCGCTCTTCTCAGCGGAATCTGTCCACGGGCAGATCGCCCTAGCGTCCGTGCCCGGCGTGGGTGTCCGCTTCTCGCGACACCGTTGCGCCCCGCACAACCGGCACGAAGGGCGCTCAACGGCATGGCACAGACGAAGTTCGACAAGCAGGTGGATGAGACCGCCGAGTCCCTCATGTCGGCATCGGCCGGTTCCCGGCCGGCCGACCGATGGACGGGGTGAAGCGGACCGACGCGACGTTCTGGCGATCAGTACCTGTTTCTGAGCCGCCTGACTCCGGTGCCATCACGTTCGGGTTGGCGCATTTCGGAGATCGATATTCCGTTTTCTGTCGGTATTCTGTGACAAATACAGGATCAAATTGCGGTACGCGCGTACGTACCGTGTTCCTGTCGTCTCCTCCCCCTCTTGCCTCGCGCCGAAGCACGCACGCCCCACGCAGTGCCGTTTCCAGCGCCGCCACGGCAAGGAGCGGCATGTGATTCCCAGTTCCACGGCCACTATTTCGAGGAGTTCTTCCATGCCCGTCGTGCAGGCAGGCCGCCGTCGCTCGCTGCTGGCTACCTCTGTCCTGGTGAGCGCCCTGGGCGCCACCGCCCTTCTGCCGGTGACAACCGCCTCTGCCGCTTCGGCGGCCCCCGCCGCCAACCCGGCTGCCCGCTACGCGGGCCAGTCCGTCGCCATCGGCCAGAACATGGTGGCCGTCCTGCGCAACGATCCCCGCGCCGGCGGCCCCGAAGCATGGATTCGCGCCGTGCAGCCTCACTGGCGGCAGGGCGACGCCTACATGTACCGCGTTCTGGTCAAGCTCGACGTCTCGCACCGGACAGACAAGGAGCGCGGCCTCTCCCTGAGCCTGGTGGGCGCCAAGGGCTCCGCCCCCGCGCTGCGGGTGACCACCGGCAAGAACCGAACCCAGACCTTCCCGCTCCCGAAGGTCGGCACCCCCGACGCGCGGGGCTGCACCATCATCAGCGAGCGCTTCATCGGGGCCGGCACCGTCGCCGTGCTGAGCAACGGTCCGAAGGGGCCGTCGGCCTTCTTCAAGGACGCCGGCGACGGCACGCGCGCCGGCGGCGTCGTGAACCGGGCGCACCCCGCGCTGCCGAAGAGCGCCGGCTTCGTCGCTCGCATCACCCACCCGTACGGGCCGGCCCCCAAGCTCATCACCAACATGGAGGGCGGCGGCCACCCCGCCAGCACGACGGCCTTCCCCGTCCCCGGCTGCACGAAGTGATTTGCTGGAAACGGAAGTTGTGTGCGGGCCACCGCCGACGGTCATCGCCACACATGGTTGTGTCGTTCAGGCCGTGAGCAGCTCCTACGGACGCTCGCTTGAGGTCACCCAGCCGAGCGTTGAGGGACCGCCGTGCCGACCTTCCACCAGGGCGTTCGCCCGGCGAGGCTCTTCCAACACCCCGCGGGAACGACGCAACGACTGCGGCTCGTAGAAGGTCCCGTCGTGGAGCAGCGCCGAGGACGCCCTGCTCACTGGAGGAGGGGCATGGCTCAGGCTGCTGCTGAACGAGGAATGCGGGACGTCGCGAACCGGCGTCCCGCATCGCCCGGTGGGGACAGAACCGTCGAACAGTGGTGCACAGCACGAGGATCACGCCGAACGACCGGTTGATCCACAGCAGCATGCTCCGGTCCGCGCGCGCAGCGCGCGATCGGCCAGTACGCGTGGCCGATCTGCCGGCTGGCGAACATCGCACCGGGAAGGCGGGCGTGCGGGCAGCAAGCAGACCACGAGTCGCAGGTACAGCGGTGCGACCGGCATGCAAGGCAGTGGCGACGTCCGTCTCCGTGAGCCACTCCCTCTTGCTGCTGCCACGCCGGGGACAGCAGATCGTCTCGAGACGGCTTCGTCGGCGGCGCAGTCACGGCGTGCGGGCCAGACGGGCTGCGCGGCACAGCGAGCACAGGAATCCAGTGCCCGTGAACCCGCGCCGAGCCGGGCGGGGGTCGGTGGTGGCCTCAGGCCGAAGCCGCGCAGGCCCCTCTCGGCGGTGACAAACAGGACTTCGCCGGGCCGCGCGGTGAACCCGCCGCGCGCGGAGGCGGTGCCGCCGGTGGAGAAGGCACCCCGACGCAGATGGAACGGGGCGCCGTCCGGTCCCGGCTTGAGCTCGGTGAACGCGGGCCGCCTGGTGCGTGGCTGGAGGGCGCTCGGCACGACCTCCAGGCCGTCCGGCCTGCCGCGGACCACCCCGTCTGCCTCAGAGACCGTCGACCGGGCGCAGCCGCCATGGCGCGCCCGGTCCCTCGGTTTCGCTCGACAGTCGTGAGGGCGGTGACAGCTGCGGTGCCCCGGGCGATCTGGCTGTCCCGCTCGGCTTTCAGCGCGCACGCTTCGGCGATCCGGTTGAAGGAGATCCCCACGTGGTGAGCCATGGCGAACACCGTGGTCAAGTCCCGCTCACGCAGGGCCCGGACGGACGCCGGGCCGGTCAACGGGCGGTGCGGCACTTGGGCGGGTGACGGCGGGTCGCGTGCGGGCTGGCCGACGCCGATGAGTGTGGGGGAGGCGGCGCCGGTCCAGTTGCCGTAGCCGAGCAGGTGCAGGCGCGGCTCGTCCACCGCCCGGGTGCCGGTCGTGGTGATGTGGCCGCGTCGGCCACGGAGCTTGAGCGGGGCCAAGTGGGACAGGGCGGGCCTGAACTCGGTGCCCCAGATGACCGCGTCGGCCTCGGCCCGGGTGCCGTCGGCTCACTCGACACCGCCGGAGTGGATCCGGGTGAACATCGGGCGCACGGCGAGTTGTCCGGCGTCGCGGGCCTGGCGTACGGGCTGGACGGCGACGATGTCGCCGAGCGACGCGACGCCCCCGACGTCCATACGCCCCTCATCAAGGGCCCGAGGGCGGGCAGTTGCCACGTCGAACAGGACACGGCCGTCGATGTGGTCGGCGAGGAAGCGGGGCGGCCGCTGGGGCACCTAGGTCGTGTTTTAGAAGTCGGTGACTCTGCGGGGTGGCCGGCCGGGGAAGCTCCGCCCGGCTATCCAGATGGTGAGGTCGTGGGCGATGTCGTTGATGCTGATCGCGGTGGTGACCTCGTGCTCGCGGCGTGAGCTGTCGCGGCGGACGATCTCGTAGCCGCCCTCGTCAAGCACGGCGACTGAGGCGAACCACACGGGGTCGTCCCCGTCTGGCTGGACGACCACGAAGGTGTTGTCGGTGTCGTTGAGGTCGTCGATCAGCATGAACAGCGCGTCCTCGGACGGGTCATCGATGCGGTCGCCGTTTTCGCTGTCGGCGCCGTAGTACTGAGCCGCCACCATGCCTCTCCCTCGCCTCGCTCGCTCTGGCCGCGTCAGCATGGCATGCGCGACCGACAGCTCAGGTCGGTCATAACCATTCGCCGATCGAGGCGATCAGGACGGCCGCTTCGAAGCGGACGGCGAGTTTGTCGAAGCGGGTGGCCACGGCCCTGTTGTGCTTGAGCCGGTTGATCCCGCACTCGACGGCGTGCCGGACCTTGTAGTCCTCGCGGTCGAAGGCCGGTGGCCGCCCGCCGGCCTTGCCGCGCTGTTTGCGGTGGGCGGCCTGGTCGGCGGGTTCCGGGATCGTGCAGCGGATTCCTCGCTTTCGTAGGTAGGCACGGTTGGCGCGGGAGGAGTACGCCTTGTCGCTGCGCACCCGCAGCGGCCGGACGCGGGGCCGACCAGGCCCCGTGCGAGGAACGCGGATGCTGTCCAGGACGGCGATGAACTGAGGACTGTCACCGCGTTGACCTGCGGTCACCAACAACGCTAGTGGCCGTTGACCCTGTTCACAGGCGAGGTGAATCTTGGTGGTGAAGCCACCCCTGGATCTCCCCAGTCCATGGTCGTCGGGCTCAACGCGGATGCCGCCTGGGGGTTCCTTCTGGGCATGGCTGTCGCGACGGGCGCCTGCGGCGTGTTGATGGGCCCGACAGATCGTGGGGTCGACGTTGACCTCCCAGGTGATCAGCCCGTTCGCATCCGCGCGGGCCTGCAGGCTAGTCAACAGCTAGCCCAGGTGCCGTCACGCTGCCAGCGTCGGAAGAGTCCGTAGACCGTCTGCCACGGCCCGTACTCCGACGGCAGATCCCGCCACGGCACACCGGTCCGCACCCGCCACCGGATCCCATCGATCAGCCTCCGTCGACCGATTGACGGCCTGCCCAACAGCGCGACCGGCAAAAGCGGTTCCAGCACCGCCCACTGCTCGTCCGAAAGATCCCCTCGCCCCACACCGAGATCATCACGGCGCGAGATGAGGGACCGGGTCAACTTTCAAAACACGACCTAGGTCAGGTCCGCGTCGTAGGTGAGGCTGGCGGCGATCTGGGTGCCGGAGTTGCCGCCGCCCACCACGATCACGCGCTGGCCTGCGAAGTCGGCGGGACCGCAGTACTCCACCGTGTGCAGCTGGCGTCCGCGAAAGCCCGACCGGCCGGGGACGGCGGGGAGGAAGGCCGGCACCAGGTGCCTGTCGCGCCGACCACCCCGCGGGCGCGCCAGGTTCGGGACTCCACGCGCAGGAGTTGGCCCTCCCGGTGGACGCAAGGACCCGTACGGGCCGCTCGACAGGGATCTCATAGCGATTCTCGTACTCGGTGAGGTACTCCACCACGTACTGCGCATCGGGGTACGTCTCGCGGGCTGCGCCGGCATGAGCCGTCCCGGGAGGGAGGAGAGCAGCAGCATGCGATCCACCACAAAACGTCGGCGCCATCTGGCCGTGCTCGCCCTGAGCCGACCACGGCCGTCACCGTCGCGGGCTGCGCGTCCAGCTCGGGATCCGACGCCTCGGAACCCCGGACCTCGAAGGCGGCATCCACGCCTGCACCGAAGGGCGTTGTGACGAAGGAGTTCGCCGAGTCGGCACTGTCTGCGTATGAGAAGACCAACAACAAGGCCAACAACAAGGCCAACGACCTGGCCAGCAAGGCTCGCACCGTACAGGCCAGGGAACTGCTCGGCAGGGTCGGGGGCGGTCAGCTCAACGAGCAGAGCCAGGCCGATTATGCGCATTGGAAGACGTGGTTCGCTAAGTGGTCGGCTCCGGAAATCCTTCGGGGGTTGATCAGGCGGCCAGGGCAACAGAGGATTCCTCTTGTCGGTCGGCGGGTGCGTACCGGTCGAGTCGGGCCAGCAGATCGTCCAGGTCGGTGGTGGTGAACTTCCACTGGAACGGCTGTGCCGTGGCGTTGTACCGGTCTTCGAAGGCGCGAAGCCGGTTCCGGACCTGGGACAGGTCCGTGAAGTCGTTGGGTTGGACGACCTTTCGCTGGACGATGGAGAAGAAGATCTCCATCTGGTTCGTCCAGGAGGCGTGTACGGGGGTGTGGACCATGACTGCGTTCGGAAAGGCCGTGGTGAGACGGTCGATGGCCTTCTTCCCCCCGTGGGAGGAGCCGTTGTCGACGATCCAGAAGACGTGTCTGGCGCTCGCGTAGGGCTCCTGGGCCATGACCTGGGTGACCAGGGCATAAAGGGCACGACTCCGGTCTTCGGCTCGCAGCGGCCGAAGACCTGCGCGCGGTGGACGTCGTAGGCGGCAAGGTAGGCCAGCGCACCGCCGCGGCCGTACTCGTGGTTGACCCGCATCGCCCGGGCCTGCCCCGGGGCCAGGGTTGGATGGCAGCGGCAGCGGGCTTGGACGGAGGTCTTCTCGTCGCTGGAGATGACATACTCGTTCGGCCCGAGCGGGACACCCTCGAACGTACGGGCGTACAGGTCAAGGACATGCCGGGCCATGGCGCGGAAGTCCGGGTCACGGATGAAGATCCAGGACCGACACTGCCAGGGCTTGAGCACGTCCTCGCGCAGCCAGCGGCGGACCGTGGATGCGGAGACTGTGTCGGTGATCCCGCGCGCGGTCAGCTCGGCGGCCAGTTCCGGGCAGGACCAGCGCGACAGCGGCACACCGGTCTCGGCGGGTAACTGGCATCTGCGCACGGCACCGCAGCCGGTGCTCGGTCTTGTGGCCATAGGCCAGCTTCTTCAGTCGCTCGCGCTCGGCAGCGGTCGGGACGATCGGGCAGGCCGGCGCAACGGGCATGTCAGACGGGCCGATCGGGAGAAGCGGAACACGACGGGTCGCAGCTCTCCGGGCCTGCGCCAATATCCAACAGACTCAGCTTTCCGCGACCGCCGACTCGATCAGGGACAGCGTCTGGTTGTCCGCGTCCACGTCTGCGCGGACGCCGAGAGGGAGCGGCAGGTTCGGCGAGGTGTGACCGAAGTCGACCTGTGCGAGAACCGGGATGTCACGTCCAGCCAGGACATCGAGTACCACGTCGCGTAGATCTGCGCGCTCTCCGCCGCCCTCGTGGGGCGTGACCTCGGTCGGGATGCCGACCACCATGCCCGCGATCCGGTCCAGCACACCCGACAGCCGCAAGGTATGCAGGTCGTTCCAGATCCGCGAGACCGGCCGCTGCAGCTCCTCCCAGAACAACACGGCGCCCTCGAACCGTTCGGCGGCCGGCGCGAATGGTGTCGCCTGCAGTAGGACCAGGCGGTTCAACAAGCCGCCGATCAGTGGTCCCTGCGCGCGGCCCGGCCGCCAGGTTTCCCAAGCCCCCATTGCCGGCAGCACGCCCGGCGCCTCGGCCTTGGTGAGCACACGGGTGTAGAGGTCGATGAGCTCGGAGCGGCGGGCCTCGTCGCCCAGCGTGTACCAATCGCTGCCGAAACCGTGGGTGACGATGTCGGCGTGGAAGCCGACGAGGCCGGTCTTGGCGTACAACGCCATGTGCAGCAGCGAGATGTCGCTGTAGCCGAGGATCGGCTTCGGGTCGGCCCGGATCGCGTCCAGATCGATCAAATCAAGATAGCCGATGGTCGCCTGTCCACCGGTATGCGCGACGATGGCCCGCACCTCCGGATCCCGGAGCAAAGCATTGAGGTCGGCGGCCTGCTCCGCCGGAGTGCCCGACGCCCACCAGCGGTTCCGCGCCGGGTCTACCATCGGGCTGACTCGTACGCGGAAACCCATCCGCTCCAGTATCGCCACACCGCGGGCGAGCAGTGGTTCCTCACCCGGCTCAAGCTGGGCCGAGGGTGCGGTAACGACCACGAGGTCGCCGGAACGTAGCGCGCGGGGCCGAAGGATCACAGACACGGGGCCTCCTTGTTGATCAACAATGGCGAGCAACAAGGCCAGTGCCGTCGATATTCCGCCTTCCCGACGTGATCAAAGCCCCGGAACTCCGGCTGGGCCCACAGACCGCCTCCACACCTTTGACTGTGCCTGACAGCCCCACTTCGCCACCCAGACCACCAACGGACCGATGTGGAATCACGCCCCGAAGTCAACCCCCGAAGGATTTCCGGAGCCGACCACCAAGGAACAGAGGGATGACGGCACCCCGTTCTTCTGTACCGATCGTCTGCGGGCACCGTCGCCGTTCACGGCACCGCCCACAGCCATCGGTTCATTGTGTTGGTGGCGGTCACGGAGGACTGTTCCAGCTCCGCGGTTGCCACCAGTGCGCGCTTTTGCTTGCGGTCAGTGTCCGAGTACGTGCCTGATCTTGTCGGGGAAGTCGGTGGTGAAGCCGTCCACGCGCAGATCACGCAGGCGGAGGGCCTGGGTGGAGGAGTTCACCGTGTACGGCCACACCTTCAGGGGTGTACCGTGCGGGCCCTTGAGGGCGTGTGCGCGGCGCACGAAGTCCGCAGTGGTGGCCGTGTGCTGGGGGTTGACCGCGTCGGCGAACCTCGCGTACGACGCCAGCTTGCCGGTCGACGCCCTGTCGTCGCAGATGCCGAGCTTGATGTCCGGCCTCTCCTTGCGGACGGTCTTCAGGGCGGCGGCCAGGAAGCTGATCACGTACAGCCGGTTGTGGACGTGATGGGCGTCCAGCCAGCCCTTGCGGCCGAGGACCCGCAGCGTGTCCTGGACGACTCCGGGGAAGTTGCCCGGCCACTTCAACTCCAGGAGGAGACCCTGGTTGTTGCGGTCGAGCCGGTCGAGGACCTGTCCGAGGGTGGGGATGCCCGCCCTTCCGTATCGGGAGGCCTTCCACTGCGGGGATGCTCCGGCGCGCAGCCTGTTCAGTTCCGCGTAGGTGAAGTCGCCCACCTTCCAGGGCGCGCGGTGCGGGAAGACCTTCTCGGCGTCGGTCGTCCGGACGAGGTCCTGGTCATGCATGAGGACGAGCACCCCGTCCTTGCTGCGCTGCACGTCCACTTCGACCCAGTCGATGCCCGCCCGGTCGGCCCGGTCGACGGCTTCCAGAGTGTTCTCGGGGGCCAGCCCTGCGGCCCCACGGTGACCGATGACGAGCGGGGTGGCGGGATCCGCGTGTGCTGGGGGAGCGAGCACGGACACGGACAGGGTGAGGGCGACGGACGTTGTGATGCAGGTGCGTTTGAGCATGGGTGTGGTGCCTTCCAAGGCTTTCGGGGAGGTTCACGACAAGCTTCGAGTGGTCGGCGAGCGCTTGCCCAGCGGTGCTGCTCCGTAGGGGAGGACGCGGGAACAATGGGGGACAGGCAGGGAAATATTGGCGAACATATGGAGAATTGCTGACTGACTCGAAGAGTGGTGGTTGCGGAAGCGGCTGGTCGGCTCGAGGGTGCGCGGGATCGCAGGGGCAAGATGTGCCAGGGATGGCGGCTGCCAGGATCCAGTGCGCTGGACCCCCACAGGCGCCGTACCTGCTCCCCCGCGAGGGCACGGCCACCTGGTTCGCGGTCGTCGGCAGGTCTTCGGGCAGCGACAAGGGCGAGGCGCTGATGATCTTCGACCGGGTGGACGGTACCTACAAGAGGGTGGCCTCGGCCTACGCCGAGTCGACACCGATTCCCGAGGTCGCCGTGGACCGCAACGGGCTCGCCACGGCCGTCGAACCGTCCCGGCGTGTGGGCGCCCTCGCGCCCGACGGCCCGGCGGTCGCCTTCGAGGACCTCTTCGAAACGGGCGGGAAGCGTTCCCGCGCCCAGTAGGCGTCCACTCGGCCGGCGAAGGTGAGCGTGGGCTCCTGCAAGGATCGCAACGACAACAACGGCGGGAAGGCGGCCACCGAGTTCACGTACGCCGACCCGGCGCACTCGAAGGCGTACGCCCTCAAACTGAAGAACGGGGGCGTGCTGACCATGTTCCCCCAGGGCGGATACGAACGGCACCCAGGCCGCACGGCTCAGCGCCAGCCGGGGACCTTCGGCGGCGTTCT
Organism: Streptomyces sp. NPDC002566; assembly: GCF_042889585.1. NCBI lineage: Bacteria > Bacillati > Actinomycetota > Actinomycetes > Kitasatosporales > Streptomycetaceae > Streptomyces > Streptomyces sp. NPDC002566. The sequence goes on along the minus strand of NZ_JBIARD010000007.1, from coordinate 33,892 downwards.
TGGAGTCGCGGACGTGAAGGGGGGCGAGGGCTGTGGCTTCTCGACGCAGTCGCCCACATCAGGGCTGTTGCTGTAGCCGCTCTTGAACCAGCGGAGCTCACACCTCCCGTTCCTCTTTCAGACAGCGAGGCCGTCTCGCAACTCGCGTACGGCGTGCTCGCGGTGGTGCTGTGCGGGGATCGCCTGTTCGGCACGGAAAACCTTCAAGGTCCCGGGCGAGCCGTTCTTCCAGCACGAGGTGCACGGGCGCGACTTGATCGGGGGTGGTGTTGGCGCGCGGGTTCGTTGACTTTGTCCGCCCGCGGGACTGGCTGCGACGCCTGTGGACAGACGTTGGAGACCACCAGGCGGGCGCTCCAGCGGCTGGTGTCGCCGTTCCAGGTCAGGAGAGAGAGTGGCGACCGACCAACCCGAGGAAGAGGCCATCCAGGCACTCACCCAGCGCCTCACCGCCGCATACAGCACGACCCGCGATCCCCCGCCGAGGTCGAGGCTGCTGTCGGTCATCGATGGGCGGATCGAAGGGGGCCGTCACTCGGTGTCCAACCGGTGGTCTCCATAGTGGATACGGTGTTGCTGTTATGGTGCTGTCCGAGGAGGTGGACATTTCAGTGGCAGCAGCTGATCCTACGCAGGCGACCCCGGCATCGGGTCGGGGCCCGGGGCGTCCGCCAGTGCCGCTGGAGCGCATCGTCTCCACCGCCCTGCAGATCGTGGACGACGAAGGGGTCGACGCTCTCTCGATGCGGACGCTGGCCCAGCGCCTGGGCTCGGGCACAGCGACGTTGTACCGGCATTTCGACAACCGGACAGCGCTGGTCGCCCATGTCGTGGACCGCATGTTCGGCGCCGTGGAACTGAATGGCGACGAACTCCTCGCGATGGGCTGGCAGCAAGCGCTGCGGACGGTTGCGCACACCATGTTCGATGCCCTGGCCCGGCACCGGAACGCGGCGCGCCTGATGGTCGAAGAGATACCCCTGGGGCCGAACGCCATGGCGCTGCGGGAGCACTGTGTCGCGGCGCTGCTCGACAGCGGCTTCCCGCCGCGACTGGCCGCGCATGCCTTTGCCACCCTCGCCCGCTATGTCCTCGGATTCGCCATACAGGTCAACGGTCATGGCGGCGGGCAACTCGACGACGCACAACTGTCCGCCGTCTTCCAGAGCGTCGATCCCGCCCTGTTCCCGGCAACGAGCACCGTCGCCGGGTCGATGCCCGTTCCGATCGAGGACGAGTTCTCCTTCGGACTCGAACTCCTCCTCAGCGGGCTTGCCCACCTGCACGACGACGCCTGACCCGGCCAGGACGATGCGAACCTGAGCCGCCCGCCTCCGGAGTCATCTCGGCCGGCGCGCAGGCGTCCGGGGGCAACCGGTCGCCGGACAGGCAGGCCCACAGCTGTCGTGACCCGCGTGGCCGGCGCTTCGTCAGCGGAAGGCGAAGTGCTCGGCGTGGAGATGCCGGCGGGGGACGCCCTGGCGATGGAGGCCGCGAGTGAGGCTTTCGATCATGGAGGCGGGGCCGCAGAGGAAGACGTGCGTGTCGGGGGTGATCGGTCCGGCCTCGGCCTGGATTCTTTCGGCGGTCAGACGGCCGTGGCTGCGGCTGAACGTCGGGTGGAGCCGGAAGTCGGGGCGGTGCGCTGCCGCTGCGGTGAGTTCCGGGAGGAACGGTGCGTCTTCGGCGGTGGGTGCGCAGTAGAAGAGGTCAGTGCGGGGCGGCGCTGCACCGGGGTGGGTGAGCCAGCCGAGGAAGGGTGCGATACCGATGCCCCCCGCGATCCATATCTGCCGGGGTCCGCCCAGGGTGTGGTCGAACATGCCGTAAGGACCCTTGAGGGTTGCGGGATCTCCTTCGCTCACGTCCGTGTAGAGGCCGCGTGTACCGCGGCCCAGGGCACGGATGGTGAGGCGTACCGAACCGTCGGCCTGCGTTCCGGCGACGCTGAAGGGGTGTTCGTGCCAGCCGCCGACCCGCAGGTAGACGAACTGACCTCCTGTCACGGGAAGCGCCGTCTCGCCGGTGGGCGTGAGGGTGAGGTCGAGGATGTCGGGTGTCGGCCGCTCGACACGGTCGACGGTGTAGTCCGCCCGGGGTTCCCTGTGCCGTAGCACCAGTTCGTCGTAGGTGTAGGCGGTCATGCCGATGGTGGCCATGGTGACGTAGATCGCCAGGAGGGGCGTGGATCCGTTGATGATGAGATCGAGGAACCAGCCGTGCAACAGGGCCGACAGGAGCAGCAGGCCGGTGAGGCGATGCAGGAACAGCCAGCGCTCGTAGGGCAGTCGGAGGATGCGGCCGACCCGGCCGAGTGAGATGAGGACGAGCAGCAGCAGGCCGATGGCGGAGACGGCGCCGAGGAGATGGCCCATCCCTACCGAAGCGGTCCGGTGGGCGTAGCCGTACTGGCTCCCGTCGAAACCGGAGAAGAAGTGGAGGAGCAGGTGGGGGGTGAGCAGGAGTATGGACCGTACGGCGTACAGCTTGTGCTGACGGTACATGCGGTCCAGGCCGCCGAACCACTGCTCCAACCACATCAGCCGGGTGGCCAGCACCAGGGTGCAGGACATCAGGTAGACGGACAGGACACCGGCGAACTCGCCGACGAAATAAACAGCGCTGAGGCCCTCGGGCCTGAGCCAGTCCCAGGCCAGGTAGAGCATGACCGCTCCGGTCGTGACCGACAGGGGGCCGACGTGGCGCTTCTTCAGGCGCGCGTCCAAGGGAGCGCGCGCGATCCGGACAGCGTGGATCGCAATCACGATCAGGATGGGCATCGTCTACCCCTTGGGAGTCGGCACTGTGGACGAAGGGGCGCGGGGGAAGTCGGGCGGACCGTGCGGTCGCGGCTTGAGTGCCATCGGGCCCAGGTGGCTGCGGTTCCTGCCATTCTAATATTGGCTACACCGTAGCCGTTTATCTGCTTTCAGGGCGACTGCTGGCGCTACCCATCCGTGGAGGCGTGGACTCGATCCGCAGCGCTTCAGTCGAACAACGCCGCGAGGTATGAGGCGACAAGCACCGCGCACACGGCGGCGGGCACGAGTTTGGCAACCGGGTCGCCCTTGCGCAGGTGCACGACCACAGCTCCGGCGAGCAGCAGGAGAAGCCCGGCCCCCGCGAGGCCGCCGAGCGGCGGCACGGCGAGGCCGAGCGCCACGCCGGCGACTCCTGCCAGTTGGAGCACGCCGATGCGGCGGTAGGCGGCGACGGTCCACTCGTGTGCATTCGTCGCGCAGCGTGCCCCGCCCCGGCCCGGAGCCTGGGCGCCTCGATGGTTTCGCCGACGGCTGCGATGGTCTCGCCGTCGACGAGGATGTCGACGTGCTCGGCGGCCGGCCGGTGCGGCGTCATCGTGATGACGTGCGCTACGCGCAGCAGGGTGCGGCTCATTCGGTGGCCCCCGAACCGGGGTGGGTGTGGCTCGGCTGGGACAGCTGGGACATGGTGCGGCTCCTCGTCTGCGGCGTCATCGCCCGCACGGCGGCTTGGGTGGTGCTGAGGAAGTCCCGGGTGGCGATGTGCCCGATGTAGCCGTCGGGGCGGATCAGCAGCAGCGTGTCGCCGGTCAGGCCGTAGGTACTGCGCAGCGTGTTCCTGGGGTCGGAGAAGGCGCGGCCGTCGCCCGCGGCCGGTCCGACGGTCAGCCGCTTCAGCTGGGCGCCCGTCGTCGGCCAGTCGAGGAGTTCGAGGTCCCGGATGGCGCCGGGGCCGTAGGCGATGGCGGTGAAGTGCGGTCCCTGGAAGAGGTTGAACAGGCGGGTCTCGGCGCCGTCGGCGCCGAGCAGTCGGGCGTCCGGGGCGCGGTCGCCCACGTGCAGCGTGCCGGTGTCGCTGCTGTCGCCGTCGGCGGGGGAGAGCGGGCCGCCGTAGTAGGTCAGGGAGAGCTGCTGCTCGTCCTTGCCGCGCTTCATGCTGGAGGGGTCGAGCTTGGCGATGCCGCCCCATTTCGCCGTGGACAGGCCCAGGACCCCGGCGGCGATCGGCTGCCGCTCGGCCTCGTAGGTGTCCAGCAGGGCCGGGTCGGCTCCGGCGAGGACCTGGCCGAGCTTCCAGCCGAGGTTGTAGCCGTCCTGCATACCCGTGTTCAAGCCCTGGGCGCCGGCCGGGGTGTGGACGTGCGCGGCGTCGCCGACGAGGAAGACACGTCCGCGTCCGTAGTGCTTCGCAAGACGGATGTTGGGCCGGAACACGGACTTCCAGTGGATCTCGTGCAGCTGGATGTGCCGGTTGCGGGTGTGGGAGTGGATCCGGTCGACGATGGCGCCGATCTCCTGGGGCGGCTTCTCGTCGGGCGTGAGCCGGATCATCCACTGGAACATGTCGCTGTGGGGCAGCGGGCAGGCACCGATGAGCTTGCCGCCGAGGCCGGGCCACATGTGCCACCGGTTGCGGGCCAGGCCGCTGACGGAGGCATCCACGATCAGCACGCGGTCGGACTCGTCCGTCGTCCCCACGAAACCGATGTCGAGCTGCTTGCGCACCGCACTGGAGCCGCCGTCGGCCCCCACGGCATAGCGGGTGACGATCTCCTCGACCCCGTCCGCGCCCACCACCGTGGCGACCACCGTGTCCTCGTCCTGCGTCAGCTCGGTGAGTTCCTTGCCGAACTCGACCTCGCGGCCGAGCTCACTGAGCCGGGCGTGCAGGGCGCGGTCCGTGCGGAACTGCGGGATCAGCCAAGTGTTCGGGTGTGGGACGTCCGGGGTTGCCTCTTTGTGGGGGAACATCTTCCACGGCACACCGATGGGTCCTGCATGGAGCCCGAGCTTGGGATAGATGTCGCCGCCGGCCAGCACGTCGTCGAGAGCGCCGAGGTCTTCGAGGACTTCGAGGCTGCGGGGCTGGACGCCCTTGGCGCGCGAGCCGTCGAAAGCGTGGGGGGACCTGTCGACGATCCGGACGTCGAGTCCGCGGCGTACGAGGTCGATCGCCAACGCGGAGCCAGATGGGCCGGCACCGATGATCAGTACGTCGATGGCCTGCGGGCTGTTCATGAGTCGAGCCTTTCGGTGCGTGCGGACACGAACGGGACGAGCTGATCGGCGACGTCGCGAGGCCGTTCGAACGGGGCCATGTGCCCGCATCTGGTGATGACGTGATGGTGTTGAGGCTTCAGCAGGGCGCGCGCCGTCTCGAAGTGCACCGGCGGCGTGACGGTGTCCTCGTCGCCCCACAGCAGCAGCGTCGGAATGCCCAGCGCCCCCGTCCGCCGGAAGAGGTCGTCGCGGCCGGTGACCGGTAGGTGCTGCAGGGTGTCGAAGACCGCGTACAGCGAGCCCTCGAAGCGGAGGGTGCCGAGGACCATCTCGGTCAGTTCCGCGCCGAGCTCGGGGTCCCGGACGTTGTGCCCGAGGTGCCCCTGGAGCAGCTGAAGGCCGCGACGGCGGGCGACCACTCCGGCCAGCAAGTCGTTGCGCAGCAGCCGGTCGGGGGAGGCCAACCGCGGTCTCGCGAGACCGGCGGGCCCGACGATGGTGAGAGTGGACACCGACGAGCGGTACCGGGCGGCGTACGTCATGCTGACCAGCGCGCCCATGGAGGTGCCGACCAGGTGCAGGGGCCGCGCCGTCAGGCCGAGCCGGTCCGTCAGCTCGGCCAGCTGCCGCGTGAACAGCGTCTCGTCGTATCGCGCCCGTACCCGGTCGGAGTAGCCGCGGCCGTAGGCGCTGCAGGTCAGAGTGCGCAGCCCGCGGGCGTGCAGCTCGCTGACCAGGCCGTCCCAGTAGAACAGCGGGATGGTCAGACCGCCCGCCATCAGGACCACGTCCCCGTCCTCGGGCCCCGTCAACTCGTAGTGGGTGACGCCGTCGGACAGCTCGATGAAACTGCCGCGCAGCGCCTTGCGCGAGTCGGCGGTGAGCTTGAGGTTTTCGCCCGGGGCGACGAAGTACTTCATGGAACGGGCCTCCTTGCTCTCAGTTCGCGGGGGTGTCGGCGCAGGAGCCGAGGAACTTCGCGATCGCGTCCGCGACCCACTGCGGTTCCTCCTCCGGCAGCAGATGTCTGCCGTGGGGGTGGACGAGCTCCTGGGCGCCGGGGATGTCGCGGGCGAAGTACTGGCCGTCGATGCTCGCGCTGCGCAGCACCAGCGTGGGCACCGTGATGCGGGGGATCTGCGCGCTGCGGTCCGGCTGGTCGGTGTTGCAGAAGTCGACGAAGGCCGAGCGGTTACCGGGGCGGCTCATGAGCTGGTAGGCGCGGTCCACCATGGCGTCGTCCACGATCTGCGCATGCGGCCCGACGGCCTCGCGCAGGTTGCGCTCGATGGCCCTGCGCGGCATCACCCGCCTCAGCAGGGGCCGCACCAGCGGGTTGCGGGTCAGGCGCATCCCCGCGGGCACCGTCTTCTCCGGGTAGCCGGTGGCATTGACCAGCACCAGGCCGGTCAGCCGCTCCGGATGGTCCAGCGCGACGTTCCAGGCGATGTTGCCGCCCAGGGAATTGCCGGCCACCGCGTAGTGCGGCACGCCCAGCGCCTCCGTGAAGCCCGACACCGTCGCGGCGTACGCCGGGATGCGGTAGTCGCGGTCCGGGCGCGGGCCCGTCAGTCCGAACGCCGGCAGGTCGGGACGGATGACATCGAACGAATGCGACAGCAGATCCGTCGCGCGGTCGAAGTGCTGCAGGGACGAGGCACTGCCGTGCAGCAGCACGAGTGCCGGGCCGTGCCCGACGCGCTTGTAGTGGATCCGCAGGCCGTTCACGTCGACGAACCGGGAGTCGGGCTGGGGCTCAGACCAGGTGCTCATAATGGCTACACTGTTACCGATAAGGTAGTCGTGTCAAGAGGAGGCCTTCGTCGCGGGCGCGGCGCCCCGCCTCGGCCGACTCCTGCACGACAACTACGAACGCGGCGACGCCGAAGCGGCCGACCAGGTCGCCGAAGATCCGCTGCGGATGTTCGGCCTTCCCGGCGACGAGGCCCACGAGATCTGCCGGCAACCACTGCCCGACCTGGAGACCGCGGCCGACCGGCAGGGCACTACCCCTTGAAGCCGAGAACCGCGACCACCCGAACGAAAGGTGATCAGCACATGACACTCCGACGCGTTCTCAGCGGACTGGGCGCCGCAGCGACCCTCGGCGCTGCTGCGGCGATCAGCACACGTCGCCGCGCTCTGGCGGCAGTCCCCCGCGAGTTGCGGCACCCGGTGCTCTTCCTCCCGCTGAACTTCGGCAACCCAGTCACTCTGGCCATCGCCCGCCGCGTCGTGCCCTTGGCGGGAGCCGCCGTGAGGCCCGGCGTCCGCGTCGAGCGGCGCACGCTGCCGGCCACGACCGACGACCTGCCCGTCGAGGTGCTCACCTACCAGGCATCAGGCCAAGCGCCGCGCGCAGCGCTGCTCTGGGTCCACGGCGGCGGAACCGTCATGGGTGCCGCTCGGCAGGAGAACACCTGGTGCAGCCGTGTTGCCGACGAACTCGGCGCTCTGGTCGTCAGCGTCGACTACCGCCTCGCACCCGAAAATCCGTACCCCGCAGCTCTGGACGACTGCTTCGGTGCGCTCCGCTGGCTTCACGCCAACGCCGCCGCCCTCGGTATCGACCCCGCCCGCATCGCCGTCGGCGGCGAAAGCGCCGGAGGCGGACTCGCCGCCGCCGTGGTCCAGCGCGCCCACGATTCAGGAGTACCGGTCCGGTTCCAACTCCTCCTCTACCCCATGCTCGACGACCGCACGGCTCTACGCGTCGACCCTCCCAACAGCGCCATCTACACGTGGACCCCGGACTCCAACCGCTTCGCCTGGACCTCCTACCTCGGCCGCCCGCCACAGGACCGCGACGATCGCCCCTATGTTGCGGCGGCAAGGCGTAGGAACCTCGACGGGCTGCCGCCCGCGTGGATCGGCGTGGGCGACCTCGACCTGTTCCACGACGAAGACGTCGACTACGCCCGACGCCTGAGCGAGGCCGGCGTCGCCTGCGAGCTGCGGCTCGAATCAGGCATGTACCACGGCGCTGATGCCTTGCTCGACGGCAAAGCACCTTCAATGACCGCTTTCCGTACTGCCGCCCTCGACGCTCTGCGAACTGCCCTGTCAAAGCCCTGACCGCCCCGGACATGCCGAACCAGCCTCGGCGACCAGGCCAGCTCGGTCAGTCGAGAGCAGGAACGCCACGGCCAACGCCTTCTCGGCACCCACGCGCCCGAGCACGCGCGCCATCGCACCAGCAATCGCATGCCGCTCGAAGCTGATCTCCAACGAGCAGCGGGTGACAGAAAGGCTGAGCATCGGCCCCAGGTGACAAGAAGCGCGCCCAGATGGTGACAACCATCGTGCTTCAGATCCAGCTTCACCATGAGCGCTCAGCGCGCGTGGTGACAGCTATTGTGCTTCGGCACACCGCCCATCGACCGCGACAGGAGCCCGCTGTTCGACGCCGACCACGACCCGGTCCGCGTCGCCGACCCGCTGCGCCACAGCCCGCACTTCGCGGCCGCGGACGCCGACCCCGGCGGCGACACGGTGTGGTTCACCACCGAAGCCGGCATCAACTACACGCTGACTTTCAAGGAGGCGGAGCCCACCAGGACCAGGACGCCGAACACGGCCGCAGACTCGGCACGGTCAGCGCGCTCGCCCACCGGGTCGTCGTCCACGCCAGCGAGGCCGGCCACACCATCACCGCGGAGCTCTTCACCGACGCAGGCAGGACGCCATGAACCACGCCCAGTCCACGGTGTGTGTCGACGGCGGACGGGATGGGAGCTGGGGTGGTGGGTGGGTGGGTGCGAGTGAGATCATCACTTATGGCGTTGATTAAGTACATGACAAGAGCCAGAGATGAGCGATGGTGGATACAGGGCCTCGGGTTCATGGCCGCAGCGGCCTGGGCCGGCTTCCGCGCTCTGAGTAACGGACGACCGCCACTACCGCGGGTGGGGTTCGGCGTAGCAGCGATCGGCTTCCTGGCTGCAGCAGTGGGGCTCATCATCGACCGAATTCGGGCGACCACGCGAGGCCGCGGAGGTCGCACGGATGACACTGCCGCAAGCGAGCCGCAAGTTTGATCGCTGCCGGTTCAAGGGGGCCGCGAAGCGTGCCACTTCTGTGCCAGAACGGGCGGGGAGTCACGAGGAATCGGGGTACACCGAGGCGCGTGCCGCCGGACTCTGCTCAGGTCGCCGGCTGCCCTGTGGCTGCCCTCGACCCTCGAGTGGAGCCACGCGTCTATGAGCGTGACGGCTTTGCGGTCACACTATGGACCTACTACGAACCCGCGGCACCTCAAAAGGTCTCACCAGCCGACTACGCCCACGCGCTTGAGCGGCTGCACGCCGGCATGCGCAAGCTCGATGTCCCGACGCCGCACTTCACGGATCGAGTCGAGCAGGCCCAGCAACTCGTGGCGAACCGCGACCGCACTCCGGCGCTCGCCGACGCGGACCGGGAGCTGCTCGGCGACACGTTGCGAAGCCTGAGGCTTGTGATCGGCGAGCGCGGCAGCGCCGAGCAGATGCTGCACGGCGAGCCGCACCCGGGCAACGTGCTCACCATCAAGAACGGGCTGCTGTTCATAGACCTTGAGACTTGTTGCCGTGGGCCCGTCGAATTCGACCTCGCCCATGCCCCCGAAGAAGTCAGCGAGCACTATCCGGGTGTCGATCAAGACTTGCTGCGCGAGTGCCGGATCCTCGTGCTGGCGATGATCACAACCTGGCGCTGGGATCGAGGCGACCAGCTCCCAAACGGGCGCCAGTTGGGCACAGAGTGGCTCTGCCAGATCCGCGCAGCACTCGATCGAGGCGGCCTGGATACCCATGGCTGATCGCCGACCTTCGAGGCCGTAGCCGGTGGCGCACCAACTGCAGGGTGTGGATCACGCGGCCGGCCTCGCAGAAAAGCCGTGCAGGTGGCGTTTTTGTGCGAGCCAGAACGCAACCGCTCGCGCAGCGTCGCCAAAGAGATCGGGATCGCCACGCGCACCAGATCTCAGTGAGGCTCCCGAGAACTCAAGGAATGTCGAACAAGTGGCGTAACACCGAGGCCGATGGTCTCCTGCTGGCGGGACTGCTCCAGTTCTATGGACAACTCCGTGATGACACGCCGCAGGTAGGCGTTGGTATCGCGTTCACGTTGGAGGTCCGCTTTGACATCCTTCAGCTCAGTGTCGAGGGAGGCAGCGTGACCGGCGATTTTCTGGGCCGCTTCGGGAACGCCATGCCGGGCCTTGACCTGGGCTTTGAATTCGTCGACGAGATCACGGTGTTCGTAGACGACGTCACGCCGCAGCCCGGACTTGTTGATCAGCTCGGTCGAGGTGAGCTTGCCAGAGGCCGAGTGCAGTGGAGTGCCGGCCAGTAGTCGGTCCGCAGCAGCTTGGATGGCAGAGCGTTCAGCAGCGCGGTCGCGTGACGTGCGGTTCATCGTCGCGGGCGTGTACGTCCCCGTACACGCGGAGGTTCTCGTCCGTGGCCGGACAAGTCAGCTCCCTCCGGAAGTCATAGAAGTCGACCGTCCAGGAACCCGGTTTGTTGTCCAATGCAGTGCTCTCTCCGCCCCAGAACCGACAGTTCATGGAAGGCTAGAGAAGCGCTGGCCCGACGAGATCCGCGACTCTGCCGAGCTGCTCCCACCGCCGGTGGAGGTGGCGGAAGAGGAGATCGAGGGCGCGCTCGCCCTGATGGACACGATGAGTCGCGACGACCTCGAGGGCGAAGAGTTCCAGGATGCCTACACCGAGGCCGTCGCCAGGCTCGTCGAGGCCAAGCGCGAAGACAAGCCAATGCCTCAGGCTCCCGAGCCGGAGCAGCCGAGCCAGGTCGCCGACCTCATGGCCGCCCTCCAGCAGTCCGTTGCCAAGGTGAAGGCGTCCCGTGGCGAGGACGCCGACGTGCACGAGTTGCCGGAACGCAAGAAGTCCCCGGCGAAGAAGGCGACCGCGAAGAAGCAGCCGGCCAAGAAGACTGCGGCCAAGAAGACGGCCGCCCGCAAGCCGCGCAGCGCCTGACGTCAGCCGTTCAGGAAGCCGAGCTCGGTGTCCGGCCGACAGTGCCCGCACGCGGGAACACCCTCGGCGAGCCGCCGCAGCGCCTCCTCCCGGTTGACGCCGCGCGGCCGCTTGCCCGCCGGGGGGCAGCCGCCGGCGTGGACCTGCACCGGGTGACGGCCGCCTGGGCTCAGCTCCACCAGCCAGTCCGGGGCCGGCGGGCGGGCCTCGATGCCGCGCCGCCGCTCGGCGGCCTTCCGCTCCTCTTCGGCGATCCAGTCGTCGACCTGCGCGATCTGGTGCTGGAGGAATCCGCGGACGATGCGGAGCCGCTTTAGGCAGGTGGGCGGCCGCGACTCGGTCATGAGTTTGATATTAGGCTCGCGGTCGCACACCACAACCTCGGGGGCCGGATGAACGACCAGCGCTACCACCTGCTCCTCACCGTCGACGGCCGGCGTGCGGTGGCCGGCCGTGGTGGACCGGGCGCGGGAGATCGTGGAGAGCTACGAGGGCGGGGTCACGCTGCGCCAGGTGTTCTCTGCATGCTTTGAGGGTGTCTCACCGCTCGGGCGAGTGTGAGTCCCGTCAATCCATCGACGGACGGGACTCCCTTCTCAGGCGGCGCCGGCCTTCGCGGCCTCTGCGACGTTGGCCGCCTTGGCGGCGGCCGGTCGCGGCTTGCGGACGAGCGGGACCGTCGCGCATGCGGCGAGCAGGGACGCTGCGGCGACCGCGTACCAACCGTGCTGGAACGCGGCGACAACGTGTCCGGGGGCCGGGGTACCGAGGATGCCGACCAGAATCGCGACGCCGAGGACCGCGCCGATCTGGCGGCCCATCGAGGTGATGGCCGAGCCGGTGGCGAAGCGGGCCGGCGGCAGGGCGGCCGCCGACGCCCCGGTCAGGACCGGGAGCGTCATGCCGACGCCGAGGCCGGTCAGCATCATGCCGGGCAGGAGCGAGGCCGCGTAGGCCGAGCCGGTATCGAGCGTAGCGGCCCACCACAGGATGCCGGCCGCGAACAGGACGGTTCCCGCCAGCGCGATGCGGCCCGCACCGAATCTGGCGACGGCGGGCCCGATCCGCAACGCGACCGGCGGCACCAGCAATGGTCCCGGCGCGATGGCGAGGCCGGTGCGCAGAGCTGAGTAGCCCCACACGCCTTGGCACCACAGCACCGCGCCGAGCAGCATTCCGGCGAACGCGACGGTGAACAGCGTCAGGGCTGCCGCGGCGGATGCGAACGCCGGAACCCGGAGCAGCGGCAGTTCGACGATCGGCACGGGGTGGCGGGCCGAGCGCAGGACGAACCAGACGCCGAGCAGCACCGCGGCAGCCAGGCTGCCGAGGGCCCCGGCGCTCGTCCAACCCCAGTCAGGAGCCTTGACCAGGCCGAGCGCGAGCGTTGCGATCGATCCGGTGAGCAGGGCGGCGCCGAACAGGTCTGGCAGCGGACTCTTCTCCGCCCCAGCGCGTCCGGGCGACGGCAGCACCTTGACCCCGAGCGCGAACGCCGCGATCCCCACGGGCACGTTGACGAGGAACACCCAGCGCCATCCGGCCTCGGCCAGCAGCCCGCCTGCCACCGGCCCGAGTCCGGCGGCGATCCCGCCGATCGACGCCCAGGCCCGCACCGCCCCGGCGCGCTTCTCGGGCGCCGTCGTGTCGAGCAGCAGCGCAAGCGACGTCGGCATCAGCAGCGCAGCGCCGGCGGCCTGCACGAGCCGTGCCGCAACCAGCGTCCCGACGTTGGTAGCGAGTGCGCAGCCGGCCGAGGCGAGGGTGAACACCGCCAGTCCGGTCAGGAATACCGGCTTGTGGCCGGAGCGGTCGGCGACGCGACCGGCGACTATGAGGAGCGCCGCGAAAGCGATCGCGTAGCCGTTGAGGACCCAGGAGAGGGAGCCGAGGCCGCTGCCGCCGAACGAGCGGCCGATCGCCGGGAGGGCCACGTTGACGATGAAGAGGTCGAGGTTCGACATGAAGACCGCGGCCGTGACCGTCGCGAACACGGCTCGGGACACCCTTTGTGGGTTTGAAATTCCAACTGACATGGCCCGGAGGCTATCCGTGTGGGTTTGAAAACGCAACGGACTCGGGGGAGAATGGGGACGTGAACTCGAACGTGAAGCAGGGCAAGGACTCGGTTCCGCACCCCGAAGTGCCCGGTCGGCCGTGCTCCGTGGCCGCCGCGCTGCAACTCGTCGGCGAACGCTGGGCCCTCTTGGCGATCCGCGAGATCTTCTACGGCAACCAGCGCTTCGACCAGATCGTCCGCAACACCGGCGCACCCCGCGACCGCCTCGCCGCCAGACTGCGCGCACTGGAAGAGGCGGGCGTAGTCGAGCGCCGCGCCTACAGCGAGCGCCCATTGCGCTTCGAATACCACCTCACCGAGGCCGGCCGCGATCTCGCACCGGTGATGCGCGCACTGCTGGCCTGGGGCGACCGCTGGGCGGTGGACACGCCGCCGGTCGCCTTCCGCCATCGCGGCGGGCCCGGCTCGGAGCACGACACCGAGCACGACCTCGATCTGACGTCGACGTGCCGGACCTGCGGTGAGGAGGTCAGGTCGGGAGGTCTCACGATCGACGTGCGGGCGCCTGGATGGGATCGGGCCGGGCCGATCGAAGGCTCCTGAACCGAGCAGCGATCAGGAGTGTCGGGGGTGGGACCAAGCCTCACCGACTTCTCAGCGACTATCCGGGACTGGCCCCCGGTCCTCACACAAGGCTCATCCTTGTCTCGTGAGACAGGGGAACGGTGGAGAACAGGTGAAGTACCGGCTGGTCTCCGAGGGCGTGCTGCCGCACACCCCGTCGATGTACCGGCACCTGTCCTCCCACCTCGCCCAAGCCCGCCGCGAGGCCGCTTCCCGGATCTGATCGACACCCTGCGCGAGGTCCGCGTCCCGCCGGCCTGGCCGGACGTCGCCGCGTTCCTGCGCGAGGCCGTGGACTGGTTCGCTCCCGACCGCACCGAGGGCCAGCACCCGGTGTACGTCGCGGCGGAGAAGGACACCCTCCGGCAGATGTTCACCACCTGGTTCGCCGAGTACGGCATCACTGTCCTGGTGGTCCGCGGCTTTGCCTCCCAGTCCTACGCCGAAGTCGTGCACCGCCGCACGACCCGGCACGGCCGCGCCTGAACCGCTCCGGGGCTGATGGAGGCTAGACCTCTGAGGTGACCGTCGACGTCATCGACTCCCTCCTCGAGCGCGCCCGTGCCGCAGCCCGGAGCGATCCGGGCCCGGGTCGCCGCCGTGGTCGACGTCGCCCTGGCCGCCGTCGTGAATAAGGACGGCTTCTTCCACCGTCGGCACCTGCTCGCCGAAGCCCGCCGTCACCTCGCCCTCGTCCTGCGCGGCCGTCGCCGCGAACCAGGCCTGGATGAGAAGATCGTGGACGCCGCCATCGCCACGCACTGCCTGGACATCAGCGAGCCGAAGACGCTGCGAGGCCGCATGCCCGCCTACCGCTTCTACACCCGCTGGCCCATGGCCGACCCGCCAACCCGCCGCCCACCGGACGCGGAACCCGAGACCGGCCACCGGCCTCCGGCCGGCCCCGACGACCCGGGCACGCCCCGCCTGCCCCTGGAGCCGGGGGAGTGGGCCATCTCGCGCGCCCCGCTCCTCTACCAGCGCGCGGTCATCGCCTCCACCGTTCTCAACGCCCGGCTACGCGCCGCGCGCCGCACCGGCCGCGCCCTGTACGACGTCGTGGCGCACCAGCAGGCCGCGATGCCCGATCAACTCCTCATCCCGTTCCCAGACGCCAGCGAAGACACCGACACCGAACCCCGGCCGGCACTCGACATGACGGCACTGCGGGCCCTGAAGAAGTCCCGCACGGACGTGGAAGCCCTCGATCTCACAGCCGAGCGGCTGCGCCACCTCCAAGACGCCTTCACCACGGCGGCCGACCGCGCCCGCGCCACCATGGACCGCTACGCCGGCCGGAACGATGCCGAGGGACCGCACCCGGTGCGCGAGGCCGACCAGCAGACGCACCACCCGTAGCAACCCGGTGCGCACCGCGGCCGGGATGCCAGCCACTGAGTGCATCCGATGCCACGCACCCGATGCCGGGGTGCGCACCGACGATGCGCGGCATCCACTCCACCCGGTGGCCTCCACTCAGTGGAGTGGAGGCCGTGCACGGTGTCGTCCAATCGCGTGGACTCGGTGCGCACCGGATGGGTGCGCACCGCCGCACCGGTGCGCATCAACTCCCACGGTGGGTCGGCTACCGGTGCGCACCGGGTGCGGAGTGCACAGCGTGCGCCAGCACCAGGCGCTCATGGCGCATCGCCTCCAGGGTGTCGGCGGTGTCGGGTGGTCGGGGTCCGGGATGACGTTCGCGGTGAACCGGATGATGCTGCGGGCGATGCCCACCGCCGCCGTGGTGGGGAAGTCCTGCTCCCAGTCCCGCAGCGCGGACAGCAGGACGCACCCGACCTCGTCCCCCGCCGATTCCGTATGGGAGGCAAACAAGCGGAGGCAGTGCAGCACCGCGTCGAGCACAGAACCACTTTCTGCTACTGGGAACTTGGCGAACTGATCAACCAGGTTGTCGCCGCTGATCAGACGGGCGTGGTGCAGGCCAGGAGGTGAGGGGGAGCGGGCCGCGGTCGATGACGGTGCGGATGCAGAAGGTGCTGCGGGCGTCGCGAACGGGACCGATGGCCAGGATCTGGTCGGTGAGCACTCTCTCGAAGGTGCGCAGGTCCGGCACGGCGAGTTCGACGAGGAAGTCGGCGTCGCCGGAGACCACGTGGCAGGCGACCACGTGTTCGATCGCCTTCAGCGCCTCTTCGACTACCTGGGAGGTGGTGCGGGAGTGCTCGACCTTGAGGGAGAGGAACACCGTCAGCCCGAGGCCGAGGCGTTCGCGGTCCAGGTCGGCCCGGTAGCCGGCCAGGACCCCGTCCTCCTCCAGCGCTTTGGTGCGGCGCAGGCAGGACGAAGGTGACAGGCGTACGGCCTCGGCGAGGTCGACGTTGGGGGTGCGGCCGTGGCGCTGGAGGTGGTTCAGGATCGCCCGGTCGATGCGGTCGTACAGGGGGCGTGGCATGAAATGCAGCGTACTGGCCGGATTGGCGAACGATCCTGCGCCGCAGGCCCGCCTGGGCACCTCCTTCGCCATCGTGTGCCGGGGTTGGCGAGGCACTCTGGTCACGTGCCCCGGCCGGTACGCCAGACCGTGACTCCCCAGCCCTCCCACGCACATCGGACTTCCTCATGCACTGTTTCCCTCTGGAACCCGACCGCACCGCGATGACCGAAATGGGTCGCCTTGTCCTGGACCGTGTCGTCGATCGCACCGAGAACCTCGCGGCCCGCCCCGCGAGCAGCCCCCTGTCCCCGCAGGCCGAGGCCGACCTGGTGGAGTCCTTCCTTGCGCCGCCGCCCGACCGGGGCGGCGACCTGAAGGCTCTGCTCGCGCGCCTGGACGAGGCCGCCGACTGCGCTCTGGAGACGGCCGGGCCGGGCCACCTGGCGTACATCCCGGGCAGCGGTCTGTACTCGGCCGCGCTCGCCGAGTTCTACAACCGTGCCGTCAACCGCTACGGCGGCCTGGCCTCGGTCGCCCCGGCCTTCGCCGCGCTGGAGGAGAGCGTGATCCGCTGGATGGCCCGCGAGGTGTGCGGTCTCCCGGAGGGCAGCGGCGGCCTGCTGACGAGCGGTGGCTCGATGGCCACGTTCTCGGCGACGGTCGCCGCCCGGCACGACAGGCTCGGCGAGGATCTCGCCGGCGGCACCGTCTACACCACCGCCTTCGCCCACCACTCCGTCGCCAAGGCCGCCCGCCTCGCCGGCATCCGCGCGGCTCACATACGTACCGTGCCGCACACACCGGACCTGCGGATGGACCCGGACGCCGCCGCCGCGATGATCCGCGCCGACCGGGACGCCGGGCTACGGCCGTTCCTGCTGGTGGCCACTGCCGGCACCACCGACACCGGCACCGTCGACCCGCTGCCCCAACTGGCCGACCTGGCCCGCCGCGAGGCCGTGTGGTTCCACGTCGACGCGGCCTACGGAGGCTTCTTCCGGCTCACCGCACGCGGCTCGGAGCGCCTCGCCGGTTTCGAGGATGCCGACTCGATCACCCTGGACCCACACAAGACCTTGTTCATGCCGTTCGGCACCGGCGCGCTGGTCGTCCGCGACCTCGCCGCCCTGCATGCCGCGCACGACGGCACCGGCAGCTACCTCCAGGACATGGGGGCGGCGGGGAGCGTCCCGGACTCCGGCCGGCTCGGGCCCGAGCTGACCCACGAGATCCGCGGTCTGCGGGCCTGGCTTCCCCTGCACCTGCACGGGGTGGACGCCTTCCGCGAGGCTCTGGACGAGAAGCTCGACCTGGCCGAACACGTCCACGCCACGCTGTCCGGCGTCGCGGAACTGGAGGTACCGCAGCGCCCGGACCTGTCCACCGTCATCTTCCGCGTCCGCCCCGCCGACGGCAGCCGGGCCGCCGGCGAGCGGGCCGACGAGGCAAGTCGCCGACTGCTGGAGCGGATCAACGGCCACCAGCGCATCGTGCTCTCCAGCACGGTCGTCGACAGCCGCTACACCCTGCGCGTCTGCGTGGTCTCCCACCGCACCCACCACGACCGCATCACCGAGGCGCTGCAGATCATCACTGCCGAGGTCGAGCGCCACACCACCGCGTAGCAGGCGACGGCCCCGGACCTGGGTGGGGTCCACCTGAGGGTCGCCCCCATCGCATCACCAACACAAGGAGGACCTCGTGACTGTCCATCCCGAATCCCTTTCCGCCAGGGGAACAGCCATCGTGACCGGTGCCTCCTCGGGCATCGGTGCGGCCTACGCACGTCGGCTCGCTGCGGACGGCCATGATCTGGTGCTGGTGGCGCGTCGCGCAGAACGCCTCTCGCTCGGCAGCGCATGGACTCCCTCCTGTTGCTGCCGAACCGAGTGCGCGTAGTCCTGGAGGACGATGGCCAACAGCACTACTCAGTCGACGGCAAAGCGATCCCACAGCTCTACGCCCAGATGGCAGCGGAGGATCGGCAGCTGAGCCTTTCGGGCTACGACGTCTACCGCTTTGGCGGCCATGAACTGGACCGGAACAACGACCCGCGCATAGTCGCAGGCTTCTTCCGGGAGCTCTTCCAGCGCTACGACATTCTGCTGCCGCCCTCAGTCACCGACTGATAGCCAGCAGGGCGCGCAAGCAGTGAGGGAAGAACGTGCTGGGCCCGTGCGCTCCTCACGCACGGTCGTGAATTCCACTCGCAATCGCACTGTGCCCCCATGGCATCCGCTCCGGCCGGCGCGTTCCGCCAGGTCCGCGGTCGGGGACGGGTCCGCCCCGGCCGTTCGGTGACGACCCTGACCGACCGGCGCCCCTCACCCGCCCTTGAGGGAAAGCCCGGTTTCGCCGCGACGGAAGGCCCTGCCCGTCGCGACGGATCCGACGGCGACCGCGACGGATCCGCGGCAGTGGCCGCCACGGATTCGGCAGTGGCCGCGACGGATCCCGCGGTTGCCGCGACGGAACGCCCGCCTCTCCCCGTAGAGCAGAGCAGATGACCGATTTCGCGCAAGGAGGGGACCGCAGACATGGTGATGCGGGCAGGCAGACGGGCCAGGGCAACGGCGATCGTGGTGGCGGCCATGGCCGCTCTGACCGCCTCACAGGCGCCGGAGGCGGTGACCGCAGGGGCCACGGGGCCCGCGCCCGGGGCGCCCGCCGAGCGCGGGCCGAGCGTGTCCGGCGACACTCCGTACCGCACGGAGCTCCCGCCGCTGCGGGCCCCGGAGCTGGAGGCCCCGCACAGGGCGGCCGGGGTGGGCCCCGTCCCCGGGGCGCTGCCGGCGAGCGTGTTCGCCGCGTACCGCCGGGCCGAGGAGACACTCGCGCGGACCGACCCGGGCTGCGGTCTGCGCTGGCAACTGCTGGCCGCGATCGGCCAGGTGGAGTCCGGGCAGGCGCGCGGCGGCCGGGTCGCCGCGGACGGCACGACGCTGACGCCGATCCTCGGCCCGCGGCTGGACGGCAACGGCTTCGCCGAGATCCGGGACACCGACGGCGGCGCACACGA
The DNA here is from genome assembly GCF_042889585.1 of Streptomyces sp. NPDC002566. Taxonomy (NCBI): domain Bacteria; kingdom Bacillati; phylum Actinomycetota; class Actinomycetes; order Kitasatosporales; family Streptomycetaceae; genus Streptomyces; species Streptomyces sp. NPDC002566. The sequence goes on along the minus strand of NZ_JBIARD010000007.1, from coordinate 14,875 downwards.
CGGCGACACGGCGTACGACCGTGCCGTCGGACCGATGCAGTTCATCGCGTCGACCTGGGCGGTCTGGGGCGCGGACGGCAACGGCGACGGACGCGCCGACCCGAACAACGTCCACGACGCCGCGCTCGCCGCCGGACGCTATCTGTGCGCGGGCGACCGGGACCTGTCCGACCCCGCCGACCTGGACCGCGCGATCCTCGGCTACAACCACTCCCGGGCGTACCTGCGGACGGTCCGCGCCTGGTACGCGTACTTCCTCGGCGGCCACCGGGTCGTTCCCGACGCCGCCGGCTCCCCCGCCGGGCCGCCCCCGTCCCCGTCCCCGTCGTCCCGGACCGCGTCCGCCACGCCCTCACGGCAACCGTCGAAACCGTCGGAACGGCCCGGCGCCTCGCCCGGGCCGACCGCTCCGGCCTCGCCGTCCTCGCCCTCCCCCCGCCCGTCCGGTACGGCGCTCGCGCCCGACGAGCCGGAGGAGCCTCTCGCCCCGCTCCCCGGCGCCGGCGTCGACCTGCCCGCGGACGACGCGCTGCCGCTGGTCGGAGGCGATGACGGACCGTTGCCGACTCGATAGCGACGGCCCCCTCCACACCGCGGATACTCGGCGGTAATGTCGCGACCCGCCGGGCGGCACGAGCCCGGCGGGTACGTGCGAAGGGGCTCTCATGGCGACGACGGACATGCCTGCGGAGACACAGGCGGCCTACGACCGCTGGCAGCGTATGTGGTGCCATCGCGAGCATCTGCTCAAGGTGGCGCGCCGCAGGTCGGTGAGCCTGGAGGACGCCGAGGACGCCGTGCACGAGGCGATGCTGCGCGCCGCGGAGCGTCCGGACCTGGACGACGAGCGGCTGGCCGCCTGGCTGACCACGGTCACGATGCGGCTCTGTGTGGACCGCCACCGCCAGGTCAGCCGGGAGGCGGAGGTGCACCGCAGCCCCACGCTGGTGGAGCCGGGTCCGGTGCCGGTCGACGAAGTGGTGTGCGACCGGGCCGAGGCCAGGTGGCTCGCCGTCCGCAGCGGCGAACTGCCGGCCCGCCAGGCGGAGGCGCTGCGCCTGAAGTCGGAGGACCTGGACGTCAACCAGGTCGCCGTCCGGATGGGGCTGAGCTACCGGACCGTCGAGTCGCTGCTGGCCCGCGCCCGGCGGACGCTGCGCAACTCGCTCGCCGGCACGCTGGGCCTCGTCCTGTTCCTGTCCGGGCGCGGCAGGCCGCGGGCGGGCGGCCACGCCCAGTCGGTGGCGTTGGCCTCGACGGCGGCGACCCTGGTCGTGGCCGGGTTCGCACTGCCGCACGTCCACGACGGGGACGGCCGGGGCACGGGGCCGGGCTCCTCCGTCTCGCCGGCCCCGGAGGCCTGGCAGCGGCCGTACGCCGAGGGCGATGTGCCGCCCTCGGAGGGTCGCGGGCGAACGGCGGCCTCGAAGCCCGCGGCTCCCCAGCCGTCGCGGGCCCCCGGCGCGGAGTCGCTGCTGCCGCTGTCGGTGCCGTCCCTGCGGGAGGTCGGGCTCTCCCCGGGGACGGAACTGGCCGCTCCCGAGGTGCCGGACGTCGTAGCGGACATCCCGGACGTCGTAGGGGTGGTCCCTGAACTCCCCCATGTCCCCCAGGCCCCGGACCTGAGCGACCTCCCGCAGGACGTTTCGGACAGCCCCGCTGCGCCCCCGGTCACGGACGTCCCGGACGCCCCCGCGCTGCCCTCCGCCCCGGTGGACGCGCTGCCGTAACCCCGTCCCCGGAGGACTTCGAAAAAAATCCGGAACCGTCGCGACGGACGACCCGGCCCTCCCCGTAGAGCAGATGTCGAAGCTGCTCAACGGCCGGCTGAAGGGTGATCCGGATGGGTGTCGAGATCTGTGTGGAAGGACTGACCAAGTCCTTCGGCCACCAGGTCATCTGGCAGGACGTCTCGCTGACGCTGCCCGCCGGGGAGGTCTCCGTGCTGCTCGGCCCCTCGGGAACGGGCAAGTCGGTGTTCCTCAAGACGCTCGTCGGGCTGCTGAGGCCGGACCGGGGTTCGGTCCGGGTCGCGGGCCAGGAGATCACCAAGCTGCGCGAACACGACCTGTACGAGGTGCGCAAGCTCTTCGGCGTGCTGTTCCAGGACGGCGCGCTGTTCGGCTCGATGAACCTGTACGACAACATCGCCTTCCCGCTGCGTGAGCACACCCGCAAGCCCGAGAGCGAGATCCGGCGCATCGTGCTGGAGAAGATGGACATGGTCGGGCTGATCGGTGCCGAGGAGAAGCTCCCCGGCGAGATCTCAGGCGGGATGCGCAAACGGGCCGGGCTGGCCAGGGCGCTGGTGCTCGACCCGGAGATCATCCTCTTCGACGAGCCGGACTCGGGTCTCGATCCGGTGCGCGTCGCCTACCTCAACCAGCTGATCGTCGACCTCAACGCACAGATCGACGCGACCTTCCTGATCGTCACGCACGACATCGCCTCGGCGCGCCAGGTCCCCGACAACATCGGGCTGCTGTTCCGCCGTGAGCTGGTGATGTTCGGGCCCCGCGAGAAGCTGCTGACCAGTGACGAGCCCGTCGTACGGCAGTTCCTGAACGGCCGGAAGCAGGGGCCGATCGGCATGGCGGAGGAGAAGGACGCCGCCCAGGTCGAGCAGGAGCTGGCCCAGCTCGGCGAGGACGAAGGCCACCGCGGCGACGGCAAGGATACCGGGACTCCCGGCGGCCGGGCACTGACTCCCCGCCTGCTGCCGGGCCCCGGCATCACCCGGCCGCCCCGCTGGGAGGCGATCGCCAGACGGGAGAGCGCACCGCACCGCAAGGAGGTGGCGGACGCGTGAGCCTGTCTCCGACCGGGGCGCTGCGGCACTCGGGCAACCTCTTCGCGATGGCCCTGGACATCCTGCGGACCGTGCCCCGGCGCCCCTTCCAGGTGCGGGAGTTCATCCAGCAGGCGTGGTTCATCGCGTCCGTGACGATCCTGCCCACCGCGCTCGTCTCGATCCCCTTCGGTGCGGTGATCGCGCTGCAGATCGGCAGCCTGACCCGGCAGCTCGGCGCGCAGTCGTTCTCGGGCGCCGCCTCGGTGCTGGCGGTCCTGCGCGAGGCTTCACCGATCGTCACCGCGCTGCTCATCGCGGGCGCGGGCGGCACGGCGATCTGCGCGGACCTCGGGGCGCGGAAGATCCGCGAGGAGATCGACGCGATGCAAGTGCTCGGCATCGACCCGATCCACCGGCTGGTGGTGCCGCGCGTGCTGGCGTCGATGGTCGTCGCGGTACTGCTCAACGGCCTGGTGTCGGTGGTCGGTGTCGCGGGCGGCTACTTCTTCAACGTCGTCCTCCAGGACGGCACGCCCGGCGCCTACCTCGCGTCCTTCACCACCCTCGCCCAGCTGTCCGACCTGTGGGCGGCCGAGGTCAAGGCGCTGGTGTTCGGGGCGATCGCCGCGATCGTCGCCTCGTACAAGGGGCTGACGGCGAAGGGCGGCCCGAAGGGCGTCGGCGACGCCGTCAACCAGTCCGTGGTGATCACCTTCATGTTGCTGTTCGTGACGAACTTCGTGATGACCGCGGTGTACTTCCAGGTCGTCCCGCCGAGGGGTTAGCGCATGAGAATCCTCGAACGCCCCCTGCGCTCCCTGGAGGAGCTGGGCGCCCAACTCGCCTTCTACGGACGGTCGCTGGCCTGGACCGGCCGCACCCTTCGCCGTTACAAGAAGGAGATCCTGCGGCTGCTCGCCGAGGTGAGCTTCGGCCGGGGCGCGCTCGCCGTGGTCGGCGGCACGGTCGGCGTGATCGCCTTCCTGTCGTTCTTCACCGGCACCGAGGTGGGCCTGCAGGGCTACGCCGCCCTGAACCAGCTCGGCACGTCCAACTTCGTGGCGTTCCTGTCGGCGTACTTCAACACCCGCGAGATCGCGCCGCTGGTGGCCGGGCTCGCGCTGTCGGCGACCGTGGGCGCGGGGTTCACCGCGCAGCTCGGCGCGATGCGGATCAGCGAGGAGACGGACGCCCTGGAGGTGATGGGCGTGCCCTCGCTGCCGTTCCTGGTGACCACCCGCATGATCGCCGGCTTCGTCGCGGTGATCCCGCTGTACGTGGTGGGGCTGCTGTCCTCGTACCTCGCCGCCCGGACCATCACCACCGGCTACTACGGGCAGTCGACGGGCACGTACGACCACTACTTCCAGCAGTACCTCCCGCCCGTCGACGTGCTCTGGTCGTTCGGCAAGGTGATCGTCTTCGCGGTGCTGATCATCCTGGTGCACTGCTACCACGGCTACTACGCGAGCGGCGGCCCCGCGGGCGTCGGCGTCGCGGTGGGCCGCGCGGTGCGCACCTCCATCGTGGCCGTCAACGTCGTGGACTTCTTCCTCTCCCTGGCGATCTGGGGCGCCAGCACGACCGTACGGATCGCGGGGTGAGGTCGATGAAAGTGCTGAGACTGCGGCTGTACGGAGTCGCCTTCCTCGCGGTGCTCGCGCTGCTGCTGTCGCTGGCCGTGGCCGTCTACCAGCAGGCGTTCACCCCCGTCGTGCGGATCACGCTGGAAGCCGACAGCCTCGGCAACCAGCTCGACCGGCGCGCGGACGTCAAGCTGCGCGGGCTGCTCGTCGGGGAGGTGCGCGAGGTGCGCGCGGACGGCAGGAAGGCGACGCTCGACATCGCGCTCAAGCCGGAGCACGTGCGGTTCATCCCGTCGGACGTGCGGGCGCGGCTGCTGCCGAAGACGCTGTTCGGCGAGAAGTACGTCGACCTGGTGGTGCCGCGCGGTTCGTCCACCCGGGCCATCCGCGCCGGCGACGTCATCACCCAGGACCGCACGCGGGTCGGCATGGAACTGCAGCAACTGATGAACGACCTGCTGCCGCTGCTGCGGACCGTGAGACCGGGCGAACTCAACGCGACGCTCTCGGCGTTCGCCGGCGCGCTCGAAGGACGCGGCGACCGGATCGGGGACAACCTCGTCCGCGTGGAGGGCTATCTGCGGCGCCTCAACCCGCATCTTCCCTCGCTGGAGGAGGACATCGCGCGGTTCGCCGACGTCGCCGAGATGTACGGCGACGCGGCGCCCGATCTGATGGCGATCCTGCGCAACACCGTCACCACCAGCCGCACGATCGTGGAGAAGCGGGACCGGCTGGCCGCCGCGCTCACCTCGACCACCGGCGTCGCGGGCACCGCGGAGGACTTCCTGGACACCAATGGGGATCGGCTGATCACCCTCGGCCGGGTCTCCCGGCCCACGCTGGAGCTGTTCGCCCGCTACTCGCCCCAGTACCCGTGCCTGCTGGAGGGCCTGGTCCGGCAGGAGAAGGCGTCGGAGGAGGCGTTCCGGGGCGGAAAGATGCGGATCACCCTCGAAGTCGTCCGCCAGAGGCCCGCCTACGAACCGGGCGAGGAGCCGCGCTGGGGCGAGCGGTCCGGGCCCGACTGCCGGGGCCTGCCGCACCCGGCGGTGCCCGCGCCGCCCACCAAGCTCGACGACGGTACGACGTCAGGAGGTTCCGGCAGTGCGCTGCCCGCAGGGGTCAAGGTGTCCGCGACCGAGGCCGAGCAGCGGGCCGTCGGCTCGCTCGTGGCACCCGTCATGGGCGTGCCGGCGGACGAGGTGCCGCCCGTGGCGACGCTGCTGTTCGGGCCACTGGCCCGTGGGACGGCGGTGAGCGTCGCATGAGCGTGCGGACGACGACAGCGCGCGGGACCGCCGCGCCCCTGGTCAAGTTCAGCCTCTTCGCGGTGGTGACGACCCTGGCGACCACCCTGCTCGCCGCCACCATCGTCAACCTCGACTTCACTCCGGAGCACACGTATCGCGCGGTGTTCAGCGACGTCACGGGACTGGAGGAGGGCGACGACATCCGGGTCGCCGGGGTGCGGGTCGGCGAGGTCGAGGACATCCGGATCAAGGACCGGACGCTGGCGGAGGTCGACTTCACGGTCCGCGCGGACCGGCCGCTGCTCACCAGCACGGGCGCCGTGGTCCGCTACCGCAACCTCGTCGGGCAGCGGTACATCGCGCTGACCGAGGGCACGGGCGACGGCACCCGGCTGCCGCCCGGCGGGCGCATCCCCCTGTCGAGGACCCAGCCGGCGCTGGACCTCAACGCGCTGCTGAACGGCTTCAAGCCGCTGTTCGCCGCGCTCAGTCCGCAGGACGTCAACCAGCTCGCCACCGAGATCGTCAAGACGCTGCAGGGCGAGGGCGGCACCGTGAACAGCCTGCTCGCCCACACGGCGTCCCTCACCACGACGCTCGCCGGGCGCGACCAGCTGATCGGATCCGTGATCGACAACCTCAACTCCGTCCTGAAGACGCTCGACCAGCGCGGTGGCCGCTTCTCCGACCTGCTCAAGGAGCTGCGGCGAGTGATCTCCGGTCTGTCCGCCGACCGCAAGCCCCTCGGCGAGTCCCTGGTCAGCATCGGCGATCTGACGGAGGCCACCTCCGGGCTGCTCGCGGACGCCCGCCCGCCGCTCAAGGACGACATCGCCGGGCTGACCGAGCTCACCGGAACGCTGAACGACAACGAGAAGACCGTGGAGGGCGTGCTGAAGCGGCTGCCGAACAAGCTCGAGAAACTGACCGGGACGGCGTCCTACGGCTCGTGGTTCAACTTCTACCTCTGTGACTTCGACGGCCGGATCGTGCTGCCGAAGACGCAGGAGGTGCTCACTCCCGAACTGCACGTGGCCCGGGCGAGGTGCGGCGCATGAGGATCCGCATCGTGCCGCGCGGGGCGCGGAGCCGCCGCCCCGAGCCCCTGATGAAGGTGCGCGTCCTGCCACCGAAGCTGCCGAGGATCAGGCTGCGCCGGAAGGTGGGCCGACCAATGAAGCCGTTCCGGGACCGCAACCCCGTGGTCGTCGGCGCCGCCGGGCTCACCACGCTCGCGCTGCTGACCGCCGTCGCGTTCAACGCCGACAGCCTTCCGGTGATCGGCGCCGGCGACACCTACAGCGCCGCCTTCACGGAGGCGGGCGGGCTCAAGCCGGGCGACGAGGTGCGCATCGCCGGGGTCAAGGTCGGCAGGGTCGAGGAGGTCGACCTGGACGGCGACCACGTCAAGGTGACCTTCAAGGTCAAGGGCGACCCGGAGTTCGGCAGCACGACCGGCGCCTCGATCCGGGTGAAGACGATCCTCGGGGCCAAGTACCTGGCCCTGCACCCCGAGGGGCCGGGCCGGCTCGCACCCGGCAGCGAGATCCCGCTGAGGCGGACGGTCCCCGCGTACGACGTCGTGGAGGCGTTCAGCGACCTGACGACCACCACGGAGGAGGTCGACACCCAGCGGCTGGCCGACGCCCTGGACACGATCTCCACCACCTTCGAGGACTCGCCCGAGGAGGTGCGGGCCTCCGTCAAGGGCCTGTCGAAGATCTCCAGGACGGTGGCCGAGCGGGACAAGGAGCTGCGCGGGCTGCTCGACCACGCCAACGGAGTGACGGGGGTGCTGGCCGAGCGGTCGAAGGACTTCACCGCGCTGGTCAAGGACGGAGACGAGCTGTTCAGGGAGATCAGCAAGCGGCGCAAGGCGATCCACAAGCTGCTCACCACCTCGGCCGCGCTCGGCATCCATCTCTCCGGGCTGGTCAAGGACAACGACAAGGAGATCGGGCCCGCGCTGAGCAGCCTGAACCGGGTGGTGGAGATGCTCGAACGGAACCAGTCGAGCCTGGACCGGAGCGTCAAGCTGCTCGCGCCGTACGTGCGGGTCTTCACCAACACCCTCGGCAACGGCCGCTGGTTCGACAGCTACGTGCAGAACCTCGTCGCCGCTCCGGTGGTGCCGCGGACAGGAGACGACCAGTGAAGAAGCCGAGGGTCCCGAGGCGCCGGACGACCGCCGTGGTCGTCCTCGCCCTCGTCGCCGGCGCCGTGTTCGCGCTGTGGCCGCGGGCGCAGACCGTGCGGGTCACCGCGTACTTCCCGCGCACCGTCGGCATCTACCCCGGCTCCGACGTGCGGGTCCTCGGCGTGCGGATCGGGGAGGTCGCGGAGATCACACCGGAGGGCGAGCGGGTGCGGGTGGTGCTGGAGTACGACGCGGGCCGCAAGGTCCCGGCGGGCGCCCGGGCCGCCATCATCAACTCCTCGGTGGTCAGCGACCGTTACGTGCAGCTGCTGCCGGTCTACCGCACGGGCCCGGCGCTGCGGGACGGCGCCGTCATCCCCGAGTCGCGCACGGCGGTGCCCGTGGAACTGGACCGGGTCTTCGACAGCCTGCACACCACGTCCGAGGCGCTCGGCCCGGAGGGCGCCGGCAAGGACGGCTCGCTGGCGCGGCTGCTCGGGGTGAGCGCGGACAACCTCCAGGGCCAGGGCGAGAACCTCCACCAGACGGTCGAGGACCTGTCGCTGGCGGTCACCACGCTGTCCGACGGCCGGAGCGATCTGTTCGGCACCGTGCGGAACCTTCAGGTGTTCACCGCGGCGCTGGCGGCCGACGACAAGAGCGTGCGGTCGTTCAACACCACGCTGACCGAGGTCGCCGGTCAGCTCGCCGACGAGCGCACGGACCTGGCGGAGGCGCTGAAGCACCTGGGCACGGCGCTCGGTGACGTGTCGGGGTTCGTGAAGAAGAACAAGACGTCACTGATCGCGAACGTGAAGGGGCTGAGCAAGGTCACCCAGGTGCTCGTCACCCAGCGGGCGGCGCTGGAGGAGCTGCTGGAGGTCGCCCCGGCGGGCCTGTCGAATCTGCAGAACGCCGGCAACCCGTCCTCCGGCACCCTCGACACCCGCAACAACCCCGACCATCCCCAGGACCCGGCCGCGCTGCTGTGCTCCATCCTGCGCACGACCGGCGACGAGGGCGGCAAGAACCCCGACTGCGGGGAGCTGGAGAAGCTGTTCGACTCCCTGCCCGAGGTGCCGAAGGCCCCGGCCGTGCCGAGCACGGGCACGGTCGACCGGACGCTGGGCGGAATCCTGGAGGCCGACGCATGAGCCGGATCCGCGGGCCGAGGGCCCTGGCGTGGACGGCGGCCGGCTCCCTGATGCTGTCCGGCTGCCAGATCAACGGCTGGTACGACGTGCCGCTGCCCGGAGGCGCCGCCACGGACGGTGACGCCTACCGGGTCACGGTCGAGTTCCGCGACGTCCTGGACCTGGTGCCGCAGTCCGCGGTGAAGGTCGACGGCGTCACCGTGGGCGCCGTCGAGAAGGTGGAGCTGGACGGCTGGCACGCCAGGGTGCGGCTGCGGATCGCCGACTCGGTGAAGCTGCCCGGCAACGCGGTCGCCGAGCTGCGGCAGACGAGCATGCTCGGCGAGAAGTACGTGGCGCTCGTCGCCCCCCTGGACACCGCGCCCGTCGGCCGGCTCGGCGACGGCGACCGGATCCCGCTGGCCCGCAGCGGCCGGAACCCGGAGATCGAGGAGGTGCTGTCCGCGCTGTCCGCGCTGCTCAACGGCGGTGGCGTGGCCCAGCTCAAGACGATCACCGTGGAGCTGAACAAGGCGCTGGCGGGCCGGGAGAACCGGGTCAAGGGGCTGCTGAAGGAGCTGAACACGTTCCTCGGCGGCCTGAACGGGCAGCGCAAGGAGATCGTCCGGGCGCTCCAGGGCATCGACCGGCTCGCCAAGCGGCTGAACAAGGAGAAGAAGACCATCGCCGTGGCCGTCGACACCCTGCCCCCCGCTCTGAAGGTCCTCGCCGACCAGCAGCGGGATCTGACCAAGATGCTCACGGCGCTGTCGGATCTCGGCAAGACGGGCACGAAGGTCGTGAACGCCTCGCACGACGACACGGTCGCCAACCTCAAGGCGCTGCGGCCGATCCTCGAACAGCTCAACAAGGCGGGCGCCGACCTTCCCAACTCCCTGGAGCTGCTGACCACCTACCCGTTCCCGCGCAACGCCGTGGACGCCGTCAAGGGCGACTACGTCAACCTGGCGGTGACCGCCGACCTCGATCTGTCGAGCATCTACGGCAACCTCGCCGACGAGCCCGACGGCGACGGGGACTCCCCGAAGACACCCGGACTCCCGGACACGCCGGACCTGCCGGACCTGCCGGACCTCCCGCAGGTGCCCGGCGTGCCGACGCCCGCGCTGCCGGGCACCCCCGGCCTGCCGGGCACGCCCGCCGAGCCGTCGGCACCGCCCGGCGACGGCGGCGGCCCGCTGTGCCCGCCCGTGTGCACCGGCACACAGGCCGCCTACGGGGACGCCGGCGGCCTCCCGCCGGGCATCGACCTCGCGCTCGCGGAGCTCTTGCTGAAGGGGATACTGCCGTGATCACACGTACGGTCAAGGCGCAGCTGCTGGCTTTCGCCGCCGTCACCGCGGTGGGGGTGTCGTACGTCGGCGCCGAGTACACGGGCCTGGTGGACGGGCTGCTCGGGCGCGGCTACACCGTGCGGGCCGACTTCGCCGACTCCGGGGGCATCTACACCGGCGCCGAGGTCACCTACCGGGGGGTGCCGGTGGGCCGGGTCGGTGCGCTGCGGCTGAGCGGCGACGGCGGCGTCTCGGTGGCGCTGGAGATCGAGGACGGCGCGCCGGGCATTCCGGCGGACACCCTCGCCGTGGTGGCGAACCGTTCGGCGGTGGGCGAGCAGTACGTCGATCTGCAGCCGCGCCGGTCGGACGGCCCGTACCTGCTGGAGGGCAGCAGGATCCCGCGCGGCCGGACCCGGGTGCCGCTGCCCGCCACGGAAATGGTGGTGAGCCTGGACAAGCTGGTGAATTCGGTCGGCAAGGACGATCTGCGGGTCACCGTCGACGAGTTGGGCAAGGCCTTCGCCGGCACCGGACCGCACCTCGGCCGGCTCGTGGACTCGGGGAACGCGCTCGTCGAGTCGGCGTCCGACGCGCTGCCGGAGACGATCGACCTCATCGAGGACTCGCGGACGGTCCTGAAGACGCAGGCCGACCAGGGGTCGGCGATCAAGTCGTTCTCGCGTGATCTCGCCGCGCTGACCGCGCAGTTGAAGGCGAGCGACGGGGACCTGCGCACGCTGATCGGCAACGCGACGCCGGCCGCCCACGAGGTGAACTCGCTGCTGAAGTCGACCGGCCCCCGGCTGTCGGTGCTGCTGGCGAACCTGATCAGCGGCGGCCAGGTCACGCTGGCGCGGCTGCCGGGAGTGGAACAGGCCCTGGTCACCTTCCCGGTGGTGGTCTCCGACAGCTACACCGTCATCCCCGGCGACGGCACCACCCACTTCGGGCTGGTGGTCAACGCCGACGACCCGCCGCCGTGCACACGGGGATACGACACCCCGCGACGCGACCCGGCGGACACCAGCACCCGCCCGGCGAACACCGAGGCGCGCTGCACGGAGCCGCGCGGCAGCGACACCTCGGTGCGGGGCGCGCAGAACGCGCCCGGCGCGCAGTCCCGTTCGGGCGGCGCGGACCGGGCCGCGTACGTCTCGCCGTACGACCCGGAGACCGGTCTCGCCACGGGGCCGGACGGAAGATCCGTCGAGATCGGCTCGACGGGCGGCCAGCAGGCCGTGTTCGGAAAGGAGTCCTGGCAATGGCTGCTCGTCGGACCGATGGCGTGAACGGGCGCCTGTTCGCGATGCTCCGGAACGCATTGGCACGGCTGGTACGGCCGCTGCGGCGGCCGGTGACCGGGCGGTCGGACGCCCGTGGTCACGGCCCCGTGCGCAGCCGGTTGCTGCCGGCGGCACTGGTGGCGGCGACGGTGCTGACGACGGCGGCGGCCGTCTGGCTGAGCGTGCGGGTGTACGAGCAGCGCCAGGCGGAGCAGCGCCGCCAGGACATCCTCGCGGCGGCCCGCCGGTCGGCGCTGAACTTCACCTCGCTCGACTACCGGCACTACGACCGGGACAGCAGGAACGTGCTCAGGGGCGCCACGGGCGACTTCAAGGAGCAGTTCGCGGCGCAGACCGCGGAGCTGACCGAGTTGGTCGCGCGGAACAAGTCGGTGTCAGAGGGCCAGGTCCTGGAGGCGGGCATCGTCCGGGCCGACGAGCGCTCGGCGCGCGTGCAAGTGGTCGCCGACAGCAAGGTCACCAACACCGCCGTACCCCGGGGCGAGGCCCGCACGTACCGCCTGCAGCTCGACCTCGTCCTGGAGAACGGCCACTGGCTCACGTCCGACGTGGAGTTCGTCGGCTGACGCGCCGCCCGCCCCGATGTACGACCAGTAAGGAGAACGACCGTGGCGAACCTGACGTCCAAGCCCCGCCCCTCCGGCTCGCCCGCCCGGCGCACACTGAACGCGGCGGCGCGGGCGGCGGCCAAGCGCGCGGAGCGCGCCGTGCGGATCGACGCGAACGACGCGAACGACGCGAACGACGCGAACGGCTCGAACAGCTCGAACGGCTCGAACAACGGGAAGGCACCACGGCGGGCGGAGGACCGGAAGTCCGGGCGGACCGTGCTCATCGAGCCGCCGGACGGCTGGGACGACCCGCCGGAGCCGCGCCCGGACTCCGGCGAGGACGACGTGCTGCCGGCCCGCCCGGGGCGGGGGCGCGGGCTGCTGACGGCGACCCTGGTGCTGCTCCTCGTGGCCGGCCTGGTCGCGGTGGCCTTCCTCGGGTGGCGGTTCCGCGAGGGGCGGGCGACCGAGCAGGCCCGCGGGCAGGCGCTCGCGGCGGCGCGTGAGGCGGCGCCCGTCGTGCTGTCGTACGACCACCGCCGCCTGGACCGCGACTTCGACCGGGCGCGCGCCCGGCTGACCGGGAAGTTCCGCGACGAGTACGGCAGGACGACGAAGGCGGTGGTGGGGCCGACCGCCCGGAAGTACAAGGGGGTGGTGAAGGCGACGGTGGTGGAGCCGCCCGGTGGTGGCGCCCCGGCGGCCTCCGTGGTGTCGGCCTCGCCGGACCGGGTCGTCGTGCTGCTCTTCGTCAACCAGGTCACCGAGAGCACCCGGATCACGGGGTCCCGCGTGGATCTGAACCGGGTGCGGATGACGATGTCCCGTACCCCCGGCGGCTGGAAGGTGAGCGCCGTCGACGCCCTCTGACCCGCTCCCCGGCAGAGCCCCCGCGCGAGACCGCGCGGGGGCTCTTTCTCCGCCGTCGGCGGCACAGCCGCCGGGTCCGTCGCCGAGGCCGTCCGCGACGCCGACGTCGTGATCACGATGGTGCCCGCCTCCCCGCAGGTCAAGGCCATCGCGTGGGTAACTGCCGCTCCCAGCACGGTGATCGCACCCACTCACCGACTGCCGCTGGAGAAGACCCATGCCCGAAACCACCACACCCACCGCCTCGGCCCCGCACCTGTTCACCACCCGTTCCGCCCTCGACCACGAACTGACCGCCACTGCACCTGGAAGGCTCTGCACGCCGCAGTGCACGCCTCCACCCCCCGCCTGACCAGCCACGCCCACCGCAGCCAGGGCAGCGAGCCGGTGACCGGCCTGCGCTTCACCGAAGACACTCCGCACACCGGTCAGGCCCGCACCAGGGAGGTGTTTTTCCACCGCTCGCCGGTGGTCCATCGGTCGTATCCGATCCGCCAGGCCCCGGCGTCGGCCTCGGGCAGCACGATGCCGGCCGCGTCCCGCTCCTCGGGGAACGTGAAGGCGGGGAGCCCGTAGAGCTCGGTGAGGTGGTCGTCCTTGGTTCGCATGTGCCTGCCTGCTCCCGCCGTACGGGGTATCCGGCGCGTCCAGCGCCCTTGATCCGCACGGCAGTTCTACCAGCCGCAAGTGACAACGCCGAGGTTCACCCTTCCGGGGCGCCGGTCGGCCCTGGGTCAGACTGCCCGAAGCGCGCTCCTATCCGTTTCGGTCAGCCGGTGCGGCGGAGCGGGTCACAGCCAGCCCACCCGTGCACACGCCAGTCAGCGCCAGCAGCGCGGCGGGCGGGATGGCGGCAGCGGCCGCCATTGAAAAGCCGCTTGAGGATCAGGACGGCAGAGTCCCGCCGTCTACCTCGCGCCAGAAGGCGTCGACCCGTGCGTTGAACACGTCCGGGACCTCCTGGAAGGGCTGATGGGCTTCCCCGGGCAGTACTTCGAACTCGGCGCCAGGAATCCCCTCGGCGACCACGCGACCGAGGCGCGGTGGCGTGACACGGTCGAGTTCGCCGGCCAGGACGAGCGTCGGCGCGGTGATCCCTGCCAGGCGGCCGAACGTATCGTGGCTGCTGAACGCAGCGACCTGGCGCTGGAAAGCTTCAACAGACTGCGGGTGCGAAAAGGCCAGCGTCTCCTCGATGATCCGGTCGACCGTGCCGTCGGCGTGTCCACGCGGCGTATAGACCCACAGGAAGAACGCCTCGAGCATGGCACGCTCGCTCGGGGCGCGCTCGGTCATCCAGTGCCAGAAGCGCATCACAGAGCGGAAATACGCGTCGGGGCGAGCGCATGTGCTCATGAGGACGAGACTGCGGACGAGCTCGGGATGGCCCAGCGCCAGCTCCTGGGCGATGAAGCTGCCTCCCGAGAAACCGGCGACGTGCGCTCTGTCGACCCGGAGCACCCGGAGCAGTTCCGCGGCGTCGTCGGCCATCATGGCCACGGACATGGGCCCGCCGGGCAACGGCGTCCGCCCTGCCCCTCGGTTATCGAAGGCGATGACCCGGTACCGGTCCGACAGCCCGTCGAGCTGCGCCTGCCACGCCTCTGCGGGATCGCCCAGCCCCGCGATCAGCAGGACGTCGGGTCCTAGGCCACGGCTCTCGGTCCAGATCGTCGTTCCGTTGGCTTCTAGGTACTCGCCCATGGAACACACCTCCCGCCCCCATCGTCTCCTCTGCCGGTCCGTGATCGGATACCGCCGCGCCGCACGCACTCCCGGATGCCCTCGACCCACCCGGCCGATCCCGAACACCCACACCGCTGGAGTCTCGAGTAGGTCGTCGGATGCCTTGGGCAGGGTGTGAGTGGGCGGTGGGGTGGCAGTGGGTGGGCGTCAGCGGGATCGCGGGGTGGATGTCCTGGTAGGGGGTGCAGGACGGGGCTGTGGTTGCT
>NZ_JBIARD010000006.1:50674-551869 GCF_042889585.1 Streptomyces sp. NPDC002566 | reverse complement strand
GACCAGCGTGTTCTGCGGCATCGACTGGGCCACCGACCACCACGACATCGCACTGCTCGATGAAGCCGGCACCCTCCTGAACAAGCTCCGCATCGACGACACCCCCGCCGGCCTCAGCCAGCTCCTGGACCTGCTCGCCCAGCACGGCGACAGCCCAGAGCACCCGATCCCGATCGCCATCGAGACCTCTCACGGACTCCTGGTCGCCTGCTTACGCGCCACCGGCAGACCCATCTACGTGATCAACCCACTCACCGCCGCCCGCTACCGCGACCGCTACGCACTCAGCCGCAAGAAGTCCGACCACCTCGACGCCAAGGTCCTCGCCCACATCCTGCGCACCGACCCCGCAGAACACCGGCCCCTGCCCGCGGACAGCCACCTCGCCCAGGCCATCACCGTCCTGGCCCGAGCCCACCAGGACGCCGTCTGGGACCGCGTCCAAACCGGCAACCGCCTCCGCTCCCACCTGCGCGAGTACTTCCCCGGCTTCCTCACCGTCTTCCGCCACTTCCGTGAAGGCCTCGCCTCACCCGTCACCCGCACCCTGCTCGCCGCAGCCCCCACCCCCACCCAAGCCGCCCAGCTCACCCGCCCGCAGCTGCGAGCGATCCTCAAGAAGGCCGGACGTCAGCGTGAGATCACCGGTGAAGTCGAACGACTCCACGCCCTGCTCCGCGAGCCGCAGATGCACCAGCCGCCCACGATCGAGCAGGCCATGGGCACCAAAGCCCTCGCTCTGCTGCGGCAGTTCAACGCGGCCTGCGCCAGCGCCGACGACCTGGAAGCAGCCACCACCGCCGCCTTCACCACCCACCAGGACGCCGAGATCATCACCAGCTTCCCCGGCCTCGGCGCACTGACCGGCGCCCGCGTCCTGGCCGAACTCGGCGACGACCACACCCGCTTCACCAACCCACGCGCCCTGAAGGCCTACGCCGGATCCGCACCCATCACCAGATCCTCCGGACGCAAGACCACCGTCCTGGCCAGGCACATCAAGAACCAGCGTCTCGCCTCAGCCGGCTACATCTGGGCCTTCGCCGCCCTCACCGCATCCCCCGGAGCACGAGCCCACTACGACCGCCGCCGCCAAGCCGAAGACCGACACGTCGCAGCCCAACGCAACCTCTTCAACCGGCTACTGGGCTGCCTGCACCACTGCCTCATCCACCGCATCCCCTATGACGAGCAGACCGCCTTCCCCAGCACCGCTTGACTGATCAACCGCATCGGATGTCTGTCTCCGCCCCGCTCCAGCCCGGCCGGGGGCCGGGCCGCGCTCAAAGCATGCAGCCGCCTGATGCCAGAGAAGGGGCACGTCGTGGCTCGGGCGGTCGGCTCCGCGATTTTAGGCAGCCACTTTGGCGCGAGCCTCGAAGATCATGGCCCCACCGTCGTGCTTTACCGGGCAGGTCCACAGACTGCCCGACGCGCCGGAAGCTTACGGGGCCATGATCACTCACGCCAAAGCAGCGCCACCCCAAAGCCGCTACGCCGACCTGCGTTGACATCGACACGACAGACTTCGAGGGCTAGCAGACCGTCGGCGCCAGTGTTTTCACCAGATATCGAACAAACCCATGATCTCAACTTACCTGCTAGTAGCCCTTCGGAGCGGGGTCTGAGGCCCCTATGATGTGGCGGTTTCAACACGTGAAAATGAGGGGGATCCATGTTCGAGACGGCCAAGGCTGCAGGCGATGACCAGGATGCTGTCGTGGACGGGCTCGACGTACTGGTGTCCATCGACGACACCGAAGGGCGTTCCGACTCAGGGGACATGGGCATTTTCAGGGGCCGGAGCCAGGACGCCTCGGTCCGGCGAATCCCCACCGCCGTCCTGCGTGAGAACCTCCAGCACACAGTGCGCGCCCTGCAGCAGGTACTCACGGACCTCAGGGTGCCCGACGGCGGGATGCCGTTGCAGCAGGCGCAGGTCTCATTTGAGATCACCGCGACCGGGGGTATCACTATTGTGGGGACTACGGCCCAAGTGGGCGCCAAAGGATCGATCACACTGACTTTCGGCTCCTGATCAGCCGGGGACCACGATGCACTCCTCGTGCCGTGCCCTCTTGATCGGGGTACCAGCGTATCGCGACCCCAATATCGACGACCTGACCTTCGTCACGGATGATATTGCCGAGCTGGCGGAGGCACTAACTGCCGTTGGGTACGAGGTACACGTCCACGACGTAGAAGAGACCGACAGGGAGAGCATCGACTACGCCATCGAGACGTTCTTCCAAAGCGCCGCTCCGGACGAGACACTGCTCCTCTACCTCAGCGGCCACGGGATCCACCATGGCGGCAGGGACTACCTCGTTCCCAGGGGCGCGCGCACGGCCTCCCATGACTTTCGCGGAAAATGCCTCTCGCTCGACTTCAGCGGCTACGTCGAGCGCAGCAATGCTGGCGACGTAGTCGTATTCGTGGATGCCTGCCGTGAGGGTATCGATCTTAGGGAAATGTCGGCGGGCAACGCCGTTGGCTGGTCCGATATGCGAGTCGCGCGTGTCGGCGAGCGCCACTACTGCCACGTATACGCCTGTTCCCCCGGAGAGCGGGCCCGCTACACCCGTGCCGGAAACAGCACCTTTAGCATCTTCTCTCGCGCCCTCAGCACTGTCGTAGCGGACGAGGCGGGCCCCAGCACGCTGCGCGAACTCAAGGAACAGCTGCAGAGCGCGGTGGACGCACTGACTGCCGAACACAAGCTGTTTCGTCAGCAGATCAGGGTACGCACCGAGACGGAGACTGACGACTTCATCGTCTTCAGGCGGCCTGACCAGACCATAAACGGGACCGCAGGTGATCATTCCTGGGCAACAGCGGCCCGCAACCATCCGGCGTGGAAGCAGATCGGCGACGTCCCCGGCGCCGTGGCCATGCGCGCTGCCGCTATGGCCCTCGTCGCCGAGATCGCTCCGCAGGCCGCCCGGGACGAGGCCCTTCTAAGCGAAGACCCCTGGCGGCCCGTCGACTTCGCCGAGCGAATGTCCGCCGGGGTGGGCTGGCTATTGTCGAAGGTTCTCAACCCGGAGAAACTAGCTCTGTCTCCAGCCGAAGCTGCCCTACTGGTCGCCGTGCCCTACCTCTACGTGACGTGTGCGAACCGCGCTGCGGTAGAGGCGCTGGACGTTCAACCCACGACCCTCGACCACATGCCGTCTCCAAGCCCCGCACGGGCGAACTACGAGCAGTTCTTCAACAACCGACAGCGGCTGGTCCGCCGAGCCGTGCTCGCGGCTCAATCGCCCGGCGAGGGCGATCGTGCTGCCGGCATCGCCTGGTGGCTGTTCCGCCGCTGGCTGGCCCGGAAGCCCGGCGGAGCCCAGGAGAGAATCCTGGACGGCCTGCTCGGCCCCGTGGAGAGACTGCTTGATGACGTTCCGGACGAGGCCGACCGCAAGTTGGTCGCTGAACTGTTCGAGCTGAACACCTTGCCGATGTTGCTGCGCTCGCTGCGCACTTCGTTCGATTCAACCACGATCCGGCCGAAACGCCAGCTGGCAGGCGGTGCCGAGGCAGAGCAGCACATCAGGGAGCAACTACTGGTTGTCCTGCTGACGGTAGCGCACCACTTGGCGATCGATCCGGTCCTGCTGTCGGACGTCGTCGTGGAACACCTTGGCATCAGCTACTCCGCAGACGTAAGGCAACTCCACCGGACCATTCAGACGGCCCGCTGGGATCAGCACGGCCGTACCCGCGTCCTCAATGCTGCCTGTCACCATCCGGCAATAGGCCTGGCTTTGCGGCATCAGGCGGCCGCCCTAGACGCCCTGTTCGGCGCGGTCGATGTCCTAGCCAGCAGTGAACCCCAACTGGAGCCATTGCAGGATCTACCAGCGCATGCCACTGCCGACCAGGTACGGCCGGCCGTCGATGCCGGAGGGGAGCCCGCGTACGAGTCGACGGACCTGCGTTTCCGTCTCGCCGACGACCGCATCCAAGAACTCCTCATGGGCGAGCAGTTGTACGGAGATCCGTCCCTGGCCATCCGCGAGCTTTACCAGAACGCCCTGGACGCCTGCCGCTATCGGGGAGCACGCACGCAATACCTGCGGCTGCGGCACACCGAACTCGCGCCTTGGTCAGGTCGTATCACATTCAAGCAGGACGTGGACGAGCGCGGCCGGGCCTTCATCGAGTGCACGGACAACGGCATCGGTATGGGGGAACGTGAACTTCGTGAAGTCTTCTCCCACGCCGGTATGAGCTTCGCCGACCTCCCCGAGTACCTCGATGAGCGAGCTGAGTGGCGTGCGGCGAATATCGAGTTGCACCCCAACAGCCGCTTTGGCATCGGCGTACTCAGTTACTTCATGATCGCCGATGACGTCTCGGTGACCACATGCCGCCTGGACCGCGAAGGTCACCCGGGACAGCGCCTGCGAGTAGACATCGCTGGACCGGGCTCTCTCTTCCATATCCGGGACCTTGGACGGGGGTTCGAGGCCGGCACAACTGTACGTCTATATCTCCGCCCATCCGCCAAATTGCCCTCTTGTACCGATCTGTTGCGACGATTGCTGTGGATCTCTGAGTATTCGGTAGTCGCACAGGACGCAGAGACCCGCTTCGAGTGGGAACCGGACACGTTGTCGCCCGTGGCGCCACTAGGCCCCAGTGATCCGCATATGCCGGGTACGGTTCGCGCAACCGACGCCGTGGTCGATGCCACGTCCCGTGAGGATGTGTGGTGGGCGAGTACCCGGGGCGGCCTCCTCGCGGATGGAGTGTGGATCGGCGTTCCACTGTTCGGAGCCGTGGTCAACCTCACCGGTACGCATGTTCCGCAGCTGACCGTCGATCGCAGGAACACCCTCTCCTACGACAAGGCTCATGTCATGCAGCTGCTGCGCGAGGAGATCCCGGCGCTGCTGCGGGAGGGAGCCGAGGTCTTCAGCCACGATTGGCTGTCAGCACTTGTGGCCTACCACCCGGCGCTGGCAGACGAGATAGCGGAGGCCGCGGTGGCCTGTCGACACACCCCTTGGGTGGTGGGCTGGCAGGAGTTGGACATCGCCTCGGCAGGTTGCTTCTCAATGGACACACATATTTTGGGTGGGGAAGTTTGGGCGGGCATTCCCCCCGCTAGGTTTCCGAAAGCACTCGTCACATGGCGAGTCAAGGTCTGGGTAGCGGCCGGAGCGTTTCCTGGCGTGACGCTCACAGATCCCGAGTTGGTGCCACGCGCACGACCCACGGACATCGGTCTGTTTGTCGAATCAGGATTCGACGAGGGCCCGGGGAGCAAGTTCAGCTCGGAGAGGCGCTACCCGGACGACTGGATTGATGACGAACTTCCAGTACACCTAGGGCACGTGCTGCAGTTCGCATACCTGGTGCAGTGCAGTCCGCAAGAGGTGGCAAACAGGCTAGTGCAGCTCGGCTTACGGCTTCAGGATGGTGTGGTCCTTCCCGAGACCGTCGTGGGTGACGACCTGCTCATCCTCAGTCGTGATCTTGATCGGGAAGCGCCGTGGCTGGATGTCACCGATCCGGTCTCGTTGGGACATGTGCTCGCGGTAGCTGAGCGGACAAAGCGTCGTCCCGCGGAGGTGATCGCCAGACTCGCAGAGTTCGGACTGCGACTCGCCGAAGGAACGGTGTTCCCCGAGGCCGTCGAACCCGGGGATGTAAGCGTCCTCTCCAGAAGAGATCACCTAGGACAGCGCGGTTGGCTGGATGTCACCGATCCGGTCCCGTTGGGACATGTGCTCGCGGTAGCTGAGCGGACAAAGCGTCGTCCCGCGGAGGTGATCGCCAGACTCGCAGACCTTGGGCTGCACCTGCATGACGAAGCCGCCCCGCCAGCGGCCGTGGAGTCAAACGACTTGATCATCTTGAAGGAAGGGCTCAACCCGAACAGGCCGTGGTGGGATATCAGGACGCCGGTGCCGTCGGCGCACGTTCTCTTGGCCGCCCACGTGGTGGGTCAGGCTCCTGAGGATGTGAGGGCCAGACTGGTGCAGCTCGGCCTACGCCTACATGAGGGGGAGGCGGCGCCCGCAGCCCTGGAGCCCAGAGACCTCGCCTTGCTCAATGCGGGCACCGAGCATCAGAGAGAATGGTTGAACTTCGCAAGGCCAGTTCCATTGGGGCATGTTCTGGCGGTGGCTGAGCAAACGAAACATCGTCCCGCGGAGGTAGCGGCCAGGCTTGAGGAACTAGGGCTGCGTCTACCAGAAGCCGCTGTGCTGCCTGAGATCGTTGAGTTCGACGACCTCCTCATACTCAGCAAAAGGCACACCAGGAAGGGTCCCTGGCTGAATGTGGCCGACCCGGTTCCGTTGGGGCATGTAGTGGCAGCGGCCACGCGAATCAATTGGCGTCCCGCGCAGGTAGCGGCCAGGCTTGCGGAGTTCGGGCTGCGTCTGGCGGAGGGTACGGTGCTGCCTGGGAAAGTCGGACCGGATGATCCGGCCATTCTTAGCGTCGATCTCGATCGGGTAGCTCCATGGCTGGACGAGACGACACCAGTGCTGCTGAGCCATGTGTTGCGCGCGGCTGACCGATTGGGGCGTCGCCCTACGGAGGTGGCAGCCCGACTCATGGCATTTGGTTTGCAGGTTGCAGACGGGCCGCCCCAGCTCGATAAAATCGAGCTTGAGGATCTCCGGATGTTCAGTGACCGCGAAGGGATGAACGAATGGCTGGACAGCAAGGCGCCCGTCGAGTTGTGCCATGTCTTCCAGAGTTCCGTTTCCAGCGGACGCCCTATGCCGGAAATCGCGCGTCGTCTTCGCGAACTCGGATTCACCTTGACCGACGACGTGATCTACACCCATGACTAGTAGCGCGCTGTTACGTCGCATAACTTCAATGGTGCAGCGTGGAGCACCAGTCGAGCTCCTGCTTGGCGTCAAACCGTCACCTTCGTGCGTCCCCGCAACCGGCGGCTCCCCAGGCCCCCAATCGGTTTTGTCCTCAACGTGTGGGGCAACACGATCTACGACACATCCTATCGCCTCGCCGGCTTGAGTTTGTTCGTCAGTGGCCTGCTCTCGCCCTCCTTGCGTTAAGCCGTGGAGAGGATTCACCGACGTTGCCTGAACTCCGAAGCGGATCCACCAATGGGGTCAGCAAAAACTGGGACAGCGGCTGGAAACGCCCGAACGGCTACACGAAGGGACCCGGGCGTGCTGCGCTGGCACCTGATGGAACTGGCGCCAAGCCTCAAAAGCCGGCAAGCGCTAGCCGCGGACTATCTGTGGACTAACGGGGGCAGCCTGACACCCCCCGGTCTGCTGGAAGCGCCGTTACCTACGCGGCCTCCGAAGCCGTGTGTTACTCGGTCGGCAAGCCAGGAGACAGCACCGAAGAAGAGGCAGCGTGCTCCGCGCAGACAGCCCACCAGCTCTCGCCACCAGTGTCCACGACACGAACGCTCCACATCGCCGGCGCGGGGCACGGTGCAGCCCAGGAACACTCGCCCCGCGCCGATGCTGTGTCCATGCGGTGGTGGGTCTCCGCCCACGGGCCCAACCACTGAAGTTCCATGCCCCATAGTGAAGCCAACGTTCAACCAGCATCGCTACGCTTGTGCCAGAACTCTGCGACTGAAGCCAACGGAGCATGAGTGTCTAATTGCGTGACAACGCCGACGAACACCGGCGAACGGGTGCGAACGTCTGCGGACCATCAACGCAGGTGAAATGCACACCAGCCCGCGGCAGCGCCCCCACCCCAGTTGCTTCGGGACGAAGAGGTCGTGGGTTCAAATCCCGCCACCCCGACACAGGTCAGAGGCCCATTCACGTGATCGTGAATGGGCCTCTGTCGTGCGTACAGCAGCGGAGTACAGCAACCGCTATGACTCTTGCCGGCCGTCCTCGGCCGTCTGCTCTTCCGCCCGCTTCTGCTGCTTGCGCTTGCCCTTCTTTCCCTGCCCCTCCTTCTTCTGCTTGCTGCCGCCGCCCAGTGCCTTTCCGAGCTTGCGGAGAGCGCGGCGGGTGTCAGCGGAAGGTACGTGGGTGTAGACCTCCATCGTCACCGCGATCTCGGAATGGCGAAGGATCTGCATCGCGATCCGCGGGTGGACGTCGAGCGCGGCCAGGAGCGAGGCGCAGGTGTGTCGGGTGTCGTGCACGCGGATGCGGCGGACGCCGGCGCGCTCACAGCGGCGGTCGAACTCGCGGGTGAAGTTCCTCGGCTCGACCGGGGTGCCGTAGCGGGTCGTGAAGACCATGTCCGATTCCGTCCAGAGATCCTCGGCCCGCTCCTTCGCCGCCTGCTGTTCCTTCTGCCGGAGCCGGAGGGCGGTCAGGCAGATGTCCGGCAGCGGGAGCACCGCCTCCGAGGCCTCCGTCTTGGGCGTGTCGGTGTGAAGGAGACGCCGGCGGACCCGCTGAAGCTGGTGCCGGATGTGCAGCTCCCCCGCTTCCAGGTTCACGTCCGACCATGTGAGGCCGAGCACCTCCCCCTTGCGCAGGCCCAGGACGGGAATCAGTGCGTAGGCGCAGTAGAGGTAGTCGTGCCGGAGCTGGGCGCTCTCCAGGAAGCTGCACGCCTCCTCGACCGACCAAGGTTCGGGACGCTTGCGTCGGGCCCGCTCGACCTTGACGGGCTGGGCGACGTTCTGGCCCACTCGTTCGTCCGGCGTGTGGCGGACCGCGCGGACGTGCCCCGCGAGCTCGCGGAGGCCGGGATCCACGCAGTCCTGGCCACCCTGAGGGAAGCGGTCGGCGGCCAGGAGTTCCGCGACGCGACCGCCCAACTGCCCAGGGAGTACGACATCCTGCTGTCCACACCCGCGGGCCCGGCCGACGCCGGGTAGCGACCGTTTCGCCGGCTGCGCCGCAACTGAGCACCACAGTTGGCCACTTGGTGCTCATCGGGCCAAGGGCATCCGTTCAGTCAAGGACCGCGGTGGCTTCGATCTCGACCAGATGGTCGGGAACGTCCAGTGCCGCAACGCCCAGCAGCGTGGCCGGCGGGACCGGGGTGGTGCCCAGCTTTGCGGCCGCCCGGGAGATCCCCTCGAGCAGCGGTGGCATCTTGTCGGGGGTCCAGTCGACGACGTAGAAGGTCAGTTTCGCCACGTCGTCGAAGGAGCCGCCGGCCTCGGCCAAAGCGGTGCCGATGTTGAGGTAGCACTGCTCGACCTGCGCGGCGAGGTCGCCTTCGCCGACCGTGATCCCCTCGGCGTCCCAGGCGACCTGCCCAGCGATGAAGACCAGCTTCGACCCAGTGGCGATCGACACCTGCCGGTAGACGTCGATCTTGGGCAATCCACTCGGGTTTACCAGGTTGACGGCCATGCTGCCTGCCTCCTTGTCCTGAGCGCCTGTGGGCTCGTGTACGCCCCACGAGGGCACCCTCGGTCTCTTGTGGTTACTCAGGAACCGTAGGAGAGTGAACGCTGACGTGGAAGAACGCACTTTCCAGTGACTGGGGAACCCGATGGTGACCAAGCAGATCAAGGGCCCATCCGAGGAAGCAGACCTCAGGCGCGCGGACTCATTGGCGCGAGAGATCTTCTCCGACGTTGCCAACAAGTGGGCATTCCTGATCATCGAGACTCTCGGTGAACGCACTCTGCGCTTCAGCGAACTGCGGAACGAGATCGAGGGCATCAGTCACAAGATGCTCACCCAGAACCTGCGCATGCTGGAGCGCAACGGCCTGGTCGAGAGAAACGTGCACCCCACCGTCCCGCCGCGTGTCGAATACACCCTCACCGAGCCGGGCCAGGGCCTACGCGCAACCGTCGACGGAATGTGCGACTGGACGCACCGCTATTTCGGGCACATCGAGGCCGCCCGCCACCGCTTCGACGCCTGACAGCTGATCACGGTCTACAGCCGGAGTATTGGACGAGGGTGGCCCCGGACACCGGATCCAGGCCGTCCGCGGCCTTCCTGGACGCCTCCGGCATGGTGGCCCCGGCGGCGGTGTGCACCGCCGCCGGGGCCCATGTGCCCTCTATCCGCCCAGGAGTTCGCAGCCCTGGCCGCACCGACCGCAGCCCGCCTTGTCCGCGGTCGCGGGCGGGGAGCTGTGCGTGCTGTATGCGGGCGTTGGCCGGACCTGCGCTAGAAGGTCAGGTTCCAGGCGTCGATCTTGCCTGTGTCGGAGGCGGCGTTGTCGTTGACGCGCAGCTTCCAGGTGCCGTTCGCGACCTCCGAGGAGGCGTTCACGGTGTAGGTCTGGGCGATGTTGTCGGCGCTGCCGCCGGCACGGTTGTGCAGCGTGTAGACGGTGCCGTCCGGCGCCACCAGGTCGACCTTCAGGTCACCGATGTAGGTGTGCTTGATGTCCACCCCCACCTTGAGGGTGGCCGGGGCGTTGCCGGTCACGCCGGTCACGGCGATCGGGCTCTCCACGGTCGCGTTGTCGTTGACGGCGAAGTCCGCGAGGTTCTCGAAGTACTTGCCGGGCGGCGGGGTGGTCCCGACGGCCTTGAGGGCGTCGACCTGTCCTTCGCCGAAGAACGAGTTGCTGGCCGTCGTGCCCGTGCAGCGGCTGTCCGACGGGCAGGCGATGTCGTTGGCCTGGGCGGCCAGCTTGGCGCGGAGCTGCGCCGGGGTGATGCCCGGGTTGGCGCTGGCGAGGAGTGCCGCGACGCCGACCACGTGCGGGGTGGCCATCGAGGTGCCGCTCTTGCTGCCGTAGCCGCCGCCGGGGACGGTGGAGTACACGTTGCTGCCCGGCGCCGCGACGTCGATGACGCCCTGACCGTAGTTGGAGAACGAGGCCTTGGTGACACCCGTGCCGTTGGCCGCGACCGTGACCACGCCCGGCAGCTCGGTCGGGATGTCGAGGCAGGCGTTGGTGATGGTGCGGGTGACCGGCGTCGAGTCGTTCGGGCTCGCGGAGTCGGTCGTCTTGTGGGCGAGGTCGTAGTTCTCGTTGCCCGCCGCGGCGACCTGGAGGGAACCCTTGCTCTCGGCGTACTCCTGGGCGCGCTTGACGCCCTCGATGATGGCGGCCTGGTCGATGTTGTCCGGGCAGTTGAACTGCCACGGGTCCGTGTAATAGCTGTTGTTGGTGACCTTGAAGCCGTGGTCACCGGCCCAGACGAAGCCGCAGATGGTGTTCTCGGCGAAGAAGAAGGAGTTGCCCGGCTCGGCGACCCGGACCGCGGCGATCTTCACCCCGGGTGCCACGCCGACGACGCCCTTGCCGTTCTTGGCCGCGGCGACGGTGCCCGCTACGTGGGTGCCGTGCGTGTCGACGTCCCGCCACGCGCCGGTACGGGTGTCGGGCTTGCCGTAGGCGCAGGAGACCGAGTCGGCCGCGTCGAAGTTGGGCGCGAGGTCCTGGTGCTGGTCGTCCACACCGGTGTCCAGGATGCCGACCGTGACGGAGGCGGAGCCCGGGTTCACGGCCCAGGCCTGGTCGGCCTTGATCTGGCTCATGTCGGCCCGGACCGGTTCTCCGGCCGGGGTCGAGGACTGGGCCGGATTGGCCGGGAGCGCCGGGTTGTAGGCGTCGGCCGGGACGTCCGAGGTACGCGTGGCGCCGACCTGTTGCACGCCGGCGACGCCGCGCATGGTGGCGGCGAAGGTGCTGGACGCCGAGTGGGCGACGATCACGCCGATGGCGTCGAAGCTCGAGAAGACGGTGCCGCCGTTGGCCGTGATCGCCGAGCGGACCGCCGAGCTGTCACCGGGGGCGGTGATCACGAGGTAGGCACGCGTCCCGGCCACCCAGGCCGCGCTCTGGGATGCCGGCGCGGCGGCAGGAGCGTGGGCCTTGGCGGCCGGCGCGGTGGAGGTGACGACGGGAAGCGTGCCCGCGAGGGCTCCCGGGGCGCCGAACGCGAGAGCGGCACCGAGCGTGGCCGCCAGCACCAGCGTGCGTCTAGGGCGGCTGGATATACGGGGTATCAATGCGTCCTCCGGAGACGGCCCGGCCGTGCTGAGGGCACCGGACGGGCCGTACGAAACGAGTGGTGGATGCAAGATGTCAGGTGCATGCTCTTGCAGGGAAGTGCCTTTCCGCGCAGGGTCGTTCTAGAGGCATGGCTGGAAACAGACGCACTCCGGGCGTCGAGGATCGGGATCCACCGAGAGCTCGGCGACGTCGACCGCCCCCTGGCGTACGCCGCCGGCCTGATGCCGGCCGTGCTGCCCGCACCAGAGCGCCGGACCCGCGCGGGGACCGACACCGCCCGCGCCCGGGTGGCCGTCGGCCACTACCAGGCTCCGACCGCCGTCAAGCGGAGGCCGCCGCCCTGCGTGAACGGCGGCGCACGACGAGGACGCCTGCGGAGGCGAGGGCCGCCGCGGCGGCCGCGGCGGTGGCGACGGTCGTTCGGGAGGAGCCGTGCGGGAGGGGCTCGCCGGTGACCGTGAGCAGCCGGTTTGTGGTCTGCCGGCCGTGATGGCTGAGCGCTGTCAGGGGGTAGCGGCCTTCCGGTACGTCGCCTCGCAGTCGGGCGTGGCCCGCGTACACCGTCCCGCCGTCGTCGCATTTGCAGCCCGGGTCGTCCGCGCTGCCGGTCGTGAGGGCCACCGGGGTGTCGAAGACGGGTGAGCTGACGGTCACCGACTTCTCCCCCGGTTCGGCTCGCAGATCGGTGAGGACCAGCCGGACGTCGCTCCCCGGCCGTACCGGCGCGGAGTCCTCGCCGCCCGGGAAGGCGTCCGGGGGGCCGATGACGAAACGGCTGATCTCCGCCGAGCCCTCGGCCGCGACCTTGAGCCGCGTGGTGGCGACGGTACGGCCGTGACTGGTCGCGGTGGCCGGGTAGGCGCCCGGTCGCAGGCCCGGGCGGATGCGGTGCTCCGTTCCCGCCTTGTTCGTCTGGACCGACTCCGTCGACCCCTTCTTGAGGGGGGTCAGGGTGATCGGCTGCACCAGGGCCGGGGACGTGATCTCGACCCTGTCCCACCCCGGCGGCATTCCCTGGACGCTGAACCAGAGCGTGTCGCCCGCCTCCAATGTCCTGCCCTGAGGCACGTGGTAGTCGAGGCGGACCGCCGTGGAGGGGCCGTCGGCCCTCGGCGGGTTCGCGGCTTCGGCCGACGCCCGATGCGTCGGTCCCGGTAAGGGCATGAGGGCGATACCGGCGACGACCATGGCTCTGGCGACGGTGTCGTGGAACACGATTCCTCCCAGGCGGAGAGGGCTGGGCCGGTGCGGCCCCCATCGATCGGTCGGCCGGGAAGAGGGCTTCGGCGCCCGCCGGGTTGCCGGTTCCCCTGTTTCCGAGCGAAGGGCGAGCTTTTAGTTTTGGGCATATCGGATATAGGGGATGTATCAGTGAGGTTTCTCAGGAAGCGCGGATGGGTCTCGTGGGTCTCGGTGGTGGTCTGGCGGCTGTGAGGCGCAGGGCGCTTGCGCGGGTGGGCATGGCGGTCATGGTCATGGGGGCCTGGGGGCTGGTCGGGGGGTGCGGGGAGGGGGGCGGGGACGGGCCTTCCGTGGGGCTGCTGCTGCCCGGGGGCGGGGACTCCCGGTTCGGGCAGTTCGACCGGCCGCTGATCGAGGGGAAGCTCAAGGAGCTGTGCCCGGACTGTCCTGCGGCCCTGGTCGCCGCCACGCCCGATCCGGCCGTGCAGCGGCAGCAACTGGAGTCGATGATCACCAGGGGCGTGGATGTGCTGATCATCGCCGCCGTCGATCCGGAGCTGCTGCGTCCGTCCGTCGAAGCCGCGCACCGGGCCGGCATCCCGGTCGTCGCCTACGACAGGCTCGCGCAGGGGCCGGTCTCCGGGTACGTGACCTTCGACGGCGCGGAGGTCGGCAGGCTCCAGGCCCAAGGGCTGCTGAAGGCCATGGCCGCCAAGGGGCGGAACGAGCAGATCGTGATGATGAACGGGGCCACCACCGACCCCAACGCCGAGTGGTTCAAGCAGGGGGCGCTCGCCGTCCTCAAGGGCAAGGTGAAGATCGGCGAGTCGTACGACACGGTCAACTGGCGGCCGGAGAACGCCTTCGTCAACATGCGGGGAGCCCTCGCCACGCTGGGCGGGAACAGCATCGACGGTGTGCTGGCCGCCAACGACGCCCTCGCCGGCGCCGTGATCTCCGCGCTCAACGCCACCGAGGTCCGGCCGCTGCCCCCGGTCACCGGTCAGGACGCCGACCTCGTCGCGGTACGGCGCATCGTCAGGGGCGAGCAGTACATGACCGTGTACAAGCCCTTCAAGCCGGCCGCCGACGCCGCCGTCCAGATGGCCGTCGCCCTCGGTCGCGGGCAGGCGGTCGGGTCCATCGCCACCCGCACCGTCGACAGCGCCACCACCGACGACATCCCCTCCGTCCTCCTCCCCTCGGTCTCCGTGACGGTCGACAACATCAAGGACACCTTGGTGAAGGACGGTATGTACACCATCGACCAGGTATGCCCTCCTAGACTTCGGTCGGCGTGCGACGAGGCCGGGATCACCGGCTGAGCGCTCACGGAAGGAGGTGGCCTTGTCGCCAGGCCGCGAGCCGGGCCCCGAGCCAGGGCCCGAGCCAGGACCCGTCCACGGTCGGCCCCTTCTGGCGATGCGCGGCGTGTCCAAGCGGTTCGCCGCCGTCCAGGCGCTGGTGGACGTCGAGCTGGAGATCAGGGCAGGGGAGGTGGTCGCCCTGATGGGCGACAACGCCGCCGGCAAGTCCACCCTGGTCAAGGTGATCTCCGGGGCCGGCCCGGCCGACCGGGGCGTCATCGAGTGGCAGGGCGACGCCATCCAGATCAGGCGCCCCCAGGACGCCCAGGCCCTGGGCATCGCGACCGTCTACCAGGACCTCGCGATGTGCGACAACCTCGACGTCGTCGGCAACCTCTTCCTCGGCCGGGAGATCCACCGGTTCGGCGTCCTCGACGAGGTGGAGATGGAGCGCCTGACCCGCGAGCTGCTGCACACGCTGTCCATCCGCATCCCCGACGTGCGCGTGCCGGTCGCCGCACTGTCCGGCGGGCAGCGGCAGGTCGTCGCGATCACCCGCTCGCTCCTCGGCTCGCCCCGGCTGCTCCTGCTGGACGAACCCACCGCCTCCCTGGGCGTCGAGCAGACCGGTCAACTCCTCGACCTCATCGAGGAGCTGCGCGACCGGGGCCTCGGCGTTCTCCTCATCAGCCACAACATGGGCGACATCAAGGCCGTCGCCGACCGGGTGGCCGTCCTACGCCTCGGACGCAACAACGGCGTCTTCGACGTGAACACCGCCTCCCAGGAGCAGATCATCTCCTCCATCACCGGCGCCGCCGACAACGCGGCAGGCCACCGACCCACCCGCCCGGAGGAGGCATGGCCGTGAGGGGGAGGCAGGGAGACGGGCCGGAGGTGGCCGGCGGCGAGGCGGAGAAAGACGGCGGGCGGCGGACGGTCGCGCGGATCAGGGCGTACGTCGTCCACGGCGTACGCAGGCGGCTGCACGAGCACGATCTCGGTCCCGCCCCCGTCCTCCTCGCCCTCGCCGTGATCTGGGTGGTCTTCCAGAGCCTCAACGGGAACTTCCTCTCCCCGCGCAACCTGTCCGTGCTCAGCGTGGACATCGTCGGCACCGGCATGGTGGCCGTCGGGATCGTGTTCGTGCTGCTGATCGGCGAGATCGATCTGTCCGTGGGCTCGCTCGCCGGGCTCGCGGGCGCCGTGTTCGCTTCACTGAACGTCAACCTGGGGATGCCGGAATGGCTCGCCGTGATCACCGCGCTGTGCTGCGGCGCCGCCGCCGGGGGACTGCACGGGTTCTCCTTCGCCAAGATCGGCGTGCCCGCGTTCGTCGTCACCCTCGCGGGTCTGCTCGCCTGGAACGGGGTGATGCTGTACCTGCTGGGGCCGGACACGTCCGTCAACTTCAGCGAGGACGGCCTGGTCGCCCAGCTGACCAGCCGCTACTTCGGCTCCGGCTTCGTCGTCTACGGGCTGCCGGCGCTCGTCACGGCCGTGTACCTGCTCGCCGCCCGCCGTGAGCGCCGGCGCCGGGCGGCCGCCGGGATGCCGTCCCGGCCTCCGGGCGTGATCTGGGCGCGTACGGCGGTCCTCGCGGCGGTCCTGTTCACCGTGGTCTCCGTCCTGGACCGGTTCGAGGGGCTGCCGCTGGCTCTGCTGATCTTCCTCGCGGTCATCACCGCCTCGGACCTCTTCCTGCGCCGTACGACCTACGGTCGGCAGATCCTCGCGCTGGGCGGCGGCGTGGAGGCGGCCCGGCGGGCCAGCGTCGACGTGACGCGCGTGCGGATCGCGGTGTTCATGGTGTCGGGGACCCTGGCGGCCGTCGGCGGGCTGTTCGTCGCGTCCCGGCTCACCTCGGCGAGCCAGGTGCCGGGCTCCGGGATGCTGCTGATCAACGCGATCGCCGCCGCCGTCATCGGGGGCACCAGCCTGTTCGGCGGACGCGGGTCGGCCTGGTCGGCGCTGCTGGGGGTGCTCATCATCCAGTCGATCGCCTCGGGCATGTCCCTGCTGGGCGTGGCGTCCCCCGTGCAGTTCATGATCACGGGTGGGGTGCTGTACACGGCGGTGGTGGCCGACGCGTTGACCCGACGCGCCCCGAGCCCGCTCGGGCGGCCCTGAGCCGGAGGGGCTCAGGCCCGCCCGGGCGGGCCCGAGGCGGAGGGGGGCGGAGAGGGGTACCGCCGCGGCACCCCTCCCCCGTGCGTCAGGCGCCCAGGTAGACCGGGGCCTTCTGGCGGGGCTTGCCGTGGATGTAGTTGCTGACGGTGCCGTCGGCGGCCAGGACGACCACCGTGTTGTCGTCCTGGAGGACGACGGGGCGGGCCTTGGCGTAGGCCACGGGGAACGTGCCGTGGCCGGTGGTCAGGCGCACCCCGTAGACGCCGTTCCGCTTGACCAGCTTCACGGTCGAGCCGTCGGCGAGCTTGTAGCGGCCGAGCCGGGGGTGGGCCGCGGTGGCCGCGCCCGTCCAGGTGAGGTTTGTGCCGTCGGGGGGGAGCACCAGCGTGCGACCGCCGAACAGGGCGGCGCCGGAGCGGGCGTTCGCGTCGATGAAGCGGATCAGCTTGCCGCCCTGGAAGACGCGGGCCTGGTAGTGGCCGCCTGCGTTGACCCGGAAGATCTGCGCGGTCGTCCGCGCGTCGAGGCGCACGGTGCGGACGAGCTTGCCGCGCTGCGTGCAGTCGGCGGTCAGCGCGGGGAAGGCGACGGCCTGCCACGGGGTGGAGCCGCCCTGGCTGCGCTGGTGGAAGACCGGCTTCGCGCCCAGCACCCCGGTGATCTTCAGGCCGCTGGACAGGTTGACGGGCCTGCTCTGGTCGACGGTCGCGACGACGGCGCCCCGGGAGGTCAGGAGCTTGGCGGACGCGCCGTCGTCGGCGCTGTTGACCAGCCGGACCTTCATGCCGCCGAAGGCGGAGGGGACCGTCCTGACGGCGACACAGTTCGCCTGGTTGGTCGTGGGCACGGCCGGAGCGGCGGCGACCGCGGCGGTCGCGGAGGCGACGGCGGCGGCGGCCGTGCCGACGAGGGCGACGGCGGCGAAGGCGGTGCGGAGTGCGGGGCGCATGACGGCTCCTGGGTACCTGGCATCTGCGGTGACGGTCTCGGTGACCTGCGATGACAACGGTAGAAATCGTCCGCCGCGGAACAGTCCGATCCATGTCACAGCCGTGTGACGAGGCGTCACATCCGCGGTTCCGCGACTCCCCGCGCCCGCAATCGCGCGCCTGGTCGCGTCAGTTGTTCCACGACTCGTCGTACGGGTCCCGGGGCTGTGGCGTGGGGGTCACCGTCGTCGCCTCGAACCAGGGGATCGGGCCGTCGTTGACCGGGTCCCGGCTCTGGCGGGGGGTGTACACGCCGGTGACGCGCAGCCAGGTGTCCGGCTGGAGGACCGGCGGGATGCGGCCGGTGAGGCCGATCTTGACGGGCTGGGCGTCGGCCGCGCAGCAGTTGAGGGCCATGCGGACGAGGTACGGCGTGCCGTCGGCGTCCAGGACGAGGAAGCCGGTGATCTCGATGCGCCGGCCGGTGAGGGTGCGGCCGTGGTCGTACGCGGCGCGGGTCGCGTAGTCGACCACGCTCAGGCGCAGGGGGCCGGTGGGCGGGAGGGCCGCGTAGGCGGGGGGTTCCTGGAGGGCCGTGCCGGTGCGGGTGGCGCTGTAGGAGCCGAGGGCGGGCGGGGCGACCAGGATCAGGGCGAGGAGGGGCAGGAGCAGCAGCCAGGCGATCCGGGGTTCGCGGTGGCCGGCACCGGTGTGTTCCGCGCCGCGCTGCCGGCCTCGTTCGTACCAGGCCGTGGCCAGGGCCGTCGCCACCAGGACCGCGCCCGAGGCGAGGAGGAGGGGTTGCAGGCCCGCCTTGACGTAGCGGAGGTAGAGGTCGGTGGCGCCGGCGTGCAGGAGGGTCGCGCCGAGGAGGAAGAGGACGGCCGACTGGGCCAGGCGGTTCACAGGAGCACCGCCCCGGTCAGTGCCGCCCCCGCCACCGCGAGGACGAACGTCGCCGGGGCGAAGCGCAGGGCGAAGCCCCGGCCGAAGGTGCCCGCCTGCATCGCGAACAGCTTCAGGTCGATCATCGGGCCGACGACCAGGAAGGCGAGGCGGGCCGTCAGCGAGAACTGCGTCAGGGACGCCGCGACGAACGCGTCCGCCTCCGAGCAGATGGACAGGACCACGGCCAGCACGGCCAGCGCGAGGATCGCGACGAGGGGATTGTCCGCGGCGGTGCGCAGCCAGCTCTCCGGGGCGACCGCCTTCAGCGTCGCCGCCGCCATCGCGCCCACGACGAGGAAGCCGCCGGCGTGCGTCACGTCGTGCCGGACCGCGTCCCAGAACGCCGCGCCCTTGGTGCGGCCCACGTGCGGCGGGTGCGCGGGCGGGCGGAGCCAGTCCGTGCGGCCCAGCCGGTGCCAGAGCCAGCCCATCGCGCAGGCCACGGCGAGGCTCGCCGCGAACCGGGCCAGCACCATCTCGGGGTCGCGCGGGAAGGCCACGGCGGTCGCCGTCAGCACGATCGGGTTGATCGCGGGGGCGGAGAGCAGGAAGGCGAGGGCCGCGGCGGGGGTGACGCCCCGGCGGACCAGGGCGCCGGCGACCGGTACGGACGCGCACTCGCAGCCGGGCAGGACCGCGCCCGCCACGCCGGCCACCGGGACCGCGAGGGCGGGGCTGCGGGGCAGGGCGCGGGCGAAGAACGACGGGGGGACGTAGATCGCGATGGCCGCCGACAGCAGGACGCCCAGGACGAGGAACGGCAGCGCCTGGATCACCACCGCCACGAAGACCGTCGTCCAGCTCTGCATCACCGGCGCGGCCAGCGCGCGTCGCAGCGGGCTCTGGAGCAGCACCGTCAGGATCAGCAGGAGGGTGAGGGCGAGGGGGGAGGTGAGCCGGGGGCGGGGTTCACGGCCGGTCGTGCCGGCGTCGGCGTCCGCGTCGTCGTCGGGACGCGCCGCCGCTTCCCCCTGGTGGGGAGCCGTCGCTCTGCTGATGGCCACGGGTGGGGCACCTCCGGGTTCCCTCGCGCTGTCGCCCTGCCCTGCTGGTCCCCCGCCCGTCCCATACGGCCGCGCGGGTCCGCTTGTTCAGCGGCCGCCTGGAACCACCCGTCCCGGTGAGGCAGTCTTCTCCCTCGTGGGGAGCGTTCCGGATCAGGGTGCGCCGCGGGGCGGCGCCGGCGGGCACATGGTGGTGTGCGGGGACGACGGTCTCGCGCACCGGCTGGCCGCCGAGTTGCGGGGGGTCTACGAGGAGCAGGTCACCCTCGTCGTACCGCCCTCCGAGCGTACGGTACGGCCGCCGGTGGTCGGGCGGGCCCGTGCGGTGTCCGCGGCGCTGCTCGACCGGGTGGTGAGCGCGGCCGTGAACCGGGCGTCGGGCAACGGCGGCGGAGCTGCGGCGGGGCCGGGCGCGGGTGGCGGTGGCGGTGGGGGTGAAACCGGCGGTGTGCGGCAGGTGTTGGAGGCCGAGGAGCCGACCGAGGCCGTGCTCGCCGAGGCCGGGGTGGAACGGGCCGCCGCGCTGGCGCTCGTGTACGACGACGACGAGACGAACATCCGCGCCGCCCTCACCGCCCGCCGGCTCAACCCCCGGCTGCGGCTCGTCCTGCGGCTGTTCAACCGGCGGTTGGGCCAGCACATAGAGGAACTCCTCGATCAGGCAGCCGCGTTGGCGGTGGGCGGCGACGGAGACGGGGACAGCGGGGGCGGTGGCGCGGCGGAGGCCTCGACCACCGTGCTGTCCGACGCCGACACCGCCGCGCCCGCGCTCGCCGCGACCGCCGTCGCCGGCACCACGAAGGTCGTCCAGACGGACCGGCTCATGCTGCGGGCCGTCGAACGGCCCCCGCCCCGGCCCGGGCAGTCCGCAAATCCCGCCGGCGGTCCGGCCGGTTCCGGGCCCGCCACGCTCGCGTTGCTGTCCGCGACGAACAACGACCCTTCCTTCGCGGACGGTTCGGAGGCCAGCGGGGAGCAGGGGCCGCTGCTGCTGCCGGACGCGGCGACGGTGGCCGCCACGCGGGGGCGGGGCAGCGTGGTGCTGGAGCAGGTGTCGTACGCGGCCGGGGGCGGGACGCCCGGCGGTCGGGGCGTCGCGGTGGTGGCGCCGTTCGCCTCCCTGTTCTCACGGCGGTTGCGCTGGTCGCTCGCCGGGCTGGTGGCGTGCGTGGTCGCGCTCGCGGTGGCGTTGTGGGTGGTGACCGGGATCCATCCGCTGGGGGCGGTCTATCTGACGCTGCTGGACCTGTTCTCGATCAACGACCCGGCGATCGGGGCGTCCACCGAACGGCAGGTGCTGCAACTCCTGTCGGGGCTGATGGGGTTGCTGTTGCTGCCGGTGCTGCTGGCCGCGGTGCTGGAGGCGCTGGGGACGTTCCGCGGGGCGGGGGCGTTGCGGCGGCCGCCCCGGGGGATGGGCGGGCACGTCGTGCTGCTCGGACTGGGGAAGATCGGCACGCGGGTGCTGACGCGGCTGCGGGAGCTGGACATCCCGGTGGTGTGCGTCGAGGCGGCGCCGGAGGCGCGCGGGCTCGCGGTGGCGCGGCGGCTGCGGGTGCCGGTGGTGCTGGGGGACGTCACGCAGGAGGGGGTGCTGGAGGCGGCGAGGATCGGCCGCGCGCACGCGCTGCTCGCGGTGACCAGCTCGGACACGACGAATCTCGAGGCGGCTCTGTACGCGCGGTCGTTGCGGCCGGATCTGCGGGTGGTGCTGCGGCTGTACGACGACGACTTCGCGACGGCGGTGTACCGCACGCTGCGGGCGGCGCATCCGCAGGCGTTGACGCGGAGCCGCAGTGTGTCGCACCTGTCCGCCCCGTCCTTCGCGGGGGCGATGATGGGGCGGCAGATCCTGGGGGCGATTCCGGTGGAGCGGCGGGTGTTGCTGTTCGCCTCGCTGGAGGTCGCGGGGCATGCGCAGTTGGCGGGGAAGTCGGTGGGGGCGGCGTTTCGGGCGGGGTACTGGCGGGTGCTGGCGCTGGACCGGGGGGAGGACGGGGGGCTGGTGTGGGATCTGCCCGAGTCGTATGTGCTGCGGGGGGTGGATCGGGTGGTGTTGGCGGCTACTCGGCGGGGGTTGGCGGAGCTGTTGGGGCGGCGGGGGCGGCGGTAGGTTGTGCGGCCGGGTTGGGCGGGGTGGTTGTGCGGCTGGGCTGGGGTGGAGCGGGGTGGTTGTGCGGCCGGGGTTAGGCGGGGTGGTTGTGCGGCCGGGCTGGGGTGGGCCGGGGGCGGGTGTCGCTCGGCCGCGCTGGCGGGTGCCGCTGCGCCCACCCGTGCCGCCCCAGCGGCACGACTGCCCGCAGCTACGGCGGGGGGGGGGACGTGCCGCTGCGCCCGCAGCTACGGGGGGCGTGCCGCTGCGCCCGACCGTGCGGCCCCGGCGGCAGGACTGCCCGCAGCTGCGGCGGGGGGGGTGCCGCTGGGCCCGCAACTGCGGGGGCCCGGCCGAGGCCCGGCCCTCGTTCGTTATCGCAGGTGCTTCTGGGCGAATTCGAGTTCCAGGCGGACCTGTTTGATGCGTTCGTCGACCACCAGGGAGCCGTGGCCCGCGTCGTAGCGGTAGACCTCGTGGGGGGCGCCGCGGGACTCCAGGCGTTTGACGTAGTTGTCGATCTGGCGGATCGGGCAGCGGGGGTCGTTGACGCCGGCGGAGATGTAGACCGGCGCCTTGACGTCGTCGACGTACGTCAGGGGCGACGAGGCCGCGAAGCGTTCCGGGACCTCCTCCGGGGTGCCGCCGAGCAGCGTGCGGTCCATCGCCTTCAGGGCCTCCATCTCGTCGTGGTAGGCCGTGACGTAGTCGGCGACCGGGACCGCCGCGATGCCGAGCGCCCACGCGTCGGGCTGGACGCCGAGGCCCAGCAGGGTGAGGTAGCCGCCCCAGGAGCCGCCGGTGAGGATCAGGCGCTCCGGGTCGGCGAGGCCCGAGGAGACCGCCCACTCGCGGACGGCGGCGATGTCCTCCAGCTCGATCAGCCCGACCCGGTGCTTCAGCGCGTCGGTCCAGGCCCGGCCGTACCCGGTCGAGCCGCGGTAGTTGACGCGGATCACGGCGTAGCCGTGGTCCACCCAGGCCGCCGGGGCCGCCGCGAAGGAGTCGCTGTCGTGCCAGGTGGGGCCGCCGTGGATGTCGAAGACGGTCGGCAGCGGGCCGGTCGCGCCCGCCGGCTTCTGGACCAGGGCGTGGATCCGGCCGCCGGGGCCCTCCACCCACACGTCCTCCACCGGCACCGAACCCGGCGACTTCGGCCCGGGCGGGTCGAGGACCACCCCGCCGCTCGTGGAGCGCACCGCGGGCGGCTGGGCGGCGCAGGACCAGAGGTACTCCACGCTGCCGTCGGGGCGGGCCGTCGCCCCGGACACTGTGCCCGGCGGGGTCGGCACCCGCTCCAGCTCGCGGCGGGCCAGGTCGTAGCGGAACAGTTCGCTGCGCGCCTCGAAGCTGTGCGCGACGAGGAGGCCCGAGCCGTCCGGGTACCACTCGGCGCTGACGTCGCCCGGCAGGTCCAGGGCGAGGTCGCTCTCCTCGCCGGTCGCCACGTCCCACACCATCGGCTCCCAGCGGCCCCTGCGCTGGTGGCCGATCAGCAGCCGGGTGTCGCCGTCGACCGGGGCGAAGCCCAGCACCTCCAGGCCCAGTTCCTCGGTGCCGCCCCGGGTGTCGTCGAGCTCGGCGACCGTCGTGCCGTCCGGGCGCAGGACGCGCAGCGCGGAGTGCATGGCGTCGCCGTGCTCGGTGTGCTCGATCGCGATGAGCGAGCCGTCGTGGGAGAGGTCGCCCACGCCTGCCGACTCGCGGTGGCGGTACAGCTCGAACGGGGGCTCGCCGACGCGGGCCACGTGGATCGTGGTGCCGTCCTCGTCGGTGGAGCGGCCCACGACCGCCGTGCGACCGTCGCGGCCCAGGGCCAGGCCCGCGGGGTAGGAGGGGTCCAGGCCGGGGGTGGCCAGCTCGTCCTCGCCGCCCTCGAAGGGCTGGCGGCGCCAGACGCCGAACTCGTCGCCGTCCTTGTCGTCGAACCACCAGATCCAGGCACCGTCCGGGGAGAGCACGCCGTCCGTGGTGCCGTTCGCCCGGTTCGTCGCCTGGCGGCGCTCGCCCGTCGACCGGTCCCACGCGTACAGCTCGTACGTCCCCGTCGCGTTCGACACGAACAGGGAGCGGTCCGGCGCGTCCTCGGCCCAGTCGGGCAGCGACACACGGGGCGCCCTGAAGCGCCTCTCCCAGTCCGGCGTCTCCTCGTGCCGCTGCGGCGCGGCGGACCCCTTGCTCTCAGTCATGGCCCCATACTGCCTGCTCGGAGCGGCAAGTAATCCCCGCGGCCCCCAGCCTGTGGACAACTTTGCCCACGACCCGCCGTTCGTCCACACCCCGCGGGCCGCCGCACCGCGCTTGCCCCGTACCGTTGAGGGCGTGTACCGGTTTCTGCTGACGCCCCGCTGGTGGGGGATCAACGTCTTCGTGCTGCTGGCAATCCCCTTCTGCGTCTTCATGGGGTCCTGGCAGCTGAGCCGGTTCGAGTCGCGCGTCGACGACCAGCGCACCGCCGAGGCGCAGGTGGCGTCCGCCCGCAAGGAGGCGCCGCGGCCGCTCGCGGAGATGCTGCCCGTGGACAAGGCGACCTCCGGCAAGCGGGTCACCGCGACCGGCCGGTACGGCGAGCAGTTGCTGGTGCCCGACCGCGAGCTGGACGGCCGGCAGGGCTTCTACGTGCTGACGCTGCTGCGGACCGACGGCGGCAGGGCGCTGCCCGTGGTGCGCGGCTGGCTGCCCGGCGCCGCCGACGCGGCGAAGGCCCCGGCGCCGCCCGCGGGCCAGGTCACCGTCACCGGTGCGCTCCAGGCGTCCGAGACGCCCGGCGACAACGGCGTGAGCGCGCGCGGGGGCCTGCCGGCCGGGCAGACGGCCGCGATCAGCGCGGCCTCCCTGGTCAACCTGGTCTCCTACGACCTGTACGACGCCTGGGTGACCCTCGACACCGCCGCCCCGGGGACGAAGGCGGTGCCGGCGACCGCGCCGGCGGGCACGGGGCTGGACCTGAAGGCGTTCCAGAACCTCGGGTACACCGGCGAGTGGTTCGTGTTCGCCGGGTTCGTGGTGTTCATGTGGTTCCGGCTGGTGCGCCGCGAGGTGGAGTTCGCGCGCGACGCGGCGCTCGGGATCGCCCCGCGGGACGACCGGGCGCCGGCCGGCGCGGACCCAGCCGCTCAGGAGGACGCCAGCACGCCCGTCCGGTAGACCGTGCCCGCGCAGGCGTTCGCCACCGTCGCCGAGACGCTCGGGCCGCCGCCCTCGGCGGTGTACGTCACCACGACGCTGCCGTCGGCCGTGCCGTCCTCGACGAGCAGCTGCGGGGCCGTGCCCTCGCCGGCGCCGGCCGAGGCCGTGCCGCTGTTCTGCTCGCTCGGGCTGGGGTCGGGCGAGGCCGTGCCGCCGCCGCCCGTGTCGCCGCCGGTGCCGCCGCCCGGGGTGGGGCAGGTCTCGGCGGGGACCCAGGCGAACCGCACGTCGTACGCCGCGCCCGGGGCGAGGGTCAGCCCGGAGGCGTAGCGGGAGGGCCCGGGCAGCTGGGGGGCCTGGCCGCCGGCGGCGTACTCGGCGACGCTGATCTTCGCGGGGTCGGCGGCGCCCTGGGCGGTGGGCGTCAGGGACACCGCGCCGCCGACGGTGCAGCCGTGGTCGGAGACGTTGACGATGTGGAAGCCGCCGTAGACCACGCCGGTCGCGTCGGGGGCGTCGACGCCGGCGGTGGCGGAGCCGAGCTGGGAGGCCGTGCAGGCGGGGGCGGTGGCCTCGCCTGAGGAGGAGGGGCCGGCGCCGGCGGTGGCGCCGGTCGCGCTGCCGGTCTCCTTGTCCTGTTCGTCGCCCTTGCCGGTGTCCTCGTCCTTCTGGCCGGGGCTGCCGTCGGCTGCGTGGGCCGTGCCCGAGACGCCGCCGTCGGGGAGCTTGCTCGCGCCGTCGTCGTCCTGGGTGCGGGAGGCCTGGCCGGCGATCGCGGGGTTGGCCTCGGAGTCGTCGGAGTTCGACACGTGCAGGGCGGCCGGGACGGCGGTGACGACGAAGAGTGCGGCGGCGGCGATGCCGACGGCGGCCTGACGCTTGCGGGCCCTGCGGACGGGCACGGCCCGCCGCAGGTGGTCCAGCGCCCCGTCGCGCGGTTCCATCTCCTGGACCGCCTGGTGGAGCAAGCGGCGCAGTGCCAGCTCGTCCGAGTCGAGCCCGTCGGGGCCCTGGTCGTCGAGGTGGTGGTTCACGGTTGCGTTCCCAGCGTGCGATTGCTTCGGCTGTTGCGTGTGTGGCCGCCCGTGCGGCGGCCGGGCCGGCTCGTCCTGCCGCCCGGTCGACGCGTCCGGCTCGTGCCGCAGGTGTGGGTCCGGCTCCCCCTGGCCGCTCACGCCGGCTCCTGCATGGCGACGCGCAGGGCGGCGATGCCGCGGGAGCCGTAGGCCTTGACGGAGCCCAGCGATATCCCGAGGGTCTCGGCGACCTGCGCCTCGGTCATGTCGGCGAAGTAGCGCAGCACCAGCACCTCGCGCTGGCGGCGCTGGAGGCCCTTCATCGCCTTCATGAGGGAGTCGCGCTCCAGCTGGTCGTACGCGCCCTCCTCGGCGCTGGCCATGTCCGGCATCGGCTTGGACAGGAGCTTCAGTCCGAGGATGCGGCGGCGCAGGGCGGAGCGGGAGAGGTTGACGACCGTCTGGCGCAGGTAGGCCAGGGTCTTCTCCGGGTCGCGGACGCGTTTGCGCGCGGAGTGGACGCGGATGAAGGCCTCCTGGACGACGTCCTCGCAGGAGGCGGTGTCGTCGAGGAGGAGGGCGGCGAGACCGAGCAGGGATCGGTAGTGGGCCCGGTAGGTCTCGGTGAGGTGGTCGACCGTGGTGCCCGCGGCCGCGACGTCCGCGACGGCCTCGGAGTACTCGACGCCGCCCTGGGGTCCGGACGGGCCGGGGACGGGGGCGGGCCGCGCTGCGGGCATGGGCGCGATCACCGGCATGCCGCCGCGCCCGCCGGGCGGGCGGGGGCGCAGGACGGCGCGGGGCGGTCGCAGGACCGCGGCGCGCGCCGCCACAGGGAAGTCGAGTACCTCTGCCACGTCAGTTGGACACGCTCGCGCCCTCGATGGTTGTACGCCCCGGCCACGGCATCAGGGTGTGTTTCCTCCGCCGGCGTCCCGCACCCGCGTCGCGCACCCGGCAGCACCACTGACGGCGTCTCACATGCCCTCATGCGTCCCGCTCTTCCCCTGTATCCCATATGAACGGGCGTCCCCACGCCCTGATCACGGCGTCCCCACGCCGGGACCACACACACCTACACACCCCTGAGGGGTCACAGCCACGCACCCGGAAGGGTGATCGCAAAGACGCTCCCCGCCCCCCGCTCGGTTGCGGGGGACGGGGAGGGAAATCGTCTTTTTCCATACTCAGCGGCAAAGGTGCCCGGTACAAGTGATCCTGACCGTCGACCGGATCACATCCGCGCCCGCGAATGCTATCGACCCGTCAAGCTCTGGCCAGCGCTTTTCCTGGCTGTGCCGGTGTCTCAGGACGGTTCCGCGGCCACCAGTTCCGCGATCTGCACCGTGTTGAGGGCGGCTCCCTTGCGCAGGTTGTCCCCGCACACGAAGAGCTCCAGGGCCGTGGGGTCGTCCAGCGCCCTGCGCACCCGGCCCACCCAGGTCGGGTCGGTGCCCACCACGTCGGCGGGGGTGGGGAACTCCCCGGCGGCCGGGTTGTCGCACAGCACCACGCCGGGCGCGGTGGCGAGGATCTCGCGCGCGCGGTCGACGGTGACCTCGTCCTGGAAGCGGGCGTGCACGGTGAGGGAGTGCACCGTGACCACCGGCACCCGCACGCAGGTCACCGCGACGGGCAGCTTCGGCAGGCCGAGGATCTTGCGGGACTCGTCCCGCACCTTCATCTCCTCCGAGGACCAGCCGTCCTCGCGCAGCGATCCCGCCCACGGCACCACGTTCAGCGCGACCGGCTCGGGGAACGGCCCCCTCAGATCGCCCACGGCCCGCCGTACGTCACCGGGGCTGGTGCCCAGTTCCGTGCCGGCCACCATGGACAGCTGCTGCCGCAGCGCCTCCACGCCGGCCCGGCCCGCCCCGCTGACCGCCTGGTACGACGACACCACGAGCTCGCGCAGGCCGAACTCGGCGTGCAGCGCGCCCAGCGCGACGATCATCGACAGGGTCGTGCAGTTGGGGTTGGACACGATCCCGCGCGGCCGGGCCCGCACCGCGTGCGGGTTGACCTCG
Organism: Streptomyces sp. NPDC002566; assembly: GCF_042889585.1. Taxonomy (NCBI): domain Bacteria; kingdom Bacillati; phylum Actinomycetota; class Actinomycetes; order Kitasatosporales; family Streptomycetaceae; genus Streptomyces; species Streptomyces sp. NPDC002566. The sequence goes on along the minus strand of NZ_JBIARD010000006.1, from coordinate 524,255 downwards.
GGGACGACCAAGGGCACCTCCGGGTCCATCCGGAAGGCCCCGGAGTTGTCGACCACGACCGCGCCCCTGGCGGCGGCGACCGGCGCCCACCGCTCGGCGACCTCGTCCGGCACGTCGAACATCGCGACGTCGACGCCGTCGAAGGCCTCCTCGGTGAGCGCCGCCACCTCGACCAGCTCACCGCGCACGGCCAGCTTGCGGCCGGCCGAGCGCGGCGAGGCGATCAGACGGATCTCGCCCCAGACGTCGGCGCGCTGGGACAGGATCTGCAGCATGACCGTGCCCACGGCGCCGGTCGCTCCCACGACCGCCAGCGTCGGGCGCGCGGTCGCGCGAAGGACCGTCATCAGCGTCCGGTGCCCCCGTAGACGACGGCCTCGTCGCTGTCGGAGTCCAGACCGAAGGCGCTGTGCACGGCGCGCACGGCCTCCGGCACGTCGTCGGCGCGGGTGACGACCGAGATGCGGATCTCGGAGGTCGAGATGAGCTCGATGTTGACGCCCGCGTCGGACAGCGCCTTGAAGAAGTCGGCCGTGACGCCCGGGTTGGTCTTCATGCCGGCGCCGACGAGGGAGATCTTGCCGATCTGGTCGTCGTAGCGCAGCGAGTCGAAGCCGATGCCGGCCTTGCTCTTCTCCAGGGCGTCGATGGCCTTGCGGCCCTCGGCCTTGGGGAGGGTGAAGGAGATGTCGGTCAGGCCCGTGGAGGCGGCCGACACGTTCTGCACGATCATGTCGATGTTGATCTCGGCGTCGGAGATCGCGCGGAAGATCGCCGCGGCCTCGCCCGGCTTGTCCGGGACGCCGACGACCGTGACCTTGGCCTCGGAGGTGTCGTGCGCGACACCGGAGATGATGGCCTGCTCCACCTGCTTTTCCCCTTGCTGCTGTGTCTTCCGGTCGACCGGCTCGCTGCTGACCCACGTGCCCGGGAGTCCGCTGAAGGACGAGCGGACGTGGATCGGGATGTTGTACCGGCGGGCGTACTCCACACAGCGGTGGAGCAGCACCTTGGAGCCGGACGCCGCCAGTTCGAGCATGTCCTCGAAGGCGATCCAGTCGATCTTCCGCGCCTTCTTGACCACGCGCGGGTCGGCGGTGAACACGCCGTCGACGTCGGTGTAGATCTCGCACACCTCGGCGTCGAGAGCGGCCGCGAGGGCCACGGCGGTGGTGTCGGAGCCACCGCGGCCGAGGGTGGTGATGTCCTTGCTGTCCTGGCTGACACCCTGGAACCCGGCGACGATGGCGATGTTGCCCGCGTCGAGCGAGTCACGGATCCGGCCCGGGGTCACGTCGATGATCCGGGCTTTGTTGTGGACCGAGTCGGTGATGACACCTGCCTGGCTGCCGGTGAACGACTGGGCGCTGTGGCCCAGGTTCTTGATCGCCATGGCCAGCAGGGCCATCGAGATCCGCTCTCCGGCGGTCAGCAGCATGTCGAGCTCGCGTCCGGCAGGGATCGGGGATACCTGCTCGGCGAGATCGATCAGCTCGTCCGTCGTGTCGCCCATCGCGGAAACCACGGCCACCACCTGGTGGCCGTTCTTCTTGGCTTCCACGATCCGCTTGGCGACGCGCTTGATGCCCTCGGCATCGGCTACGGAGGAGCCTCCGTACTTCTGCACGACAAGGCCCACGTGCGCTCCTCGCTCAGTTTGTCTCTGTCCGCACATACACCCTCGTACTGCGGGTCGGCTCAGTTTAACGAGCGTCCGTATGCGGCCCCCCTGGTATCGCATGGTGAGACACACCGCGAGGCCGGGGCCGGTCGCCCGTCAGGACCACCCCTGCCCACTCAAGACGAAGTGATGGCTGTGAATTAAGTATCAAGCAGTTTGGGGGGCCGCCGGGAGGCTACTCAGGGCAGGTTGAGGGCTTCGCCCACGGGCCGCTCGGCTTCGCCCGCGGACTGCTGCCCAGCGGGCCGAGGCGGTCAGCGCAGGCCGAGGCTGTCGCCGATCTCATCCGCCATGACCCGGCCCGCCTCGGCCTCCAGGACGTCGTCGCCCATGTCCTGGTCGGTGTCCAGGCCGTTCAGCTCCTCCAGCGGCTGGTCGAGACGGACGTGGGCGAGGATCGAGTGCAGGGCGCGCAGGGTCGCCGAGGCCGTGGAGCCCCAGTTGGAGAAGTAGGAGAACTGCCACCACCACAGCGCCTCCGAGGTGCGGCCGGCGCGGTAGTGCGCCATGCCGTGGCGCAGGTCGGTGATGACGTCGGTGAGGTCGTCGGAGATCCGGGCCGGCACCGGGGCCTTGCGGGGCTCGTAGGGGTCGAAGACCTCGGAGTAGACGTCCACCGGGTCCAGGAGACGGGCCAGGTTCTCGCGCAGCTCGTCGACGTCCGGCTCCGGGCCGGGATCGGGCTCGTAGCGCTCGTCGGGGACGATGTCCTCGTGGGCGCCGAGGCGGCCGCCGGCCAGCAGCAGCTGGGAGACCTCCAGCAGGAGGAAGGGCACGGCCGAGGCCGGCTCGTCACCCTTGGCGACCTCGGTGACCGCGACCAGGAAGCTCTCGACCTGGTCCGCGATCTGGACCGCGAAGTCGTCCGGGTTCTGGCCGGTCGCGTGCAGCGTGGCGTCAGACATCTAGGAGTCGTCTCCCCTCGAAGGCGCGGCCGAGGGTCACCTCGTCCGCGTATTCCAGGTCACCGCCCACCGGGAGGCCGCTGGCCAGGCGGGTGACCTTCAGGCCCATGGGCTTGATCATGCGGGCGAGGTACGTGGCCGTCGCCTCGCCTTCGAGATTCGGGTCGGTGGCGAGGATCAGCTCGGTCACCGTGCCGTCCGCGAGGCGGGCCAGCAGCTCCCGGATGCGCAGGTCGTCCGGACCGACGCCCTCGATGGGGCTGATCGCGCCGCCGAGGACGTGGTAGCGGCCCCGGAACTCCCGGGTCCGCTCGATGGCGACCACGTCCTTCGGCTCCTCCACCACGCAGATGACGGCCGGGTCGCGGCGCGGGTCACGGCAGATGCCGCACTGCTCCTCCTGCGCGACGTTCCCGCAGACGGCGCAGAAGCGGACCTTGGCCTTGACCTCCATCAGGGCCTGCGCGAGACGCCGTACGTCCGTGGGCTCCGCCTGGAGGATGTGGAAGGCGATCCGCTGCGCGCTCTTGGGACCGACGCCGGGCAACCGCCCCAGCTCGTCGATGAGGTCCTGGACCACGCCTTCGTACAACGGACTGCCGTCCTTCCTGGATTCCCTGCGGTACGTACGGTAGTTGGCCGCCGCCCTTCCTAGGAAGGAGGTGCGGCCATGACGGTCAGAAGGGCAGGCCGGGGATGCCGCTGCCGCCGCCCAGGCCCTGGGCCAGCGGACCCAGCTTCTGCTGCTGGAGGGTCTGCGCGTTCTCGTTGGCCGCGTGGACGGCGGCGACGATCAGGTCGGCGAGCGTCTCGGTGTCCTCCGGGTCCACCGCCTTCGGGTCGATCTTCAGCGCGCGCAGTTCGCCGGCGCCGGTGACGGTGGCGTGCACCAGGCCGCCGCCCGCCTGGCCGTCGACCTCCGTGGCCGCCAGCTCCTCCTGGGCCTGGGCCAGGTCCTGCTGCATCTTCTGGGCCTGCTGGAGCAGCTGCTGCATGTTGGGCTGGCCACCACCGGGAATCACGATCAGCTCCTGTGTCGTACGGCTGTCACGGGGGTCTCCCGCTGTCCTCGGGCGGGAAATCCCGCTCGGCACGAGCCTACGTGGTCTGTGCGGGTGTCGCCCCAGCACTCTTTCGAGTGACTCATGGGTGTGGCCTCTACCTGATCAAGGCCTACTTCCGGGCGGAAAAGCGACGAAACCTTCCTCTTCGGCACCGGCCGGACGGTAGGAAAGGGGCCTGGATCACGGGAACAGCAGGGATCAGTAGGGAGTGCCGGGTGGGTCAGCAGCCAGAGAGGCAGCCCGAGGGCCCGCCCCAGGACGGACGGGGCGACGGGGCGGCCGGGCTGCGGCCGGGCGATCTGGCCGGGCGGGCCTTCCCGCTCGGGAACTGGGGCGAACCCGCCGAGCGGCTCGACGAGCTGTACCGATGGGTGGAGCGGGGCGCGCTGGAGACGGCGTCCTGGTACCTCGCCGACCGGGTCTGGAAGCGGCGGAGCGCGCGGGTGCTGCGGAGCGGGGCCGCGGCGGGCACGGCGGCCGGGGCGGCGCTGCCGCTGCTGGAGGTCACCGGCGCGCTGGGCGGGGCCGCCCGCTGGGGATACCTGGCGCTGCTGCTGGCGGCGGCGTGCGCCGGGGCGGACCGGTTCTTCGGGGTGACGGCGGGATGGATGCGGGACGTGGCGACGGCGCAGGCCGTGCAGCGACGGCTCCAGGCACTCCAGTTCGACTGGGCGTCGGAGAGCGTGCGCGAGGTGCTGGGGCCGGCCGAGGGGACGGCCGCCGAGGCCGCCGAGCGGTGCCTTTCCGTGCTGCGGCGGTTCTGCGAGGACGTCACGGAGCTGGTGCGGGTGGAGACGGCGGAGTGGATGGTGGAGTTCCGGACGGGGGTGGCGCCGATGGGGATCCAGGCCTCGTCCTTCGGAGGGGCGCGCGGGGAGGCGGGGGGCGCGCACGGTCGTTCCGCGCTTCCGCCGGGGGCGGCCGCCCGGCCGAACATGCCCCGGCAGCGGCCGCCCGAGCCGCGCTGAGGCGGCCGGCGGTTCTCAGCCGGCGCGGGTGTACGTCAGCTTCTCGCCGGTGCTCCGGTTGAGGCGTTGCAGCCGGCCGTCGGGGAGGAGGGTGACCTCGGTGGGGGCGCCCGGGGTGCAGGAGGAGAGCGGCTCTCCCGTGGTGACCGTGGACGGGCCTATGGCCAACGGGCCGTCGTCCACGGGCTTGCGGGCGAGGTCCGCGGTGAACTCGCAGTGGTAGCCGTCCCCGTCGGCGACCAGCTTGAGGACGTCGTCGCCCACCTGCCCCTGAGTGAGCGTGAGGCGGCGGGAGTTGGCGCCGCTCGCGTTGTCGATGGTGGCGGACCAGGTCCCGAGATAGGCCTCGGGGACCGCGCCCTCCCCCGGGCTGGACGAGGCGGACGCGGAGGGCGTCGCCGTCGGCTCCCCGGACGTCTTGGGGGCTGTCACGCCCGCTGCGGCCGGGGAGGGGGACGCGCCGGGGCGCGCGTCGGACGTCGCCCCGTCGTCGCCGTCCATCAGCGCATACACCGAGCCCCCGGCGGCGAGCGCGACCACCGCGGCGACGGTGACGAGCAGTGCGCCGGCGCGGCGGCTGCGGCGGGGCGGCTCCGAGGGCTCGTCGCCGCCGTCGGCGTCGTAATGGTTCTGGGGGGCCACGGCGGTGGGGCCGGGACCGTCGGCGTACGGGTTGTACGGGGCCGGCTGCGGCGGGGGGTAGCCGTAGCCGGGCGCGGGGTGGGGGTGCTGGGCGGGGTGACCGTAGGCGGGGTGGGCCGGCACGCCGGCCTGACCCCCCGCAGCGGCGCCGACGACACCGGCTGCCCCGGCCCCCGGCTCCCAGCCCGGCTCGCCTCCCGTCCCGGAACCGGACCGACCCGCGGAGCCTTCGGCGGGCACGGTGGGGACGGGCCCCGGGGGAAGCGGCTCGCTGCGGGGGCCGGTGTGGGCCGGTGGCGTCTCGGGGTTCTCCGTCTCCAGGAGGCGGACCGCGTGCCGGCCCAGCTGCGCCACCAGGGCGCCCGGCAGCCACGGGTCGCGGGACCGGCCGTCGGCGACGGTCTCGTCGGCGCGGGTGCGCCGGAGGATCCACTCCAGCGAAGGACGGGCGTCCGGGTCCTTGCGCAGACAGCCGCGGACCAGGTCGGCGATGCCCTCGGGCAGGCCGGTGAGGTCGGGTTCCTCCTCGGCGATGCGGAACATCAGCGCGTGCGCCCCGTTGTCCGCGGTGCCGAAGGGCAGCCTGCCGGTGGCCGCGTAGACGAGGACGGAGCCGAGGCAGAACACGTCGCACGCCGGGGTGATCCGCTCGCCGCGCACCTGCTCCGGGGACATGAACCCGGGCGAGCCGACCACCGCGCCGGTGCGGGTGAGGCCGTCGTCCCCGGCGACCGTCTCCAGCGCCCGCGCCACGCCGAAGTCGATGACGCGGGGCCCCTCGATGGTGACCATCACGTTGGACGGCTTGAGGTCGCGGTGGACGATCCCGGCCGCGTGGATGTTGGCCAGCGCGTGGGCGAGCCCGGCGGCGAGGATGCGCACCGAGCGCTCGGGCAGCGGGCCGTGGTCATGCCCGACGACCTGCTGGAGGCTCGGCCCGGCGACGTACCCGGTGGCGACCCAGGGCACGGCGGCCTCGGTGTCGGCGTCGAGGACGGGCGCCGTCCAGAACCCGCCGACCCGCTGGGCGTTGCGCACCTCCTGGCGGAACCGCGCCCGGAACTCCTCGCGCGCCGCCAGCTCCGGCCGGACCAGCTTCACGGCGACGGTCCGTCCGCGGTCGGAGCGGGCCAGGTAGACCTGGCCCATGCCGCCGGCGCCCAGCCGCGCGAGCAGCCGGTAGCCGCCGATGCGCTGCGGATCCCCCGCGCCCAGCTTCTCCATGGCCGCCCCGCCTCTCCCCCACAGATGTGATCGAGCCGAGGATAATCCGGCCGTTCGGGGAGTCGCGGGGGACGGGGCCTACGGTTCCATAACGGGCGGAGACTCCGGCGTGTCCCCGGGCTCCAGCGCGTCCGGCGTCCCCGGCTCCAGAGCGTCCGGCGCCCCCGGTTCCAGCGCGTCCAGCACCACGGACAGCCGTTCCAGGACGCGTACGGCCTCGGCGAGCTCCGCCTCCCCGAACGCCTCCGCCAGCCGGTCGGCGAAGGCCGCGTGCTGGGGGTCGATGCGGGCCACCGCGGCCCGCCCCTGAGCCGTCGGCGCGAGCAGCTTGGCGCGCCGGTGGGCGGGGTTGGGCCGGTACTCGGCGAGGCCCCGGTCGACCAGCAGGTCGGCGACGCGCTGCACGCTCTGCCGCGTGATGCCCATCGCGCGGGCGATCCCCGACACCGGCAGCGGTTCGCCGAGCACCGCTCCGAGCACCTGCCACCAGGCGGCGGTGAGCCCGGACGGCCGGGCCAGCTCCTCGGCCACCGCGAGGAACCGGCCGTTCAGCCGGAAGACGCCGAGCGCGCTCCGGCTGAGCAGGTCCTGTCGTCCGACGCTCACCGCGCGGCCGCCTTCTCCAGCACGTCGTACGCCTGCGCGTCGGAGTCGTGGAACAGCCGGTACCAGGCGTCCAGCACCTCCCCCTCGTACACGCCGAGCAGACCGAGGATCTCGCGGGCGAAGGCGACGGGTTCGGTGGGCCCGGCGGTGATCAGCCCCCGGTCGGTGACCGCGTCCGCGTCGGTGTAGTGCTCGCCGCCGCCGTAGCCGGTCGCGGCGAGGTAGAAGGAGACGGCGCCGGTGTGGGCCCGGTCGTCGAGCAGGCCCTCGCGGGCGAGCCCGGCGGTGGCGCCGCAGATCGCGGCGACGGGCGTGCCGGCGTCCAGGAAGGCGCGGGCGGCACGGGCGAAGGGCGCGAGGTCCTGCGAGGTGTCCCACAGGTCGGCGCCCGGCAGGATCAGCAGCGCGCTGTCCTCGGGGCGGAGGTCGGCCAGGGCCAGGTCGGGCTGGATCCGCAGGCCGCCGATGCTTGTGACGGGTGCCGTGGACGGGCCGACCGTGCGCACCGGGTAGCCGGCGCGGGCGAGGTACGCCGTCGCGTGTCCCGTCTCCCAGTCGGCGAGGGTGTCGTAGACGGCGAGGTGCACGGGCTTGCGGGCGGGGGCGCTCATGAGTCCTCCTCGGGGCGGCCTAACAAGGTCATGACAGCATGCTGCCCATTAGGCAGCATGCTGTCAAGCATGGTTACGGCCGTCCCGACGCCCGACAACCTGTCGCGGAAACCCTCACTCGGCAGACAGGACGCCGATACCGGTTCCGCATCCCGGACATTTACGCTCGCCCGCATGACCCCTCAGCCCCACCCCCAGGCCGGCGCCGCCGTGAAGGCCGCGGACCGCGCGCACGTCTTCCACTCCTGGTCCGCCCAGGAGCTCATCGACCCGCTCGCCGTGGCCGGCGCCCAGGGGTCTTACTTCTGGGACTACGACGGCAACCGCTACCTCGACCTGAGCAGCGGGCTCGTCTTCACCAACATCGGCTACCAGCACCCGAAGGTCGTCGCCGCGATACAGGAGCAGGCCGCGAAGCTCACCACCTTCGCGCCCGCCTTCGCCGTCGAGGCCCGCTCCGAGGCGGCCCGGCTGATCGCCGAGCGCACCCCCGGCGACCTCGACAAGATCTTCTTCACCAACGGCGGCGCCGACGCCGTCGAGCACGCCGTCCGCATGGCCCGGCTGCACACCGGCCGCACCAAGGTGCTCTCGGCGTACCGCTCGTACCACGGCGGCACCCAGCAGGCCGTCAACATCACCGGCGACCCCCGCCGCTGGGCCTCCGACAGCGCCTCCGCCGGCGTCGTGCACTTCTGGGCGCCGTACCTGTACCGCTCCCGCTTCTACGCCGAGACCGAGGAGCAGGAGTGCGCCCGGGCGCTGGAGCACCTGGAGACGACGATCGCCTTCGAGGGGCCCGGCACCGTCGCCGCGATCGTCCTGGAGACCATTCCGGGCACCGCCGGCATCATGGTCCCGCCGCCCGGCTACCTGGCCGGGGTGCGCGAACTCTGCGACCGGCACGGCATCGTCTTCGTCCTCGACGAGGTCATGGCCGGGTTCGGACGCACCGGCGAGTGGTTCGCCGCCGACCTGTTCGACGTCACGCCCGACCTGATGACCTTCGCCAAGGGCGTGAACTCCGGCTATGTGCCGCTCGGCGGTGTGGCCATCTCCGGCCGGATCGCGGAGACCTTCGGCAAGCGGCCCTACCCCGGCGGCCTGACCTACTCCGGGCACCCGCTGGCCTGCGCCGCCGCCGTCGCCACCATCGAGGTGATGGCCGAGGAGGGCGTCGTCGACAACGCCCGGCGCCTGGGCGAGAGCGTCGTGGAGCCCGGCCTGCGGCAGCTCGCCGAGCGCCACCCCAGCGTGGGCGAGGTGCGCGGCGCCGGCATGTTCTGGGCGATCGAGCTGGTGCGCGACCGCGAGACCCGCGAGCCGCTGGTCCCCTACAACGCCTCCGGCGAGGCCAACGCGCCGATGCTCGCCTTCAGCGCCGCCGCCAAGAAGGCCGGCGTGTGGCCGTTCGTGAACATGAACCGCACCCACTTCGTGCCGCCCTGCAACGCGAGCGAGGCCGAGCTGAAGGAGGGCCTGGCGGCGCTGGACACGGCGCTGTCGGCGGCCGACGAACACACCGTGTAGGGACACCGCTCCCCGGCCGGACGGCGGACGGCGAGGACCGTCCGCACACCGGATCCCGAACGCGTCGAACGCGTAAGGTGGCGTGCTCGTATTGGAGTACGAACGAGGCGTACGAGCACGCCACCGCACCGCGACGAGGGAGAAGCCCCGACCATGCCCGGCAGCAGCGGCACCGGCGCCGTGACCCGCAGCACCCTGCGGCAGCAGATCGCCGACGCGCTTCGCGACGAGGTGCTGGCGGGCCGGCTCCAGCCGGGCCAGGAGTTCACGGTGAAGGAGATAGCCGAGCAGTACGGCGTCTCCGCCACCCCGGTCCGCGAAGCACTCGTGGACCTGTCGGCGCAGGGCCTTCTGGAGGCCGACCAGCACCGCGGCTTCCGCGTCCACGAGTACTCCGTCGAGGACTTCCGCGGCATGATCGAGGCGCGCAGCCTGATCATCGAGGGCATGTTCCTCGCCCTGGACGAGGGCCGCCAGGGCTTCAAGAACCCCGAGGACCCGCGCATAGCCGCCGCCGTCGCGGGCGTGCGCCGCCGCGGCGAGGAGGCCCAGCGCGCCGCCGCCGCCGGCGACCTCACCGTCCTCATCGGCTACGACCTGCGCTTCTGGCGCGAGCTCAGCTCACTGTTCGGCAACCCCTATCTCGCCGACTTCCTGCACCGGCTGCGGCTGCAGTCCTGGGTGTGCCTGGTGCAGCATCTGCGGCGGCTCAGCGAACTCCGCGGCCACCTGTGGGCCGGACACAGGGAACTGGTCGACGCCCTGTATCACCGCGACACCACCGCCGCCCGCTCACTCCTCGACGCCTACAACGCCCACTCGGTCGCCCTGATCGAGCGGCTGGCCGCCGAATGAGGGGAACGGCCCCAGGCGGCACGAGGGAGACGTACTCCTCGCAGGCGGTCGTCGACCTCTCCGTCGTCATCCCCGCCTACAACGAGGAACGCCGGCTGGGCCCCACCCTCGACGCCGTGACGCGCTACCTCCGGGCGACCGCACACCGCCGGGGCTCCTGGGAGATCGTCATCGCCGACGACGGCTCCACCGACGCCACCCGCGAGATCGTCACCCTGCGCCGCGACCCGCGGCTGCGGCTCGTCACCAGCCCCCGCAACCGCGGCAAGGGCGCGGCCCTGCGCCTCGGCGTCGCCGCGAGCCGGGGCCGCCGCGTCCTGGTCACCGACGCCGACCTCGCCGCGCCCGTCGAGGAGCTGGAGCGACTGGACCGGGCCCTCGCCCAGGGACACGCGGCCGCCGTCGGCTCCCGCGCCGTGGCGGGCGCGACGCTCGGCGACCGCCAGCACCGCTTCCGCGAGTTCCTCGGCGCCGCCGGGAACCTGCTCATCCGCGCGACCACCCTGCGCGGGATACGCGACACCCAGTGCGGGTTCAAGCTGTTCGACGGCGACAAGGCGCGCGCCGCGTTCGCCGCCTCCCGGATGGACGGCTGGGCCATCGACGTGGAAGTCCTGCGGCACTTCCGGCTCTCCGGCTGGCCGATCGCCGAGGTGCCCGTGCACTGGTCGCACCAGCACGGCTCCAAGGTCCGCCCGCTGGACTACCCGCGGGTGCTGCGCGACCTCGTCCGCATCCGCGTCCGGCTGCCCGGATTCGCCGACACGTTCGCCGCGGCGCTCTTCCTGTCCATGGCCGTCGCGCTGTACTCCGGGCGCTTCTTCGACCCCGCCCGCCGCTACCTCACCGACTCGCTCCAGGACCAGAACCAGTGGGAATGGTTCTTCGCGGTGACCGCCGACAACGTGGCCCGTCTGCGCAACCCGTTCTTCAGCGATCTGCAGGGCGCCCCCGACGGCGTGAACCTGATGGCCAACACCGCCATGCCCGGCCTGTCGGTGCCGCTCACCCCGCTCACCCTCCTGCTCGGCCCGGCCGTCACCCTCAACCTGGTGATGACCCTCGGCCTCGCCGCCACCGCCGGCGCCTGGTACTGGCTCATCGTGCGCCGGCTGGTCCGCCAGCGCGGGGCCGCGTTCGCCGGGGCCGCCCTGGCCGCCTTCGCCCCGCCGATGGTCAGCCACGCCAACGCGCACCCCAACTTCGTCGTCCTGTTCATGATCCCGCTGATCGTCGACCGGGCGCTGCGGCTGTGCGAGGCGGGCGGCCGGCGCACCCGGGACGCGGTGGTCCTCGGCCTGATGACGGCCTACCAGCTGTTCCTCGGCGAGGAGGCGCTGCTGCTGGCCGCCCTCGGCATGCTGGTCTTCGCCCTCGCCTACGCCGCCGTGCGCCCCGACGTGGCCCGCCTGGTCGCGCGGCCGCTGCTCGGCGGCCTCGCCGTCGCCGCCGCCGTCTGCCTCCCGCTCGTCGTCTACCCGCTGGCATGGCAGTTCTCCGGACCGCAGAGCTACACGCACATCGAGCACGGGCCCGCCGCCGCCAACTCCGTGCGGGCCCTGCTCACCTTCGCCGAACGCTCCCTGATCGCCGGGGACGCCGACCGCGCCGCCGCGCTCTCCCTCAACCCCACCGAACAGAACGCGTTCTACGGCTGGCCCCTGCTCCTGTTCGCCCTCGCCGTCACGGTACGGCTGTGGCGGCAGCCGGCGGCCCGCGCGCTGGCCTGCACGGCGGCCGTCGCCGCGGTCCTCTCCCTGGGCCCGCGCATCCACGTCCCGCTCAGCGGCGCGGAGATCCCCGGCCCCTGGGCACCGCTCGCCGGCCTCCCGCTCCTCGAATCGGTCATCGTCAGCCGGGTCGCGCTGATCTGCGCACCCGCCCTCGGCATGCTCCTCGCGCTCGCCGTCGGCCGGCTGGCCACGGCCCGCTCCCTGGGCACGCAGTACGTCGGCCTGCTGGCCGTCTGCCTCGCCCTGCTGCCCCTCGTCCCGGCCCCGCTGAAGTCCCAACCGCGCGCCGCGACGCCCGCCTTCTTCACCGACGGCTCCTTCAAGCCGTACGTCAGCCCCGGCGAGACCCTGGTCCCGGTGCCGCTGCCCGACCCGCAGGCCGCCGAGGCCCTGCACTGGCAGACCGAGGCCGGCCTCGGCTTCCGCATGCCGGGCGGCTACTTCAACGGCCCCTACGGCGACGGCGACCGCAGCGGCGTCTACGGCGTCCCGCTGAACTTCACGGCGAGCCTGCTCAAGGACGTGCGGGACACCGGCGTCGCCCAGGTGATCGACGACCGCGCCCGCGCCGAGGCCCGGCGGGACCTCGCCCACTGGAAGGCGGGCGCGCTGGTGCTCGTCCCGCAGCCGCGCGACGCGGTGCTGCGGGCCACGGTGGACAAGCTGGTGGGCCGGCCCGCGCAGTGGGTGGACGGCGTGTGGGTATGGGACCTGCACGGAGGGAGCTGACGCAGGTCGTACCGACTACTCTTCGCAGACCGGGAAGTAGACGAGACCGACGACGAACCCGTTAGGTGAGGAGCCCTCTTTGGCCTGTGACCTGTGGCTGGTACCGCTCGTCGACGTGTTGTGCCACACCCCTGACAACCCGTTCGCGGAGGAGCTCGCGCAGTACAACAAGGTGCTGGCCGAGGCGGGCCTCCCGCCCGTGCCGGTCTACCAGTACATGCCGGGCCTGTCCGGGGACGTCGCCCCGGTGGCCGGCTTCGACTACGACGCCCTGCACTTCCTGCGCCGCGCCTATCTGCTCCAGGTGTGCGGCCTGCCCGTGACCCCCGTCGACGCGCTCGGCGGCGACTACGAACAGCTCCTGGAGATGTTCGAGGCCACGGCCCAGCAGTCCCACCTGGTCTGGCACTACGACCACGCGGGCGCGTACGTCCCCGTCGACTTCCCGCAGCCGCTGTCCAACGACGAACTCCTCGCCGGCGGCGGCCCGTTGGGCTCCGCCCAGTCCCTGTTGCGGGAGCTGGAGAAGGTGGCCCCGTCGATCGGCATCGACCCCGCCAACCCGCCGGCCGCGCCGCAGCCGCCCTCGGCTCCGACCGAGCTGGAGGAGCCCGCCGTGCCGGCGCCGTACGACCCGAGCCCCTTCGCCCGCGAACGGCACGTGTGGCTCGGGCTGCACGCGGCGGCGACGCGGAGCCTCGCCCAGGGGTCGATGATCGTCTTCAGCTGAGCAGGTCCTCCAGTTCCGCGGCGAAGAGCAGCGCGGGGTCGAGGCCCATGCCGGTGAAGTGGCCCGCCAGCTCCAGGGACAGCACGCCGTGCAGGCGGGTCCAGAAGGCCGTCGCGCGATGGAGGGCGGCGGGCGGGGCGGGGTGGCCGGCCGCCCAGTCGCGGTGGTCGGCGAGATGCTCGTCGAAGGGCGTCGCCGGCCCGGACTGCGGCAGTGCGGCGCACGCGTCGAGCAGGACGGCCATGATCTCGGACGCGATCACGGTGATGTCGTCGGGCGCGTGATAGCCGGGGACGGGCGTGCCGTAGACGAGGAAGTACCGCTGGGGGTCGGCGAGGGCCCAGCCGCGCAGGGCGTGCGCGAGCGTCGCCAGAGCGGGCTCACCGGGCTCCCCGGGCCTGCGCGGCCGAGCGGGTCCGGCGGGTTCACCGGTCTCCGCTGCACCTGCGATTTCGGTGGTCTCGGCGGTCCTCGAGACCTCGGCGGACTCCGCCGCCGCGACGGCGGCCGCCGCGTGGAAGGTGTCGGCGAGGCTGCGGTAGGCGTCCCTGATCAACTCGGTGATCAACTCGTCGCGGCTGCCGAAGTAGCGGTACAGCGCGGGCCCGCTCATCCCCATCTTCTTGGCGATCGCGTTGAGGGAGAGCGCTGAGGCCCCCGCCGCGGCGATCTGCTCCCACGCCCGTTCCTTGACCTCCGCGCGCACCTGGGCCCGGTAGCGCTCACGCGGACTCTTCGTGTTCTCCGTGTCCAACATGCGTTAGAGGCTATCACTGACGTTATTGACACTCCCTTTCGCGATGAGTTAGAACTTATAACGAACGCGAGGCCGACTAGCGGTCGAGCGACCAGCGCCGTGGAGGCCGTCATGAACGCCGAAGGACTCGTCGAGGTCGTCCTGCCGGGCAAGGTCGAGCCCGAGGGGCTCCAGGTCCGGCACGGGGCCGTCCCCGCCCCAGGGCGCGGGCAGGTCGTGATCCGGATGGAGGCGACCGGCGTCTCCTTCGCCGAGCAGCAGATGCGACGCGGCCGGTACTACGACCAGCCGCCGTTCCCGTTCGTCCCCGGCTACGACCTCGTCGGCGTCGTCACCGCGACCGGCGAGGGCGTCGACCCCCACCTCGCCGGCACCCGCGTGGCCGCGCTGGTCAAGGTCGGCGGCTGGGCCAGCCATGTGGTCGTCGACGCGGCGGACGCGGTGCCCGTGCCTGCAGGCGTCGGCGCGGCGGAGGCGGAGACCCTGGTCGTCAACGGCGTCACCGCCTGGCAGATGCTGCACCGCAAGGCGCGGGTCCGCCCCGGGCAGACCGTCGTCGTGCACGGCGCCAACGGCGGCGTCGGCTCCGTCCTGGTCCAACTGGCCCTGGCCGCCGGCGCGAGGGTGATCGGCACCGCGTCGGCACGCCATCACGACGCGCTGCGCGAGCAGGGCGTGACCCCCGTCGACTACCGCGCCGAGGACCTGGCCGCACGCATCCGCGCCCTCGCCCCGGGCGGGGTGGACGCCGTGTTCGACCACGTCGGCGGAGCCGGCATCGTCGACTCCTGGCGGCTGCTGGCCCCCGGGGGCACGCTCGTCTCCTACGGCAGCGCCTCCACCCGGGACGCGGAGGGCTCGAAGCAGGCGCCGGTGCTCAAGCTGCTGGGCCGGGTGTGGCTGTGGAACGCGCTGCCCAACCGCCGCCGCGCGTACTTCTTCAACGTCTGGGCCGGGCGGGCCCTCTCCGGGACCCGGTTCCGGGCCCGGCTGCGCGCCGACCTCAGCGAGGTCTTCGCGGCGCTCCAGCGCGGGGAGATCACCCCGCGGATCGCCGCCCGCCTCCCCCTCGCCCGCGTGGCCGAGGCCCTGCGGCTGGCGGAGTCGGGCACGGTCGCCGGGAAGGTCGTGCTCACCCCTTAGCGCCTGCCCCTGACATGCGTGTGCCCCTGGCCGGGGTCGCCGGTCAGGGGCACACGCGTGCTCAAAGCGGACGGTCAGAGGAAGGAGTTGATCTCGATCGTCTCGTCCCGGCCGGGGCCCACGCCGATCGCGGAGATCGGGGCGCCGGACATCTCCTCCAGCGCCTTGACGTAGTTCTGCGCGTTCTTCGGCAGGTCGGAGAACGACTTCGCCTTGGTGATGTCCTCGGACCAGCCCGGGAGGGTCTCGTAGACCGGCTTCGCGTGGTGGAAGTCCGTCTGCGAGTAGGGGAGCTCCTCGACGCGCTTGCCGTCGATCTCGTACGCCACGCAGACCGGGATCTGCTCCCAGCCGGTGAGGACGTCGAGCTTGGTGAGGAAGAAGTCGGTCAGGCCGTTCACGCGGGTCGCGTAGCGGGCGATGACCGCGTCGAACCAGCCGCAGCGGCGGTCACGGCCGGTGGTGACGCCCCGCTCGCCGCCGATGCGGCGCAGCGCCTCGCCGTCCTCGTCGAACAGCTCCGTCGGGAACGGGCCGGCGCCCACACGGGTCGTGTACGCCTTGAGGATGCCGATGACCCGGCTGATCTTCGTCGGGCCGACGCCGGCGCCGGTGCAGGCGCCGCCGGCGGTCGGGTTGCTGGAGGTGACGAAGGGGTACGTGCCGTGGTCGATGTCGAGGAGCGTGCCCTGACCGCCCTCGAACAGGACGACCTTGTCGTCCTCCAGTGCCTGGTTCAGGACCAGGACGGTGTCGGCGACGAACGGCCGGAGCTTCTCCGCGTAGCCCAGCAGCTCCTCGACGACCTGGTCGACGGCGATCGCGCGGCGGTTGTACAGCTTCGTCAGCAGCTGGTTCTTGACGTCGAGCGCCGCCTCCACCTTCTGGGTGAGGATCGACTCGTCGTACAGGTCCTGCACACGGATACCCACGCGGTTGATCTTGTCGGCGTAGGTGGGGCCGATGCCGCGACCGGTTGTGCCGATCTTGCGCTTTCCGAGGAAGCGTTCCGTCACCTTGTCGACAGTGACGTTGTACGGGGTGATGATGTGCGCGTTGCCGCTGATCAGCAGCTTCGACGTGTCGACGCCGCGCTCGTTCAGACCGCTCAGCTCGGAGAGCAGGACCGACGGGTCGACGACGACGCCGTTTCCGATGACCGGCGTACAGCCGGGGGACAGGATTCCGGAAGGGAGAAGGTGGAGTGCGTACTTCTGGTCGCCCACGACGACCGTGTGGCCGGCGTTGTTGCCGCCCTGATAGCGCACTACGTAGTCCACCGAGCCACCGAGCAAGTCGGTCGCCTTCCCCTTGCCTTCGTCACCCCACTGAGCACCGAGCAGCACAAGTGCGGGCACGCGCGTACACCCCTTCCGGGTGGGGCATGTCCAGGGTCAGGGGCGTACGCGGAGGCGCGTGCGACCGCGTGCACCACGACCCTCTTCGGTCGTGGTCCCGCGACCGTCACTGGCCGCCGCGCGACCGTCGTCGGCCGCACACCGTCGGACCCGGATGCCCCGGAATAGACGAAGCCCCTGGCGCAATAGCGCAAGGGGCTCTTGCACAAAGATGCTACCCGAGGAAGCGAGGCAGGACCGAGGTGGCGACTATCGCGACGCCGGACCAGCTGCTGGTGATCATCGATCCGGTCGCCCGGAGGACGGACGGAGAGTCCGTACGGATAGCGAAAGACGTGCTCAGCGCGGGTGCGGCGAGTACGAAGGTGTGTCTGCCGGAAGGGCCGGAGGAGTTCGCGCGGGTGCTGGCCCGGCGGGGTTCGCGGCGGCCGGTGGTCGTCGGGGACGACCGGGCGCTGGTCCGCGCGGTGTCGCTGCTGCACCGGCGGCGGGAGCTGGCGGAGTGCGTGCTGTCGGTGGTCCCGGTGGGCGGCATGCTGGGCGTGGCGCACGCCCTGGGGGTGCCCACGGGCGCGGTGGCGGCGGCACGGGCCGCCCTGGACGGGGCGGAACGGCGGCTGGACCTGCTGGTGGACGACAGCGACGGGGTGGTGCTGGGCGCGCTGCGGATACCGCCCGTGCCGGGGATGGACGGGCGGGGCGGGGTGCGCGGCGGGGGTGGCGCCTCCGGGGGTCTGTACGAGCTTGAGACCGGCGAGGACGGCGGGGGCGGGGTCCGCGTCCGCGGCGAAGGCGGTGGGGGGCGCGGCGCCGGTGAGGGTGTCCGGCCCTGGCCCTGGTTGCGGAGCTGCCAGTCCTTCGTCCGCACCCTGGTCCCCGCTCTGCCCTCCCGCCCCGGGTCGCCCCCTCCCCCGCCGGGACCGGCACGGCTGCGGGTCGAGGTGGACGGGGTGACCCTGGTCGACCTGGACCAGCCGGTGGAGGCCGTCTCGGTGACCGCGGACACCGCCGGCACGGCGATGGTGCGGGTACGGCCCCTGTCGGTCGGCGCGGAGGCGTCCCCCCTGGAGGCCCGCGGCCGCACGGTCACCGTCACCGGCGCGGACTTCCGCTACGGCACGGACGCGACGGTGGCGGGCCCGGTCCGCAGACGCACCTGGGTGGTACGGGAGGGCGCGCTGGGGCTGGTCCTGCCCTCGGGGCGGTGAGGGCGGGGCGGTGAGGGCGGGGCAGGGCGTGGCCGACTGGGGCCGGCGAGGGCTGGGGCCGTCAGGCGATCGTGACGTCCAGTCCCTCCAGCCCCCGGATCACGAAGTTCGGTTTGCGGGACGGAGGGGCCGTCGGCCGCAGGGTCGGGGCCTTCTCCAGCAGGGCTGTCATCGAGGCCGCCAGTTCGAGACGGGCCAGGGGCGCGCCGATGCAGTAGTGGATGCCGGCGCTGAAGGAGATGTGCGGGTTGTCCTTGCGGGTGAGGTCCAGCTTCTCGGGGGCGGCGAACACCTCCGGGTCGTGGTTGGCGGAGCCGAACAGCATCGCGATCTCCGCTCCCCTCGGCAGGACCGTGCCGTCGATCTCGATCTCGTCCAGCACCCACCGCTCGAAGAGCTGCAGCGGGGTGTCGTACCGCATCAACTCCTCCACCGCCGACGGCACCAGGGAGTGGTCCGCGCGCAGGGCGGCCAGCTGGTCCTCGTTGCCGAACAGCGCCCACCAGCCGTTGACCGTGGCGTTCACCGTCGCCTCGTGACCGGCGTTCAGCAGCAGGACGGCGGTGGAGATCATCTCCTGCTCGGTGAGCCGGTCACCCTCGTCGTGCGCCGCGATCAGCCCGGAGATCAGGTCGTCGCCGGGCTCCTCCCGGCGGGCGGCGATCAGCTCCCGCAGATAGTCGGAGAACTCGACCGACGCCCGGACCGCCCTCGCCGCCGTCTCCTGCGGCGGGTTCAGCTCGTACATCCCGCAGATGTCCGCCGACCAGGGGCGCAGCGGGGCCCGGTCCGCCTCGGGGATGCCCAGCATCTCGGCGATGACGGCGACCGGCAGCGGCTCGGCGACATCGGTGAGCAGGTCTCCGCCGCCCTTCTCGACGAGCGCGTCCACCAGCTCGCCGGCCAGCTCGCGCACATACGGCTTCAGCCGCTCCACGGTCCGCGGCGTGAAGGCCTTCGACACCAGACGCCGGATCCTCGTGTGGTCCGGCGGCTCCAGATCGAGCATCCCGTGGTCGTTGAGCGTGTGGAACGGCTCGTGCTCCGCCGGGGGCGCCGTCCGCCCGAAGTCCTCGTGCGTGAACCGGTGCTGATACGTCCGCCCCAGCCGCCGGTCCCGGAGCAGCGCGGACACATCGGCATGGTGCGGCACGAGCCACTGGTTCGTGGCCTCGAAGTACCGCACACGCCCCTTGGCCCGCAGCTCGGCGTAAGCGGGGTAAGGGTCGGCCAGGAACGCCGGGTCCCACGGATCGAAGTCAGCCATGCGGGGACGCTAACCCGGGGCGCCGGGCTCTGACCAGGGGTCTTCCTTGAGATGGTCGATCAACGCGGTGAAGGCGGAGGCGGGGACGGTGAGGGCGGCACGGGCCGGCGCTTTGGAGTCGCGGATGGCTATACGAGGGGGTACGTCCGCGATCTCGACGCAGGTGTTGCCATCGCCGCCGTCGGAGTAGGTGGACTTCCGCCAGTTCATCACAGGTCCTTGGCCAGTCGGTGGATAAAGTCCCGCGACGCCACCGGATCGAGCGACGCCTCCTCCACCCTACGAAGCAACGTGCGAAGCTGCGCCAGTTGGGCTGCTGCGTCGATGAACCCGGTACCCGTGGGCGAATCACGCAGCCCCGTGTCCAACATGGGTACCGCCCCGCCCAGATACATCATCGACGCTCCGGTACCGCCGAAGCCGTCCTGGTCGATGGGGATGACCCGTACTGTGGCGTGCCCATCCTCGATCTTCCCCAGGATGAAACGGAGTTGATCCAGTGAGGCCCGGCGATCCGCTACGCGGACCCGCAGGGCGAACTCGTGCACGATGGTCTCGTACGGCGTGGGCGCGTCCCCCTCGATGACAACGCGCCGACGCAGCCGATGCTCCACACGAGGCGTGACCTCACTGTCGGGCAGTTCAGGGCGCATGTACCTGAACACCGCCCGCGCGTAGTCGGCGGTTTGCAGGAGCCCCGGCACATGCGTGATCACAACCTCGCGGATGAAGGTCGCGTGGTGCTCGGCCTCGGAGACATCCAGGAACACCGGGGGCAACACTCCCCGGTACTCCTCCCACCAACCACGCGTTCGATCGGTGGCCATTTCGACCAACGCGTCGATCAACGCCTCGTCGGTGCACGCGTAGTGGGCCGCGAGGCGCCGCACCCGCTCCTCGCTGGCACCGGAAAGACCCAGCTCCACCTGGCTTATCTGGGCCGAGGTCGAGTTCAGCAGCTCGGCGACCTCGCGTGCCTTCAGGCCCGCGGCCTCCCGCAGGCGACGCAATTCGGTGCCCAGCCGCACTTGCCGCGCAGTGGCGTGGCTCCTCGGCGCCATCCGTAGCTCCTCAACAACCCTTTGGCGATGCCTCGTTCGAGCGTCAGACTACGCGGGCCGGTTGCGAGAGGAGTAATTACTCCTCTACCGTCAGTGACGCACCGCACACGCTACGGAAGTGCACCCCTCCGTCCTGCCACGACGGTCGCGGCGATGCCACCGTTTACCCCACCACCAGTGAACCGGAGTTGCCGCATGTCCGAATGTGAGACCGAGTCCTGGGAGTACTCCCTCCACATCCCCAACGATCCCCGCGCCGTCACCATCTGCCGCCGCACCCTCCGCCTGATCCTGACCATGCACGGCCTGATCCGCCTGGTCGACACGGCGGAGCTGCTCGCCACGGAGCTGGTCTCCAACGCCGTCCGCCACACGAAGGGCCCCGCCGCTCTACGGGTCCACTGGTCGGCCGGCGTGCTCCGTATCGGCGCCTGGGACGCGGACCCCGAACCCACGGAACCGCCGAAGACGCCGAAACCGCTGGACCGCCTCACCGACGCCGAGAACG
The DNA here is from genome assembly GCF_042889585.1 of Streptomyces sp. NPDC002566. NCBI lineage: Bacteria > Bacillati > Actinomycetota > Actinomycetes > Kitasatosporales > Streptomycetaceae > Streptomyces > Streptomyces sp. NPDC002566. The sequence continues at coordinate 503,675 of NZ_JBIARD010000006.1, read as the reverse complement.
GCCGCGGACTCGCCCTGGTCCGCGCGTACGCACAGGTGTGGGGCTGGCAACCGCAGTCCACGAACGGCGGCCGCGGCAAGTACGTGTGGTGCGAACTGACGGCGGCATGAGGCGCTCAGCCCGGTGTCACCAGGCGGGCCTCGTAGGCGAACACCGCCGCCTGTGTGCGGTCCCGCAGGCCCAGCTTCACCAGGATCCGGCTCACATGCGTCTTGATCGTGGACTCCGCCACCACCAGCCGCTCCGCTATCTCTGCGTTCGACAGCCCCTGGGATATGAGGACCAGCACCTCCGTCTCCCGTTCGGTCAGGTCGCCGTAGGACGCCTGGGCGGTGCGCGGCAGACGGGGCTCCCCGGACAGCTTCGAGAACTCGGTGATCAGACGCCGGGTGACGGACGGCGCGAGCAGCGCCTCCCCCGCCGCCACCACCCTGACCCCGTCGGCGAGTTGGCGGGCCGAGGCGTCCTTGAGGAGGAAGCCGGAGGCTCCCGCCCGCAGGGCCTGGTACACGTACTCGTCGAGGTCGAAGGTGGTCAGGACCAGCACCTTCGCGGTGCCGTCGGCGGCCACGATCTCCCGCGTCGCCTCTATGCCGTTCAGCTCCGGCATGCGGATGTCCATCAGGACGACGTCCGGAGCCAGTTCACGCACCCGATCCACCGCCTGCCGGCCGTTGACCGCCTCGCCCACGACCTCGATGTCCGGCATCGCGTTGAGCAGGACGGAGAAGCCCTCCCGGACCATCATCTGATCGTCCGCGATCAGTACCCGTATGGTCATGCGCCACTCTCACCCGTCGCCTGCACCGGCAGGAACACCGCCACCTCGTAACCGCCGGCCTCTGTCGCCTCGGCCGTCATCTCACCGCCCAGCATGGACACCCGCTCCCGCATGCCCGTGATGCCGTGTCCCGCGCCGGGCGAGGGCTTCACCAGGGACGGCTGCGGCGGCGGACCGTTGACTATGCGCAGGCCCAGACCGCCGAGGACGTAGGAGACCTCCACCTTGGCCTCCGCGCCCGGAGAGTGGCGCAGGGTGTTGCTCAGCGCCTCCTGGATGATGCGGTACGCCGACAGCTCGACACCCGGCGGGAGTTCACGTATCGCCCCGGTGACCGTCTTGTCGACGCCCAGGCCCGCCTCCCGCACATTGGAGAGCAGCCCGTCCAGGTCGGCCAGGGTGGGCTGCGGGGCGTCGGGCGCCTCGTAGTCCTCGGCTCGGACGACGCCCAGCACACGGCGCAGCTCCGTCAAGGCCGCGACCGCGTTCTCCCGGATGGTGGCGAAGGCCTTCTCCAGCTCGGGCGGCGGGTTCTCCACCCGGTAGGGCGCGGCCTCCGCCTGGATGGCGACCACCGACATGTGGTGGGCGACCACGTCGTGCAGCTCGCGGGCGATGGTGGTGCGCTCCTCCAGCAGCGTGCGCCGGGACCGCTCGTGCTCGGTCACCGTCTGCTGCGCGGTCACCTCCCTCTCGGCCTGCCGGCGTATGTGCCAGAGGGAGACGGCGAGCAGGGCGAACGCGGAGAAGACCAGCATGGACTCGACGTCCGTGGGGTGGCTGTCGGTGAACACCGTCTCGGCCAGGAAGCCGTAGGCCGCCGTCACCAGCCACATCCACGCCGCTGTGCGCGGCCGGGTGCGCACGGCCACCACCACCATCACCGTCAGGTGGGAGATGAAACTGCCCGGCAGCCACGGCCACATGCCGTACACCGTGCCCATGGCGCCGACGAGCGAGCTCGACAGGAGCGACAGCCAGAACGCCCCGACCGGGCGGACCAGCGTCAGCAGCACCGGCGTCAGGACGAACGCGGCGCCCAACAGGCCCATTCCGTCGGAACTCTCGTCCACGGAGACGACCAGTGCCGCCAGCGCGCCGAGGGCCACGACGACCGCGTGCCACCGCCAGGTGGCGTACTCCCGCTTGCGGCCGGTCAGCCGGCGGATCAGGAAGCCGTCGGGTTCCTTGGGAGGCAGCGGACGGTAGGCGAAGGCGTTCCGGAAGAGATCCTGACGCAGTCCGCGCAGGGCGTCCGCGGCCGCCCTGAACTCCGGACTGCGCGGCTGGTGGGCGCCGGGCCGGCGGTCCGGGGGCGTCGAGTGCGTCTGCGTCGTCTGGGGCACGATGAAAACGGTAGGCGGGAGCGGGGGTCCCGGTCGTCACCAGTGAGGGGGGTTCTGCGAGGTCCCTCTCAAGTACTACGGGTCGCGGGGGTCAGTATCCGGAGGGGCGGACAAGGCCCGACTCGTAGGCGAACACGGCCGCCTGCGTGCGGTCGCGCAGGCCCAGTTTCACCAGGATGCGGCCCACGTGGGTCTTCACGGTCTGCTCGGCGACACACAGGTGCGCGGCGATCTCCGCGTTGGACAGGCCCTGCGCGATGAGGCTGAGGACCTCCGTCTCCCGTTCGGTGAGATCACCGACGCGCTCCTTCAGCGGGGTGCGGGGCGAGCCGTTCAGCCGGGAGAACTCGGCGATCAGCTTGCGGGTCACGCCGGGCGCAAGGAGCGCGTCACCGGCCGCGACGATCCGGACGGCCTCCGCGAGCTGCTCGGCGGAGGCGTCCTTGAGCATGAACCCGGACGCGCCGGCGCGCAGCGCGTCGTACACGTACTCGTCGAGATCGAAGGTGGTGAGCACCAGCACCTTGATCTCGGGGGTCTTGACGGTGATGCGCTCGGTGGCCTCGATGCCGTTGTGCTCCGGCATGCGGATGTCCATCAGCACGACGTCCGGGGCCAGTTCCGCGACCTTCTCGACGGCGTCCTTGCCGTCGACCGCCTGGCCGACCACCTCGATGCCGGGCTGCGCGTTGAGCAGCACGGTGAAGCCCTGCCGGACCATCTGCTGGTCGTCGGCGATCAGTACGCGGATGGTCCCGCTCGTCATGTGAGGTCGTCTCCTGTCGTGGTCGGCTGCCCGGACGCCGGTCTCGCCGGCGGCGCCGGGAACTCCGGCACCGCGCGGCGCGGTTCGGGGAAGATCAGTTCGAGGTCCGCGGACGGCTCCACGGCCTCGGCCGGCGGGGGCGCGGCGCCGTCCTTCGGGAGGAAGGCGGAGACCATGAACCCGCCGTGCAGCGTCGGGTGCGCGCTGACGTGCCCCCCGAGCATCGCGGCCCGCTCCCGCATCCCGAGCAGGCCGTGACCGGCGCCCGGGGACGGCCGGACCGACCCGTTCGGGCGGGAGTTGACGACCTCCAGGTGCAGACCGCGCGGCTCGTGCGTGATCCGTACGCACGCACTCGACCCGGGCGCGTGCCGCAGGACGTTGCTGAGCGCCTCCTGCACCATCCGGTACGCCGACAGTTGCACGCCCGGCGGGTACGGCGGCGTCTCACCCTCGATCTCCGCGACGACGTGCAGCCCGGCGGCCCGGGTGTTGTCCAGGAGCGCGTCGAGACGATCCAGCGTGGGCTGCGGGGTGGCCGGGGCGGAACCGGTGCCCGCCGCGCCGAGCCCGTAGGGGTCCTCGGGGTTCTCGGAGCGCAGCACGCCGAGGACGCGGCGCAGTTCGGCCAGCGCCTCCAGGGCGTTGTGGCGGATCCCGGCGAGGTTCTCCTTCAGTTCCTCGGACGGGTTCTCCACCAGGTGGGGGGCCACCTGCGCCTGGATGGAGATCACCGACATGTGGTGGGCGACCACGTCGTGCAGTTCACGGGCGATGCGGTTGCGCTCCTCCAGCAGTGTGCGGCGGCCGCGCTCCTCGGCGGTGATCGTCTCCTGCTCGACGAGCTGACTGCGGGCCTGGCCGAGTCCCCGGAAGGCGGTGCCGACGAGGACCGTCGCGATGAAGATCCCGAGGGCGGAGAGGCCCGTCGACGTGTAGGTCGCCCCGCCGATCAGGCCCTGGAGCACCCAAGTCGTCACAGCGGTGGCAAGCAGCATCGTGAAGGAGACGCGCCGGCGCACCTTCAGCGCGAGGAAAAGGAAGACGATGGTGTGGGCGAGGACTTCGGTGGGCGTCCAGGGCCACGGGGGCCCCGGGAGCGGATGACCCACGAGGACCGGGCGGGCGGCCACCGCGGCGACGACCGTGCCCGCCAGGGACAGCGCCCAGGCCGAGGCCGGCCGCCACAGGGCGGCGACGACCGCGGCCCCCTGCGCGAACGCGGTCACCACCGCGAGCTCCGTCTCCAGGTTGTACCGGCCGAGCTGTTCCAGGCCGATCAACGCGATGCCCAGAGCGGTGTAGCACACCACCGCATACCCAGGCACCCGCAGCCAGCGCGACGCGCGCCGTCGCGGCGAGCCCCCGGAGCCGATGGCGCCGGTCGCTGCGCGCAGGCGGCCGAGGAGGGACCGGCGTGGCGCCGCGGGAGCGGCGCGGTCGGCTGCGCTGCTGGTCTCCTGGCCGGTCATGAGCTCAACTCTAGGCATCGTGGACCGACTTGGCTCGCGTCGTCTCCGAGCGGTACCGGACGTGGACCACCCGGGACCGGCCGCCGCGGACCCGCCTCGATCGCTTCCCGGTTCGTCTCTCGAAGCCGTGGAACGCCGCGCAGCAGACGCCGAGGACGAGGGCGAAGACCGGCAGCCACAGGAAACGGACCGCTATCCAGTGCGGGTCGTCCGGGGAGGTGTGCAGGCCGGGCAGGGGACCTGCGAGGAGGGCGGTGGCGGTGGTCGCCATCAGGGCCGTCTGGTGCCAGAGGAACAGCGTCATCGTGGAGAGGTTCACCAGTGCCACGGCCGTCCAGGCCAGGGGCCTCTCCATCGCCCGGCGCAGAGGCTCGCGCAGCAGAAGGGCCAGACCGCACTGGGCGAGGCCGAAGGTGACGGCGGCCAGCGTGGGCGGGTTGAGGTTCGACACGGCCGCACCGGGGACGCCCACCATCGACGCCGGGTAGCCCGCCCAGCCGACGAGCACCGCGGTCGTCACCGCGCCGCCGACGAGCAAGGCCCAGCCGGCGCGCGGGCGTTCCAGCTCGCCGCGCGTCCAGGCCGCCCCCAGGGTGTACGGCACGAGCCAGCCGGCCGCCAGGTTCACCCAGCCGAGCCAGGCGGGGCCGCCGAGGCCGAAGCGCACAAGGTCCACATGGAGGACGACGGCCAACGGCCACAGGGGGTTCAGCCGGGACAGCAGCGGGGTCGCCGCGGTCAGCGCCGCGAACACCAGCAGGAACCACAGCGGGGACAGCGCCAGCTTCAGCACGGTGTGCACGGTGATGGGCGTCGCCCCGCCGAGGAGGAGGGAGACGGCGATCGCCGTCCACAGCGCCAGGAGGGCCGCGACCGGGGTGAACAGGCGGGCGAGCCGTTTGCGCAGCCAGCCGCCGTAGGTCTCGCCCCGCGCGCGTGACGAGATGCGGCTCCTCGTCGCCACATGGCCGCCGACCATGAAGAACAGGGCCAGGGTCTGGAACGTCCAGGAGACGGGGGCCAGCCAGGGCATGGACGCCAGTGGGCTCGCCGCGCGGAGGGCACCGCCGGGGGAGGCGACCAGGGCGGTCACCAGCCAGTGGCCCAGGATCACACCGAGAATCGCGACGGCCCGGAGGGCGTCCGTGGCTCGGTCCCTCGTGGGGGCTGGGGTGAGGCGGAGGAGTTCACGCATGGGTCACCTCCTCGGTCCGGCCCAGGACGATCCGGGTGATGTTGGTCAGGGATTCCGACCCCGGCCGGAAGTAGTCGCTGTGGCCTCCGGGGCCCGCGGTGAAGACGTCGGCGCCGAAGGAAAGGGACATGGGGTCGGTGCCGAAGCCGAGCTTCGTGCCGAACAGGTCGACCTCGGCATGCGGTACCTCCGCCACCCAGTCGTCCGCGCCCCGGGCCGCCCAGACCCGCGCGCGGGTGCCCAGCTCTCCGGCCGAGTCCGCGCCCGTCCCCGGGCTGCCCAGCAGGACCATGTCGTCCACGTCCAGGCCGTCGGCGGCGCGGCCGCACACGACCGAGCCGTACGAGTGGCACAGAAGACTGGTGTGGGCGGAGGGGCCGGTCACGGCTCGCAGGTCGTCGACGAACTCCCGCAGCACCGGGGCCGCTTCCTCGGCCCGGTCCGCGGTGGCCGCCGTGGTGCTGACCGTGCGGGGAGTGGTGTAGCCGAGCCAGGCGATCACCGCGGTGCGCCGGCCGGCGGCGGAATCCCGGGCAAGGCTTCGGTGCAAGGCCGCCGCCGCCCTGTGGAAGCGTTCGTAGGTGTCGAGCGAGGTGTCCGAGCCCGGTATCAGGATCGCCACGCGCTCGGCGCCCGCGAGGTCGCCGAGGACCTCGACCGCGCGGCCCGTGCCCCGGCCGTCGAAGGCGAGAAGATCTCGGGAAGCACCGGCCAGCGCGTGATCCGCCTCGGCGCGGTGACGGTCCCCGTGCTCCGCGGCCATCCGCGACGCCAGCTCGGCGTTGGCGCGGTTGGCGGCGTAGGTCTGTGTCAGGGTCTGCGCCGTCAGCGGAGCGAGGTCGGCGGGCGGCGGGGCGGGGACGCGGGGGCGGGCCGCGGCGGAAAGGGGGACCGCTATGGCGGCCGTGATCAGGACGGCGAGGAGGGCGCGCAGGCAGCGTCGGGGCAGCCTCGACCTGGGCCCCCTCGACCTGGGCCCCCTCGACCTGGGCTCCCGCGACCTCGGCTCCGCTTCCGGTGTCGCGTCGTTCCGGCTGCGCTCGCGCCTCGTGTCCGCCTGCATCGCCCCGCCCCTCCCGTCCCGGCCGCCCGGGCATCGGGCGTCACAGGATGGGAAGTTACGGATCAGCGGTCGTCGTCAGCGTCCCGCCGCAGGACTCTTCTTCGGCGTAGCTCTCAGGTACTACAGGTACTACGGGTGGGGTCGGGGGTACTACGGGTGGGGTCGGGGGCCGGGGCCCTGCTGGACGGGCGCGGCGCGTGACACCGTCCGGTCCCTCACCACGCCAGTTGTGCGATCTCCTCCGCCACCACCGCGCACGCGTCCGCCAGCGGGTCGATCAGCGGGAAGTGGCCGACGTCCCCCAGCAGCGTCAGGCCCACCATCTCGCCCGCCTTCGCCGCCGCGTCCGCGTACGACTCGGCGACCGCCTGCGGGACGACGAGGTCGGTGCGGCCCTGGACGAGGGTCGTCGCGATCCCGGTCGGGAGGAGCAGCGCGGGGTCGGCGTACGGCTGCCTCTCGGTGAAGTGCTCGTCGCCTCCGAGGAGTTGCCGGGCCGCGTTCCCGCAGACGTCCAGTTTCCCGGCGACCTCGAAGTCCGCGATGGGGGCGAGTGCGACGACGCCCCGGAGCGGGGCCGGGCCGCCGGTGCGCCAAGGGGCGTCGGCGGGCAGGACATGCCGGGCCGCCGCCCACAGAGCGAGGTGACCGCCTGCCGAATGTCCCGTGAGCACCGTGCGGCGGGGGTCCGCCTGCGGGATGGCCTCGCGGGCCAGGGCGGGGAGGGCGTCGAGGGCGGCGGCCACGTCGTCGAAGGTGTGGGGCCAGCGGCCGGCGATCGGGGCGGGGGTCGGTTCCTGTGCCGGTCCCTGTTCCTGGCCTCGGCGGTACTCCACGTTCGCCACGGCGAAGCCTCGTTCGGCGAGGTAGGCCGCGAACGGGGTGATGTGCCGTCGGTCGTACGGTGCGCGCCAGGCGCCGCCGTGCAGGACGACGATCAGGGGGACGGTGTCGGTCGGGGCGCTGCCCTCGCGCGGGGCGTAGAAGTCGATCACCTGGTCGGGGTGGTCGCCGTAGGAGGCGGTGGCGTCGGGGGCGACCGCCGGGTGCGAGAAGGCCGACTCCTCCTCGGCGGCGGCCCGGGCTGCGACGGCGTCGTCCGGCATGCTCCAACCTCTCAGCGGCGAAACGGGGTTCTACGAGTGGGGTGGCGGACCAGGTTTGGGATCGGCCGTTGGCGGGGACGGTATCAGGCCCGTGACGTGGGGGGACACGGGGATATGACGCCGGATCAGGGGTTTGATGGTTCTGCCGGCCGGGGCTCGGGGTGGGGCCTGGTTTTGGGGTGGCCCACCCTCCCCCATCGCCCCAGCAGCACGACTGCCCGCAGCTGAGCAGCTGGGGCGGGAGGCGGACAGCTCGGGGCGTGGCCGGCCGCAGCTGAGGGCGGGCGGCCGCACCTCGGGGTGCGGCCGCCTGTGGGTCAGGCGGTCAGGGTTTCCGCGAGTGTGCGGGCCGCCTTCTCCGTGTCCGCGTAGGTGACGTACAGCGGGGTGAAGCCGAAGCGGAGGATGTCGGGGGCGCGGAAGTCGCCCACCACGCCTCGGGCGATGAGGTGTTTCATGACGGTCGCGGCGTCCTCGCAGCGCAGGGCCACCTGGCTGCCGCGTTCCTCGTGACGCACCGGGGTCAGTGACTCCACGCGGCCCTCGGGGACGTACTCCGTCACGCACTCCAGGAAGAAGTCCGTCAGTGCAAGGGACTTGCTCCTGACCGTGTCGATCGAGACGCCCTCCCACACCTCCAGGGCCGCTTCGAGGGCCAGCATGGACAGGATGTCGGGGGTTCCGACCCGCCCGCGCGGTGCCCCCGCGGCCGGCTCGTAGGCGGGGCGCATGCCGAAGGGCTCGGCGTGCGAGTTCCAGCCGGGGAGCGGGGAGTCGAAGCGGCCCTGGAGATCCCGCCGGACGTACAGGTACGCCGGTGAACCCGGGCCGCCGTTCAGGTACTTGTAGGTGCAGCCGACCGCGAGGTCCACGCCGTGCTCGTCGAGGCCCACCGGCAGGGCGCCCGCGCTGTGACACAGGTCCCAGACGGCGATCGCGCCCACCGCGTGCACGGCGGCGGTGAGCGACGGCAGGTCGTGCAGCCGTCCCGTGCGGTAGTCGACGTGGTTCAGCAGCACCGCCGCCGTGCGGTCCGACAGGGCCGCAGGGACGTCGGCCGGGGCGACGGGCCGCAGCTTGCAGCCGGTCATCCGGGCCGCCGACTCGGCTATGTAGCCGTCCGTGGGGAACGTGGTCGCGTCGACGAGGATCTCGTCCCGCCCCGCTCCCCCCTCCGTCGTCGCCATACGCACCGCCGCCACAAGTGCCTTGAACACGTTGACACTTGTCGAGTCGCCCACGACGATCTGGCCGGCCGCCGCGCCCACCAGCGGGGCGATGCGGTCACCGATCCGCTCGGGCGCCGTCCACCAGCCGCTCTCCTCCCAGGAGCGGATGCGCAGTTCGCCCCACTCCCGGCGGACGACGTCCTCCAGCCGGCCGGGGACGGACGCGGGCAGCGCGCCGAGCGAGTTGCCGTCCAGGTAGACGTCCCCGTCGAGCAGGAACTCCGAACGCTTGAAGGCAAGTAGGTCGTCGGCGTCCAGCTTTGTTGCCTTGGAGGCGAGCTCAGACATAGGACCTCGCCGTCCACAGCTCCGGGAAGACGTTCTTGCGGGCGCGCTTCTCCAGCCACGCCACACCGGCCGAGCCGCCCGTGCCGGTCTTCGCGCCCATCGCGCGCCGGGTGGCGACGAGGTGGTCGTTGCGCCAGCGCCACACCAGTTCGGCGACATCGGTCAACGCCTCGCCCAGCCGGGCCAGTTCGTCGCTCTCGTCGCCCGAGTACAGGGCGGTCCAGGCCGCCTCGACCTCCGGCGACGGCTCGTACCGCAGCGACACGTCACGCGTGAGCACGGCGTCGGGGATCGCGTGCCCGCGCCGCGCGAGCAGCCGCAGCACCTCGTCGTAGAGGCTCGGCTCGTGCAGCGCCTTCTCCAGCTCGTCGTGGACGCGGGGCGCGCCGCGGTGCGGGACCAGCATGGACGCGGACTTGTCGCCGAGCAGGAACTCCATCCGCCGGTACATCGCCGACTGGAAGCCGGAGCCCTCGCCGAGGGCGGAGCGGTACGCGTTGAACTGGGCCGGGGTGAGCTGCCCGAGCGGCTTCCAGGACGCGTTCAGCGCCTCCAGTTCCCGTACGGAACGCTTCAGGGCGGCGATCGCGGTTGGCACGTCGTCGGAGCGCAGGGCGTTCGACGCCGTCTCCCACTCGTGGACGATCACCGTGAACCACAGCTCCATCACCTGGGTGGTGACCAGGAAGACCATCTCTCCGGGATCGTCGGAGAGGGTGTGCTGGAGGTGGGTGAGCACGTCCGCCTTGACGTAGTCCTCGTACGGCGTCGTGCCTGCGAAGTCGAGGTTCGGGGTCTCGGGCTCGAGAGCCTCGTGAGCCTCCTGGGACATCGCTGTCTCCTGTTGTGTACTCCGGGTAGCGGTCCGCCCCTGCCGTTTTCGACAGGGGGCCCCGGTCCCCACGGGCATCCTCCGCAATCGTCACCCGAAAGTGCAAGGTCCGCCCGGTCACACCCGAGAACGCGAGGCCCGCCCGGTCACACCCGAGAGCGGGAGGCCCGCCCGGTCACACCGGTCGGGCCCGCTGCCGTACGGCGCCCGCTAGCCCAGCGTCTGGGCCGCCGTGGCCGAGGAGTCCTTCAGGAACTGCGAGCAGCGCTCGTACTCCTCCTGCTCCCCGATCGCTCCCGCGGCACGGGCGAGGGCGTGCAGGGCGCGCAGGAAGCCGCGGTTCGGCTCGTGCTCCCAGGGCACCGGACCGTGCCCCTTCCAGCCGTTGCGGCGCAGGCTGTCCAGGCCGCGGTGGTACCCCGTACGGGCGTACGCGTACGACTCGACGACGCTGCCCCGCTCGAAGGCGTCGTCCGCGAGCTGCGCCCAGGCCAGGGAGGACGTGGGGTACCGGGCGGCGACGTCGGCGGGGGGCGTGCCCTCGGCGAGGAGCTCGCGGGGCTCGGGGTCGTCGGGGAGGTGGGTCGGGGGCGGGCCCCCGAGGAGGTTCTCGTGAATGGACATGGCCTCCAGTCTGTCACCGACGCGGCGGCCCGCCGGAAACCGGTCGAGCCCGGCGCCCCTCAGGGGGACACCGGGCTCGACCAGGATGCGCGGACCATCGGCCCGCGCACCGCTCTCACGTCACGCGCCGACGGTTCAGCGAGTGAAGTTGAAGTACTTCCACGGCCCGTACACCGTGGAGTTCACGTTGTCGCCGTTGTAGCCGTCGATGTACGCGGAGCGGACACGGAAGCGGTAGCCGGCCGCGCCGTCGCCGTCGAGGGTGACGAGCGACTTGCCGTCCCTGCCCAGCGGGAAGTACTCGGGGTCGCCGCCCGAGTACCAGGCGCCCTGGACGTAGACCTGGAAGTCGAGACGGGTGTACCGGCCCGGGTAGGCGTTGTGCCAGGTGGTGATGAGCGGGTCGGTCGTCTGGTGGTAGGTCTGGTACCAGGTGTTGCCGAACTTCGTCCACTTGTAGTGGCGCGAGAGGGTCGTCGACACGCCGGCGCGGGTGCGCACGCCGGACACGGCCTGGGCCCAGCCGTAGCGGGCGTCGCCGGCGAAGACCGCGGTGACCGTGGTGTCACGGCTCATCCACATCGACGCCGACAGCTTGCCCTTGGCGTTGACGGTGCCGCGCTTGAGCAGCCGCTTGGGCTCCGGGCCCCACGGGTCGGCCCAGATCTCCACGACACGGTTCTTGTAGGTCGGGCCGAGCGTGGCCGTGTACGTCACCGTGGTGGCGTAGTTGACCGTGAGGCCGTTGCGGTCCAGGGTCAGCGCGGTCTTGGCGTGGGCGACCTTGACCAGCGCGGTCCCGGAAGCTGCCGAGTGCTGGGCGTCCCCGGCGTAGGCGACCTTGTAGGTGACGTTCCCGGAGGCCGTCGGGGTGTCCGTGAACGAGAACGCCCCGCCCGCGCCGAGCTTCTTCGTGCCGAGCGCCTTGCCCTGCGGGGCCTCGACGTCGAACCGGGTCACGGTGAGCGGGGTCCCGGCGGGCAGCGGCAGCGTCGCGGCGACCTTGCCGGAGACGGTGAGCGGCTTGGCGCGCTGGGCCGTCGCCGGCGCCTTGACAGTGACCGTCGGCGCGGACTTGGTCGGCTCGTCCAGGACGTACAGACGCGGGTTGGTGTCGTAGTTGTTCGTCACCGCGAAGAGCCGGCCGCCGCCGGGCTCCCAGGCCAGACCGCCGTCGACGAGCGCGTCCCCGCCGCTGCTGCTGCTGGTGTTCGGGAAGTCGTACGTGCGCACGGACTTCGTCTCACCGGGCCGGTAGACGAAGACGTCGTCCCGGTACACCGAGCCGGAGCCCACCGCGACGGTGCCGTCGGCGGCGACGGCCACGGCCGCGCCGCTGTAGTCGCTCGGGTAGGTGCCCACCTCGGCGAGGTCCGAGGTCTGGAAGACGTGGTGCACGTTGCCGGCGTTCGCCGTGATGAGGCGGTTGCCGTCCGGCGTGTAGGCGAGATCGTTGGTGATGCCGGACCACGCGGTGGTGTTGAGCGCGGTGCGGGCCGCGGCGCCCGTCGTCACGTCGTACGTCGCGACGGCGAACCGGTGGTAGGAGGAGCTGGCGGCCGCGATGACGTTCGGGTTCGCGGGCGAGGAGACCAGGCGCGGGGCGCCCGAGTAGTCGGTGTCGGCGTCCTGGTCCAGGGCGACCACCGGCTCGGCGCCGGTCACGTCGACCGAGCCGATCGCTCCGTCGTGGTCGCCGCCGTAGCCGAACCAGACCTTGCCGCCGGCGAGGGCGACGTAGCGCGGGTCGGTGCCCTCGCCGGTCGCGTACCGGGCCTGCTCGGTGACCGCCACGGTGTCCAGGGCCACGACCGCGTCGGCGCCCGGGACGGCGGCGTACAGGCGGCCCGAGTCGGCGGAGAGCGCGAGACCGGTGACACCGGGCAGGCCGGTGACGGAGCCCAGCACCCTGCCCTCGTAGTCGGTGGCGACGACCTTGCCGATGTACGGGTCGCTGATGAAGACCTGCTTGTGGACGCCGTCGACGACGACGTCACCCGTGGACCTCAGCGGCAGGACCTTGCTGCTGTCCGCCGCCGCCGAGCCCGCGCCGCCCACGATCAGTGCGGCGGAGCTGAAGAGGACCGCGAGCGCCGTCGCGGCCGAGAGAGTGCGCTTACGCACGATGAAGAGACCCCCCATTGGTCCTTCGCGCTCCCGACGGGAACGCGGAAACCGCCGCCCCGGACCGGGGCGCGGTGATCCGCAGCGTAGAGCATGCCCCTGACATCCCGCTCCCCGGATTACCGAGGGGAGCGGCTTTCCGGACACACGAGGGCCCGGCGCCGTGCGGGAACACGGGCGCCGGGCCCTCGACATGCCGGAAACCGCTTGCCGATCCGCTTCCCCGGGGAGGGGTTCGGGCCGGTCCGGTCAGGAACTACTTGATCTTCGTGCCCGCCGAGCGCAGGTGCTGCGTCGCCTCGACGACACGCGCCGCCATGCCGGCCTCGGCCAGCTTGCCCCAGGTGCGCGGGTCGTAGGTCTTCTTCGAGCCCACCTCGCCGTCGACCTTCAGCACGCCGTCGTAGTTGCGGAACATGTGGTCGGCGACGGGACGCGTGAAGGCGTACTGCGTGTCCGTGTCGATGTTCATCTTGACCACGCCGTTCTCCAGCGCGGTCGCGATCTCCTCCGCAGAGGAGCCGGAGCCGCCGTGGAAGACGAAGTCGAACGGCTTCGAGCCGGCCGGCTGGCCGAACTTGGCGGCGACGCCCTCGTTCAGCTCCTTCAGCAGATCCGGGCGGAGCACGACGTTGCCCGGCTTGTACACGCCGTGGACGTTGCCGAAGGACGCGGCCAGCAGGTAGCGGCCCTTCTCACCGAGGCCGAGCGCCTCGGCCGTACGGATCGCGTCGTCGACCGTGGTGTAGAGGGAGTCGTTGATCTCGTGGGAGACGCCGTCCTCCTCGCCACCGGTCGGCGTGATCTCCACCTCGAGGATGATCTTCGCGGCGCGGGCCTGCTCCAGCAGCTCCTGGGCGATGGAGAGGTTGTCGGCCAGGGTCTCGGCGGAGCCGTCCCACATGTGCGACTGGAACAGCGGGCCGAGACCCGCCTCGACGCGCTTCTTGGAGATGGCGAGCAGCGGACGTACGTACCCGTCGAGCTTGTCCTTCGGGCAGTGGTCGGTGTGCAGGGCCACCGTCACCGGGTACTTCTCGGCGACGATGTGCGCGAACTCCGCGAGCGCGACGGCGCCCGTCACCATGTCCTTGTTGTACTGGCCGCCCAGGAACTCGGCGCCGCCGGTCGAGATCTGGATGATGCCGTCGCTCTCCGCCTCCGCGAAGCCGCGCAGAGCCGCGTGCAGGGTCTGGGTCGAGGTGACGTTGATGGCCGGGTAGGCGAACTTGCCTGCCTTCGCCCGGTCGAGCATCTCGTTGTAGACCTCGGGGGTTGCGATGGGCATTCGTCCGCTCCTTGGGTGTGCGGGTTGGCGATCTGCGTTGTTACGGCCCTGACCTAGACCTGGGGTGCGACGTCATCGTCGTCCCCATCTTTCCAGACATGGCCCGATGATCCAGCGGGTGTCCACCCGCCGGTCAGTCCAGGCCCAGCTCGTCCTTGGCGTAGGCGTACAGGTACGGCACGCCCGCGCCCTCCTGGATCTTCTCGGCGGCGCCGGTCGCCCGGTCCACGATGGTCGCCACGGCCACGACCTCGGCGCCCGCCTCGCGCACGGCCTCGACGGCGGTGAGCGGCGAGCCGCCGGTGGTGGAGGTGTCCTCGACGACCAGCACCCGGCGGCCCCGGATCTCCGGGCCCTCGACGCGCCGCTGCAGGCCGTGCGCCTTGGCCGCCTTGCGCACGACGAAGGCGTCCAGCGAGCGGCCGCGCGCGGCGGCGGCGTGCAGCATCGCGGCGGCGACCGGGTCCGCGCCCATGGTCAGACCGCCGACGGCGTCGAACTCCAGGTCGGCGGTCAGGTCGAGCAGCACCTGCCCGACCAGCGGGGCGGCCTGCCCGTCGAGGGTGATGCGGCGCAGGTCGATGTAGTAATCGGCCTCGAGACCCGACGACAGGGTCACCTTGCCGTGCACCACGGCCTTGTCCTTGATCTGCTGCAGCAGCGCGCCGCGTGTGTCCGTCATGCCGAACAGCTTAGAGGCGACCCCGTAGGGGGAGCCCAGGGCCCGGGCTCGGGGTCCGGGACTCAGGCCCCGGGGCTCGGGGCCCGGCATCGGACGTGGGGCTCAGAGTCGGGTCCAGCGCCAGGTCGTCGTGGTCTCCAGCGGCTCCAGGGGGGTGACCAGGCGCGGGTGGGAGTTCAGGCCGTCGGGCGGGCCGGTCTGCGGTTCCACGCACACGGCCGCCTCCTGCTCGTCGTAGACGACGACCCACTGCTCGGGGCTGGTCACCTTCAGCTCCAGCCGCCCCGGCCAGGTGAGGGTCACGTCCACGCCGTCGGGCATGCCGAAGCAGTCGTCCCAGGGGCCGGGCTTCGGCTCGACTCGCTCGCCGGTGGGCAGGTGGTCGTCGCCGCGCTCCTCCTGCCAGGCGGGGTCGAAGGCGATGCGCACGCTCTCGCCGCCGAGGTCGCGGTTGAACCAGGGGTGCCAGCCGATCTGCGCCGGGAAGGACGAGCCGTACGTCTCCACCGCCATGGACAGCGTCAGCGCGTCCTCGGTCAGCGCCACGATCTGGGTGACCCGGCCGGGGTAGGGCCAGGGCTCCACCAGGTCGTACGTCAGGACCGCCTCGTCGGCGGAACGGCGGGCCACCCGCCACGCGCCGTCCCGGACGGTGCCGTGGATGGCGTGCGGCGGGGAGTTCAGCGGCATCTGGTGGACGGCCCCGCCGTCGCGGAAGCGGCCGTCCCTGATGCGCCCGCACCACGGGACCATCGGGAAGCAGCCGAACCGCTCCCCCTGGCGCAGCAGCTCCACACCGCCGACGCGCAGCCCCGTGACCCGTCCGCCGTTGCCGGGCCGCACGGTCGCCTCCGCGTCGCCCGCGGTCAGCGTGATGTCTTCGTCGCTCACGGGACGACCCTACCGAGGCGATCAAGAGCGCGCGGGCTCAACGACGGCGGCGCAACGCCCTGCCGACGACGATCGCCGACGCCACGGCGAACGCGGCGGCGGGGGCGGCCCAGCGCAGGATGTCGTTGCGTGCGACTGTCTCCGGGGCGGGGACGGGGGCGTAGCGGCCGCGCGGCGGGGCGTGGTCGACCTCCTCGGCGCTGCGCCCGATCATCGTCCGGCGGGCGTGCGCGGCTTCGGCAGGGGGGCCGTCCGGATCTTCGTCGGGTTCGATGCCGGCGGTTGCGTCGGTTCCGGCGGTGGCTTCCGGTTCGGCGGTTGCATCCCTTCCGGCGGTGGCTTCCGGTTCGGCGGTGGCCTCGGGTCCGGCGCCGGCGGGGAGGCCCGAGGGGGCTTCTTCGGCGGGCGTTTCCGGGGCGGGGGCCGCGTCGGCGGGGGCCGCGTCGGCGGGGGCCGCTTCCGAGGGCTCCGGCGCGTCGGAAGCCGGGCTTCCGCCGGAGGCCTCCGCCGGGGTCTGCTCCGCCCCCTCCCCCAGGTTCTCCGCGAACCGGTTCAGCAGCCGTGCGACCGCTGAGTCGACCGCGTCCGAGGGGAGTTCGGCGATCCGGCCCGCCGCGGACGCCGTGCCCTCGAAGACGACGGCGGTCCCGCCCTCCGACTCCCGCAGTCGCACGGTGAGCGCGAGCTTGACCGTGCCCGTGCCGCGGGCCTCGGTCGCGTCGCCCTCCACGACGTAGCCGCCGTCGCCCTGAACGGTGACACGCAGGGCGCCCCGGTAGGTGATGGTGTGGCCGGCGACGCGCAGCTTCAGCCGGCCCGCGACGGGCTCGGTGCCGGCGTCCTGCTGGAGCCCGGGAACGGCCCGGGCCACCTGCTCGGGGTCGGCGAGGGCCGCCCTCAGCCGCTCGGCCGGAACCGGAACGAACACCTCTTGCTCCATAGATGCGGAGCCTACCCAGGCCCACGCCACCACACCTCCCCTCCGCCACAACTCGGAGCCGACGCCTGCCGCGGTGCCCGCGCCACACGCCTCCGTCGTGGCGCTAGTAACGCGGGTGCAGCAAGGTGGAGGCCCGCAAGCCCTCCGTCCGCTCGCGCAGCTCCCGCTCGCCGGGGTCGAGGCGGAGCCCGGGCGGGCGGTCTCCCGCTGCCAGTACGAAGCCCCAGTCGCCGTCACCGTCGCCGTCGCCGCTCGTGCGGTAGGCGGCCGTGTGCAGCCCCGCCGCGCGCAGTGTGGTCTCGACGGTCCAGAAGGCGTGGGGGCGGGTGGCGACCGGCCCGGCGTGGACGGCGAGCCGGCCCGCGGGGCGCAGGGCGCGGCGGGCCAGGCCGTAGAACTCCTGGGAGTACAGCTTGGCGCCGGCGGTCTCGCCGGGGTCGGGCAGGTCGGTGATCACCACGTCGTAGGCGTCCGGGGGGATCTTCCGCAGGCGGTCGAAGGCGTCGGCGACGGTGACGTGGACGCGCGGGTCGTCCAAGGCGTGCTCGTTGAGGCGGGAGAGCGCCGGGTCGGTGCGGGCGAGGCGGAGCAGCCGGGCGTCGGGTTCGACGACGTCGAGACGGTCGACGCCGGGGCGGGCGAGGACCTCGCGGGCGGCCAGCCCGTCGCCGCCTCCGAGGATCAGCACCCTCCCGTGCGGGCCGTGCATCGCGGGGCTGACCAGGGCCTGGTGGTAGCGGCGCTCGGCGGGGCCGCCGCCGCGGAGCCGGCCGTCGAGGTAGAGGCCGACGGGGCCGCCGTCGGCGTCGCCGGTGAGGACGACCTCCTGGACGCCGGTGCGCAGCGCCACCCGGACGTGGTCGCCGTACATCGCGTGCCGCGCGGCCCGTTCGAAGTCGTCGACGAGGACGGCGGCGGAGGCGAGGACGCCGAGGACGGTGATGCCTGCGACGACGAGGGTCCAGCGGGCGCGGCGGGTGAGGTCGCGGCGGAACAGGCCGAGGACGAGGGCGCCCCCGGCGACCACGTTGACCGCGCCGGTCAGCAGGGAGCTGGTCAGCTGGCCGAGGCGGGGCAGCAGCAGGAAGGGGAAGGCCAGGCCGCCGACGAGCGCGCCGACGTAGTCGGCGGCGAAGAGGTCGGCGACCGCGCCGCCCGCGTCCTGGCGGCGGATGCGCTGGATCAGCTCCATCAGCAGCGGCACCTCGGCCCCGATGAGCAGGCCGATGGCCAGGGAGAACGCGACGATCAGCACCCGGGGTCCGTCAGCCCACAGCCCGCCCCAGTCACCCGTCCAGGCGAACGCCGCGTACAACGCCAGGGCGCTGCAGCCGCCCACCAGGGCGAGCACCACCTCGATCGCGGCGAACCCGGCGGCGGCGAGCGGGCGCAGCCGTTTGGCGGCGAGGGAGCCGATGCCCATCGCGAACACCATCACGGACAGCACGACGGAGGCCTGGGTGACCGAGTCGCCCATCAAGTACGAGGCGAGCGCGACCAGTTCGAGTTCGTACACCAGCCCGCAGGCGGCGCAGACGAAGACGCACACGAGGACCAGGAACCGCCCGGTGCCCTGCCGGACGGGCAGCCGCGCGGGGCCGCGCCAGGGGGGCGGGGCGCCGGGCGGGGCTGGTGCGTGCGACTCGATCACGACTGCGACGTTACGTCACGAGTGCGGCACGCTTCGTCACCCACACGTGTGGAACCCGGCACCGGTCACGCGCCCCGCGTTTGAACCGCCCTCGGCCTGAAGTCGCCGTCGGAGGACGGGGCGTTCGCGAGCGCCGGCGCGCGTACGTCCACCCTTGTGCGCGTCGCCACCAGCTGCCCGTCCTGCGGGTACGCGTGCCAGGTGCGCCAGTGGACGGCCCCTTCGTGCCGCTGGGCGACCAGCGCGGTGAAGGCGTGCGGGCTGCCGGGGAAGACGCCGGCCAGGCCGTGCGGGTGGCCGGAGACGAGGGCAAGCAGTTCCTGGGCGCGCACGGCGAACTGACTGGGCGTCAACTCTTCTACGTGTGCGGCGAACTCGTACTCCCAGTCGCCCACCCGCTTGGCCACGCCGAGGGGCAGCGGGGTGCTGCTGCCGGGGAGGCAGGCCACCGTCTCCGAGCAACTGCCCCGCTCTTCCTCCAGCAGCACCTGGTGCGAGGCGCCGAGGAGTCGCAACTGGACCTTGGCGCCCGACAGTTCGAGGTCGAGGGTGGCCAGGGCGGGCAGCGGTTCACGCCCCAGGGCCCAGGCGAGGTCGGCCGCGCGCGTGTCGGTGTAGGACGTGTGCAGGGTCGTGAGCATGACTCGGCTCCGCTAGAACGCAAAGAGAGGGAAGGTCCGGCACGCCCCGGCAGACACCGGGAGGTCGCCCGGTCGGCCCGTTTCCTGGGGAGGACGTCCGCGCGGGACGTCCGTAGGGGTCCGAGGGGCTGCGTTGGTGGATTGTAGGGAATCATGAACTGTGGCGCCAACACAGCGTTTTTACCCAACTTCGTGGGGTTTCCATCCCCTAGAGGGCTCCACAGCTCAACTGTTCAACAACGGCGCACGCCATGCGGCCCTCGCGCACCACGACGCGCGCCCGCGCGCGACCCCCGAGGCGGCGCGATGCCCGATGCGGCGGGACATGGTGCGACCGCGATACCCGATGCGTCCGGACATGGTGCGACCGCGATACCGATGCGGCCGGACATGGTGCGACCGCGAGGGACGCCCCGGTCAAGGAGCGGACCCTCGCGGTCCGGATACGGCTCCCCCGGGGAGCTCAGCTGCCCCGTGTCAGCTGCCTCCGCCGCATCCGCCGCCTCCGCCGCAGGACGAGCCGCCTCCGCAGGAGCTGCCCGACGACGAGCCGCAGGAGGACGAGCCGCTGCCGCAGGAGCTGCCCGACGAACCGCAGGACGTGCCGGCGCCGCCCCCTCCGGCCCACCAGCCGCTGCTGTGACCGCCCCGGCCGCCCGTGCGGCTGCGGGTACGGCGGGCGCCCGCGCCGCTTCGGCGGGACGAGCCGCCGCCCGTGCGGGCGTGGACGATCAGAGACACGACGAGCACGATGACCGCCGCCGCCAGGATGAGGCCCAGGAGCATGGCGTCACCCTCCTTTCGAATCCCCCGAAGCGGCCCCCCGTGGGCGCCTCGCGCGACGTGTGAGCGTCGCGTGCACGGGGGATTCCCATCCGCCGCGCGGGCCAAAGCGCACTTGAGGAAGTCCAGAGCTTCGGCGCAGGATGACCGGCATGACCTCCACCGCACGTCCCTTCCTCAACCGCCGTCTCACCGAGTTCGGGACGACGATCTTCGCCGAGATGTCCGCCCTGGCGGTGGCGACCGGGGCGATCAACCTCGGGCAGGGCTTCCCGGACACGGACGGCCCCGAGGAGGTGCGGGAGGCGGCGGTGCGGGCGCTGCGGGACGGGCGCGGCAACCAGTACCCGCCGGGGCCCGGCGTCCCCGAGCTGCGGACGGCGATCGTCGAGCACCAGCGGCGCCGCTACGGGCTGACGTTCGACCCCGACACGGAGGTGCTGGTCACCGCCGGCGCCACGGAGGCCGTCGCCGCCTCACTGCTGGCGCTGCTGGAGCCCGGGGACGAGGTCGTCGCCCTGGAGCCGTACTACGACTCCTACGCGGCCTGCATCGCCATGGCGGGCGGCACGCGCGTGCCGGTGACACTGCGGCCGGACCCGGAGCACGCCCGCTTCCGCCTGGACCTGGACGAGCTGCGCGCCGCCCTCACCGACCGCACCCGGCTGCTGCTGATCAACACCCCGCACAACCCGACCGGCACCGTCCTCACCCGTGCGGAGCTGACCGCGATCGCCGAGCTGGCGGTGGAGCGGGACCTGCTGGTCGTCACGGACGAGGTGTACGAGCACCTGGTCTTCGACGACGCCGAGCACGTACCGCTGGCGACCCTGCCGGGCATGCGCGAGCGGACCGTCACCATCTCCTCCGCCGGGAAGACCTTCTCCTTCACCGGCTGGAAGGTCGGCTGGCTGACGGCGGCCCCCGCCCTGGTCACGGCGGTCCGGTCGGCGAAGCAGTACCTGACGTACGTCGCCTCCGGCCCGTTCCAGTACGCCGTGGCGGAGGCACTGAGCCTGCCGGACGCGTACTTCGACGGCTTCCGCGCGGACATGCGGGCCAAGCGGGACCTGCTGTCGGCGGGACTGACGGCCGCGGGCTTCGCGGTCTACCGCCCGGCGGGCACGTACTTCGTCACCACGGACATCCGCCCCCTGGGCGAGACCGACGGCTTCGCGTTCTGCCGCGCCCTGCCCGAGCGCGCCGGCGTGGTGGCCATCCCCAACGCCGTCTTCTACGACCACCGCGACCAGGGCGCACCCTTCGTACGGTTCGCGTTCTGCAAGCAGTCACAGATTCTGGACGAGGCCGTCAAGCGACTGCGGGCAATGTGACACGGGTGAGGAAAACGAGGGCGGAGCGGACCTCACGGCCATGTGCGCTCGATGCGGTCGCTCCTCACCGCGTAGGCAGCGTGCCCCTGCCGGGGACAGCTCTCGCGTCGTCGCGCATCAAGCCTCCCACCCGAGGTCCGACCGCCCCTCAGCCAGCTCAGCCTGCCGCACGAAGTCGGCCCCCCGACCGGCAGTCCCGGCAGCGTCCCGGTGCGGGGGCTCGAAAGGGCCGGTCACAGCCGTCACAGTCCTGGAAGGGCAGCACAAGTGGGCGGGTCGCGATCTGAGGGAGGGGGAGCGGCGGTGGCGCGGGGAGGGGCGTCTCGCGGAGGCGGAAGGCGAGGATGCCTGCCGGACGGGTCTTGAAGCGGTCGGGGAGTCGTGCGGTGAGCAGCTCGGTGATCTCGGGTGCCCCTACCCCCGCAGCCAGCCACTGGGTCACGGCCGGGGCCAGGCGGGTCGCCTCCTGCGCGGAGAGGATGAGGCGCGGGTCGACCCGGCGCAGCGCGGTGAGTACGGCGACGGCCCGCGGGTCTGCGTCGTCGAGTGACGCGGGTGCGGGTTCCACGGCCTCCACCTGCGCGGGCGCCGACGGAGTTCCCCGCACGGGCGCGGAAGGAGGCGCTGCCTGCGCGTTCGGCTGCTTCCGGGGCCGGGGCGGCTTCGGCGGCTCGGGCGGGCCGTCGTCGGGGTCGCCGCCGGGGAGGTCGTAGAAGTACGTCCGGGTACGGATCTGCCCGGTGGGCAGTCGCTCGCGGCGGCGTTCCAGGTATCCGGCTGCTTCGAGTTCCCTGAGTGCTCGGGAGATCAGGATCTCCCCCTCGTCGAAGTGGTCGCACAGTGCGGTGATGGTCACGGGCGTGCCGTCGGGCAGCGAGGAGATGTACGCCGCGACGCCGACCGTGACCGCGCTGCCGCGTCGCTGGGCGAGGGCGTTGGAGATCACGGTGAAGTCGGCCGTGAGGCGGGTGCGGACGTGGATCACGCCGGAGGTCGAAGCTCCAGCGTCGCCGCGCAGGGGCGCGTTAGACTGCGGGTCAGCCATCGGGAAGGTTTCTGCTTCCTGATCGGTCAGGCCCTCGTTCGGGATGCCAGTCCCGGCCGGGGGCCGTCGTCTGTTTGCGGTTGTCGCGGCGAACGTAACCGCCCGTATCCCGCTGCTGCAAGCCGGTCACTCGGACGGGTGACGCGAGCCTCGCAGCCGGGGAGGGTGGGTGGGCGGGAGTTCTTTCCCCCGGTTCTTTCAGGAGGTCAGTGGCCCGCCGGACCTTCGCGGACAGGGGCCCGGTGAGCCCGCAATTCGGACGACGGCCGGGGCCCGGCCGACTCAGGGACAGGTGATGTCCGGACCCCTCAGGAACGGGTGATGCCCGGCCTTCAACTCGCCTGGGAACGCGGCCCGGGAGTCGGCCGACAGGTCCGTACATCCCGAGGCGGTTGCGGGACTCCAGAAGTACTGGACGGGCGGGAGCTGAGCCCTCACACCGGACGAGGCCGCCCCGGCAGTCCTTCGTCAGCGGGCGTCTGCCTCGGGCTCCGGGCGCGGGAGCTCGTCAAGATCGAGGGTGAAGGTGCGGCCGTCGGCCAGGGGGATGGGGAGCTTGCCGGTGCCGTACTTGTGCGTGTGTGCCGCGATGTAACCGGTACCGGTCGGCTGGGTGTGGAGGACGACTTCCTGGGCGTACGGGTCGACGACCAGGTAGATCGGGATGCCGTAGCGGCCGTACTTGGCGGTGCAGTCGTCGTAGTCCTTGCGGGCGGAGGAGGTCGAGACGACCTCGGAGATCAGCAGGACGTCCTCGAAGCTGTAGCGCTTGCCTTCCTTGCGTGCGTCCTCGCGCATGATCGCGAGGTCGGGGGCGGAGTTCTCGTCGGCGGGGAAGTCGATGTAGACATCGGAGGTGACCTTCGCGTGACGGCCGAGAGCGACAGCGGAGTCGATCTGCATCGACCTGATGGTGCTGGAATGCTCTTCGCTCTGCGGAGTCATGATCACCTTTCCGTCGGCTCCGAACAGGACCGTGTATCCCTTGGGGAACTCGGTGTGCACGATCGCGTCGACGCTCATGAACGGCTCCTTCCCGTGTGTGCTCAGGATACGGCGGACAGGGCCCTGTCCCGGGCCCGGCGGCACGGCTGTGAGCCGGTCCGGGCAGGTAGCGGCGCCACCCGCCAATAGGTGTACGAACGAGGAGTCGGCTGGCTGACGGCGGCCCCCGAGCTGGTCACGGCGGTCCGGTCGGCGAAGCAGTACCTGACGTACGTCGCCTCCGGCCCGTTCCAGTACGCCGTGGCGGAGGCACTGAGCCTGCCGGACGCGTACTTCGACGGCTTCCGCGCGGACATGCGGGCCAAGCGGGACCTGCTGTCGGCGGGACTGACGGCCGCGGGCTTCGCGGTCTACCGCCCGGCGGGCACGTACTTCGTCACCACGGACATCCGCCCCCTGGGCGAGACCGACGGCTTCGCGTTCTGCCGCGCCCTGCCCGAGCGCGCCGGCGTGGTGGCCATCCCCAACGCCGTCTTCTACGACCACCGCGACCAGGGCGCACCCTTCGTACGGTTCGCGTTCTGCAAGCGGACGGAGGTCCTGGCGGACGCGACGGAGCGGCTGCGCAAGACATTCGCACCCTGATCCGCGCCGCACGGGGTCCGGGCCGTGGACGGCGAGAGCCCGGCCGGGCCGCGTGGTCGCGGATCGGGCCGGGCTCTCGTGAGGTGTGACTCGCGGGGCGCGGGGGTCAAGTGGTGCGCGCGGGACGGAGTTACTCGTCGCCCTCCTCGGGCTTCTCCGCGTCGTTGACCTCCTGCTCCAGGCCCAGCTGCTCCACGAGCCACTTGTCGAACTCGATGGCCGCCCGCACCCAGCTCACCGTCGAGGAGACGAACAGCTCGATGTTCACACCGGCGCCGATCAGCAGCTGCGCCTCGCCGATGAGGCGGACGGTGCCGTCGTCGTGGGTGTGGGTGTAGACCTTCGGCCACAGGGTGCGACGGTTCCAGTCGTCGATCGCCTCCAGCAGCTGCGGCTTGGCGTCGATCTTGTGCGGCCGGTCGAAGAACGTCCGCACCGAGTAGACCGCCTGCTCCCCCTCACCGCGGAACATGAAGTAGGTGCGGAACTCCTCCCACGGCGCCGCGAGGTCGCCCTCGTCGTCTACGACGTACTTGAGCTCCATCTGGTCGAGGAGCTGCTTCACCAGGTCCTGATCCGGAACGACGGGGCCCGCCGGTGCGGGCTGCGGCTCGGGCTGGCCCCCGAAGTTCGGAATCGAGGACGGGTCGATGGACATATGTGAACACTCCTGCGGTCGTCTGGTCCGTCCGGCCATCAGTGAGACCAGACGTACAACCCACCCTCTCTCTCTTGCCCCGTGACCGGCAACCTGCCCGGCCGGTGTGCCCCGACTACACCGTCTTTCCCGTCGCGGGACCCGTCTCGGCGCCCGTCGCCTGACCCGTCGCGGGGCCCACGATCAGGCCCTCGCCGAAGGCGTCCACGCGGACCGTGTCGCCGTCCTTGACCTCGCCGGACAGGATCTCCTTGGCGAGGCGGTCGCCGATGGCCGTCTGGACCAGGCGGCGCAGCGGGCGGGCGCCGTAGGCCGGGTCGTTGCCCTCGTCGGCGAGCCAGGCGAGGGCCGCGTCGGTGACCTCCAGGGTGAGCCTGCGTTCGGCCAGCCGCTTGGCCAGCCGGTCGATCTGGAGCCTGGCGATCCGGCTCAGCTCGTCCTTGGACAGCGCCGAGAAGACGACCAGGTCGTCGAGCCGGTTGAGGAACTCCGGCTTGAAGGAGGTGCGGACCACCTCCAGGACCTGTTCCTTCTTCTCCGCCTCGCTGGTGAGCGGGTCGACCAGGAACTGGCTGCCCAGGTTGGAGGTGAGCACCAGGATGACGTTGCGGAAGTCGACCGTGCGGCCCTGCCCGTCGGTCAGCCGGCCGTCGTCGAGCACCTGGAGCAGGATGTCGAAGACCTCCGGGTGCGCCTTCTCCACCTCGTCGAGCAGGACGACGCTGTACGGCCGGCGGCGCACCGCCTCCGTCAGCTGGCCGCCCTCCTCGTAGCCGACGTAGCCGGGCGGGGCGCCGACCAGGCGGGCGACGCTGTGCTTCTCGCCGTACTCCGACATGTCGATGCGGACCATGGCCCGCTCGTCGTCGAAGAGGAAGTCGGCGAGCGCCTTGGCCAGTTCGGTCTTGCCGACGCCGGTCGGGCCGAGGAAGAGGAAGGAGCCGGTGGGCCGGTCGGGGTCGGCGATCCCGGCGCGCGAGCGGCGCACGGCGTCGCTCACCGCGCGCACGGCCTCGGTCTGGCCGATGAGGCGCTTGCCGAGCTCGTCCTCCATGCGCAGCAGCTTCTGCGTCTCGCCCTCCAGCAGCCGGCCGGCCGGGATGCCCGTCCAGGAGGCGACCACGTCGGCGATGTCGTCGCTGCCGACCTCCTCCTTGACCATGGTGTCCTTGGCGGCCTCTTCCTCGGCCTCCGAAGCGGCTTCCAAGTCGCGTTCCAGGGAAGGGATCTCGCCGTAGAGCAGCTTGCTGGCGGTGTCGAAGTCGCCGTCGCGCTGGGCGCGTTCGGCCTGGCCGCGCAGTTCGTCGAGCTTCTCCTTCAGCTCGCCGACCCGGTTGAGGGACTGCTTCTCCTTCTCCCAGCGGGCGTTGAGACCGCGCAACTCCTCTTCCTTGTCGGCGAGATCGCGGCGCAGCTTGTCCAGGCGCTCCCGGGAGGCCGGGTCGGTCTCCTTGCCGAGGGCCAGCTCCTCCATCTTCAACCGGTCCACGGCGCGCTGGAGTTCGTCGATCTCGACGGGGGACGAGTCGATCTCCATGCGCAGCCGGGAGGCGGCCTCGTCGACGAGGTCGATGGCCTTGTCGGGCAGGAAGCGGGAGGTGATGTACCGGTCGGAGAGGGTGGCGGCGGCGACCAGCGCGCTGTCGGCGATCTGCACCTTGTGGTGCGCCTCGTAGCGGCCCTTGAGACCGCGCAGGATGGCGATGGTGTCCTCGACCGTCGGCTCCGCCACCAGCACCTGCTGGAAGCGGCGCTCCAGCGCCGGGTCCTTCTCGATCCGCTCGCGGTACTCGTCGAGGGTGGTCGCGCCGACCATGCGCAGCTCGCCGCGGGCCAGCATGGGCTTGAGCATGTTGCCCGCGTCCATGGCGGAGTCGCCGCCCGCGCCGGCGCCCACGACGGTGTGCAGCTCGTCGATGAAGGTGATGATCTGGCCGTCCGAGTCCTTGATCTCGGCCAGGACGGTCTTCAGCCGCTCCTCGAACTCGCCGCGGTACTTGGCGCCGGCCACCATCGCGCCCAGGTCGAGCGCGACGAGCCGCTTGTTCTTCAGCGACTCGGGGACGTCGCCCTTGACGATCCGCTGGGCGAGGCCCTCGACGACGGCGGTCTTGCCGACGCCCGGTTCGCCGATCAGGACGGGGTTGTTCTTGGTGCGGCGGGAGAGCACCTGCACCACGCGCCGGATCTCGGTGTCCCGCCCGATGACGGGGTCGAGCTTGCCCTCGCGCGCGGCGGCGGTGAAGTCGGTCCCGAACTTCTCCAGCGCCTTGTACTGCCCCTCGGGGTCGGCGGTGGTCACCCGGCGTCCGCCGCGGGCCTTCTGGAAGGCGTCCACCAGCTTCTTCGGGGTGGCCCCCTGCCGGGAGAGCACCTCGGCGGCCTGCCCGCCCTTGGCGGCGATGCCCATGAGCAGGTGCTCGGTCGACAGGTACTCGTCCCCGAGGTCCCTGGCGCGTGCCTGCGCGTCGGCGATCACGGCGAGCAGCTCGCGGTTGGGCTGCGGGGGCGCGACGGTGGAGCCGGCCACGCTGGGCAGCGAGCCGAGCACCTTCTCCGCGCCGGCCCGCACGGCTGCCTGGTCGGCGTCCACGGCGGCGAGCAGATCGACGATGTTCTCGTTGTCCTGGCCCTCCAGGAGAGCCAGGAGCAGATGGGCGGGGGTCAGATCGGGGTGGCCCCCGGACAGGGCCCGGTTGCCGGCCGCCTGGATCGCGTCCCGGCTCCGGTTGGTCAGCTCGGCGTCCACGTTCGCTGTCTCCTCCTTGCGTCAGCCGTCAGCACCTGACTCACACAACGTACACAAACTTGAGTCTATTCCACTCAAGGTGCGGTCGGGCGCCGCACGGCCGCTAAGTTCCCCACCATGGCCGCATACCCCCAGGACCCGGGCTCTCCCGACGCGCCGTACCTCGCCTTCTGGCGGGAACGGCACGTGTGCACGCTGACCACGCCCCGCCCCGACGGCTCACCGCACGTGGTGCCCGTCGGAGTGACATACGACCCCGAGGGGCGAACGGCTCGGGTGATCGCCGACCAAGCGAGCCGGAAGGTGCGCAACGTGCTGGCGGCGGGCCCCGAGGGCGCGCGCGTCGCCGTCTGCCAGGTCGACGGCCGCCGCTGGGCCACCCTGGAGGGCCGCGCCTTCGTCCACACCGACCCGGAGCGCGTCAAGGACGCGGAGACCCGCTACGAGGAGCGCTACGGCCACCCACCCCGCCCGAACCCCACCCGCGCGGTGATCGAGATCAAGCTGACCCGAGCGATGGGGAAGGGCTGAGGTCCGCAAACCCGCGGAGCGGGCCGGTTGTCGTCCGGTGGGTGTGTGACCTGATCGTGGGGGTGGTTCTCGGCCACCGGCGGATCGTCGCCGCGTCCGCACAGGTCCGGAAATGTCGCCGGAAACTGCAGCGGCGTCACCGTGTTCAGGTCACGGTGACGCCGCTGCGGGGGGAAGTACCTGAGCGATCTGTTACGACGGGGGAATCGCGTCAGGCACTGCGGGGGGTGGCTGAAACTGTCCTGGAGGCGGCCGGACCGGCCGGCTCGGCCAGCTGGTGGTCGCGCTGATCCAGGTTCACGAAGATCATTCCGTACCGGATGGCGCATCTCACGGGCTGCGGCGCCCCCCGAGGCCGCCGAAGGCACTTGTACGCCCGTACGTCGCCCTCCTCGTCCCGCGTCACCACGACCGGCTCCCCGAACACGGCCACCATCAACGAGTCGCCGTTGTGCGGGATCGCGGTGACCAGGTCGATGAAGTGCCAGCCGGAGCGGTAGGCCGTGGCCATCTCGCGGCGGAAGGAGCGGTCGTCGGGTGGAGTGGTCACATCAGGCTCCGGATCCGTCCGCCGTGCCGGACGTCGGGTCCTCGGGAGCCGGCCCCGTGACGGGAGCCACCGGCCAGTGGCTGTCCGCCAGCGTGACGGTCGTTGCGGACTGCGGCCAGTGGCTGTCCGCCGTCACCTCGTCCTTCACGTCGGAACGGGCGCTCAGCACCCCGATGGCCACCACGGCGGAGAGGGCGGCAACAAGTACCGAGCGAAGCATTTTGTGGCACATGGTCGGCCTCGTCCTCACTTGAAAGTCTCCTCTTCCCCCGTCGGTAAAGACGATGGCTCATTCGGGCACGTCATGACCACAGGATCGATGCATCATGTTCCTGCATGTTCAGGACCCTGGGGGGTGGAGATCTCGTGGCAAACCGGACCAAAGCAACGCATCCCCATGCGGTGACCCAACTGTGCGAGGAAGGTGGCCGACTTTACGCCAACGCCCTGCGCACGGGGAGGGTCGCCCGTGTGGACGCGGAGTCCGCGCCTTGCCTGGTGGACCTCGCCCTGCTCGTCCCCGATCCCGACGACGCCGACTGGCTGCGTCCGGTTCCGCCCAGCGTCGCGCTCGCCCAGCGACTGCACCCCATCGAGCAGGAGATCAACGAACGCCGCCGGCTGTCCGTCGAACTCGCGGACGTCTTCGAGCCGTTCCTCGCCCTGAGCGCCCAGTCCGCCACCACCGACCACTCCATCACCGTGCTGGAGGGCGCCGCCCGCATCAACGAGGCCCTCAACCTCGCCACCGGCCAGTGCCGTTCGGAGATGCTCACCATCCAGCCCAGCGACGACCGCTTCTCCGAGCGCAGCCTCGCCCTGGGCCTCGAACGCGACCGCCCCATGATCGAGCGCGGGGTGCGCATCCGCACCCTCTACCAGCACACCGCCCGCCACAGCCCGGAGAAACTGGGGTACGTGGCCCAACTGGCCAACGGCAAGGTCGAGTACCGCACGATCGCCGAGGTGGTGGAGCGCCTCATCGTCTGCGACGAGACCGTCGCCTTCATCCCCGCCCGCGACGACCAGCAGGTCGCCCTGGAACTGCGCCACCCCGGCCTCGTCCGCTACCTGGTGAAGGTCTTCGAGTTCATGTGGGCCCGCGCGGTCCCGCTGAGCGCCGGCGCCCCCTACGAGACGGACCCCGGCGGCATCACCGACATCCAGTACTCCATCGCCAAGCTCCTCGTCGAGGGCCACGTCGACGAGGCCATCGCCCGCCGCCTCGGCATGAACGTACGGACCTGCCGCGCCCACATCGCCAAGCTCGCGGCGATCCTCGGCAGCGGCAGCCGCGCCCAACTCGGCTTCCTCATCGCCCAGTCGGGGATCCTGGAGCGCGAGGACTGACCCCCGCCGGGGGCGGCGCCGCCCCGCCGAGCGGCTTGTCCAGGCCGACCTGCGCGATGCGCACGCCCAGTTGGGTACGGCTCGCCGCGCCCAGGGTCTCCGAGAGGCGGGCGATGTGCGCCCGGCAGGTGCGCACGCTGATGCCGAGGCGCTCCGCGATCACCGCGTCCTGGTGCCCCTCCGCGAGGAGCGCCGCGATGGACTGCTCCCGGTGCGAGACGCCCTCGATACGGGTGTCGGGCAGCGGCGCGGTCAGCGGGATCGCCAGCCGCCACAGCCGCTCGAACACGGTGACCAGGTAGGCGATCAGCCCCGGGTGGCGCAGCTCCAGCGCCATGGTGCGGTCGGCGTTGGCGGGGATGAAGGCGACCGTGCGGTCGAAGAGGATCAGCCGGTCGATGACCTCGTCGAGCGTGCGGGCCTCCACCGCCGGGCCCATCAACTCCAGGTAGTTCAGCAGCCCTTGACCGTGCCGGGCCACATGCGTGTACAGGTCGCGCATGCGCACGCCACGGCCGCGCAGCGCGAGCGCCCGGTGCAGCCCCTCGGACAGTTCGTGCTCGCGCCGGATGCCGCCCGGCTGGACGGTCAGCACCTCCGTGGTGCACGCCCCGGTCGCCTGGTCCAGGGCCGCCTGGATGCGCGCGTCGCCGTCCAGGACGCGGATCGCCGCGCCCTCCCCGACGGCGGCGGACGGCGCCGGCCCGCCGAGGCCCGCGTACCGCTCGAACGCGGCGACCGCCGCGCCCATCCGCCGCCGGCTCGCGCTCACCTCGTCGTAGAGGCCGTGCAGCAGCCGGGTCATGACCTCCTGCGGGGAGGTCGGCACCAGCCAGTCCATGTCGTCGGGGTCCGGGTGGAGCAGGGCCAGCTCCAGCAGACAGGGCACCTGCTCGGCGTCACCGCGGGGCACCCGGCCCCGGCGCACGGCCCGGGAGTACACGCGGTCTCCCGCCTCGCACAGCCGGTCGGCGCCGTGTGGATGGTCCTGCGCCCCGTGCCCGGCCATCGCCCGTCCCACCCCCGCTGCCCGCGGCCGTCGGCGCCGCAGGTGTCGGTGCCGGTGCCGCCGGCGCCTGTGCGCCTGATTTCCGCAGCGCAACTATGCGCGGCCGGGACCGGCTCCGCAACAACGGCAGGGGGCACGCGGTGTGCGTGCCCCCTGCCGTTGTCGCCGAGCCCTGGTGGGTTACTTCAGGCCGATGGAGTTGCAGGCGGACTTGTACTCCGAGGTGCAGATGTCGGACACCTTGTAGATGCCGTCCTCGATGACGGTGCTCTTGATGTTGCTCTTCGTCAGCGCGACCACGGGAACCAGGTTGGCCCGGATGCCCTTGTCGGTGGGGCTGTCGACCGTGTCGCGGGTCAGGGACTCGAACTGGAGGTCACGGCCCCGGACCTTGGCGACGGCCATCGCCGCGGCGGCGGCCGCCATCTGCGGGTAGGGCTTGTAGACGCTCATGTACTGCTCGCCGCTGACGATCCGCTGCACGGCCGGGAGTTCCGCGTCCTGGCCGGTGACCGGGGGCATGTCGTCGTCGCTGACGCCCGCCGCCTTCAGCGCCTTGATGACGGCGCCGGCCATGGCGTCGTTGGCGGAGTACACGGCGGCGATCTTGCTCGCGCCCATCTTGGAGATCGCCTTGGCCATGTTGGCCTTGGCCTCCTTCGGGTCCCAGTCCTTGGTGTCGAACTTCTCGGCGATCGTCACCCGGCCGCTCAGCTCCGACAGCGCGCCCTGCTTGAACTGGGCGGAGTTCGGGTCGGTGAGCGAGCCGTTCATCATGACGATCTGGTCGCTGAGGTCGGCCGTCCCCAGGGCCTCCACCAGGGTGCGGCCCTGGACCTCGCCGACGAGCTCGTTGTCGAAGGAGACGTACGCGTCGATCGGGCCCTGGGCCAGGCGGTCGTAGGCGATGACGGGGATGCCCGCGTCCTTGGCCTTCTTCACCGTGCTCGCGATCGCCTTGGAGTCGACGGCGTCCAGCAGGATGACGTCGACCTTGTCGTCGATCATCCGCTCCATCTGGGTGACCTGGGTGGAGTTCTTGGCGTTCGCGTTGGCGTACTGGACGCTGCCCTTGTTGTTGGTGAGTTCGGCGACCTTGGACTTGATGATGGGGTAGTCGAACTGCTCGTAGCGGGTGTTCGTCTCCTCCGGCATGAGCAGGCCCACGGTGAGGTCGTCACCCTTGGTCGGTGTCGCCTCGCCCGCTTCCTCCGTCGCGCCCAGCATGCCGCAGCCGGCGAGCGAGAGGGACAGCGTGGAGGCAACCACGGCTATGGCGATACGACGCATTCGGGGGCTCACTTCAGGTGCGTTCCGGACATCGGGTGCGACATGCTGACCCAGGTGTCTGAAAAGACAACGCGGCGGCGACCGTCGACGTCAAGCCGAACTACTTAACGAAGTAACAACATCACCCTCCGCTCAGCATGTGAAGACACATGGAGACGACACGGAGGGCACGTCACGAATGGGCGAAGAACCGCGCACTTCACAGGGGCGCTTCCTCAACTCGCCCCCGGCGCGGATCTCAACGCGCCCCGGGGTCGTGCTTCTTCAACGACGCCTGCACCTCGGCGGCGTACGCCCCCTCCCACCATGGGATCGTCTCCACCAGCACCGGCTTGATACCGGACGCCAGCACCAGGGCCCGCCCCGGAGGCATCGCACCGAGATCGGAGACCCCGAGGACGCGTTCACGGCGCGTGGACTCACTGACCGTACGGTTGCCTGACCAGCCGCCGAACTCCGACTCACGGCTCGTCTGGTACTCGCGCAGGTCGAACTCGCCCGCCAGTTCGCTCAGATCGCCGAGGAACCGGGTGTCGGAGACGCCGCCGCCGTAGACGCGCACGTTCGCGGCCGACCACAGCTTCTCCATGCCGCGCTCGCCCCACACCTCGATGCCCTGCGCCCAGGACTGCAGGATCGTCATCAGGATGATGCCGCGCGAGCCGTAGTGGGAGTACAGGTCGGGCAGGGAGCGCCAGCGGCACACGTTGGCGGCCTCGTCGAGCACGCCGACCAGCGGCAGCGGGAGCCGGCCGCCGCGCTGGGTGGTGGCGTACTCCTCGGCGGCCTCGACGACGGCCACGGTGAGCGCGGTCACGAGCGGCCCCGCGGAGTCGCGCCCCTCCCGGGAGAGCGAGTACAGGGTGCCGCCGGTGCGGACGAAGGCGTGCGGGTCGAACTGCGGCGCGTGCGGGTCGGCGGGCGGGGTCACCCAGCGGTTGACCTCCGGGTTGACCAGGCAGGACGCCATCTGCTGGGCGACGCCGTAGATACCGCTGCGCTGCTTGTCGGGGGCGCTCACGACGCCGGCGAAACCGTCGGCGGACATGGTGTGCCCGGCGCCGCGCAGGATCCGCTCCGGGGTGTCGTCCTTGGGGTTGGACAGCCAGGTGTAGATCTGGGTGATCGGCGCCTTCGCACAGGCCGCGGCGAGCAGCAGGTTGGCCAGCAGGTCCTGGCCGGCGGGGTCGAAGAAGGCGTCGGTGGAGGCGTTCGCGTCCCGCGACCCGCTCGCGAAGTGGTCGGCCATCTTGCGGGCCTTGGCGACGTCGGTGACGTACGTCAGCGGGTTCCAGTACCAGCTCGGCGGCTCGGCGGCGACCTGCTGCGGGTCGAACACCCAGACCGGCCCGCGGGCGCTGCGCGGGCCGCGCGTCGCGTCCACGACGTCCCGCTTGTTGGAGGTGACGAGCACCGCGCCCGGCCCGTCGAGGATCGCGGGGATCGCCCGCCGGGTGGTCTTGCCGGTCCGCGGGCCCCAGATGTCGACGTGCATGTCCTCGTACGACCCGAACAGCGGCTGCCGGCCCTTCACGGACCGCCCGATGAACACGCCGGGCGTGCCCGCCCGCACCCCGAGCCGCTCGGCGGTGGCCGCCGCGCCCTTCATGGTGAGCTTGCCGAGCTCCTCGCCGCGCGCGAGGTGCCGGGCCGCGCCGTCCACGCCGGGCTTGTTCCGGATCCGCTGCCGCACCCGGTAGGCGGCGAGCACCAGCACGCCGACCAGCAAGGCCTCCCCGGCGGCGACGGCGCTGGCCGCGGAACCCGGCCAGCTGTAGTCGCCCTTGACGACGGCCACGAGGAACGACAGCGGGTTCGAGGGCGGCGCGGGCGCGTCGGCGTACGACGCCCCCACCTTGGCTGCCAGCCAGGCGCCGGCGCCGCACAGGAGGACGATCGCGACGACGATGACGATCTCGAGAGTCCAGTCGTCCTCGGCCCGAGGCTTCTTCTGCTGCTCAGCACTCACCGGCGGGGCTGGCCTTTCTGGGGGTGGGGTGGGGTGCGGCTCTTCCGGGGTGCGGTCAGGCCTTGTCCGGGGCGAAGACGAAGACGCCCTCGCTCGTCGCCATCACGGTGTGGCCGTCGCTCATGCGTTCGAGGACGTCGATCTCGTCGTTCAGGGGGGTGTCGGGGGCGAGATCGGTGGCCAGGATCTTCTTGGTGCGCATGTCGAGGGCGGCAAGTCCGGTGTCACCGACGAACGTGTACAGCACGTCGGCGGTGGGGAGGGCCACCGGCTCGATGTCCTGTTCGTCCTTCTCCTGCCGCCAGAGTTCCTTGCCCGTCTCCGTGTTCCAGGCGACCGCGCCGCCGCCGAACTGGGTGACGACGCTCTTGCCGTCCGGGGAGACGACGACCACCGGCTCGTGCGCGTCGTTGGGGTCGAGGTAGGTCTTGGGGCCTTCCACGAGGGTGCGGCCCGTCTTGAGGTCGACCACCGTGAGCAGCGCGTCGTAGGTGTCGTCCTTCAGGCCCCAGGCGAGCAGGCCCCGGTCACCGGTGAGCGGGAAGAGCGAGGCGGCCGCCTTGTCCCCGGCCTTGGTCTGCGCGGCGACGGCGGCGGGCAGGGCGACGCCCTCGGTGTTCCACAGGTCCTTGCCGGTGAGACGGTCACTGACCTGAAGCCGCTGACCGCTGACGTGGAAGTCCGCGAGGGACGTCTCCACGCGGTAGCCGAAGCCGGGACCGATCGGGGCGTGCTTCTCCCACCGGTCCTGCACCTGGACGGTGGCGCCGCCGCCGAGCGGGGCGTAGGAGCCGCTGTCGTTGTCCTCGTCCAGACGCACGTGCCCCGCCTCGACCGTGAGATCCGTGCGGTCCTCGCCCTCGTAGGCCGAGCTGCCCAGCTTCTCGCCGGAGGGGGCGTACATGGTGTACGTCGTCCTGACCGACGCCTTCTTCAGACCACTCGCCGGGGCCTCGTCGCCGTCGACGGCCAGGAGGGCCGGTGTGCCGTCCTTCCACTGGCTGATCTGGAAGAACTCGGCGGGCACGAGGTCCCGGTCGCTCGACCAGCCGCTGCCGGGGATCTCGACCTCGACCGACGTGCGTTCCCGGCCCGTGGCCGCGTCGAACAGGCGGGCCCGGAAGCGGTACTCCTCCGGCGTTCCGCCCGTGTTGTCGGGGTACGTCGTGGTGTCCTCGGTGAGGACGACGGCGTCGCCGAGCACACAGGTCTGCGCCTTGTCCCCGATGACCCGGCTCGTGGCCCGCTGCACCGGGTCCCCCGGGCAGCCCTTCACGGCACCGGTCTTCACAGCCCATACGGGCTTGCGGGACAGGCCCGGCAGCGCGGCGCCCCCGTACACCGGGCCCGGGGCGGCGGACGCCGATGCCTTGGGCGTCGCCTTCCCGGTGGCGCCGGCCTTGGCCGTGTCATCGCCGACGCCGCAGCCGGCGACCAGCCCGATGCATGTGAAGGCGCTCGCGGCGTGCAGGAGGTGACGCTTCATCGGTGACTTCATGCTCCCTTTTCGTTCTGTGTGCCGTCGCCCTCGACCGCGTTCGTGCCCCGTGGGACGGGGACGCGGTAAACGCCGGTGATCTTGTCCTGGTAGTCCCACTTGCTGAACTCGACCGACTTGCCCGGACGCGGGGCATGGAGGATCTTGTGGCCCTTCGGGTCCCAGACGAGGCCGACGTGGCCCGAGGACCCGTCGGACTCCGGCCGGAAGAAGATCACGTCGCCGGGCTGGGCCTGGGACAACGGCACCTCGTACTTCTTGAGGTACGGCTCCTGACTGCGCGTCGTCGTCCCGATGTCGATCTTCCCGTTGCTGGCCATGTAGTAGGCCCACTGCGTGAAGCTGGAGCAGTCGAAGCTGGTCGGGTTGCGGCCCTGGAGCCGCGGCGCGCCGTACACGTAGGGGACGCCGATGCCGCGCTGAGCCCAGCCGAGGACCGCGCGGATCACCGGGTCGTCGGAGTCGGGCAGGACACCCGAGGCGCCCGCGCCGTCCGGGGCCACGGCCGCGCCACCGGTGTCGGCGGCGCAGTCCGCGTACTCCGCGTCCTTGCCGCCCTCGTCGGAGCCGGGGACCGTGCCGTAGTCGGGGTTGGCGGTGACCTTGCCCCGCATCCACCCGTCGGGGTCGACCATGCCCGGTCCCTGGTCCCGGCCGCCCACGAAGGGGTTGTCGACACCGGGAAGCAGCACCTCCCAGTGCAGGTGGGGTCCGGTGACGTTGCCGGTCGCTCCGACCGTCCCGATCTGCTGTCCGCGTTTGACGCTCTGGCCCACGGACACCTTGATCGAGGTCTGGTGGGCGAAGAGGGTGATGACGCCGCCCGTGTGCTGGAGCTTGGTCATGTTCCCGTACGAGCCGCCGGGGCCCGCGTGGACGACCTTGCCGTCGGCCGGAGCGTAGATCGGCGTGCCGGAGGCCGCGACGAGGTCGAGCCCGGTGTGGTAGCCGAGGCTCCACATACGGCCGCTCTTGTGGTACGGCGTGCCGACCGTGTACGAGCCCTGCTTCATGGGCCACTGCCAGTCCTTGCCCGTGGCGGGCTCGTCGGCGAACGACACGGTGGTGACGCGGCCGGTCCCGCCCGAGTACGCGGCCATAGCCATGGCGGTGGTGGTTTCCCCATCGCCGCCCTCGTCCAACGCCGGTGTCGACCAGGAGCGCGGTGAGGTGGCGGCGATGCTGAGCGCGGAGCCGGGCTGGGCGTTGTTGCCGATCGGCTCGGGGATGTCCGACTGCTGTCCGAGGGTGGGGAAGCCGGGGTTCTTCTCGATGGTCTCCTTCAGATGCGCGTACCAGCGCTTGATGAGGGCTTGGTCGCCGGTCAGCGTGCCGCGGTAGCGGGCGGCCTGAGTGAGGACCACACGGGGGTAGATCGTGTTGGACGCGGTGGAGCCGGAGTAGGTCAGCAGCGCCTTCCAGGGCTCGGTCTCGGCCTTCTTGGCGTGCAGGAAGTTGGCGGCGGCCCAGGCCGCGTCGTCGATGTTGTAGAGGTCCTTCTTGCCGTCGCCGTTGCCGTCGGCGCCGTAGTCCTTCCAGGCCGGCGTGCCGAACTGGAGGATGCCCATGTATCCGGCGGAGTTCCGGCCGCCCGGCGCGGCCGACTTGTCCTGGCCGAACTTGGTCTCCTGGTACATCTGCCCCGTGATGAGCGTCCAGTCGAGGCCGTCGTAGCGGGCGGCGGCACGCATCGCCGCGAGGATCATCCTGGGCGGGATCTCGTTGCGCGCGGTCTCGCTCGGCATGTACATCTTGCCGGCCGGCATGACCGGGTTGGTGGCCGCGGCGTCACCGGTGTTGCCGGCGTTCGCGTTGTCGGAGTAGTCACCGCAGTCGGCCGCCGCGGCACCGGCGCCGATGCCGCCGACGAGGCCGCCCAGGATGGCCAGGACGAGGGTGCCGACGCCGGCGACCGGCAGGCATCCGACACCGCCGAGCAGCCAAAGCCACTTGGTGTTCTTGTTGCCGTCGCCGCCCTGCCCGCCGGAACCGCGCTGAGCCGCGGCCTTGGCCGCCTTGGCCGCCTTGGCGACCTTCGCGGCCTTGCCGGCTGCGGCCAGTACCGCCGGTGCCACCATGCCGGCTCACGCCCCCGAGTCGTCGGACGCGCCCACGTCGCCGAGGCCGAAGACGTCGAACCCGGAGACCAGCCAGTCGCCGCTGTCCTCCCTGACCGTCACCAGCCACCTGTTGGACTCCACGGTGGTCTCACCGCCCACGGTGTACCGGGCCGTCACCTCGACCAGGCTGGAGATCGAACGGCCGCTGTCGCCCACCAGGTCGGCCGAGACGACGGCGTCCCGCACCACGACGGCCGCGCCCTCGGAGGAACACTGTCCGGCTCGGCAGTTCGCCCACTCCTTGCCGGTGGGCAACGCGGTCGCCTGCTTCATCCGCGTGTCCCGCGTGGTGAGCGCGAGCAGGGGGGCACTCCAGGCAGCGGGCCGGCTCGTGTGGTCGTACGTGGTGAGCCCGGCCATGTACCGCACCATCACGGCGTGGGCCTCGGCGGCCTGGGAGGCGGACACGATCGGGGCGACCGAGGCGCCCGCCGACGCGCTGCCGGGAGTCTGTCCGGCGTCGCCGGAGGTCTGCTCGTCGTGGCCCGCGGTGGCGCTGGGCACGGCCGAACCGCCCTGCGCGTCGCCGCCGTCGTCCCCGTCGTACCCGTCGAAGACCGTGAACACGGTGAGCACGGCGATCAGGAGGAACCCGAGCACGCCCAGGGCCAGAAGCCCCGTGCGCTTGTTCTCCTCAGGCATGTCCACGCTTTTGCGCCTCCCTTGTGCTGAGCCGGTACGGCGGGTGACCGGGACACGGTAGGGGGCGTCGGTCCGAGACAGTCGCGGGCTTTCCCGGCGGGGAAAGTTCGGGAAAAGGAGGCGGCAGCCCGGGAGAGGGGGATCACTCCGGGCGAGGATCCACCGGCAGTGGGTCGAACGGGTAGGGCGTGTGGCCGTCTTTCGGGGAGCAGGCTGCGAAGGGGCCCAGGTCGGAGTCCATCAGTACGCGCAGGTGTGGGTCGGCGTGGTGCAGCCACCACGTCGACATGCCGAGCGCCGCGTCCTGGCGCAGGTGCTCCCAGGCCAGCCAGAGCGCGGAGAGGCGGGCGCCGGCCTCGGGGTGCTCCCACCACTTCGGGCACCAGGTGGCCGAGGAGCCGTTGACGCGGCGGCGGATCACCTGGGACAGGTAGTCGGAGACGAAGACGAACACGTCGGGGAAGAAGAACTCCGGTTCCTCGGAGGTGGATTCGGTACCGGTCATCGTTCGACTCCCACGGGCTGCTGCTGGACGACGGGCGGCGGCAGAGTGAGGGCCGCGGCCGGGTTCAGGACTCCATGACCCGCGGTCGGGCCCCGCGGTGCGGCGGGACGGGCGACGGGGCGTATGTCGACGCCGGGGAGGAACTCACTGCCGGCGACCCGCCGCGCGGGCTCGGCCCGGGCGTTCAACTCCTCATAGGTGTCGGCGAGTTTCAGACGCCAGAGGGCCGCTTCATGACTTTCGCGCAGCTTCCCGGGCACATCGACCGCGCCGAGCTTCCCGGCGAACTCCTGCGGGGAGCCCGCCGGGTCGAAGTCGTCCATGCGCACCTGAGCCCGTATCGCG
Organism: Streptomyces sp. NPDC002566; assembly: GCF_042889585.1. NCBI lineage: Bacteria > Bacillati > Actinomycetota > Actinomycetes > Kitasatosporales > Streptomycetaceae > Streptomyces > Streptomyces sp. NPDC002566. The sequence continues at coordinate 464,788 of NZ_JBIARD010000006.1, read as the reverse complement.
TCGTCCGCGATCAACTCGTCTATCTCCGGAGGGAGATGACCGTGCCGGGGCGCGGGGAGAGGGAACCGGATGCCGTCCCGGCCGACCTTGTCGTGGGCGAGCAGACGCGGGAGTTCGTCCTTGCCGAGGACCGAGGTGCTGATGATGTCCGTGGCGAAGGCGACGGCGGGCCCCTGGGCGGCCTCCGCGTACCGCCGGGAGACCGTGGACCACACCTCGGGGGCAAGCGACTCCACCTCGGCGGCGTCCAGTTCGTAGTCCTTGACCAGCGCGCCCCGCACATGCTCGTTCCACAGTTGGTAGGAGTCGAGCAGGCTGCCGGCCGGGGAATCCTCCAGTACCTGCAAGCCCCGGGACTCACCGCAGGCCTGCGCCAGGAACCGGTGGCCCACCGGTTCCGGCGCGCCCTCGGGCTGCGACATGAACGACCAGAACGCCCGCACGTCGCCGCGGCCCTCATGGGTGACGGACTCGTTGCGCGCCACGTCCCGTACGAAGGACGGCAGGTCCGGCAGCTCCCGGCCCTGTGCGCGGGCCGCCCGCCAGTCGGCGTAGATCCGGTCGGCCACCGCGGCGCCCTCCGCCCTCGACCGCGGCTCCGCCCGCCGTGCGGCACGCTGTCTCTCGACGGCGTCCGCGATCTCGGCCGGCGTCGGAGGGGAGGCAAAGCTCACTCAGCCCGCCGTTCCCCGGCTGCCGGATACACGGAGAGGCTGATCATCGATCCGCCGGGCTGGTCGCGCGTCCACGTGGGGAAGGACACCGACTGGTCCAGGACGAACACCGCGCCCGCGCCGTCCCGGCCGCCGGTCGTCCAGTGAGCCATCCGGTACGGGCTGCGGCGGCGCAGCCGGGACTCGCGGTCCTCCCAGAACGCGGGGTCCGGCGGCTCGGGGAAGTCCTCGGCGTCCCACGCTCCCGTCCAGACCGGAGCCCCCAGCACGCCGGCGGCCGCGGCCACGTACGCCGGCCACTGCTCGTCCGCGGCGGCCAGCACGGCGCCGTTGGCGTCCGCCGCGTCGGCCTTCACGTGCCAGGCGCGGTAACCGACGCTGGAGACGGGAGCCCAGTGGCCGTTCGAGTAGAGGGTCAGCTCGTTCCCGCTCGGGCCGCGCACCACCAACTGGCGGTCGAACGTGAGGGGTTCCCACCCCTGCCGGCCGGACCACTCCCGCAGCTCGCGCTCGGGCCCCCAGGGGGGTCCGGGCCACACCGAGGCCCAGTCCGCCTCCCGCAGCGCCGCCAGCTCGGCGGCGAGGTCCTGAGCCGTACGGCCGGTCGTCTCCGTCAGCATGGCCACCCCTCTCGATCAGGCCGTCACGTCAGGAAGATACCGAGCAGCAGCAACGCCACCACGATCGCGCCCATCACGATCCGTGCGGTCGGATCCTCGCGTTCCCACAGGTCGTGGACGACCGCCCAGCCCGTCAGACGCGCGGCGCGGCCGCCGTGGACGCCGGGGGCCTCCTGCGGTTCCTCCATGTCGTCCCGGCCCTCCGCGGGACCCTGCTCGGGGTCCTCGTCGAAGCCGACCGGCAGCCCCTGCTGCTCCTGCGCCACCAGCACCATCTGTTCGAGCAGTTCGGGAATCGTGTTCGGCGTGAGGGGATAGGCGAAGGTGCCGTACGGCGTCCGCACGCACAGCCGTGACTGCCAGGGGTTGCCGGGCTCGTAGCCGTCGACCCAGGCGTGGTCGGCCTGGAGGACCTGCTCGGTCTGCGGCGCCGCCGGCGTGAGGGAAGCCTGAGGCGGCTCGGGCGCCGGCGTGACCTGCGGGACCGGCTCGACCGGTTGCGGCTGCCGGGGGATGCCCGCGGCGCGGGGATCGGGCTGCTGCGGGTTCCCGCTGTGGTCGCTCAACTCTCGTCCTTCGCCGGGTCCGTGGGGCCAGAGGATGCTGCCGGGTACGTCGGGCAGACGCGCCCAGCGCATTGTGGGCCGAGGGCGGTCCGGTGCGACGGTCCCACTCTCCCGACGCGTTCCCGACACCTTTCCCGGCGACTTTCCTCCCGGCGGCCCGGCGGGAATCCCCGCTCTCCCGGCAGGGAAAAGCGCGGCGGTCGCGTGACGTGTCTTTGCCACACTGCCAGCGCACCTGGCAGGGCCAGGGGCCCGTCATGCGGTGCGGTCACGCCCGCGCAGGCGGACGGGGAACCGACTCGCTGGAGTGACCGACTCGATGACAGACCACAACAGCGCTGCCGGCGCGGTCGGCGGGGGCCGGCCTCCGGCGCAGCCCGGGTCCCTCGGTCCTTCCCAGCAGCAGTCCGCGGCGCAGCCCCAGCAGCAGTCCGCAGGGCAGCCCCAGCAGTCCGCGCAGGACCCCCAGCAGGCCTGGCAGACCCCGGCACAGGCGCCGCAGGCCCCCGCCCCGCAGGCCTCCCCGCCGCAGCAACTCCCCTCCGACGCGGCCCGCGCCCAGGTCGCGGCCGCCTGGGTGCGTAACGCCCCCCGGGCCGGCCAGGCCGCCGTACCGTCGCTGCCGCCGCGCGAGACACGCCCCCAGGGCGAGTCGAAGAAGGACAAGCGCGAGCGGGAGCGGGCGGAGCGCAAGGCTGCGTACGAGAGGAAGAAAGCGGAGAAGGAGCAGCGCAAGCGGGGCGGCGCGACGCCGACGGCCCCTGCGACTACTGCGGCCGCGCCGACCATGTCGGCGACGCCGACGGCGGCCGTGAGCCCGCAGACGCCCGCCGTCACCTCCACACCCATACCCGCCGTCACCTCCACACCCGCACCCGCACCCGCCCTCACCCCCACGGCCGCCGCCCCCAAGCCCGCCCCGCCCCGCAGCTTCGACGTCCCGCGCCCCGGCGGCCGGATCCCCGGCGGCGGGCGTCGTACGCACGTCGCCCTGCGCGCCACCCTCCTCATCACCGTCTGCGCTCTCGCGCTCGGCTCGTGCGGCGTGATGGGCCTTGTGGTCGGCAAGTCGTCCGGCACCACGGCCGCGGGCCTGGACGCCGGCGACGCCGCCCGGTACCGGCTCACCGAGTTCCCGACCGAGCAGGCGGCCGCCTTCGCGGAGCAGTACGCCCAGCTGTGCATGACGTTCTCGCCGGACACCTCGTCCGCCCGGCGGGCCGAACTCGCGCGGTACAACTCCGCCGGCGTCGACCCCGAGTGCGGCTGGAGCGGCGAGGGCTCCGGCAAGGCCGTGTCCACCGCCTGGGACGGCACCGCCGAGAAGCTTCCCGAGTACGGCGAGCACGGCCGCTACATCGGCGTGCAGGTCCGTTCCGAGGACGGCACGCTCACCACGCTCACCGTCCCCGTGTACGTGAAGGACCTCAAGACCGGCGAGGGCATGCGGGTCGCGGGCGACGTCGGCCAGATGCCGATGCCGGCGGCCGCGGACGTGCCCGAGGTGGACCAGCGCGGGGAGGTCGTCGACGACGCCCTGTCCACGCAGCTCCAGCAGAAGGTCCTGCCGGGCTACTTCACGGCCTGGGGCGCCTCCGACACGACCGCCATGGCCCGCTTCATCACCCCGGACGCCACGCTGGCGGCGACCACCGGCCTCTCCGGCCGGCTGACCGCCCCGCAGGTCGGCGCCGTCGTCGCGCTGGCGCCGCCCAGCGTGCAGAACAGCAAGCCGTACAGCTACGACGCCGGGCAGGCCGTGCAGGTGCGCGTGTCCGTCGACTGGAGCGACGCGAAGGGCGTCGTCGTGCGCCGCGCCTACCGGATGACGGTGGTGAACACGGCCCAGGGCTGGTTCATCAAGGACGTCCGGGGCGGTGTCCTCGACGCGGAGGGCGGCCGGGCCGACGGCGACGCCGACAGCGGCCCCACGACGGCCTCCCCGTCGGCCCCCGCCCCCTCCGGCGCCCCCGCTCCCGCCCCCTCGCCGTCGCCCTCCGCGGCCGCCCCCAGGCCGTCCGCGAAGCAGCCCGGCAAGCCCTGACGGGAAACGCCCCGGCGCGTCCCGCAGCACTCACGACCACGTCACCACCCGAGAGGAACCACCATGTACCTGGCCGCCGGTACGACGCTGAACGACATGTTCGGCGAGATCGAGACGATCCTGCGCAACGCGGGCACCATGGTCGCCGTCATCGCCCTGCTCATCCTCGGCATCCGGATGCTGCTGTCGATGAAGCGCGGCGACGGCATGCGCGAGGCCTTCCAGGGCTTCGGCATGATCGCGCTCGCCGCCCTGATCATCGGCGGCGCCGGCGGTCTCGCCGGTGTGCTCATCGGTCTCGGCACCCAGATCGGCGGCGGCAACTGACGCCTGGCACGGGCCGCGTCCCGACCGCCCGTCAGCAGCCGTACAGCCGTCCCTAGCAGGGGAGTTCGCAGACATGAGCCAGGAGGCGCCGGAGCCGCTGGTCGCCTACGACCACACCGACCTGGTCAACCGCCCCAAGCGGATCTGGAACTGGGGCAACATCCCGCTGCCCGGCCTGCTGCTGCCCGCGCTCGGCGCGGCCTTCGGCTTCGGACTGCTCTGGCTCATCACGCTGTTCACGGTCTCGGCGTTCCTGCCCTTCCTGGGCATGTCGATGTGGACGTCGGTCCTCTACTTCGGTCCGCCGTTCGCCGTCTACTTCATCTGGGGCCGGCCGCTGCCGTCGGCGCTCACACTGAGCCAGCAACTGGTGGTGTGGGCCGACTGGTGGCTCCAGCCCAAGCGCCTCCAGGGCCTCGCCGCCGACCAGGAGCCGGAGGAGCTGCACTGGCAGGTCATCCTCTGGACCCCGGGCTCGCCGCGCTGGCAGGCCCGCTACGACGCCGCCCGCCGGGCCGCCGCCGAGCGCGGCAGCGCGTTCGCCGCGGCCAGGCGCTGACCCACCGCTTCCGCCACCTCCGACCGACGTCTTCTATCCGCGGGATGACTACTCCATGTTCATGCTGATCCTCCTGGGCGGGGCGGCCGCCTTCTTCGTGGTCGCCATGATCATGGCCGCCACCTCGAGCAAGAAGCAGGGCCAGGGCGGCCGGACGCAGTCGTCCTCGTCGCGGAGCTCCTCGCGCGCCCGGCAGTCCGGCTCGTCCTCCGCCGCGCGCCGCGAGGACCTCCGCCTGCCCTACCGCTACGCCGACGACATGATCTTCGTGCACGGCGACTCGGTGTGGACCGGTCTCGTCCTGCCCAACGCCATCGACGAGTACCTCAACGCCGGCGAGCTCCAGGCGATGGCCGAGGGCCCGGCCCGCGGTCTGCTCAACCTGGCCCGCGGCGACCGGGGCGTGGAGTGCCACTACCGCAAGGTGTACCAGCCGATCACCGCACTGACCTGGGCGGAGGAGCTGAACGCGGTCGCCTGGGACCCGACGGAGAACTACAAGGCGTACAACCTGCGCAAGGCCGAGTACCAGGAGCGCATCGGCGCCAAGCGGGAGCGCAACATCCTGCTGGTGAAGCTCGGTTCGCTCAAGCGCGCGAGCGGCGGCACCGGGGTCATGGCCCAGGACGACGAGCCGTACGACGAGCCCGGACTGCTCCAGGGCGTACGCGGCGCCGCCGACCAGGCCGCCGCCACCGCGACCGGTGTCGCCGACGAGCACCTGGCCCCGCATGTCGTCGCCGAGTGGGCGCAGGTCGCCACCGAAGTCCACGAGAGCCTGGAAGGCCTCAAGGGGTCCCCGCTCAGCCGCGAGGAGCTCGTCTGGCTGATCCGCAAGCCGCTCCACGGCGACCTGCCGGTCCCGCCGGAGCCGGTGCTCGGCTCGCGCGCCTGGGGCCCCGACCAGTTCGACCTGGTCGTCGACTTCTCCGGCGAGAACCGCAAGACGCACATCGTGCTGCACCAGTACGACGAGGTGACGGGCGAGCAGCAGACCAGCTACACCACCACCCTCGTCGCCGCCAACTGGCCCGCCGAGACCCGCTTCCGCCAGTCGACGGCCTGGGCCCGTTACGCCGCCCAGCACGTCGACTTCCCCGTCGAGATCGACATGCGGTTCACGCTCATCCCGTATCTGAGGTTCAAGGACCGCGCCGACAAGATCCGCGGCAACCTCGTCGACGAGATGAACGACATGGCCAACTCCGGCCGCACCCCCGACACCAAGCTGGCCAGCCAGGTCACCCGCGCGCAGGAACTCGTCGACGACATCGACGAGCACAAGATGCCGGGCATGGAGGCGCAGATCCGCTTCACCATCTCGGCTCCCGACGTACGGGAGTTGGAGCGTCGCCGCCGGGTTCTGGAGATGCAGTTCAAGCAGGACCTGAAGGTCACGCTGCTGCGTCCGAGCCGCCAGCAGTGGCGGCTGCTGCAGTCCCAACTCCCGGGTGATGCACCCAAGCTGCCGATCGCGCCGTATCTGCGCCTCCAGGAGGTGGAGCAGCTGGGGGCCGGACTTCCCACCGCCGGAACGGAGTTGGGCGACAACCCGGAGACCCGCTCCGGCAAGCGTCTGGGCTGGGTCGGCAACCTGGTCGGCTGGGCGGGCAAGATGCCGGTCCACTACTCGCTGCACGTGGGCCCGGCCCGCAACGACGGCGGCGGCCTCGCCATCGTCGGCGCGTCCGGCGGCGGCAAGTCCTCCCTCGCCCTGCAGAAGTTCTACGAGGAGTCGGAGTCCGGCGTCCGCTGCCTGGTCATCGACCCCAAGACCGACTTCGCCCAGCTCTGCTACTACCTCGCCTTCGGCGCCCAGGTGAACGACCCGGCGTTCGCGGCCGACGCGGAGTCGGGCGTGCTGGGCACGCCGGCCAGCCGGTTCCAGCCGGTGAACCCGGAGTTCTGGGCCGAGACGGAGGTCGTCGACCTCCTCAAGGGCCAGGCGGGCGTGCTCGACCCGTGGGTGATCGCGAGGGACGTCCCGGCGGGCCGCCTGCTCGCCGAGTCGATGCTCCGGGGCTTCCTCGGCGACGACGACTACCAGCGCGTACGCCTGCCCGTCATCGAGGCGATGGCGACCGTCATCGGCCGCTACAACTCCGCGATCCGCCAGGCCGTCGAGCAGGGCCACACCGCCCGCGACGCCGAACTCGCCGTACCGCGGCCGACGTTGTGGCAGGTCGTCGACGAGGTCGTGGCGGCGTACGACCACGCGGTCGCGTCCGGCGACCGCGAGGCGCAGAAGGACCTCAAGCTCGCCCAGATGCTCCTCACGGAGCTGCGCACGCTCCCCTACGCCCGGCTGGCCTTCGCCGAGCACCCGCAGCCGCTGTCCAGCATGCGGGGCCGCCGCACGGTCATCACCCTGCGCGGCTTCCAGTCGCCGGCCGCCTCCGACCCGCGCAACTGGAACCCGGCGGAGCGCCTCGCGGCGACGGCCCTGATGGCGGTCGTGGAGCTGGGCAGCCAGATGCTGGACGTCGGCTACGAGAAGAACCCGGTGACCGGCCAGGTCGGTCTGCGCCCCAAGGCGCTCTTCGTCGACGAGGCGTACGTGGTCACCGCCACGGAGTCGGGCCGCGACCTGATGCGCCGGGCCCTGAAGCAGGGCCGCTCCTACCTGGCCGTGACGGTCCTGATCACCCAGCAGGCCATCGACCTCGTCCAGATCGAGGACTCCGAGGCCCGCAGCGGCGGCGCGAACCAGATCCACACCGTGTTCGCGTTCAAGCAGAAGTCGGCCCAGGAGGCGTCCCTGGTGGCCCCCCTCCTCGGCCGCCCCGAGGACGACCCCAAGGTCATCGCCGCCCTCCAGGACCTGCGCACGGGCGTCTGCCTCCAGCGCGACGCCGACAAACGCGTCGGCACAGTCGCCGTCGACCTGGTCTTCAAGGAGATCCTCGCCGCCACCGACACCAACGGCACCACCCGCCCGGCCCGCCAGGGCGTCAACCCCCCGCTGAGCGTATGGGACTGGACGTTCCTGCAGGAGGCGGAGGAGGACCCCGCTGCTCCTTCCCAGCCGGAACCGGCCGCCCAGCCGGCATGACGTACGGCCCAGGCCGGGCCCCTGTCACGCCACCGCCTCACAACGCCATCACGCCAAGGACGGACACCATGCGAACCCAGCGAGCGCTCACGGCAGGCGCCGCCCTCATCGCGCTGACGGGAGTGGCGGGCTGCGGAGGCGGTGACGACGACGGGGGCGCGAGCACCGGCGACGACCGGAGCTCCGCGAGCGGGCTGCCGAAGGCCGCGGATCTGGCGTCCGTCGCGTCCTACCTGAACGAGTACACCTCCTGCCAGGACCTGACGGCCGGCGCCAAGTACGACGCCGGTCACCAGGGCGACGGCCGCGCCTGGGGCACGGACGAGGCCGCGGACCCCTCCTGGGCCATCAAGGAGCGCGGCGTCTGCACCGACAGGGCAGGCCGCCCCGTCGTCCTCCTGGTCGTCTCCGACATGACGAAGTTCCAGACGGCCGTCAAGAAGGACGGTTCCGAGTTCCTCGTGGGCGAGGACTTCGCGGTCGTCCCGGTGGGCGACGAAACCGTCCGAAGCCTGCAGGGGTCCGGCCTGCGGTTCCTGACCTGCGACGCGGACTTCTCCGCCCCGAGCGGCGCCGAGAAGAAGCCCGGCCTCGTGGACGGCTGCGTCCTGACTGATCATCTTCCCGGATAGGCGGGTAACACCATGCGCATCAAGCGAGCAATCACTGTCGGCGCCCTCCTCCTCATGTCGGCGTCCTTGACGGCCTGTGGAGGCGACGAAGGCAACAGCGACGGCGACGGCAAGGCAGGGAGCCCCGGGCTGCCGGACGCGGCGGACATGGCGTCCATCGAGCAGTTCATGAACAAGTACACGTCCTGTACGGGCCTCACCCCCGGCGACGAATACGACGACTCCGCCCTGCGGGACAAGGACCCCGCCTGGGGGGAGGATCTGGACAACGATCTCCCCGACTGGGGGATCAAGGAACGCGCCGTCTGCCGGGACGCGTACCACGATTCCAACACCCTGGTCCTGGTGTCGGACATGAAGAAGTTCCAGGCCAAGCTCAAGGCGGGGAACTACAGCGGCCTTCTGGCAGGCAAGGACTTCCTGGTGGAGCCGGGCGACGACCAGACGCTCAAGGAACTCAAGGCGTCCGGCCTCAAGTACCTCTCGTGCGATCCCGGCCTCCACCTGCCCAGCGGCTACAAGCAGGAGCCCGCGCTGGTCGAGGGGTGCGTACTCACCGACTACTTCCCCGCCGAAATCTGATCCCTCCGAAGGGCTTCTCATGCTGACCCGCATCCGGCCGCGCCCGGGCCGCCCGACGCGCCCTCGGACGAGGCGATCCCTGCGCAAGGCACTCGTCTCCACCGGTGTCGCCGCGCGGGCCATGCTCTTCCTGGTACTCGCGGTGGTCGCGCTCTCGTTCTCCGCTCCGCAGCAGGCACACGCTCTCTTCGACACGTGTGACTGGACGTCGGACAGCATCGACCAGATGGCCGACATGCCCGGCCCCGCTGCGGAGAACGTCTTCCCCTCGGTGAAGCAGTGGGACGGCAAGCGCGAACTCGTCTCCGGCGCCACCCGGATGGACGGCCCCGCGTCGAAGTACACCCTCTACGAGCTCAGCGCCATGCGAGGACTCAACTGGTCCTCGACGCAACAGAGTCGGAGCCAGGCCCAGGAGGGCGAGCGCGGCAAGCCGGCCGGCGGCGACGACTGCAGCCTCCAGAACGAGATCTACAACAGCATCGCCCAGGCCATCTTCGACATGAGCAAGATCGTGAGCCGGGCCGCGATCAGCATCAAAGAGATCTCCTCCAACCCGAGCCCCCTGGCCGCCCTGTACGACGGCTCGGTCTCAGGTGACGACAGCGTCGTCGACCGCCTGAACAACGGCGTCTTCAAGCTGGCCGTGCCCACCATGATCCTGCTCACCGGCTTGTGGGTGTTCGGCAAGTGGCGCAAGGGCGACATGCGTGAGGTCTGGTCGGGCGTGGGCTGGGCCGCCTTCGTCGTGATCGCGGTGTCCGCGTTCCTGGTCGACGGGAACTACGTGACCGTGGTCGAGAAGGCCGACTCGGGCATCGCGCAGGTGAACGCCGCGCTGACCGAAGCCGTGCTGGACGGCTCGGTGAACGACGTCAACCCGCCGTGTGATCTGCCCGCCAACGCACCCCAGCGCGGCATGCGGATATCGAGCTGCGCCATGTACGACACGCTTGCCTTCCGGCCGTGGGCCATCGGCCAGTTCGGCGACCCGGGCAAGGACCGGATGGAGTACAAGGGCGGCGGGAAATGCGAGTTCGGCACGGGCAAACGATGCACGGACCTGCGCGCCAAGCAGGTGTCCGTCCAGTCGGTGTCGAACATCGAGTACTACCAGAACCCGTCGCAGGCCGAGATCGAGCAGGACGCGAAGGACATCATCAAGGCCAAGGAGAACCAGTACGGGGAACTGCGCAACTACATAGCCAAGAACGAGAGCGCCCGTGTCTACGAGCAGTGGGCCGGCCACAAGCCCGCCAACCGCATCAGCATCGGCGTCTACGCTCTGGTGGCTTCCCTCATCGTCGGCCTGATGGTGATCGTGCTCAGCGCCCTGACGCTCCTGTGGCACGCGGTCACGCTCATCATGGTGATCCTGCTGCCCCTGGTCGCGATTATCTCGATCCACCCGACCCAGCAGAAACTGCTGCGGGGCTGGTGGCAGACCTTCGTGCACAGCTTCGTCCTGCGCGCGGGATTCGGCGTGATCCTCACGATCCTGCTGCTCTTCTACCAGCTGATCCTGCCGCTCCAAGTCCCGCTGGGCATGCAGCTGCTGATGCTTCTCCTGGTCACCGTCGCCGTGATCACCTTGTTGAAGAACCTGCTGTCCGGCAAGTTCTCCCCGCAGGTCGCGGGCGCGGACGACGCCCTGGGCGTCGGGGAGGCGGCCGGCGCGGCCGGCGGCAACCTGACCGACAAGGCCGCGGGTCTGGTCAAGCCCAAGGACGGCACGATGGGCCGGGTCGCGGGACGCGTGGCGGGCACGGCGGCCCGGAACGTCGACCGGCGACTGCTCGGGGCCAGGTTCCAGCGCGCCGGGTTCCTCCCGGTGGGCCAGCGTGAGCAACGCCAGGCCGCCTACGAGGGCACGCGGATGACGCACAAGAACTACCGGTCGATGGTCAAGGAGAACAAGCAGGAGCGGGAGGAAGCCGAAGAGGCCAAGCGCACCCGGCGCACCGGCCGGGTGAGCGCAGCGGTGCCGAACAAGGGCGCCGACCCGTCGGCGGCACCGCAGCCGACCCCGCAGCAGCCCGCCCAGCCGCAGCCCCAGCCGAGGCCGGCAGCCACCCAGGCCCAACCGCCTGCGCAGCAACCGTCGATCCCCCGCCCGGCGGCTCAGCCTCAACCGCCCGCACCCTCCGCTCCCACCCCACCCCCACCCCCGCGCGACCCCCGCGGCCCCAGCGGCCGCGTCTGACCCCGACCGCCCGTCCACCTCACCCCGAGGAGCCACCCCATGCCCGCCCTGACCGCCGACCGCAGCCCCGACCGACTGGTCGCGGAACTCGAGCGGCTCATCGGCGTGGACTGGCCCACGGTGTGGGCGGGAATCCCGGAGGACGCGGAGAAGCGCGACCGCTGGTGCGCGGGCTTCGGGTGGCGCCCGCTGTGGTTCCAGGGCGGCCTGCGGGTCCGTACCGAACAGGGTGGCCGCCTCCTCCTCGCCTCGGCCGCCCCAGGCAGCCCGGTGAGCCGTGTCGAGCACACGGCGTGGTCGGCCCGGGCCCGGGGGACGGACGAGAACGAGCGGGTCACCGAGCTTGCGGAGGCCCGCTGGGCGTCGTACCTGGACGCGCTGCGTGGCTTCATGGGCGCGCCCCGGTGGAACGGCACGTGGAACGCCCCCGACTTCCCGGAACTGCCCGGGCGCGGCCCCTGGTACAGCCCCCAGTGGCGTCTGGAGCACGGGGACCCGCACCGGGTCGCGGTGTGGTCGTTCCGTACGCCCGAGGCACCCGTGATCGAGTTGCAGATGACGCTCGGGACGGGTTCCGAGGCCGAGCCGGCGCCCGCCGATGCGAGGATCGGGCTCAATTGCCACGGCCACGGCACACCGGGAAACAACGGCCCGGTCGATCGGCACTGACGTACGAGAAACAGAGGCGGGAGCGCACATGCCGACTTTCGAGATCGACGAGTCGCCGCAGCAGTTGGGCAGGGAACTGGCCGGCCTGGAGCACGTCGACTGGCCCGCGGTCTGGGCCGGACCGCCCAACCCGGGCCAGGCCCTGGACGACTGGTGCGCGCTGTTCGGCTGGAAGCCGCTGGCCGAGGACCGTGTCCTCAGCGTGCGCACCGCCACGGACGGCCGGCTGACCCTCACCCCCGTCGTCGAGGGCGGCTGGAGCCCGGTCAGGTCGCTCGGCTGGACCACCTGGCACCTGCGGGCCGACAGCTCCGACGAGAACGACCAGGTCCTGCAGACGGCCTCCGAGGCCTGGCCCCGGTACGAGGAGGCCGCTCGGGCCGTGCTCGGCACACCGGAGTTCTCCGGCTCCTGGGACTCGCCCGACTTCCCCGAACCCCGGGGTCGCGGCCACTGGCTGCCCTCCCACGAGCGCCGCCTGCGCAACCGCAACCCCTACCGGCTCGCCGTCTGGCGCGGCGCGGGCGCAGAGGAACCGACGATCGCGCTCGAAGTGTTCAGCGGAGGGGTCACGCCGTCGGGGGCAGGCCTGCGGGGCGTCACCATCAACGTGGGCTGCTATCCCCAGGAGACCGAGTGAGCGAGGCCACCCTGGTCCGGACGCCTGTCCAACGTGCGCTGGCCCTTCAGACCGCCCACGGTGCCGCTCTCGAGGAGGGCGAGGGCGAGCGCATCGCCTACGAGATCATCGACGCGGCCGCGGCGGCCGGGAAGACGGTCGAGGAGTACGTCGTCGAGTACGCCAAGGGACTCGACGTCTCGGCCCCTCGCGAGGGCATGAAGTCCGCCTTCTGGTCGTACGGGATACCGCACCCGGACCTGCCGGTGGACAAGGTGCTCAGCAGCCAGTTCCTCGCCGCCGTCTGGACCGACATGGAGAACGGCAACGAGCCCGACAGCGCCCGCTATCTGGAGGGCACACCGGGCGGGCAGGTCCTGGACAAGCTCCACCTGTGGAACCCCGACGTCTACAAGGTGCTCGGTCTCAACGAGCAGCAGGGCAACGCCCTGGCACGCGAGGCCTGGAGCGCCGTGTCGGAGAACTACGCCAAGGCCACCGACGGCGAGGCGATCGTCTTCGGCGGCGAAATCGTCCCGTGGAGCGTCGCCTACGAGACGGAGATGCCCCGGCTGCGCAGGGGCACCGGGCCCGAGAACATCCACTTCATGTACGAACTGCCCGAAGAGCTGCTGAAGGGACTCCCCCCGGAGAGCCGGCAGTTGCTGTCCGACGGGTCCGTGCGGTCGCACGTGCACTTCAAGGCTCCCGATCCGGCCAATCCGCCGACCCAGAAGTACTGGGAGGCCGGCTACCTGGACCTTGAGCACCTGCGGTCGCTGCCCACCCCCGAGGCCCAGCGTGCCGCCATCCTCGAAGCGTGCGAGCGGGTGGCCCTGGTGGATGCCCAACAGGCCGAAGCCGAGCGGCAAGCGGAAGCGGATCTGAGCACGGAGCAAGAGATCTCCGGGCCCGCCGTCGAGGAGCAACAACGGACTCAGATCGCAACTCCTTCCGTCAGCACCCACGGCGTCTTCCTGCCCGGTGTCACGGTCAACGCCCACGCGGCGGTGTCGCAGCCGGTGACGCGGGCCGGAACCACGCCCACCGGCACGCACGGGGTCTTCCTGCCCGGCGTCGAGGTGGAGGCCAAGAACGTTGTGGCGCCGAGTGCGAGCAACGCTGCCACGACACCTACGCATGCCCCTTCGACCCCTGAGAAGTCGACCGACCCGGGCCTGGGAATGTGACCACGCGATGCCAACCCTCGCGCCCGCCCGACGGAGCCCCCATGTGCCCCGGCGGCCGCGTCCGACCTCGACCCGCCCGTCCATCCCGCCCCGCCTTGAGGAGCCACCCCATGCCCGCCCTGACCGCCGACCGCAGCCCCGACCGACTGGTCGCGGAACTCGAGCGGCTCATCGGCGTGGACTGGCCCACGGTGTGGGCGGGAGTGCCGGAGGACGAGGAGAAGCGCGGCCGCTGGTGCGCGGGCTTCGGATGGCGCCCGCTGTGGTTCGACGCGGGGCAGTGGGTCCGTACGGCCGAGGGCGCCCGCCTCCACCTGGCCGCGGTCGCCCCCGGACGTCCGGTCACCTGCGTCGAGCAGGTGCTGTGGTCGGTGCGTGCCGTCTCGGCTGCGGAGAACGAGGCCGTGTCCTCGCTCGCCGCGACCAAATGGCCCGGCTACCTGGATGCCGTCCAGGCGGTCCTGAGCGCCCCCACCTGGCACGGCGACTGGGACACGCACGGCTTTCCGGCCCCGCCCGGCCGCGCGTACTGGGGCGACGACGAGTGGCGCCGGGAACACCGCGACCCGTACCGCCTGGCGGTCTGGTCCTTCCGTACGCCGGGAGCTCCGCTGTTCGTGCTCAAGGCGGGCCTCTCGCCCGGTACGGCGGCGGGCTGGGGGCCTGGCAGTGCGACGATCTCCCTGGCCTGCCACGGGCCGGCCGACTCCGGGGACGAGGGCCCCGGCTGGCTGTTGTGACGACGAGGAACCCGAGGAGCTGATCATGGGACTCACTTCAGGTCCGAAGGACCGAACCCCGCAGGAACTGGTCACCGAACTGCGCGGACTGACGGACGTCGACTGGCCGACGGTCTGGGCGGGCCCGCCGTACCCGGGCGAGGGCCTGGACATGTGGTGCGCCCAGTTCGGCTGGGCCCCGACAAGCTTCGAACGCGTCCTGCAGATCCGTACCGACACCGGCGGTTCCTTCACGCTCAACAACCTCGGCGGCAGCTGGGCTCCTGTGACACACGTGCGCCATTGGCTCTGGGGAGCAAGTGCCGAAACCGTCGAGGACAACCCCGCCCTGCTGGAAGAGGCAGCCCGCGTCTGGCCCTTGTACGTGACTGCCGCCTCCGCCGAGCTGGGCGAACCGACTTGGGAGGGAGCTTGGGACGCCGACGACTTCCCGCAGAAACTCGGGAACCACGATGTCGGCTCACGGGACTACCGGCATGAGCAGCAGGACCCCCACCGATTGGCGTATTGGCTGCCGCGCGAGGCGACTGCCCCGCTGGTTGTCATGGAGATCTCGCTCAAGGCGGACAGCGCCGGACCGGCGCCGCGCCGTGGCGCCGCCAACCTGTCAGTCGCGTTCCACCCGAGGCCGATCGAGATCGGAGGACTGTGAGTCCCCAGCCGATACCCAAGTACATCGAGCGGCTCGCCCTCGAACTGGCCAACGCGGAAGCGGAAAAGGCTCAGCAGGCCAGCACGAGGGAGGGTGCTCGGGAAATCGCCCGTCGTCTGGAGGCTGAACGTGAGGCCGGCGGCTTTCCGTCGGTCAAGGAGTACATCGCGGCCCTTACGAAGGATCCGCAGGGCGTTGCCCCCGCCGACGGCACGCAACCCACCAGCGCCTTCTGGTCACACGGGACACCCCACGCCGAGGCGCCCCCGAACTGGCTGGGCGAGAACTTCCTCGACAATCGCTACGTCGCCGAAGCCTGGGCCGTTTCACAGAACAAGCGCAGTCCCGGCTCCGCCCAGACTCTCGAGACGACGGACGGCGGCCGTCGGCTGAACGCGATGTACCTCTTCCAGGACTCGGTCCGCAATGCCCTCGGTGGCGACGAGCAGGGCTACACGTACGAGTGGGCACGCGACTGCTGGGGCGACATCTCGCAGACCTACGCCGAAGCCGCCCAGGGCCCCGTCGTGGTCTTCGCCGAGACCGCCCACACACGATCGATCCTCTACAAAAGTGAGCTCCCCACCCTGCAGGCCAACCAGTATGTCGGCGTGGAGGAAGTCCACTTCGCCTACAGCGCCCCGCAGGGATGGTCGCAAGAGGCGCGGGACGAACTCGGCACGGACGCGGTGCGCGCCCAGGTCCAGGTCGACGACCCGACCCTCCCGCACTACGTCGATCCAGCGACGTACGCGACGCAGGATCCGGTCGCCCGCAAGGCCGCACTCGAGGCTGAATGCGCCTCGGTAGCAGACGAGCGCGAGCAACGAGCCGCCGAGAGAGCGACGAACACCTCGACAGAAGCGGTGGCGCCAAAGGCTCCTGAAGCCGAGGCACCGGCGAGGGAAACACCGGAGCAGACAGCGAAACCGCATGCTTCCCTGCCCGTCTGGCAGTTGGGCTTCAAGCCCACCCCCGTCAAAGCCGAAGCCGCCCCGACCGCGTCCGCCGCCGAGTCGAAGGCCCCGCCCTCCCCCGACCTCGGCAGACAAGCCACCGGCACGGGGCTGGGATGAGCGCGAAAGGAAGGTCCACGCAGCGGGCCGCTCCGCCCGCCGGGAGGCGGGTCCGTCTCGTTCGGCGTTTCCTTCGCCAGGAACCGAACGACTCCTGGGCCACCCGCCTGCTCCCGCGTCTCGTCTTCGGACTCGCCGCCGCCTACACGCTCTTCGCCATCGCCTCCCAGAGCGGCTCCAGCTTCGTCACCGTCTGTGGCCTGCTCGCCCTCGGCGGCGTCCTGTGGCTGCTGCGCCGTCGTGGGCAGCTGCTGCTCGCCCTCGGCACGACGATCCTCACCGCCGCCTTCACCGGCTACTTCTCCGCGGTGGGCGACTCGGCCCGGATGAGCACCAGTGCCACCGTCACCGGACAGGCCGCCTTCGGTTACTGGGCGCTCGCCGGCATGGCTCTCCTCGGCGCATGGATGGTGAAGGAACACCCGGGCCGGCGCGGGGTCACCGTATGCATCGCGGATGTGATCCTCGTCATCGTCTCCGCCGTCGGCATGATCTGGCCGCAGGCCGGAGTCCCGCTCGGATTCCTGGGCGTCATCGGCGTGTTGGCGGCCCGCGGCAAGGGCGCGAAAGCGGTTACGACCCGTGCCCACAAGGCCGTCGCCCTTCTCCGTCGTCGCAACGCCACTGACTCAAAGGACAGTTGAGGCCCCCGTGAACATTTGGTCTCGTCACTGTGCCAGATCCGTACGTGCTTTGCAGATGCGTTGCACGGCATTGACGGATCGAACTAGAGTCCACCCGCATCAGGCATTACCACGGGGGACTACACACATGCGTATGGCCAGCCATACGGCGCTGCCCGCGCGTCCACCGCGCGGGCCTGCACGGGGGGCTCACACGGGTCGCACAGCCGACGCCGCCCTGCCCTGCCAGCGCCGCCCGGACGTGTTCCAGCACCCGCTGCTGGAACCGTCGACCGACCTGCCCGACAGCTCACCCGCACTGCGCCGCCGGCACCTCGTCCTGTCCCGCACGGCCCGTGACCTGTGCGCTTCCTGCCCGCTGTGGGCCGAGTGCCTCCAGGACGCCGTCGTCCACGCCGAGCCGTACGGCTACGCGGCCGCGACCACGCTGGAGGACCGCCGCTGGATCCGCCGCACGCTCGGCATCGGCGACGCCGCGGGCGACCTCCCCACCCCGCCGGCGCCCGAGGACCGCGGAGCCGGCCCGGAAGCCGCAACCGGCACCGGGGACCCCTCCCGCCGACTGATGCGCCTGCGCTCGCGCACCACCGACCCGGCGGCCCGCCACCCATCCGAACACGGGTGGCCCGAAATCGACGCCATCCTCGACGCGTTCGACATCCGGCAGGAGCAACTGGCGGCGCAAAGAAGGGCGTTGCGTCGTACCCTGTCCGCAATTCCCACCCCGTTGCACGAGCACACCGGCACACAGCCGACGTATCGACCCGCCCCGCCCCCGTCACCACAACTCGAAAGCAGGACACAGGACATGGCAGCGGCCGAGTCCGGGCAACGGATCGCCTTCTCGTACGAGGATCCCGCCCAGGCCGTACGACAGACCCTGCTCGGCCCGCTGATCCGCTCCGCCCTGCCCGCCCTCACCAGTCTCGAACAGCTCGCCACGATGCTGACGAGCGTCCCCGGCGGGGACGTCACTCCCGAACTCCTCCGGGACGTCCGCGCCGTACGGCGCGCCGTGGCGGAGCTGGCCCCCTGCGACACGGCCGGCCCCGACGCCACCACGGAGGCCGCGCCCCTGCGCACTCTCACCGGCTCCGTCTCCGTCGAGCTCGCGGCCACCGACCCGGTGGCGGCGCTGCGCCGCGACTTCCTCGAGCCCCTCCTGCGCGAACTGGCCGCCTCCCTCACCAACATCGAGAAGGTCGCGACCATGCTGGCCGCCACCGAGGACGCCGACGGCCCGGGCCTTGAGCCCCTTCGTACGGCCCTGCGCGGCCTGCGCACCCACCTTCCGGCCGCCCCCGGCGTGCCGTCCGGCTCCCCCGGCCGGGTCGCGGCCGCCCCACCGCACCGCCGTCCGGCCACCGCGCCCAGCATCCGCGCCGCCGTGGAGACGGCCGTGGCCACCTTCCCCGGCCCGTTCTCCGCCCGGGACGTGCTGCGCGCCCTGCCGCCCGGCGTCTACGGCGACCCTTCGAAGACGATCAGCAACGTCCTCTCCTCCATGGTCAAGTCCGGTCGCCTGCGACGCCTCGCCCGGGGCACGTACGCTCGCACCGTCGCCGTCCCCGACCACGCTCTGCCCGACCCGGCCGCACGGCCCGGTCAGGACCAGGCGAAGAGCGCCTGAGCCGGAAGGAACCCGGAACCCGATGACCGAACCGACCACCCCGCCGCCGCCGCCGGCCACGGCGGACGCCCAGGTGCACGTCTTCTCCCCCAACGCCGGCCTGGTCGACGGCGTACCGGTCACCGCCCCGCCCTACGGCGACATCCAGGAGGTCATTCTCTCGATCCTCCAGCAACGCGCCCAGCAGCTGGGTGCCCCCACCCCCGCCACCATCACCGACAACCGCTACGGCGGCGCCATCCGCCTCCTGATCCACCCGGACGGATCGACGGAACAACTCACCTGACGAGTCCGCCAGTTCGCCCGAGGATCGCCTACTCGACCAGCGTGAGAACGGCGGCAACGCCAGGGGGTTCCTCTCGGCGGTGTTCGACGCGCGCAAGCACAAACGAAAGGGCCGGGAGGCTTGTCGCCTCCCGGCCCTTTCAGTCGGTCTGTTGCTGGCGCTTCGGGCGCCACACCACCAGCGCGCTGGTCTGCTGTACCTCCTGGTACGGCACCAGGTCGCGGCGGTACGAGGCGTGTACCGCGGCCTCTCGTTGCTGCATGGCCGCCGCCGCGCCGTCCAGGGCCGACTGGAGTTCGGCCACCCGGGACTGCAGTGCGGCGACCTGGTTCTCCAGTTCGATGATCCGCTTGATGCCGGCCAGGTTGATGCCCTCGTCCTGCGACAACTGCTGCACAGTGCGCAGCAGTTCGATGTCGCGGGCCGAGTAGCGGCGGCCCCGGCCGGCGGTGCGGTCGGGGGAGACCAGGCCCAGGCGGTCGTACTGGCGCAGGGTCTGCGGGTGCAGGCCGGAGAGCTGGGCCGCTACCGAGATGACGTAGACCGGGGTCTCCTCGGTCAGCTCATACGGGTTGCGCCGACGGCCGTCCATGCCTCTCATGCTCCCTTCGCCGCCTCGAACAGCTCCGTCCGCGGATCCTCCTCCGCGGTCGCCTCGCGATACGCCTCCAGTGCGTCACGAGCCTTCCCCGACAGGTCCTTGGGAACACTCACCTCCACGGTGACCAGGAGGTCGCCGCGGGTGCCGTCCTTGCGGACCGCGCCCTTGCCCCGCGCGCGCATGGTGCGCCCGTTGGGCGTGCCGGGCGGCAGCTTCAGCGTCAGCGAAGGACCGCCCAGGGTGGGCACCTTGATCTCGCCGCCGAGCGCCGCCTCTGTGAACGTCACCGGCACGGTCACCGTCAGGTTGTCGTCCTTGCGGCCGAAGACCGGGTGGGAGCCGACGTGGACGGCGACGTACAGGTCACCCGCCGGGCCGCCGCGCTCGCCGGGGGCGCCCTTGCCGCGCAGCCGGATGCGCTGCCCGTCGGTGACGCCCGCGGGGATGCGGACCTGCATCGTGCGGGAGGACTTGGCGCGGCCGCTGCCCGAGCACTCCGTGCAGGGGTGCTCGGCGATCAGACCGCGGCCCTTGCAGTCCGGGCAGGGGTCGGTGAGGGAGAACCCGCCGCCCGAGCCGCGCGCCACCTGCCCGGTGCCCACGCAGGTCGGGCACACGCGCGGTGTGCCGTTCTTGTCGCCGGTGCCGGAGCAGGCCTTGCACGGGGACTGGGAGGTCATGCGCAACGGGACCGTCGCGCCCTCGATCGCCTCGGTGAAGCTGAGGGTGACCTCGGTGTCGATGTCCTGTCCGCGCCGGGGTTGCGTGCGCGTCCCCGCGGTGCCGCCGCGGTTGAACAGTCCCCCGAAGACGTCACCGAGCCCGCCGCCGAAGCCGCCGGCGCCTCCCCCTCCGCCCTGGGCGCCCCCGAAGAGGTCGCCCAGGTCGAAGTTGAAGCTGCCGCCGGCGGCGCCGGGACCCGGACGGAAGCCGCCGTTTCCGAAGAGGGCGTGTGCCTCGTCGTACTCCTTGCGCTTCTTGGGGTCGCCGAGGACGTCGTTCGCCTCGGAGATCTCCTTGAAGCGCTCCTCAGCCTTGACGTTTCCCTTGTTGGCGTCCGGGTGGAACTCGCGGGCGAGCTTCCGGTACGCCTTCTTGATCTCGGCCTCGGTGGCGTCCTTGGGGACGCCGAGGACCTTGTAGTAGTCCTTCTCGATGAAGTCCTTGGTGCTCATCCTCGACGCCCCTCCTTCCGTGTCGGTTCAAGCTCAGCCCTCGTCCGGGCCACCGCTCTCCTTGTCGTCGGACTTCTCGGCGTCCTCGGCCTTGACCGTCTGGGCGCCGGGCTGGGGTTCGGCCACCGCCACCCGCGCGGGGCGGATGGTGCGCTCGCCGATCCGGTACCCGGGCTGCAGAATCGCCACGCACGTCGTCTCGGTGACGTCCGGCGCGTAGCTGTGCATCAAGGCTTCGTGGATCGTCGGGTCGAAGGGCTCGCCCTCCTTGCCGAACTGCTGCAGGCCCATCTTCGCCGCGACGGTCTCCAGCGACTCGGCGACCGACTTGAAGCCGCCGACGAGTTCGCCGTGTTCCCGCGCGCGGCCGATGTCGTCGAGCACGGGCAGGAGCTCGGTCAGGAGGTTCGCGATGGCGATCTCCTTGACCGCGATCCGGTCGCGCTCGACCCGGCGGCGGTAGTTCTGGTACTCGGCCTGGAGGCGCTGGAGGTCCGCGGTGCGCTCGCCGAGCGCGGTGCGCACCTGGTCCAGCTGGGCCACCAGTCCGGCTGTCTGGTTCGCGTCCCCGGCCGGGGCCGTCCCCTCCGCGTCAGCGGTGGAGTCGGCCTTCGGCTCGGCGTCGTCGGGGGTGGCGCCGGAGGGGACGTCGGGCTTCTCGTCGAAGCCCGGGGTCTCCTCCGTCACGCGGCACCGTCCTTGCGCTCGTCGTCCACGATCTCGGCGTCGACGACGTCGTCGTCGGCGGCCTTGGCGCCCTCGCCCGCGGCACCCTCGGGGCCGCCCGCGCCCTGCGCGGCCTGGGCGTCGGCGTACATGGCCTGACCCAGCTTCTGCGAGACGGCGGCGACCTTCTCGGTGGCCGTGCGGATCTCGGCGGTGTCCTCGCCCTTGAGCTTCTCCTTCAGCTCGGCGACGGCGCCCTCGACCTCGGTCTTGATCTCGCCGGGAACCTTGTCCTCGTTGTCCTTGAGGAACTTCTCGGTCTGGTAGACCAGCTGCTCGCCCTGGTTGCGGGCCTCGGCGGCCTCGCGGCGGCGGTGGTCCTCCTCCGCGTACTGCTCGGCCTCCTGGCGCATGCGGTCGACCTCGTCCTTCGGCAGCGAGGAGCCGCCGGTGACGGTCATCTTCTGCTCCTTGCCCGTGCCGAGGTCCTTCGCGGTCACGTGCATGATGCCGTTGGCGTCGATGTCGAAGGACACCTCGATCTGCGGGACGCCGCGGGGCGCCGGCGGCAGACCGGTCAGCTCGAACATGCCGAGCTTCTTGTTGTACGCCGCGATCTCGCGCTCGCCCTGGTAGACCTGGATCTGCACGGACGGCTGGTTGTCCTCGGCCGTCGTGAAGATCTCGGAGCGCTTCGTCGGGATCGTGGTGTTGCGCTCGATGAGCTTGGTCATGATGCCGCCCTTGGTCTCGATGCCGAGGGACAGCGGGGTGACGTCGAGGAGCAGGACGTCCTTGACCTCGCCCTTGAGGACACCGGCCTGGAGCGAGGCGCCGATGGCGACGACCTCGTCCGGGTTCACGCCCTTGTTGGCCTCCTTGCCGCCGGTCAGCTCCTTGACGAGCTCGGCGACGGCGGGCATACGGGTGGAACCGCCGACGAGAACGACGTGGTCGATCTCGGAGAGGTTGATCCCGGCGTCCTTGATGACGTTGTGGAACGGCGTCTTGCAGCGCTCCAGCAGGTCCGCGGTCAGCTGCTGGAACTGGGCGCGGGTGAGCTTCTCGTCCAGGTGCAGCGGGCCCTCGGCGGACGCCGTGATGTAGGGCAGGTTGATCGAGGTCTCGGTGGACGAGGACAGCTCGATCTTCGCCTTCTCGGCGGCCTCACGCAGACGCTGCAGCGCCATCTTGTCCTTGGCGAGGTCCACGCCGTGGCCGGTCTTGAACTGCTGCACCAGGTAGTCGACGACGCGCTGGTCCCAGTCGTCGCCGCCGAGGTGATTGTCGCCGTTGGTGGCCTTCACCTCGACGACGCCGTCGCCGATCTCCAGGAGGGACACGTCGAAGGTGCCGCCACCGAGGTCGAAGACGAGGATCGTCTGGTCGTCCTTGTCGAGGCCGTACGCGAGCGCGGCCGCGGTGGGCTCGTTGACGATGCGCAGGACGTTCAGGCCCGCGATCTCGCCGGCCTCCTTGGTCGCCTGGCGCTCGGAGTCGTTGAAGTAGGCCGGGACGGTGATGACCGCGTCGGCCACCTTCTCGCCGAGGTAGGCCTCCGCGTCCCGCTTCAGCTTCTGCAGGATGAAGGCGGAGATCTGCTGCGGGTTGAAAGGCTTCCCGTCGAGCTCGATGGACCAGTCGGTGCCCATGTGGCGCTTCACCGAGCGGATGGTCCGGTCCACGTTCGTGACCGCCTGGCGCTTGGCGACCTCGCCGACCAGCACCTCGCCGTTCTTGGCGAAGGCGACGACGGACGGCGTGGTCCTGGCACCCTCGGCGTTGGTGATGACGGTGGGCTCGCCGCCCTCCAGAACGCTGACGACGGAGTTTGTCGTGCCCAGGTCGATGCCGACCGCACGTGCCATGGTGATCTTCCTCCAGCTGACTTGAGTGCAACGGACTCAAGTGTGCACGACGGTTCCCGTGCGGTCAACAGACATGAGTCGAGCTGACTCAACTCTTATCCGTTCCTTACACGCAAGGGGCCGCTGACCTGTGAGGAATCCATCCGCCGAGCCGCTCGGACGACCGTTTCGGCCGAGCTGCGAGGGGGACTCACAGCGGACACAGGTTGACGCCGCGGGCGCTGCCCGCCCCGCCCCGATGCCTCACCGGCGCGGCGCGCATCCACCTCACCGGCCCGGCGCACGTCGGCCTCCTCCGTACGGCGTACGACGCCCCGTCCCGCGCGGCGCGCACCCACGCCCCACGCGCGACGTGAGCCGCCGTCGACCGGGCGGCCGTCCGGCGCACGTCCGTCCACCGGGCGGTACTCCGCCGGGCGCCCCTCACCGGCGCGCCCTTCCGCCCAACGCCCTTCGCCGGCCCGCCCGTACACCGGCACCCGCCACAGCCCCAGGACGACGAGCGAGGTCACGCCCGCCACCCACAGCACGGCGTGGGCGTCCGCCCAGCCGGAATGCACCAGCACTCCCACGAGTACCCCGGCGAAGGCCGCGGCACCGATGACGATCGTCACTCCCTGGGGGGTGAGGCCGAGCCGCCGCAGCCGGTGCGCGAGATGGTCCCGGCCGCCGCGGGTCAGCGGCCGGCCCGCGACGCGCCGTGCCAGCAGGACGAGGGCGGCGTCGGCGACGGCGACCGCGGTGAGCGCGAACAGCACGCCGGCGCCGGTGGCCGCCTCCTGTCCCGCGCGCGCGGACACGGCCGCCGCGGCCAGCACGAAGCCGGCGAACAGTGAGCCGCAGCCGCCGAGCGCCACGCGCGCGGGTGGCCAGTTGTGCATCAGGAAGCCGGTCAGCGCGGCGGCCAGGACGCTGAGCAGCACCGCGAGCCCGTCCATCATCTCGGCCGCGGCGCAGGCGCCCACCCCGAACGCGGTGACGACCCCGACCGTCCCGGCCACCCCGTCGGCGTGGTCGAGGGCCCGGAAGGCGAGCGCCACGCACGCGATCCAGGCCACGGCCACGGCTCCCTCGGCGGCGCCGGTGTCGCCGTACGGCACCACGAAGGCCGCCGCGATCGCCGTACCGAGGGCGAGCAGCCGTGTTTTGAGCCGCCACAGGTCGGCGGCCAGTCCCAGCGCGGCGACCCCGGCGGCCGCGGCGAGCAGCACGCCCATGCCGTCCCGCAGGGGTGCGTAACCGGTCCATTCCCCGGCGGCCACCACCAGGCAGGTGGCCAGTACGACGGCGGCGCCCCCGGACAGCGGAACGCGCCGCTGGCGGTGCCGGCGGTCGAGCAGTCCGAGCCGCAGCGCGGGGGCGCGCAGCAGCACGGCGAGGACGGCGGTGAGAAGCAGGGCGCTGGTGGCGGCGACGATCCCGTAGAGCACGGATATAAATTAGTCATGAATGTACCAATTTGGTACGAATAACACGGTCGGGATCGGAAGGGATTTCTGAGGTGACCCTCAGCGATTCAGATCACGCCATGCCCGGCTACAGTGCGGCGGGAGATCGGGGTAGTCTCAGACGGACTGCATAAGTTACCGCTTAGTAATCTCGAACATCCCCCTCGCAGGCCCGAGGAGCCCCCATGCAACTCGCCGCGATCATCGTGTCGCTGGTCCTGACCGTGGTCGGCGTCGCGCTGCTCGCACGCGCGATCGGCCAGTTCGTCCGCTACTTCAAGCTGGGCCAGCCGGTCCCGGCGGGCACCCGGACGGACAACCCCTACCAGCGCAGCGTGACCCTGGTGAAGGAGTTCCTCGGCCACACGCGTATGAACCGCTGGGGCATCGTGGGCTTCGCCCACTGGTTCGTCGCCGTCGGCTTCCTCACCCTGCCGCCCACCCTGGCGCAGGCGTTCGGACAGCTCTTCGAGGCCGACTGGACGCTGCCCGTCATCGGCGGCTTCCTGCCCTTCGAGCTCTACATCGAGTTCATCGGCGTGATGACGATCCTCGGCATCGCGGTGCTGATCGTCATCCGCCTGCTGAACCTGCCGTCCCGCCCGGGCCGCAAGTCCCGCTTCGCCGGCTCCAAGGCGGGCCAGGCGTACTTCGTCGAGTACGTCATCCTCACCATCGGCCTCGCCATCTACGTGCTGCGCGGCCTCGAGGGCGCGATCCACCACGTGGAGCACTACGAGGCGGCGTACTTCGCCTCGTACCCGCTGGTCCTGGCCTTCAAGGGACTGAGCGTCGGCGCGCTGCAGAACCTGATCTACTTCACCGCCATGGTGAAGATCAGCACCTCCTTCATCTGGATGATCGTCGTCTCGCTGAACACCAACATGGGCGTGGCCTGGCACCGCTTCCTGGCCTTCCCGAACATCTGGTTCAAGCGCGAGGCGACCGGCGGCACCGCCCTCGGCGGACTCCAGCCGATGACCTCCGGCGGCAAGCCGATCGACTTCACCGACCCCGGTGACGACGACGTCTTCGGCGTCTCCCAGGTCGAGCAGTTCTCCTGGAAGGGCCTGCTGGACTTCTCCACCTGCACCGAGTGCGGCCGCTGCCAGTCGCAGTGCCCCGCCTGGAACACCGGCAAGCCGCTGTCCCCGAAGCTGCTCATCATGTCGCTGCGCGACCACGCGCACGCGAAGGCGCCGTACCTGCTGGCCGGCGGCGGCAAGACCATGGAGGGCGAGGAGAAGGCCTCCGAGGAGCAGCTCAAGGACGTCCCCGCGGCCGCGCTGGCCGAGGCCGAGCGCCCGCTGATCGGCACGGCCGAGGAGAACGGCGTCATCGACCCGGACGTCCTGTGGTCCTGCACCACCTGCGGCGCCTGCGTCGAGCAGTGCCCGGTGGACATCGAGCACGTCGACCACATCGTCGACATGCGCCGCTACCAGGTGATGATCGAGTCGTCGTTCCCCTCCGAGGCGGGCACGATGCTCAAGAACCTGGAGAAGAAGGGCAACCCCTGGGGCCTGGCGAAGAAGCAGCGCCTGGAGTGGCTGAAGGAAGTCGACTTCGAGGTGCCGGTCGTCGGCAAGGACATCGAGGACCTGTCCGAGGTCGAGTACCTGTACTGGGTCGGCTGCGCCGGCGCCCTGGAGGACCGCGCCAAGAAGACCACGAAGGCCTTCGCGGAGCTGCTCCACATCGCGGGCGTCAAGTTCGCCATCATGGGCGGCGACGAGAAGTGCACCGGTGACTCCGCCCGCCGTCTCGGCAACGAGCCCCTGTTCCAGGAGCTCGGCATGGAGAACGTCATGGCGCTGAACATGGCGTTCGGCGAGGAGACGGACGACGAGGGCAAGGTCACGCCCGAGTCGAAGAAGCCGAAGTCGGCCAAGAAGATCGTCGCCACCTGCCCGCACTGCCTCAACACGCTCGGCAACGAGTACCCGCAGCTCGGCGGCGACTACGAGGTCATCCACCACACCCAGCTGCTCCAGCACCTGGTGGACGAGGGCAAGCTGATCCCGGTCACCCCGGTCGAGGGCATCATCACCTACCACGACCCCTGCTACCTGGGCCGGCACAACAAGATCTACACCCCGCCGCGCGAGATCATCGCGAACGTCCCGGGTCTTCGGAACGAGGAGATGCACCGCCACAAGGAGCGCGGCTTCTGCTGCGGCGCCGGCGGCGCGCGGATGTGGATGGAGGAGCGGATCGGCAAGCGCATCAACAACGAGCGCGTCGACGAGGCTCTCTCGCTCAACCCCGACATCGTCTCGACGGCCTGCCCGTTCTGCCTCGTCATGCTCACGGACTCCGTGAACGGCAAGAAGAACGACGGCAAGGCGAAGGAGTCCATCCAGGTCGTGGACGTCGCCCAGCTCCTGCTGGAGTCGGTCAAGACCCCGGCCGACGACGAGCCCCCGGCCGACGCCGGGGAGCCGGAGAACGAGCCGGAGCCGCAGCCGGTGAAGTGAGCTTCTTCCAGGGCTCTTTGACACGCCCCCTGTCCAGCGCGTTTCCCGCGCGACGGACGGGGGGCGTTCGTCTTGGGGGAGTAGGGCGGGGGGTGAGGTGGTAGTACGGGTCGGGGTCGGGGCGAGGTGGTAGTACGGGTCGGGGTCGGGGTGAGCTGGGAGGCGGGCGCGGGCTCAGGTACTCGTGGGGTACGGGTGGGCGTACGGGTCTCCCTTAGGGGATGTCACAGGTCGGCCGCAAAGCCGGTACCGGACCGTAGGGCCCGGCACGTCGCTCCTCGGGACCAGGTACGTTCGAAGGCGTGGCTGGATTCAGGATCGGACGCGGCGGCCGGGACGGCCGCGCTGCGCAAGCGCGACCCCAAAACCCTCCGTACGGGCAGCAGGCGCCCCAGGGGCAGCCGCCGTACGGCTCTCCCTCGACGCCGCAGCGGCCGCAGTACCGCGGCGGCGGCCAGCAGCCGCCCCACGGCGGCGGTGGCGGCGGGCAGTGGCCTGCGGCCAACGCCGGTGGCCGGGGCGGCGGTTACGGCGGGCACGGGCCGAGCGGCGGGCACGGCGGATACGGCGGCCCGGGCGGCGAGCCGGAGTACTTCGGCGGCGACGACCCCTACGGCGGCCCCGCAGGGGCGGGCGCCCCGCACGACCCGTACGCCGCGAACAACCCGGGCCACACGCAAGCCTTCTCGATCGACGAGCAGGACCGGTACAACCAGGGTGGGACCTACCAGGCCGGCTCCGGCGCCCCCGCGGGCCCGATCGGTCCGCGCCTGCCCTGGAAGGAGCTGTTGAAGGGGATCATCCTCTCCCCCAACCAGACGTTCCTGCGGATGCGGGACTACACGATGTGGGGCCCCGCCCTGATCGTGACCTTCCTCTACGGCCTGATCGCGGTCTTCGGCTTCGACGACACCCGCAAGGACACGATCAACGCGACGCTGTCCAACGCGATCCCGATCGTCCTGACGACGGGCGTCGCGATGGTGCTGAGCGCGTTCATCCTGGGCGTCGTCACCCACACCCTCGCCCGCCAGCTCGGCGGCGACGGCGCATGGCAGCCGACGGTCGGCCTCTCCATGCTGATCATGAGCCTCACGGACGCCCCGCGCCTGGTCGTCGCGATGTTCGTCGGCGGCGACGCGGCGTTCGTCCAGATGCTGGGCTGGGCGACCTGGGTCGCGGCCGGCGTCCTGCTCACCCTCATGGTCAGCCGCTCCCACGACCTGCTGTGGCCGAAGGCGCTGGGCGCGTCGGCGATCCAGCTGGTGGCACTGCTGTCGATCGTGAAGCTGGGCACGTTCTAGCGTCCTGCGGCGCCCCTCAGGGGCTCAAATGAGGCTCCCCGCCTGTCTGTTCGGCGGGGAGCCTTTGCGTGGCGCTACGAAGCGACTACGAGCGCGCAACGGATGAGGTCAACGCCGAAGCACGGGACGCCACTCGCCCTAACATCCAGAAGAAAAGGGGCCCAACCGCGCTCCGGGCAGGGGGACTTGTGAGTTCGAAGACTTCGCGGCCGGCGTGCCGTCGCTTCATCGGCTCCCTCGCGGCCTGCGTCGCCTTGGCCGCCACCTCGGGATGCACGGTCCCCGTCGACGCCGTAGCCGGCATCTCCGTGACCGAGGACGGCCGTCTGCTCGGCGTCATGATGGTGTGCGGACACCGTATCGACGGCGCGACGCTCTACGTGGCCGACGACGACCCCGACAAGTCGGTGACGGTCGGCTCATGGACCGCGGCACGTCCCCTCATGCCCGGTCTCACCACCTGGACCCTCGACTCCCCCGCCCCCGGCTGGACCGCGACCGAACCTCTCACCCCGCTCAGCCCCAGGACCACCTACAGCCTCTACGGCTGGACCAAGGACAACTCGTGGTCGTCGCGCAACGTCTCCTTCACCCTCGCCGACCGGAACCGCCTCACCCCGGGATCAGTCCTCTACCTCAGCATCTCGCAGGACGGCGACGAAACCGCGGCCACCGTCCCGACGCCCGAGTTCGAGGCGAAGGCCTGCAGGGACATGTGACGCGTCGGGCCCACGGCCGAGCGGCAGCGGGCGCAGCAGGTCAAACAGCTTCAGTGTTGGGCTTGGCCGCTTCCCCGGACTTGTGCACCGGAGGCAGGACACTCCAAGGGAAGTTGATCCAGTCGTCCGTCCGCTTCCAGACGTACTCGCACTTCACGAGGGAGTGGGACTTCTCGTAGATGACGGCGGTGCGGACCTCGGCGACGGTCTCCAGGCAGAAGTCGCGCACCAGCTTGAGCGTCTTGCCGGTGTCGGCGACGTCGTCGGTGATGAGGACCTTCTTGTCGGAGAAGTCGACGACGTCGGGGACGGGCGCGAGCATCACGGGCATGTCGAGGGTGGTCCCGACGCCGGTGTAGAACTCCACGTTGACCAGGTGGATGTTCTTGCAGTCGAGGGCGTAGGCGAGCCCACCGGCCACGAAGACGCCGCCACGGGCGATGGAGAGCACGATGTCGGGCTCGTAGCCGTCGTCGGCGATCGTCTGCGCGAGCTCGCGCACGGCGGTGCCGAACGCCTCGTAGGTGAGGTTCTCGCGTATGGGCGCGGGTTCGGGGCTCATACCTGGGTCCGGTGGAAGTTGAGGTAGGACCGGGAGGCGGTCGGACCGCGCTGACCCTGGTACCGGGACCCGTACCGCTCGCTGCCGTAGGGGTGCTCGGCGGGCGAGGTGAGCCGGAACATGCACAGCTGCCCGATCTTCATCCCGGGCCACAGCTTGATGGGCAGGGTGGCGAGGTTGGACAGCTCCAGGGTGACATGCCCGGAGAACCCCGGGTCGATAAACCCGGCCGTGGAGTGGGTGACGAGCCCGAGCCGGCCGAGGGAGCTCTTGCCCTCCAGCCGGGAGGCGAGGTCGTCGGGGAGCGTGATGACCTCGTACGTCGAGGCGAGCACGAACTCACCGGGGTGGAGAATGAACGGTTCGTCGCCCTCCGGCTCCACGAGGCGCGTGAGGTCCGCCTGCTCGATGGAGGGGTCGATGTGAGGGTACCGGTGGTTCTCGAACACCCGGAAGTAACGGTCGAGCCGTACGTCGATGCTGGACGGCTGCACCATGGAAGCGTCGTAGGGATCGATCCGTACCCGCCCGGCGTCGATCTCGGCCCGGATGTCCTTGTCTGAGAGAAGCACGCCCTGAGGATACGCAAGGCGCGCGGACCGACCACAATCGGACGACTCCGCGCGCCGACCCCGCTACGGCCCGCTACGGCCTTCTGCAGGGCTCCTGCCGCTCAGCTGAGCTGCCTTACTGCTGCTTCACCTGTTCCCGCCGCTGGCACTGCCGACGACGCTTTCGAGGGGCACCGGCACCACACTGCGCATCCGCGCGCAGCGAGGACACCGGACGAGCCGCCCCGGGCCGAGGCGCTCGGCCTTCTGCATCGGGAACGAAGCGGTGCTGAACACGTGCCCATCGGCACAACGGACGACGGTGCGCTCCATCAAGTCCAAGAGTCCCTTCCCCAAGAGCCACGTCCGGCTGCTGCCCGCCGGACAAAGGCCACACTACGGGACGTTCAGGACGGCTCCACAAGCGGCACTCCGGGACGCGACACCCCCCTGGCCCGCCCCACGCGCGGCCCCACGGTACGCCCCAACTCCGGCTTCGTGTACCCGGATCCCACGCTTGAAACCCACATGGCGCAGAGCCCCTCCAAGCGCCTGACTTCAGCGCGGGGGGCTCGGCATGGGGTACAGTGACGGGGCAATCGGACACCGGCCCGGCCGGCGTCTTACGCGGGTGTAGTTTAATGGTAGAACATCAGCTTCCCAAGCTGAGAGCGCGAGTTCGATTCTCGTCACCCGCTCCACGCGAAACCCCCAGGTCATCGACCCGGGGGTTCTTTGTTTGTGTAGACCGGTGGTCCGGTCGCGCACCACAACCGCACCAGTAGCTCTCAGCAGCCTCCTCGCTGTGGTGCGCTGGGTCGTCCCTGTGGCACTTCGCACGCTCGGCGCGCACGAGGTCGTCGAGCCCGGCGGCCAACTCGCGCTGCCGCTCCTCGTCGGAGTGCTGGGAGATATCTCGGCCACATACCGCCCGCCGCCCTGGATCATGGCCCCAAGCCGGTCGGCGATGGCCCGGTCCCGGTCGCTGGTCATGTGCTGGTGGATCAGCGCGGCTCGGGAGCTGCTGTGGCCCATGCGCGTCATCGGCTCCCGGGTGCTGGCTCCCGCCGTCGAGGTGCCGAAGGTCGTGGAAGTGCAACTCGGCCGTGACACCCGCAGCCTTCCGAGCCTTCACCCAGTCGTCCCTCCGCCGCAGTTGCCCGCCTCTGCGGATCGACGAAAACGTGTGTCCCGGTCGGCAGCGGCGAAGTGCTCCAGGTGATGCGTGACCGCGTCGAGGAGTGTCCGGACCACGTCAGGTCAGGAGGTATGCCTCCAGGATCGTCACCGCGTAGGTGTTGCCGGTGGTGTCGGTCAGGGTGGATGTGAGGGAGACCGAGCGGGCGTTTTCCGGGTGGGTCAGGGTGAGGGTCCTTCTGCCGTGGGTGGTGGTCACCGGGGCGGGGGTCCATGTCTTGCCGGCGTCGTAGGAGACCTTCACCGTCAGGGATTTCAGGTCAGTGGCCGCCGGGCCCTGGAGGGAGAGGGGGATCGTGGTGCGGCGGCCTGCGGGGGCCGTGCCGGTCGGGGTCAGCTTCGGGTGGAAGCGGACCGTGGAGAGGGGCAGGGAGCCGGAGTCGGACGGGCTCGACGTGAAGGTCCAGGCCGCTGTCAGACGGCTCGTGGTCGTGGCCACGCCTGGCGGACGGGTCAGGTTCGTTCGGATCGTGTAGCGGGCCGGGACCGACGGGAGCTTCTCCACGGTCTGGCAGAGGTCGCCGTCGTTGTCGAGCAGGGTGCTGCCGTCCGCGGTCACCGTGGTGTGGCGTTTCGCTGTGGAGGAGGCGGGGTGTCCGCTCCCGTCGGCGAGGTCGGGGACGCACAGGTCGAGGGTGTCGCCGTCGCGCTGTGCGCCGTACGGGCCGCCGGTGATCGGGCTGAAAACGCCGACGTTGTACGTCGCCGAGTAGGTCCGGCCCGCTTGGTACGACCTCGCGCTCTCCGTGCCGTAGAAGACATCGTCGTCTCCGGAGGCGTTTCGCTGGCCCAGGTTGGCCGTCCACTTGAAGCCCTTGGGCGTGGTGACGTAGATCTTCGCGGTCGTCGGTAGCGGGAAGGGGGCGCTCACCGTGCCCAGCGACAGGGTGGGACCGCTCCACAGGACGTTGACGATGCCCTTGCTGTGCGCCACGGACGAGCCGAAGTTCCGCTTCAGCAGGGCCAGTTCTTTCATGCGCGTGGTGTGCCGATAGCCGGTGGGGAAGCGGTCGGGCAGGTTGTGGAGCAGGTGGTAGGTGGTGCTGCCCTTCTGCCACAGACCGCCGAGCTGCGTGCTGAGCCTCCCGGCCGGGGCGGCCGGACCCAGGGTCGCGGTGCGCAGGTTCTTGAACGTCCCCCAGAACAGGGTGCTGTTGTGCGATGCGCGCCCCGTGTCCCCGGTGCCCACGGCGAGGTTGAGCTGGCCGTCGGACATCTTCGCGCCCTGCGGCGCGGTGATCCGGACCGGCTTCGCCTTGCGCGCGTCGAAGACGACCGTGGTGTCCCCGGTGAGGGAGAGCCGGGGCCGGACCAGTGCGGAGGTGCCCTCGGCGTCTTCCAGCACGGTGTCCACGACGTAGTCGCCGCGCGGGACCCGCACCCGGTACACGCCCTTGGAGATCTGCTCGGAGTCCCTGAGGTTCGTGGTCCAGTACGTGCCCGAGTACCCGAGGATCTCGGTCAGCGGAGCGCTCACGGGCTTGCCGCCGCGGTCGAGGAACTTCAGGGTGAGGTCGTACGACTCGGCCTCGCGTACGACGCCGAAGGCGGTCCGTACGGCAGCGGGGTCGGCACCGTTCCGCGCGGTGGCGACCAGCGTGCCCGAGTAGGTGCCGTCCGCTGCCTGGACGCGGGTGTCCGCGGTGAGGTCGACGTCGGCGGTGCCGCCCGCCGGGACGGTGAGCTGTGTGGCGCTCAGCGTGAACATGCCTGCGGGGGCCGTGCTGCCTCCGGGGCCGGTCGCGGTGGCCGTCAGGTCGAGGGGGACGGGGTGGTCGCCGTCGTTGCGGTAGGTGATGTGCTGGGTGACCGGCCGGTCGTCGGTGTGGGGCCACAGCTGCTTGCCGAAGGACACGGAGGTCTGTTCGCTCGCCACCGCTTCCTGAAGTGCCCGGGACACGTCGAGCCGGCCCGTCCCCTGCTGGTAGCCGGTCGCGCCGGTGGTCGGGGTGGTGGACGCGGTGAGCGCCCGCTTGATCCGTGCGCCGGTCCAGTCGGGGTGCCGCTGGGCGAGGATCGCGGCCGCCCCCGCCGCATGTGGTGTCGCCATCGACGTACCGGACATGGAGACATAGCCGTCGGCCGCCGGGTCGCCCAGGTAGCCGTGCGCCGCCTTCGCCGAGACGATGTCCACGCCCGGCGCCGTGAGGTCCGGTTTCAGCGCGCTGTCGGCCGTCGGGCCGGTACTGGAGAAGTCCGCGAGCCGGTCCTCGCCGTCGACGGCGCCCACGGTGAGCGCCGACTCCGCGGCCCCCGGGGAGCCGACGGTTCCGGCGTCGGGGCCCTCGTTGCCGGCCGCGGCTACGGTGAGCATGCCGGTGCTCTTCGAGAGGGCGTTCACCGCCGCCTCGACCGGGTCATCCCCCGGGGTGTCGGCCTGGCCCAGGCTGAGGTTGGCCACCCTGGCGCCCTGCCCGGCGGCCCACTCCAGGCCGGCGATGACGGACGAGTCGGTGCCCTCGCCGTCATCGTTCAGCACCTTCGCGTTGAGGATCTTCGCGCTGGGTGCGACTCCCTTGTAGCGCCCGCCGGAGCGGGCTCCCGAGCCCGCCACCATCGCCGCGACATGCGTGCCGTGGCCGGCCTTGTCGTCGGTGCTGCCGGTGCCGCTGAAGTCCTTCGCTGCCGTCACCGCCGCGGCGAGGTCCGGGTGTGTGGTGTCGATGCCGGTGTCCAGGACGGCGACCTTGACGCCCTTGCCGTCGTATCCGGCGGCCCAGGCGGCCGGGGCGCCGATCTGCGCGACGCCGCTGCCCAACTCACCCGCGTTCGCGCCGTCTTCGTCCGCCGGCGCCTTGAACCGGCCGTCCAGCCAGACCCGCGCGACTCCCTGCTCCTCGGTGAGCGCCTGCCACATGTCGTCCGCCCTGGTCTTGGGCACGGTGATCGCGGCGCCCGCCACACTGGGCAGTTCCCGGCGCACAGTGGCGTCCGCGTCCGCGACCAGCGACTTCTGTGTGCTCCTGCGCTGGGCGGACTTGCCCTCGTACGACACGATCAGCGGGAGCGTGCCGCGCCGGGTGTCGTCGTAGCCGGCGCGTATCAGGCCGCTGACATCGAACAGCCGCATGTCCAGGACGCCTTGGCCGATCAGGGCGGCGGCGTCGGCGGGAACGGCGTACTGATCGCCCCCGACGCCGCGCACGGACACCGGGACGTGCTCACGGCCCGGTGCCCGCCGTACGCCCGTCACCCGGCCCCGGGCGTCCAGCAGGACCCGGTCGCCAGTGAGGAGGGTGACGTACCGGCCGGCCGCGGAGGCGGAGCCCGCGGTCCGCGCGCCGAGGGCGGAGCCGCCGGGCGCCGCGACCGTGACGGTGTCCTGCGTCCGTACGCCCAGGCCGGAGCCTGTGGCCGCCACCGAGACGCCCGTCATCAGCCCCGCCACCAGCAGAGCGGCCAGCGAGGCGCTTGTGGTTCTGTCGCGCATTCAGCTCACCTGACCGGGGACCTGCTTGTCGGCGTCGACGACCGCGCGCTCGGTGATCGCGCTGGTGTGCGTGACGGTACCGACCTTGAGGGGGTCGCCCGCCGCGGCCTTGACCACCACGATGCGCTCGCCGAGGAACCGCAGGGTCTTCTTGTCGAAGATCCACTCGGTGCGCTCGCCGTCGTTCTCCCGCGCGATCGCGACCCCGTGCCGGCCCGTGGCGTCGACCGCGTCATCCACCGAGACGACGCCGGGGATCTTGGCCGCGGCCTTGTAGAGGGCGGCGCCGACCTCGGCGGGCGGGTAGCTCGCGGTCAGCAGATCGCCGATGGCGACGAAGGCGGCCTGGTCGCGCGGGACTTCAGGGTCCCGGACGGCGTCCGACTCGCGGTAGATCCGCTGGAGCAGCGTGTCGGGGTCGGTCGGCAGCGCGGCCAGGGCGTTGTAGGCGCCGCTGAACGGGGTGTCGCTCTTCAGGGTGATGCCCTTGTCACTGGTCTGGCCGGCCTCGATCAGCCAGCCGTCCCTGCCGTCGAGGGAGTTCCAGACCTGGCGGGAGTGCAGCTCGTTGCTGACCGCCTCGCTCTTGTCGCCGACCGTCTTGATGTAGGTGTCGGCCACCTTCGAGGCGATGTAGATGTACTGGCCCTTGCGCGGGGTGGGCGCGGAGGTGTCGGCGGCGGCCAGGGAGATGCGTTCGAGGAGCTGGGGGGCGCCCTTGGCGTCGGCGGCGCCGATCCTGGTGGTCAGTGCGGGGCCGGTGGCCAGGGCGGTCCTGCCGTCGTCCGCCCCGCCGCCGGTGAGGGCAAGGCCGCCCACGACCGCGCCGGCCAGGGCGAAGGCCGCGGTGGGCAGGAGGACCGCACGGCGCAGGAACGGGTTGGGGCGCTTCACGGGCGCGACCGGAGAGGTGGCGGACGTACGGGAGGTGGTGCGGAGGTCTTCGTGGATCCGGGCCATCATCTGCTCCTTGTGGAACTGGTGGCGGCCCGCCGGCAGATCCCGCTCGGCGGAGGGCAGCAGACTCTGCGTCTCCGTCCACTCGGCCGGGTGGGGCCGGTGGGAGGGGCTGGCGTTCATCGGTTTCCTTCCTGTGCGGACCGGACCGCGTATCCGCGATCACCTGTTATCTGCCGGTTCGTGCGGGTGGGTTCCCGTTTTTCTTCGAGCAGTTGTGCGTCGGCGAGATTGCGCAGCTTCGCGCGGGCACGGGAGAGGCGGGAGCGGACAGTGCCGACCGGGATGCCGAGGGCGCGGGCCGCCTCGGCGTACTCCATCCCCTCCCACAGGCACAGCGTCAGGACCTCACGCTCGGGGCGCCTGAGCAGGCTGAGGGCGGCGAGCGTGGCGTTGATACGGCGCCGGTCGTCCAGGCGTCCGGCGGTCTCCTCGGCGTGGTCCTCGACCCGTTCCTCGGCGGCGTGCGCGGCGGCCGCGGCCCTCGCCGCGTTGCGGTAGCGGCGGTTGCTGCGGTGGTGGGAGCGGGCGACGTTGGTGGCGATGCCCAGCAGCCACGGCCGCAGCGAGCCGCCTTCGGCCTCGACCGAGGCACGGCGCCGCCACGCCTCCATGAAGGTCGTCGACATCACGTCCTCGGCCAGCGACCAGTCGGCGGTCAGCCGGAAGGCGTGGTTGTACACCGCGCGGGCGCACGCGTCGAAGAGTTCCGCGAAGGCGTCCGGATCTCCGTTTCGCACCCGGGTTCGCATATCTGTGGTCACGTCTTGAACTGACTTATGGTGCGGGCGAGTTCCCGTGAGACACCTCACAACCGTCGTGCAGGTCACCGGGGCGGTGACCGCACGAGGACTCGGCGGACATGGCACTCGCTCAGCCGCGCACCGCTCAGGCTGCGAGGCTCGAGAGCAAGGCGCCCGATCTTGGTTCTTTGTTATCTAGACCGGTTGGCGAATGCGCACCACAACCGCACCACGGTGGCTTCATCGTTGGGATGCGCGGGTCCAGCGGGACCATCCTCAGAGTGCTTCGCACGCTCTGCACGGGCCAAGTCGTCGAGGCCGGCGACGCCTACCTCGCGCGTCTCTCGTCCGAGTGCTGACTCACTGCGCCCTTCTCGAAGGATGGGCCGACGCTGACCTTCGTGTCGAGAAGCTCGCGGACAGGCACCTGTGGCTGGCTGACCCCGTGGACGCCCGCCACGCCGTCACGCTGTGGCTGGTCCACCGCTGGATCGAGGAACGCTTCTCGACCGACGAGGAGGCCGTGCCCGCGGTGCTGGCCGACGGCTTCATGGCCCGCCTCCTCGACGTGGCACCGCAGTGTGCGAGTGCGGGCACGCACATCACCCATGTGCCCCCGGACACGGCGTTCTTCGGGTGCGGCGCGGTCTGGCGCATCCGACGATGAGCATCCGTTCCGAGCGCCGCTGGGCCCAACTCGCCCGTGAACTGGAGTTCACCAGGCTTCCGGAACTGCGCAGACAGGCGGAAGGGTGGCGTAACGGTCTCACGGGACTGCCAGCCCTGCTCGCAGTCCTCGTACTGCTGAAGGGACGCGACAACCTCGGCGACCTGGCGGACTCCGCCCGCGCGACCACCACCGGGCTACTGTGACCGCCTTCGTGCTGTTGGTGACGGGCTCACTCCTAGGGCGTGTTTCGAAAGTCCCGTCTGGCTCGCATGGAGTCCCGTAGCGTACTGCCGTGGACGCATGACTTGTGTAGGTCACGTCCGCGGGGGTGGTGTCTCAACGCCACCCGGTGATCTCCGGTTCCCCCTCCTCGGCGGTGGCCACGTCCAGGCCGGGCACTTGACGCCGAGGGTCCTGCCTCAGAGCGGGAGGTCGTCGGGGAGTACGCGGAACGCCTTGTAGCGGCCCAGCGGGCGTACGGCCCGGAAGTCTCGTCGGTCCAGGGTGAGAATCGCGTCCGTGTCGTAGTCGGCGGCAAGCGCCACGTTCACCGCGTCGGCGAGGTCGAGATCCAGCGCGCTGTAACGGACGCGGACGGACTGGGCTGCGCCCAGGTGGTCCTCCGTGATCTCCGGCAGGACGACACGACCCCGGCTCATCCAGCGCCGCAGGTCGTCGACCGCGCTGAAGGCAGCTTCCCTGCCGAGCTCACGCGTCGCCACGTGATCCAGTTCGGCGAGCAGGAGCGGGGACATGACCAGCAGGCCCGCCGCCATGATGGCCTCGTTCGCCGCCCGGTGTTCCGGGTGAGCCGAGTCCAGCGCCGCCAGGAGGCCGGACGTATCGGCGATGACAATGATCACGCGGCGGATCCGGACCCCGAGCCGGTCTCACGCCGGACGGCGTCGGTGACCGTGTCGCGGACCTCCGAGTTGGAGAGCGTGCGCCCCGGGCCCTGGAAGGTGCGTGAGAACAACGGCTCGTCCCAGACCCGGTTCGCCATGGCTGCAAGGTGGATGCCCTGGCGGATGATCTCGGCCTCGCTTATACCCCGGCGCTTGGCGGCCTCCTTGATGATCGCCAGGTCCTCGGGGTCGGCGTAGACGTTGGTGCGCTTCATGGACATGTACCAAGAGTAGTCCATGTACCGGATTGATGTATCTGCCACCTCCCCACGCCGTGTTGCCGAGGACCAGCCAGCTGACCTCACACGCCCCCTTTCGGGTGCCAGACCGTTCCTGGGCGGAGAGGCACGTCATGGGGTTCGGTTTCCGTGTCGGTGTACCTGGGACGAGTGTGCGGGTCTCGACTCGTGGAGTGCGCACCTCGGTCGGGCCACGTGCGGCGAGACTCAGCGTGGGCAGCGGCGGCGCCAGGATGTCGACCGGGCTCGGCCCCTTCTACGCGTCGAGTTCCCTCGGCGGCGATCGACGGCGCGCGAGTAAACGGCGTACGACACGCTCTAGTACGGTCGCCCTCTCAGCCGCGCAACTGACCCGCAGGACGCGCCGATGCCCTTCGACTGGGCTCGTGAGGATCCGCCAAACGCGTGAGCACCACGCCGGACTCAGGGTGCGCAGGCGCCGTCCTGACTCATCAACGTCACCCCGTTCGCTCCCAAGTCATCCGCAGCGAAGAACATTTGTCGACCGTAGACCTGTACGCCGACGACAGGTCGCTTCGCTGGTTGGCTCCTCGCATGAGCGATCCACGGAGCGTTGTCGCTCGGCTTCTCATCCCAGCACCCGTCCGAGGAAGCCGCGCAGGTAGCCCGCGACGACGTCCAGGTGGCTCTCCAGAAGGAAGTGACCGCCGTTGATCAAGTGCACCTCCGCGTCCTTGGCGTCGCGGGCGAAGGCCTGAGCTCCCGCCGGGCCGAAGATCTCGTCGTTGCGGCCCCACACGGCGAGCACCGGGACCTCGCTGGTGCGCAGGAATTCGTGCAGCAGCGGGTAGAGCGGGCGGTTGTTCTGGTAGTCGCGGAACAGCGCCAGCTGCACCTCGTCGTTGCCCTCGCGAGAGACGAGGGCGAAGTCGTGCTCCCAGGTGTCCGGGCTGACCAGGCTCGGGTCGGGCACGCCGTGCAGGTACTGCCAGCGGATGGCGTCGACGCCCAGCGCGGCGCGGACGGCGGGTTCGGTGTCGGGGCCGGGGTTCGCCCCGTAGGCCCAGACGTCGGTCCAGAACGACTCGACGAAACCGTCCTCGTAGCCGTTGCCGTTCTGGGTGACGAGGGCGGAGATCCGTTCGGGGTGCTGGAGCGCCAGGCGCCATCCGATGGGGGCGCCGTAGTCCTGGACGTAGAGGGCGTAGCGGTCCAGGCCCAGTTGGTCGAGCAGTCCGGAGGTGAGCTCGGCGAGGGCGTCGAAAGTGTAGGTGAACTCCCCTACGAGGGGGGCGTCGGAGTGGCCGAAGCCGAGGTGGTCCGGCGCGATGACGTGGTAGTCGTCGGCCAGCAGCGGGATGAGTTCGCGGAACATGAACGAGCTGGTCGGGTAGCCGTGCAGCAGGACGATCACGGGGGCGTCGGCGTGGCCGGCTTCGCGGTAGAAGATCTCATAGCCGTCGACAGTGGCGGTCCGGTGGTGCACCGAGTTCATGTCTGACCCCTTCGAAATGCGTAGTCGGGTTGATTCCTCGCCCTGCCAGCACGGGTGTGGGTCAACCCGTCAAATGATTCGATCCAGAGGGAGAGTGGTATCCGATGGACCGACGCATTCTGCGCGGCAACCGGCAAGCCGTGACCTCGCGGCCTTGCCCTGAGCCGGGTCACATCACGGCGTCGGTCTGTAGTGGGCCCGCGGTGACCCGGAGCGTCCGGACGCACACCGGCTCTTCCTGGTCGAGATAGAAGACGTGCATGAAGGGGGCGCGCACCACCCGCTCCGGTTCGCTCTTCTTGGCCAGGACCGCCTCACCGCGCAGCAGACGGACGCCGTCGCCCGCGGTCCACAACTCCAGGGCGTCGAGGGCGTCCATGAACTGCAGGACCCAGCCGGGGACGGCTGTCGCTTGTGCGGTGTCTGCCATGGTGCGGACTTTCCGATCGGCATGCGGCGCGTGACCCTTGCCAACCGCGCCTTCCCCACCCCTGCCGATCTGAACGCCGCCGTCCGGCGGGGACGTCAAAAGGCCATCGCCGCGACGAGGGAAGAGAACGAGACGGCCACCGCTGTGCCATCCCCCATGACATTGGTTTCTCGCTGTCAGGCTCGGCGGGCACACGACGTGAGGCGATCGGCGAGCGCCATGACGAGGTCGCGGAGTTCATCGGGGCGCTCGATGACGAACGGCCGGTCGAGTGCCGCGAGTACCGGAGGCAACCAGTCGAGCCGCTCCGCCCGCAGCTCGACGCGCAGCCAGCGCTCGGTCGCCCGGTCCTCGCCGGCCGCGGGCTCGTGTTCCTCCACACTCGCGACGCTGACGGGAAGGTGGGCGCGGATCTGCGCAACTGTCCCGTGGATCCGCAAGGTCACCTCATG
Source organism: Streptomyces sp. NPDC002566 (assembly GCF_042889585.1). Taxonomy (NCBI): domain Bacteria; kingdom Bacillati; phylum Actinomycetota; class Actinomycetes; order Kitasatosporales; family Streptomycetaceae; genus Streptomyces; species Streptomyces sp. NPDC002566. The sequence goes on along the minus strand of NZ_JBIARD010000006.1, from coordinate 424,173 downwards.
CCGGTACCCGGCCGTGGCGAATCCTGACAACACGCGCTGTGCCGGACTGGGACCCACGGGCGCTTCGAATGAGCCGGGCAGGGTCCGCGCGTCTGCGATGCGGTCGAGCCGGAAGGTTCGGTCCTCGCCGATCCGGGCGTCCTTGCCCGTGACGTACCACCGGCCCGCATGGGCGACGATCCCGTACGCGTGCAGTGTGCGTTCGCTGGGCCGTCCGTCACGGTCGGTGTAGCGGATCGAGACCGGTCGGCGATGGCGCACCGCATCAGCGATGGTGAGCAGGACCCCGGCGTCCGGGGTGTCGAACTCGCCGGGCCGGTCCGTGAAGGCGAGAGCTTCCAGGAGTGTGTCGAGCCGGCGCGCGATGTGCTTGGGCAGCACCCGCCGGATCTTCGCCGACGCCGTCTCGTTCGCCGTGCGCTCCGTCGTCGTCAGCCCTGCCCGGCGGCCGGCGACCAGGCCGAGCAGCACGGCCAGCGCCTCGTCGTCGCTGAGCATGAGCGGAGGCAAGCGGTACCCGGGAGCCAGCCGGTACCCCCCGTAGCGGCCGCGCACCGACTCCACGGGCACGTCCAGGTCGATCAGCTGGTCCACATACCGCCGCACAGTGCGTCCTTCGACGCCGAGCCGGTCGGCGAGCTCGGCCATGGTCCGGGTGCCGCCCGACTGCAGCAGCTCGAGGAGTGTCAGCACGCGGCCGGTGGGTCGAGACATGTTCGCAGCCTAATGCGAATACAGGACCGATTCTGTCCACTATTACTTCTAGCCTGCGACGCGTACGCCTCCGCCGCAGCCAAGGAGATTCCCATGGACTTCGTCTCGATCCGCATCATCACCGGCGACGTAGCGCGCCTCGTCGAGTTCTACGAGCGCGCCACAGGGGCACGGGCGACGTGGGCCAACGAAGACTTCGCCGAACTCAAGACCGCGGGCGCAACCCTCGCGATCGGCAGCACCCGCACCGTCCCGCTGTTCGCCCCGGGCTCTGCCCGGCCGGCGGACAACCACAGCGTGATCACCGAGTTCCTCGTCGACGACGTGGACAGCGTTTACGACAACCTGTCCGGCTTCGTCACCGACTTCGTCACCAAGCCCACCACGATGCCCTGGGGCAACCGTTCGCTGCTGTTCCGTGATCCCGACGGCAACCTCGTCAACTTCTTCACCCCCGTCACCCCGGCGGCCATCGAAAAGTTCGCACGCTGACGCCACGCACAGCCGCTCACACGACGGGCGTTTCGCATGTGCCTCCTCCTCGATGGTCCTGGCCGGCCCGGCTCGCTGACCGTGGTTCAGGCCACCCTGCGGGCCCAGAAGTCGCCGAACCACAACTCGGTGTTGTCGACGCGCAGGCCGACACCGCCCGGTGCGGTCAGCGGGCCCGGTGTCCGGTCGATCGCCCGTAGCACCTCGCTGCCGTCGACGGCCAGGCGCAGCCGGACGCCGGAGGACGTGTTCACCGCGGTGGCCTCGACGTGGTGCCAGTGGTCGTAACCGATGGAGTGCCTGCCCTCGGCCACGGTCGCGTAGCCGCCGCCGTCCACGGACTCGGCATCGTGGGACGGGACCTTGCGTTTGATCACGACCGAGCCGTCGCGGCGGCTGAAGCTGAGCGCGTACAGCTCTTGCGGGCTGTGGTAGCGCAGCCAGATGTGCGCACCGTCCCAGTCCTGCTTCGGCGTGCGGGGGGTGGTGACCGGGGGCCGGAGCCGCACTCTGAAGGAGACGGTGACCGGGCCGAAGTCCCGGCGCCGGCTCACCAGCCGGAAGACCGCCGAGTCGGTGGCGCCCGCCGAGTCCGGGCCGGTCGGGCCCGCGTCGGGCCGGCCGGTCCAGCCGAGGCCGCCGCGGGCGAACAGCGAACCGCTGGTTGCAAGCCAGTCGGAGGATTGGTGCGCCCCGCGGCCGGCCGGATTGCGGTACGCCCACTCGTTCGTGACCAGTCGCTCCCCGCCGAGACGCGGACGGAAGTCCCGGAAGTCGTCGTCGTCCGACGACTCCCAGACCCCGACACCGGCGGCTGTCGCACCGAGCCCGGCTGCCGCACCGCCCCACAGGAGTTGACGACGTGTCAGTCCATCCACGGTCAGCGGGTGCGCCTGATCGCGCTGACCTTGAGCTTCTGGGCGGTCGGCCACGACTGCCGGGTCAGGTCCCGGTAGGCCGAGAAGCCCACCCCGCCCGTCTCGCCCTTGGCGATCAGCCGGATGGTCGTCGAGCCGTCGAGGGTGATCACAGTGTGGCCTGCGGTCACGGTGATCGACACGGCGTGACTGGCTGCCGCCGTCAGCGGGCGGCCGGCGACCAGCGTCAGGTTGTCCGAGTTGCCGGAGTACACCTCCACGTGGTCCCGGTAGACCCGCACGCTGATCGCCAGCGGGCTGCCGACCCGGACCCAGAGGGCGCCGCTGACCTCGTCGTCGGTCAGACGGGCGATCGTGCCGGACAGGGTGTAGTCGTCCCAGCGGGCGGTCGTCTCCGGCTGGTAGGCGCCGTACGCCGAGAGCATGAGGCCTTCCGGGCCCAGCTCCCGGCGGGTGATCCTGAACGGCGCCCTGACGGCCGGGGTGGAGACCCACTGGGCGTTCGGGTCGAGCAGGTCCGCCGTGCCCACCGGCTGCTGGGAACCGGTGGCCTCGCGCGGGCCGGCGGTGATGTCGACGATCCGCAGCGAAGCGAAGCGGGGCCAGGAGACCCCCGCCTTGTTGATGCCGACGCGCAGTGCGATGCCGCCCGAGCGGCCCGCGGGCGGGCCGGTCGCCGGGATCTTCACGTGCACCGTGCCGTCCACCCAGACGTCGGTCCTGTCGTCGCGCACCGCGATCCTCAGCATGTGGCTGGGGGATGCGGCCAGGCGCTCGGTCAGCTTCCTGTCCTTCTTGCCCCCGACGGTGACCTGGAGGTTGCTCTGGCTCACGCTGACCGCGACCGGTGCGCCGCTGCCGTCGCGGACTTGCACGGACCCCTGGTTGGTGCCGTCGCTCAGGCCGGAAACGCGCGCGTCGACCTCGTAGTTGTTCCAGTCGACGCTGCTCCTGGCCCGGTAGGAGGCGGCGATGTAGCGCACGGGCGAACTGGCCTTCGGGTAGGGGCCCTCGCCGGTGAAGGCGCCCACGCCGTGCAGCCCGCTGTCGTCGTCGTGCGTCCACAGCTGTGACTGCGCCAGCGGCGCGCTGGCCTGCGGGGCGACCTGAGTCCAGCGAACCGTCTCGGCGAGGAGGTGCGCCGCGGTGGTCGACCTGAGCACCTCCAGGCGTTCGACCTGCTGGGCGCCGGTCGCCCGCCGGCTCGCCGGGAGCGGGCGCGAGGACACGTTCGTCATGGTGGCCACGAAGCTGCGGCTGAGGAGCTGCTGCAGGGTCTGGCCCGGCATCGGCAGGTTGGCGCGCTCGGTCGCTTCGGAGAAGGGGTAGGCGAACAGCTTCGGGGCGGGCAGGCCGTGGGCCTTGAAGTCCTCGAAGGAGAGCCGGATATCGGCGCGGACCCGGGCCTCGTACTCCGCACGGGTCTCCTGACGCCGCTGCTCGGGCAGCCAGAGCCGGTTGGCCAGCGCCGACGCCTGGTGCCCCTGTGCGTCGAGTGCCGCGCGGTGGTGCATGTTGTGCGTGTGGTCCTGGAAGTCCCAGCGGCCCGAGGCCTGCATCCTGGCGATCTCGCGCCAGGACAGGTAGTACGGGCGGTCGTCGACCCGGCCGGTGATCAGGAAGACCGTCCCGTGCATGTGGTGCCGGGCCAAGATGTGGTCGGCGTAGATCCACAGGCCGTCGGGGCCGTCGTCGAAGGTGATGTAGACCGAGCGCGGCGGGGCCGGCTCGCCCCGGAGGTAGGCGACGAACTCGTCGGTGGTCAGGCTCCGGTAGCCGGCCTTCTCCAACGCGGTCAGCTGTGCGTCGAAGGCGGCCGGAGTGACCGTGTAGTCGCTCGCGGCCGGCCCGATGTCGTGGTAGGCCAGCACGACCGGGGCCGACGTGGCCGGCAGCGTCCTGGCCGCCTTGGTCCAGGCGGCAGCCTGGTTGCCGTCGACGCGCACCGTCGGTGGATCAGCCTGGTGGCTCACGTACTTGCCGTACAGGTAGTACTCGGCGGCGGCGTAGAAGGGCAGGGCGAGCACGGCGAGTGCCAGCAGCCCGAGCCCGATCCGGGCCGGCCAGTGCCAGGCGCCCCGGTGGTGTCTGCGGGGATGCCGGTTCGGGTCGGTCACGGCAGGATGCTCCCTCGGGACAGCACGACGGCGTACACACCGCACACGACGGCGATCGACAACAGGGCGGCGACGAACCGCCCCACGAGACGCAGTGCGTTCATCAGGTGAGGCTCCTTGCCCAGACGCCGCGGCGGATGGTGGCGAACGAGTACGGCAGCAGCCAGGCCAGCAGCACCGCCGACAGCAGGCTCATCAGCGGCCGGTAGCGCCAGCGCCCGTCACCGGGGTTGTCCACCTTGAAGGCCAGGCCCCACACGAGGCCCTTGAGGACGACTCCGCACAGGTAGAGAAGGGTCAGGAAGGCCATGCCGTGCAGTGGTGCCCACAGCAGGTGGCGGAAGGCCATGACCGGGGCGGCGACCACCCACAGCGCGTGCCCGTAGTACAGGGCCGCCGGGCCGAGACCACGGCGCCACATGAAGGAGCCGGTGAAGAAGAGATTGCGGATGAAGCTCTTCTTCCAGCGGATCTGCTGCTTCATGAAGGAGCGGAAGCTCTCCGGCACGTTCGTCCAGACCTTCGCGGACTGCACATAGCCGATGCGCCAGGCGCGCTCGGGGTAGTCGACCTGGGTCACGAAGGGCGAGTCGGCGTACTGCCGCTTCAGTTTCTTGCCGCGCCAGCGCTGGCCGAGGACGTAGCCGGTCAGCTGACGGTCGGTGGCGAAGCGGAACGGCGCGCCCATGAAGCGGTCGCCGGCCCACGCGGGAAGGTAGTTGTAGATGGCGTCGCGGCGGAAGACCGCGAGCGGGCCCGAGACGCAGGTGACCGAGCCGAAGGTGGACTCGGCCGCCTTGGCGACCCGGAACTGCCCCTCGTACCAGACGTCCTGGGCCTTGGTGAAGACCGTGCGGGCCACGTTCAGCGCGCGGGCGTGTCCGCTGACCGCGCCCAGCTCCGGGTGGTCGACCAGGGCCCGCACACAGCGCGCCAGGGCGTCGGGGGCCAGGATGCAGTCGGAGTCGGTGAAGGCGATGATGTCGCCGTCGGCGATCTCGCACGCCTTGACCAGCGCGTACTTCTTGCCGAGGTTCTTCTCCAGGTAGAGCACGGTGATCCCGAGCTCGGCCTCCAGCCGGCGCAGCACCTCGCGGGTGCCGTCGGTGGACATGTCGTCCACGACGACGATCTGCAGCAGGTCTTCGTCGTAGTCGCACAGGGCCATCGAGCGCACGCAGGGCTCGATGTAGTCGACCTCGTCCTTCACCGCCAGCAGGAAGCTGACCTTGGGGCGGGCCGGCAGTGACGGGAAGAGGGCCAGCTGCTTGGGCCTGGGGCGCACGCGCAGCATCCGCTCCGAGGGGTCGTCGTAGCGGCTGTAGGCGATGTACAGCATGGCGATGGTGCCGGTCAGCACGGTGAAGCCGTAGCCGAGCACGAGTGGCCGCTGGGCCAGGCGCGGCGCTTCGCGGGCCAGGATCAGCAGCAGCGGCAGCAGGCACAGGAGGGTCAGCACGCGGCGGGTGCCGTGGCGTACCGCCGGGTGCATCGCGTCGAGCCGGCGGCGCACCGGTCCGGGACCGCTCTTGCGGGTCGAGCGCAGTTCGGGCAGCGGCGGCGGGGCGGGGCGTGCCGGTCGTTCGCGGCGTCCCGGGCGCGCGGTGGAGAGGGTGAGAGTGGTGGATCCCACGGTGTCGCCGAGGTGTACCGGGCGGTGCGGGCGGGACGTGTCGATCGGGTCGGTGCCGCTGTACGGCGGGAGCTTTTCGAAGTGCGGGTCGGAGCCGTGCATGGTCACACGACCGCCTTGGCGGGGAGCGAGGCCAGGCGGTAGGTGGCGTCCAGCACCAGCGGCTGGGTCTCGAGCCAGGCGACATCCGTGCCGGGCTGGACGGTGTGCACCAGGACCAGGTCCCAGGCCTCCTGCTCGGGGGCGGGGGTGCTCTGCAGGGTGTGCGCGCCGATCCGCACCGAGGGTATGAGCTCATCGTGGAACGCGATCTTCGCTCCGGCTTCGGTGAGCTCCTCCAGGATCCCCAGGGCCGGGGACTCACGCAGGTCCGCGACACCCGCCTTGTAGGCCACGCCGAGGACCAGCACCTTGGCGCCGGAGACGCTGCGACCGGCGTCACCGAGGAGCTCTCGGATCCGCTGCACGACCTTGCGCGGGCGGGAGGCGATGGCGCTCATGGCGGCGTCGATGAGCGGAGAAACGATTCTGCGAGCCCTCAGCTGCCACAGGAGGTAATGCGGGTCGCACGGGATGCAGTGCCCACCGACCCCGGGGCCGGGGTAGAAGGGCATGAAGCCGTACGGCTTGGTCGCAGCGGCGTCGATGATGCGAATCGGCTCCAGGCCGAGACCGCGGCAGTTCTCCGCGAACTCGTTCGCCAACGCGATGTTGACGGCGCGGAAGGTGTTCTCCCACAGCTTGGTCATCTCGGCCTCCTCGGCCGAGGGCACGGCGTGCACGGACGGGGCGGTGCGCGCCAGTACGGCTGTGGCGAGTTCGGTGCTGCGCGGACCGGCGCCACCGACCACCCGCGGGGTGGCGTCCTGGGCGTGGTGCGCGTTGCCCGGGTCGATCCGCTCCGGCGAGAACGCGACGAACACATCGGTGTCGACCAACAGGCCTCGCGCGGCGAGAGGTTCGACCAGCAACTCCCGGGTGGTGCCGACGTAGGTGGTGGAGGTCAGCATCAGCAGCTGACCGGCGACGGCGTGGCGCACGACGTCGGCGCAGGCACCGGCCATGGCGTCCAGGTCGGGCACCAGGTGCTGGTCGACCGGGGTGGGCACACAGATCAGCACGGTGCGCGCGGCGGACACTGCGGCCGGGTCGCTCGTCAGCGTCAGCCGGCCGGTGTCGCGCAGCCGCGCGAGGCGTTCATGGTCGGAGGGGAGCAGGTCCACCTCCCCGCTGCGGACGGCGGCGAGACGCCGCTCACTGACGTCGACGCCGATCACGTCGTTGCCTGCTTCGAGCAGAGCCAGCGCGGTCGGCAGGCCGACGTAACCGAGGCCGACGACGGCCACCGGAGCCTGGGCGTGCTCTTCGGGCGTGAGTGAAACGGAAACAGGCATGGGTGTGCCCCTCAGTGCCGCGGTCAGGTCCATGTGGTGGTGCGCGGAGGGATCGGTGCGGCGCCGGGCCCCTCTGTGATCGCGGAGGGCAAAGAGATATCCCCGCGACACTGATCCGTCAAAGTCCCCTTGGGGCGAATGAAGCGCGACTTTGCCTGCTCTAGAACGAAATTCGGCTCTTGACGCCCCGACAAACGGCGAAAGATGGGTGTATGTCCCAATGATCATTTGTGATGATCTTGTGATGGCTGCATGGCTGTCGGGTGAACCCCTTGGGTGTGCCCTGTTCCGCGCCTGGGACAAGCCACATGACGAGACGTCACAGACCTTCGGTCGGTTGCCTCCAGGAGCGGTATTGACGCTCGCGAGAAAGCAGCGAGGTCGACGGCGAGGCCCGTGAAATGCCTTTTGCATCAAGCGAGTTCAAATTCTGATGCCAGTTGGAGAACTGATCGCGCCCGTCGCCTACGGGGCGCCGAAGAAGCCCGACCTCAGGTTGGTGATGATCGCGTCGAGTGGGTGGCCGCTGACGAGGAGGGGGCCGTTCCAGGGGGCGCTGAGGGCGAAGAGGAGGGCCAGGCTCAGGCCGACCACGCTCGCCACACCCACGATCAGGAGTGACGTGCGCAGGCTGCTGCGGAAGACCAGTGCCCCGGAGTTCACGATCAGGGCCAGTCCGCTGACCACCAGCGTGACGACGTAGAGCGCGGGGACCTCGCGTGAGGCGGCGGCGATGCGGGCGCGGCGGCTGCTGGTGACGCCGTCCATGGAGACCACCAGCTCGGTGCCGGTCGGGGTTCCCACCTCGGGGCGGGCCGCCTCGGCGCGTACCGTCCGCTCCAGCCGGGCGATCGTGTGGGCGGTGGCGGGGTCGTCGCCGGACGCCGCCGCGTCGGCCTTCCATTCCTCGGCCCGCGTCTCGCGCAGGTAGTCCAGCAGTGCCGTGTGGATCGGCTCCGAGTGGACACGCGGACTGGTCGCCGCCCACGCCAGGCGGGAGGCCGCGGCCGCCTCGTCACTGACCAGCCCCTCGGCCGCGCGCAGGTAGCCGGCCTCGCTGGCCAGTGTCAGCGCGGCGAAGATGGCGAAGGACGCGCCGAGTGTCGGCATCAGGGGCGTGGCGATCTGCGGGACCCGGTCCCGTTCCTCGGGCGGTACGAGCGCCCGGACGCCGACCCGCGCCGCGGCCGCGACCAGAAGGGCCAGGGCGAGCCAGCCCACGACCAGCACCACCGCCGGCAGCGAGGTCAGCCAGGTCACCCCGTCACCTGCCCCGCGTCGTCGCGGGCGCCGTACGGCGGATCGGCGAGGTGACGGACGTCTGCATGGTCTTCCACCTTCGTGCGGGAACACGTCGCACGGCCCATCCTCGAGCCCACAGCCGCCCCGCGCGCAGTGTGCGCGCCCGAACGGGCGACGGCGGCCGGTCCGCGGGGCCGGCCGACGAGGGGCAGCCGTGTGTCCGGTGTGGCGCGGTGGTCCTCAGGACACGCCGAGGAAGCGCAGCACGGCGAGGACACGGCGGTGGTCGGCGTCCGCCTTGGGCAGGTCGAGCTTGGCGAAGATGCTGTCGGTGTGTTTGGCCACCGTCCGCAGCCACCCGAGCGGGCCGGGCCGTCGCCCCAGGTGGGGCAGGGGGATGTCCACTCCGAGCCGGGTGCGGAAGCGGGCGTGCTGCATCACTGTCATCAGCGGCCCGGCCGCCACGGCGGCGGACAGCGGGACGAGGACCGCGAGGAGGACGGGCCACGTCGCCGCCGGCACGAAGAGCGTCCAGGGCAGTGCCATGACGAGCAGCACGCCGAGCTGGATCAGGACGCCCGTGGCGAGAAACGCGACCTGGCGGCCGACACCTTGAAAGGGACGCGCAACAGTGCGCCTCAGAAGGGCAGTTGTGGGCATGAGGGGACGGTATGCGCCGAGCCCGGCGGGGATCGATGGCGTTGTCGTCCGTGTCGGGGGTGTCACTGGTGCCACCCCAGGACGGGCATCCGCATGACTGACTCCGATCGAGCTGTGGCGCAGGCTCGAGGTCGTGAGGAAGAGCCGGAAACGGGAGGGGATCTGTCCGATGAGCACGCCGGTCCACCGTCTGCCATGTGATGCCCCACGCGATGCGAACGGCGGCGGGGCCCGCCGCCGGTTGCGGATGGAACACGTCCTGGTCGTCTGCGGGTTGGGGCTGCTGCCGTGGCTGGTCGTGTTGGCCGGCGGTGTGCCCGGAGCCGCCGCCGTCGGTGACCGGCGCCTTGTCTGGATCGGTCTCGACGCCCTGGAAGCCGTGGGGCTGCTCGCCACCGGTCTGCCGGCCGGACGCGGCCACCGCCTGCACCCGCTCATGGCCACCGCCACCGCGACGCTGCTGGCGGCCGACGCGTGGTTCGACACCATGACGGCGGCCCCGGGCGCGGATCAGGTCCGCGCGGTGGCGATGGCTCTCGGCGCGGAGCTTCCGCTGGCGGCGATGTGCGTCGTGCTGGCGGCAAGGGGGCTCGGCCGGGTCGTGGCGGAGGGGACGCCCGCCCGGTCCGGCGCGCGATGACAGGCGTGCGCCGCAGGCCGAGTACGGGGCCCGGCCGGCCGTGCGCCAGGCGGTGCTTCCGCGCTCCGTGGCCGGCTTTCAGTGCAGGTGTTCGCGTACGACGTCCAGGAACTCGCGTCGGCTCGGGCGGATGGCTGCCCAGATCTTCTCGTCCTGCGGCTCGCCGGGATCGTCGGGGCCTTCTCTGAGGACGTCCTGGACGGCGTACGCGAGACGGCGGGCCGCCTCGTTCACCTCGGTCGGGCACAGCATGTGGATCGTCTTCTGGGCCACCCACATGCGGTCCACGGTCTGTCGGGCCCGCTCCTGCCACCGCTCGTCGGACACATGGTGCTGGTAGTGGTCGACGGCGACCCGTTCGACCTCCTGCGCCGCGGACAGGAAGTCGACGAGGTGGGCCAGGCGTTCGCCGCGTCGGGCCTCGGCGCAGTCGCGGGCGCTGCGGCGCTCCTCGGCGCGTTCCGCCGCCCGCCCCGACGAGTGCTGGGCCAGCCATGACACGAGCCCGCCGAGTACAACGCCTATGAGTGGTGCGAGAGTTGACGATGTCACGCCCCAAGCGTGGCAGTGGCGACGCGGCATCAGGGGGTTCTTCGGGAAGTTTCATGACAGCGCCGGTTTTCGTCGTGTAGGCGGACCGTCGTCGGCGTTCCCCGCGTGAGTTGTCCGTGAACTTCCCCGGGATTGTCCGTGATCGGTAACGGAGGGATCCCTTCGGGGGCGGATGCCGTCATGCCAAGTGGTCGGGAAGTGACCGGGGATCGGCGAGGACTGGGCGAAAGCGGGGCGGGCATGGCACGGCACGGTGGCGGGCGGAGCTGGTACGGCAAGCTCATCGGGGCGGCGCTGGGGGTGACGGTGCTCGCCACCGGCGCCTCGGTGTGGAGCGCGCAGGCCGGCATCGTGGGCGGTCCTACGCCGAAGGCGACCGCGTCGGCCACGCCGAGCGCCGCCGCCAAGCCGGTCGAGGCGAGCATCGCGCACGCCTCGGACAAGGGCGCGCGCGGCGTCAACATCACCATCGACGACGGCCCCGACCCCCGATGGACTCCCCAGATGCTCGACGTGCTGCGGGAGAACGGGGTGAAGGCCACGTTCTGCATGGTGGGCACGCAGGCGCAGGCCCACCCGGACCTCGTGAAGCAGGTGGTCGCGGCCGGGCACCGGCTGTGCGACCACTCGGTGTCGCACGACACCGCCATGGACAAGAAGTCCGCGGCTTATCAGTCGCAGCAGATACTCGACGCCGAACGCATGATCACCGAGGCGTCCGGCGGCGTCCGGCCGATGTACTACCGCGCGCCCGGCGGCGCCTTCACCCCCTCCAGCCGCGCGCTCGCGGCCTCCCGGGGCATGCGCCCGCTGGGCTGGAACGTCGACTCCAAGGACTTCGAGAAGCCTGGCGCGGACGCCATCGTCGCCACCGTCCAGCGGCAGTTGTCCAACGGGCCGACGCTCCTCTTCCACGACGCGGGCGGCGACCGCTCGCAGACCGTGGCGGCCCTGCGCCGGATCCTCCCCTGGCTCAAGGAGCAGGGCTACACCTGCGGCTTCCCCGTGCGCTGAGCCATGGCGGTGGCCTGCGGCCGACACGCGTCCGGCCGGCTCCTCGGCTACGCCCGGGCCTCGTGTGCGGGCGGAGGACGCGAGCAGTCCGAACGCCGCGGCCGTCTCCGTGAGGACCTCGGCCGACGGGTCCCGGTAGCCGCCGATGCTCTCCGCCGCAGTCCTCTCCCGTCACGCACCGGTCACCGGCGCCGATCATCCGCACCGCACGTGCGCGGTCGGAGTGCAGGCACCGGGGCCCCACCGGCCCGGCGGCTCCGGTCAGGGGCGGTAGGCGGCGCGGTTGCTGTAGGTGACCTTGCCGACGGGCAGCCTGGCCGGGGCGAAGAGCTGGTCGACGGTGACGAAGTGGTAGCCGCGGGCCTTGAGGGCCGCGATGATGCCGGGCACCGCGCTGACCGTCGTCCTGTGGATGTCGTGCAGCAGGACGATGTCCCCGGGCCTGGTCTGCGCGGTCACGGTCCGGACTATCCGGGCGGAGTCGCGGTACTTCCAGTCGAGGGTGTCGACGCTCCAGTGCACCAGCGGCCGGCCGGCGGCCCTGCGGACGGTCGCGTTGTTGGCGCCGTAGGGGGCGCGCACGGTGGTGGGGTTCTTGCCGATGGCCTTCTTGACCGCCGCGTCCGTGCGGGAGAACTGGGACCTGACCTTGGCGGCGCTGAGCTTGGTGAGGTCGGCGTGGTCCCAGCTGTGGTTGCCTATCTGGTGGCCGGCCTGCGCCTCGGCGCGCACGACGGCCGGGTTGCGCTGGACGTTGCTGCCGACGACGTAGAAGGTCGCCTTGACGTTGCGGTCCTTCAGGATGCGCAGCAGCCGCTGGGTGTCGGCGACCGGCCCGTCGTCGAAGGTGAGGGCGACGCACTTCACCTTCCGGCAGTTGACGGCGGCGGAGCCGGCGGCGGAAGCGGCGCCGGCCGCGCCGGTCAGTGTGGTGGCGCACAGTGCGGCGGTGACGAGTGAGACGACGAGACGTCGGTGCATCGGATCCCCCCGGAGCGATGAACTTCCCCCGCAAGTCGACGTACTTGCCCGTACAGGCGCTGGACTTGCGCGTGAAGCGGTGACTTGCCCGCATGAGCGGTGACTTGTCTGTAGGACGCACACGACCGGCCCATGGATGCACTGACGTTCGAGGACTTTCCGTACGGTTTCGGGATCCGTTCGGTTTCGGACACCGGACCCCGCTTTGCCTCGCTCTCCGGACGACGACAACCCCCGGGCGGAACCCGGGGGTTGTCGTACGAGGAACCGATCGCGGTCAGACCGACGTGCGCTTGAAGCCCTTGTGGCGGCGCGTTCACGCCGGTTCGGGCTGTGGCTCCGCTCGCGGGGCCGGTACGGCAGCGGGTTCCCGGCGGGCGAACGCGCGGACGTAGCCGTAGACCACCGAGGCCGTCGCCAGGAGCAGGAGCGGGCCCGCCACCCAGGCGTGCTCGGCCATCTCCACCGGCAGCCAGCGGTACGACAGCAGCAGGGCGGCGAAGACGGCCGCGCCGTGGGCGACCACCAGCAGGCCCGCCCGGTCCCAGCCGTACGCCTGCGAGCGCAGCGCCGCCTCGATGGTCAGCGCGAACACCACGCCGGCGACCAGGTCCACGCCGTAGTGGTAGCCGAAGCCCACCGTCGCGGTGAGCGTGGCGACCAGCCAGAACGCGCCCGCGTACCGGATCGGCCGGGGCGCCTTCCGGGAGTGGACGAAGATCGCGACGGACCATGCCGTGTGCAGGCTGGGCATGCAGTTGCGCGCGGTGACGCTGTCGTACGGCATCGGCTCCGGGACGCCGACCGGCGGCGGGGTCTCCGGCCACCAGTCGGCCACCGCCCAGTGGACCACGGACGGCGACTGCGACCAGTGGTCGGGCGAGGCCCAGTTCTCGCTGCCGCCGCCGTAGGCGTAGATCGGCCCGACCACCGGGAAGATCATGTAGATGGCGGGGCCGAGCAGGCCGATCACCAGGAAGGTGCGCACGAGGTGATGGCGGGGGAAGCGCCGCTCGACCGCCACGTGACGCAGCCGGTACAGCGCGAAGAGGACCGCGGCCACGGCGAGTTGGCCGTAGACGAACTCCAGGAACCGGTAGCCCGCCGGGCCGGTGGAGTAGACGATCCGCCCGATGACCCAGGAGGGGTTGCCCAGCGCGTGGTCGGCGGTCGCCACGTACTGGTCGAGCACCGTGTGCCGGGTCTCGGCGGTGAGCAGCAGCCACAGGTCGCCGGTCTTGCGGCCGGCCACCAGCAGCAGACCCAGCCCCACGCCCTTCAGCAGCAGGACGCGTTCCGCTCCGGTACGGCGGGTGACGGCGACGACCCCGCAGCCGAGGACCACCCACAGGGCGCCGTTGCCGAAGGGGTCGCCCTCGGTCACCTCGATGCCCAGCGCCCACCGCACCAGCACGAACGCGATGTCGATGCCGAACGCGAGGCCCGTGGCGATGAACCGCTGCCGCCAGGTGAGCACCACCATCGTCAGCACCAGGCTCGCGTAGAGCAGGTATCCCGACTTGGGGGCGGCCAGCACCTCCCGGGCCTGGTTGGTGAGCGGACCCGGAAGGCCGTACCGGTGCGCGGCGATCTCCATCGCGATCTGGAAGCCCAGGACCAGCGCGCCGGCCGCGGCCCACAGGATCATCCGCGACCGGCTACGCACCGGGGTCGGGAGTCTGTCTTCTATTCGCGCAGATGACCGCGATGTCATGGGTATCAATCACTCAGCCGGTAGGGGAAGTCCGAAGTCCCGAGGTGGGACGCCGCGCGCCGCCGTCGGGGTCGTCCGTCCGGCAGCCACGTCATAGACGAGGACAAGCCCCGAAAGGTTGCTCCGTCGCCGCCCGGGAGACCGGGCCGTTACCGTGTGGCTTCGTGCTTCCGGCTCGGGCCGGAACGGGACGCGGGCCGGGGGGTCGGATGATCGCGCGGGGGTGGTGGGAGCGGGGCCGGACGCTGGGGGCGGCCCATCCGCTGCTGGTGGACATCGGGATCGCGCTGCTGGTGCAGGCGGCGATGACGATGCCGTTCGTGGTGCCGCGCCCGCCCGAGCTCGAACCGGCGACCTGGCCCGCGTACGGGCTGACCACCCTCACCGTCGTCCCCCTGGTCTGGCGGCGGCGCGCCCCGGTCGGGGTGCTGCTGGCGATCCTGGCGACCAACGTCCTGTACCGGCTGACCCTGGACGGGCCCGGGCAGCCGCTGCCGTACACCGGACTCGTGATCGTCTACACGATCGCCGCGCTGTCGCCGCCCCGAAGGCGGCTGGTGACCGGGCTGCTGCTCATGGTCGCCGTGCCCGTGGGTGTGTGGCTCAACACCCGGTCGGCGCGTGAACTGACCTTCTCGGTCTTCGTGTTCGCGGCCGCCTATGTCTTCGGCCGGCTGACCGACACCCGCCGTCGGGCGCACCGGGTGGAGGCGGAGCAGGCCGCCGCACGCGAACGGGCGCGGATCGCGCGGGAGATGCACGACATCCTCTCCCACGCGGTCGCCCTGATGATCGTGCAGGCGGAGGCCGGGCCGGTCGCGGTGCGCACGGCGCCGGAGCGGGCGGAGGCCGCCTTCGACGCGATCTCCGAGACGGGCCGGGACGCCATGACCCAACTGCGCCGCATGCTGGGGGTGTTGCGGGAGGGTGAGACGCCCGGCGACGCGGGAGACGCGCCGCGCGGGCCGCAGCCGGGCCTCGCGGAGCTGCCCGGCCTCCTCGACCGGGTGCGGGCCGGCGGCCTCGACGTCCGCTACCGGACGTCCGGGCACGCCCGGCCGCTGCCGGACACGACCGGGGCGACCGTCTTCCGGATCGTCCAGGAGGCGCTGACGAACACCGTCAAACACGCGGACGCCGGCATCGCGTCCGTACATCTCGACTACGGGGAGAGCGACTTGTCCATCGAGGTGACGGACGACGGGCGGGGTCCGCAGTCCGCCTCCGGGCGCGGGGGCGGCGGTCACGGGCTGGTCGGCATCCGCGAGCGCGCGGCGGCGCACGGCGGCACGGCGGTCACCGGACGGGGCCCGGACGGCCACGGCTTCACGGTACGGGTCCGCATCCCGGCGCCCGCCGCTGCGGGTGCGGCGGCGGAGGTGGTCCGGTGACGATCCGTGTGGTGGTCGCCGACGATCAGGAGCTGGTGCGCAGCGGCTTCGCGATGATCCTGGACGTCCAGCCCGACATCGAGGTGGTCGCGGAGGCGGGCGACGGGGCCGAGGCGGTCGAGGCGGTGCGGCGGCACCGGCCGGACGTGGCGCTGCTCGACATCCGGATGCCCCGCGTGGACGGCATCGAGGCCTGCCGCACGATCAGCGCGGCGGGCGACTGCCGGACGGTGATGCTGACGACCTTCGACTCCGACGAGTACGTCTACGAGGCGCTGCACGCGGGCGCGAGCGGCTTCCTGCTGAAGGACGTCCGCCGCGACGACCTCGTCCACGCGGTACGGGTGGTCGCGCGGGGCGACTCCCTGCTCGCGCCGTCCGTCGCCCGGCGGCTGGTGGAGCAGTACACCCGGCCCGCCGCCCGGCCCCGGCGCCCCGATGCCCGCCTGGACGCGCTGACCGGCCGGGAGCGGGAGACGCTGCTGCTGCTCGCGCGGGGGCTGTCGAACGCGGAGATCGCCGCCGAGCTGGTCGTCAGCGACCACACGGTCAAGACCCACGTGGGCAACGTGCTCGCCAAGCTGGGGCTGCGGGACCGGATACAGGCCGTGATCTGCGCGTACGAGACGGGCCTGGTCGCGGCCGGCGATCCCCCGCCCGGGGGAGCGCGCCCGCCCGGGGCATCCCCCGCGTCGGCGAGCGGCTGAGCCCTCAGGACCGCCCGTGCGGGCGGTCCGCCGGACGCCGCCGGCCACAAGGATGGAGCCATCACCGACAACAGCTCACATCAACGGAGTTGACCATGCGGAGCACGCGCAAGAACCAGCGTCCGGCCGGGAACGCGAGCACGGCGAAGAACAGGGGCGCACGCGGTGGCTCCCTCGCCCTGCTCGCCGCCACGCTCGTCCTGGGCGCGGCGACGGGCCCCGCCGTCGCGGCCGCCCCGCCGGCACCGTCCTCCCACGCCCTTTCGGCGCAGTCCGCGATCCCCGCGCTGGACAAGGCCCTCGCGGGCCTGCCGTCGGCGGACGCGACGGCCGCGCTGGTGCGCGTCGGCGGGACCGAGGGTGTCTGGCGGGGCAGTTCCGGTGTGCACGACCTGGAGAGCGGCCGCCCGGCCGACCCGGCGGCCCGCTTCCGCGCCGGCTCGGTGACCAAGGTGTTCACGGCGGCGGTCGCGCTGCAACTGGCCTCCGAGGGCCGGCTCGACCTGGACCGCAGCGCCCGCTCCTACCTGCCGGAGCTGATCCCCGCCTCGTACGGGGGCGTCACCGTACGGCAGTTGCTCAACCACACGCACGGCATCCCGGCCGCCGACTTCCCGGGGACGACGGTCGAGGAGTGGTACGCGGACCGCTTCCGGATCCACGACCCCGAGGACATGGTCCGCTCGGCCACCTCGAAGAAGCCCGAGTTCGCGCCCGGCGAGCGGCAGCACTACCTCAACATCGGCTACACCGTCGCCGGTCTGCTGATCGAGAAGGTCACGGGCGACACCTACGAGCACCAGGTCGCCCGCCGGATCCTGAAGCCGCTCGGGCTGCGCGACACATACTTCCCGGGGAGGAACCCGCACATCGTCGGCCCGCACAACCACGGCTACCAGACGATGACGCTGGACGACGGGACGAAGGGACTGCGCGACGTGTCCGTGTGGGGCACGACCGACGGCTGGGCGGCCGGCGACATCGTCTCGACCACGGCCGACCTGGAGCGGTTCACCCGCGCCCTGTTCTGCGGACACGTCGTGCGCGGCCCGCTGCTGGAGGAGATGTTCACCCTGCCGAAGGTGACCGACCTCGGGAGCGGCGACCCGGCCGCCTACGCCGTCGGCCTGTCGATGAAGAAGCTGGGCGGCCGCGAGGTGTGGGGCAAGACGGGCGGCCGCTGGGGCTACAACGCGGCCATCGCCTCCACCCGTGACGGCTCGCGCACCCTCGTCTACAGCGTCAACTCCACCGACGCCAAGGGCAAGGACATGAACCCGGTGGCGCTGAACATCATGGTGGCGGTGTACGGGAAGCCCTCCAACGGGTGAATACCGGGGAGCGAGGCGTAAGGCGCGGCCTCGGGGTGGGAAGGGCATGGTGCACACCGGACCAGCGACGGCAGGCAGGAGCGTCCCACGATGCCGAGGTTTCTCATCCAGGCGACCTACACCTCCGAGGGCGCCCAGGGGCTGCTCGGCGAGGGCGGGAGCGGTCGCCGAGCTGCCGTGGAGCAGGTCGTCTCCGGGCTCGGCGGGAGCGTCGAGGCCATGTACTTCGCCTTCGGGGAGGCCGACGTGATCCTCCTAGTGGACTTCCCCGACCCGGTCTCGATGGCCGCCGTCAGCCTCGCCGTCAAGGCCAGCGGCGGCCTGCACACCCGGGCCACCCCGCTCCTCACGGTCGACGAGATCGACGAGGCCGCCCGCCGTCAGGTCTCCTTCCGGCCGCCCGGCGTCTGAGAAACCCCGCAAGAGGGCCGTTCCGGATGCCGTGGCCCGGTCCTACAGGTAGTCCTCCAGCCGGGCGACCGTGAACCCCTGCTCCTGGATGTGCCGCAGCAGGTTCGCCGTCATCTGCGTCATCGTCGTGCCCTTGAGGTCGGACGGTCCGCGGAAGTGGGCCAGGATGATGTCGCCGGGGTGCAGCTTCTTGTCCCCGCGCTGGTACTGCATGTTCTTGGTCTGCATCGACTCACGCCACAGGACGATCGCCTCGACGCCGCACGACCCCGCAGCGACCCGGGTGTCCTCGTTCCAGTTGCCGTACGGCGGGCGGAACAGCCGCGGCGCGGCGCCGTACCGCTCCTTCAGCTTGTCCTGCTGTCCGCAGATCTCCCGTTTCTGCGCCTCCGCCCCCAGCGTGCGCAGATTCGGGTGGGTCAGCGTGTGGTTCTGGACGCCCTCACCGAACTCCTGGAGCGGCTTGAAGTAGTCGTAGTCGCCGCGGATGGCGGAGTCCGTGAGGAACATCGTGAAGGGGATCTTCAGTTCCCGCATCATCGTCACGAACTCCGGGTCCTTCTCGGCCCCGTCGTCGATGGTGAGGAAGACGATCTTCTGGTCGGTGGGTATCTCGCTGACCACCGGCACGCCGGGCCCGGCCTTCGACGACGGGCTCGGTTTGGCCGCGGGCGGGGCGGGCGGAGCCGCGAGCGGCTTGAGGCCCCACTTGCGGTAGGCGGCCTCGACGGCGGCCCGCCCGCCGGAGCCGCTCCCGGCGCTCCCCGCGCTCCCCGAGGGCGCCCCGGAGGCGCGTGACCCGGTGGGGGACGGGGACTTCGAGGTCTTCGCGGAGGACTCGGTCGTGCAGCCCGTCGTCACGCCCGTCGCGAGGAGGAGGCAGGCCAGCGCCGCCCCCCTGATCCGCCTGTCCACCGCGCCCCACCCCATGTCGTCCGCACCGCAACCCGTTCGCACTGGTTGACGTCGAACGGGTGTCCAGGGTTCCGCTGCCCCCGGTGGGCGCGATCACACGACGAATCCCCAGGTCACCGACCTGGGGATTCGAGACGACTCACGCGTGCGGGCGCATGTGCTCTACCCGTGCGGGTGCAGGACGACCTTGGTGTAGCCCTCGATGCGCTTGTCGAACTTCTCGTACGCCGACGGCGCCTCTTCGAGGGGCAGTTCGTGCGACACCACGAAGCTCGGCCGCGCCCTGCCCTCGATGATCATGTCGCGGAGCTGACGGTTGTAGCGCTTGACGTTGCACTGCCCCGTGCCCATCCTCAGCCCCTTCTCGAAGAGGCGGCCGATGGACACCATCAGCATGCCCTGCTTGGAGTGCTCGTCCGGGCCTCCCGGGTCACGCGGGACGTACAGCCCCGGCACGCCCAGGGCTCCCGTCGGCCGGACCGAGTCGACCAGCGAGTTCAGCACCGTCGCCGGCTCCTCGCGATCCTCGCCGCGGGCCTGCGCCTGGTAGCCGACGGCGTCGATGCCCTTGTCGGCGCCCTCGCCCCCGGTGTGCTCCTTGATCTGCTCCACCGGGTTGCCCTTGCTGAAGTCGATCGGCACGGCGCCGATCTCCTCGGCCTTCTGCAACCGCTCGGCCACCCGGTCGACCACGAACACCTTGCTCGCGCCGCGCAGCATCGCCGAGTAGGCGGCCATCAGCCCGACCGGGCCGCCGCCGTAGACGGCGACGCTCTCGCCGGGACGGACGTCGGCCAGCTCGTTGCCGTGATAGCCGGTCGGGAAGATGTCGGCGAGCAGGATGAAGTCGGACTCGTTCTCGGTGCCCTCGGGGAGCTTCAGGCAGTTGAAGTCGGCGTAGGGCACGCGGACGTACTCCGCCTGTCCGCCGGTATAGGGGCCCATCGCCACATAGCCGTAGGCGCCGCCCGCGAAGCCCGGGTTCACGGTCAGGCAGAAGCCGGTGAACCCCGCGCTGCAGTTCTTGCAGAAGCCGCAGGCCACGTTGAACGGCATCACGACCCGGTCGCCGCGGCTGAGCGTCGTGACGCCCTCGCCGGTCTCCTCGACGACGCCGAGGTTCTCGTGGCCGAAGACGATGCCCGGCTCGGCGGCGGTGCGACCTTCGTACATGTGCAGGTCGGAGCCGCAGATGGCGGATGACGTGACCCGTACCGTCACGTCGTTCGGGTGCTGGATCCGGGGATCCTCCACTTGCTCGACCGCTACTTCGAACGGTCCCTTGTACACGACAGCCCTCATTGTCGAGCACCTCCACTCAGCTCGACTGCCCCTGTGTGTGATTCCTCATATTCCAGATTCGTCCATGCTGGGATGATTTGCATCCAGGGGGGATCGTTCGTTCGGCTTTACCCGAACCCAGTGTGGAGAGGACCAGGAACGTGACCCGACGTCTCGGCGTGCTGCTCGTCCCGGTGTGCGGGCTGTCCGGCACCAGTTACCCCGAGGGCACCAAGGTGTCCATACGCGGCACCGGATCGTCCGTCGACGGCTTCGTGGACGGCGACTGGCTGCCGCTCGCCTGGTGGGAGTTCGCGGACACCCATCCCGACGAAGCGTCCCGGATCTGAGGCCCGCCTGCCCCCGTCCGGGTGCCTGTGGGGCTCCTGTGGAACTCCGCGCCGTGGCCGGCCGTTGACGGAACGACGCGTGCGAGGCGCGCGGACGACCGGAACGACATGGGCTGAAGCCGAGGTGGCACGCGTGGCGATGTGGGATCGGATCAAGGACCAGGCCAAGGGTTTGCAGCAGCAGGCGCAGGGCGCGCGCGGCGCCGGCGGGCACGGCCGTCCTGGCGCGGGCTCCACGGGCGGGTCGGGCTCGCGCGCCCAGCTGGTCAGCGCGCTCAAGTCGCAGCTCACCTCGCTCAAGACCGAACTGAAGAGCGGCGCCTACCGGGACGCGAGCATGGCCATGTGCGCCCTGGTCGCGGCAGCCGACGGGCATGTCGACCCGGCCGAGCGGCAGCACGTGGAGTCGCTGATCCTGCACAACGACGTCCTGCAGAACTTCCCGTCCGAGCAGCTGCGCCAGCGGTTCAACAAGCACGTCGACCAGCTGGCCTTCGACTTCCCGCAGGGCAAGGCCGAGGCGCTCCAGGAGATCGCCAAGGCCGCCAAGAAGCCGACCGAGGCCAGAGCGGTCGTCCAGACCGGCTTCGTCGTCGCGGGCGCCGACGGGTACGTGGCACCGGCGGAGGAGCAGGTCCTGCGCGAGGCGTGCCAGGTGCTCGGGCTGTCCGCACAGGAGTTCGGGCTCTAGGGCGGCGGAGGTCGGACCCCGTCAGGCGGGCCGTTTCCATGACGGGTCGCGGCCCGACAGGCCCAGCGTGCGGGCGAACAGGGGCGCGGTGACGGGCACGGGCACCTCGGGGCCGAAGGCGCCGTACCGGCGCGCGATCTCGGCCCGGCCCGCCACGTCCGCGTGCACGGCGGCGGCGAGATCACCGTCCACGGTCAGCTCCTGGCCGGTCGCTACGGCGAGATCCCAGGCGTGCAGCACCCACTCGCACAGGACGATGCCGCCGACGAACGGCGCCGGCATGCTTCCGGCGCCGGTGAGGGACGTCTCGCCCGCCCAGGCCGCCGGGTCGCACCAGGCGGCGGCCGTCTCCGCCGCGCGGACGGCGTAGAGCCGCGCCCAGTCCGCCTCGCCGGTGAAGTCGTGGCCGTCGGCCACCTCCTCAGGGGGCTGCTTGAGGGCGCAGGCGCGCCCCCGAACGCCGGTCCACAGGACGAGGTGGTTCACCACACCGCGGACGGTCAGCTCGGGGCACGGCGTGGGCCGGTCCAGGTCCTGCGGCGTGATGGAGCGCACGACGGCGACGGCCGTGTCCGAAGCCCGGGTCATGACGTCTGCCGGCTGCATTGCGAGACCCTCCGCTTCCGCATCGCCGCGCCGGTTCCCCGCGCGGTTCTTCCTGACGTTCCGTGAGGTCATCAGCGTAAAACGGCGCGCCGGAGGGCGTCTTGAAGAAAGGCGACCGCCGGAGCCCGCTTGTGCCGCTTGATCGAATGCGCCTACTTTTGCGCGTCATGACCACGACCCGCAGGGCAATCCTGAAGAGCATGGCCGCCGCACCGGTGATCGCGGCCGGCGCCGGCGTGCTGGCGCCGGCCACCGCGCACGCGGCGACCGTAGACGCCGGCCAGTTCCGTCTGACCAGCCGGTCCCGCAACAGCCACGGCGAGTTCGCCGATCTGACGGCCGGTCTGGCCGCCGTCCTGCCCAAGGTGGACGCGGCCACCGTCCTCGCCGACACCAACCGCAACGCCCAGCGCCTCACCTCCGCCCCGGGCACCGTCGAGGCGTTCCAGGCCGGCTTCGCCTGGGAGAGCGGCGACAACGGGGTCGACTACTGGGTCCCGCAGGGCATCACCACCAGCGCCGACGCCTACGGCAACGGCCTCTACCCGGCGAACGGGAACAACAAGGCCCTGATCGTCTCCTGGTACTTCCAGACCAACACCGACACCGACCCCGAGCCGGAGTACCCGCTCGACAAGGGCATCCGGCTGAGCTTCGTCGACTACAGCAACGCCGCCGCGCCCACCTACCGGCACGTCCTGCTGGTCGAACCGGTCAGGAGCGGCTCCGGCGCCTACTCCTTCAATCCCGTGCAGCGGCACGCCGGCGGCATCCTCTGGTACGGGGACCTGCTGTACGTCGTCGACACGTACAAGGGGCTGCGGGTGTTCGACCTGCGGAACTTCTTCAAGGTCGACACCGCCGAGGCCGACGTGTGCGGGCTGCACACCGACGGCAAGTACTACGGCTACGGCTACCAGTACGTCCTGCCGCAGAGCCACGCCTACGACAACGCGGGCACCTACCTGCGCTACTCGGCGATCGGCCTCGACCGGGCGAGCAGCCCCGACAGCTTCGTGATCAGCGAGTACTCGGAGGCCGGCATCGTCGACTACGACGAGAAGGGCTACATCGGCACCGGCAAGGGCAGCGTCACCGCGCCCAAGGTGGTCCGCTGGAACCTCGACTACACGACCCGGCAGCCGTCGTCCCTGACCGCGTCCGAGGCCGTCAGCATCAGCCAGAAGTCGATCCAGGGCGTCGTCTCCCGCAACAGCAAGCACTACCTCTCGGTGAGCGACGGCCGCACCCGCAAGGGCGCCCTGCGCACCTTCACGTCCGGCGCGAACACCGCCACCACCGTCTGCGACCTGGCCATCGGCTGCGAGGACCTGAGCTTCCACAGCAGCTCGGCGTCCGGCTGGGCGTTCCCTGAGTCCGTGATCTGGAACCTCAGCGAGTACGACGGCACGCGGTATGTGTACGCGGTGCGGGCGGACGGCTCCTAGCCCGCGGGGCCGCTCCCGGCCGCCCTCGGTTGCCCTCGGGGGCGACAATGGGCCCATGAGCATCGTCAAGATCAACGTACTCACGGTCCCGGAAGAGCAGCGCGAGACGCTGGAGAAGCGGTTCGCGGCCCGCGCCGGCGCGGTGGAGGGCTCGGACGGCTTCGAGTGGTTCGAGCTGCTCCGCCCCGTCGAGGGCACCGACACCTACCTCGTGTACACGCGCTGGCGCAGCGAGGAGGACTTCCAGGCGTGGATGTCGGGCCGCGGCCAGGCGGCCCACGCCGGCGCGTCCGGCTCCGCCGGGGCAGGCTCGGCTCAGGGGCACGCCGCCGAGGGCGGTGAGCGGCCGAAGCCCGCGGCGACGGGTGCGACGCTGTGGTCCTTCGAGGTGGTCCAGCAGGCCGGCCCCAGGCAGGACTGACACCGGCCGGGGAGGGGCCGGTCAGCCGGTCGCGGCCAGAGCGGTCGCCCGCCCCTCCTCGTCCCACACCACCTCCAGGACGCTGACGACGGCTTCCCGGTCGAGCGGGCCGAAGACGTGCGGGAACAGGACGTCCTCGGCCACCCCGGGCGGCGGGGCGGGCGCCGCCGCCTCCCACTCGCACCGCGCGCCGAGCCGGTCCTCGTCCAGCAGCAGGGCCAGCAGCGGCCTGTCCGGGGTCCTGTAGAACGCGTTGACGACGGCGAGCGTCGTCCGCTCGTCCGGTGAGCAGTGCACGAAGCCGTCCGCCGCGAGGGAGGCGGGGGCGTACGGCCGGCCGGGGTTCGCGTCCCAGTCGTCCTTCTCGTCCTTCGGCATGACGTGGTAGATCATCGTCCGATTATCCGGGAGCGGTCAGGCGGTGGGACCGTGACCTGACCGCTCGGCCGGTGCCGGGGACGTCAGAAGACGTGCTGGCCGGGGACGAGGATGCCCCGGGGGTCGTACGTGCGCTTGGCCGCCTTCAGCGCGGGCCAGGCGGGGCCGAAGTGCGCGCGCCAGTCCGCGGGGGTGAACGGGATGCTGCCGACGGGGTACTGCGTGCCGCCGGCGGCGGCGACGGACTCGTAGGCGGCGCGGTTGCCGGCCAGGGCGCCGTCGACGGCGGCGCTGTCGCCCGGCGGGACGGCCCGCAGGATGTCGAAGAGGTACGACGTCGGCTCGTCGGAGGCGCGCAGCAGGGGGGTGGTGAGGCGGTCGCGGAGCAGGGGGTAGAAGAGGACGACGCCGCCGGGGCCGAGGGTTTCCGGGGTGAGGTCCTCCAGGAGCGGCGCGGCGAGGGCGGCCGCGCGGGTGCCGGGGACCATGAGGTTGAGCCAGGGGTGCGCGAAGTTCCAGACGCCCGCGGCCTTCAGCGCGGCGGCCCAGGGGGCGAGCCGGTTGAGGAAGTCGAAGTAGGGCTTGTCCTCGTAGCTGAGCCGGGAGGCGTCGTGGCGCAGGCCGCGCAAGAGGGCCGCGTCGTCCGGGGCGGGGCCGACGGGCGCACCGTAGGCGACCGCCTCCAGGGTGTAGACGCGGAACGCGCCGTCGGCGTCCGCGGAGACCTGGCCGTCGACGTAGTCGAAGCGGGCCTCCTCGATGAGGAGACGCTGGTCGTCGAGGAAGGTCTCCAGGTCGGTGTACGGCAGGTGGTAGTGGCGCACGGTCTCGGGCGCGGGGACGAGGCGCAGGGTGGCCTCGACGATGACCGCGCACTGGCCGAGGCCGGCGAGGACGGCGTGGAAGAGGTCGGCGCGGCGGGTGGGCGAGCAGCGGACGAGTTCACCGGCGCCGGTGACGACGCGGAGCTCGGTGACGTTGTCGACCTGCGCGCCGTGGCGGTGGGCCTGGCCGCCGAGGCCGCCGACGGAGAGGGTGCCGCCGACGGACAGTTCGAGGTAGTCGGTGAAGACCGGCGGAGTGAGGCCGTGGGCCAGGGTGGCCCGGGCGACCTCGCTCCAGCGGGCGCCCGCGCCGACGGTGACGGTGGTGCTGTCGGGGCCGACGGGGCCAATGTTCGCGAGGGGCGTGGTCTCGATGACCAGGCCGCCTTCCGCCTGGGCCTGGCCGAACGTCGCGTGTCCCTGGCCGCGGGGGGCGACGGGGAGGCAGTGGGTGTTGCAGAAGCGGACCATGCTGACGACGTCGCGCACGGAGCCGGGGCGCAGCACGGCGCGGGGGCCGCGGTGCACGATGTGGCCGAAGTCGTCGGCGGCGGCGGTGAGGGATGCGGCGTCGGTGAGGAGCGTGCCGTCCAGCGCGGGTATGCCGGTCAGCGCGGCGGACGCCGTGCCGTCGGTGGCCCAGCTGCGGGAGACGGTGTCGAAGCCGACCACCGCGGCTGTGCCGGCGACCGTGAGTCCACGCAGGACGTTGCGTCTGGACGGTGTGCGGGGCATGCGCGGTACCACCTTTCGAGCGGTGCGGGAGGAATGATCAAATCTGCGCCAGCGTAAGGCAGTTGAGCCCCTCAAATGCGGTGCGGTCCGGCCATCCGCGGCACTGTTTCGCGCCAGGCCCCGTGGACTCAGCCGCTCGGGTCCTCCTCCTTCAGCGCGGTGGGGAGTTCGGTGCGGCGGCGGATGGCGAGCTTTCGGTAGGTGCTGGTCAGGTGGGTCTCCACGGTGCGGCGGGCGATGTGGAGGAGGTCGGCTATCTCCGTGTTGGTGCGGCCGTCCGCGGCCAGTTCGGCGATACGGCGTTCGCTGTCGGTGAGGGCGCCGGAGCCGGTGCGGGCGGCGGCGGTGCGGCGGGCGCCTCCGGCGCGGAGGGCTTCCTCCGCACGGGTGCGCAGGCGTACGGCGCCCAGGCGTTCGGCGTGTTCGGCGGCCTCGCGCAGGACGTCCCGCCCCCGGGAGCGGTCCCCGGCGGTGGTGAGCAGCCGGCCCCGGGTGAGGAGGGCGGCGGTCAGCTCGGCGCCGGCCGGGGTGTCGCGCAGGACGCCGACCGCGTCGTCGGCCAGTTCCGCACCGCGCCGTCCGCCGGTCACCCCGGCCAGGACCCGCAGGGCGCGGCCGGTGGTGCGGGGGGTGTCCCACACGCGGGCCAACCGCAGTTCCTCCTGCGCGAGGGCGAGGGCCTCCCGCCGGTCGCCCAGGGCCAGCCGGCACACGGCGGCCGCCGAGCGCCACGGGGTGACGACCGGGCTGAGCACCGTGCGGGCCGACTGGCGGCGGCCGCACTCCAGGAAGTCGTGCAGGGCGCCGGTGACATCGCCCTCGGTGAGGCGCAGGACACCGCGGGCGTAGAGGAAGCGGTTCAGCTCCCAGGAGTCGGGCGCCTGGCGCAGGTCGAAGCCGTCGGCGAGCCGGCGGGCCTGGCGGGTGCGGCCGGTCTCCACGAGGGCGAGGAGAGCGTGGGCGTCCGCGTTGGCGGGGGCGTGCCGTGCGGTCTCCCCGGCCGGCGGTCCGGGGTGCGGGGGCAGGAGACGGCCGTACTCGCCCCTGGCCGCCGCGATGTCCAGGGTGACGTCGTGCAGGGCCCGGTGCATCGGGTGGAGCAGGGACGCACGCTGCCCCGCCAGGCCTCGTTCGACCAGCCGTTCCGCCTCGTCGAGTTCGTCGGCCCACTGGGCGACCGCGGCGGCGGTGCCCAGCAGGAAGGGTTCGGCGAGGGGGTCGGCGGGTTCGGTGAGCAGGGCGCGCAGCCGGTTCATCGCCGTCCGTGCGGAGATCGCGCCCGCGGTGGCCGCATAACGGACCAGGAGGGCCTGGCCGGTGGCGCCGGCCAGCTCCGGGGAGCGTTCCGCGATGTCCGTCAGCCGGCGGTACGTCTCCCGGCGGACCGTCTGGTCCTGGTCCGACAGCAGCGCTGAGGCGGTCCGCGCGGTGCCGGCCAGCTCGGGGTGGTCGGTCAGCTGCGTCTCCAGCCGGCGCATCACCTCCATCGCCGTGCGGACCTCGCCGTGGCCCGCGAGGGCGGTGCCGAGCGCCATCGCGGTGAGGACCTGGTCGCGGGGCTCGGCGGTCAGGGTCAGCGCCTCGGCGAGGCGGGGGATGCCGGCGGGGGCGTCGGCCGAGGCGTACTCCAGCGAGCCGAGCTCGGTCAGCAGGCGCTGCCTGAGGTCGTCGGCGAGCGGTTCCCGCAAGGCCCGGCGGAGGTAGACGACGGCGTCGCCGGGGCGGGCCTCGCGCTCGGCGACGGTGACGGCGTCGCGCAGGACGCGCAGCGCCCAGGGCAGGCCGACGGGGCCGCTGTGCAGCAGTTGCCGGGCGACCTCCTCCACCCGGTCGCCCCGCCGCAGCATCGCCTCGGCGACCGCCCGGTGGGCCTCCTGCCGGCGGGCGGTGGACCAGCCGGCGAGGACGGCGTCCCGCAGCAGCGGATGCGCGTAACGCGGCCGCCCGTCCCCCTCCCCGCCCGGCCGCAGCATCCCCAGCCGCACCATCGCCGTGAGCCACCCGGCCACCCGCGCCGGATCACACCCGGTGGCATCGGCGAGCAACCCGACGAACGCCTCCGGCGGAGCAGCAAGGGCCACGACCCGGCCGGCACCGGCCTGCCGCCCCTCGGATGCCGCCGGCTCAGCCCAGGCCGCCCCGCCGGGCACTGACGCCTCCGCCCCCGCCTGCGCCGCGCGCGGTGGTTGCAGGGTTGCCAGGGTTCGGGCCAGGTTCGTCGTGTCCGGGTCCGTGTTGTCCAGCCACCAGTTCACCGCCGCCGGGTAGGCCCCCGGGTACAGGGCCGCGCAGGTGTCGGGCACCGGGGCCGGGGGCGGGGCGCCGTGCAGGTCCTCCAGGAGGGCGCGCAGAAGCAGCGGGCTGCCCGCGCCGGCGCGCACGCAGTCCGCCGTCCATTCCGCCGGCGCCGTCGGGACGGCGGCCGCGACCAGTTCCGCCGACGCGGTGTCGGAGAGCGGCGCGAGCGTGTGGGTGCGGACGAGGGAGGGGGAGAGCGCGTGGGTCAGACCGCTGGGCTGCGGACCGATGTCGTACTGGCTGCGCTCGGTGGCCACCACCAGCACCGGTAATCGGTCGATGCGCCGGGCCGCCTCCACCAGCCAGCGGCGTGACGCGGCGTCGGCGAGGTGGACGTCGTCCACCGCCACCAGCAGCGGCGACCGCGCCGCGTACGAGCGCAGCACCCGCCACAGCCGCGCCGCGCTGCCCCGGTCGTCAGGACCGGGCGCCACGTCCGCGAACTCCGCCACGGGGCCGAGAAGATGGAGCACCGCCGAGAACGGCACCCCGGTGTCCTCGGGGGAGCAGCGGGCCCGCAGCACCCGCAGACCGCGCCCGGCCGCGTGCGCCGCGGCCGCCTCCAGCACGGCGGAGCGGCCGGTCCCGGTGGCTCCGCGCAGCAGGACCAGCCGTCCGCTGCCCGCGAGGGCGCGTTCCGTCTCGGCCACGAGCAGCGCGTGCGCCTCTTCGCGCTCGGGCAACGGTGCGGTCATCCCTGCCTCCTGTGCTCGTGGTGACTCGTGTACTCGCTGACGGTGGTGGTGACGCTTACGGCGTGGTAGACGTCGGTGACGTGGGCGGGGTGGCGGCCGGGGGCGGCGCGCACGGCGGTTGTGGTGAGGCTCACGGCGGGACGAGGACCCGCCCCCATGAGCCGCCGGCACATCGCCAGATGGCCCCTGACCTGCACTGATCCCCGCGCCGGACGCTTCTCGTGGTGGCGGTGCCGGCGTTGCTCTCGTGGTCCGCCTCGTGGTGCTCCACGATTGCGCCGCCGCGTCCCGCGCAGAAATGTGGAGCACGATCTCCCGTCACCGGTCCCGCGCCGGTCGGCGGGTCCGTGAACAAGGGGGATTCGGTTGCTCAGCGCGCCCCGGACGGCAGACCACCCGACCGCGAGGACACCCGACCGGCCCACGCCGAGAACGCAGGACCGCGCCGGGGACTCCGTCGCCGTACGGACCCCGCGCCGCACGCCCGTCGTCGTACAGGCCTGCGACCCCATCAGCCATGAGGGCGCCGTCAGCCAGCTCCGCGCCCGCCCGGAGATAGAGATCCGCGAGGAGAGCGGCGTCGACACGGTCGCCCTGCTGGTCGAGGACGCCCTCGACGAGGCCGCCCTCGCCCGGCTGCGCCGGATCGTGCGCAGCGAGGGCGGCCGGGCCGTGCTCGTCGTCGGCACGATCCGGGAGAACGAACTGCTGGACGTCATCGAATGCGGCGTCGGCGCCATCGTCTGGCGGCGTGAGGCGACCGCGCACCGGCTGGTGGCGGCGGTCCAGGCCGCCGCACGCGGTGACGGCGACCTGCCGGCCGACCTGCTGGGCCGGCTGATCAGCCAGGTGGGCACCCTGCACCGGGGCGCGGCGAGCCGCGCGGGCACCCCCTCGCTGGGGCTCGCGCCACGGGAGGTGGACGTCCTGCGGCTGGTCGCCGAGGGCCTCGACACCGGGGAGATCGCCAGCAAGCTGTCCTACTCAGAACGAACCGTCAAGAACGTGATGCACGGACTCACGACGCGCCTGCATCTGCGGAATCGGGCGCACGCCGTGGCATATGCCCTTCGGGAAGGCTACATCTGACCGAACGGGCAATCGAAGGCGGACACGCGGGCAGCACACCTGCCCGTCCGCCGACCCCGCCGCGCGTGCGGCCCCCGCGGCGTTCGGGGGACGATCGACGGCAGGGCGGACGCCCGTGAACGAACGGCGGCAGCAGGGCAGTTGAGGAGCACGACGTGATCCACGAGGTGGACGAGGTCCTCAAAGGGCTGCTCGGCGGCGGCGCGTTGACCGGCTCGGGCATCGATGTCTCCTTCGAGGCGCCCACCCGCGACTGGGCGGCCCGCCGCAACGCCCCTGTCGTCAACGCCTACTTGTACGACATCCGTGAGGACGTGGCCCGGCGGCAGCGGGGGCAGATGCCGGTACGCGACGAGCGGGACTTCGTCGTACGCCGCCGCCAACCCCCGCGCTGGTTTCGGCTGTCGTACCTGGTGACGGCGTGGACGAAGACCCCGCAGGACGAACACCGCCTGCTGTCTGCGGTGTTGGCCACACTCATCCCGCGTGAGCTGCTCCCCGCCGAGGAACTCCCCGGCGCCCTAGGCGCTTTGGGGCTCGCCGTCCCGCTGACCGTGGCCGGTCTGCACACCGAGTCGCGTTCCCTGGCCGAGATCTGGTCGGCGCTCGGCGGCGAGCTCAAGCCGTCCCTCGACCTGGTGGTCACCGCGCCGTTCCCGGCCTACCCCGAGTACGACGCCGGGCCGCCCGTCACCGAGGGCGCGGCGGTGCGCCTGCGCGGCATGGACGGCGAGCCGCCGGAGTCCGGTGAGCGCGTCCACCGTCCCCACCAGGTGGCGGCGGCCCGCGCCGCCCGCGAGACCCGGAATCCCCGATGACCGACCTGCGCGACGAGGCCCCCGCCGCCACCCGTGTCAGCCCCCTCCTCGCCCGTCTCGCCCGGCTGCGCGAGCGCGTCGCCGCCTTGGTCGACCACCGTGCCGCCACCGACCCGACGGCCGACGACCCCCTGCGCGGCCTCTACCTGTCGGAGGAGGCGGTACGGCACCTCCTCACCGCCCCGGCGACGACGGCGGCCCCGGACGCGCCCGACTCCCCGCTCGGCGCCCCTGGCCCCGACCCCGATCCCCTCACCGCCCTCGCCGCCCGCCTCTCCCTCACCGACCTCGACACCGCGATCCTGCTCGTCGCCCTCGCCCCCGACCTGGACCGCCGCTTCGAGCCGCTCTACGGCTACCTCAACGACGACGTCAGCCGGCGCCGGGCCACGACCGGGCTGGCCCTCGACCTGTGCGGCGTGCCCGAGCATCTCGCCGCCGCCCGGGCCCGCCTCCACGCCGGCGCACCGCTGCGCGCGCTCGGTCTGCTGGACCTGGAGGAGCCGGAACGGCCCTTCCTCTCCCGCTCGTTGCGCGTCCCCGACCGGGTGCTCGGCCATCTCCTCGGCGACGACACCCCGGACGCCGCCCTGCACGGCCGTCTGCACCCCCTGCCGGAGCCGCTCCCCGCCGACGACGAGCACTTCACCGCCCGCCTCGCCGCCCTGCTGAGGAGCGGCCCCCTCACCGCCTACCTGCGCGAACACCGCGAAGGCGACGGGGTGGCCTCGATCGCGGCCGCTCTGGAGGCGGCCGGCGTGCGCGCGCTGCGGTTCACCGGGCCCGAGGACCGGGTGCCCGAGCTGCTGCGCGAGGCCCGCCTCGGCGGCCTGGCCCTCGTCCTGTCCGGCCTGCCCGAACGCCCCGGCCCGCTGGTCACGGCACTCACCGCGGCGACCGACGTCACCGTCCTCCTGACGGACCCCCGCCCCTACGACCCGCACTGGTCCCCCCACGACCCGCTCACCCTGGACGCCCCCCGCCGCCGCACCGGCGGAACGGCGGCGTGGTCGGCGGCGCTGGAGGCGGCGGCGACGCGGAAGGCGGAGCCCGCCGACGACAACGGTCCCGCCGACGTCGACAGTCCCGCCGGCGACAACGGCCCCGCCGGCGCTTTCGACCTGGCCGCCGCCGTCGCGCCGTACCGGCTCGGCGGGGAGCGGATCGCCCGGGCCGCACGCGCCGCACAGGGGCTCGCCGCGTTCGAAGGCGGCCCGCTCACCGCGGCGCACATCCGGCTCGCCGCACGTCAGCAGTCCGCGTCCGGGCTGGAGCGGCACGCGCGCCGGATCCGGCCCGCGGTCGGGTGGCAGGATCTCGTCCTGCCCGAGCGGCCGCTGACCCAGCTGCGGGAGCTCGCCCTGCGCGCCCGCCACCGCGACCGCGTCCTCGGCGACTGGCGGCTCAGCGCGGGCGGCGGGCGGGGCCGGGGCGTGCTCGGGCTGTTCGCCGGCGAGTCCGGCACCGGCAAGACCCTGTCCGCGGAGGTCGTCGCCGCCGAACTGGGCCTCGACCTGTACGTGGTGCAGCTGTCGTCGGTCGTGGACAAGTACGTCGGCGAGACCGAGAAGAACCTGGAGCGCATCTTCACCGAGGCCGACCGCACCGACGCCGTGCTCCTCTTCGACGAGGCCGACGCGGTCTTCGGCAAGCGGTCGGAGGTCAAGGACGCGCACGACCGGTACGCCAACATGGAGAGCGCCTACCTGCTCCAGCGGCTGGAGTCCTTCGACGGGATCGCGCTGCTCACCACCAACCTGCGCGCCAACATCGACGAGGCGTTCACCCGCCGGCTGGACCTGGTCGTCGACTTCCCGTTCCCCGACGCCGGGCAGCGGCTCGCGCTGTGGCGGCACGGGCTGTCCCACGTGCCGTGCGCCGACGGCATCGACCCCGCCCCGCTCGCCGCGCAGTTCGAGCTGGCAGGCGGCTCCATCCGCAGCGCGGTCGTGACCGCCGCCTACCTCGCCGCCGGCCGGGGCGAACCGGTCGGCGACGGGGACCTGCTGGAGGGGGCCCGCCGCGAGTACCGCAAGGCGGGCCGCCTGGTGCCGGGCGAGGCCGGCTGGTAGCGCACCTCGCCGAATGGCCTACTGCGAGCGGCCTACTGCACGCGCCACTTCTGGTTCGGTGTCCCCGAGCACGTCCACAGCTGGAGCCGGGCGCCGTCGCCCGTGCCGTTGTCCTTGACGTCGACGCACTTGTCGGCCTGCGGGTTCACCAGGTCGCCCCGGGTGCTCAGCACGAACTGCTGCGCCGGGTTGCCGCTGCACCGGACGAGCTGGATCACGGCCCCGTCGTCCCGCGAGCCCCAGGCGACGTCCATGCACATGCCGAGCGTGCGGACGGTGCCGTCGCCGTGGAACACCCACTTCTGGTTGGGGGTCCCGGCGCACTCCCACAGCTGGAGCGGGGTGCCGTCCTTGCCCTTGCCGTCCGCCGCGCCGGTGACGTCGATACACCGCCCGGAGGCCTGCCCGATGATCAGCTGCCCGGGGACCGGCTTCGGGTTCGCCTTCGGCGTCGAGCCGGTGGCCGGCTTGCCCCCGCCGGACCCGGACGTCCCCGAACCCGACGCGCCCGAGCCCGACCCTGGGGAGTCCGGCTGCGCGCCCGCAGCGCCGGTCGTGCCGGAGCCGGGGTCCTGGGTCTGCGCGGGCGCGGACGGCGCCTCGGGGACGGGCAGCGGCGCGGCGGAGGCGTCGGCCTTCGGCGCGGCCGGCGCGGAGGCGACCGGGCTGGGCAGCGCGGTGCTGCCGGCCTCGGCGAGCTTCTCGGTGGCGCGACTGGTGACGGCCGGCTTGTACGTCAGCCAGATCATGACGAACGCGATCGCCAACGCCAGGCCGACGCTGAACGCGGTCGCCAGCCACCGCGGCAGGAACCCGCGCTGCACGAACGTCCCGTCCAGGACGAGGGGTTGTGCACCCGAACGCTGCACGGTGAGCGCGTACGGACGCTGTTCCTTGGACCCGAACCAGATGATCTGCCGGGGCCGAAGCGTCGCGTCGACGAACGCGGCCCGCCCCGGCTCGATCTGCACGTTGCCCGGCCGGATCTCGTACGACAGGGAGTCGCCGTTGTCGGAGCCGGCGACGGAGGCGGTCAGCCGGGTGTTGCCGAGGTTGTCGACGGCGAGCCGGGGCCGTCCGCGGAAACGGCCCT
The DNA here is from genome assembly GCF_042889585.1 of Streptomyces sp. NPDC002566. Classification (NCBI taxonomy): domain Bacteria; kingdom Bacillati; phylum Actinomycetota; class Actinomycetes; order Kitasatosporales; family Streptomycetaceae; genus Streptomyces; species Streptomyces sp. NPDC002566. The sequence goes on along the minus strand of NZ_JBIARD010000006.1, from coordinate 390,588 downwards.
TCACCGTGGGCGGGACCAGCTCGGCCCGCATCTCGGTGAACGGGGTGATCGTCAGGTTGCCCTCGGGGACGGTGACCGCGTCCGGGTGCTCCGTGGGGGTGATGCGCACCGCGTAGGGGCTGGGGCCCGCCGCCGCGTCCGGGGTGCGGGGCGGAGCGAAGGTCAGCTCGACCGTGCCCGTCGTACCCGGGTAGAGCCGCAGCGTGGGCGGCTCCACCGCGGTCCAGGGCGCCACGCTGCCCACCGGCTCGAAGCGGTACTCGTCGACGACGTCACCGGTGTTGCGCACCCGCAGGCGGACGGTCGTGCTGCCGCCGGGGTCCACGGTCGCCGCCGCCGGTTCCAGGGAGGTCCACAGAGTCACCTGTCGACGCTATGGGTGAGGGCGGCGGCCCGTCAGGAAGCGGCGGGGCAGGACCGCTGCCCGAAGGGGACGACCTGCCCTGCCCCCGAAGTCCCCCTCGCAGAAGCGGACTTCGGGTCCTCAGACCGTGAACTCGACAGCCTCCAGCTGGAGCCCCTCGTCCATGTTGCTGCCGCCGTACCGCCAGTCGCCGGGCTTGGTGCAGCCGAGGCCCATCCAGCCCTTGCCCTTGACGTTCGCGTTCTGGCACACGGAACCGTCGTTGACCTTGATGGTGAAGCCCTGGAGCGGCGAGACGGCTTCCTTGCTGCTGCCGATGTACATGTCCTTGCCGTCGGCCGCGCTCGACCACTTGTCGCCGGTCAGCCAGTCCTCGACGACGTGCGCGCCGTTGCCGCTGACGCCGCCGGTGCCGGCCACCGCGATGTTCAGCGCCTTGATGGGCAGGCCCTTGCCGGTCGTGCCGGCCTCGGAGCCGTCGCACACCGGCTTCTGCCAGCCCCGGTCGGCCACATAGGCGCGGTAGCAGATGTGGCGGCCCTCGCTGCGGGCGGCGAGCTGCTTGACGGCGGTGGCGGCGGTCTCCGGCTTGGGCTTCGGCTTCGGTTTCGGCGCCTCGCTCGCGCCCCCGCCGCCGCTCTCGCCGCCGCCACCGGAACCGGCCGTGCCGCCGGCGTCGGCGGTGGCCGGACTCTCGGGCTTCGCCGCGGGCACCGGGACGGCCGCCGACGGGGGCGCGCTCGGCGCGGCGCTGAGGCTGGGGCTGGGCGGCGGGAGGGTGCTGACCCCGGCCTCCGCGAGCCGCTCCTCGGCGAGGCTGCGCACCTGCGGCTTGTAGGCGATCCAGATCATCACGAACGCGATCGCCAGCGCGAGGGAGAAGCTCAGCGCGGTCGCCAGCCAGCGCGGCAGGAACCCGCGCTGCACGAACGTGCCGTCCACGGCGAGGGGTTCGGCGCCGGAACGCCGTACCGCCACCGAGTAGGGGTGCTCCTCCTTGGACCCGAACCAGATGATGTCGCGGGGCCGCAGCGTCGCGTCGACGAACGCCGCCCGGCCCGGCTCGATCTGCACGTTCGACGGCTTCAGCTCGTACGACAGCCGGTCACCGGTGTCGCCGCCGCTGAGCGAGGCGGTGACGCGGGTGTTGCCGACGTTGTCGACGGCGATCCGGGGCCGCCCCCGGAAACGGCCCTTCACCGTGGGCGGGACCAGCTCGGCCCGCACCTCCGTGAACGCCGTGACCGTGAGGTTCCCCTCCGGGACGGTGACCGCGTCCGGATGCTCGGTCGGCGTGATCCGCACCGCGTACGGGTTCGGGCCGGCCGTCGCGTCCGGGGTGCGCGGCGGGGCGAAGGTCAGCTCGACCGTGCCCGTCGTACCCGGGTAGAGCCGCAGCGTGGGCGGCTCCACCGTGGTCCAGGGCGCGGTGGGGCCGACGGGCTCGAAGCGGTACTCGTCGACGACGTCACCGGTGTTGCGCACCCGCAGCCGCACGGTCGCCCGGCTGCCGGGGTCGACGGTGACGGAGGCGGGTTCGAGAGAGGTCCACAGGGTCACCCCGGCGAGGCTACGTCCGGCCCGCCGGGGGCGTCATGAGGCCCAGGGGCAGGGGGGTGTGCCCGTTCGGGCAGCTCCGCGGACCCGGTGTCAGAGGTTCTGGTGGTAGCGGTCGGCGGTGTCGTCGATGAAGTGGGAGAAGGCCGTGGCCGCGAAGGCCGGCCACTCGTCGATCGCGAGGATCGGCACGCGCCGCAGCTCCACGAGGATCTGCTTGCGGTCGCCGGTCGCGGGGCCGCCCTGTTGCGCGGGGGCGCCGATGTCGACGGGCTCCATCTCGCTGCCCCACACCGGGTCCTGGCCTCGCATCACGGCCTTGACGATCTGCGCGGTGATGTCGTCCTCCGGCTCCAGCTCCGGGTGCAGTGTGCCTATGAGCGTCACCACGTCACTCGCGTCGACACCACCGCCGATCACGTCGCTGTCGACCAGGCTCTGCCACAGCTTGCCCATGTGGTTCTTGAGCAGGACCGGCTGGTCCTTGGACAGCTTGGTCTTGTACCACGCCTTGTGCACGGCGGCCGAGGCGAGCACCTGGAGCAGGCCGCGGACACTGCCGAGCTGGGCGGCGGACGGCTCGCTCTGCATGCGGAAGACCTTGGCCAGGTGGGCGGCGTCCACGGCGAGAGCACCCTGGGCGACCCGCGCGTTGTCGGCCATCTCCTTCTTGGTCTTCTCCGCCCGCCAGAACTTCTGGTTGGCGCCGTGGAAGTCCTGGAAGTGCTCCTGGTCGTCGGCCGCGTTCTGGTAGAGGCCGGGCAGGGAGTCCAGAGGCACATCAGGGTTCACCTGGGGCTGTCCGGAGCTGTCGGGGGCGTAGACGGTGACGTAGCTGTCGCCGATCTCGAACTCCGGCGACCCGTCGGACTCGTCCCCCGCCTGGTCCCGCCTGGTCACCAAGTCCAGCATCTTCGCCACGCGCTTGATCTCGCCCATGACCTGGACGAGTTCATCCATGGTCTCGAAGGGCTGGGTGACGAACTCCAGGTTCTTGCCGTCCTTGACGACGTACCACTGGCCCTTGCCCCTGCCGTAGTACTTCGCCTTGGTCGGGTACACGCTGGCCTCCGAGTCGGACCCCGCGCCCTGCGTGACGTCGACCTGGCTGTCCAACTGCTGGAACTCGAAGCCCACCCGCGCCGGGGTCTCCACCCGGCGCTGGACGGAGGCGTCGGTCCCGCCGGTGTGCGCCGCGTCCGGGGACGCGTGGTCGGCGTGGTCGTGCCCGGCGTCCTGGCCGACCGCCCGCTGGACCGGCGCCGGTCCCGACATCACGCGGTGCGCGTTGGCCTCGGCGGCGCGTTCGTAGCTGTCGCCGGGGTCGCTGACGCGCAGGCCCGCGCCGTTGTCGGCGCCGGAGACCGGGCCCTGGCGCTGCTGGACGACATGGGTGAGCTCATGGGCCAGGGTGTGCTTGTCCCGGCCGTTCCACACCACGTGCTCGCGCGAGGTGTAGGCGCTCGCGCCGATCTCGGCGGCCGAGCGCTGGGCGACGGCGTCCGTGTGCACGCGTACGGAACTGAAGTCGACGCCTCCGAACCTGGCCGACATCTCACCGGCCAGCGGCGTGTCGAGGGCGCGGCCCGGCGAGTTCAGCACCTGGTGCACCAGGGAGCTGCGCTGCACGGCGGGCTGCTGTTCGTGTCCGCAGCCGGCGGAGTGCTGGTGGCGCTCCGCGTCGACGGCGCGGGAGACCGCCGCGTTGCCGGCGAGCCGCTGGAGGTCGAGCACGGTGGCCGCCGGTCCCGGGGGCCGGGCCGCGCGGACGGCGGGCCGGGAGCCGGGCGTCCGTTCCTTCGGCGAACTGCCCTTGTCCTGCGCGCGCACGAGCGCTCCCCTCGACGGCCTTGACGGTGAAGAAGCCACGTCAGCGAACCAGCCTGGCCGAGAAATCGGCGGCGGGGCAAGGCCCTTAGGGGCAGAGAGAGCGGGCGCGGCCGGCGGGCGTTGCCCTTCGGGGCAGACGGTCTGCCCCCGGTTCGGCACCCGGGGACGTTTCGACCGACGCGCTTCGCGCGTGACCGTGAGAGATGTCCTGACGCGTACCCCGAGGAGAGCACAGCATGCCGTCCTACCTGTCGCCCGGCGTATACGTCGAGGAGGTGGCCAGCGGCTCCCGCCCGATCGAGGGGGTGGGGACCTCCGTCGCGGCCTTCGTCGGACTCGCGCCGACCGGACCGCTGAACGAGCCGACGCTGGTCACCAACTGGACCCAGTACGTCGCGGCGTTCGGTGACTTCACCGACGGGTACTACCTGGCGCATTCCGTCTACGGCTTCTTCAACAACGGCGGTTCGGCCGCGTACGTCGTCCGGGTGGGCGGCAGCCCCGCGGGCGCCCCCGGCGACGCCAAGTCGCCCGCTGCCGTGGGCGGTTCGCAGGCCCCGGCCGCGCTGCCCGCCGGCGAGCCCACGCAGCTCGGCGCCTTCACGGTGACGGCGACCCAGGCCGGCCAGAGCGGCGCCCCGCTGAGCGTGGAGGTCGCCGACCCCGAGGGCGAAGGCCCCGCCGAACGCTTCCGGCTGATCGTCAAGGACGGCGACAAGGCCGTCGAGACGTTCGACGTGACCGCCAAGAAGGGCAACCGCTCCTACGTGGTCACCCAGGTCAAGGAGCGCTCCAAGCTCATCACGGTGGCCGAGGCCGCGCCCGCCGCGCAGCTGGTCCGCCCGGACAACCAGACGGTGACGCTGGCCGTGCCGCCCGCGGCCGCCGCCCCCGCCGCCCCGGCGGCGCAGGACGGGACCGTCGGCCCGGCCCAGTACCTCGGCGACAGCGCGGACCGCACCGGCTTCGGCGGCCTGGAGGCCATCGACGAGGTGTCCATGGTCGCGGTGCCCGACCTGATGGCCGCCTACCAGCGCGGCGCGATCGACCTGGAGGCCGTCAAGGCGGTCCAGCTCGGACTGATCGCGCACTGCGAGCTGATGGGCGACCGCGTCGCCGTCATCGACCCGCCGCCGGGCCTGAACGCCCGTCAGATCCGGGTCTGGCGGCAGGAGACCGCCGGCTACGACAGCAAGTACGCGGCGCTGTACTACCCGTGGATCAAGGCCTTCGACCCGGCGACCGGCCAGGCCCGCCTGGTCCCGCCGAGCGGCCACGTGGCCGGCGTGTGGGCCCGCAACGACTTCGAGCGCGGTGTGCACAAGGCCCCGGCCAACGAGGTCGTGCGCGGCGCGGTCGACCTGGAGATCCAGATCACCCGGGGCGAGCAGGACCTGCTCAACCCGATCGGCGTCAACTGCATCCGGGCCTTCCCGGGCCGCGGCATCCGCGTCTGGGGCGCGCGCACCCTCGCCTCCGACCCGGCCTGGCGCTACCTGAACGTCCGCCGGTACTTCAACTACCTGGAGGAGTCGATCCTGATCGGCACCCAGTGGGTGGTGTTCGAGCCCAACGACCACGCGCTGTGGGCCCGTATCCGGCGCAACGTCTCGGCGTTCCTGGTCAACGAGTGGCGGTCCGGCGCGCTGTTCGGCGCACGGCCCGAGGAGGCCTTCTACGTCAAGTGCGACGAGGAGACCAACCCGCCGGAGTCGGTCGACGTCGGCCGGGTGGTGTGCGAGATCGGCATCGCGCCGGTCAAGCCCGCCGAGTTCGTGATCTTCCGGCTGGCCCAGTTCTCCAGCGGCAGCGGTGAGCTGGAGGAGTAGCCGCGCCTTCCACTCCGCCCCCTGTCGTCAAATCCCTTAGAAGGAAAGCAAGATGAGTCTCCAGCCGGGTGACGCCCTCACTTCGCACAATTTCGGCCTGCAGATCGACGGCGTGATGGTCGAGTACCTCGCCGAGGTCAGCGGCCTCAGCATCGAGCAGGACGTCATCGAGTACCAGCAGGTCTCCGCGCAGGGCAAGCCGGTCACCAAGAAGCTGCCCGGCGTGAAGAAGGCGGGCACCTGCACGGTCGTGCGCGGCATGACCCAGTCCGCGGCCTTCAACCAGTGGATCACCGAGTCGATCAACGGCGCGATGGGCACCGCCCGCAAGAACGCCACGATCATGGTGATGGACTACCAGAACAATCCGGTCAAGCGGTACAACATGCGCAACGCCTGGTGCAGCAAGATCGACACCAGCACGGTGAAGGCGGGTGAGGCCTCCGCGCTGACGGAGACGGTCACCATCACGTTCGAAGAACTGGTCATCGAGTAATGCGGCGTACGGCTGCGCGGGGGCCGGCGGCGGCCGGGGTTCCGGCCGCCGCTCCGGCCGCGGTTCCGGCCGCGGGCGGCGGGGAGCCGGGGCCTGCATCGGCTCCGGCGCCCTTCCCGGCCGCCGCCGCGCCGGCGTCCGCCGTGCCCCCGCCGGTTCAGCAGCGCCTGCAGACGGAGTTCCCCTTCGAGCTGCCGCGCGGCTACGTCGACGAGGCCGGCGTCGTCCACCGCGACGGCGTGATGCGCCTGTCCACGGCCCGGGACGAACTCGTCCCGCTGCGCGACATCCGCGTCCAGGAGAACCCGGCGTACCTGTCGGTCGTCCTGCTCGGCCGGGTCATCACCCGCCTCGGCACGCTGCCGCTCGTCCACGACGGCGTCGTGGAGAACATGTTCGCCTCCGACCTGGCGTTCCTCCAGGACTTCTACCGCCAGATCAACGCGGAGGGCCACACCCGCGCGACCGTGGAGTGCCCGCACTGCGCGGAGCCCTTCGAGGTCGAACTCGGCGGGAGCCGCCTGGGGGAATCGTGACGTACGCGACCGACCGGCTGCACGAGGAGATCGCGTACGTCGCCTTCCACTTCCACTGGAGCCAGGACGAGATCCTGGACCTCGAACACCACGACCGCCGCCGCTACACGGACCGCATCGCGGCCCTCGTGGCAGGGACGGGGAGCTGAGGACTGATGGGCTTCCTGGAGAGGTTCCGCGGGGGCGCCGACTCCGGCCGGAAGCGGTCGGAGTCGGGCGGTGGCGGCAGTGGCGGCAGTGGCGGCGGCGTGAGTGGATCGGACGTGAGTGCCTCCGGCGTGAGCGGTTCTGACGTCGGCGGTTCCGGGGCCGCCGGGGCTGCGGGGAGTCCGGCCGGTCCGTCGGGCGGTGGCGTCCCGGGTGGTTCCGCCGCCGGCGGGGCGACCGGCCCGGACGGCGGTGCGGTGCGTCCCCGTTCCGCCGGGTGGACGGCGTTGCCCCCTCTCCAGCGGGCCGCGGACCGTCGTACGGCGGGGGTCGCCGACGCCGGGTTCGGCGGTCGGCTGGCCACCTGGCAGAACCCCTCCTTCACCGGCACGCGCTCACCTTCCGTCCTGGACGGCGGCCGGAGCGAGCGGATGACCACGCTGCCGTCCGGGCCCTCGCACCCGGCCACGTCCGCGGAACCGCCGGCGGCCGCTCCTTCCCCGTCGGTCCCCGCTCCCGTCACACCCGCCCCGGTCCCGGCGCCCGCCGCGCCGACGCCGGCCGTGGCCCCCGGCCCCGTCGTCGCGGCGCGGGGCGTCCACGTGCTCCCGGCTCCGCCGGCTGCGGCGGCTCCCGCACAGCGGCGCACGCTGTCCGCCCGACCGCCGTCGACGCCGCCGGCTTCCGCGCCGCTGACCAGGTCGGCCGCCTCGCCGGTGCAACGGCGCGCGCTGCCCGCGCGAGCCACGGGCAGCCCCAGGAGCGGCTCGGGCGCGCCCACTGACGGCGGAACCCCGGCCTCCGCCCAGGAGCCCGCCCCGGCCCCCTCCGTGACGGCCGCACCGGCACCGGGGGCGCGCGCCGACGCGCCCACCGTCCAGCGGACGCTGGGCGGCGCTACGGCTGCGCCGTCGCCGGAGTCCGGCGAGGGGGGTGCGGTCGTGCAGCGGGCGTCGACGGGCCGGCCCGCTCCGAGCCCGCACGCTGGACGCACGTCGACGCCGACGGGCGCGGGGCCGGGACCGGCGGACGGTTCCGGCCCCACTCCGGTCGGTGGACGCCCGTCCGGTCCGGCCGGCGGGCCCACCCCGCGTGCGGGAGGTGAGCGGACGACCCGTCCGACGGACGCGCGTACGACCGGACCCGTGGCCCCTACGTCGAACCCGACGCCCACTGCCGTGAGTCGAGCGCGCGGTGCCGGACCGGTGCGGGTGGGGACGCCCACCGCAGGCCCGGCGAGCACCCCGGCACCGGCAACCCCAGCCGCATCGCCGACGGCGGGCAAGCGCACGTCGGGACCGACGGCTCAGACTGCAGCCAACCTTGGTGGCAAGCGCCCCGTACCTCCGACGGGGGATGCCGCACCGAGGCAGTCGGGCATGCCCACCGCAGGCCCAGTGGGCAACCCCGCCCCCGGACCGACGACCCCAGCCGCATCGCACCCGGCCTCAGGCCCGAGGCGCACTGCCGCCTCGGCACCTACGGTCCAAACAGCAGCCGACCCAGCCGGCAAGCACCCCACACCTCCGACGGGCGATGCCACGCCGGGGCGGGTGGGTACGTCCACCGCTGGCCCAGCGGGCACCGGGACACCGGCAGCCCCGGCCGCATCACCGACGGCGGGCAAGCCCACCTCGGCACCGACGGTTCAGACCGCAGCCAACCCCGTCGGCAAGCGCCCCGCACCTCCGACGGGCACGCCCACAGCGGGCCCGAGCACCTCCGCCCCGGGACCGGCCGAATCGCCAACCGCAGCCAGCCCCGCCCACAACCACCGCACACCTCCGACGAGTCGGCCCGCGCCCGCCCCGACGGGCCCGGCAGGTGTGCCCAGTTCAGGTTCAGCAGGTCAGCGCACGACCGCGCCCACGGTTCAGAGAGCGCAACGCCCCGCCGTCAGGCCCACCCCCGCACCGCCGGGGGAGTCCACTTCCGCGAGCGGTCGCACAGCGGACCCCGCGACCCGCGACACCTCCAACCCGACGGTCGGGCCTGCCGAGGGCCCGGCGGCCCCCCGTCCGTCCGCGCCGGCAGTTCGGACCACCACGAGCCCCGCCGTCCAGCGCGCTCCGGCACCGACGACCGGATCTGCGCCCACTCCCGCCAGCGAACACACGCCGGCCCCTTCGAGCAGGCCCGCAACGCACTCGTCAGGGCCCCGCCCGCCCGCACCAGCGGATCGGACCACGCCGAGCCCCGCCGTCCAGCGCGTCCCGGGACCGACGACCGCTTCTGCGCCCGCTCCCGCTCCCGCTCCCGCTCCCGCTCCCGCAAGTGAACACACGTCGGTCCCGCCTGGGCACCGCCCGTCCGCACAGAGCCCTGCCATCCAGCGGGCCCCGGGTCCCGCGAGCGAACGCACAGCGAACCCGGTGGCCCACGCCCCGTCTGCCGCATCGGCACCGACGAACCAGGCCGCGCCCCGTACCTTCGGCGAGCGCACCTCGACTCCCCCGGCGGCCCGCACGCCCATGCCGTCGACCGACCCGGGCGCTACGGCGAACACGCCCCCGGCCTCTGCTCCCTCGGCCCGCGCAGCGAACGGCCGGCGCGTCGGCCCCGCTCCCGGCTCCGCCGTGGCACCGGCTCCCCGAGCCACCAACTCACCTGCTGTTCAGACGACTTCGGACGTCCAGCGGAGCGTCACCCGTCGACCCGGCCTGGGCGCCCCCGCGCGCGGCAGCGCGGCCGTTCCCGTCAGCGGCCAGGCCCCGGCCGCCCCCGCGTCGCCCTCGCACCCGTCCGCTCCCGTGAGCCCGCAGCCGTCGCTCCCCGTGCAGCCGGCCCCTGCCGTCCCCTCGGCCCGGACCGCGGCGGCCCCGCAGACCGAGCGCCCCACTCCCGCAAGCGGACGAGCCCGACCGGCCCTCGGCGCCCCGCTCCCCGCCCGCCCGGCGGACGCAACGCCGGTCGCAGCACCCGCCGTACACCACACCGCGCCCGCCCTACAGCGCACCGCCCCCGCCATACAGCGCACCGCCCCCGCCGTACAGCGCACGACGCCCCCGCAGCCGACGCCGACGCCCCCGCAGCCCACGTCGACGTCCCCCGCACGCGCCGTACAGCGCACCAGCACCCCCCAACTCCCCTCTCCCGCGCCCGCTTTCACCCCGCAGCCCCCCACCGTCCGCCCGACACCGCCCACCCCCGTCCAGCGCCGCCCCGCCCCCGTCGCCGTACCCCTGCGCCGGACCGCCCCCCACACCGCCGCCCTCCCCGTCGTCCAGCCCCGCACCACCACCCAAGCGCCCCAGCAACCCGCACCGCCGACGCAACCGGCGCAACCGATGCAACCGATGCAACCGGCTGAGCCCCCCACCCCCGTCCCGCCGGCCCTCGCGGCCGTCCAACGCGTCCCGGCCCCCCACAACCCCACCCCCGCGGCCATCACCCCACCGCTCCCCACCCCCAACCACACCGCGGCACCGGCCCAAGCCCCTGCCCCTGCCCCTGCCCCTGCCCCGCGAGCCAAAAGCTCCACAAAGCCGGCCCCCACCACCTCCGCCCCCACGACGACACCCCCCGACCCCACCCCCGCCCCCTTCGACCCCCGCGCCCTCACCGACTTCCAGCTCGACGAACTCACCCACCGGCTGACCGGCCGCATCACCCGTCTCCTGCGCACCGAACTCCGCCTGGACCGCGAGCGCATCGGCCGTCTCCGCGACCCCCGCACCTGAGGCCCGCCGCACCCGAAGCCCACCGCACCCCAGAAAGGCCCACCCCCGATGTCCCGCGATCTCGACCCGGGCTCCACCATCTTCTTCACCCTGACCATCGACGGCGAGAGCCTCGGATACTTCAACGGGTGCGAGGGCCTGTCCTCCCAGGTGGAGATCGAGCACCGGCAGGAAGGCGGGAACAACGGCTTCGTCTGGCAGCTCCCCTCCCGGGTCACGTTCTCCACGATCCGGCTGACCCGCCCCCTCACCCCGGACACCACCAAGGTCGCCAAGTGGATCTCGTCGGTCACCACCGGGGTGACCCGCCCCACCGCCCAGATCGCCGCGCTGCGCGCCGACGGCTCGGAGGTGGCCCGCTGGGGGCTGATCGACGTGCTGCCCGTCAGATGGCAGGGGCCGTCCCTGGACCCCGACAGCCCGGGCGTCGCCACGGAGGTCCTGGAGATCACCCACCACGGGTTCACGGACTAGGCGGAGGGACGCACCACATGGCCAAGGGAAGCAAGGGCGGCGCCGGCAAGAGCCTGGTGCGCGCCACGCTCGCGATCCACGAACCCCCCGTGGGGTCCAGCACCACACCCGGCGGCATGATCAAGTCGTTCGCGTTCGACTTCAACCCGGCGCAGCTGCAGCTCGGCCGCCGCGCCCAGTGGAAGGTGACGCCGACGGCCGCCGTCCGCGACGGCTCCGTACCGGAGTTCATGGGCCCCGAGCCGCGCGAGATGACGCTGGAGATCTTCCTGGACTCCTCCGACCAGCCGGGCGGCAACACCGTGCTGAAGAAGGTCGAGTCGCTGCTCGAATGCTGCGAGGTCACCGCGAAGAGCATCGCCGCCAAGCAGCCCTCGCCGCCCTGGGTGGTCTTCCAGTGGGGTTCCTTCTCCACGGCCCGCTTCACCGCCTACGTCAGCAGCGTCGACGTCGGCTACTCCCTCTTCGGCACCACCGGCGTGCCCATCCGCGCCACCTGCCAGGTGCGGCTGCACGAGATCCCCAGCAAGACCAAGGGCCAGAACCCGACCTCGGGCGCCCTCACCGCGCGCCGCGTGCACCGCGTCGTCGCCGGTGACTCGCTCCAGTCGCTGGCCTGGCGGGAGTACGGCGACACGGCGGCCTGGCGGGCCATCGCGGAGGCCAACGACATCGACGACCCCGCCCGGCTGCCCAACGGCGTCGAACTGGTGCTGCCCGCGGCGGAGGAGGTGCGTCACTGATGGTGCAGTCCGCCTACTCCAGCGTCGTCCAGGTCACCCTGGGCGGCCGCCCCCTGCCCGCCGACTTCGCGCCGCTCCTCGTCGAGGGCTGGGTCGACCAGGGCCTCGGTGTGCCGGCCGCCTTCCGGCTGACGTTCCGCGACCCCCACCGGCAGGTCCTGCGCAAGCTCGGCGTGCGGTTCGGGACGCCGGTCGTCATCGCCCCCGTCGCCGACGGCCAGGGCGCCTCCGACCCGCTGCTGACCGGCGAGGTGTCCGGGCTGGAGGCCGACTACGACGGCACCGGCTCCTTCACCGTCGTCCGCGGCTACGACCACGGCCACCGGCTGATGCGCCAGCGCCGGATCGCCGCCTACCGCAACCAGAGCGCCTCCGACATCGCCCGCAGACTCGCGGCGCTGGACGGCGTCCCGGTCGGGCGGATCCAGTCGACGAAGACGGTGTACGAGTTCATCAGCCAGGCCAACGTCACCGACTGGGACTTCCTCTCCCGTCTCGCCGACGAGAACGAGATGGTCATGTCCGTCGACGCCAAGGGCAAGTTCCAGTTCGTCCGGCCCGACCCCGCCTCCGGGGCGCCGCCCGTGTCCACCCCCGGTGAGAAGAGCCCCTTCGTGATGGAGGCGGGCACCGACATCCTCCGGCTGCGCGCCGCCGTCACCGCCGCCGAACAGGTCGGCACCGTCGAGGCGCGCGGCTGGGACGTGACGACGAAGAAGACGCTCACCGCGACCGTGCATGCCACCTCCAACCCGGGCATCAGCATCGGCACGACGCCCGCCGAGGCCGCCGTGAAGTTCAAGCCGGCCAAACTGGTCGACGCGCAGACGCCGTACGACCGGCAGTCGGAGGTGAAGTTCGCGGCGGAGGCCCTCGCCGACGAGGTCACCGGCTCGTTCGCCGAACTGGAGGTCATCGCGCGCGGCACCCCCAAGCTGCGACCCGGGCTGCCCGTCACACTCGCCGACGTCGGGTACCCGTTCGAGGGCAAGTACACGGCGACCTCCGTGCGGCACGTCTTCGGCGACGGCAAGCACTACGAGGCCTGGGTCACCGTCAGCGGCCGGCAGTGGCGCTCGCTGTACGGGCTGTCCTCGGGCGGCGGCGGCGCGGCCAACGGCCTCCAACTGCCCGGCATCGCCAACGCCTTGGTCACCGATGTCCAGGACCCGCTGAAGCAGGGCCGGGTCAAGCTCCGCTTCCCCTGGCTGGACGACGCCTACGTCAGCGACTGGACGCGGGTCGCGCAGTGGGGCGGCAAGGGCGGCGGCTCGATCTTCCCGCTGGACGTCGACGACGAGGTGCTCGTCGCCTTCGACCGGGGCGCGCTGGACCACCCGTACGTCATCGGCGGCCTCTACAACGGCCGCGACAAGCCGACGCCCGTCCGCGACGTGCCGCTGCACGACGGGGCCCGCAACCGCGCCGCCCGGCACACCCTCTCCGACCGGGACGGCAACCGGGTCGACCTGCTCAGCCAGCGCACCGGCGGCAAGCAGGGCGTACGGCTGACCAGCGGCGACGACAAACTCGTCATCAACCTGGACCGGACGAGAACCGAGATCACCGTGGACAGCAAGGGCGCCGTCAGCATCACCGGCGGCAAGTCGGTGACGATCGAGGCGGGCACGGACCTCACCCTCAGCGCGCGCCGCAACCTGACCGTCAAGAGCGGCGGCACCCTCACCATGCAGGGCCGCGGCCTGGTCAACCTCAAGTCGCTCGGCGGCGCGGTCGCGGTGGACGCGATGGGCGCCCTCAACCTCAAGGCCGTGGGCGCCACCCTGATCAGCTCGGGCGGCACCCTCCAGGTCAACTCCGTCGCGAACGTGGGCATCCGGGCCGTCACCCTCATGCTCCAGGGCGCCGTGCTGGTCAACAGCAAGCCGTACCCGCTGCCGTGACGAAGCAGCGCCCGAGGAGAAGGAAAAGGCAGGTGGCCCACTGATGGCCGAGCAATTCGTCGGATCCGGCTGGGCGTTCCCGCTCCGCATCGGCCCCACCGGAGGCATCGCCCTCGTCAGCGGGGAGCGGGAGATCGAGGAGGCGATCCGGCTGGTCCTCGCGACCGCGCCGGGCGAACGGCCCATGCGCCCGGAGTTCGGCTGCGCCATCCACGACCTGGTGTTCGCCCCCGTCAACGAGGCGACCGCCGGCCGCATCCAGCACGAGGTGTACGCCAGCCTGGACCGCTGGGAGCCCCGCATCGAGGTCCACGACGTCGAGGTCACCGCCGGCGCCGAGCAGGGCGTGCTGTTCATCGACGTCCGCTACTCGATCCGCGGCACGAACAACCCGCGCAGCCTCGTCTTCCCCTTCTACGTCATCCCGTCCCACGACGAGCCGGACTCCCCGAGCTCCTCCGGTACGGCTTCCGAAAGCGACCGCTGATGGCCCTGCCCTCCCCCAACCTGGACGACCGCCGCTTCCAGCAGTTCGTCGACGACGCCAAGCGCTACATCCAGCAGCGCGCGCCGGAGTGGACCGACCACAACGTCTCCGACCCGGGCGTGACCCTCGTCGAGACGGTCGCCCACATGGCCGACCAGATCGTGTACCGGCTCAACCGGGTCCCGGAGAAGAACCACCTCGCCTTCCTCGACCTGGTCGGCATCCACCTGTTCCCGCCCTCGGCGGCCCGCACCGACGTCACCTTCTGGCTGTCCGCGCCCCAGGAGGAGACGGTGCTGCTGCCGGTCGGCACGGAGACGGCGACCGTGCGCACCGAGAGCGAGGAGGCCGTCGTCTTCGCCACCGAACGCGAACTGGCCGTCGTGCCGTCCTCGTTGCGGCACCTCGTCGTGCAGCGGCAGGGCGAGCCGGTGTCGGACCGGACCGCCGACCTCGCCGAGGGGAAGGACGTGATGTGCTTCGCCGAGGCCCCCCGGCCCGGCGACTGCATGCTGTTCGGGCTGACCGCGGCCGTCCCGCACTGCGCCGTCGCCCTCGAACTCGACAGCCGCGTGGACGGCGTCGGCGTCGACCCGCGCCAGCCCCCGCTGGTCTGGGAGGCGTGGACCGAGGACGGCTGGCAGGCCTGCGAGGTCGACCGCGACGGCACCGGCGGCCTCAACCGCCCCGGCGAGGTCGTCCTGCACGTCCCCGGCGGGCACGTCCTGTCCCGCTCCGGCGGCCAGGAGGCCGGCTGGCTGCGCTGCCGCGTCACCGAACCGCTGGCCGGCCAGCCCTTCTACACCACCTCTCCCACCGTGCGCTCCGCCGAGGCCTTCACCGTCGGCGGGACAGCGCCCGCCGTCCACGCCGAGACCGTGTACGACGAGGCCCTCGGCGAGTCCACCGGCCTGCCCGGGCAGCGGCTGCGCCTCGAACACGCGCCCGTCGTCGGCGACGACCCGCCGCTGCTGCTCCAGACCGCCGAACACGACGGCTGGACCGACTGGTCGGTCGTCCCGCACTTCGCCGCCTCCCGCCCCGACGACCGGCACATCACCCTGGACGCCGCGACCGGCGAGATCGCCTTCGGCCCCTCCGTCCGCGAGGCCGACGGAACCCTGCGCCAGTACGGCGCCGTCGCCCCCAAGGGCGCCGTGATCCGCGCCCGCCGCTACCGCACCGGCGGCGGCCGCGCCGGCAACGTGGCCCGCGGCGCGGTCCAGGTGCTGCGCACCTCGGTGCCGTACGTCTCCGAGGTCGTCAACCGCGAGGCCGCGCGCGGCGGGGTCGACGGGGAGACGGTGACGGAGGCGAAGGTCCGCGCGCCCATCACCCTGCGCGCCCAGGAACGGGCCGTCACCCTGCGCGACTACGAGGAGCTGGCCCGCCGCGCCGCCCCCGAGACCGCCCGCATCACCTGCCTCGAAGGCAAGCCCGACGAGCACGGTGCCTACGCGGTACGGGTGTTGGTGGTGCCGCAGGCCGTCCCCGATCCCGGCGGGCGGCTGCGCTTCGAGCAACTCGTGCCCAGTGACGCGCTGTTGGACCGGATCACCCGCCACCTGGACGAACGCCGCCTGATCGGGACCCGGTTGGCGGTCGGTCCGCCGTTCTACCAGGGTGTCACCGTGGTCGCCACCGTGCACGCCTTCCGCGGCGTGGACACCGACCGGGTCCGCCGGCAGGCCCACGACGCCCTCTACCGCCATCTCGACCCGCTGACCGGCGGCGCGGACGGCCGGGGCTGGCCCTTCGGCCGGCCCGTGCAGTCCGGCGAGGTCTTCGCCGTCCTCCAGCGCGTCCCCGGCGTCGAACTCGTCGACCAGGTCACCCTGCACCCGGCCGACCCCCTCACCGGCAAACGCGGCGAGGCCACCGACCGCATCGACCTGTCCGCGCCCTCCCTGGTCTTCTCCTACGACCACCGCGTCCGCGTGATCGGGGACGGCGCGTGAGGGGCTCCGTCGACGGCCTCGGCTCGTCCGCGCCGATCGGCGCCATGCTGCCCGCCGTGTTCGCCGACGACGACCTCGCACAGCGGTTCGTCGGCGGGCTCGACGAGGTGATGGCGCCGATCCTCAACGTCCTGGACTGTCTGCCCGCCTACTTCGACCCGGCGCTCGCCCCGGCCGACTTCACCCGCTGGCTGGCCGGCTGGGTCGGCGCGGAGACCGACGGCAGCGAACCGGAACCCAGGCTGCGGGCCGCCGTCGCCGCCGCCGCGTATCTGCACCGGGTGCGCGGCACCCGGCGCGGTCTCTCGGAGGCGGTGCGGCTCGCGTTCGGCGTCGAACCGGAGATCTCCGAGAGCGGGGCCGCCGCGTGGAGCGCCCGCCCGCTCGGCCCGGTCCCCGGCGAGCCCCGCCCCCACCTGCACGTCTCGCTCCGCCTGCCCGACCCGGGCCCGGCCGACGAACACCGGCTGGACGCCCTCGTGGCCGCCGCCCGCCCCGCCCACATGCCGTACACGGTCGAGGTGACCGCCGCGACCGCCGCCGAAAGGACCCCGGAGAGATGACCACCCACAACTGCGCCGAGTGCGGCACCCGGGCGGAGCCGGGCCAGTCCTTCTGCGACGCCTGCGGAGCCGTACTGAGCTGGACGGACCGCTCCCCGGCCGGCAGGACCCCGGCCGCGACACCGGCGGGCGCGAGCGCGGGCGCCGAGGGGGACACCCCGAGCGCGGCGGCGGCCGCGGTGCCGACGTCCGCCGGGACGCCCGCCGCGACGGCGGCGAGCACGGCGTCCGGTACGGCGGCGGGAGCACCCGCAGGCGTTGCCGCTCCGGCCGTCGCGGAAGCCGGCGCCCCGACCGCGCCCGCCCCGGCGGAGCCCTCGGACGCGGCGGACGCCCACGACTCCTCGGACGACGAGGACACGGCGGAGACCCCGCTCCCCGCCCTCCCGCCGGAGCAGCCCACCTCGGAGGAGACGCCCTCCGCACCTCCCACGGCACAGCCGGCCCCGGCGACCCCGCAGCCCACGGCGGCACCGGCAGCCGCACCCGCACCGGCCGCAGCCCCCACGCCCGCCCCCGCGATACCCTCCCCCGCGCCCGCACCCGACGACACCATGACCGCCCGCGCCCGCTCGCTCCTCGTCCCCGTCGCCGAACCGGAGCCCCAGCCCGTGCCGCAGCCCGCCGTCGCGCCGGTGCTGCCGGGACGGCCGGTCGTGGACCGGCCCCAGGTGCGGGCCCCGGGACCGCAGCAGGGCGAGGTGAACGGCGTGCCCTGCCCCTGGTGCGCCACCCCCAACAACCCCGACCGGCACTACTGCGTGCGCTGTGCGATGCCGATGACCCTGGTGGACGACGCGCCGGCGCGACGCCCGTGGTGGCGCCGGCTGCCCGGCTTCCGCAACGGCCGGACACCCTGGGCGGGCGACCGCCCCCGGCTGCGGCGCACCTTCGACCGGGTCGTGACCTGGGTGGTCGCCGCCGCCGTGCTCAGCCTGCTGGTGTGGGTCGGGTTCAGCACACCGGGCTGGATCGACGCGACCCGCGACCACTTCGCCAAGCGCGCCCCCGTCGCTCCGGACCAGATCACCGCCTCCCGCTCCTACCCGGGTCACAAGCCCGAGCTGGCCTTCGACCGGCTCAACAACAGCTGGTGGGGCCCCGGCGTCTCCCAGTCGGGCCAGGGCGAGTGGATCGAGGCCCGCTTCGCCGAACCGACCCGTCTGCTTGACCTGATCATCACCCCGGGCGTCTCGACGCGCGGCGACCAGCTCCAGGAGTCGGCGCTGCCCCACCGGGTGAAGGCGACGATCACGAAGAAGGACGGCACGACGACGACCCGGGACCTCGTGCTGGACCAGGGCGCGGGCGGCCAGCGGCGCGCGTTCCGCGTCGGCGAGGTCACCAAGGTGCGCCTGACGATCGAGTCGGCGTACGCGGCGTCCGCGAGCAAGCAGGTGGCCATCGCGGAGGTCGAGTTCTTCGGCCCGTCGACGGCGAACGCCGGCTGATCCACAGGAAGTTCGCAGGGCCGAGGGCGGTCTCCCGGGCCGGGGGGCCGCCCTCGCCGGTGGCGACACCGGAGCCGCCGGGACCGCGTGGCCGCCGGACCGTGCAACGACACGAGGCCCGCCCCGTGTGACACGGGACGGGCCTCGCAGTGAGAGCGCCGGGCAGGCCTTGCACCTGCATCTCCCCACAGGAAGTGGGGCGTCTTTCCTTGGACCACCAACGCAGAACCGGTTCTTCGCTGTCGTTCCGACCGGCTCAAGATCAATAGTACACGATCTCCGCCGCTTGTCGAACCACCGTCATTCGAGCTTCTCCAGCTTCAGGTCCGGCCCGACGACGAGCGTGACCACGCCCGCCGCCGCGTCCGCGGACACCGTCGACGGCGTCCCGGGCAAGCGCGAGGCGAGGACAGCGGCCTGCTTCTCCATGCCCGCCGGGAAGGTGAGCGCCGACTTCGCGACGGTCCTGCCCGCGTTGCCGGTGCCGACGACGCTGTAGCCGGCCGCGCGCAGCTTCTCCGCGACCTGCCCGGCCCGGCCGGACACCCCGGTGCCGTTGAGCACCTGGACCCGCACCTGCGAGGCGTAGATCAGGTTCTTGACGGAGGCCTGCAACCGCGCCTTGGGCATCTCCTTGTCGTTGGCCAGCGCGGTGAACACGTCGGTGGCCTGCGGGTACTGCCAGACGACGTTGGCGATGTCCCTCGGGAAGTCCGCCTCACGCGGGTAGTTGGGCACGGTGAGGAAGGAGAGCCGCTCGGTGGGGATGCCCTTGAGTTCGTTGGCCAGGGCGTAGATCGGCTTGATGCCGTCCATCTCCGGGTCCGTGGTGAGCGACTTGGTGCCGGCCTGGAGGAAGCCGTACAGCGAATCGGGGCTGGTGAGCTTGTCCTTCGCCTTCTTCACCAACGCGTTCATGAACTCCTGCTGGCGTCCGATGCGCCCGATGTCGGAGCCGTCGCCGACGCCGTAGCGGACCCGGACGTAGCCGAGGGCGGTCTCGCCGTCGACGGTCTGGCAGCCGGCCTTCAGCTTCAGTCTCGCCTTGTCGGAGACGATGTTCTGCTTCGGGCAGACCTCGATGCCGTCGAGCGCGTCGACCATGCCCTTGAAGCCGGAGAAGTCGATGGACATGAAGTTGTCGATGCGCAGGCCGGTGTGCGCCTCGACGGTCTTGATGCTGCACGCGGCGGCCCCGCCCACCTCGCCGCTGCTGCCGCCGATCGCGAACGCCTCGTTGATCTTGGCCTTGTGCGGCTTGGACATGCTGCCGTTCCCCCGGTCGCAGGACGGTATCTGCACCCAGGAGTCACGGGGGAAGGACAGCACCGTGGCCCACTCCCGGTTCGCGGGGATGTGCAGCACCATCAGGGTGTCCGACTGCATGGTGGTCAGATCGGGCCCGCCGTACTTGGAGTTGGCGCCCTCACGGGTGTCGGAGCCGACGACCAGGATGTTCTTCGAGCCCGGGCTGAGGTTGGCCGGGCGCTCACCGCCCAGCTTGTCGTCGATGTCGGCGGAGTGGATGTTGCCGTTGAGGTCCTGGTAGATCCAGGCGCCGGCGCCGCCGACCCCGAGGAGCACCACCGTGAGCACGCCGCCGGTCCACGCCAGCACGCGTCCCCGCCGGGTCAGCCTGGTCTGCCCCCGGCCGTCGGCCCGGCCGGCCGTACGCCGACGCCCTCGTGTCCCGCTCATCGGCGCTGCCCTCCGCTCGGCCGTTGTGTCACCCCGTACACCGTGCTCGGATCCTCGGCGCTGGTCACCGCCGTTCGACGGAACTCCACCCGCAGGCAGGAATACGTCCCGAAAGCACAGACGTCTCACCAGACTCGCCAGAGTGCGGCAGGGTTGCCCCAAGTGACCTTTTACGTAAGTCAAATGACTGACCGTGACCCGCACCGGACCGGTGGTGAGAACCGGCCGGTGCGGGTCAGGCCGTCACCGGCGCGTGGTCAGGGCGCGTTGACGAGGTCGTACGGCGGGACCGACACCGTGCGGGCGCCCGGCTTGCCGCCGAGGACGACCTTGCGCAGGGAGGTGTTGTTGCTGAGGTCGGTCTCCTTCAGGCGCTTGGCCGGGTTGGCGAGGACCTCCACGTAGTACGTGCCGTTGGGCAGTCCGGTGATGTCGAAGGACTGGCCCGGCCGGTACTGCGTGTAGGTGTCGCCGGAGCCGACGTCGAGGACCTCGCGCACGGAGATCGAGTTCTGCTCGCCGCACGCGGTGGACAGGTCGGTGTTGTACGGGTGCCAGTTGGCGTTCTTCACCGTGTAGTCGACGGCGTCGGTGTTGGCCAGGCAGAACGCCTCCTTGCCGCTGCGCACCTGCTTGGTCTTGTCGGCGCTGAGCAGGCGGTAGCTGGCGAAGTCGGTGAAGTGCCAGTGCTCGTGGCCGACCCGCGGGTCCCACTCCATGGTGCCGGTGGGGGTGTAGCCGACCTGCTTGCCGCTCGCGTCGTAGAAGTACTGGTAGGCGTCCATCAGGTCCTTGCCGGGGCTGCGGAAGCCGTCCACGACGAGGGGGGCGGGGCCCGCGTTCCAGACGTTGGCGCTGAAGGCGAGGTAGTCCTTGCCGGGTACGTCGCCGTCCTCGCCGTCGGTGATCTCGAAGCCCCAGGCCGGCAGGGAGCGCAGGTCGGGCTTGGGCACGTTCGCGGGGACGGTCGCGCGGCCGGTGGGCCGCTGGGCGTTGGCCTTCAGCGCGGGCGCGATGCGGGAGCCGTCGGTGTGGCCCTTGCCGTCGCCCAGGTGGTGGGCGAGGCCCCGGGCCTCCAGCGCGTGCGGGAGGGCGGGCGCGGTGGGCTCGTCCGCGCCGCGCGGACCGTAGTGGTGACCGCCGCCGGGGGCCTCTTCGGCGCCCTGCGCACCGTGCCCCGCGTGGGCGCCGTGCGCCCCGTGGGCCGCCTTCGCGCCGTGCGAGCCGTGGGCGAGGTTGGACCGCAGCCCCACGCCGCCCTCGCCGTCGTCCGGGGACTCGCGGACCGTGAGCTTCACGGTCTGCGGCGCGTCGGCCATGCCGAAGTAGTCGCGGTACTTCTTCGCCACCGACACCTTGGCCGTGTACTCGCCCACCGCCAGGTCGGTCGGCTTGTCGCGGTCACCGGCGCTGGTGTTGGCCGCCCAGCCCTTCTCCACGCCCCACACGGAGCCCAGGGTGAAGGGGTTCGCGGGGCAGCTCTGCGGATAGTGCGAGGTGGCCGGCGCGTCGGGCCGGATCCGCCCGGAGGCGTTGTTGGGGCAGAAGTCCCCCTTGGCGGTGAGTACCTGGGCGCCTGCGGCGTTCTTGATGGACACCTCCAGGAAGCCGGGCAGCCCCTGGAAGTCGCGGACGAGCCCGGCGGGCAGCGTCTTCGTCTTCACCTTCTTCCCGTCGCGCAGGATCTGCTGGGCGACGACGGGGTCCTTGTAGGACTTGCGGGTCACCTTGAACTCGAGCGGCGCGTTGTCGACGGACACATAGGTGCCCAGGTCCAGGTTGACGCCGGACTGGCCGTCCCACTCCCACCGTTCGAGGGTGACGGACTTCGACGCGGCGATCAGCTTGAGCTGCGGCGTGCCGGGCGTGGCCTTCGGCGCCGCACCGGCGCCGGGCGCGGCCCCGGCGACGGCGACGACGGCGAGCACGGCCCCGGCGGCGAACGCCGTTCTCTGCAGCTCTCTGCGGTGTTTCTGACTGGTCATCGGGTTCCTCGTCTGCGAGTGCCATGGTCGATGGCATCGGACTGGCCAGCCCTCGGACCCGACCTGTACGACGGACGCTCCCCAAGCACCCCGGCCGACTCCGCGAGCAACCTGTGAGAGAGGAAAACCGGTTCCACCGGTTGCCTGCCACCGCGAGATTCACCCGCCGGACGCCGCCCTCTCCCGCGTCGGAGTCGACGACCGGAACCCGAAGCCCACTTCCGGCGAAAGCCCGTGATAGTGACGGAAGTTGTAGATCAGCGGGCTCCACGCCGAGGAATCCACGTGCTGGGTCCCCGGCACCACGAGATCGTCGCGGGCGTGCACCCGCACCACCTCGCACTCCACGATCCGGAATTCCCCACCGCCGCCCGGCGTCAACTTCGTCACCCGCGCCTCCAGTTGGAGGGGACACTCGGCGACCCGGGGCGGCCGCACGACCTCGGCGGGCTGCGGGGTGAGCCCGGCGGCGGCGAACTTGTCCGGCTCGTGCCGGTAGACCCCCCGCTTCTCCTCGGGCACCGGCTCCGCCCCGGTGAGCGGAGCCAACGCCTCGACCTGCCGCCACAGTTCGGGCCCCGGCAGATTGATCACCACCTCCGGCCTGGCGGCCAGATTCTCGACGGTACGGCTCCCCCGCCCGACCCCGAGCACCACACTCCACCCCAACGCCCACACCGACGAGACGGGCGCGAGATTGGGCGACCCGTCCTCGTTCACGGTCGCCAGCAGCGCGACGGGAGTACCGAAGTACAGAATCGCCGGGGCGATGGCCACATGCCGCCCACCCACCACGCCCGGCCCAACCGAAGAAGTCATGCCGAAACGCTAATCACCCGACACTTCGGCCCCGCCCGAACTGTGACCGCGCCACCGGGACGAAGCGGCCCCCCTCGTCCCTCAGCCGGACGCGGCCTCTTCCACGCACGCAACCTTGGGCGGGGCGGGGCGTTCCAAGTGGACCATGACCGTCCCGTGGAAGCGCCGCACGGCGTCGTCGACGCTGCGGATGAAGCCGGACTCCGCGCTGCCCCGGCCGCTGCCCATGCCCTTGACGAGGGTGAGCCGGAAACCGGTGATCCGCGCGCCGTTCTTCGGCAGCATGTCCGCCGGCTCCGGCCGAAGCCGCTCCAGCGTGCCGCGCGGCCCGGCGCCCGTCTCCCCTTCGACGAGGGTCTCGACGTGCAGGTCCGCAGGGGCCTCCGCGAGCCGCCGGACGAGCCGCTTGGCCCAGGTCAGCGGGTATCCCTGACCGGGTGCCGGTATCTCCACGGACGTGCGCAGCCTTGCGGTCCGCAGGTCGGCGCCGACCGTGAGGACACCGGGCGCCCCGTCGATGCGCAGCTCCGCCTGAAGCTTTCCCTCGGCGCACAGTTCGTCGGCCATACGTGCCCGTCGTTGCGCCGGATCGGCTCCGCGCCGGGCCCGTTGCACCGGCAGCACCTTCTGACCGAGGTCGCCGCCCAGCCCCAGGGAGACCTGACGGATGAACCGCTCCCAGCTCTCCACGACTTCCAGGGCGCGCGGGTCGCCCTGGCAGAGGGTCTCGTCGTCGATGCCCTTGCGTACGGGGACCCAGGCCGCGCCCATGTTCTGGAAGCCGTGGCACCCCGAGTTGTCGTGCTGGAGGTAGAGCAGGAGTTCCTGGAGCAGCCAGGCGTGGGCGCTGTTGCCGACGCCCTCGTGCCGGATCAGCATCTGCGCCTGATGGGCCACCTCGGCCCAGGACAGGTGCCGCAGCGCCACCTTGTGCTTGCGACGTCCGTCGATCTTCACGTCCACCAGGGGGCTGCCTTCGAGCGCCACGTCGTTGGAGAGCGTGATCACTGCCTCGTAGCCGCGCCGTGCGGCGATGTCCATGTACGCCTGCACCTGCTCGGACTTGAGCACGTTGCCGTTGGTCTTGGTCTCCACGAGCGCGGTCCACAGTTTGCCGGCGCGGTCGACGCGGATCACGCCGTCCGGGCGGCGAGGGGTGTCGCCGTGCGGCAACGACACCTCGGTGAACGTCTCCATGCGGCCCGCCGGGGCGCCGAAGCCGGCGGTCAGCCTGCGGCCGAACTCCGGCACCTGCGCCATCACGGCCAACAGCACCGAGGTGGCCCGGGTCTCGCGCTCACGGTCGCTCTTCAGCGCGGAGACCGGGAAGAGCCGGGCCTGCGTCCAGGAGTCGTTGTCGGCCAGGGACTTCTTCGCCGCCCTCGGCAGGGTGACCTTCTTCTTCGCCGTCCGGGGGCGGGACGCGGCCCTCGTGCGCTGCGCGTCGTCGCCGGGTCCGCGCGGGGCGGGAACGGCCGGAAGGGCGACAGCTTGCGGCACGGCTTCGGGGGCGACGACCGAAGTGGAGGCCGCTTCGGCCCCCGGGCGGCCGTCCGCCTCGACGGCCGGCGCTTTCTCGACGGCGACCGCATCGTCAAGGGCCTCGTCGACGATGTCGTCCTCGGCCGTGTTCCCGTCGGCGGCGTCGTCCTCGATGTCGACGCCGAAGTCTTTCGCCAGACCGGCCAGGCCTGTGTCGTATCCCTGCCCGACCGCCCGGAACTTCCACTCGTCGCCGCGCCGGTACAGCTCCCCGAAGATGAAAGCGCTCACCGACCCGGCGTCGTCGATCGCGAACCGCAGCAGGTCCTCCCCGGAGCCGTCGGCCAGCGTGACCCGCAGATCCTCCAACTCCCCGAAACGCGCGCCCCCGTACCGGCTGGCGGCCACGACGATGCGCTCCACCTCGGCCGGGATCGCGGTGAGGTCGAACCCGATCCGGTCCTCGCTGCCCTCCCCCGCCGGCGCCTTGCCCAGAAGCTGCACGCTTCCGTCCGGGGCGACCGGATGGTTGTAGAAGTAGAAATCGGCGTCGCTGCGGACCTTTCCGTCGCCGTCGAGGAGGAGGACGGAGACGTCCGCGTCCCCCTCACCCGTCGGACTGGCCCACCCCAGGCTCACGATCACCGCGTCGACGTTCTCACTCAGCGCCGCCAGTCCGACGTTGGCGCCTTTGACCATTTCGTGCACAAGCCCCCCTCACGACCCCCAGCGATGTGACGCGCGACACACGCCACGTAAGGCAGAGACTGTAATACGAGGAAGAGCCGACTTCAGAGTGGTCTGCGGGAAAAGCCGTGCGGGCGGCGGGTGTGGAGGACGAGCCGGCGTTCACCTGGCGGACGCGCTGACCCCAGTCGCCGCCGGCGCCGCCCACCGCCGGCACGGTGAAGCCTGGCCAGTTGTCTGCGCATGGGGTGAACTCCTCCTGTGGGGAACGAGATTCACGGGCACGTACGTCTTGAGGCAGTCGCCGGATCGGCGTGGGTCGCCGTCGGGGGTGTGGCGGGCTGGGCGTTGCGAGCGGCTGTGTTCGCCGATGTCGACGCCGTGGCGGAGATACGGGCCGTCGTGCTTCGCGCCGACCTCGAGCGGCTCGGGCGCTATGACGGGCAGCGCGTGCGGCAGCGGCTGCGCGACGGGTTCGACCCCGCGCACACCTACGTCATCGAGGTCGCGGGAGTGCTCGCCGGCAGCGTCGCCCTGCGTCCCGCGGCCGACGGGCACTGGCTGGAGCACTTCTATCTGGCGCCGGCCGCCCAGGGGCGCGGCATCGGCTCCGCCGTCCTCGCCCGGATCCTCACCGCCGCCGACCTCGCCGGCGTCCGCGTCCGTCTGAACGTCCTCCAGGGCAGTCCGGCCCGGCGGCTGTACGAGCGGCACGGGTTCGTGTTCGAGAGCGAGGACGCGGTGGACGTGTTCCTGGTGCGGGAGCCGATGAGCGTACGCGTGTGCGGGCGAACAGACGTCCGATGTGATGAACGCCCAGGTGAACACACGTCCGCGTGAACAGACGCTCGAACTGGCGTCCGACGCGGCGCCTGCGATCCGGGCAATCCCGGTGATTCACCCGTACGGGTGCACTTTCCTCGGCATCATGAGCCCGGTGCCCCACCCCCTTCGCGCGCTCCTCGCCGTCGTCGCCGTCCTCGTCCTCGTCTTCGGGGCTGCCTGCGCCCCCCTCGGGGACGACCTCGACGCCCGTCCGCCCGGCGACGCGCCCGCCTTCGGGGCCTACGTCGGGTACGACTCGGAGGGCGTGCGGCGGATCGCCGGGCTCGACGGCTGGGTGGGCGCGGCCACGCCCCGGGTCGGGCGGGCGTACCTGCCCGGGGACCGGTGGAGCAACATCGAGGGGGCTCCCGGGTATCTGACGCACTGGGCGCAGTGGCGCAAGGCCCGCGCCGACCGGATGTTCGTGCTCAACGTGCCGATGCTCGAACGCACCGAGGGCGGCGTCGACGACGCCACCGTGCGGGCGGAGCTGGGCCGGGGCGCCCGGGGCGAGTACGACGCCCACTTCCGCGCGCTCGCCCGGCGGCTGGTCGCGCTCGGGGTGCCCGACACCGTGCTGGTCGTCGGCTGGGAGATGAACGGCATCACCTACGCCCACCGCTGCGGCCCCGACCCGGCGGCCTGGAAGCGGTACTGGGCGCGGATCGTGACCGCGATGCGCTCGGTGCCGGGGCAGCGGTTCCGGTTCGACTTCACGCCCAACCGGGGGCTCGACGCCGTCCCGTGGACCGAGTGCTACCCCGGCGACGGGTATGTCGACGTCATCGGCATGGACGCCTACGACCAGCCCCGGGGCATGCCCTTCGAGGACCAGATCAGCGAGCCGTACGGCCTGGCCGCGCACGTGCGGTTCGCCGCGGAGCACCGCAAGCCGATCTCGTACCCCGAGTGGGGTCTGTGGCGCAACGGCGACAACCCCGCCTACATGCACGGCATGCTCGACTGGTTCGCCCGCCACCGACCCCTGTACCAGACCATCAGCGACTACTGCCCCCACGGGGTCTGGCGCTGCCGCGCCAACCCGCGTTCGTCGCAGGTGTACCGGGAGGTGACGGGGGAGCTCGGGGACTGAGGGTGCCTCGCGCTGTCCGCGAGCGGGCGCTCCGGGGGCCGTTCGGGGGAGCGGGCGGTGCGTCGCCGGGGGAACGGGGAGGGCGCGGTCAGATGATCTCAAGATGCGACGAGAACTCCCCGCGTACCCGCCGCTGACGCGCCTCGGCACCGTGAGCGGGGGCGCCGTTCTGGCGGCCGTACTCCTGGTCGTGCCGGCCGTGGCGCCCGCCGGCGCCGGGGGCGACGACACGTTCCGCAAGGCGACCGCCCGTTCCGTGCAGGCCCATGAGGAGGCCCGCCGGCACGCCGACCGGCTGCGCGCCGCCGACGCCGCCCCCGCACGGATCAAGGCCGCCGAACGCCGCCGCAAGACGCTCCGCGCCGAGCTGTGGGGCCGGTTGTGGACGGCGGCGAAGGCGTCCGGCGACCCGGTCGCCGTCGACCCCGGCGGACACGCCGGCGGCTGCTCCGCCCGTGACCGCGACCGCAGCCGCCCGCCCCGGCGCCCCCTCGCCTGGACCGCGCCGACCCGCGACTACTGGCTCTCCGCCGGCTACGCCGACCGCGGCGCGCACTGGGCCCACCGGCACACCGGGCAGGATTTCGCCGTGCCCACCGGCAGCCCCGTGCTCGCCGTCGGACCCGGCACCGTACGCGTCACGACCTGTGGCGACGGCTTCGGCCGGCAGGTCATCGTCCGTCACCCCGACGGCTACTTCACGCAGTACGCCCATCTGTCCCGCATCGACGTCCGCCCCGGCCGGCGCGTCGTGGCGGGCCAGCGCCTGGGCCTGTCCGGGGCGACCGGCAACGTCACCGGCCCCCATCTCCACTTCGAGGTCCGCGTCACGCCGTACATGGGCTCGTCGGTGTCGCCCCTGCCCTGGCTGCGGCGCAAGGCCGTGAAGGTGACGGACTGAGCAACCCTGCGGCCCCCGCGCTGACCGCCCTCAGGCCCCCGCGTAATCCGCGTGCGGCCGTGCGCCGTCTCCCGGCACACTGGTGCGCGGGGGTGGGGAGGGCCGAGGTGTGAGCAGACGGCGCTACGTCGCCCGGGGCGTCCCCGGCGGCTACCGCATCTGGGACAACCGGGGACGCCGCCACTGGGGCGACTTCTACGAGCTGTGCCCCGACGAGTTGCTGGCCGAGCTGAACGGGCCGGCGGACCCGGACCGACTCGTGGATCTCATGCGCCGGTCCAAGAAGGCCAAGCGCTGAGCGGTCCACGCGCCGCCCCGGGGCCGGTCGGTCACATCGGCGGCGTACCGGTCCGCGCGTGCTGGGCGTGCGTCGGGCGGTACACGGCGAGCGCCCAGATCACGAAGACGTCGATCGCGATCAGGATGATCGACCAGACCGGCGCGTACGGCAGGAACAGGAACTGCAGGACCAGGCTCAGCGACGCCAGCACGATGCCGGTGAAGCGGGCCCACTCCGCGCCCTTGAGGATGCCCCAGCCGGCGGCGGCGGCGATCACGCCGAGGATCAGCAGGAGCCAGCCCCAGCCGGTGAGGCTGATCTCGTACACGTAGTCGCCGACGCGCGCGTACACATCGTCCTCGGCGATCGCGGCGATGCCCTGGAAGACGGCGAGGATGCCGTTGACGATCATCAGCACCCCGGCGAACACGGCCCCGCCGACGGCCCAGCCGCTCTCCGCGGCGGGGTGGGAGGAGCCGCCGGGGGAACCGGACGGGCGGCCGGTGCCCTGGTGGGAGGGGTCCCAGACCGGGGAGCCCTGGGGCGTTTGGGAGCGCGACGCGTCGGTCATGGCCGTACCCGCCTCTTCTCTGTCTCGGGGGGACTGTCTCGGGGGACTGTCTCGGGGGGCTTACCTCAACGACCATCCGTCGCGGCCGGCGCCGCCACCACGGGGGCTGCTCCGAACGGGTGAGGCGGCGGGAGACGGCATGTCGCATCCCGCCGACGCACCGGGCCGGATCTTCACTGGACGCCAAGGACCCCACCCACGCCGGAGGCGACATGGCAGCCCACCGCATCCCCACGGCGACGCCGACCCGCGCCCGCCCAGCCCGCCCGCTCCTCCCCGTCCTGGTCGCGGTGTTCACCCTCGCCGCCTCCCTCGTCCTCGCCGGCTGCTCCGACGGGGAGAACCCCTCCACCGTGACCAGCAAGGCCGCCTCCGCCGCCGAGTCGCTGGAGAACCGGGCGACCGCCGCCGCGTCCTCCCTCGCGGCGCAGGCGACCGGGGCCATCGCCTCGGCCACCGCGGAGATCGGCCACAAGCTGGACGGCATCAAGGGCGGCAAGGACGCCAAGAAGGACGTGAAGCTCGGGCCGGCGAGCACGGACCCCGACGGCCGCGCGAAGGCCGAGGTCACCGCCACCAACCCGGACGACGCGAAGAGGTCCTTCGCCGTCCAGGTCAACTTCACCAACACCGACGGCACCACGCTCGACACCGTCCTCGTCACGATCCCCGACGTCCCCGCCGGAGGCACCGGCACCGCCACCGCACGCAGCAGCCACGGCCTGTCCGGCGAGGCGAAGGCCCAGTTGGGCCGGGCCGTCCGCTACTGAGCGCGCCCCACCGCCGAGGCGCCCCGGCAGACGACGGCACTCGCGGCGATGCTCTTCGCGGTCGCGATGACGTTCATCGGCCCCACCGCCGTCGTCCCCGCGGCCCCCGACAGCGTGGACGAGCCACACCTGCCGGCCTCGTGCATGCGGTGGGCGGGCAACGCCCGTCTGCTCGCGCTCGGCGGCCGGCTCACCGATCTTCTCCGGGGCGCGCCGCGTGGTCGTGGGCTGCGCGGTCGCCCTCGGCCCCGGCTTCCCGTCCGCCGTGCGACACCTCGGCGGGCGCGTCACGACCGACGACGGGCGCAGCGACCGTTCACCGATCTGACCTGCGCCGCCCGGCACCGCGTCCCCCGTGCTGCGAACCTCCGGGCAAATTTTCTGCGGGCTCGGATGAATCTTCGTGCCCTCGCGTGCGTACTCCTGTCTGTCGACCCCGTCTGCACGAGTCAGGCGGTATCCCCTACGGGGCAGGAGGAACGGTGCGTTTTTCGCGGAACGTGATGGGAACTGCCTTTGTGGGCGGCGCCCTGAGCTTGACCCTGGCCGCGCTGGCTTACCCGTCGATGCTGGGGCTGGACACGGTGTCCACCTCCGCCGACCGGGTCATCGCCAACACCCAGTGGGGTCCTCTGACCGAGAGCGACCGCAACTTCGTGGTGGCCGTGCGGGCGGCGGGCCTGTGGGAGTACCCGGTGGGCTTCATCGGCCTGCAGAAGGGTCAGAGCCCCGCGGTGAAGACCGCCAGCGAGCACCTGATCGACGGTCACGCGGCCCTGGACACCACCTGCCGCAAGATCGCGCCGATGCTGAACGTCACCATCCCCAATGTGGCCAGCCCTCAGCAGATGGGCTTCGTCAGCACCCTCCAGGCAGCCCAGGGCAAGCAGTTCGACATCGAGTTCGCGAACATCCTGCGGATGACGCACGGTTCCATCTTCAACACCGTGGCCAAGGTCCGCTCCACCACCAAGAACACGCTCGTGCGGGCGCTGGCCGACCAGGCCAACGACACCGTGCTGGACCACATCACGGTGATGGAGAAGACCGGCATGGTCGACTTCGACCAGACGCTCTTCAACCAGACCACGCCGCCGAAGCTGCCCAAGTCGGACATGACGCCGCCGCCGCCGGCCGCGGGCCAGCCGATGGTCGTCCTCACCCCGCCGGCCACCGCCACGGCCACGCCGGTGGACATCGACGCCGCGTCAATCGTCGGCGGCGGAGCGGCCCCGGCGCCCGCCCCCACCGCGCCCCAGCAGTAGCCATCCCAAGGGCTCAGGCCAGCCAGACCGTCGTGTCCGGGCCGAGCGCGCCGCCGTCGTCGAGCGGCGCGCTGCTCAGCAGCACCTCGCCGGGCGGCAGCGGCACGGGCTCCGGGGTCAGGTTGACGACGCACCGCCATCCGTCGGTGCGGGCGAAGGCCAGCACACCGGGCGGGCTGCCCGGCTCCCAGGTCAGTTCCTCGCCCTGAAGCAGTTTGCGGCGCAGGCGCAGGGCCGTGCGGTAGAGCTCCAGCGTGGAGCCCTCCACGCCGTCCTGCGCCTCGACCGCGTACCGGGCGAAGGACTCCGGCTGCGGCAGCCACGCCCCGCCCGCACCGAAGCCGTACGAGGGTCCCGTCGTCGTCCACGGCAGCGGCACCCGGCAGCCGTCGCGGCCCTTGCGCACCCGCCCGGACTGCTCCCACAGCGGGTCCTGGAGGACCTCCACGGGCAGGTCGGCGACCTCCGGCAACCCGAGTTCCTCGCCCTGGTAGACGTAGGACGAGCCGGGCAGCGCCAGCATCAGCAGGGTGGCCGCGCGGGCGCGGCGCAGGCCGGCGTCCTCGTCGACGCGCGGGGCCCGTCCCCCGGACAGCAGCCAGGCGTTGTCGTCGGCGTCCGCGGGGAGCATGAGCCGGCAGGTGTGGCGGATCACGTCGTGGTTGGAGAGCACCCAGGTCGCCGAGGCGCCGACGGCCCGTGCGCCGGCCATGGACGACGTGATCACCTCACGCAGGGCGTCCGCGTCCCAAGCCGCCTGGAGATACTCGAAGTTGAAGGCCTGGTTCAGTTCGTCGGGGCGGGCGTACAGGGCGCGGCGGGCGCCCGGCACCCAGGCCTCGGCGACCGCCGTGCGGGGCGGGGAGTAGGCGTCGAGGACGCGGCGCCAGTCGCGGTAGACGGCGTGGACCTCGTCGCGGTCGTAGAAGGGGTGGTCGCCCGGCGCCATCGCGGCGAGGGCCGCCTCGCCGGACCCGCCGTCCGGGCCGAGGTCGCGCAGCGGCTCGCTCAGGTCCTTGACGAGCGCGTGCGCCACGTCCACGCGGAAGCCGTCGACGCCGCGGTCGGACCAGAAGCGCAGGGTGGTGCGGAAGTCCTCGCGGACCTCCTCGTGGTCCCAGTTCAGGTCGGGCTGCTCGCGGGCGAAGAGGTGCAGGTACCACTGGCCGTCCGGGACCCGCTGCCAGGCGCTGCCGCCGAAGACGGACTGCCAGTCGGACGGCGGGCGTTCGCCGTGCGGGCCGCGCCCGTCACGGAAGACGTAGCGGTCGCGGGCGGGCGATCCGGGGCCGGCGGCCAGCGCCTCCTGGAACCAGACGTGCAGGTGGGAGGTGTGGTTGGGGACCAGGTCGACGATCACCTTCAGGCCGAGGCGGTGGGCCTCGGCGGTCATCGCGTCGAAGTCGTCCAGGCCGCCCAGCCGCGGGTCGACGTCCCGGTGGTCGATGACGTCGTAGCCGCCGTCGGCCAGCGGGGACGGGTAGAACGGGCTGAGCCAGAGCGCGTCGACGCCGAGCGCGGCGAGATGCGGCAGCCGTTCGGCGACGCCCCGCAGGTCGCCGAGTCCGTCGCCGTCGGCGTCGGCGAAGCTGCGCGGATACACCTGGTAGACGACGGCCTGGCGCCACCAGTCGGGGTTGCGGGAGGACAGATCGGGCACGGCGCTGTTCGCGTGGTCGGTCACGTACCGAAGCCTGTCCAGTTTGCCGGGAAGGTGAACACCGCGCTTTCCGGACCGTACCGTTCCGAACCTGGGGAACTCGTGAGGGAATCTTGAACACCCCCTCCATCGGCCCAGGTTGACAGCCGTCCACCGGTCGACCCACGATGTGCGCACACTGTGGCGCGTGTGACCAATGAGCCCGGTGTTCCTTCTGTTCCGACCCGTCACCCCGGGCTGCTTCGCCATGCCGTGACGGGCCCTCGCCGAGATGGGATTCGCATGTCCATAGCGAGACGTGTTTCCGCAGGCCGCCTGCTGGGGGCGGGCGCCGCTTCGATCGCCCTGTGCGCCGCGTCCGTCGCCGCCGCCACCGGCGCCTTCGCCGGCACGGGTGCTCCCGGCGGCGACGGCTGGAAGTCCGGCGGCCAGTACCAGCCGGGCACCGGCGCGGGCACCGAGACGGGAACCGACCGCTGCCAGTTCTCGCTCGACGGCAAGCAGTTCTTCGACTCCGTCCGCGTCGACGACCAGAACCTCAAGCCCGGCGGCGACGGCAAGGTCCACGTCACGGTCCGCACCGCGGGAGACGCCTCCTCCTGCACCGCCTCCCTGGCCTCCTACCTCGCCCACGGCGCCACCTTCCCCACCTCCGGTCTCCAGGTCTTCGTCGACTTCGACACCATGACGGTCAAGGCGGGCCAGACCGACACCCTCGACATCGCGGTGCCCGACGCGGGCTGCTACGCGCAGATCGACCTCTACCGGGGCGCGGTGAAGTTCGACGGCGAGCTCGACGCGAAGGACGGCTTCGAGCACGGGGAGCTGCCCAAGGGCCCGGACCGGCCGGTCATCAAGGACAAGCTGATCGCCGCCTGGAACGGCGGCACGAAGGACTGCACGGCCACCGAGCAGCCGCCGTCGAGCCCGCCGGCCAGCTCGCCGGGCGTCCCCTCCTCGCCGTCGGCGCCGGCCTCGCAGCCGCCGGCCGGCACGCCGTCGCAGAGCACCTCGCAGCCTCCGACGGACACCCCCTCGACGAACACCGAGTCCCCGTCCCCGTCCGCCCCGGCGCCCAGCGCCTCGGAGTCGACCCCGGCTCCCGCCCCCAAGCCCAACGGCGGAGGCGGCGACCTGGCGGAGACCGGCGCGAACGGCAACACCGGCGTTCTCGTCGGCGGATCGGCGGCGCTGCTCGCGGCCGGCGCCGCGATCGTCGTTGCCACGCGACGCCGCAAGGCCACGCGCTGAGGCGACGCCAGTCGCTCGTAGGGGCCTGAACGAGGCCTGAAGGAGCTTGAGGGCGTTCCCCGCTGAGCGGGGGCGCCCCCGGGTCCGTACCTGAACTCGACGCCGGCCGGGCCGTGGGAAACCGGCCGGCGTCGGTCGTCACCGGACCCCTGACCCCCGGTCCGGCTCGGTCACGGCTTCTCCACCGTGGTCAGCCACAGGCTGACGTACCGGTCGGCGTCCACGCCCAACGCCACGTCCACCAGGGTCTGTTCGCGTCCGCCCTCGTGGATCTCCGACTCGCCCGGGACCGGGCGGCGGTCGACGACGGTCTGGCCGCGCGTCGGTCCCGGGGCCAACGACACCTCCACCGGCAGCAGTTCGGTGGTCAGGCCCGCCGGGTCGACGACCGCGCACACCGCGCCCGCGTCGCCCAGTCCGCCCGTCGGCGTCGGGTCGCCCGAGGAAGCGGGATCCCGGTGGGCGAGGAGCTCACCGGCCAGCCGCAGCCGCGGCTCCGAACTGGCGCGCAGCCTCTGGACGTCCGCCGCCGGGACGAGCACCCGCTGGAACACGTCGAGCCCGTACATCGTGATCGGCACCCCGGCCGTCAGCAGGATCGCCGCCGCCTCCGGGTCGTGCCAGACGTTGAACTCCGCCACCGGGGTGGCGTTCCCGGTCGCCACCGCCCCGCCCATGAACACGATCCGCTCGATGTTGCGGACCACCTCGGGATGCGTGCGCAGCAGCAGGGCGATGTTGGTGAGCGGCGCGGTCGGGACGAGCGTGACCGGGCGCGGCGAGGCGAGGATCTCGCGCCGCAGCAGCGTCACCGCGTCCACGTCGACCGGCGCCCGGGTCGGCGCGGGCAGCCCGAGGTCGCCCATCCCGTCCGCCCCGTGCACGTGCCGGGCCGTGCGAACCGGCTCGATCAGCGGCCGCTCCGCCCCGCGCGCGACGGGGATGTCACCGGCGCCGGCCTGCTCCAGCACGGTCAGCGTGTTGCGGACGACGCCGTCCACATCGGTGTTCCCGGCCACACAGGTCACCGCCCGCACGTCGAGCCCGGGGTGCCGGACGGCGAACAGCAGGGCGAGGGCGTCGTCGACGCCGGTGTCGCAGTCGATGATCACCGGGACGGGCTGACCGGTCACGGCGGACCCCCTCTTCCTGGGAACTCCCTGGGAACTTCCTGACAACGGCTCTCCGACAGCGACCTTACGCACCTCCCCGCACGCGTGCGGCCACCCGGGTGCAGCAGTCGTGTAGCCCGGACGGATCGTCCCGGTCGTCGTGGGGTGGGCCAGGTGGTGGCGTGGGGGTGGCAGTGCCTTGTGTCCGCCCCCCTTCGGCCGATGCGGGAGGAACCCTCCGATGAACCGCCGTGCCCTCCTCGCCAGTGCCCTGTCCGGCGCCGGGATCCTGCTCGGCGCGGCCGCCTGCGCCACGCTCGGGCTGGAGCATCCGCCCACCGCGCGCCTGCCGCAGCCGACGGTGGGGCAGTCGTCGGCGAAGCCGTCCGCGCCGGCCGCGTCGTCGGTCCTCACCGACGCGCAGGCGCAGGCCGCGCTCATCACCGACACCGACCTCGGCGCCCCCTGGATCCCCACCCGGGGCGCCGCGACCTGGCGGGACGGCATGCTCAAGGCGACCACGCCCACCGCCGAGTGCCAGAAGCTGCTGGACGGCCTGTACGACGACGAGCTGCTCGGCGGGCCGGCCCGCGCGGTCGTCGCGCTCGACGACGCCGACACCGGGGCCCAGCTGCGCTACCAGCTCACCGACCGGCGGCCCCGGGACGCCGACCGCGCCCTGGACTGGATGCGGACCCTGCCGGGCCGATGCGCCCGGTTCACCGCCCGGGCCCCGGACGACACCGTGCTGGACGTGGTCGTCACCGACCTGGCGCTGCCGGAGGTCGGCGACGCCCGCCAGGGGCTGCGGGTGACGCTCACGAACTGGGAGACCGACGGCGACCCGATCACGCTCTCCCTCGACGTCGCCGCCGTCCGCGCCGGCGAGGACACCTTCGTCCTCACCAACGGCAGCATGGGCGACGTACCGAACGAGGCCACCCAGGCCGCGGTGCAGCTCGGGGTGCAGCGGCTGACGGAGATCAGGAAGCAGGGCCGGGTGCAGGTGTGACGGCGGACGCCGACC
This sequence comes from Streptomyces sp. NPDC002566, assembly GCF_042889585.1. Lineage (NCBI taxonomy): Bacteria > Bacillati > Actinomycetota > Actinomycetes > Kitasatosporales > Streptomycetaceae > Streptomyces > Streptomyces sp. NPDC002566. The sequence continues at coordinate 355,143 of NZ_JBIARD010000006.1, read as the reverse complement.
GCGGCCGGCGCGCGGGCGCCGGTCCGCCGGGTCTGCGGGGGGCGTGCTCGGGGTCGGTCCGCCCGGTCTGCGGTGGCGCGCCCGGCGTCAGTCCGCCCGGTCTCCGGTGGCGCGCCCGGCGTCAGTCCGGGTCGAAGCGGGTCTCTCTGGCGACCACCTCGTGCGCCACGTCCAGCACCGTGCGGCCCGCCGCGAACGCGTGGGCGCGCAGCAGGGCGAGCGCCTCGGCGGAGGCCACCTTCCGCTGGGCCATGACCATGCCCACCGCCTGGTACACCTCGTCGTGGTCGGTGGCCAGCGGGCTCAGCCACAGCCCGTCGCCGCGCCGGCCCGCCTCCTCCCCGCGCGGCAGCGCCATCAGCGCCACCGTCAGCGCGTCCGCCACCAGCCGGGCCGTACGCACCTCGTCGGCGGCCAGATCGCCGGGCACGTCACGGTAGAGGTCGAGGGTGCCCACGCACACCGAACGGTCGCCCAACGGCAGCGCGTACACCGCGCGCACGCCGGCCGCCGCGGCCTGCTGGGCGAACACCGGCCAGCGTGAGGCGTCCCGGCCGGCCGTGAGATCGCGGGCGAAGACGGGCGCGCCGGTCTCCGCCGCCCGCAGACACGGCCCGTCGCCCAGCGTGGCCTGCATCTCCATGAGGTGCGCGGCCCGCGCGCCGCTCGCGCTCAACGGCACGGGCATCCCGTCCCCGCACAGCGACACGCTCGCCCCGCTCACCGGCAGCAGCCGCACCGCGGCTGCGCACAGCCGGTCCGGCACGTCACCGGGTTCGACGCCCCGCACCGCCCGGGCGAGCACCTCGGCGGCCGGCTCCCGTTCCCGATCGCGCACGGCGACCACCTCCGCGCACGGGCTCCCCTACGTCTCTTCGTCGTCGGGCCGGGTAACCCCGCCGCCCCCGACGGAAACCGGCGACGACACGGCTTCTCGCACGGGGTCCGCGCGGCTCGGGCGCCAGGGGCTGTCCGGCGGATCAAGTCGCAGGAAGGCAGCGGTGACTCATCGGCGTCTGCGGCATGATCCGCCGGACAGCCCCTACAGCGGCGGCTGCGCCGGGGCCGGGCCCAGCGTCGTCGTGCCCGGGGCCGTGCGGTGGCCCAGGCCGGTGCGGTAGGCGTCGAGCGCGGCCTCGACCCGCCCCGTACGGCGCAGCAGATCGCCGAGCAGCCGGCACAGGTCGGCGAGGTCACCGGCCGCGCCGGCCCGCTCCAGCAGGCTGAGGGCGCGTACGTAGTGCTCCTCGGCGGTGTCGGTGTCGCGGGCGTCCTCCGCGATGATGCCGAGCAGCCGGTGCGCCGCCGCCGAGTGCAGGGCCCCGCGCTCGGCGGTGAAGTCGCTGAGCACCCCGCGCAGCAGCGCGGCGGCCTCCTCGGACTTGCCGCGCCGGTGCAGCACGTCGGCCAGCTCGACGGCGACCTGGCTGGAGTAGAGGGCGGCCCGCTTGGCGGCGAGCATGTCCAGGGCGAGCCGCATCTCGCTCTCGGCGCGCTCCAGTTCGCCGTTCTGCGCGCACACGTAACCGCGCATCCAGTGGCAGTTGGCGAGCTCGGTGCGGATCTGCAACTGCCGGTACAGCTCGGCCGCCTTGGCGAGGGAGGCGTCGGCCTCGGCGACGCGTCCCTCGGCGAGGAGCGTGCGGGCGACGGACCGGTGCATCCGCGCGACCAGTTCCGGGTCGCCGGCCTGCGGGGCGAGCGCGAGGGCGAGTTCGGCGGCCTGGGCGGCGCGGGCCTGGGCGCCCATGTCCATGTAGGGGCCGATGACGCTGGCGTAGAGGAGGAGCAGCGCGTCCGGGTCGTGCAGTCCGCCGCGGTTGAGTTCGTCGAGGGTGGACTCCAACAGGTAGACGGCGTAGCGGAGTTCCCCGGCCAGGTAGTGGGAGACGGCACGGCCGCGGAGGGCGGGGACCCGGGCGGGCAGCGGCGCGTCGGCGAGGGTCCGCTCGGCGCGCTCGAAGTACCCCCGTGCGACCTCCAGTTCGCCCGTGAGCAGCCCGCATTCGCCGAGTCCGAGGAGGGCGGCGGCCACTTCGGCCGTCAGGGCGTGCTCCTCGGCCTCGGCGAGCACCGACTCGAACGCCTCGGCCGCCGCCTCGGTGGCGCCCGTGGCGAGGGTGCGCTGTGCGTCCGTGAGGCGCAGCCGCAGCCCGGTGACCAGCCGGGCCGAGCGCCCGGTGGCGAGCTCGTCGAACTCGACGCCGAGCCGGTCGGCGAGATGCCTGAGCGCGTCGTCCGAGGGCCGCACCCGGCCGGACTCTAGGGTGGAGATGTAGGCGGGCGTGTAAGCCGGCTCCGCCAACTGCTTCTGAGTCAGACCGCGTTCGATGCGGAACTGCTGCACTCTTCTGCCGATGACGCTGGGATCATCGCGGTCCGCCATCGCCCAACTCCCCTGTTGCCCCTTGCCGTTCGGCTCCCCCAGCGCCTAGGTTAAACGGCGGGTTAAGCATCCGTACGGACGATGCTTAACTCGCGACAGCCGCGGTTCGCACTCCTGTCACGCAAAGCCGCTCTGTCGCTCCCGCGCTCTGTTGCTCCTGCCGCTCCTGCGAGGTAGCCGTGCTCGAACGCACCGACACCCCCGGGCGTCTCACCAGGGGACTCGCCGCCGCCCTCATCGCCGTGACCGCCCTGGTCCTGGCCGCGAACGCGGGCCCGACCCGAGGGGCGGAACCCTCCCGCACCGAGCACACCACCCACGTCGATCCCGGCACGGGCTCCTCGGCGGCGCGGACCGGCGTGCGCTGAGGTCGCGGGCTCAACTCTGCGTCTGGAGCTGCAGCCTGCGCAGTTGACGGTGGACGTGGTCCAGGGCGCCTTCCCGGCGGCCGGGGACCCGGGCGCGCAACTCCGCGAGAGCCGGGCCCAGTTCACGGGCGCTGTCCGTCTCGCCGATGCGTCCCCACTGGTGGTGCGCCCGGTCCACGGCCGCCTCCACCGCGGGGGCGTCGGCGGGCTGTCCCGCGGTCAGCCGGGCGCCGGCCACCGCCATCCACGCACGGCAGCTGCGCGCCGCGTCCCCCGCGAACATCGCCAGGTCGGCCCGCACCTCGGCCCAGTGCAGCGTCTCCTCCGACCCCGCCCCGTGCTCGACGGCGGCGGACCGCTCCCAGCGGGCGGCGAGAGCGTCGGCGTCGGCGTGCCGCCCGGCCTGGACGGCGGCGGCGATGGCGAGGTGGGGATCGGTGTCGACCGGGGCCGGCGGGAAGGGGGCGCCGGGGAGGTGGGCGGGGAGCGGGGGGAGCGGGCCGGAGGGGGCGGGGGTGGCGGGGGCGGCTCCCGGCTCCGTACGCGGGGGCGCGACCGCACCCGTTCCTGCGCCCGCGCCCGTTGCTACACCTGCGCCCGTTCCTACACCTGCGCCCGCGCGCACACCCATGCCCGCGCTCGCGCCCATGCTCCCGCCGCTCGGAAGGCCGGTCCCCGTGCCCGACAGGACCAGGTCCCCCACTTCCCCCTCGCCCGCGATCCGCGCCGCCGCCATGTGGTGCAGCTGCTCCAGCGGAGGCCGGCCGCCGCTGCGCAGCACCGTGGCCACGGCCTTCATGTACGTCGGCACAGCGACCCTCCGCCATCCGGGCGGCGGCGCGATCCGCCCGTGCACGGCCACCGTCGGCCCGCAGTCCAGGGCGTTCGCCCGCAGCCACACCCAGCTCTCCGCGTCGGCGTGCAGATCGAGGACGAGAGTCGTCGTCCCCGCCGCCCGCAGCCGCAGCTCCTCACGGAACCAGTGCCAGGGGAACCCGGTGTACCGCACGGTCGCCGGCGTGGTCCGGGCCAGCGCGAGATGTGGCAGCCGCTGACGCCGGTCGAGCTGGAGCTGCCCGGTGACGAACAGGGTCAACGGCCCCGGCGAGGCCGCCGCGGCCCGCAGCCGGGTGAGGACGGCCTGCGGCTCCAGCGGATCGGCGAGCTCGACGACGTTCGCGGTCTCGGTACCGGCCAGCACGGCCGGCGGCACCGCCGCGAGCACGGGGAGCACCGAGGCCGCGTCCACCAGGCACCCCTTGCCCGCCGGCGAGGCCGCGAGCAGCAGCACGGTTCCGGGCATGGTCCCTCCCCTGTCGATCACGTACGTCAGCACGGTAACCGCTGCGCCGACGGAGAAGGGCCTCAGCCCGTCAAACGTCCCCATACGGAGCGTTCGTCCAGGGAGCGTTCGTCGACCCCGCCCACCCCCGCCGCGCCTGAGCCCGTCAAGCCCTCCCTTCCCTCCGCACCGCGAAGATCGTCGTGTCGTCGGCGAGACGTCCGCCGCAGTGCCTCAGCGTGCGGTCGCGGACGAAGGCGACCAGGCGGGCGGGATCGGCGATGCGCGGATCCCTGGCGAGCGCGGCGGCGACGTCCTCTACGAGCGGGTAGAACGCGCCCTCCCGGTCCCGGGCCTCGGTGACCCCGTCGGTGACGAGCAGCAGCGTCTCCCCGGGCGCGAGCGCGGTCCGCAGCACGGGCGGCGGATCGCCGTCGGTGAGCTCGGCGAGACCGAGCGGGAGCCCCTCGGCCAGCGGCAGCAGCCGTACGCCGCCGGGACCGACCGCGAGCGGCGGCTCGTGCCCGAAGTCGACGACCTCCACGGCCCCCGCCTCCCCGTCGGGGAACCCCAGCAGCACGGCGGTGGCGAAGCGGTCGCCGTCGTCGCGGCCGAGGGCCACGGTGTGGCCGCGGTGCCGCCGCATCCGGGTCTCCAGCCGGCCGGCGACGGTCGCGAGTTCCGGCTCGTGGTACGCGGCCTCGCGGAAGGTCCCCAGCAGCGCGGCGGCCGCCTCCACCGCGCCGAGTCCCTTGCCCTGCACGTCACCGAGGAGGACGCGGGTGCCGTTCGGGCCGGGCTGGATGTCGTAGAAGTCGCCGCCCATACGGGCGTCGGCGTCCGCGGCGAGATACTCCTCGGCGTGGTCGAGGCCGCCCCAGCCGGGCGGCAGCGGCCGCAGCACCGTGCGGCGGGTGGTCGCGGCGATGTGCTGCATGTGCAGCATCCGCTGCTCGCCGCGCACCCGGACCGCGGCGGCGAGGACGGAGAGGATGCCGCCGGCGAGGACGAGGACGAAGTCGGCCGGCCCCGCCCGGTACTGGACCGGCCAGGCGGCGTCCGCGGCGACGTAGGTGAACAGCGCGAGCACCGCGAACAGCGCCGTCGTCCACACCCCGCACAGCGCCGCGGCGATCGCGGCGACGAACACGCACCACGAGACGATCCGGAACTCGCCGCTGGTGTTGTAGTCGACGAAGGCGATGACGACGAGGGTCAGCAGCGGCACGAGCCAGGTCACGCTGCGGCCACGGATCCGCAGCATCCGATGGCGCTCGACGTGCCGGCGCCGGGCCCGCGGGGAGCGGTAGGGCAGCTCCAGACGCCCACGGTCGCTCACGGACTCAGCGAAACACGCGCCGCGCCCTGCCGCATCCGGGCAGCCGACTTGCCACCGCACCCCACCCAGGTGTGCCCTGGAAGGCGGGGGCGAGGAGAGAGAGGAGTGCTCTCATGGCTCATGCGGTATCCGGGTCGGGCATGCCCCGCACGCCCATCGGGCCCGGCGGCGGCGCCCTGCCTGACGTCTTCGACGCGCGCACCCACCTGATCGCCAAGTGGGCGGTGCCCGTCGCCCTCGGGCTGGTCTACGGCTACTGGGCCGCCGCCAACCAGCGCAGCGGCGGGCCGATCACCGGCTGGAACGTCCTGTTCGGCTTCGTGACCGCCCTTGTGTTCATCGCGCTGTACGCCGGTGTGCGCGCCCTCGCCCGGCACCGGCGGCGCGAGCTGCACGCCCTGCTGTGGGCGGCGTTCGCCGGCTGCGCGATGGGCTTCCTGGTCAACCAGTCCGGCACGAGCGTCCTCTACTCCGTGGGCATCTCGCTCGTGACCGCGGCCGGCTTCTTCGCGGTGCTCTTCTACCGCTACTACACGCACGAGGACGCGGAAGGACACCGCATCGGCTGAGCCCCGCATCGGCCGGCGCGGACACGGCGGCGGTGCTCGGGCGCCGGCGACGCACGCGGTCCCGGCGGTGCTCAGCAGCCGGTGACGCACGCGGGCCCCGGCGGTGCTCAGCAGCCGGCGACGCACGCGGGCCCCGGCGGTATCGCCGGGGCCCACGCGTTTCCCTCATCCCTCCACTCACCGGGCGGACGGGATCGCTCCCACCGCCCGACGAGGCTCTCGGACTCCCCCAGAACCATGAGACACCCGTTCGGGTGAACGCTCCACCTGAGGCCGCCCCGCGCGGAGCGCCCCCCGGCCTCCGGGCCGCCACCCGAGCGGCCGCGCCCCGCTCGCGCCCGCCGCACCCGCGCCCTTGCCTGGAGACACACCGGTACCCCGGCACTCCGGACAAGGGGGTGGAACCGTGGCCACGACCGTCACCGGCACCACGACGCGCGGCGTCACCACCGTTGCCGCCTCCCGACGCCTTCGCAACGCCGTCTCGGCCGCCCTGATCGCCGTGTCCTGCCTCCTGCTGCCCTGCGGCGCGCTGGCCGCCTGGGCCGCGTACGGCCTCACCGACACCGGCCGCTACGTGGCCGCCATGGCCCCGCTCGCCTCCGATCCGGCCGTCCGGGACGTGGTCGCCGAGACGGTCGGCGACGGCATCCTGCGCGAGGCCGCCCTCGGCCGCCACCCCCTGCACGCCGAGGTGAAGCCCTTCGTCCACGACGCGGTGCGCTCCTTCACCCACACCCGCGCCTTCCACACCGCCTGGGACGCCGGCAACGAGGCCGCGCACCGGGCCGTCATGACGGCGCTGCACGACGACCGCGCCGACGACGTGAGCGTCGACCTGGCCCCCGTGGTCGACGGCATAAAACGCCAACTGGCCGCCGACCACGCCCCGTTCGCCGACCGCATCCCCGTCACGCACACCCGGGTCGCACTGCTCCCGGCCCATGACCTGGTCACGCTCCGGAAGGGCTACCACGTGCTCGACGTCGCCGCCTTCTGGCTGCCGCTGACGGCGGTCCTCCTCGCCGCCGCCGGCATCGCCCTAGCCGCCTGCCGCCGCCGCGCGCTCACGGCGACCGCCCTGGGCACGGCCCTCGGCGGCGCCCTCCTCGGCCTCGCGGTGTCCCTCGGCCGCCGCCTCACCCTCGCCGACCTCCCCGACCAGACCCACCGCCCCGCGGCCGCCGCCGTCTACGACGCCCTCACCACCACCCTGCGCACCGCGTCCTGGCTGCTCGTGGCGCTGGGCCTGACCACCGCGGCGGCCACCTGGCTGACCCACCGAGCACGCCTCGCCCGCCGGCGTCCCGCGGGGACCCCGGCGCACTCGGCGCGCCCGGGGAAGCAGCCGCGGATCGAGGTGTAGCCGTGAGGAGGGGGCGGGCTCGGAGCCGTGGAACCGTGCCCGCCCGGGCGGTCAGACGCCGACGTCCTCCCCGTCGGCCCGCCAGACGGCCACCACCGCCGGCCGCACGATCTTCCCGGCCCCGTCGGGCCAGACGCTCCTTGGGTTCTCCACGGACGCCCCGTCCAGCTCCCCCGGGTGCTGGACGGCCACGACCACCCGCCGCTCCTGGATGATCGGCCCGCACGTCTCCGCCCCGTTCGGCACCGTGAGGAACTGCTTCAGCTCACCCCGCCGCGGGCCCCGGGTGGCCACGCCGAACAGCCCGTCGTGCGAGCCGAGCTGCGAGCCGTCCGTGGAGATCCACAGGTTGCCGTGCGGATCGAAGGCCACGTTGTCGGGGCAGGAGATCGGGCTGACGGCGTCCTTCGGGAACCCTGCGAAGTAGGTGGCCGGATCGTCCGGATCACCGGCGACGAGGAACAGCGACCAGGCGAACCGGGTGGACTCCGCCCGGTTCCTGCGCTCGGTCAGCTCCAGCACGTGCCCGTGCTTGTTGGCGTTGCGCGGATTGGCCTCGTCGGCCTTGGCGTTGGTGCCGACGCCGCGGTTGCCGTTGTTCGTCAGCGCGACGTACACCTTCCCGGTCACCGGGTTCGGCTCGATGTCCTCGGGCCGGTCCATCTTCGTCGCGCCGACCTTGTCGCCGGCGAGCCGCGTGAAGACGAAGACCTCCTCCGCCGTCATCCCGTCCACGTGCGAGACGGCGCCCCGCGCGCTCGCGGTGGCCAGCGGGATCCACTCCCCGCTGCCGTCGAACTCCCCGTCGGCCGGCAGCTTCCCGGTGCCGTCGATCTCGATCGCGGGCGAGTCCCCGGTGAGCTTCGCGACGTACAGCGTCCCCTCGTCGAGCAGCGACAGGTTGTGCTCGCGCGCGGCACGCGAGCCGCCCTTGCGCATCCGCTTGCTGCTGACGAACTTGTAGAAGTAGTCGAACCGCTCGTCGTCCCCGGAGTACACGACGGGCCGCCCGTCGTCGGTGAGCCGGACCGTCGCCGCCTCGTGCTTGAAGCGGCCGAGCGCGGTGTGCTTGCGAGGCGTGGAGTCCGGGTCGTACGGGTCGAACTCGACGACGTAGCCGAACCGGTGCACCTCGTTCGGCTCCTGGGCGACGTCGAACCGCTTGTCGAACCGTTCCCACTTGCGCTCGCTGGCCCCGGTGCCGATGCCGTACCGCTTGTCGGTGGCGCGGCCGCTGTTGGCGAAGTACTGGTTGAAGTTCTCCTCGCCGTGGAGCGTGGTGCCCCAGGGCGTGGTGCCGCCGGAGCAGTTGTTGAGCGTGCCGAGGACCTTGCGGCCCGTCGGGTCGGCGGAGGTCCGCAGCAGCGGGGACCCGGCGGCGGGGCCGGTGATCCGGAACTCGGTGGTCGCGGTGACGCGCCGGTTGAGCGGATGCCGCGGCACGGCGGTCAGCCGCCCGGTGCGCCGGTCCTCCTCCACGACGACGGCGGAGAGCCCGTGCGCGGCCCAGGCGATCTCGGCCTGCTCCCGGGTCGGGTTCGCGGCGTCGTAACCGCGGAACATCAGGATCTCGTCGGTGTACTCGTGGTTGGCGACGAGCAGTTGCCGTCCGCGCTCACCGGGCAGCGGCAGCAGGGAGAGGAAGTCGTTGTTGTACCCGAACTGACCGGCCTGGGCCTCGGCCGTCTGCTTCTCCGGGTCGAAGGCGGGAGCGCCGCGCAGAATGGGCTCGCCCCAGCGGATGACGACGTTCTGCCGGTACCCGTCGGGGACGACGACGGCGTCGACGGTGTTGGGCGCGACGGCGGAGTAGCGCAGCCCCCGGGCGGCCTTCCCCTTCCCGTACGTCCCCTGGGCCGCGGCCTCCCGCGTCGCGGCGGCGGCCGGCCGGGCCCCGGTGACGCCGGCAGCACCGGCGGCGCCCGCGACGGTGACGACGGCGGCGGCACGCATCATCGACCGGCGGCTCAGGGCCCCCGCGATGACGTCGCCGACGTACTCGTTGGCGCTGGTGTTGGGCACCTCCTGGAGGCAGGCGTCACCACACCGGAACCGGCAGGTCATGGCGGAACGTCCGCCGGGATGCGAATGGGTCGGCGTTCCGATCAGCGGCAGCGGTTTGCGCACTTTACTCTCCCCTTGCGTGCCCGTGGTGTGAGCGTGACGCTAGGGGCGTCTTTGTGCGGGGGCGCTGACGCTGGGTGAACGACGGGTGAATCCCCGGCATCCGCACGGGTGTTGAGCGGGAGCGGAGGCGGTATTGACACGCCCGCTCCCCGCCCGCTCACCCCTACCCAAGATCACCACCGGGGGCCGCTAACCTTACGTGTCCGTCCTGGCCAGGGATTGACGGGCTTCAACTCAGTGAAGGGTTGCGCACATGGGCATTCTCTCTCTCCTGCGGAACGCGTTCGGCCGGTCACGCAAGGAGCGCACCGCCGAGGCAGAGACTGCGGAACGGATTCCCACCCAGGAAACCCCGTCAGCGCCCACGCCTGCCCCCACACCTGGCGCCGCCCCCGAGCAGCCCCCGGCCCGCATCCCGGACCCCCGCCCGGAACCCGGCGACGAACACGACCTGGTCACGGCAGCCTTCGACAACGTAACGGTCCCGAAGCAGCCTGACCCCACGACGCCGCCGAAGCCCCCGACCCCCGAGGCGGAGGCTGCCGCCGCCCCCAAGTCGACCGCGGCCGAGCCGGTGCCGACGGCGTCTGAGCCGGAGCCGACGGCGGCCGAGCGGGGGGCTGTCGCCGACACCGAGCCGGAGCCTGTCGCCGACCCCAAGTCGACCGCGGCGGAGCAGGAGCCGACGGTGGCCGAGCGGGGGGCTGTCGCCGACACCGAGCCGACGGCGGCCGAACCCAAGTCGACCGTGGCCGAGCCGAAGCCGACGGCGCCTGAGACCGAGTCGGCTGCGCCCGAGCAGGAGGCTGCCGCCGAGCCCGAGCCGACGGCGGCCGAGCCCGAGCCTGAGCTGTCAGTGGAGGCCCCGGCGACGGAGCTGAAGGCGGAGCCCACCCCCGAAGAGCCCACGGCAAGCCCCGAGGTCGAGGCAACGCCCTCGACCGATGAGCTCACGCCGGCAGCCGAAGCCGAGGCGACGGCGACCCGCGAGGCCGAGGAGGTGACGGAAGAAGCCGAGACCGCACCCGAGGCCCAGCCCGAGCCGGTCGCAGAGGCAACCCCGGAGCCCGAGCCCGCGACGAAGCCGACCGAACCCGCAGCTCAGCAGCCCGCGCCGGCGACGGAGCCGGCAACTCAGCAGCCCGCCCCCGAGGCCGAACCGGCGGAGCCCACCGCGCAGAGCGGACCCGCGGACGCCGACGGCGAGGACGCCCCACAGGGGCCACCCGCAGCCGACAACGAAACCCGCACGGGCGGTGCGGGTGGGAACACCCCGGCCGAAGGCGAAGCCGAGGCCGCAACCGCGCCCGAGGCCAGCCACGAAACCAGCGCCAAGAACAGCCCCGCACCCGAGGCCAGCCACGAAACCGGCGCCCAGGACACCCCCGCAACCCCACCCCACCTCACCACCGCCCACACCGCAGCCGCCTCCACCCTCGAGAAACTCAACCTCTCCGAGGCCCGAGCGGACATCTACCTCGTCCTCGACCGCTCCGCGTCCATGCGCCCGTACTACAAGGACGGCTCGGTCAAGGCCCTGGCCAACCAGACCCTCGCCCTCGCCGCCCACCTCGCCGAGGACAAGAACGTCCACGTCGTCTTCTTCTCCACCGAGCTCGACGGCACCGCCGACCTCGCCCTCACCGACCCCGAGGACAAGGTCGACGACCTGCACGCGGGGCTGGGTCGCATGGGCCGTACGAGCTACCACGCCGCTGTCGAGGCCGTCGTGGAACACCACGTGGCGCGTCACAAGAAGGCCTCGAAGTCGCCGAAGGCCCCGAAGACCCCCGCCCTCGTCGTCTTCCAGACCGACGGCGCCCCCGACGCGAAGACCCCCGCCACCCAGTCCCTCACGGACGCCGCGAAGAACCACCCCTCCCTCTTCTTCTCGTTCGTCGCCTTCGGCGAGCACGACAACAAGGCCTTCGACTACCTGCGCAAACTGAAGACCGGCAACACGTCGTTCTTCCACGCCGGCCCGACCCCCCTGGAGCTCACGGACGCCGAGCTCTACGAAGGCGTACTGGCCACCTGGCGCCCGTAGCCCCGACGGCGCCCACCCGGCCCCACCCGGCCACCCGGCCACCCGGCCACCCGTGTCACCGACCCCCGTGCCGCCCCCTTCTCACCCCGTAAAACGAGAAGCGGGCGGCACACCCCTGTCGGCTACGATTTCAAGGTTCCGTACATAGCAACCTGGGAGCAGCCCGCGATGGCTCGACACCTCATCACCAGCGCCCTTCCGTACATCAACGGGATCAAGCACCTGGGCAACATGGTGGGGTCCATGCTCCCGGCGGACGTGTACTCCCGGTACCTCCGCCAGCGCGGCCACGACGTCCTCTACATCTGCGCGACCGACGAGCACGGCACCCCCGCCGAGCTCGCCGCGAAGGAGCAGGGCCTGCCGGTCGAGGAGTTCTGCGCGCAGGCGCACGACGCCCAGAAGGCCGTCTACGACGGTTTCGCACTCGCGTTCGACTACTTCGGCCGGAGCTCCTCCCCGCAGAACGTGGAGATCACCCAGCACTTCGCCCGCCGCCTCCAGGAGAACGGCTTCATCGAGGAGCGGGCGATCCGCCAGGTGTACAGCCCGGCCGACGGCCGTTTCCTCCCGGACCGCTACGTCGAGGGCACGTGCCCCCACTGCAGCTACGACAAGGCCCGCGGCGACCAGTGCGAGAACTGCACCCGGGTGCTCGACCCCACCGACCTGGTCGACCCGCGCTCGGCGATCAGCGGCTCCACGGACCTGGAGGTCCGCGAGACCAAGCACCTGTTCCTGCTGCAGTCCAAGCTCCAGCACGAGGTCGAGGAGTGGGTCGCCCGCCACGAGGACGACTGGCCACAGCTGGCCTCCTCCATCGCCCGCAAGTGGCTGAACGAGGGCCTGCACGACCGCGCGATCACCCGTGACCTGGACTGGGGCGTCCCGGTCCCGGCCGACACCTGGCCGGAGCTCGCGGCCGAGGGCAAGGTCTTCTACGTCTGGTTCGACGCCCCGATCGAGTACATCGGCGCGACGAAGGAGTGGGCGGACCAGGCCCCCGACGGCGAGACGCGGGACTGGAAGTCCTGGTGGTACGAGGCGGACGCCGGCGACAACCCCGTCCGCTACACCGAGTTCATGGCGAAGGACAACGTCCCCTTCCACACGGTGATGTTCCCCGCCACCGAGCTGGGCGTGCGCGAGCCGTGGAAGAAGGTCGACTACGTCAAGGCCTTCAACTGGCTGACGTACTACGGCGGGAAGTTCTCCACCTCCCAGAAGCGCGGCGTCTTCACCGACCAGGCCCTGGAGATCCTCCCCGCCGACTACTGGCGCTACTTCCTGATCGCCAACGCCCCCGAGTCGGACGACTCCTCCTTCACCTGGGAGCACTTCACGGCCACGGTCAACAAGGACCTGGCCGACACCCTCGGCAACTTCGTCAACCGCGTGCTGTCCTTCTCCAGGAAGCGCTTCGGCGACGACGTCCCGGCGGGCAGCGAGCCCGGCGAGGCCGAGACGAAGCTCGGCGGGCAGATCGCCGAGCTCCTCGCCGAGTACGAGTCGCAGATGGAGGCGCTGCAGTTCCGCAAGGCCGCCGCCGCCCTGCGCGCGCTGTGGTCCGCGGGCAACTCCTACCTGGAGGAGAAGGCCCCCTGGCTGGAGATCAAGACCGACAAGGACGGCGCGGCCCTCACCCTGCGCACGGCGATGAACCTGATCCACCTCTACGCGGTGGTCTCCGAGCCCTTCATCCCGGCGACGTCGGCGGCCATGCGCCAGGCCTTCTCCCTCCCGGACGACACCGCCACCTGGGTCACCGCGGACGAGGCCCGCGCTCTCGCCTCCGTCCCCGCCGGCACGCCCTTCACGGTCCCGCCGGTCCTCTTCGCCAAGCTCACGGACGACGACCTGGAGGAGTACAAGGAGCGCTTCGGAGGCCAGGAGGCATGACGGCGTCCGGGTCGTACTACGTCACCACCCCGATCTACTACGTCAACGACGCCCCGCACCTCGGCCACGCCTACACCACCGTCGCCGGTGACGTGCTCGCCCGCTGGCACCGCCAGCGCGGCGAGCGGGTCTGGTTCCTGACCGGCACGGACGAGCACGGCCAGAAGATCCTGCGCACCGCCGAGGCGAACAGCGTCAGCCCGCAGCAGTGGGCGGACCGGCTCGTCGAGGAGTCCTGGCGCCCCCTGTGGGAGCACCTGGAGATCGCCCACGACGATTTCATCCGCACCACGCAGAAGCGGCACACCGACCGCGTCCAGGAGTTCGTGCAGGACCTGTACGACCGGGGCGAGATCTACAAGGGCGGCTACGAGGGGCCGTACTGCGTCGGCTGCGAGGAGTACAAGCTCCCCGGTGAACTCCTCGACGGGGAAGGCGAGTTCGAGGGGCAGAAACTCTGCCCGATCCACCGCAGGCCCGTGGAGGTCCTCAGCGAGGAGAACTACTTCTTCAGGCTGAGCGAGTACGGCGAGCGGCTCCTCGCCCACTACGACGCGAACCCCGGCTTCGTCCAGCCGGAGTCCGCGCGCAACGAGGTCGTGAACTTCGTCCGGCGGGGGCTCCAGGACCTCTCGATCTCCCGCTCGACGTTCGACTGGGGCGTCCCGGTGCCCTGGGACCCCAAGCACGTGATCTACGTGTGGGTGGACGCGCTGCTGAACTACGCCACCGCGGCCGGCTACAACGAGAACCGGGAGAAGTTCGAGTCGACCTTCCCGGCCGACGTCCACCTGGTCGGAAAGGACATCCTCCGCTTCCACGCGGTGATCTGGCCGGCGATGCTGATGGCACAGGGCCTCCCGCTGCCCGGGAGGATCGCGGCGAACGGCTGGCTGATGGTCGGCGGCGAGAAGATGTCGAAGTCCAACCTGACCGGCATCAAGCCGCAGGACCTCACCTCGCACTTCGGCGTGGACGCCTACCGCTGGTACTTCCTGCGGGCGATCGCCTTCGGCCAGGACGGCTCCTTCTCCTGGGAGGACTTCTCCGCCCGCTACACCAGTGAACTGGCCAACGACTACGGCAACCTCGCCTCCCGGGTGGCGGCCATGGTCGGCAAGTACTTCGACGGCGTGCTGCCCGAGGCCACGGCCGACGGCCCGGCCGAGGAGGCCCTGCACGCCGCCCTCGCCCGCACGGTCGCCGAGGCCGACCGCCGCATCGGCGACGAACTCGACTTCCAGGGCGGCATCCTGGCGGTCTTCGACTTCGTCAAGCAGGTCAACGGCTACCTCACGGAGCAGCAGCCGTGGAAGGTCGCGAAGGACGGGACGCCCGCCGGCCGAGCCCGCCTCGCCACGATCCTCTACACGGCCGCGGAGTCGCTCCGCGCGATCGCCGTGCTGCTCCACCCGGTCATGCCGGACACCTCCCGCAAGCTCTGGGACTCCCTGGGCGCCGAGCCTGCTTTGGGTCCGCTCACCGACCAGCGCGTCCAGGAAGCGGGCGCGTGGGGCCGTCTCCCCGCCGGCACGGCGATCACCAAGGGCGAGATCCTCTTCCCCCGTCTGGAAGAGAAGCCCACCGCCTGACGCGAGCCGGGCGCCACGGGCAGGCCCGGGGAAGCGGGTGTTCCCTCCGTCACCGCTTCCCCGGGAGTTCGAGGGACCGTCAGGACAGGACGCCCGCGCCTGTCGTGGTCGCCAGTTCCGTCGGCAGGTTCGTCGCGGGCGTGAGTCCGGCCGTCAGGGTCGGGGTCCAGTCGACCGTCGTCCTCAGGTCCTTGGAGGACGCGGCGTTGTAGGCGGCGACGAGATCGGTCGCCGTGCCGTTGACGAGGTTGCCGGAGTCCTTGACCGCGCCGGTGCCGTCGCCGCTGAGCAGCTTGGCGACCTTCACGCTCGACGGGACCTTCCAGTAGTTGTTCTCCGCGACGACCTGGGCCTTGGCACGTGAGTTGATGCTGTACTGCACCGCGTAACCGTTGAGGGGCGTCACGTCGTACATGTTGTTGTAAATGTGCACCTGGCCGACCCGGGCGAGCGGGGCGCGCTGGACGATGCCCTTCCACACGTTGTGGTGGAGGGAGACGCGCAGCTTGCCGGCGGGCTCGCTGTCACTGCTGCCGATCAGCATGGTCTTGTCATGGCTGGTGAACTGGTTGCGGGAGACGGTCACCAGGTCGGAGCTCTTGGTGATGTCGAGTGCCCCGTCGTGGATCTGGTACTCGCGGCCGAAGTACTTCGGGTTCGCGCTGTCGAAGTGCGGGGCGTCGGTGAACGTGTTGTGGTCCGCCCACACATGGGTCGCGCCGCGCAGGGTGACGGCGTCGTAGTTGCTGTTCCAGTTGCCGTCGTCGCCGTCGGTCGGGTCCCACTGCGGGAAGCAGTCCTCGGTCGCGGCGAAGGTGAGGTTGCGGACGATGACGTTGTCCACGCCCTGGATCTGGAGCATGGCCCCGGTGAGACCAGCGCCGCTGCCGGGCACGCCCACGATCGTGGTGTTGGCGGGCACCTTGAGGACGACGTTCTTGGCCTGCTTGTTCTGCGCCGCGACGCGGGCCGTCTCCTGGGCGCCGGAGGGCAGCTTGGAGCGGCCGTAGGTGGCGGGGTCGAAGGCCTTCAGGTAGGCGGGGAGCGAGTAGCCGGTGCCGGACGCGTAGTCGGCGCACGTCAGCTTCTTGCCCGAGTCGTCGGTGTTGGCGTCGATCGTGCCCTTGACCTTGATGATCCGGGGCGTGGTGTCGGACGCCGAACCGAGCGCCTTCACCAGTTCGGCGCGGGTGGACACGGTGAAGGTGTGCGCGGCGTCGGCCTTGCTGCCACCGGTCGTCCCCGTCCCCGAGGACGCCCAGCCGTCCTTGGCGGCGAGCGTCTGGTGGTACAGGTCCACGGCCCCGGCGCTGGCGTTCGCCACGAGCACCCCGGCCCCGGCCGCGGCGGCCACGAAGGCGGCGGACACGGCGAGAGCACGACGCTTGCGAAGAGACCGTCGATGGGAGGGAGCTGCCACGGGTGAATCCTTACGAGAGAAAGCGATTACGCCCTCTCAGTGGCCACCACGGTTACAGAAGTTGCCGCCCCGTCAGATTTTTTTCCTCCCCTGCCTCTCACCAGGTCACTCACAGGCCCCCTACCTGCGAAGAGTCGGCAAAGCACTGCTAAAGTCCGCTCACTTGTGCGAGAGCTGGGGCTCTCGCGGGGAGGGAAACAGCACGTGGGCAGAAACGCCCGGAGATCCGGCGGTCCTGTCGCCGCGCTCTCCGCACTGACGGTCGCGATCACGACCGTCCTCGTAGGAACCGGCGGCGGCGACGCGGCCGCCCACCCGGCCGCCGGCACCGCGACGACGACCCCGTCGGCGACCGCCAGGACCGCCGCGGTCACCACCGAGATCACGCTCGCCGACCCGGTCTCCGGCACACCGCGCACCGAGCGGCCGCTCGTCGCCGGCCGCACCGGCTATCTGCACCGGCAGAGCGGGGTCGCCGGATTGCAGTGGACGGACTACGCCTCCGGCGCCACCGTCGTCGTGGAGACGGCCGACGGCGTCCACGCGCCGACCGCGCCCTGCGCCACCGTGACCTCCAGGTGCCGACCCGCCTGGTACGGCTCGGGCGCCGACCTGGTGGCCCTGCCGGCGGAGTCGTCCGGCACGTCCGTCACCCTGTGGAACCCGGTGACACGGGGGACGTCCACCGTCACCTCCGCCCAGCCCTACCGCGCACTCGCCGGGGAGACGGTCGTCACGGCCCGGACCCTCGTCGACTTCCCCGACGGCGAACGCCGTGAGCGCGCCTTCACCGGCGACCGGCTGACCGTCGAGGAGGAGGCTGTGGCGGCCGCCGACGCCCGGGGCGTGCTGGTCGCCCACAACAGCTCCCTCTACTACCTCGACATCGAGACGGCCACCGCCACCCTGGCGTTCACCTCGCTCACGACCGGGTTCCCGGTGCTGAGCGGCGACCGGTTCGGCTGGTACAACGGCTCCACCGGAGAGCTCAGGCTGAAGTCCCGCACCGACCCGGCCGCCGACCCTGTGACATTCACGGTGCCGTATCCGAGACGGTCGGACACCGCGCCGTTCCCGGCTCGGCCGGACAGCGCACCGGTCCTCACCGGCGACCGTCTGCTGCTGCCGGTCAAGACCTACGCGGGGACGAGCCGGCTGACGGCCGTGTCGCTCACCGACGGCTCCCAGCAGGACCTGCTCCCCACGGGTGACGGCTACCTGCTGCCCGCCGGCGGCGACGAAGCCCTGGTCAGCGGAGGCACCGGCGCCGGCGACTGGTGGACGCAGCGGGTGAGCCTCGCCGACGACGGCGCCCCGCGGCTGACGAAGCTCTTCCAGGTCCCGGCTCCCGAGTACGCCAAGACCGGCCTCGCCCTCAGCCGCGGCAGCCTGCGCGTCGCGGCGGACAGCCCGTCGACCACCGATCACGTCACCTCCCTGCGGACGCTGACGACGGACGGCCTCACGAAGCTGACTGCGTCGGCGGCCACGGCGGACAGGGAGGTCGAGGCCTCCTGCCCGTACCCCGGCGCCGGGTGCGCGATGCTCTGGGGCAACGCGGACGACGCGCCGGACGACGTCTACCTCACCAGCCGCACGTACGCCGAAGCGCCGCGGGACCGCGTGAACGCCACCCGGTCCGCGTCGGCGGAGTTCGGCACCTGGGGCGGTCGCATCGTCGACGTCTCCGACGACTACGTGATCTACGAATCAAGCGGTTCCGCTCCCGTCCAGTACGTCACGGAACTCAACCGGACGTTGCGCCTGAAGCGCACGGCTCGCGCCGCCGCCGTGAACGGTCCCACACTCTGGAGCGCCACCGGCGTCACCGGCCAGGTCACCTCCTACCACCTGGACGAGGAGAAGACCCTCGCCACGCTCGCCCTGCCCGGCGCGGGATGCGTCCCGACCGAGCTCCAGGCCGCGGGCCGCTGGCTGTACTGGGCGTGCGGCACGGCATCGGCCGGCGTGTACGACACCCGGGCCCGCACGGCTCTCCCCGTCACCCCGGGCGACGTGCTGCTGGGAGACGGCTACACCGTCCGCCACGACCACACGACGAACGAACTCGTCCTGACCGAGGCCGCCACCGGCGCCACCCGTGTGCTCGCCTCCCGGATCCCGGAGACCGGCCTGGACGCCGACCGCCGGTACCGGTGGACGGTGGACGAGTACACCGGCCTGGTCGCCTGGACCGACCTGCACGAGCGGGTCCACGTCTCCACCACCGGGGTGGCCCCGTCGCCGCCGGCCGTGTTCAAGTGGTCTCTGAACGGCCTCGCGCCCCTCGGCTCCGCCGACTACTGGGTCTCCAGCTGGCAGCTGTCCCGTCCGGTCACCTCCTGGACCCTCACCCTGACCTCGGTGCAGAGCGGCCCGGGCACAGTGGCCACCCGCACGCTCACCGGCGGCCCGGCCGCCTCGTTGGTCATGGCACGGTGGAACGGCCTCACCGCGAACGGCGTCCGCTTCCCCAACGGCCTCTTCCGCTGGTCCCTGGTCGTGACCGGCCTCGGCTCCTCCGCCGCCACCACGGTGAGCGGTGGAAGCGGCTCCATGCGCCAGGGCCTGCCGGTGCGTCAGGACTACGGCGTCACCGACGGCGTCGGCGACCTACACACCCTCGACGCCTCCGGCGGCCTGACCCTCCACACCGGCACGGGCGCCGGCGCGTTCTCCGCGTGGAGCACCAGCACGGGCTGGGCCAGAACGATCACGGCCGTGCCGGTCGGCGACCTGAGCGGCGACCGCTGCAACGACATGCTGGTCCGGTTGAGCACCGGCGCCCTGCGCCTCTACAAGCCGAGGTGCGACACGGCCCTGACGCCGTCCACGCCGTACACCACCCTCGGCGCGAGCGGCTGGAACCAGTACGACGTCCTGACCGCCCCCGGTGACGTCACGAAGGACGGCCGCCCCGACCTCATCGCCCGCAACACCGCCACCGGCGCGGTGTACCTCTACAAGGGCACGAGCACCGGCACCCTGTCTCCCCGCGTGCAGCTGTACCCGAACTGGAAGGCGTACAAGAGGATCGTCGGCGTCGGCGACCTCAACGGCGACGGCGTCGGCGACCTTCTGGCGCAGGACAAGGCGAACAACCTCTTCCGCTGGTTCGGCACCGGCAAGGGGACCTTCGGCGGTGCGGTGAAGCTGGCCGCCGGCTGGGGCGGGTCGTACAACGCGGTGGTCGGCGTCGGCGACATCAACCGCGACGGCCGCAACGACATCGTGGCCCGTGACACGGCCGGCAGCCTGTACCGCCACTACGGCGACGGCAAGGGCTCGTTCCTCCCCCGGACGCTGATCGCGAAGGGCTGGGGCGGCTACCGGGCTTTGCTGTGACGGTGGGTCCGAGCCGAAGAAGGTGAAAGAAGGCCGAGCGGAGGGGTCCTACGGGTCCCTCCGCTCTGGCGTGCGGGTGCTGTGGTCAGCTCGTTGTCGGGGAGGCCGAGGCCGACGCTCCCGGCTGGGCCGCCGAGTCTGTGCCGTCGTGGGTGGTGTCGGGGTCGACTGCCATGGTGATCGAGCCCCGCACCCCCTTGGCCATGCGCTTCTTGTCATACGTGAGCTTGAGCAGGCCGCCCGTGACGCCGCTCTGGTCGTAGATGGTGTCCTCGGTGAGGGTGGTCCGCTCGGTGGTGCTGGTCGAGTACGGCGCCACCGCGGCCGAGGCGAGGACGGACTGCTCGTCGAAGAAGAACTGGCCGGTGTGGCAGGCGTGGCCGCCCTCGTAGCCGGCGGCGGTCCACTTGCCGTCCACGTGCACCTTGGTGTGGATGTGCACGCAACGGCCCCGGTACCAACCGGGGAAGATCGTCCTGAAGGTCACCCGGCCCTGCCGGTCGGTCCGCCAGGTGCCGCGCAGGTACCGCTTGTCGTCGGTCGGCTCCTCGTGTCCGCCGCCCCCGCCGCCGGGGCCGCCGGTCGGCGCTCCGCTCGGGGGCGCTCCCGTGGGGGTGCCGGTGGGGGTGCCCGACGGTGGTTCGCCGGTGGGGGCGCCGCCCCCGCCGCCTCCTCCGCCTCCGGTGGACAGGCTCTCGTAGCCCGAGTAGAGGCCCAGCGCGTCGCAGTGCCATATGTCCACCGCCGCGTCGGGGACGGGCTTGCAGGTCTCGGCGTCGATGACCGTGAGGTCGAGGGTGAGCGGGATGCCCTCCCTGTCCTCGGTGATGTCCCGGCGGAGTTTGTCTGCGTCGATGTAGTACGGGCCCTCGGTGGTCTCCGAGGTGAGCTTGTAACAGGCCCTCGCGCCGGCCGAGGCCTTAGGTTCGGCCCCGGCGCCCTTCGCCCTGCCGGGTTCCCCGGCGAACGCGCCCGCCGCCAGCGCGCCGCCCGCACCGACCGCGACGACCGCCCCGGCGCCGGCGACGACGGCCTTGCGGCGCGTCAGATCCCTTTTGTGCCTGGGACCTTGCTTGTCGACCGTGCTGGGCTTGTCTTCCGTGTGTTCCGTGTTTCCCGTCATGAGCGAGGAAGCTAGAAGGCCGACCTGTCAGGAGCGTGGGGATGGGCTGTGCCGTTCCATGGATCTGTGCCGCCTCGGGGAGCCGCGCCGTCTCATGGGGTCAGCGGTCCACGGGCGCGGTGGCCGACGCCGGGCCCAGACCGGCGCGTGCCCGGCGCAGATGCTCCAGACCTTCCCTGGCCGTTTGTGTGACCTCCTCGTACTCCGCCGCCGTACGCGCGCTCGCCAGCAGCGCCCGGGACCGCCGGTGGCATTCCGCCGCGCTGGTCAGCGCCCGCGCCGCCCCCTCGTCCGCGCCCTCCCAGGTCCGCGGGTCGGGTGGGGTCATGCCCCCGCCCAGCCGGACGAGCCAGTGGTTCGCCTCCGCCTCGGCGTCCAGGCCGGACGGGCGACGGACCCGGCGGCCGCGTCGCCGGACGACGATCCCGGCGACCGCGCCCGCGATCAGCAGCACCGAGAGCGTGATCGTGAACCCCATGGCTGTGGCTTTCCTCCCTGCCCCGCCGGCCCGCGCCGGTCTCACCCTCCATGGAACGGCAGGCCGCTGTGGGCGTCCTCCGTGATTCCTGTGCGCCCCCGGTGAGAGGAAGGCGACCTTTGCCCGCCCATGCGAAAGGGACCTGGAACCGACGTCGGTTCCAGGTCCCTTTCCAGGTCAGCGCCTCGCGCTCAGGTCAGCGCCTCGCGCTCGCCGGCTGCGCCTTACTTCGGCTGCGGCTTGCGCACGCTCAGGTGCAGCTCACGCAGCCGCGCCTCCTCCAGCTCCGTCGGCGCGCCCATCATCAGGTCCTGGGCGTTGCCGTTGAGCGGGAAGGCGATCGTCTCGCGGATGTTGGGCTCGTCGGCCAGCAGCATCACGATGCGGTCGACGCCGGGGGCGATGCCACCGTGCGGCGGGGCGCCGAAGCGCAGCGCGCGCAGCATGCCGGCGAACTCGCGCTCGACGGTCTCCTCGTCGTAGCCGGCGATGCCGAACGCCTTGAGCATGATGTCCGGCTCGTGGTTCCGGATCGCGCCGGAGGACAGCTCGACGCCGTTGCAGACGATGTCGTACTGCCAGGCCAGGACGTCCAGCGGGTCCTGGTTCTCCAGTGCCTCCATGCCGCCCTGGGGCATGGAGAAGGGGTTGTGCGAGAAGTCGATCCGGCCGGTCTCCTCGTCCTTCTCGAACATCGGGAAGTCGACGATCCAGCAGAAGCGGAAGACGTTCTCCTCGAAGTGGCCGGAGCGCTTCGCGGCCTCGACGCGGACCGCGCCCATGATCTTGGAGACCTCGTCGAACTCGCCGGCGCCGAAGAACACGGCGTGCCCGGCGGCCAGCGACAGGCGCTTGGTCAGCTCGGCGACGTTCTCCTCGGTGAGGAACTTCGCGATCGGGCCGGACAGCGAACCGTCCTCGGCGACCCGCACCCACGCCAGGCCCTTCGCACCCTGCGAGACGGCGTAGTCGCCGAGCTGGTCGAAGAACTTGCGGGGCTGGTCCTGGACCGCGGGCACGGTCAGCGCGCGCACGTGCTTGCCGGCGAAGGCCTTGAACTCCGAGCCCTCGAAGACGTCGGTGATGTCCACCAGCTCCAGCTGCGCGCGCAGGTCCGGCTTGTCGGAGCCGTACTTCAGCATCGCCTCACGGAACGGGATCCGCGGGAAGGGGGAGGTGACCTCGCGGCCGTTGCCGAACTCCGTGAACAGCTCGGTCATCAGCTTCTCGATCGGCTGGAAGACGTCCTCCTGCTCGACGAAGCTCATCTCGACGTCGAGCTGGTAGAACTCGCCCGGCGAGCGGTCCGCGCGGGCGTCCTCGTCACGGAAGCAGGGCGCGATCTGGAAGTAGCGGTCGAAGCCGGAGATCATCAGCAGCTGCTTGAACTGCTGCGGGGCCTGCGGAAGGGCGTAGAACCGGCCCGGGTGCAGCCGGGAGGGGACCACGAAGTCACGCGCGCCCTCGGGGGAGGTCGCGGTGAGGATCGGGGTCGCCATCTCGTTGAAGCCGAGGGCCACCATCTTGTGGCGGATGGCGGAGATGACCGCCGTGCGCAGCATGATGTTGCGGTGCATGCGCTCGCGGCGCAGGTCCAGGAAGCGGTACTCCAGGCGCCGCTCCTCGTTGACGCCGTCCTCGGCGTTGATGGTGAAGGGGAGCGGCTGGGCGGCGCCGAGCAGCTCCACCTCGCCGACCTCGACCTCGACCTCACCGGTGGGCAGGTCGGGGTTGACGTTCTCCGCGCCACGGGAGACGACCTTGCCGTCGACGCGGACGGTCGACTCCTTGGTCAGCCGGTCGAGGGCGTCGTAGGCGGGCGTCCCGGGACGGGCCACCAGCTGCGTGATGCCGTAGTGATCGCGGAGATCGATGAAGAGGATGCCGCCCAGGTCGCGCCGATTGTGCAGCCAGCCACTCAGCCGGACGTCGGTGCCGACGTCAGAGGCGCGGAGCTCGCCGCAGGTGTGGGACCTGTACCGATGCATCGTCGTTCATCCAGTCTTAGCGGATCGGGGGCTGTGTCGCGATCTGTGCCGCGGTCACGTGTTTCACGTGAAACAACCCCCAGCGTACCGGGCAGCCCACGGTCGGCTCCCCTCCATTCCCCGCGGGGTGATCGATCGGTGAACAGTGGCACGCTTCGATCGCCTGTTCTTAAAGTAGGTCAATGCGCACTGGCGAGCCTCTGCCCGCCGTGGGAGAGGTCCTCGCCTCTCTCGCGACCGGCCTGTGGCACTGGAGCACGGCCACCGGGCTGGTCACCGTCGACGCCGAGGCGGCCAGGCTGCTCGGCCTGCCCGCCGAGGAGGCCGTCCTCACGGAGGCCCAGGCCCGGGCCCGGCTGCACCCCGTCGACTGGAACGAGATCACCGGCGTGGTCCAGCTCGCCGTCGCCGAGGGCACCCTCGCCGAGGTGCGGATCCGGATCATGGACGATCAGGGGCGGGTCGTCCGGGTGGCCCGCAGCCGTTCCAAGCCGTCGTTCGACCCCGAACTGCGGGCCTACGAGCTGATCGGCACCCTCCAGGAGGTCACCGAGCCCCGGCCCGGCACCCCCGCCGGACGCACCGCCGTCACCGGCGACTGGCGGCGCTCCCGGGAGGCGTTCCTGCTGGACGCGGGCCGTGCGCTCGCGGAGGCACGCTCCACGGAGGAGGTGCTGCGGGTCGCGGCGGCGCTGTCGATGCCGGGCTTCTCCCCGGACGGACTGGCGGTCTTCGGCGTCGAGGGCGACCGGCTGACGGTCATAGGGCACCACGGGCAGAAGGAGCGCGAAGAGGACCCGTTCACCCAGATGTCGCTCCAGACCGACTATCCGGCGGCGGAGGTGGTCCGCACCGGCCGGGCCGTGTATCT
Source organism: Streptomyces sp. NPDC002566 (assembly GCF_042889585.1). Lineage (NCBI taxonomy): Bacteria > Bacillati > Actinomycetota > Actinomycetes > Kitasatosporales > Streptomycetaceae > Streptomyces > Streptomyces sp. NPDC002566. The sequence goes on along the minus strand of NZ_JBIARD010000006.1, from coordinate 330,943 downwards.
GTCCTCGCCCGGTCAGTACAAGGAGCGCTATCCGCTGACCTGGCCGCTGGCCTCGCACTTCGGCCGCCAGTCGTGGGCGTTCCTGCCGCTGACGGTGGCCGGCCGCACGATGGGCGCCTGGATGGCGGCGTTCACCTACCCGGTGGCGTTCACTCCCGACGAGCGGTCCGTGCTCACGACCGTGGCCCGGATGCTCGCCCAGGCCCTGACCCGGGCCGGCGCCGCCGAGACCCAGCGCGAGCTGACCGACGGGCTGCAGCGCTCCATGCTGCCCACGCTCGGCCCGGAGATCCCGGGCATGACCCTCGCCGCCCGCTACATCCCCACCGGCGGCGGCCTCCAGGTCGGCGGCGACTGGTACGACGTGATCCCGCTGCCGGGAGGCGCCTCCCGCACGGCGTCCGAGGGCGGCCGTTTCGCCCTGGTCATCGGCGACGTCCAGGGTCATGACGTGCGCGCCGCCGGCCTGATGGGACAGCTGCGCATAGCGCTGCGGGCCTACGCCTCCGAGGGCCACCGCCCCGACGCCGTCCTCTCCCGCGCCTCCCGCTTCTTCCACGGCCTCACCCACACAGGCGACGCCGACGCCCCCGCCGATCCCCGCTTCGCGACCTGCCTCTATGTGGAGGTCGACCCGGTGACCGGGATCCTGGAGACCGCCCGGGCCGGGCATCTCGACCCGGCGGTCCGGATGACCGACGGCACCGTGCTGGTCCGGGCCACGGCCGGCGGGCTGCCGCTGGGCATCGACCCGGACTCCGACTACCCCATCACCCGGCTCGCCCTGGAGCCCGGCGAGGCGCTGATGCTGTGCACCGACGGTCTGCTGGAGACCGGCGGACACGACCTCGACACCGGCTGGGGCCGGGTTCGCAAGACGCTGGAGGCGCACGAGGGCGACCTGGAGGAGCTGGCCGACGCGCTGGTCCAGGCCGTGCACGGCCCCTCGTCGCACCACACCACCGGCCCGCTGGCCGACCGCCGCGAGGACGACATCGCCGTCGTCCTCCTCTCCCGGCACGCCTCACCCGCGCGGCCGTCCGGGCGGCGGACCATGCTGACGGTCGCCCAGGCCGAGCCCGAGCGGGTCGCCGAGGCCAGGCAGCAGCTGCGCGAGCTGCTGCACGACTGGCCCTGCGCCGACCAGGTCGACTCGGCGGTCCTGCTGGTGTCCGAGACGCTGACCAACGTGCTCGTGCACACGGACGCCGACGCGCTGCTCGTCGCCGAGGTCACCGGTCCGCCCGGCGGACGCCGTATCCGCATCGAGGTCACCGACACCAGCGACGACCTGCCCCACAAGCGCAGCCCCGGCGAGCTGGCGTCCTCGGGCCGCGGCCTGATCCTCATCGAACTGCTCGCGAACGCGTGGGGGGTGTCCCCGCGCGGCCAGGGCAAGAGCATCTGGTTCGAGCTCTACGAGCCCTCCGCTGACGCGGTTCCCGGCGCTCCGGCCTCCGGGGGAGCGGTGTAGCGCTCCCGCAGTTCGTACATCACCCCGAACGCGGCGGCCGTCAGCGGCACGGCGAGCAGCATGCCGAGAATCCCGGCGACGGAGGCGCCCGCTGTGATCGTCAGCATGACCACCGCCGGGTGCATCTGCACGGTCCGGCTCTGGATCATCGGCTGGAGCACATGCCCCTCCAGCACCTGCACGGCGAGCACCACCCCGAGCGCCCACAGCGCGATGACGAACCCCCGGTCGGCGAGCGCCACCAGCACGGCGACCCCGCCGGAGAGGAAGGCGCCCAGATAGGGGATGTAGGCGCCGACGAAGACCAGCGCACCCAGCCCCGCCGCGCCGGGCACGCGCAGGACGAGCAGTCCGACAGTGATACAGACGGCGTCGATGAAGGCGATCAAGGTCGTCCCCCGCATGAACCCCTCGACGGCGCGGAAGGCCCGCCGCGCCATCGCCTCCACGGTGTCCGCGGTCCCGCGCGGTGCGACGGCCCGCAGACCGTCGACGGCGCGGTCGGAGTCGCGCAGGAAGAAGAAGACGAGCAGGAGCGCCAGCACCGCCATCGCGATGCTCTCGCCCACCACGCTCACCCCGCTGATCACCCCGGAGGCCGCGGTCCCGCCGAACTTGCGGAGCAGCTCCCGGGCGTTGGAGGCGACGTCGTCGAGCGAGGTGCCCGCCGCCCCGAAGTGCTGTGTCAGCCCCCGTGCCGCCTCCTTCAGCGAGGCGACGATCTCGTCCCCGCTCTCGATGAGCGCGGCGACGACGATGTAGACGGCCCCGCCGACCACCGCCACCACGGCCACGCACGTGACGGCGGCGGCCACCGACCGGTTCACCCGCGCCTTCACCATCCGCCGGTGGAAGGGCCCGAGCAGCGCGCTCCCCAGCAGCGCGAGCAGCACCGGCACGACGGCGGTGCGCAGCTCCGCGCACAGCCGGATCCCGACGTACCCGACGCCCGACACGAGCAGGACGACGGCACACCAGGCAGCGAGACGACGAACGGCTTCGGGCAGCAGACGCACCCCCTCAGCGCACCACGGCCCCGGTCCCCTGTCTCCCGGAGGCACCCCAGCCGGGTGACTGGGCGTCACCAACCGCAGAGTCGATACCTCGTTGCCCTAACGGGTGAACTTCCTTTCGGGCCATGCGGGGCGCATATGCGCCTGCCTAGCTTCCGTGGCTGGAGGTGATGCTCGATGTACGAGCACAACGACACGCCGCCGCACGAGCCGACGGCGCGGCAGGACGCGATCGACATCAACGACTTCGTGTTCGCGGCCACGGGGGCGCGGGTACGAAGGCTGACCACGCCGGAGGGGGAGCACTGGTTCGTGGCGGCTGACGTCGCCACGGATCTCGGCTACGCAAACACACGGCAAGCGCTCGGTTGGCACGTTGCAGCGGATTGCACCAAGCGGCTGGATGAGATTGCACAAGGCGTCTATGGAGTAGACACCTCACGCAAACTTGCAGCTCACAAGCTGCAGAAGTCGATGAAGATGGTGAACCTGAAAGGTCTCGTCGCCCTCGTCAACGGTTGCACGAAGCCGGAGTGCGGCCCCTTCAAGACCTGGGTCTCGGAGGTCGTCGCGACCATCCAGCGCGACGGTTCCTACACCCTGGAACCGGCTGCCGTGCAACCCGCCGCCACCGGCGGCACCGCCTACGTCATGCCGGACCAGGTCGCCGACGCCATCGTCCGGCTGGAGGAGCGGAACATCCGGGCGGACGAGATGATGCTGGCGTTCCAGGCCCGTCGACAAGGCCTCCTGGAGGAGCAGAACGACCTCCTGAGGGAGAACAACGGTTTCCGGCAGGAGAGCAACGGTCTCCTCCAGGAGATCAGCCACAGTCTGCGTGACATCGCCGACGCCCTCAGGAATCCCGCCGACGGTCCCCGGCCGGCCGCGGAGCCGAAGGTGACGGCGCAGGAGCTGCTCGCCGCCTGGAGGGCGAAGAACCTCGTCGTGACGGACGACGTCCACGCCGTGGCCGCCTACCTGGCGCCGGCCCTCGTCCGCGGTGAGGCTCGCTACCGGGTGGAGGACATCGTCAACCGGACGGGGCTGTCGCAGGACCGTGTCCACGACTGCCTGCGGATGCTGCTGAAGCGCGGGTGCGTGCGGCAGGCCGGGTGCGCTTCCGACGGGGCGCCGGTGTACGTCCTGCCGTAACCGGCCCCGGCGCAGCGAGCGGGCCCGAAGCCGCAAGAACACTTTGCGGCTTCGGGCCCGTTTCGTACCGTACCGGTTCCCGTGGGCCTACAGGCCCTTCTCCGTCATTCCGTGCACCGCCGGGATCGTTCCGAGCCGTCCCTTCTGGAAATCCTCGAACGCCTGCTGGAGTTCGTCACGGGTGTTCATGACGAACGGGCCGTAGTGGGCCATCGGCTCGCGGATCGGCCGGCCGCCGAGGAGGACGACCTCCAGGTCCGGCGTGTGGGAGTCCTGCCGTTCGTCCGCACGGACGGTCAGCGAGGAGCCGGCTCCGAAGACGGCGGTCTGGCCCAGGTGGATCGGCCGGCGCTCCGCGCCCACCGAACCCTTGCCGGCCAGGACGTACGCAAGGCCGTTGAAGTCCTCCCGCCACGGCAGGGTGATCTCCGCGCCCGGCGCCAGCGTCGCGTGGACCATGGAGATCGGCGTGTGCGTGATCCCGGGACCCGCGTGGCCGTCCAGCTCGCCCGCGATGACCCGCAGGAGCGCGCCACCGTCGGGCGAGGTGAGCAACTGGACGCTGCCGCCGCGGATGTCCTGGTAGCGCGGCGCCATCATCTTGTCCTTGGCCGGCAGGTTCACCCACAGCTGGAGACCGTGGAACAGACCGCCGGACATGACCAGCGACTCCGGCGGCGCCTCGATGTGGAGCAGGCCGGCCCCGGCCGTCATCCACTGGGTGTCGCCGTTGGTGATGGTGCCGCCGCCGCCCTGGCTGTCCTGGTGGTCGAAGACGCCGTCGATGATGTAGGTGACGGTCTCGAAGCCGCGGTGAGGGTGCCAGGGCGTCCCCTTGGGCTCGCCGGGCGCGTACTCCACCTCACCCATCTGATCCATCATGATGAACGGGTCGAGGTGGCGGTAGTTGATCCCCGCGAAGGCCCGGCGCACCGGGAAGCCCTCGCCCTCGTACCCGCTGGGCGCGGTGGTGACGGCGAGCACGGGACGGGCGACGGCGTCGGCCGGGGCGGCCACGCGGGGCAGCGTCAGCGGGTTCTCGACGGTCACGGCGGGCATGTCGGTACCTCCTTGGGCGACGTGCGGATCACTTTAGTTGAGCGTTGAACTTTCTGCCACCCAGAACGACGAGAGCCCGGAGGACATTCCCTCCGGGCTCCCACCGTCACAAGACGAGGAACGTCACAAGACGAGAAGATCGACTACCCGTACATCCGGCGCATCGCGAAGTCCACCATCTGCTCGACCGCCTTCGCGTCGAAGACCATCCGGTGCTCGCCCTCCATGTCGAGGACGAAGCCGTAGCCGGTGGGCAGCAGGTCGAGCACCTCGGAACCGGAGATCACGAAGTACTTGGACTCCTTGCCCGCGTAACGGCGCAGCTCCTTCAGCGTGGTGAACATCGGGATCACCGGCTGCTGGGTGTTGTGCAGGGCGAGGAACCCCGGGTTGTCGCCGCGCGGGCAGTAGACCTTCGAGGTCGCGAAGACCTGCTGGAAGTCCTCGGCGACCATCTGACCGGTGGTGAAGGCGCGTACCGCGTCCGCGAGCGAGGGCGGGGACGGCTCGGGGTACAGGGGCGGCTGCTGCCCGTAGCCGCCGGCCATGGGCTGCTGCGGCGGGGCGTACTGCTGCTGCGCGCCGCCCCCGTCCATGGGCTGGCCGTATCCATACATGAGCGCAAGCGTACCGAGCGCCGTCGCGGGGCGGGCCGGGACGGCGTTCCGGTCGGACGCGTCACACCTTCCCCGACGGGGTTGCGACTTATTACCGACGGGTAGCATCATCGGTAGCTACTTGTTGGTAAGCGAACTAGCGCGAGGAACCACAGTGCCTCGCCGATCTCTTCAACGGATCACGGGAGCCGTCGCCATGGGGCACTACAAGTCGAATCTCCGCGACATCGAGTTCAACCTCTTCGAAGTACTCGGACGCGACAAGGTGTACGGCACCGGTCCGTTCGGGGAGATGGACACCGAGACCGCCAAGAGCATCCTGGAGGAGCTGACCCGCCTCTCCGAGAACGAGCTGGCCGAGTCCTTCGTCGACGCCGACCGCAACCCGCCGGTCTTCGACCCGGAGACGAACACCGCGCCCGTCCCGGCGTCCTTCAAGAAGAGCTACAAGGCGTTCATGGACTCGGAGTACTGGCGCCTGGGCCTGCCCGAGGAGATCGGCGGCACCACCTCCCCCCGCTCCCTGATCTGGGCCTTCGCCGAGATGATCCTGGGCGCCAACCCGGCCGTCTGGATGTACTCCTCGGGCCCCGCGTTCGCCGGCATCCTCTTCGAGGAGGGCAACGAGGTCCAGAAGCACATCGCCAAAGTCGCCGTGGAGAAGCAGTGGGGCTCCACGATGGTCCTCACCGAGCCCGACGCCGGATCCGACGTCGGCGCCGGCCGCACAAAGGCGGTCCAGCAGGAGGACGGCTCCTGGCACATCGAGGGCGTGAAGCGCTTCATCACCTCCGGTGAGCACGACATGGAGGAGAACATCCTCCACTACGTCCTCGCCCGTCCCGAGGGCCACGGCCCCGGCACCAAGGGCCTGTCCCTCTTCCTCGTGCCGAAGTACCTCTTCGACTTCGAGACCGGCGAGCTGGGCGAGCGCAACGGCGTCTACGCGACGAACGTCGAGCACAAGATGGGCCTGAAGGCCTCCAACACCTGCGAGATGACCTTCGGCGACCGCCACCCCGCCAAGGGCTGGCTGATCGGCGACAAGCACGACGGCATCCGCCAGATGTTCCGCATCATCGAGTTCGCCCGCATGATGGTCGGCACGAAGGCGATCTCCACGCTGTCGACGGGCTACCTGAACGCGCTGGAGTACGCCAAGGAGCGCGTCCAGGGTCCCGACCTCGCGAACTTCATGGACAAGACCGCGCCCAAGGTCACCATCACCCACCACCCCGACGTGCGCCGCTCGCTGATGACGCAGAAGGCGTACGCGGAGGGCATGCGCGCGCTGGTGCTCTACACCGCCTCGATCCAGGACGAGATCCAGGTCAAGGAGGCCGCCGGCGAGGACGCCTCCGCGCTGGAGGCCCTCAACGACCTGCTCCTGCCGATCGTCAAGGGCTACGGCTCCGAGAAGGGCTACGAGCAGCTCGCCCAGTCGCTGCAGACCTTCGGCGGCTCCGGCTTCCTGCAGGAGTACCCGATCGAGCAGTACATCCGGGACGCCAAGATCGACACGCTGTACGAGGGCACGACGGCGATCCAGGGCCAGGACTTCTTCTTCCGGAAGATCGTCCGCAACCAGGGCGCGGCGCTGAACTCCCTCGCCGAGGACATCAAGAAGTTCCTGGCGCTCGGCACCGGCGGCGAGGACCTCTCGGCGGCCCGCGAGCACCTGGCGAAGGCGGCCGTCGAGCTGGAGGCCATCGTCGGCCTGATGCTCACCGACCTCGCGGCCACCGAGCAGGACGTCAAGAACATCTACAAGGTGGGCCTCAACACCACCCGCCTGCTGATGGCGTCCGGCGACGTCGTCGTCGGCTACCTGCTGCTCAAGGGCGCGGCTGTCGCCGCCGAGAAGCTGGAGACGGCCTCCGCAAAGGACAGGGCCTTCTACACCGGCAAGATCGCGGCGGCGAAGTTCTTCGCGGCGAACGTCCTGCCGGGCGTGACCCTGGCCCGCAAGGTCGCCGCCGGCGTCGAGCTCGACCTGATGGACCTGGACGAGGCGGCGTTCTAGGGCGTGTTTCGAAAGTAGCGTCGTCCGCCCGAAGGGCGGGCCCGGCGGCGTCTGGTGCGTGCGATCGCAAGGCGGAGGGTCGCCCCGATACTGAATGTATCGGGGTGATCCCGACAACGCGGCTGGGGGCACCCCCACGCCCTTCAGGCAGTGGGGGAGTGCGTGCCAGGCGTCGCCGGGCAGGCGGGACTTTCGAAACACGCCCTAGGACCCGCCGGAACCTGTCCGGACGCGGCGGGCGGGGCTCGCCGCGTCCGGTTCGGCACGCTTGCGCCGACTCACACACCGTCCTCACGAGGGCCTGCTCCCATCGCCGGGAGCGGGCCCTCGTCCGTCGTTAAGGTGAACCCCATGAGCGCACCCTCCCGCTTCGACCGCGGCCACACCGACGACCTGATGTCCTTCCTGACGGCCAGCCCGTCGCCGTACCACGCCGTGGCGAACGCCGCGGAACGGCTGGAGAAGGCCGGTTTCCGGCAGGTCGCCGAGACGGACGCGTGGGAGGGGGGCAGCGGCGGCAAGTACGTGCTGCGCGGGGGCGCGATCGTGGCCTGGTACGTCCCCGAGGGCGCCGCCCCGCACACCCCGTTCCGGATCATCGGCGCGCACACCGACTCCCCCAACCTGCGCGTCAAGCCGCTGCCCGACGCCGGCGCGCACGGCTGGCGCCAGGTGGCCGTGGAGATCTACGGCGGGCCGCTGCTCAACTCCTGGCTCGACCGCGACCTGGGCCTGTCCGGCCGGCTGACCCTGCGCGACGGCTCCACCCGGCTCGTCGACGTGAGCCGGCCGCTGCTGCGGGTGCCCCAGCTCGCCATCCATCTGGACCGTGCCGTCAACGACGGCCTCAAGCTCGACAAGCAGCGCCACCTCCAGCCGGTCTGGGGCCTCGGCGACGTCCGCGAGGGCGACCTGATCTCCTTCCTGGAGGAGGAGTCGGGGATTCCCGCGGGCGAGGTCACCGGCTGGGACCTGATGACCCACTCCGTGGAACCACCCGCCTACCTCGGCCGCGACGAGGAGCTCGTCGCCGGGCCCCGCATGGACAACCTGCTGTCCGTGCACGCCGGAACGGCCGCCCTGGCCGCCGTCGCGACCGGCGGCGCCGGCCTGCCGTTCATCCCGGTGCTCGCCGCCTTCGACCACGAGGAGAACGGCTCCCAGTCCGACACCGGCGCGGACGGCCCGCTGCTCGGCGGCGTGCTGGAGCGCTCGGTGTTCGCGCGCGGCGGGTCGTACGAGGACCGGGCGCGGGCCTTCGCCGGCACCGTCTGCCTCTCCTCCGACACCGGGCACGCGGTCCACCCCAACTACGCGGAGCGGCACGACCCGACGCACCACCCGCGCGTGAACGGCGGCCCGATCCTCAAGGTCAACGTCAACAACCGCTACGCCACGGACGGTTCGGGCCGGGCCGTGTTCGCCGCCGCCTGCGAGAAGGCCGGTGTGCCGTTCCAGTCGTTCGTCTCCAACAACTCCATGCCGTGCGGCACCACGATCGGCCCGATCACCGCCGCCCGGCACGGCATCCGCACCGTCGACATCGGCGTGGCCATCCTCTCCATGCACAGCGCACGGGAGTTGAGCGGCGCCGACGACCCGTACCTGCTGGCCAACGCGCTGACGGCGTTTCTGGAGGGCTGATCCCCCTCGGCCCGCCCCTAGGCCAAGGGTGAGCCCCCGCATGCAAGTTGCCTCCCGGGGTATCCGGAGTCAGGGACCGGAACGACCGGTACACCGGACAGGGAGGCGACACTCATGGGCCTCGGCGGGTGCATCATCCTCATCGCCGTGGGAGCCATCCTCACGTTCGCGACCGACTGGGACATGCAAGGGGTCAATCTCGACCTGGTCGGCATCATCTTGATGATCGTCGGCCTGATCGGCGTGACGACCTTCAGCAGCATCGCCCGGCGCCGCCGCGTGATGGTGCCCCCGGCCTCGACCACCGTGGTCGAGACGGACCGGCGCCGCGACGGATACAGCGACGGATACGGCGTGTGACCACCGCGGCGACGCCGCCCGGCCGGGGTCGGACGCTCGGCCCGTCGGGCTAGTGGCTGCGTCCCCCGGCGGCCGCCGGGGAAGCCGTACCGTCATGAGATTCCTCGTACGCGACCGGATCCTCGGCTTCGGTGACGACTACTGGATCGAGGACGACCGCGGCAACCAGGTCTACCTCGTCGACGGCAAGGCGCTCCGGGTGCGGGACACCTTCGAGCTGAAGGACACCCAGGGGCGGGTGCTGATCGACATCCGCCAGAAGATGTTCGCGCTGCGCGACACCATGGTGATCGAACGGGACGGCGAACCGCTGGCCACCATCCGCCGCAAGCGGCTGTCGCTGCTGCGCAACCACTACCGCGTGTCCCTGGCGGACGGAAGCACCGAACTCGACGTCAGCGGGAAGATCCTCGACCGGGAGTTCGCCGTCGAGTACGACGGGGAACTCCTCGCGGTCGTCTCCCGGCGCTGGCTCCACGTGCGCGACACGTACGGCGTGGACGTCGTACGGGACGACGCGGACCCGGCACTGCTGATCGCGGTGGCGGTGTGCGTGATCCACCTCGCGGAGAAGGAGCGGGAGGACTGAGCCCCTCCGCCCGCCGGAGATTCCCGGCGGGCGGCGCTGCGATGCGACGGCACGGTGCTCAGCGGCGCGGGGGCTCCAGTCAGCGGCGCGGGGGCTCCAGGCCGAGCACCCTGTCCTTCAGGGCCGGGAACTGCTCGCGCGTCGTCGCGGTCTTCGCCGGGTCGAAGTCGACCGTGAGGACCTCCTCGCCCTGACCGGCCTCGGCCAGCACCTCGCCCCACGGATCCACCACGATCGAGTGACCTGCCTGCGGAACTTCCGCGTGCGTCCCGGCCGTTCCACACGCGAGCACGAACGCCTGGTTCTCGACCGCCCGCGCCCGGGCCAGGAGCGTCCAGTGCGACCGGCGGCGCTCCGGCCAGCCCGCCGACACCACCAGGGTCTCGGCGCCCGCGTCGACGAGACCGCGGAAGAGTTCGGGGAAACGGAGGTCGTAACAGGTGGCGAGGCCCACGGTCGTCCGCGGCAGACGGACCGTCACCAGGTCCTGGCCCGCGCCCATCAGCACCGCCTCGCCCTTGTCGAAGCCGAAGCGGTGGATCTTGCGGTAGGAGGCGGCCAGATCGCCGGAGGGGGAGAAGACGAGGGAGGTGTTGTAGAGAGCGCCGTCGGCGGCGTCCCGCTCGGGGACCGAGCCCGCGTGCAGCCACACGCCCGCGTCGCTCGCGGCCTTGGCCATCGTCTCGAACGTCGGCCCGTGAAGCGGCTCGGCCTCGGCGGCGAACGCGTCGTAGGCGAACGCGCCGGTCGTCCACAGTTCCGGCAGCACCACCAGGTCCGCGCCGGCCTGCTCCCGTACGAGGGCGGCGGCCCGGACCCGCCGGGCTTGCACCGATTCGCCCTCTTCCACGGCGATCTGGATCAGAGAGGCGCGCACACTACCACCGTCCTGGCATTCGAGTCGTCCACACGGGCCTACGATCGTCACACGAAAGCACTGCCGGGGTGACTCCCAGCAGCGTAACTTGGGGGTCTCCCCCGGTTCGAGCCCAGCCGAGAACCGAGGAGCCCCCCAGACGACGCCGACAGCAGCCGACCGCCACCTCCCGCTGGCAACGCCGCCACCACCAGCCCGCCCGTGTACCGACCGCCGAGGGGTCCCGTTCCGTGAGTCTGCCTCCCACCCTCCAGCCCTACGCCGACGCCTGGACCCACTCCATCGAAGCGATATCCGAGCTGGTGCAGCCCCTGGCGGAGGCGGACTGGAACCGCCGGACGCCGTGCCCGGGCTGGTCGGTGCGCGACATCGTCTCGCACGTCATCGGCCTGGACTGCGAGATGTACGGCGACCCGCGGCCGATCCACTCCCTGCCCCGCGACCTCTTCCACGTGGCAACCGACCTCCAGCGCTACTACGAGGTCCAGGTCGACGTCCGCCGGCACCACACCGCGCCGGAGATGACGTCCGAGCTGGAGTACACGATCATCCGCCGCAACCGCCAGCTGCGCAACGAGTCGCGTGCCCCCGAGGCCACCGTGCGCGGCCCCCTCGGCACCGAGCTGACGCTGGAGCGGTCCATGCGCGACCACGCGTTCAACGTGTGGGTGCACGAGCAGGACCTGCGCGCCGCGCTCGGCCGTCCCGGCAACCTGGACTCCCCCGGCGCGCACATCGCGCGGGACGTGCTGCTGGGCGAGCTGCCCGCCGTCGTCGCCGAACGGGCCGACGCGCCGCGCAGTTCCGCCGTCGTCTTCGACGTGCACGGTCCGGTGGAGTTCCTGCGCACGATCCGCGTCGACATCCAGGGCCGCGGCACCCTGGAGACGGTCCCCGCGCTCGGACCGGCCGCCGCCTTCTCCCTCGACTGGGAGACGTACGTCCGCCTGGCCTGCGGCCGGGTGCCCCCGGAGGCGGTCGCCGACCGGGTGAAGGCGGAGGGCGATCCTGAGCTGACGGACGCGATCCTGCGGAACTTCGCCGTGACGAAGTAACACCGCGCCGCCGAGGAACGCGACGAGCCTGCCGGGCGCCGCCGCACAACGGGACGGGCCCGCCGTGAAGGTTCACGACGGGCCCGCTGCGTGCAAGGACGCCGGAGCGTCAGCCGAGGCGCGCGAAGCCGTAGTTGAGCAGCTTCGTCGCGTCCTGGGCGCGCACGGTCGCGTTCGTGGAGGCCAGCACCGTGCCCACGACCGTCTTGCCCTTGCGGGTCGCGGCGAAGACGAGGCAGTACTTCGCCTCCGGGCCGGAGCCCGTCTTCACGCCGATGGCGCCGCTGTAGCTGCTCAGCAGCGTGTTGGTGTTGACCCAGGGCGCCATGGTGCGCGTGGAGCCCGTCTTCGTGGTCGTCTTCGCCGTGTACGACTTGGTGCCGACGACCGTGCGGAACGTCGGGCTCTTGAGCGCGCTGCTCGCGAGCTTCGTCAGGTCCTTGGCCGTCGAGTAGTTGGCGCCGTTGCCGATGCCGTCGAACGAGTCGAACTTCGTGTTCGTCATGCCGAGCGCCTTGGCCTGGGCGTTCATCTTGCCGATGAACGACTTCACGCGGGCGGCGCGGGTCGTGCCGGTGCCGAACTTGTCGGCGAGCGCGTACGCGGCGTCACAACCGGACGGCAGCATCAGCCCGTACAGCAGCTGACGGACGGTGACCTTGTCGCCGACGATCAACCGGGCGGACGAGGCGCCCTTCGACACGATGTAGTCGCTGTAGGCCATCTGGATGGTGACCTTGGCGTCCAGGTTGAGGTTCGACTGCGCGAGCACGACCTTCGCGGTCATGATCTTCGTCGTCGACCCCGTGGACATCCGGGTGTTCATACCCTTGTTGTACAGGTCGGCGCCGTTGGCGTTGTTCATCACGTAGCCGGTCTTGGCGGCGATCGTGGGCGTCGCAACGGCTTGCGCGGGCGCCGCGAAGAGGGCACCGGAGGCGAGCATCGCGCCGGTCGTGACGGCGACGGCTCCGGCTCGGCGGGTCCTGATGCCCTTGGTGGCGGTTATCAACTGAAATACCCCGATTACGTCGAATGCCCCTGCGGTGCGGCCGGGTTGAAGGGGAGAAAGAAAAGGGGCCGCATGTGTGTGACACGTAAGTAGCACAGATGGTTGCGCCTTCGCTGCAACCGATTTCTCCGTCACACCCCCCGGGTCCGCATGATGGACTGCTCCTGCCCATGCGTACGTGTTGTATCTATGCTGTCCGCATGCCGTCCGCCCCACCCGTCCCCGTCAGGCAGCCGCCCGCCGCGGAGCGCGTCTACGCCCACGTCAAACAGGGTGTGCTGGACCGCCGCTACGAGGGAGGCACCCTTCTCACCGAGGGAGAACTCGCCGAGGCCGTCGGCGTTTCGCGCACACCTGTGCGTGAGGCGCTGCTGCGGCTGGAGGCGGAGGGTCTGATCAAGCTTTACCCAAAAAAGGGAGCCCTGGTGCTCCCGGTGTCCGCCCAGGAGATCGCGGACGTCGTCGAGACCCGGATGCTGGTCGAGGAGCACGCGGCCCGCAAGGCCGTCCCCGCCCCCGCCGGACTCCTCGCCCGCCTTGAGGAGTTGCTCGAACTGCAGAAGGCGCAGGCCGCCGCCGGTGACCTGGCCGGCGCCGCGGTCACCGACCGCTGCTTCCACGCCGAGATAGTCCGCAGCGGCGGCAACGAGATCCTCTCCCGGCTCTACGACCAACTCCGCGACCGGCAGCTGCGGATGGGCGTCGCCGTCCTGCACTCCCACCCCGACCGGGTCGCCAAGACCCTCGTCGAGCACGAGGAGATCCTGCGGGCGCTGCGCGCCGGCGACGCCGAGGACGCCGTCCGGCTCGTGCACCGGCACGTGGGCTGGTTCTCGCACCTGGCCCGAGGGGAACTCCGATGAGTACCGAGGAACCAGGGGACCGCGAGCACTCCGGCGGGTCGGGGAAGCCGTGCGGTCGGGGGAGCGACTTCACCCTCCCAGGTGACCCGCCGGGCGGCCGTCGCGCCGTCGCCGTGTGGGGGATCGGCGTCTGCGTCTACTTCGTCGCCGTCATCTTCCGCACCTCGCTGGGGGTCGCGGGCCTGGACGCCGCCGACCGCTTCGGCGTGAACGCCTCCGCCCTGTCGACCTTCTCCATCCTCCAACTGCTGGTGTACGCGGGGATGCAGATACCGGTCGGGCTGCTCGTGGACCGGCTCGGCACCAAGAAGGTGCTCGGCATCGGCGTCGTGCTGTTCACGGCGGGACAGCTCGGGTTCGCCTTCTCACCCTCGTACGGCATGGCGCTCGCCTCGCGGGCGCTGCTCGGCTGCGGCGACGCGATGACGTTCATCAGCGTGCTGCGGCTGGGCACCCGCTGGTTCCCGGCCCGGCGCGGACCGCTGGTCGCCCAGTTCGCGGGGCTGGTGGGCATGGCCGGCAACCTCGTCTCCACGCTGGTGCTCGCCCGGCTGCTGCACGACGTCGGCTGGACGGCCGCGTTCGCGGGCAGCGCGCTCGCCGGGGTCGTCGTCCTCGTGCTGCTGGTGCTGTTCCTGAAGGACCACCCCGAGGGGTACGAGCCCGAGCCCTTCCCGCACCAGGGGGCCGCGTACGTACGACGGCAGATCGCCGCGTCCTGGCGGGAGCCCGGCACGCGGCTGGGACTGTGGGTCCACTTCACCACGCAGTTCCCGGCGATGGTGTTCCTGCTGCTGTGGGGGCTGCCGTTCCTGGTCGAGGCACAGGGGCTCAGCCGGGCCACGGCCGGTGAACTGCTCACCCTCGTCGTGCTGTCCAACATGGCCGTCGGCCTCGTGTACGGACAGGTCGTCGCCCGGCACCACGAGGCCCGGTTGCCGCTGGCGCTCGGCACCGTCGGGACGACCTCGCTGCTGTGGGCCGCGACGCTGGCATGGCCCGGCGCGCACGCCCCGATGTGGCTGCTGGTCGCGCTGTGCGCGGTGCTGGGGGCGTGCGGGCCCGCGTCGATGATCGGCTTCGACTTCGCCCGACCGGCCAACCCGCCCGAGCGGCAGGGCACGGCGTCCGGCATCACCAACATGGGCGGCTTCGTGGCCTCCATGACGACGCTGTTCGCGGTCGGCGTGCTGCTGGACGCGACCGGCGACGACTACACCGTGGCCTTCTCCTCCGTCTTCGTCCTCCAGGCACTGGGCGTCAGCCAGATCCTGCGACTGCGCTCACGCGCGGCCCGCCGGGAACGGGAACGCCTGGTCGCGAGCCGGGTGTCCTCGGTGCACGTCCCCGTGTAGACGGGGTTGCGGGACCGCGCCGGGGGCAGACGCTGACCGTCTCGCGCAGCGGAACCGGCGAACTTCCCTCGCAATCGTGAACATCCCGACTTGTGCTGGCATATTCGATTTGCTCCACCCTACGGTCCGCGTCGGAGGTGGTTCACATGATCGAACCCAGCAAGCACCAGCCCGGGCCCCGGGCGCAGCACGACGCGATCGATGTCAGCGACTTCGTCTACGCGGCCACCGGAGCGCGCGTCCGGAGGCTGACGATGCCCGACGGGACGCACTGGTTCCCGGCGGTGGACGTCTGCAAGCGACTGGGGCACACCAACTCGCGTCAGGCACTCGCCGACCATGTCCCAAAGGACCATCGAGAGATTCTCGAGACCGTAACTGGAGCTTACGGTCTCAGCATTCCCGCAGGTAGAGAGTGGCGCCGAGACCTGAATCTGATCTCTCTGCAAGGTCTCGTACTGCTCGTCAACGCCTGCACCAAGCCCGCCTGCGCCCCCTTCAAGCAGTGGGTCGCCGAGGTGATCGAGACCGTGCAGCGAGAGGGTTCCTACACGCTGCAGGAGGCCGAGGTTCAGCCTCTCGGCCCGGGCGCGCCGATCGCGTACGCGATGCCCGAGCAGGTCGCGGAGGCCATCGTCCGGCTGGAGGCGCACAACCTCCAGATGGACGAGGACCTCGCGGCGACGCAGCGGGAATCACTCGCGGTGCAGAAGGAGTTGCTCGCCACGCAGCGCGAGGCGCTGGAAATGCAGCGGGAAACCCTCGTCGTCCAGCGGGAGATGCTGGATCTGCAGCGAGCCGGGCTCGTCGCGCAGCAGGTCATCGCACAGGCCATGGAACGCATCGCCAACCGGCTCGACGTGCTGTCCCTGGACCGTCCGGCGCCGACCGCCGAGCTTTCCGCGCACCCGACCACCGAGGCCGTACTGGCCGACTGGCGGCAGCGGCTGTCCGTGACCTCGGACGTGTGGGCGGTCGCGGTGGTGATCGCGCCGGTTCTGGTGGAGCACGGTGAGCTGCGTCAGCCGCTCGCGTCGATCGCGGCCCGCACCGGACTCCCGGTCCAGCGGGTCAACGAATGCCTGCGTCTGCTGCGCAAGCACGCCTGCATCCACTCCATGGGCGGCAGTACGGACGGGGAGCCGGTGTACGTGCTCAAGCGTCCCTGAACGGCCACATGAGAGAAGGGGCGGCCGCAATCAGAAGTTGCGGCCGTCCCTTCGTGTCTCAACTTACCGCTCCGAAGCCGTCAGGCCCAGGTGATCAGCCTCTTGGGCTGCTCCAGGACGGCCGCCACGTCGGCGAGCACCTTGGAGCCCAGCTCTCCGTCCACCAGTCGGTGGTCGAAGCTCAGCGCGAGCGTGGTGACCTGGCGGGGCTTCACCTTGCCCTTGTGCACCCACGGCTGGAGCTTGATCGCGCCGACCGCCAGGATCGCGGACTCGCCGGGGTTGAGGATCGGCGTGCCGGTGTCGACGCCGAAGACGCCGACGTTGGTGATGGTCACCGTGCCGCCCTGCATGGCGGCGGGAGACGTCTTGCCCTCCCTCGCCGTCGCGACCAGTTCGCCCAGGGACTCTGCCAGTTGCGGGAGCGTCTTGGCGTGGGCGTCCTTGACGTTCGGGACGATCAGCCCGCGCGGGGTGGCCGCGGCGATGCCCAGGTTGACGTAGTGCTTGACCACGATCTCCTGCGCCGCCTCGTCCCAGGACGCGTTGACCTCCGGGTTGCGCCTGATGGCGACCAGCAGGGCCTTGGCGATCAGCAGGAGCGGGTTGACCCGCAGGCCCTGCATGTCCTTGTCCTGCTTGAGCTCCTCGACGAGCTTCATGGTGCGCGTCACGTCGACCGTCACGAACTCCGTGACGTGCGGCGCGGTGAACGCCGAGCCCACCATGGCCTGCGCGGTGGCCTTGCGGACGCCCTTGACCGGGATGCGGGTCTCGCGCGTGGTGTCGTACGACGCCGCGGCCTGGGGGGCGGGCGGCGCCGCGGTGACCTGCTCGGGGACGGGCGCCGGCTGCGGAGGGGCCGCCTGGGCGGGGGCCGCCGCCGCGTGGACGTCCTCGCGGGTGATGATGCCGTCCGGGCCGGACGGGACCACCGTCGTGAGGTCCACTCCGAGGTCCTTGGCCAGCTTGCGCACCGGCGGCTTCGCCAGCGGGCGTTCCTTCACGGCCGCGGGCGTGCTGCCGTGGCCGTTCAGCTCCGCCTGTACGGCGGCGGCTGCCGGGGACTTGCGCGGGCGGCGCTTGGTCGAGGACGTGGCCACGCCGTATCCGACGAGCACCGGCTGACGGCCGGAGCCGCCTTCCGGCTTGGCCTCGGCGGGCTGCTCCGGGGCCTGGGCCGGAGCCTCGGCCCGGGCAGGGGCCTCGGTCGGCGCCGGGGCCTGCGCGGGCGCGGCGCCGCCGGACACGTCCACCGCGATGATCGACATGCCCACGTCGACCGTGGTGCCCTCGGGGAAGTGCAGCTCCCGGACCACGCCGTCGTAGGGGATGGGCAGTTCGACGGCGGCCTTGGCCGTCTCGACCTCGCACACCACCTGGCCGTCCGTCACCGTGTCGCCCGGCTGGACGTACCACTTGAGGATCTCGGCCTCGGTGAGTCCCTCGCCCACGTCGGGCATCTTGAACTCGCGTACGGACGCTTCCGTCATCGTCGTCACGACCCTCTCCTCAGTACGCCAGGGCACGGTCGACGGCGTCGAGCACCCGGTCCAGGCCCGGCAGGTACTCCTCCTCCAGGCGCGCCGGCGGGTACGGGGCGTGGTAGCCGCCGACCCGGAGCACCGGGGCCTCCAGGTGGTAGAAGCAGCGTTCGGTGATCCGGGCGGCGATCTCCGCGCCCGAGCCGAAGAACACCGGCGCCTCGTGGACGACGACCAGACGACGGGTCTTCTCCACGGAGGCCTGGATGGCGTCGAAGTCGAGCGGGGAGACCGAGCGCAGGTCCAGGACCTCCAGGTTCCTGCCCTCCTCGGCGGCCGCGTCGGCGACCTCCTGGCAGAGCTTGACCATCGGCCCGTAGGCGACCAGCGTCAGGTCGGAGCCCTCGCGCACCACACGCGCCTTGTGCAGCGGGCCGGGGATGGCCTCGGCGTCGACCTCGCCCTTGTCCCAGTAGCGCCGCTTGGGCTCGAAGAAGATCACCGGGTCGTCGCTCTGGATGGCCTGCTGCATCATCCAGTAGGCGTCGCCGGCGTTCGACGGGGAGACGATCTTCAGTCCCGAGACATGCGCGAAGAGCGCCTCGGGGGACTCGGAGTGGTGCTCGACCGCGCCGATGCCGCCGCCGTAGGGGATGCGGACGACGACCGGCAGCTTGACCTTGCCCAGGGAGCGGGCGTGCATCTTGGCCAGCTGGGTGACGATCTGGTCGTAGGCCGGGAAGACGAAGCCGTCGAACTGGATCTCCACCACCGGGCGGTAGCCGCGCAGGGCCAGGCCGATGGCGGTGCCGACGATGCCGGACTCGGCGAGGGGGGTGTCGATGACACGGGACTCCCCGAAGTCCTTCTGCAGTCCGTCCGTCACCCGGAAGACGCCGCCGAGCTTGCCGACGTCCTCTCCCATCACCAGGACCTTGGGGTCCTCCTCGAGGGCCTTGCGCAGCGACTCGTTGATCGCCTTGGCCAGGGCCATCTTCTCCGCCATGTCAGTTTCCCCCCTCGCCCGCGGCGAAGCCGTTGTCGGACTCAGTCGCGAACGACGCCTGGTAGGCGGCGAACTGGGCCCTCTCCTCGTCGACGAGCGCGTGCCCGTCCGCGTAGACGTTCTCGAAGATGGCGAAGTGGTCCGGGTCCGGCATGGCACGGACCGCTTCGCGCACTCGCCTGCCCAACGCCTCGCTCTCGGCCTCGAGTTCCGCGAAGAATCCCTCGTCCGTGTGGTTTGAGGCCTCGAGGTGCCGGCGCAGACGCAGGATCGGGTCCTTCGCCTCCCAGGCGGCCCGCTCGTCGTCGTGGCGGTAGCGGGTGGGGTCGTCGGAGGTGGTGTGGGCGCCCATGCGGTACGTGTACGCCTCGATGAGGGTGGGGCCCTCGCCGCGGCGGGCCCGCTCCAGGGCCCACTCGGTGACCGCGAGGCAGGCCAGGACGTCGTTGCCGTCGACGCGGACGCCCGGGAAGCCGAAGCCCTGTGCGCGCTGGTAGAGCGGGACGCGGGTCTGCTTCTCGGTCGGCTCGGAGATCGCCCACTGGTTGTTCTGGCAGAAGAACACGACGGGGGCGTTGTAGACCGCGGAGAAGGTGAACGATTCGGCGACGTCTCCCTGGCTGGAGGCGCCGTCGCCGAAGTAGGCGATGACCGCGCTGTCCGCGCCGTCCTTGGCCACGCCCATCGCGTAGCCCGTCGCGTGCAGCGTCTGGGAGCCGATGACGATCGTGTAGAGGTGGAAGTTGTTGCCGTTGGGGTCCCAGCCGCCGTTGTTCACACCCCGGAACATGCCGAGCAGGTTGGTCGGGTCGACGCCGCGGCACCAGGCGACGCCGTGCTCGCGGTAGGTCGGGAAGACGTAGTCGTCGTCGCGCAGGGCCCGGCCGGAGCCGATCTGGGCGGCCTCCTGGCCGAGCAGCGAGGCCCACAGGCCCAGCTCGCCCTGGCGCTGGAGGGAGGTGGCCTCGGCGTCGAAGCGGCGGGTGAGGACCATGTCGCGGTAGAGACCGCGGAGGCGCTCGGGGGTGATGCCGGCGACGTACGGGTCGTACTCGGCGTTCTTGACGCGCTTGCCCTCGGGCGTCAGCAACTGCACGAGCTCGGGCTCGGCGCCCCGGCCGGCGGTGGTGCGGGTGGTGCGCTTGGTGCCGGTGGCCTTGGCCGCCGCGGCGCGGGGGGCGCCCGCCGCCTCGGTGCCGGTGGCGCCGGCCTTGCTTCCGGCGCTGCGTCGCGGCTTGCGCGCGGCAGTGCTCTCCACGGTCACGTGTGCTCCTCCGTCGGTCCGGCCCCCGGGGTTGCCGGGTGGCCAGTGCGGCTCACCTGGATTCCGGCACCCGGGCACGGGGTGGGTGCCACTCGGCCGGAACAGGCGTGACAGGTTGCCCCGGCGAGCGCCCTGCAAGCCTCACGTTACCCAGTGCGACACATTTCTGTGAAACCCCTCCTGACCTGCGTTTTTGCTTGGATATCCAAGTAAAATCGGCAAAGTCGGGAAGGACCTGGTCACAGCCTCGCAGGAGGCCGGAGCAACGGCACGTTATCCCGCGCACCCAGGCTGCGGGAAGAGTTCGCGTGCGAGTCCCGCCCCGGGACGCCACAAGGAGGAATTCAGCTTTTCGGCCGGGCGCGCGCACGGACGCGGCGACGCGCGCGGGCGCACGGAACAGGCGCGCGCCCCCCGCGCGCGGGTCGGCGACCCCTGTGGCCGTGAAGCCGACCGCCGGGGACCGCTCGGAATGCTCCGTGACGCTGTGCGACAAGGCGCAGCTCAGAACCCTTCGGGGCCGGAACCGCCACGCGCGCGTGAGGCCCTGGCGGTTCAGGGCCCCACGCGCGCGTGAGGGACGAAGTGAGGTGGCGAGCCGGGCCCGGTCAGCCGCCGGCGCCGAGGGTGGTGGGGCCCTGGGCCGTGCCTTCGGTGGCCCCGCCGTCCGCACCGCCGCTGACGTCGCCAGTCCCGCCGTCGGCGGTGCCGGGGTCGGTGCTCGGCGGGTTCGACGGCTCCGGGCTCGCCGGGTCGCTCGTCACCGTCTTCGACGGCTCCGGCGACGGGTCACTGGTCTCGGGCTGGGACGGCGTGAACGACGGCTGCCGCGACGGCGTCCAGTAGGACCCTCCGTCGGAGCCGTTGTCGTTCTCCGTGGGATCGGTGCTCGGCTCCTCGCTCTGTTCCTCGCTCTGCGACGCGCTGGGCGACTGCTGAGGGGAGGACTGCGAGGCGGACGGCGACGTCGGGGTCTTCTCGTCGCCGCCCTTGGTGCCTGTGTTGTTCAGCGCCAGGGCCACGCCGCCGGCGATCGCGATCACCGCGAGGACGGCGAGGATCCACAGCTTGCCGCGGCCGCTGCCCCTGTTGCCGTGCCCCTCGAAGCCGCCTTCGTCGCCGTTGCCGTACCCCTGGGGCAGGATCGGCTGGGGGATCTGCGAGGTGCTGGGGCCCCCACCGCCGGGCGCCATCACCGTGGTGCTCGCGAAGGCCGCCGCGGCGCCCGCGCCGGCCGCGGCGTCGACCGGGCCGGTGTTCCAGGTGCCGGTGTGGCCGCCCTGGTCGTACAGCATCTGCAGGGCGTACTGGACCGTGCCGCGCATCTCCTCCGCGGTCTGGAAACGGTCGTCGGGCTCCTTGGCGAGGGAACGCATGACGAGGCCGTCGAGCTCCGGCGGGCACGCGCCGTCCGAACTCCGCGACGGCGGCACCGGGATGTCCTGCACATGCTGGTAGACCACCGAGAGCGGCGTCTCACCGGTGAACGGCGGGCGCAGCGCGAGCAGTTCGTACAGCAGGCAGCCGGTGGCGTACAGGTCGGAGCGGTGGTCGACGGCCTTGCCGAGCGCCTGCTCCGGCGAGAGGTACTGAGGCGTGCCCATGACCATGCCGGTCTGCGTCATCGTCGTGGACGCGCCGTGCAGGGCGCGGGCGATGCCGAAGTCCATCACCTTCACCGCGCCGTTGTGCGTGATGATGACGTTGGCCGGCTTGATGTCGCGGTGCACGATGCCGTGCTGATGCGAGTACGCCAGCGCCTCCAGGACGCCGGAGACGATGATCAGGGCCTGCTCGGGGCCCGGCGCCTCGGCGTTGAGCAGCAGGTCGCGGATGGTCCGGCCCTCGACCAGCTCCATCACGATGTACGGCACGCTCTGGCCGCCCACCATGTCCTCGCCGGAGTCGTACACGGCGACGATCGCGTGGTGGTTCAATCCGGCCACCGACTGGGCCTCGCGCGTGAAGCGCGCCTTGGACACCGGGTCCTCGGCGAGGTCGGCGCGCAGCAGCTTCACGGCGACGGTGCGCCCGAGGCGCACGTCCTCGGCTGCGAACACTTCCGCCATGCCGCCCCGGCCGAGTCTGCCGGTCAGCCGGTACCGGCCGTCCCCGACAAGTCCGCCGTTGCCCCACAACTCCGGCGCATCTGACATACCGCCGCCAGTCGCCTCGGGGTCGGACGGGCCCTGGGCGCGCTGCTGCTGTGCCATCAGTCCTCGCCGTCGTTTCTGCCCGCGGTGCGCGCGGTGTTGTTACGGTCTCCGTCGGCCACGCTACAGCCTCAGCGCAAGCCGCCGGTCCGGGATGAGCCCCGCCGCCGACCGGAGACGGACCGGTCATCAAACCTGCTTTCCGTACCCACGTGCAAATTGTGTGTACCGGGCGTACGCCCGCTGTAACGCTTGCGCGACGCTTCTTTCGCGTACGGTCACGGAACGGGCACCGAGCTTGACGTGTCAGTGCCCTCGGGCAGACTTGGCCGGGAATAGCACTTTCGATCAACAGTGAGCCACGGCGAGCAGGGCGCCCGGGGGCCATACGGGGGACGCAGAAGATGAGCCAGGACGGCGCACAGGGGCGGTACGCGGGGCGGGCGCTCGCCGGCGGCCGCTATCAGCTGCGCGACTTGCTCGGCGAGGGCGGTATGGCCTCGGTGCACCTCGCCTACGACTCCGTGCTCGACCGCCAGGTCGCGATCAAGACCCTCCACACCGAACTCGGTCGCGAACAGGCCTTCCGTGAGCGCTTCCGCCGCGAGGCCCAGGCAGTGGCCAAGCTCACGCACACCAACATCGTCTCCGTCTTCGACACCGGCGAGGACGAACTCGACGGTCTGACCACGCCCTACATCGTCATGGAGTACGTCGAGGGCCGCCCGCTCGGCTCCGTGCTCGACGAGGACGTGCGGCGGCAGGGCGCGATGCCCGCCGACAAGGCGCTGAAGGTCACCGCGGACGTGCTGGCCGCCCTGGAGATCAGCCACGAGATGGGGCTGGTCCACCGCGACATCAAGCCCGGCAACGTGATGATGACCAAGCGCGGCGTCGTCAAGGTGATGGACTTCGGCATCGCGCGCGCCATGCAGTCCGGCGTCACCTCCATGACGCAGACCGGCATGGTCGTCGGCACCCCGCAGTACCTCTCGCCCGAGCAGGCCCTCGGCCGTGGCGTGGACGCCCGTTCCGACCTGTACTCCGTCGGCATCATGCTGTTCCAACTGGTCACCGGGCGGCTTCCGTTCGACGCGGACTCGCCGCTGGCGATCGCCTACGCGCATGTGCAGGAGGAGCCGGTGGCCCCCTCCTCCATCAACCGGGCGCTGCCGCCGGCCGTCGACGCGCTCGTCGCCCGCGCCCTGAAGAAGAACCCCAACGACCGCTTCCCCACCGCCGTCGCCATGCGCGACGAGTGCCTGCGCGTCGCGGCCTCCTTCCAGGCCGCCCCGCCGAGCATCGTCGCGGGCACGCCCGCCCAGAGCGGCTCGGGCGTCGGCTCGGCGGTGTTCCCGCCGGTCGGCCAGACCCCGCCGCCGCCCGTGGGCAACGTCCAGACGCCCTACCAGCCGGCCCCGACGCCCAACCCGTACGGCACGCCCTCGACGCCCCCGCCGTCGTACGGCTACCCGCAGCAGGGCGGCTACCAGACGCCCGCCCCGCCCTACGGCGCCCACCAGCAGGGGCCGCACACCCCGCCCGCGTACAACATCGCCCCGCAGCATCCGACGGCCGTGGGCGGGGGCCGCAAGGGCGGCAAGGGCGTGGTCATCGGCTCGACGATCGTCGCCCTGGTGGTCGCGGGCTCCCTGATCGGCAGCCTGGCGACGAACGGCGACAGCGATACCCCCACGACCGGCAAAGAGGGTACGGGCGGCTCCAGCGTCTCGGCCTCACCGACGCAAGCGGCCGACCACCGCGGTCCCGACACGTCCAAGACGATCGACCCGTCCGAGTGCTCCGAGCCGCAGGAGTCCTACAACGACCCCGACAAGATCAGGGTGCCGGACTTCCAGTTCAAGTACGTCAAGTCGGTCAAGGAGTGCTTCCAGGCCGCCGGCTGGAAGATCAAGATCAAGACGGTCGACGAGAACACCTACGGCGAGGGCGCGGTCATGGACCAGTTCCCCTCCGCGGGGACGGACGTCGACCCGGAGAACATGCCCGAGATCGAGCTGAGCGTGTCCTCGGGGAACCCGCCCTCCTGACACGGACCCCGCGGGGTGTCGACACGATGAGGGCCCGGCGCCGGTGCGCCGGGCCCTGCTGTGTCCTGCCGTCAGTCCTGCTCTGTGTGTCCTGCCCTGTGTGTCCTGCCACCCGTAGTGCGGATACGGATACGGTCCTACAGGTACGGGCCGCCCGAGCGGCCGCCCGTGCGCGGGTCGTCGCCGCCCTCGTTGCCGCTCAGGCCCGGCGGCAGCGCGCGGCGCATCTGCTCCAACTGCGCCCGCGCGGCCATCTGCTGGGCGAACAGCGTGGTCTGGATGCCGTGGAAGAGGCCCTCCAGCCAGCCCACCAACTGAGCCTGTGCGATCCGCAGTTCCGCGTCGCTCGGGGTGGCGTCCTCGTTGAACGGCAGGGAGAGCCGCTCCAGTTCCTCCACGAGCTCCGGCGCCAGGCCGTCCTCCAGCTCCTTCACCGAGCTGGCGTGGATCTCCTTCAGCCGGGCGCGGCTGGCCTCGTCCAGAGGGGCCACGCGCACCTCCTCGAGAAGCTGCTTGATCATGCTGCCGATCCGCATGACCTTCGCCGGCTGCTCGACCTGCTCCGTCACCGGGATCTCACGGGGGTCGTCGTCCGTGTCGGCGCCGCCGAGCGCCATCCCGTCCTGACCCACGACCAGGATCCTCTGGGCGTTCTCCGACGACCTATCGTTCCTCGGCATCTCCATGCGGTCCATTCTCTCGCACCGGCACACCTCATCACCGTGGTGCCCCCGGAGACGGCTGATCCACCGTTTCCGTTCCGTCTCCGTTCGGAGCAGTCCACCATGCGCATTGTGTGTGGATATGTGAGTGTTGTGGCTACTTTTCTGGCGGCTTGAACACCGGGAGGGGGTCACGATCGTGACTCCATGGCGGCGGGGGTTGTGCACAGCGGGGGCCGCGCTGCTCGCGGCCGGCGGGTCGCTGTACGGCGGCTGCGCGGCGCACGCGGCGGGGTCCTCGCACGGGAGCGGCTCGTCGTACGTCTCCATGACGGCGACCGGCTCGCCCTCGGCGTCTCCCAGCGCGCCCGACCGGGCCGGCAGCCGGGCCGGAGAAGGCCGCGTGCGGCCCGGTCGGAGCCTGGGAACCGGCCCGGGGGACGAGGACGGGTACGCCGACCCGGACGGCGCGCAGGACGAGGAGGGCGACCGCACCGAGGAGCCCGGCCAGGACCCCGACGCGGACCTGGGCTCCGGCGTGGGCGAGGAGCCCGACGGCGCTGTGCAGCCGCCCCGAGAGGCGGGGTTCGTGCCGTCGGCCTCGCCGCAGGCCGCCGGCGCCCAGGAGCAGCCCGTCGGACGCATGCTGCGCATCCTGCCGCTCGGCAGCGGACTGCTCCTCATCGGGCTCGGCTGCGGTCTCGCCTTCTTCGGCCTGCGCCTGCGCCGCGGCTGAGGCACGGGGCCTCAGCTCCGCGGGTGCTTCTGCCTAGCGGGAGGCGGTGAGCAGCACCTTGCCGACGTGGCCGCTCTCCTCGACGATCCGGTGGGCGGCCGCCGCGTCGCTCATCGGGAGCGCGCGGTCCACCACGGGGCGGACGCCCCCTGCGGCCAGCAGCGGCCACACGTGCTCGCGGACTGCCGCGACGATCGCCGCCTTCTCCTCCAGCGGGCGGGCCCGCAGCGAGGTCGCGCTGATCGCGGCGCGCTTGGTGAGCAGCGCGCCGATGTTCAGCTCGCCCTTGGCGCCGCCCTGCATGCCGATGATCGCGAGGCGGCCGTTGACGGCGAGGGCGCGGACATTGCGCTCCAGGTACTTCGCGCCCATGTTGTCGAGGATGACGTCGGCGCCCGCGCCGCCCGTGGCCTTCTCGATCTCTTCGACGAAGTCCTGCTCGCGGTAGTTGATCAGGATGTCCGCGCCCAGCTCGGCGCACCGCTCGAGCTTCTCCGGGGTGCCCGCCGTGACGGCTGCCTTCGCTCCGACGGCCTTGGCCAGCTGGACGGCCATGGTGCCGATGCCGCTGGAGCCGCCGTGCACGAGCAGCGTCTCGCCCGGGCGCAGATGAGCGATCATGAAGACGTTCGACCAGACGGTGCAGGTCACCTCGGGAAGCGCGGCGGCCGTCCGCAGGTCGACCCCGTCGGGCACGGGCAGCAGCTGCCCCGCCGGGACGGCCACCTTCTCGGCGTAGCCCCCGCCCGCCAGCAGGGCGCACACCTCGTCGCCCACGGTCCAGCCGGAGACGCCCGGGCCCAGGGCGGCGACGCGGCCGGAGCACTCCAGGCCGGGGTAGGGCGACGCGCCGGGAGGCGGGTTGTAGAAGCCCTGCCGCTGCAGGACGTCGGCGCGGTTGACGGCGCTGGCCGCCACCTCGACCAGGACCTCGCCCTCGCCGGGCACGGGATCGGGGACCTCGTCCCACACCAGCGCCTCGGGACCACCAGGTTCGGGAATCGTGATCGCATACATGAGAGGGACGCTACTCCTCCGCTCACTCGATCTCAGAGGCGTGGCGCCGACGGGCGCTCCGGGGGCACCCGCACGATCGTGACCAGACGGTCGGTCAGCTCCAGAACACCCACGGCCGGATCGTCGTAGGCCAGGATCCGATGGCCGCGGACGACGCTCACCACCAGATCGTCCGTCTCCCGAGGGCTGCGCCCCGACTCGGCCTTGGTGACCGGGCGCTCCACGATGTCGAGGCCGCTGCCCTGCCGCATCAGATCGTCCATGATCACTCCGGCCGCCGGGCTGAGCACGGACAGCCCCATGAGACGTCCGGCGGCACCGGCGCTGGTGATGACCTCGTCGGCGCCGGACTGCTTCAGCAGCGGGGCGTTCTCCTCCTCGCGCGCCGCTGCCACGATCTTCGCCCGGGGATTGAGCTGGCGGGCGGTCAGCACCACGAGGACCGCCGTGTCGTCCCGATCGGTGGCGATGATGATCCGCCCCGCCCGCTGCACCTCGGCCTTGCGCAGCACATCGCTGCGGGTCGCGTCGCCGACCACGCCCTCGTAGCCCTCGGCCGTCGCCGCCGCGATCGCCTTCGCTCCGGGGTCGATCACCACGACCTGTTCCTTCCGCAGCCCAGCCGCACAGGCGGTCCGGATCGCGGACCGTCCCTTCGTGCCGAACCCGACGACGACAGTGTGGTCGCGCAAGGGGACCTCCGGAATGCTGGGCGAACCTGCGGGAACGGGTGTTGCTGGGCGACGGGCGTGGGCCCGCCGGGAACCATGGTGCCCACCGATCGAACCACCACACAGGGGGCACGCGTTGCGAGACCACGAACGACAGCCGGCCACGACGAGCCGCCTCTCCCTCTTCAAGTCGCTGTGGCACCGCCGCTCGCGCCTCGAGGCCCGCGACGACGCGGAGGCGGGCCGCTCCATCACCATGCCGGTGCACAGTGGCCTCCCCCCGCTCCAGCAGGTGCTGCGCCGCCTCGCGCTGGCCCTGCTGGTCCTGTTCGTCACCACGCTGATCGTCTACGCCGACCACGACGGCTACAACGACAACTCCGACGGCCAGGTCGACTTCCTCGACGCGGCCTACTACGCCACCGTGACCCTCTCCACCACCGGCTACGGCGACATCACGCCCGTCGGCGACGCGGCCCGGCTCATCAACATCCTCGTCATCACCCCGCTGCGCGTGCTGTTCCTGATCATCCTGGTCGGCACCACGCTCGAAGTGCTCACCGAGCGGACCCGGCAGCAGGTCCGCGTCCACCGCTGGCGCACCCGCACCCGTGACCACGTCGTGGTCGTCGGCTACGGCACCAAGGGCCGGCACGCCGTGGAGACGCTCGTCGGACAGGGCATCCCCAAGGAGCGCATCGTCGTGGTGGACGCCCAGCGCAAGGCCGCCCACGCCGCCGGCGACGACGGGCTGGTGTCGGTGACCGGGGACGCCACCCGCCAGGAGACCCTCCTCAAGGCCGAAGTCCCCCATGCGGCCCGCGTGATCGTGGCCCCGCAGCGGGACGAGACCGCCGCGCTGGTCACCCTCACCGCCCGGCAGCTGAACCGGCGGGCCACGATCGTCACCGCCGCCCGCGAGGACGAGAACGTGCCGCTGCTCAAGCAGAGCGGCGCGGACACCGTGGTCACCAGCTCCAGCTCCGCCGGCCGACTGCTCGGGGTCTCCATGGTCAGTCCCGCCGTGGCCAGGACCCTGGAGGACCTGATGACCCTCGGCAGCGGCCTCGACCTCATCGAACGCCCCGTCAGCCATGATGAGGCGGGGAAGAATCCGCGCGCCTGCAAGAACCTGATCGTGGCCGTCCTGCGCGGCAAGGAACTCCTCGACTACGCCGACCCACGGCTCACGGAACTGCGCCAAGGAGACCGTGTGATCACGGTCAGCCGGGCGGTGGTCACCGAGCAGACCTGAGGCGCGGCTGGGTGGTGGGAGGGTGCCACGGTTTCACGTGAAACAAGGCTGACGCCGGCCGGGACAGCCCCTACCGACGTCCTGGTGGCCGAAAGCCTGCTGGATGCCCGGTTCGACATGTTTCACGTGAAACGACCCTGCGTCAGCTGACGCAGGATGCCATGCCCGTCGTCCAGGGCAGATCGAGGAGCTCGACCTCCTGGCCGGCTCGCGCGCCGCCCTGCGGTACGACCACGAGAGCATCGGCCGCCGCGATGCCCCGCAGCATCGCCGGACCGTTGTAGTGCAGCGGTACCGCATGGTCGCCCCGCAGGAACACCGGGACGATCCGGGTGTCGTACGGATGCCCGTGCACCGCCTCCCTCAGCGGCAGGGTGTACGGCTCCGACGCCGGGCGTCCGGCGAGGATGCGCAGCAGGGGCTCGGCGAGCGTGAGAAGGCCGGAGACGGCCGCCAAGGGGTTGCCGGGCAGGCCGACCAGGTGCTGGTCGGGCTTGGTGCGGGCCAGCAGCATCGGATGGCCGGGGCGCACCTGGACGCCGTCGACCAGGAGGTCGGCGCCGATGCGGCGCAGGACGGGGTGGACATGGTCGACGGGCCCCGCGGCCGTGCCGCCGGTGGTGACGATCAGGTCGGCCGGGGACGTCGTGAGGGCCTGATGCAGGGCCTCCTCGTCGTCGCCGATCCTGCGCAGGGCCACGATCTCCGCACCCAGGGCGCGCAGCCACGGCGGGAGCATCGGTCCGAGCGCGTCCCGGATCAGACCGTCGTGCGGGCGGCCTTCGGTGAGCAACTCGTCGCCCAGGACGAGCACCTCGACACGGGGCCGGGGGACGGCGGCCAGCGTGTCGTAGCCTGCGGCCGCGGCCAGCCCGAGGACGGCCGGGGTCACCACGGTCCCGTCGGGCAGCAACTGGTCACCGCTGCGGCACTCCTGGCCGCGCGGCCGGATGTCCTGGCCGTGCTGGACCTCGCGGGCCGCGTGCAGCCGCCCCTTCTCGTCGGTGCGGCCGTGCTCGCTGCGCAGTACGGCGGTGGCGCCCGCGGGGACCCTGGCCCCGGTGGCGATGCGGACGGCCTCGCCGTCGGCGAGGGCCGCGGGCTCTGCGTGTCCGGCGAGGACGCCTTCGTCCCGTACAGCCCAGGGGCCCGGTCCGGAGACCGCCCAGCCGTCCATGGCGGAGCTGTCGAAGGAGGGCAGGTCGGTGAGGGCGGTCAGCGGAGCGGCCAGGACGAGACCGAGAGCGTCGTCGAGCGTGACGGAGACGGGTGTGCGGCGGGCGGCGACCGGACGGGCGGCACGCGCGGCGATGACGCGGGCCTCGGCCCAGGGCGTGGCGCGGTGACGGTCCTCGTGGGGTGTCGGCGACTGGTCGGGCCCGTGGGAGGCGTCTCGGGCGCCCTGGTCTTCCCGGGGCCGGTGGGAACCTTCGGGCTTCCGGGAGCCACGGGGTGCGTAGGCGTCGCGGCTGTCACCGTGTCCGGTCGTCTCGTTCACGAGGGCGAGCACCTCCTCGACGTAGTCCTCGTCGAGGTCCTCCGTGTCCTGGCCGCCCGGGGTCCCGCGGGGGGTCATCCGGCGTCCGGGCGGGTGTCGGGCGTGGCGTCGGGGGCGACGTCGCCGGAAGGCGGTGAGTCGTCCGAGGGCGCGCCCGTGGACTCGTCGGCCCAGCGCACGGCCAGGTCTGCGGCCTTGCGGGCGGCTTCGGCGACGGCTTGCGGGCCGCCTCCGGCCTTGGCGGCGGCATATCCGACCAGGAAGGTGGTCAGCGGGGCCGCGGGCCGGGCCACGCCGTGGGCGGCGTCCCGGGCGAGGTCGAGCAGGGCGCCGGTGTCGACGTCGAGATCGATGCCCAGCTCGTCCTTGACTGCGGAGATCCATTCATCCAACACGTGGCCATGCTCCCTGATGCGTGCTCTGGCGGTGGCGATGTCGTCCCAGGTGTCGCAGTCGAAGGACGCGACGGGGTCGGGGACGCGGGTGAGGTCGAGCCCGGCGGTCAGCCGGCGCAGGGGGAGGCCGGCGAGGCCGCCGCCCCTGCCGGTGTCCCCGGACGACGGCCCGTCGCCGGCCGTCTCGGTCTGCGCGAGCGTGGTCAGTTCACGCCGGAGGGCGGCCGTGCGGTACGCGGCGACGAGCGGCTGGTCGCGGCCGCCGGCGTCGCTGAGCAGCACGCCGTCGGCGGCGCTCGCCGTCAGCGCGGCCAGCAGCCGCCGCACGGTGTCCGGCCCGAGGAAGGGCAGGTCGGCGGAGAGGACGACGACGCGGTCGGCGGTGGTGTGGCGCAGTCCTGCGTCGAGCGCGGCGACGGGGCCCGCGCCGGGCGGGTCCTCGCGGGCCCACCGCACAGCGCGGGCGGTGGGCCGGGGATCGGCGACGACAACGGTCGTGCGCGCGCCGGCGCAGGCGGCGAGGACCCGGTCGAGCAGCGCACGGCCGCCCACCCGCACACCGGGCTTGTCCGCGCCGCCGAGGCGGCGGGCGCCGCCGCCGGCGAGCACGACGGCGTCATGCACGGGCGGCTCGGCGTCATGCACGGGCGGCTCGGCGTCATGCACGGGCGGCTCGTTCGAGGTCACCCTCCGAGTATGCGCGGGGTCCTCGACCACGGGGGACGCGGGATGTCCCGCGCGTGGTCAGAGCGTGCGCAGCAGCACCGCCGGCTGTTCCACGCAGTCCGCCACATAGCGCAGGAAGCCGCCCGCCGTGCCGCCGTCGCACACCCGGTGGTCGAAGGTCAGCGACAGCTGTACGACCTGGCGCACCGCGAGCTCGCCCTCGTGCACCCATGGCTTGGGCACGATCCGGCCGACGCCCAGCATGGCCGCCTCGGGATGGTTGATGATCGGTGTGGAACCGTCGACGCCGAACACGCCGTAGTTGTTCAGCGTGAACGTCCCACCGGTGAGTTCGGCCGGGGTGAGGCCCCCGGCGCGGGCCGTCTCGGTCAGGCGGGCGAACTCGGCGGTGAGCCCCTCGGCGTCCCGGGCATGGGCGTCGCGGACCACGGGGACGACGAGCCCCCGTTCGGTCTGCGCGGCGAACCCGAGGTGGACATGGTCGAACCGGACGATCTCGCGCGCCTCCTGGTCGACCGTGGAGTTCAGCTCCGGGAACCGGGCCAGGGCGGCGGTGCAGATGCGGGCCAGCAGCGCGACGAGGGAGATCTTCGGGCCGCCGGCCGCGTTCATGGCGGCCCGGGCCCGCATCAGCTCCGTCGCGTCGGCGTCCACCCAGCAGGTCGCGTCCGGGATCTCCCGCCGGCTGCGGGAGAGCTTGTCGGCGACGGCGCCGCGGATCCCCTTGAGCGGGACGCGGGTGTCGGCCCCGGCGGGCACGGGGGCGAGCGCGGGAGCGGGGGCAGAGGTGGCCGCGGGGGCCGGCACGGGCGCGGGGGCCGCGTGCGAGGTGCCGCGTTCCTGCGCGGCCCGCAGCGCGCCCTCCACATCGGCGCGCAGGATCAGGCCGTCGGGCCCGGAACCGGTCAGCTTCCGCAGGTCCAGGCCGTTCTCCCGGGCCAGGCGGCGCACGAGCGGCGAGATGACCGCCACCGGTCCATCGGTCACCGTGGAGCCGCCCGCGGGACCGGAAGTCACCGGCTGGGAGGAAGCAGCGGGCCCGGAGGGAGCAGCGGGCCCGGAGGCAGCAGCGGAAGGAGGGGCGGCCGCGGGCACGGGCTGGGCCGGCCGTACCCGGCGCCGACGCGCGGGCGCCTCCGAGGTTCCGTACCCGACCAGCACGTTGCCCGATCCCTCGGTCTGGTCGCCGGACGAGGGCGCGCCGACCGCCACCGTGATCAGCGGTGCGCCCACGGGCAGTTCGGCGCCCTCCTCACCGAAGCGGGCGGTGACCACACCGCCGTAGGGACAGGGGACCTCGACCATCGCCTTGGCCGTCTCGACCTCGACGACCGGCTGGTCGACGGCGACGACGTCGCCGACCTGGACCAGCCAGCGCACGATCTCCGCCTCGGTGAGCCCCTCGCCGAGGTCGGGCAGCTTGAACTCCAGCACCTGTGCCATCAGTTCCCCGCCTCCCACTGCAGACGCGCCACCGCGTCCAGGACGCGGTCGACGCCGGGCAGGTGGTGGCGCTCCAGCATCGGCGGCGGGTAGGGGATGTCGAACCCGGCCACGCGCAGCACCGGCGCCTCCAGGTGGTGGAAGCAGCGCTCGGTGACCCGGGCCGCGATCTCGCCGCCCGGGCCCGCGAAGGAGCCCGACTCGTGGACGACGACCGCGCGACCGGTCCGTCGTACCGAGGCGCAGACCGTCTCGTCGTCGAACGGCACCAGGGAGCGCAGGTCGACGACTTCGAGGTCCCAGCCCTCGGCCTGTGCCGCCTCGGCGGCTTCGAGGCAGACCGGCACCGAGGGCCCGTAGGTGATGAGGGTGGCGCTCCGGCCCGTGCGCCGCACCACCGCGCGGCCGATGGGCTCGACGCCGGGCGGGTCCTCCGGGTTCCAAGTGTCCTTGGACCAGTACAGACGCTTGGGTTCGAGGACGACGACCGGGTCGTCGGAGGCGATCGCGGCGCGCAGCAGGCCGTAGGCGTCGGCGACGGTGGCGGGCGTGACGACATGGAGCCCCGGAGTCGCCATGTAGTACGCCTCGGACGAGTCGCTGTGGTGCTCGACGCCGCCGATGCCTCCGCCGTAGGGGACGCGGACGGTGATCGGCAGGGGCATGCTGCCGCGGGTGCGGTTGCGCATCCGGGCGACATGGCTGATCAGCTGCTCGAACGCCGGGTAGGCGAAGGCGTCGAACTGCATCTCCACCACCGGCCGCAGGCCGTACATGGCCATGCCGACGGCGGTGCCGAGGATGCCGGCCTCGGCGAGCGGGGTGTCCGTGCAGCGGTCCTCGCCGAACTCCGCGGCGAGCCCGTCGGTGACCCGGAAGACGCCGCCGAGCGTGCCGACGTCCTCGCCGAGGACGTGCACGGAGGGGTCGGCGGCCATCGCGTCGCGCAACGCGCGCGTGAGGGCCTGCGCCATGGTGGCGGGTTTGACGGCGACGGTAGTCATCAGCGCGCCCCTTCCTCTTCCGCTTCCAGCTCGGCCCGCAGCAGGGCGCGCTGCTCGCGCAGTTGGGGAGTGGGCTCGGCGTACACGTGGTCGAACAGGTCCATCGGGTCCAGCGCCGCGTCCTGGTTCATGCGGGCGCGCAGATCGGCCGCCATGGTCTCGGCGGCGTCCCGCGCGGCCTGCCGGGTCTCCTCGTCGAGCAGCCCCCGCGCCGTCAGTTCGCGTTCCAGCAGCAGGATCGGGTCGTGTTCGCGCCACGTCTCGACCTCGGCGTCGCCGCGGTAGCGGGTCGCGTCGTCGGCGTTGGTGTGGGCGTCGATGCGGTAGGTCACCGCCTCGACGAGGGTCGGGCCGCCGCCCGCGCGCGCGGTGCGCACGGCCTCGCCGAGCACCTCGTGGACGGCGGCGGCGTCGTTGCCGTCGACCAGCCGGCCCGGCATGCCGTACCCGACGGCCTTGTGGGCCAGGGAGGGGGCGGCGGTCTGCTTGGCGAGCGGCACGGAGATCGCGAAACCGTTGTTCTGGACCAGGAAGACGACCGGCGCCTGCCAGACGGCCGCGAAGTTCAGCGCCTCGTGGAAGTCCCCCTCGCTGGTGCCGCCGTCACCGACCATGGCGAGGGCCACCACGTCGTCGCCCTTGAGGCGAGCGGCGTGCGCGAGGCCCACCGCGTGCGGGAGCTGGGTGGCGAGCGGGGTGCACAGCGGCGCCACGCGATGCTCGTGGGGGTCGTATCCGGTGTGCCAGTCGCCGCGCAGCAGGGTCAGCGCCTCGACGGGGTCCACGCCGCGGGCGACGGCCGCGAGGGTGTCGCGGTAGCTGGGGAAGAGCCAGTCCCGTTCCTCCAGCACGAGCGCCGCGGCGACCTCGCAGGCCTCCTGGCCGGTGCTGGAGGGGTAGACGGCGAGACGGCCCTGCTTGGTGAGGGCGGTGGCCTGCACGTTGTAGCGGCGGCCCCGCACGAGCTGCGCGTACAGCCGGAGCAGCAGCTCCGGGGCGGTCCGCGCGGCCGCCTCCGTGCCGAGAACGCGGTAGGGCTCGGCGTCCGGCAGCAGCGGCACCGGGTCGGTGCGGGGCTGCCAAGCGGGCGGCGGGGTAGGCCGGTACGCGCCCCGCTGCTCCATGACCGTCATGACGGCACCTCCTGAAAGGAGTGGCTACGCAGGCGCATCGGCTGTGAGGCGCCTCACCTACCGATTGTTCGGTCGTCGGCACATTTTGGCTACTGGCCCCCTCAGGCTGTGGACAAACGGTTCTCCACAGCCTGCAATGAACGCAGTACGTCCACGGCGAAGAGGCGGGGGGACATGACACCTGAACAAATGGCCGACGGCGAGGAGAGCGCCGTACCGCCGCGACCGGACGACTCCGTCCCGTTGCCCCCGCCCCGCCCCCTGGACACGATCGACCAGGACATCCTGCAGATGCTCCAGGCGGACGGCCGCGCGTCCGTACGGTCGGTGGCCGAGCGCGTGCACGTCTCCCGCGCCAACGCCTACGCGCGCATCAACCGGCTCGTCGAGGACGGCGTGATCCGCGGCTTCGGCGCGCGCGTGGACCACGAACGCGCCGGGCACGGCACGTCCGCCTACATCACGCTGAAGATCGTCCAGAACTCCTGGCGCACGGTGCGCGAGCAGCTCAGGCAACTGCCCGGGGCCTCGCACATCGCCCTGGTGGGCGGGGACTTCGACGTGCTGCTTCTCGTCCACACACCGGACAACAGGGCGCTGCGCGAAGTGGTGCTCACCCGACTCCAGGCGATCCCCGAGGTGCTCAGCACGCGCACGCTGCTGGTCTTCGAGGAGGAGGACCTGGAACCGCAGACCCGCCCCGCCCCCGGCGGCCAGGGCACACCCCGGCAAGACGCCTGACACCGGTGCCGCGTCGCCTCCCGCCCGCCGACCCCCGCTCCGCATCCGCTCACGCCGGTCGAGCCCCGCTCCGGGCCGGCTCCCCGACGGTCGCACTCGCCCCGGCAGACTCCAGACGGTCAGACCTCGCTTCCGGCCAGCGCCCTGCGGTCAACCCCGCTTCCGACCCACCCCGTTTCACGGACCGTCCTCCGGCGGTCAGACCCCGCTCGGGGCTGACTCCCCGCCGGTCTACCCCGCTCGGAGCCGACTCTCGGCTATCAGTCCCCTCGTCCGGCCCGCGCCCCGCAGTCAGCCCCGCTCCGAGCCGTCACCCGGCGGTCTAACCCGACCCGGGCCGACTGCCGGCGGTCGAACCCCCCTGAACCGCTTCCCGGCGGTAGGAGCCCCGATTCACGGCCCGCCCACCGGCGGTCAGACCCGGCTCGGAGCCGCCTCCCGGCTATCAGCCCCCTCGTCTGGTCCGGTTCCCGCGGTCAGCCTCCGCTTCCGGCCCGCGCCCCACGGTCAGCCTCCGCTTCCGGCCTGCGCCGCGCAGTCAGCCCCCGTCCCCGCTCCGCACCCCGCCGTCAGACCCCGTCCCGGTCCTGGCGCAGTCCCGAGAACACCAGCCGGGCCACCGCTTCCGCCACCTCGCGTTCGCCCGAGCCTCGGCCGTCCGGGCGGTACCACTCGACGATCGAGTTGATCATCCCGAAGACCAGCCGCGTCGCGAGCCGGACCTCCACATCGCCCCGTACGTCACCGTCGGCGGCGGCCGCCTTCAGCAGTTCGGCGACCCGGTGGTCGAAGTCCCGCCGCCGCTCCAGCGCCCACCGCTCGGTGTCGGTGTTGCCGCGCACGCGCAGCAGCAGCGTCACATAGGGCAGCTCGGCTATGAGCACCTCGACCATGCGCCGCACCACGTACTCCAGGCGCCCGGCGGCACGCCCCACGCGCGCGTTCTCCTCGTCGAGGATCGAGAACAGGCCGTCCAGCGCCCGGCTCACCGCGCGGCGCAGCAGCTCCTCCTTGCCGGCGACGTGGTGGTAGATCGACGACTTGGAGATGCCGGCCGCCCGGGACAGGTGCTCCATGGAGGTGCCGTCGTAGCCGCGCTCGTTGAAGACCTGGACGGCGACCGACAGCAGGGTCTCCGGGGTGTACGTGTCGCGCTTGACCGTGGTCATGAGCTTCCCCTCCGCGTGTCGGCGGCGTGTCCGTGGCGGTACAGCGCGAGGGAGGGCGCGTAGCGGCCGGAGGGCTCCCGCAGGTGCAGCTCCTCCAGCAGGTCGTGCGCCCAGACCCGGCCGAGCCTGCGGCTCCACTCGAAGGGGCCGAGCGGGTAGTTCACCCCGAGGCGCATCGCGGTGTCGATGTCCTCCTCGGTGGCCACGCCCTTGGCGACGGCGTCGTGCGCGAGGTCGACGATCCGCGCGACCGTGCGGGCGACGATCATGCCGGGGACGTCGCCGATGACGCTGACGTCCTTGCCGAGCGCCTGGAACAGGCCGATCGCCTCGGACAGGGCCTGCGGCGAGGTGTCCTGGGACGCGGACAGGGCGATCCGGGTGGCCTTGCGGTAGTCCAGGGCCAGGTCGAAGTAGACGACGTCGCGGAACTCCACGGACGTCTGCCCGTCGGCGAGCGCCAGCGCGCCGTCGCTGGGGAGGACCAGCCGGGTGCCGTGGTCCTCTTCCTCCTCGCGGACCTGGATTCCCGCCTCGCGGATCATCCCCAGCAGCTCCGAGGCGGGCCCCAGATCCCCCTCGGCGACGACGTAGGCGGGCGGCCGGTGCTTCTCCGCGGTGTGCGGCTCGGGGCGCTCGGCGCCGTCGCTGTGGTCGTACCAGCCCTGGCCGGTCTTGCGGCCGAGGCGGCCGGACTCGACCAGGCGGCGCTGGGCGAGCGAGGGGGTGAACCGCGCGTCCTGGAAGAAGGACTGCCAGACGGAGTGCGTGACGGACTCGTTGACGTCCTGGCCGATCAGGTCGGTCAGCTCGAAGGCCCCCATCTTGAAGCCGCCGGACTCGCGCAGGACGGCGTCGATGGTGGCCGGGTCGGCGCCCTGCGCCTCGTAGACCGCGAACGCCTCGGCGTAGTAGGGCCGCGCGATGCGGTTGACGATGAAGCCGGGGGTGTCGGCGCAGGCGACGGGTGTCTTGCCCCAGGCGCGGGCCGTCTCGTACGCGCGCGTGGCCGACGTGACGTCGGTGGCGAAGCCGGAGACGACCTCGACCAGCGGCAGCAGCGGCGCGGGGTTGAAGAAGTGCAGGCCCACGAGACGGCCCGGGTTGCGCAGGGCGCCGCCGACGGCCGTCACCGACAGGGACGAGGTGTTGGTGGCGAGCAGGCAGTCGTCGCCGACGACGTCCTCCAGCACGCGGAACAGCTCCTGTTTGACCTCCAGGCGCTCCAGGACGGCCTCGACGACCAGGGCGCAGTCCGCGAGCTGGGCCAGGTCGTCCACGGGCGTGAGGCGGGTGCGGGCGGCGTCCCGGTCGGCGGCGGTGAGCCGGTCCTTCTCGACGAGCCGGTCCAGCCGGGCGCCGATCGCGCCTGCGGCCTCCCGGGCCCGGCCGGGGAGGGCGTCGTACAGCCGTACGGGGTGGCCCGCGACCAGCGCGACCTGGGCGATGCCCTGACCCATGGTGCCCGTGCCGACGACGGCCACGGGGCTGCTGAGGTCGAGTGCTGTCATGTGCGCGATCCTCCCGCACGGCGTTGTCCACAGATGCGGCGGACCCCCTTGTCCCGACCGATCGTTCGGTTACTCTAACTCTGACCGTCCGTTCCTGTCCCTGCTTCGCAGGGTTTCCGTCCAGGTCCTGAGCTCGACGAAGAGTTCTCACGACGAGGAGTTGGTCCCCCATGGCCGCCGAACTCACCGCACACGATCTGATCGCCAAGCACCGGCCCACCCTCGACCAGGCCCTGGAAGCGATCCGCACCCGCGCGTACTGGTCGCCGCACCCGGAGCACCCCAAGGCCTACGGGGAGAACGGCAGCCTGGACGCGGCGGCCGGCAAGGCGGCCTTCGACGCCCTCCTGGGCACCCGCCTCGACCTCGGCCAGCCCGGCACGGACGACTGGGTCGGCGGCGAGGTCTCCCCGTACGGCGTGGAGCTGGGCGTGACGTACCCGCACGCGGACATCGACGTGCTGCTGCCCGCCATGAAGGCCGGACAGCGCGCCTGGCGGGACGCGGGCGCGGAGATCCGCGCGGCGGTCTGCCTGGAGATCCTCAAGCGGATCAGCGACCGCACCCACGAGTTCGCCCACGCGGTCATGCACACCTCCGGCCAGGCGTTCATGATGGCGTTCCAGGCGGGCGGCCCCCACGCGCAGGACCGCGGCCTGGAAGCCGTGGCGTACGCGTACGTGGAGCAGGTCCGCACGCCGGACACCGCGGAGTGGACGAAGCCGCAGGGCAAGCGGGAACCGCTCGCCCTCACCAAGCAGTTCACGCCGGTCCCGCGCGGCATCGCGCTGATGATCGGCTGCAACACCTTCCCCACGTGGAACGGCTACCCGGGCCTCTTCGCCTCCCTCGCCACCGGCAACGCGGTCCTGGTAAAGCCCCACCCGCGCGCGGT
The DNA here is from genome assembly GCF_042889585.1 of Streptomyces sp. NPDC002566. Classification (NCBI taxonomy): domain Bacteria; kingdom Bacillati; phylum Actinomycetota; class Actinomycetes; order Kitasatosporales; family Streptomycetaceae; genus Streptomyces; species Streptomyces sp. NPDC002566. The sequence continues at coordinate 291,903 of NZ_JBIARD010000006.1, read as the reverse complement.
GCTGCCGCTGGCGCTGACCGTGGGCGTCGCGCGCGAGGTGCTTGCCGAGGCGGGCTTCGCCGCCGACCTGGTCGCGCTCGCCGCCGAGCGGCCCGGCGAGGGCATCGCGAAGACGCTGGCCACGCGGCCCGAGATCAGGATCATCGACTACACCGGTTCGACCTCCTTCGGCGACTGGCTCGAGGCCAACGCCCGCCAGGCGGAGGTCTACACCGAGAAGGCCGGCGTCAACACCGTCCTCGTCGAGTCGACCGGCGACTACAAGGGCATGCTCGCCAACCTGGCGTTCTCGCTGTCCCTGTACAGCGGCCAGATGTGCACCACCCCGCAGAACCTGCTGATCCCGCGGGACGGCATCCGCACCGACCAGGGCCACAAGACCTTCGACGAGGTCGTCGCCGACCTCGCGCGCGCGGTCGACGGTCTCCTGGGCGACGACGCCCGGGCCAACGCCCTGCTGGGGGCCATCGTCAACCCCGACGTCAAGGCGCGCCTGGAGGCCGCGGCGAGCCTGGGTGAGGTGGCGCTCGCCTCCCGCGAGGTCGCCAACCCGGAGTTCCCCGACGCGGTCGTACGCACCCCCGTGATCGTCAAGCTGGACGGCGCGCGGAAGTTCTGGGAGGGCGCGGACGACGAGCCCGCCTACCTGAGCGAGTGCTTCGGGCCGGTCTCCTTCGCCGTCGCCGTCGACTCCGCCGCTGACGCCCTGGACCTGCTGCGGCGCACCATCCGCGAGAAGGGCGCGATGACCGTCGGCGCGTACACCACCGACGAGGAGGTCGAGCAGGGCATCCAGGAGGTCTGCCTGGAGGAGGCCGCCCAGCTGTCCCTGAACCTCACCGGCGGGGTCTACGTCAATCAGACGGCCGCGTTCTCCGACTTCCACGGCTCGGGCGGCAACCCGGCGGCCAACGCCGCCCTGTGCGACGGGGCCTTCGTGGCCAACCGCTTCCGGGTCGTCGAGGTGCGCAGGGAGGCCTGAGCAGCCCCTGAGGGGGCCTTCCCTCAAGCGGTGCCGTGCGGCCCCGCGCTCCAGTGATACAGCGTCATGGCCACGCTGGTCGCGAGGTTGTAGCTGGAGACCTGGGGCCGCATCGGCAGCGCGAGGAGATGGTCGGCACGCGCGCGCAGCGCGCCTGACAGCCCGCTGCGCTCCGAGCCGAAGGCGAGCACGGCGTCGTCCGGGAGCCTGACGCCCCGGACGTCCTCGCCCTCCGGGTCCAGCGCGAACACCGGTCCGGGCGGCAGTTCCTCGACGCTCAGCCGTTCCACGGCGGTCGCGAAGTGCAGTCCCGCGCCGCCGCGCACGACGGTCGGATGCCAGGGGTCGAGCGTGCCGGTGGTGACCACCCCGGTCGCCCCGAAGCCGGCGGCCAGCCGGATCACCGCGCCCGCGTTGCCCAGGTTGCGCGGCTCGTCGAGGACCACGACGGGCGCGGTGCGCGGCTCCCGGGCCAGCGCGCGCAGGTTCGCCTCACGCGCGGGGCGTACGGCCAGCGCGGCCACGGCGGTCGGATGCCGGCGCGGCACCAGCGAGGCGTACGCCGCCTCGGGCACCTCGGTGAGGAGCGCGTCCAGGGTTCCCCGGACGTCGGGGGCGAGTTCGTCGGCCAGGGCGAGCGCCGCCCGGCGGTCGACGGCGACCGCCGCCGTGACGTCGGCCCCGAAGCGCACGGCGTGCTTGAGGGCGTGGAAGCCGTCGAGCAGCACGCAGGTCTCGGCGAGTCGCCGCCACCGGCCGAGCAGGCCGCCGAGAGGGTCGGGGTCGGTCATGCCGTGAAGCCTACGCGGCTTTCTTCGGCCTCCTCGGCCGTGTGCGGGCCCCGCTGAGCGGGCACCGAGGCCCCGCCGCGCGAGGTCATCGCCTCACGCACGCGTGCCGCCCAGCCGCCGAGCCGGCGCAGGAACGGCGTCGACAGGAAGACCGCGTCCGCCGCGATCATCGCAAGGGAGAAGAACGGCAGCCCCAGGACGACGGCGATCACCGCGTGCTCGGTCATCATCACCGCGAGCAGGACGTTCTTCACCCGCCGGTTGAACAGCGTGAACGGGAAGGCGACCTGTACGACGACCGTCCCGTAGGTCACGAGCATCACCATGGTGCCGCTGGCGGACAGCAGGTCCGCGAGCGCCGGCCAGGGGGAGAAGTAGTCCAGGTGCAGCGGGTAGTAGACGGCGGTGCCGTCCTGCCAGCGCGAGCCCTGGATCTTGTACCAGCCGGCCGTCGCGTAGATCAGACAGGCCTCGGCCATGATCACGAACAGGGCCCCGTTGTGCAGGACGTTAGCGACGACGTCCAGCAGGATCCGGGGCTGGGAGGTCTTCCCCAGGCGCCCCACGGCCCACCACAGGCCCTGCGCGATCCACACCGCCCAGAGGATCACCGGCACGGTCGGATCGCCGTCGAGACGGCCCGCCGCGGTCACGGCGACCAGCGCGAACCCGAGCACGCCCCACAGGGCGGGCCCGATCCGGTCGGTGACCCGCTCCCCACGCGCGTGTGCCGCCTCCGTGCGCCGCGCCCGGCGGGCGTCCAGGGACCACACCTGAGCGCAGCGCGTGAACACGAGGTAGATCGACATCAGGTGCAGGACGTTGTCGCCGCCGTCGCCCATGAAGATGCTGCGGTTCTGCAGCGAGAGCACGCCGATCATGAAGAGCACGGAGGCGGTGCGGGTGCGCCAGCCGAGCAGCAGCAGCACGCTCGCCAGCACCGCCAGCGCGTACACGGTCTCGAACCAGAGCCGTCCGTCCGACCACATCAGCGCCGTGAACGCGCCGTTCTCGTCGATCAGCCGCCGGGCCAGCTGCCAGCTCCAGGGGCCGTCGGGGCCGTAGAGCTCCCCGCGGTGGGGAAGCTCGCGCAGCAGGAACAGCAGCCAGGTGAGGCTGAAGCCGATCCGGACCACCGCGCTCTGGTAGGGACCGAGCGCCGCACCGGTCACGCGCGCGAGGGCGGCGGACGCCGCTTGGGTGAACCGGTTCACTGCGCGCCTCCCGCGGTGTCGGCGGCCTCCACCGGCCACCAGGGCAGGACGCGGTACGCCGCGCCCGACGACGTCTTCTCTCCACTCCAGCCGGGCGCCTGCACGTCGGTGGTCCTGGAGCGGACCTGGACCCGCTCCACGACGCCGCCCTCTCCGGCCGCGCGGCCGCGGTCAAGGCGCAGGACGACGATGCGGCGCAGGTAGGACTCCGACAGCGCGCTGCGCGTGCTCACCGAACGGTTCTCGGCGTCGTGGGAACCGGTGTAGAAGTCCCAAGCCCGGCGCAGTTCGTTCTGCTGGGTGTGGCTCGGCAGCAGGTTGCCGTCTATGTCGCGGCCGTCCTGGGCGGACAGGTCGTACCAGCCGGTGGTCCGCCTCTCACCGCCCGCTGTGCGTATGTCGGCGCGGACCTGGACGGCGATGTTCTGCTGGAGCGGGTTCGGTGCGAACAGCTTCCAGTTCTGCTCGAACTCCGGGTAGACCCAGTCGTCGACCGCCTCGCCGTGCGTCTTGCTGACCGTGTTGGAGGGTGCGACGTGCAGGAACACCATGCCGACGTGGACGCAGACGGCGACCGCCACGACGGCGACCGCCAGGGCGGCGGCTATCCGGTAGCGGGTCGACAGAGCCGCGACGCCGGCGCGCGGACCGGAGTCAGCCGCGGCGGGACCGTGCCCGACGGGGGCGCCGTCAGATCCGTCGGATCCGGCGTGCGCAACGGGAGGGGTGGAGCGGACGGGGCCGGGTGAGTCCGCACCAGGGCCGTCCGCCACGGGCTCAGGGGAGTCGGGCCGGTCCGTGGGCTCGCTGTCCGGGGCCGGGCCGCCACCGGGGGCCTCGGCGCGCGGGCGGGGCACGGAGCCCGTCGCCCGCGGCCCCTCGCCGGGCGGCGGACCGGTGTCCGGCCCCCGGGACGCCTCCGCCTCCCGCGGGGCGTCGGTGCCTCCGTCGTACGCGTCCATTCCGCCCCGTTCCCCGGATCCGTCCGTCTTGATCCGTCCGTCTTCCGACCGCCCTGCCGTGCCTCGGCCGGCCGCCGGGGCGTTCCGGCTCCCCGGCCACGTACATCCGGACGGCCTTCGCACGCCCGTCGCACAGTCGTCGCACGAACGGTACTCAGCCCTTCCGGGGCCGCGCAGCCCTCCCCCTGTCCCGACCGGCACGGCGGAGAGCGCCGCAAGCCGCCGTCCTCGGCGCCCTCGCTGGTTGTCCACAGGCCGGCCGGCGAGTTTTCCACAGCGGTTGACACCTTACGACGGCCGTCCCACCATGGAATCGCACGGACCGAACGATCGGTCGGGAGAGGCTCGGGCAGAGCCCAAGGTCGAGGGGGACCGCATGGCGACAGCAGCCGCAGCCGCGCACCAGCCGGCCCGCACACAGCACGGCGCCCAGGACGGCGCGGTCGACGAGGACGCCTACCAGCGCGTCTTCGACGCCGCCGTGTCCGCGGACGAGCGGATCGAGCCGCGCGACTGGATGCCCGACGCCTACCGCGCCACGCTGGTCCGCCAGATCGCCCAGCACGCCCACTCCGAGATCATCGGCATGCAGCCGGAGGCGAACTGGATCACGCGCGCGCCCTCACTGCGCCGCAAGGCCATCCTGATGGCGAAGGTCCAGGACGAGGCGGGGCACGGGCTGTATCTGTACAGCGCGGCCGAGACCCTGGGCGTCGGCCGCGACGAACTGCTCGACAAGCTGCACACCGGCCGCCAGAAGTACTCCTCGATCTTCAACTACCCCACGCTGACCTGGGCCGACGTGGGCGCGATCGGCTGGCTCGTCGACGGCGCCGCGATCACCAACCAGGTGCCCCTGTGCCGCTGCTCCTACGGCCCGTACGCGCGCGCGATGGTCCGCATCTGCAAGGAGGAGTCCTTCCACCAGCGCCAGGGCTACGAGCTGCTGCTCGCCCTCAGCCGCGGCACACCGGAGCAGCACGCGATGGCGCAGGACGCGGTCGACCGCTGGTGGTGGCCCTCGCTGATGATGTTCGGCCCGCCCGACGACGAGTCGGCGCACTCCGCACAGTCGATGGCCTGGAAGATCAAGCGGCACTCCAACGACGAGCTGCGCCAGCGCTTCGTGGACATCTGCGTCCCGCAGGCGGAGTCCCTGGGGCTCACGCTCCCCGACCCGGACCTGAAGTGGAACGAGGAGCGGGGACACCACGACTTCGGCCCGATCGACTGGACGGAGTTCAAGGAGGTCCTCAAGGGCAACGGCCCGTGCAACGAACAGCGGATCGTCCAGCGAAGGCGGGCCCACGACGAGGGCGCCTGGGTACGGGAGGCGGCCGCGGCCCACGCGGCCAGGCACAGCGGCGGGGCCACCGGCCGCGGAGCGGGAGTGGAGCAGGCATGACGAACACCGACTGGCCCCTCTGGGAGGTCTTCGTGCGCTCCCGGCGCGGCCTCTCCCACACCCACGCCGGCAGCCTGCACGCGCCGGACGCGGAGTTCGCCCTGCGCAACGCCCGCGACCTGTACACCCGGCGCGGCGAGGGCGTCTCCATCTGGGTGGTGCCGTCCACCGCGATCACCGCCTCCTCGCCGGACGAGAAGGACCCGTTCTTCGAGCCGGCCGCCGACAAGCCGTACCGGCACCCGACGTTCTACGAGATCCCGGAAGGGGTGAAGCACCTGTGACCGCGACCGGGAAGACTCAAACGCCGGGCTCGGTCACGGCGGCGGCCCTCGCCCTGGGCGACGACGCCCTGGTGCTCTCCCACCGCCTGGGGGAGTGGATGGGCCACGCGCCCGTGCTGGAGGAGGAGGTGGCCCTCGCCAACATCGCGCTGGACCTGCTGGGCCAGGCCCGCGTCCTGCTGTCGATGGCCGGCGACGAGGACGACCTCGCCTACCTGCGCGAGGAACGCGCCTTCCGCAACCTGCAGTTGGTGGAACAGCCCAACGGCGACTTCGCCCACACCATCGCCCGCCAGCTGTACTTCTCCACCTACCAGCACCTGCTGTACGCCCAACTGGCCGCCGGAGGAGGCCCGTTCGCCGGGCTCGCCGCGAAGGCCGTCAAGGAGGTCGCCTACCACCGCGACCACGCCGAGCAGTGGACGCTGCGGCTCGGGGACGGCACCGAGCTGAGCCATGAGCGGATGCGGCGGGCGTGTGCGGCGCTGTGGCGGTTCACCGGAGAGCTGTTCCAGCCGGTGGAGGGTGTCGACGCCGACCGGACGGCTCTGGAAGCCGCCTGGCTGGAATCGGTCGGGGACGTTCTGCGCCGGGCGGGGCTCGCCCTGCCCGAGGGCGCGCGCACCGGAGCGTGGAGCGCCGGCGCCGGCCGCCAGGGCGTGCACACCGAGTCCTTCGGGCGGATGCTCGCCGAGATGCAGCACCTGCACCGCAGCCACCCGGGGGCGTCATGGTGACGCTCACACCGCTGGAAGCGGAACTCCTCGCCGTCGCCGGATCGGTGCCCGACCCCGAACTGCCCGTCCTCACCCTCCAGGAGCTCGGCGTGGTGCGCGCGGTGCACGTACGCGACGCGGACGCCGTGGAGGTCGAACTGACCCCGACCTACACCGGCTGCCCGGCCGTGGAGGCGATGTCCGAGGACATCGAGCGGGTACTGCGCGAGCACGGCGTGCGCGAGGTCACCGTACGCACGGTGCTCGCGCCCGCCTGGTCCACGGACGACATCTCCGCCGAAGGCCGCCGCAAACTCAGGGAGTTCGGCATCGCGCCCCCACGCACCCGGACGACGGCGGAGCCGGTCGCACTGTCCCTCGGCCCGACCCGGACGACGACCAGCGGGGCAGCCCCGGACGACGTCCCGGTGCGCTGCCCGCACTGCGGCTCCGCCGACACCGAACTGCTCAGCCGCTTCTCCTCCACCGCCTGCAAGGCGCTGCGCCGGTGCCTCGCCTGCCGTGAACCCTTCGACCACTTCAAGGAGTTGTGATGGCCCGCTTCCACCCGCTCCCCGTGGCCGCGGTGGACCGGCTCACCGACGACTCCGTCGCCCTCACCTTCGCGGTCCCCGCCGAACTGCGCGCGGAGTACCGGCACGCGCCGGGCCAGCATCTCGCCCTGCGGCGCCGGGTCGACGGGACCGAGGTCCGGCGGACGTACTCGATCTGCTCCCCCGCGCCCGACCCCGGCGGCGACGGCCCGCACACCCTGCGGGTGGGGGTGCGACTGGTCGACGGCGGCGCCTTCTCGACGTACGCGCTCAAGGAGATCGCCGTCGGCGACGAGCTGGAGGTGATGACGCCGGCGGGCCGGTTCACCCTCGACCCCGCGCCCGGTCTGTACGCGGCCGTCGTCGGCGGCAGCGGCATCACCCCGGTGCTGTCGATCGTCTCCACCCTGCTCGCGCGCGAACCCGCCGCCCGGTTCTGCCTGATCCGCAGCGACCGGACGGCCGCCTCGACGATGTTCCTGGACGAGGTCGCCGATCTGAAGGACCGGTACCTGCAGCGGTTGCAGCTGGTCACCGTCCTCTCCCGGGAGGAACAGCAGGCCGGGCTGCCGTCCGGGCGGCTCGACCGGGAGCGGCTGGCGCGTCTGCTGCCGTCGCTGCTGCCCGTGGCGGACGTGGCCGGATGGTTCCTGTGCGGGCCCTTCGGACTGGTCCAGGGCGCGGAACAGGCGCTGCGGGAGATCGGCGTCCCCCGCTCCCGCATCCACGAGGAGATCTTCCACGTCGATGTCACGGCGGCGGCGCCCGGCGCGACGGCGGGCGCTCCCGCGCACAGCACCGTGACCGCCCGTCTCGACGGCCGCGGCGGCAGCTGGCCCGTGCGGGAAGGGGAGTCGCTGCTGGAGACGGTCCTGCGCAACCGGCCCGACGCCCCCTACGCCTGCAAGGGCGGGGTGTGCGGCACCTGCCGGGCCTTCCTGGTCTCCGGCGAGGTGCGTATGAACCGCAACTTCGCTCTGGAGCCGGAGGAGACGGAGGCCGGCTATGTCCTGGCGTGCCAGTCGCATCCGCTGACCGAGGCGGTGGAGGTCGACTTCGACCGCTGAGCGAGGGTGAAGCCGGTCCGACGGCGGGAGAACCGTTCCCTTCTTCTAGAACCTGTTCTATCTTGACGCTCCGTCAGATCAGCTGACCCGTCGGGAGGACAGGCCGTGGACTTCACCTTCACCGAGGAGCAGCAGGCGGCGGCCGACGCCGCGCGGGGAGTCTTCGCCGACGTCGCCCCCGACGGCGTCACCAGCCCCGCGCTCACCAGGGGCCGAGCCGTCGCCGACCACTTCGACCGCGCGCTCTGGGAGAAGCTCGCCGGCACGGACCTGCTCGGCCTGCTGCTCGACGAGGAGTACGGCGGGGCCGGCCTGGACGCCGTCGCCCTGTGCCTGGTGCTGCGCGAGTCGGCGAAGTCGCTGGCGCGGGTGCCGCTCCTGGAAAGCAGCGCGGCCGCGGCGGCTGTACAAGCCCACGGCACGGCCGAGGCACGGGCCGAGCTGCTCGCCCGGGCCGTCCGCGGCGAGGTCGTCCTGACCGTCGCCGCACACGGCCGCACCGGCCATGACGCGGCCGAACTCGCCGTCACCGCACGGCAGGACGGGGACGCCTGGCTGCTGGACGGAGTGCAGACGGCGGTGCCGTGGGCCCACGACGCCGACTTCGTGCTCGTCCCCGCACGTACCGGCGACGACCGCAGCGTTCTCGCCCTGGTCCCCCGCGGACACGAGGGCAGCGCGCTCGCCGAACAGATCTCCACCACCGGCGAACGGCTCGGGGAACTGCGCCTCGACTCCGCCCGGATCCCCGCCCGGCACGTCATCACCGCCGACGGCGCCTGGGAGGAAATGCGCGCCCTGCTGACCACCGGGACCTGCGCGCTGGCGCTCGGACTGGGCGAACGCGTACTGGCGATGACGAGCGACTACGCGGCCAAAAGGGAGCAGTTCGGGCATCCGATCGCCACATTCCAGGCGGTCGCCGTACAGGCGGCCGACCGTTACATCGACCTGCGCGCGATGGAGGTCACCCTGTGGCAGGCCGCCTGGCGGCTCACCTCGGGCGCGTCCGGAGCGCTGCCCGCCGCCGGCGACATCGCCGTGGCCAAGATCTGGGCCTCGGAGGGCGTACGGCGCGTGGTGCAGACCGCGCAGCATCTGCACGGCGGCTTCGGCGCGGACGTCGACTACCCGCTGCACCGCTACCACGCCTGGGCCAAACACCTGGAGCTGTCCCTCGGCCCGGCCGCGGCCCACGAGGAGACCCTGGGCGACCTGCTGGCCGCCCACCCCCTCAGCTGAGCGCCGCCGCGGCTCCCGTCAGAGGACGAAGCCCGGCTGGTCCCCGTCGGTGACGACCGGGCGGCCGGCGGCGGCCCAGTGCTGCATGCCGCCGTCGACGTTCACGGCGTCGATGCCCTGCTGCACGAGGTACATGGTGACCTGGGCCGACCGGCCACCGGAGCGGCAGATCACATGGACCCGCCCGTCCTGGGGAGCCGCCTCGGTCAGCTCGCCGTACCGGGCGACGAACTCGCTGATGGGGATGTGCAGCGCCCCCTCGGCGTGGCCCGCCTTCCACTCGTCGTCCTCACGGACGTCCAGCAGGAAGTCGCCGTCCTTGACGTCGCCGACCTCGACCGTGGGAACACCAGCTCCGAAACTCATGGCCCCGACGCTACCGGACGCAGCCCCACCGGCAGCCCCACCGGCTCCAGCGCACGGCGCTACCCGTCCAGCCCCGCCAGCTCGGCCTCCCTCTTCGCGACCTCGGCCAGCAGCTGGTCGGCGATCTCGTCGAGCAGGCGGTCGGGGTCCTCCGGGGCCAGTCGCAGCATCGAGCCGATCGCGCTGTCCTCCAGCTCGCGCGCGACCAGCGCCAGCATCTCCTTGCGCTCCGCGAGCCATTCGAGGCGGGCGTACAGCTCCTCGCTCGGGCTCGGACGCCGCTCCGGCGGCACCGGCCCGGCCGCCCACTCCTCGGCCAGCTCACGCAGCAGGCCCTCGTCGCCGCGGGCGTAGGCGGCGTTGACGCGGGTGATGAACTCCTCGCGCCGCGCCCGCTCCGCGTCCTCCTGCGCCAGGTCGGGGTGCGCCTTGCGGGCCAGCTCCCGGTAGAGCTTGCGGGCCTCGTCGCTGGGGCGCACCCGCTCCGGGGGCCGCACAGTCTGGTCCGTGAGCATCGCCGCGGCCTCGTCGAACAGCCCCTGTCCGTCCATCCAGCCGTGGAACAGCTCCTCGACGCCGGGCATCGGCAGCACCCGGGCCCGCGCCTCGGCCGCCTTGCGCCGATCCTCGGGATCGCCGCTGCGTTCCGCCCTCGCCTCGGCTATCTGCGCCTCCAGCTCGTCGAGCCTGGCGTACATGGGACCGAGTCTTTGGTGGTGGAGCCGCGAGAAGTTCTCGACCTCGACGCGGAAGGTCTCCACCGCGATCTCGAACTCGATCAACGCCTGCTCAGCGGCCCGCACGGCCTGCTCCAGCCGCTCCTCGGGCCGCGCCTGCTCAGCTTCGGGGGTCGTCACCGGACCAGCGTAGGCCAAGCGGAAGCCCCGCACGGAAGCCCAGGCCCACCCAGACCGGCGCCCGCAGGACACCCCGACGCCTCCCGCCGGCGCCTGGCGGGCCCCCACGCCTCGCGACGGCGAAGGCCCGCTCCCTCTGCCTCACACCCCCGTCTCCGCCGCGATCCGTCCCTCCCTGATCGCCCGCACCAGGTCCGCGTGATCGGCTTCCGTGCGGTCGGCGTAGGCGACGGCGAACGTCGCGATGGCCTCGTCGAGTTCCTCGTTCTTGCCGCAGTAGCCGGCGAGCAGGCGCGGGTCGGCGCTGTGGGAGTGGGCACGGGCCAGGAGCGCGCCCGTCATCCGGCCGTAGTCGTCGACCTGGTCCGCCGAGAGGGCGGCGGGATCGACGCTGCCCTTGCGGTTGCGGAACTGGCGTACCTGGTACGGCCGCCCCTCGACCGTCGTCCAGCCCAGCAGAACGTCGCTGACGACCTGCATGCGCTTCTGGCCGAGGACCACCCGGCGCCCCTCGTGGTCGACGTCCGGCACGTCGAAGCCGGCGGTCAGCAGATGCGGGACCAGGGCGGAGGCCCGCGCCTCCTTCACCTGGAGGACCAGCGGCTCACCGCGGTGGTCGAGCAGCAGCACGACGTAGGACCGCGTGCCCACGCTGCCCGTGCCGACGATGCGGAAGGCGACGTCGTGCACCGCGTGCCGGGCCAGCAGCGGGTGGCGGTCCTCCGGCACCGTCGTCAGATACGCCTCCAGGGAGGCCGCCACCGCGGCCGCCTCACGGTCCGGCACGCGCCGCAGCACCGGCGGAGCGTCGACGAAGCGGTACCCGCCCTCCGCGGTCGGCTCGGTCGACTTCGCCGCGAACCGCCCGCTGGTGTTGGCCCGCGCCTTCTCGGACACCCGCTCCAGGGTGCCCAGCAGGTCATGGGCGTCGGCGTGGGAGACCAACTCCTCGTCGGCGATGGCGTTCCACGCGTCCAGCGCGGGCAGCTTGGCCAGCAGACGCAAGGTGCGGCGGTAGGCGCCCGCGGCGTCATGAGCGGCCTTGCGGCAGGTGTCCTCGTCGGCGCCGGCCTCCCGGCCCGCGAGCACCAGGGAGGCCGCGAGCCGCTTGAGGTCCCACTCCCAAGGTCCCTGAACCGTCTCGTCGAAGTCGTTCAGGTCGATGACGAGATCGCCGCGGGCGTCGCCGTACAGGCCGAAGTTGGCCGCGTGGGCGTCCCCGCAGATCTGGGCGCGGACGCCGGTCATGGGGGTACGGGCGAGGTCGTGGGCCATGAGGCCGGCCGAGCCGCGCAGGAACGCGAAGGGCGTGGCCGCCATCCTGCCCACCCTTATCGGCGTCAGCTCGGGCAGACGGCCCCGGCTGGACTCCTCGACGGCCTCCACCGCGCTCGGCCGTGAGGCGTCGGCGTCCAGCTCCGCGTGCGCAGCGCGCGCCACCCGCTCCCGAAGTGCCTTGCCCTCGGCCTTGGGCGACCCGGCAGAGGGCCACTGCGCGAACCCGCGCACCCGGGGAAGCCGGCCACCGCCGGCGGAACCCGCCGCGCCCGCACCGCCCCCGCCCACAACTCCCGCGCCCGCAGCCGCACCCGCGGCACCACCGACCCCGGCCTCGGTCATCACGACCGCCTCCCCCCGCACCCGCACCGAACATCAACTCGTGCCGACCGTACAGCCGCTGGCCGAAACCCGTCAGACCCTGTGGACAACTTCGAGAACGCGCGGACGATGCTCACCCGTGAGATACCTCACGCCTGCCGGGCGATACCGGACATGCGAAAGCCCCGCAGGTCCAAGACCTGCGGGGCTTCCAGCTGTGCGCGAGGGGGGAGTTGAACCCCCACGCCCTTGCGGGCACTGGAACCTGAATCCAGCGCGTCTGCCTATTCCGCCACCCGCGCATTGGGTGTGTCCTCGGGCTTGTGGGCTTTTCGGCCCGCCGCCTTCCGACATGCAGAACATTAGCACGGGGGGAAGGGTGCGTTCACATCCCTTGTTCCCGGGCAGGGGACACCGCAGGAAAGCGCGCGGCAACCTCCCTACGTCTCGGCGACGACCGGTTCACGTATCAACCTCGTACCTATGGCGACCGTCTCCCCAGGAGAAGGCCGAGGTCCACAGCCGGGTGCGGGACACTGGTCCTCAGCCGCCTCTACGATCCTGGGCGGAAGCCGACGCGAAAGCGGACGCGGAAGCGGAAACGGAAGCCGAGGCGAGAGCCGAAGCGGAAGCCGAGGCGCCACCGACGCCGAGGCGGGTGCCGAGGCCCCCGTCGACACCTGTCGGCGGGGCCGACAGGGGGAACCAGCCGATTCACCGGCGCGTGGATACGATCAGTAAGCAGTACCAGGTAAGCAGCAGGGCGCGGGACAGCAGTACCAGCGACGGAGGAGGTGCCCCATGGGAGTCCTGAAGAAGTTCGAGCAGCGCCTCGAGGGTCTGGTCAACGGCACCTTCGCCAAGGTGTTCAAGTCCGAGGTCCAGCCCGTGGAGATCGCGGGAGCGCTCCAGCGGGAGTGCGACAACAACGCGACGATCTGGAACCGCGACCGCACTGTCGTACCCAACGACTTCATCGTGGAGCTGAGCACGCCGGACTTCGAGCGGCTCAGCCCCTACTCCGGCCAGCTCGGCGACGAACTCGCCGGCATGGTGCGCGACTACGCCAAGCAGCAGCGCTACACCTTCATGGGGCCGATCAAGGTCAACCTGGAGAAGGCGGACGACCTCGACACCGGCCTGTACCGGGTGCGCAGCCGTACGCTCGCCTCCTCCAGCAGCCAGCAGGCGCCCGAGAGCGCGCCCGCCGCCGGCCGGCAGCGCCCCGGCGGCTACGGCTACCCGCCCGCCGGCGCGTCCGGCGCTCCCCCCATGCCGTCCTCACCGCCGCCCGGCGGCCGTCCCGGCGGCTACGGCTACCCGCCCGCTGCGGGCGGCCAGCGGTCCGGCGGCGGCCCGGCCGGCGCCCCGGCGCCCGGCTCGCGCACCCGCCACTGGATCGAGATCAACGGCACCCGCCACCAGATCTCCGGCTCGACGCTCGTGCTGGGCCGCAGCACCGAGGCCGACGTGCGGATCGACGACCCCGGCGTCTCCCGCCGGCACTGCGAGATCCGGACCGGAACGCCCTCGACGATCCAGGATCTCGGATCCACCAACGGCATCGTGGTGGACGGGCAGCACACCACCCGCGCTACGCTCCGCGACGGCTCGCGGATCGTCGTGGGCAGCACCACCATCATTTACCGGCAAGCCGAAGGGTGAAGCGGGGGCAATGTCAGAGCTGACCCTCACGGTCATGCGGCTGGGTTTCCTGGCCGTACTGTGGCTGTTCGTGATCGTGGCCGTGCAGGTCATCCGCAGCGACCTGTTCGGTACGCGTGTCACCCAGCGCGGCTCGCGCCGGGAGGCCGCGCGCCCGCAGCAGCAGGCCGCCCAGCGCCAGGCGCCCCCGCAGCAGCGCCAGCAGCCCGCCTCCGGCGGCCGCCGGGGCCGTAACGCCCCGACAAAGCTCGTCGTGTCCGAGGGCACCCTCACCGGCACGACCGTCGCGCTCCAGGGCCAGACCATCACGCTGGGCCGCGCCCACGACAGCACCATCGTGCTGGACGACGACTACGCCTCCAGCCGCCATGCCAGGATCTACCCGGACCGCGACGGCCAGTGGATCGTCGAGGACCTCGGCTCCACCAACGGCACGTACCTCGACCGGACGCGGCTGACGACTCCCACACCGATCCCGCTGGGCGCGCCGATCCGTATCGGCAAGACCGTCATCGAGCTGCGGAAGTAGTGCTACATCATGAGTGAGCGCGAGCGGAGCGAGCACGCGGCGGCGGCCGGCACCCCGGGCCCCGGCGCGCTCCCGACCGGAGGGTGGGCAGTGTGGCTCGACACGACCGGCTGTACCCGGGGCCGACGGGCGAGGTGCGCATGAGTCTGTCACTGCGCTTCGCCGCCGGATCGCACAAGGGGATGATCCGGGAGGGCAACGAGGACTCCGGTTACGCCGGTCCGCGCCTGCTCGCCATCGCCGACGGCATGGGCGGCGCCGCCGCCGGCGAGGTCGCCTCCTCCGAGGCCATCTCCACCATCGTCGCCCTCGACGACGACGTCCCCGGCTCCGACGTCCTCACCTCGCTCGGTACGGCCGTCCAGCGCGCCAACGACCAGTTGCGCTCCCTGGTCGAGGAGGACCCCCAGCTCGAAGGCATGGGCACGACCCTGACCGCCCTGCTGTGGACCGGCCAGCGGCTCGGCCTGGTGCACGTCGGCGACTCGCGCGCGTACCTGCTGCGCGACGGCCTGCTGACCCAGATCACCCAGGACCACACCTGGGTGCAGCGCCTGGTGGACGAAGGCCGGATCACCGAGGAAGAGGCCACCACCCACCCGCAGCGCTCCCTGCTGATGCGCGCGCTGGGCAGCGGCGAGCACGTCGAGCCCGACCTGTCGATCCGCGAGGTCCGGGCCGGCGACCGCTATCTGATCTGCTCCGACGGCCTGTCCGGCGTCGTCTCCCACCAGACGCTCGAGGACACCCTCGCCAGCTACCAGGGACCGCAGGAGACCGTGCAGGAGCTGATCCAGCTCGCGCTGCGCGGCGGCGGGCCCGACAACATCACCGTCATCGTCGCCGACGTCCTCGACCTGGACACCGGCGACACCCTGGCCGGACATCTGTCGGACACCCCGGTCGTGGTCGGCGCGGTCGCCGAGAACCAGAACCAGCTGCACGACAACGGCATCATGCAGACCCCGGCCGGCCGCGCCTCCGGCCTCGGCCGCCAGGGCCGCCACAGCCGCGGCCAGGGGCAGGGCGGCGGCGAGTTCGGCCCGCCCGGCTCCGGCAACGACATCACCGGCTTCATCCCCACCGACGGCTTCGGCGACTACACCGACGACGACTTCGTCAAGCCCCGCAAGAGCCGCCGCTGGCTGAAGAGATCCCTGTACGGCGGCCTCGCGCTCGCCGTCATCGGCGGCGGGCTCTACGGCGGCTGGCGCTGGACGCAGACGCAGTACTACGTCGGCGCCAAGGGCGAGCACGTCGCGCTGTACCGGGGCATCAGCCAGGACCTCGCGTGGGTCTCGCTCTCGAAGGTCGAGAAGGACCACCCCGAGATCGAACTCAAGTACCTCCCCGAGTACCAGCGCAAGCTGGTCGAGGCCACGATCGCCGAGGGCAACCTGTCCACGGCCAGCAAGAAGATCGACGAACTGGCCGTCCAGGCAGCCGCGTGCAAGAAGCAGGCGGCCTCGCCCGCCGCCCGTAGCAGCGCCAAGACGGGCGCGGCCAAGGGAACCACTCCCTCCTCCCTCACGTCCAAGGCGACACCGAGCCCTTCGGTGTCCGCGTCCCCGTCCGCATCCGCGACCGCCACTCCCAGCCCCGGCCCCAGCCTCTCGGAGGAAGAGAAGAAGGTCGTCTCGCTGTGCGGTAAGCAGTAGGCAAGCCGTGAGAGGCCCCGTCACACCATGAGCAGTACAACCAACTCGCCGACGCACCACACGTCCACGATCGGCTCCATCGGCACCCCGAGCCGGCGCAACACCGAGCTCGCGCTGCTGGTGTTCGCCGTCGTCATCCCGGTGTTCGCCTACGCCAACGTGGGCCTCGCGATCAACGAGCAGGTCCCGTCCGGGCTGCTCGCCTACGGCCTGGGCCTCGGCCTGCTGGCCGGAGTCGCCCACCTCGTGGTGCGCAGGTTCGCCCCGTACGCCGACCCGCTGCTGCTGCCCCTGGCGACCCTGCTGAACGGGCTCGGGCTGGTCGCCATCTGGCGGCTGGACCAGTCGAAGCTGCTCCAGCAGATCAAGCAGGCCGGTGGCGCCGCGCCACGGCAGCTGATGTACACGGCGCTCGGCATCGCCCTGTTCCTCGCCGTCATCATCTTCCTCAAGGACCACCGGGTCCTCCAGCGCTACACCTACATCTCCATGGTGGTCGCGCTGGTCCTGCTGCTGCTCCCGCTGGTCCCGGGCCTCGGCCTGAACGTCTACGGCGCCAAGATCTGGATCCAGATCGGCAGCTTCACCATCCAGCCCGGTGAGTTCGCGAAGATCGCCCTCGCGGTGTTCTTCGCCGGCTACCTCATGGTCAAACGCGACGCGCTCGCCCTGGCCAGCCGCCGCTTCCTCGGCCTGTACCTGCCGCGCGGCCGCGACCTCGGCCCGATCATCGTGGTCTGGGCGATCTCCATCCTGATCCTGGTCTTCGAGACCGACCTCGGCACCTCGCTGCTCTTCTTCGGCATGTTCGTGATCATGCTGTACGTCGCCACCGAGCGGACCAGCTGGATCGTCTTCGGTCTGCTGATGTCCTCGGTCGGCGCCGTCGGCGTGGCCAGCTTCGAACCGCACGTCCAGCAGCGCGTCCAGGCCTGGCTCGACCCGATGAAGGAGTACACGCTCTCCCGCCAGGACGTCGTCGGACACTCCGAGCAGGCCATGCAGGCGCTGTGGGCGTTCGGCTCCGGCGGCACCCTCGGCACCGGCTGGGGCCAGGGCCACTCCGAGCTGATCCGCTTCGCCGCCAACTCCGACTTCATCCTCGCCACCTTCGGCGAGGAGCTGGGCCTGGCCGGCGTCATGGCGCTGCTGCTGCTGTACGGCCTGATCGTGGAGCGCGGCGTGCGCACCGCCCTCGCCGCCCGCGACCCGTTCGGCAAGCTGCTCGCCATCGGCCTCTCCGGCGCCTTCGCCCTCCAGGTGTTCGTCGTCGCCGGCGGTGTGATGGGCCTCATCCCGCTCACCGGTATGACCATGCCGTTCCTGGCGTACGGCGGTTCCTCCGTCATCGCCAACTGGGCGCTGATCGGCATCCTGATCAGGATCAGCGACACCGCGCGCCGACCGGCCCCGGCCCCGACCTCCAACCCCGACGCCGAGATGACCCAGGTGGTCCGCCCGTCATGAACAAGCCCCTGCGCCGGATCGCGGTTTTCTGCGGACTGTTGGTCCTGACCCTGCTCATCCGCGTCAACTACCTGCAGTACGTCAAGGCCGACTCCCTCGCCGACGACAGCGAGAACCGCCGGGTCAACATCGAGCGCTACGCCACCCCGCGCGGCGACATCATCGTCGACGGCAAGGCCATCACCGGCTCGGTCGAGACCACCAGCGGCGACTACAGGTACAAGCGGACCTGGACGAACGGCGCCATGTGGGCGCCGGTGACCGGCTACTCCTCGCAGGCCTTCGGCGCCAACCAGCTGGAGAAGCTCGAGGACGACTTCCTGACCGGCACCGACGACCGGCTCTTCTTCCGCAACACGCTCGACATGCTCACGGGCAAGGAGAAGGCGGGCGGCAGCGTCGTCACCACCCTCAGCGGCGCCGCGCAGAAGGCCGCGTTCGAGGGCCTGGGCAACAAGAAGGGCGCCGTCGCCGCGATCGAGCCGTCCACCGGCAAGATCCTCGCGCTGGTCTCCACACCGTCGTACGACCCGTCGAAATTCGCCGGGACGTCCAAGTCCGACGCGGAGGCCTGGGCCGCGGTCCAGAAGTCGAAGAACCCCGACGACCCGACGCTCAACCGGGCGCTGCGCGAGACGTACCCGCCGGGTTCCACCTTCAAGGTGGTCACCGCGGCCGCCGCGCTGGAGAACGGCGTGGTCAAGGGCATCGACGACCCGACGGACGCCCCGGACCCCTACAAGCTCCCGCAGACGTCCACGCCGCTCACCAACGAGCACGGCGAGTGCGAGAACGCCAACCTGCGCTACGCGCTCATGGTGTCCTGCAACACCGTCTTCGCCAAGATGGCCCACGAGGTCGGCAACGAGAAGATGATCGAGCAGGCGGCCAAGTTCGGCTACAACAACAAGGAGCTGGACACCCCGGTCCGCGCCGCCCAGAGCGTGTACCCCGAGGACAACCAGCCGCAGAACGCCCTGGACGGCATCGGCCAGGCCTCCAACCGCGCCACCCCGCTGCAGATGGCCATGGTCGCCTCCGCGGTCGCCAACGACGGCAAGCTGATGAAGCCGTACATGGTCGACCAGCTCAAGGCGCCGGACCTGGACACCCTCACGACGACCCAGCCCGAGCAGCTCTCGCAGGCCGTGTCCCCGGAGACCGCGCAGAAGCTCCGCGACATGATGGAGACGGTCGTCAACGACCCGCAGGGCACCGGCGGCAAGGCGAAGATCCCCGGGGTGAAGGTCGGCGGCAAGACCGGCACGGCCCAGCACGGCCTCAACAACAGCGAGAAGCCGTACGCGTGGTTCATCTCCTACGCGAAGCTTCCCGACGGCAGCGCGCCGGTCGCGGTGGCGGTGGTCGTCGAGGACGGATCCGCCAACCGTGACGACATCACCGGCGGCGGTCTGGCCGGTCCGATCGCCAGGGACGTGATGAAAGCAGTCATCGACAGCAAGAAGTGACCCCGATCACGTCGCCTACGCATCGGTGCACGTTGCGATACCGGTCCTGTATCGGGTGACGGGCTTGGCCAGGTCACGCACCGCCGTCCGGGTACGGTATGCCCGGACGGCAGCCTTCGACCGCACACGTGTGCCGGTCGGGACCGACGGAGAGGGCTGGTAGGTAGCTATGGAAGAGCCGCGTCGCCTCGGCGGCCGGTACGAGCTGAGCCACGTGCTCGGCCGTGGTGGCATGGCCGAGGTATACCTCGCGCATGACACGCGCCTGGGCCGCACGGTGGCGGTGAAGACGCTGCGCGCCGACCTCGCGCGCGACCCTTCCTTCCAGGCCCGGTTCCGCCGGGAGGCCCAGTCGGCCGCCTCGCTCAACCATCCCGCGATCGTGGCGGTCTACGACACGGGCGAGGACTACATCGACAACGTGTCGATCCCGTACATCGTCATGGAGTACGTCGACGGCTCCACGCTCCGTGAGCTGCTCCACTCCGGCCGCAAGCTGCTGCCGGAGCGCGCCATGGAGATGACCATCGGCATCCTCCAGGGCCTGGAGTACGCCCACCGCAGCGGCATCGTGCACCGCGACATCAAGCCGGCGAACGTCATGCTGACGCGCAACGGCCAGGTCAAGGTGATGGACTTCGGCATCGCCCGCGCCATGGGCGACTCCGGCATGACGATGACGCAGACCGCGGCCGTGATCGGCACAGCCCAGTACCTCTCCCCGGAGCAGGCCAAGGGCGAGCAGGTCGACGCCCGCTCGGACCTGTACTCGACGGGTTGCCTGCTCTACGAGCTGTTGACGGTCCGCCCGCCGTTCGTGGGCGACTCCCCGGTGGCCGTGGCCTATCAGCACGTCCGCGAGGAGCCGCAGGCGCCCAGCGTCTTCGATCCCGAGATCACGGCCGAGATGGACGCGATCGTCCTGAAGGCCCTGGTCAAGGACCCAAACTACCGCTACCAGTCCGCCGACGAGATGCGCGCCGACATCGAGGCCTGCCTCGACGGCCAGCCGGTCGCGGCGACGGCGGCGATGGGCTCGGTCGGCTACGGCGGCTACCCGGACGACCAGGCCACCACGGCCATGCGCTCCGCGGACGCCGGCGCCACCTCGATGCTGCCCCCGATGAACCCGGACGACGGCGGCTTCGGCTATGACGACCGTCCCGCCCGGCGCAGGCAGAAGAAGTCCAACGCTTCGACGATCCTGCTGGTCGTCGCGGCGGCGCTGGTGCTGGTCGGCGCGGTCCTGATCGGCAAGTGGGTGGTCGACGGGGACGGCGCCGGGGACCAGCCGTTCAAGACCCCGAACTTCGTCGGCCAGACCCTGACGCAGTCCCAGACGATGGCGAAGAACGTCGAGCTGAAGCTGACGACGACCGAGAAGCCCTGCGAGAACCAGCCCAAGGGCAGCGTCTGCGAGCAGAATCCCGTGGCCGGCGCGAACGTCAACAAGGGCGACACGGTGAACCTCGTGGTCTCCACCGGCGCCCCGAAGGTGGCCGTGCCGAGTGTCCTCGGCAAGACCCTGGACGAGGCCAAGGCGGAGCTGGAGGACGACAAGTACCAGTTCGACGTCAAGACCAAGCAGGAGATCTCCACGGAGGAGCCTGGCACGGTTCTGAAGCAGGACCCGGTCCTCGGCTCCGAGGTGGAGAAGGGCACCAAGATCACCCTCACCATCGCCAAGGCGGAGGACAAGGCGACGGTGCCCGACGTGCTCGGCGCGTCCTGTGACGCAGCCAAGTCTCAGATGCAGCAGAACAACCTGGTCGGCAACTGCGTCGAGGTCGACACCCAGGACCCCAACCAGGTCGGCAAGGTCATCCAGACCGACCCGCAGGCCAACTCCAAGCTGTCCAAGGGATCGACGGTCCAGATCCAGGTCGGCAAGAGCACCCAGGTCCAGGTGCCCAACCTGCAGAACCAGAAGCTGAAGGACGCCAGGAAGGCCCTGGAGGACCTCGGGCTGAGCGTCGGCAACGTCAACGGGGCGAACGACGACAACGCGATCGTCGTCGGCACCGACCCCGGCGCGGGAACCACCGTCAACAAGGGCACCCCGGTCAACCTGTTCACCATCGGCGGCAACGGCGGCGGCGGTGGGAACGGCGACAACGGCAACGGGGACAACGGCGGGATCTCCTTCTTCGGCGGCAACAACGGCTAGCCGTCCGCCGTCCGCCGCGACATGACGCAGGGCCCTGCCGGATCACCTCCGGCAGGGCCCTGCGTCATGTCCCCGGCGCCGTCCCGAGGAGTTCCTCCGGTCAGCGCAGTTCCGCGGGCGGCGTGCGGTCCGCGTCGACCTTCTCGACCCGTTCCAGCTCGCCCCACACCACGTACCGGTAGCGGCTCGTGTAGACCGGCGTGCAGGTCGTCAGGGTGATGTACTTGCCGGCCTTCTTCTTCCCCGACTCCTCGGGGACCGCGCCGAGGACCTCGACGTTGTACTTCGACGTCTCGGGGAGCACGCCGTACACCTTGTAGACGTACCAGTTGTCCCGCGTCTCGAAGACGATCGGGTCGCCCACGTCGAGCTTGTCGATGTTGTGGAACTTGGCGCCGTGGCCGTCGCGGTGGGCGGCCAGGGAGAAGTTGCCGTTCTTGCCGGTCATCGGGAGCGCGGCCTTGACGGGGTCGGTGTAGTAGCCGGCCACCCCGTCGTTGAGGATCTTCGAGGAGGTGCCCTTCTCGACCAGCACCTCGCCGTTGTTCATGGCCGGCACGTGCAGGAAGCCGATGCCCTCACCGGTGTCGAGGGCGCCGGGGCCGGTGTCCGGCCGGGCCCAGGTGTCGCGGACCTTGTCGCCCTGCCGGTCCGCCTTGCGGTCGGCGAGGACGTTCGTCCACCACAGCGAGTAGACGACGAAAAGGCCGAGCACCAGCCCGGCCGTGATGAGGAGTTCGCCGAAGACGCTGACCGCCAGGGCGATCCGGCCGCGACCACGACGCCGAGGCGCGCGCGGTGACGCGGTCGCGCCGGTGTGCTCTTCGTGCCCGGTGTCCTCGGTGGTCGCTGCCACGTTCATCTGCCCCTACTGGATGAGCGCATCCGGCTTGCCCTTGCTGCGCGGCCGTTCCTCGACCATCTTGCCCCAGACGATCAGCCGGTACTTGCTGGTGAACTCCGGCGTGCATGTCGTGAGGGTGATGTAGCGTCCCGGGCCGGTGAATCCGGAGTCCGGCGGGACGGGTTCGAGGACGCTCACGTTGCTCGGCGGGGTCACCGGCAGCGACGACGTCATCTTGTAGACGAAGTAGTCGTTCTGCGTCTCGACGACGATCGCGTCGCCCGGCTGCAGCCTGTTGATGTAGCGGAAGGGTTCGCCGTGGGTGTTGCGGTGGCCCGCGAGCCCGAAGTTGCCGGTCTTGGCGTCGGGCATGGCCGTCTTCAGGGCGTCCTCGCCGTAGTGGCCGACCATGCCCTTGTCGAGCACCTTCTTGTTGCTGATGCCCTCGGCGATCGGCACCACGACGTCCAGCCTGGGGATGTGCAGGATGGCGAAGCCCTGTCCCGGCGAGAAGGTCCCCGGGTTGCGCTTGCCGTTCGCCCAGTCGTCCTGGAGGCTGCTCGCCGCCCGGTCCGCCTGTGCGTGCGCGCGCACGTTCGTCCACCACAGCTGGTAGGTGACGAACAGCAGCATCAGCACGCCGCCGGTGATGAACACCTCGCCGATCGCCCGGCTGGCGAGCACGGCGGCGCTGGGCTTGCGCGCCCGTGCCTGACGGCGGGCCTCCACCCGGGAGAGCGGCCGCTCCGGCCGGGCCGCCTGACGCGCGCCGTGCCGGGCCCCGTCCCGGGCTCCCTTGCCTTCTCCGTCCCGCCCCGCCGGTCCGGCCGTTGCGACCGGTGCCGCAGCGCCGCCGTGGCGGCCGTGGCGGGCCTTGGCAGCCTTTCTGCGGGCCGCGCGGCCGCCCGCAGGGGTTCCGGGGGGCGGAGCGGCGGTCGGGCCCGCAGACGCGGACGAGGAGTCGCCACCGAACCCGGGGCCCGACGGCCGCGGGATGCGCAGCGCCACCGTCTCATCGTCCAGGGGAGGCACGTACGGCGATCCGCTCCCGTACAGCTCCTCGCGCTCGGGGCGCAGCGCGGTCACGCCGTGGCCCTGCCCACCACCGGGGCGAGCCCCGCCGACCTCGTCACCGCGCCCTGGTCCCCGCACTCCACCAGCCAGTTGGCCAGCATCCGGTGCCCGTGCTCGGTGAGCACCGACTCGGGGTGGAACTGGACGCCCTCGACGGGCAGTTCACGGTGGCGCAGGCCCATGACGATCCCGTCCCGCGTACGGGCGGTGACCTCCAGCTCGGCCGGCACGGTCGCCGGCTCGGCCGCCAGGGAGTGGTAGCGGGTCGCCGTGAACGGCGTCGGCAGGCCCGCGAAGACGCCCTTGCCGTTGTGCTCGACCAGCGAGGTCTTGCCGTGCAGCAGCTCGGGCGCGCGGTCCACCACCCCGCCGTACGCCACCTGCATCGACTGCATGCCCAGGCAGACGCCGAAGACGGGCACGCCGGTCGTCGCGCAGTGGCGCACCATGTCGACGCAGACGCCGGCCTGCTCCGGGGCGCCGGGGCCCGGGGAGAGCAGGACGCCGTCGAAGCCGTCCTGGGCGTGTGCCGTCGACACCTCGTCGTTGCGCAGGACCTCGCACTGCGCGCCCAGCTGGTACAGGTACTGGACCAGGTTGAAGACGAAGCTGTCGTAGTTGTCCACGACGAGGATGCGCGCGCTCACTGATTGTCCACCGTCACATCGTTGAAGGGAAGCAGCGGTTCGGCCCACGGAAAGACGTACTGGAACAGGACGTAGACGACGGCCAGAATCAGCACGATCGAGATCAGCGCCCTGATCAACGCGTTTCCCGGCAGATGCCGCCAGATCCAGCCGTACATGCCGTCCCTTCCGTCGCACCACGGCACCAGACTCACGCCGTACCTCACCAGACTAGCGGCGCAGAGCCTCGGGTTCGCCTGCCTCCACGGGCTGTGTGGAGTCGAGGTGCGCCCAGACGATCAGCCGGTGACTGTGCCCCCACTCGGGGTCGCACGTCGTCAACGTCAGATAGCGTCCGGGGCGCGTATACCCGGACTTACGTGGCACAGGGTCGATCACCTCGACGTCCGTGGGAACGGTTTTGTAGGGCCCCCGGTCGATCCGGTACGTGAACCAGGTCGCGCCGTCGGTCAGGACGACCGCGTCCCCCCGTCTGAGCTCGGGAAAGTCCTTGAAAGGGTCGCCGTAGGTACGGCGGTGGCCCGCGACGGAGAAGTTCCCCGGCTGTCCGAGCCCCGCGGTGCCCGCGTAGTGGCCCAGCCCCTTCTTCAGGGTGCTCGTCGTGGTGCCTTCGAGCACCGGCTTGTTCCACGTGAAACCAAGCCGCGGGATGTACATGATCGCGAAAGCCTTGCCGGCACGGTACGGGGCAGGCTGCGCGGGGGCAGTGGTGGCACGGGAGTTCGCAGGGGCACGCGGAGTCACGGTGACTGCCGGGGCAGCGTCCGCACCGGACGGATCCGCGCCGGTGCCGGACGGATTCGCCGGCTGCTGGTGGGCCCACTGCTCCCGGAGTTCCTCGATCTGGCCGTCCATGACGCGGTCGGCCTTCACGCCCGTCCAGAAGACCACGTACACGACGAAGAGGAGGATCACGGCGCCGACGGTGACGCACAGTTCGCTGACGGTCCGGACGATCACGCGCACCGGCGGCTCCCGTAGGACGCTGCTCCGGCCGGCCCGGCCCCTGCGGCGTTCCGGCTACTCCACTGGCTTCGCGTAGTGCAGGTCCACTGTGCCCGAGTAGCCGGGCAGAGTCACCGGTCCGTCCTCGGTGACTTTCCAGCCGAGGCCGTAGACGTTGACGTACACCATGTAGTTCTGGATGGTCGGGGAGTCCGCGAGCGCCTGCTGAAGCTTGTCGGGGTCCCCGACGGCCTGGATCTTGTAGGGCGGGGAGTAGACGCGGCCCTGGAGGATCAGGGTGTTGCCCACGCAGCGCACCGCGCTGGTGGAGATCAGCCGCTGGTCCATGACCTTGATGCCCTGGGCGCCGCCCTTCCAGAGGGCGTTCACCACGGCCTGGAGGTCCTGCTGGTGAATGACGAGGTAGTCGGGCTGCGGCTCGGGATAGCCGGGGAGCTTGGCGGTGGCGTTCGGCGGGGCGTCGTTGAGGGTGACCGTGACCGCCTCGCCCTTGACCTTCTGGGTGCCCGCCTGGTCCTCCAGCCGGGCCAGATTCTCGTCCTCGGCCGTGGTCCGGCCGTCGTCCGCCTCGGCCAGCGAGTCGACGTCCTCGCGCAGGGTCGCGTTGGACTCGTCCAGCTCGCCGTTCTTGCGGCTGCGCTCCTGGATGAGGTCGGACAGCTTCAGCAGCGAGGTGTCCGTGCGGATGTCGGTGCCCTTGGCGGTGTTGAAGCTCGTGAAGAAGAGGAGTCCGGCGAGGGCGAAGACGCCTGCCGTGAGGACCCGTACCGGCCGGAAACGGGAGCGACGGACGGGGGCGGAACCCGTTGGACCCGTCCTGGGGGAGTCGGCAGAATTGCTCAACGTACCCTTATCTCCTTCGGCGCCGTAGAAGCACTACGCTAACGGACGCCCGGGGGAGCACTCAGAGTCCCCTTGTACGCTGCCCCGAGCCCGACCCAGTACCCTGCGCGGCCACGCAGCGCATCGACAGGAGAGACCCTCGTGCCGAAGTCACGTATCCGCAAGAAGGCCGACTACACGCCGCCGCCCGCGAAGCAGACGGCCGCGATCAAGCTGAACAGCCGTGCCTGGGTCGCGCCGGTGATGCTGGCGATGTTCCTCATCGGGCTGGCCTGGATCGTCGTGTTCTACGTGACCGACGGCTCGCTGCCCATCGACCAGCTGGGCAACTGGAACATCGTGGTCGGCTTCGGCTTCATCGCCGCCGGCTTCGGCGTCTCCACCCAGTGGAAGTAGGCCCGGGAGCGGCCTTCCGGGCACCTCTGCCCACGGCTGTTCGCTGAGTTATCCACAGCTCCGGGAGATTTCCACACCTCGCCTGGGGAAAAGAAAGACGATCTGTGGATAACCCGTCGAGGGTTGACGCCGGTACGACTGACACACCGGCCTCGGCAGCACTGTTCGCCCCCTGCCTGACCTGCGCAAATGCTGGGTCGGTGACAGGGGGCACAGTTGTTCACACACACTGTGCACAAGATCGGCCACACTGTGGAAACAGAGCGCTCAGGTGAGCTGGCTGGTCCTCACCAGGGTCATCACGACGACCGCGGCCAGTACCAGCGCACAGGTGCCGAACTGCACCAGGGCACGGCGCTCGCGGGGTGCGTGCACCATGCCGTAGCCGATGACGACGCCGGCGACCAGGCCGCCGATGTGGGCCTGCCAGGCGATGTTGCCCCAGCCGAAGGTGAAGATCAGGTTGATCACCAGCAGGGCGATGATCGGCCGCATGTCGTAGCGCATCCGGCGCATCAGGACGGCGGTGGCGCCGAAGAGGCCGAAGATGGCGCCGGACGCTCCGAGTGACGCCTGGTTCGGTGCCGCGATCAGATAGGTCAGGGCGCTGCCGGCCAGACCCGAGATCAGGTAGAGCGCCAGATAGCGCACCCTGCCGAGCGCTGCTTCGAGGGGGCCGCCGAGCCACCACAGGCTCATCATGTTGAACGCGATGTGCCAGATCGCCTCGTGCGCGAACATCGAGGTGAACAGCAGATACCACTGTCCCTCGGCGACGCCGTCCACCGGCGTGAACGGAGCCGGCGGCCACTGGCCGATCAGGACCAGCTTGTCCAGGAACGACGGACGGACCTGGCCTACGAGGAAGACCGCGAGATTGATCCCGACGAGGATCTTGGTCAACAGCCGGGGATCGGCCGCGACCGCGCCGCCGGCCAGGGTGCGGGGCTGGTTCGCCGCCGGCGCGTGCCCCGTGCCCGATCCTCCCCGCACGCACTCCGGGCACTGGAAGCCGACGGAGGCGCTGACCATGCACTCGGGGCAGATGGGGCGCTCGCACCGGGTGCAGCGCACGCCGGTCTCACGGTCCGCGTGGCGGTAGCAGACGGGCAGCGCGCTGTGGGCGTCGCCGTCCTGCCGGCTGCCCGGCGCCTGATCCATGGGGTCCCCCAACGTCATCGTGTGCGAAACGCGGTGTGCGGAGCGTCGTACGCAGGGCTTTGCCCCGCCCATCCTTACGGACGAGCGGGGCAAATGGTTCCCGCGACGGCCTCCGAGAAGCGCGGCGCGCGTCCTGCCGTCAGCGCTTCTCGATGACGACGGTCTCGATGACGACGTCGTTGAGCGGGCGGTCGGTGCGCGGGTTGGTCTGGGCGCCCACGATCGTGTCGACGACCTTCTGGCTGGCCGGGTCGCTGACCTCGCCGAAGATGCTGTGCTTGCGGTTCAGCCAGGCCGTCGGCGAGACGGTGATGAAGAACTGGGAGCCGTTCGTGCCCGGGCCGGCGTTGGCCATGGCCAGCAGGTACGGCTTGTCGAAGCGCAGGTCCGGGTGGAACTCGTCCTCGAACTGGTAACCGGGGCCGCCGGTGCCGTTGCCCAGCGGGTCACCGCCCTGGATCATGAACCCGCTGATCACCCGGTGGAAGACCGTGCCGTCGTACAGCCTGTCCGTGGACTTCTCGCCCGTGGCGGGGTGGGTCCACTCGCGGCCGCCGGTGGCGAGGTCGACGAAGTTCTTGACCGTCTTGGGGGCATGGTCCGGGAAGAGCCGGACCACGATGTCACCCTGGTTGGTCTTCAGGGTGGCGTACAGCTGCTCGGCCACGATCTGCCTTCCGTTGCTTCCTGTGATCCCCCCCGATCCTCGCATCCTCGCACGGGCCGGGGTCTACGTCGCCCGACGTCCCTCTCGCGTCGGGAAAGGGTCGCTTCCGGTACGGAATTGCGCCCGAGTCGGCCGGGACGGGAGCGGGCGACGCCGATCCGTGGCATTGTCGACGAGAAGCTCCCGTTGTCCCGTATTCACCCCGTCTTGTTCACCCGTTCTTGTATCCGATCAAGAAAACTCGGGACGTTCGGCACTCGTCTGCCCGTCCGGGCGTGCCTCGGCGGCTGTCGGCAGGCATGATCCGGAAAAGGGTGGAAAGTCGAATTACCGTACGCCACCGAGGAGGAGGAACCCGTGACCCGCATCGACAGCGTGCGCGCCGCGACCGGCTCGGCGAAGGACAGCGTGCTGCACGCCGCGGAAGTGGTGGCGCCTTACGCCGACACGGCCAAGGAGAGGGCCGCGCTCTATGCGCATGAGGCCCGCGTACGGCTCGCGCCCAAGGTGTCGCAGGCCGCAGAACAGGCCCGCGTTCAGTACGACGCCCTTGTTGCGCCCCGCCTTGACCAGGCGTGGGCGTACGTCCCGCCGAAGGTCGACAAGGCCGCTCATGAAGCGGCGCTCCGTACGCGCCTTGCCGCCCGGCAGGCCGCCGACTACTCCCGGCCGAAGATCGAACAGGCGGTAGCCGCGGCCGGGCCCGTGAAGGACGAAGCAACCTCCCGAAGCGTCGCCGCGCTGGCCGCCCTACGCGGTCAGGTGACGCCGAAGGAGATCGAGAAGTTGACGCGCAAGCACCGGCGCCGCTCCCGGGCGGGCAAGCTGGCCAAGGCCCTGGCCGTGGCCGGCGTCGTGGCCGGAGGCACCTTCGCCGTCTGGAAGTGGTGGGACAAGCAGGCCAACCCCGACTGGCTGGTCGAGCCCCCCGCCGCCACCGAGGTCCCCGCCGCAGGCGGTCTGTCCTCGATCGACGGCACCGACCCAGCCGCCTTGGACCCCGAGGTCCAGGCCAAGGAAGCCGAGGAGGAGGCTGCGCACCGCGAGGACCGCAGCTGAGCGTTTCACGTGAAACAACCGGTTTCACGTGAAACAACCGAGGAAGCCCCTCCGCCGGTGGATCGCCGACGGAGGGGCTTCTTCGGTCACACAGCGGGACGCGGGCCGGTCACCCGATGACGTCTCGTCAACACCTCGCGCCCGGGCGTCGATCAGGTCAGCCGGCCCATCGGGAGTCGAGCGCGATGGTCTGCAGGCGGTCGAGCGTGAGCGGGGGCTGCGGCCGCGTCACCGGGCCGCCCTCGACGTAGGAGTTCACCTCCTGGACGATGACCCGGCGGCCGTCGGGGTGGAGGGTGTCGACCAGCCACACCACGGCGGAGCCACCCTTCTCGGACGCCCGCTTGGCCCGCTTCACCTTGGTGCCGTCGGCGAGGGTCAGGGCCTGGCACTCGATGTACTGGCCCTCGCAGCCCATGCGCCCGTCGAGGACGTCGCCCATGTCGGTCTGGGAGTTCACCCCGATCATGCTCTTTCCACGGCCGTCGTCCCAGACCACTGCGGCATAGCCTTCCTGGCTCTGCGTGTCGGAGATCTTGCCGCCCTTGGGCAGCAGGGACTTCAGCACCCGCATCATCTGGCGGCCGGACAGCGACGTCCCCGAGTCGGAGAGCGGGGTGGACGGGGCGGAGACGCCGGCCTTGCCCCCTTCGGTCCGCAGTCCGGAGGCGGAGGCCTGCGCCGTCGAACCCAGACCGAGGGCCAGGACGAGGCCGGCGGCGACGGCCATGCCGCGGACCGGGCGACGGCTGGCGGAGGTGTTCCTGTTCATGTCGTGGCTTCCTTCTCTGATCCGAACGCGGGTGGTCTCTGCGTCGTGGGGCGTCGGGTGGCGCGAGGCGCCGAACACCGCCCGGGCACAGAGCTGTCCCGGTACACAGGCGCAGGGTGGTCGTCGTCGTACTGCCGGCGAGGAGCTCGTGCCGCCTCGGCCGGTGCGACGTCCACAGATTCCAGGACGCCCGGGGCCCCCGGCAACAGCTGCCGCCCCACCCGGGACGGTGGAACCATCCCACCCCTGCCGACCTGCGGAAACAGACAACCCTGGGATGCCGTCCTGGGATGCGCAGACGCCGGCGGCGCTCATCGAGCCCAATAAAGAAGAGCCCTCCTTCCCTGTGTTTCCACAGGGAAGGAGGGCTCTGGAGATTGTGGAGCCTAGGGGAGTCGAACCCCTGACATCTGCCATGCAAAGACAGCGCTCTACCAACTGAGCTAAGGCCCCGGAACAGAAGCGTCCGACCGGAAAGACCTCTCACCGGTGGGCGCCGCTGACCAGAGTACCGGGTCACCCCCCGTATCCCGCAAAAAGATTGGGGGTCCCCACGGATGACCACTCTCCGTAAGATGCTCGGCGTGGTTCGCTACAGCGAACCGCCGTTTTTTGGGGAAGCGATGGGGAGACGCACATGGACGCCGCACAGCAGGAAGCCACCGCAAGAGCGCGGGAACTGCAGCGGAACTGGTACGGGGAGCCGCTGGGGGCGCTCTTCCGTAAGCTCATCGACGATCTTGGTCTCAACCAGGCTCGTCTCGCGGGGGTGCTGGGACTGTCCGCGCCGATGCTGTCGCAGCTGATGAGCGGCCAGCGGGCGAAGATCGGCAACCCGGCGGTCGTGCAACGGGTCCAGCTGCTGCAGGAGTTGGCCGCCCAGGTCGCGGACGGCAGCGTCAGCGCCGCCGAGGCCACCGACCGCATGGACGAGATCAAGAGGTCGCAAGGGGGATCGGTACTCAACAACACCACGCACACGACGAGCGGTTCGGGGGCGCCCACGGTCAAGCGGGTCGTCCGCGAGATCCAGTCGCTGCTGCGCTCGGTGGCCGCCGCCGGCGACATCATCGATGCCGCCGACAGCCTCGCCACCACCCACCCGGAACTGGCAGAGTTCCTCCGGGTGTACGGGGCCGGCCGCACCTCGGACGCGGTCTCGCACTACCAGTCCCACCAGAGCTGAGCCGCGCCCCGGCGGCCGAAGGGGGTTCGGCGACCGGGCGTGACACAGCGCGGGGACCGCGAAGCGGACGGGGGACCGCTGCACGGGGGAAGCACCAGGCGGTACGGGGGATCGCCGCACGGGGGAAGAGAAAGACAGTACGGGGGCTGTCGCACGGGGGAGTGACAGACAGCACGGGGGACTGCCGTACGGGGTCGCGAGAAGTACCGCACAGCACGGGGGTCCCGGAAGGGTTCCGCTCATCACGGGGGTGGCGAGCGGGTAACAAGGGGGAAACCGCAGGGGGAGGAGCGACGCACTGCCATGGGTGAGGTCTTCGCCGGACGGTACGAACTCGCGGATCCGATCGGCCGCGGAGGTGTCGGCGCGGTCTGGCGCGCCTGGGACCACCGCCGCCGCCGTTACGTGGCCGCCAAGGTCCTCCAACAGCGCGACGCCCACGCTCTGCTGCGTTTCGTCCGCGAGCAGGCCCTGCGCATCGATCACCCGCATGTCCTCGCGCCGGCCAGCTGGGCCGCCGACGACGACAAAGTCCTGTTCACCATGGACCTGGTCGCCGGCGGTTCGCTGGTCCACCTCATCGGCGACTACGGCCCGCTGCCGCCCGCGTTCGTGTGCACCCTGCTCGACCAGCTACTGTCCGGCCTCTCCGCCGTCCACGCCGAGGGCGTCGTGCACCGTGACATCAAGCCCGCCAACATTCTGCTGGAAGCCACCGGCACCGCTCGCCCGCGGCTGCGGCTGTCCGACTTCGGCATCGCGATGCGGCTGGGCGAACCGCGTCTGACCGAGACCAACCTCGTGGTGGGAACGCCCGGTTACCTCGCGCCGGAACAGATGCTCGGCTCCGAACCCGACTTCCCCGCCGACCTGTTCGCCGTAGGCCTGGTCGCGCTGTATCTCCTCCAGGGCGCCAAGCCGGACGCGAAGGCCCTCGTCCAGTACTTCGCGGAGCATGGAACTCCCGCCGCTCCCAAGGGCGTTCCGGAGCCACTGTGGCAGGTGGTGGCCATGCTGCTGCAACCCGACCCCCGAGCCCGCTTCCGCACCGCCACGGGAGCGCGCAAGGCCCTGGCCGAGGCCGTCGAGCTGCTGCCCGAACCCGGACCGGACGACGAACAGATCGAGATATTCGACCAACTCGGGCCGCTCCCGGACGCGTTCGGCCCTGAGGGCCCTCTGAAGCCGGCCTCGGGCATCACGGTGACACCGCGGGCGTTCGAGCGCACACCCTCCTGGCAGGACACAGGAAGGCGCAGCGACGGCACCTCGGCCAACGGCGTGGAACCAGCGCCGCCGACTCCGCGACGCGACCCCGACGCCACACCGGACGACCCCCGCGGACCGGCCGGAGCGACGCCGCCGCCCACCGCGCCGGACGACGTCTCCCCCGGCGCGACTTCCGCCTCGTCCGCACCTTCTGTTCCGCCAGTTCCACCCGTTCGATCTGATCCGTCCGCTTCAGACGGGTACTCCATGTCGGACACCGGCAGCTTCCACCTGCCGCCGCCGCAGCTCACGGCCGGCCCTTCCTCGACACCGTCGGCGCCACCCGCCTCGGCTCCCGCTCCGGTGTCCCCGTACGACCCCACGTTCGCGCTGTCCGCCCGTACGCCCGCGTCCGACCAGCACCAGCACGCTGACACCTCCACCGCCTCCTACACCGCCCAGGGCGCCCAGGCACAGCCTGGCCCCCTGCCCAGCGGCCAGGTGACCCCCGTGCCCCTGATGTCCGCGACGGGCACGCGGCCCGCCGACCGGGGTCACCGCGCTCACCGTCGTGCCCGTGCCGCGCGCCGCCCCGGACCGCCTCTCAAGGTCGCCGTCCCCGTCCTGCTGCTGGCCCTGGCCTGCTACGCCGTGGGGTTCTGGGCGCTGGCGCGGATCTGAGCGGAGGCACGCCGCCGGGCCGTGACCGTCCACACGCCGAGCCCGACCAGCAGCGCGCTGCCCGTGCCGATGCCGCCGAAGGCCACCGCCCTCATCGCGGCGCCGCCGCCTCCGTCACCCGTGCCGCCGACGCCTCCCGGCCCTGCGGCCTCGTCCCCCGAGCCGACGTCGAAGAAGCCGCGCGGCACGGACTGCCCCGCGTAGCCGGGCCCGGGCTGCGCGGTACCGCCCACCCGCACGCGCAGCAGCAACCCGTAGGGACCGTCGCCGAAGCGTTCGCCGACCGCCGCGGCCAGGTGCACCTCCAGGTAGTAGAAGCCGGCGAAGCGCAGACTCTTCTCCGGAGCGGCGGGGGCGTACCGGTTGACGTATCTGACCGGTGGGAGGGGGCTCAGGGAGGTCGACTTCTGGGTGCCGCCGTATCCGACACCGGTCTCGGCGACCTTGGAGCGCACCGGGTTGTAAAGGGTCATCTCCAGGGCAGGCGCCACGAAGCCGGTGTCCTTCTCGGCGTTGCCCAGCTCCGCCTCGGCGTACAACTGCTGCCCCCAGTCGAGGGGCACCTTGTAGTAGAGGGTCTCGCCGGGCGTGATGTCGTCCCGCCACACCCCCTGTCCCACGGCCGTCGCCCGGGTGAAGCCGGCGCCCCCGGCACGGCGGGCCGCCTCGCCGGTGACGGGCGCGGGGGTGGCGGAGTTCCAGACTTCGGGGACCGCGGTGGAGACGGGCCGCCCCAGGGACGGTTCGGAGACGGGGGCGAGTTCCAGTTCCCAGGGCAGGTCGGGCGTCCCCCGCCCGTCGGTGCGCTCGACGACCACGTAGTACGTCCCGGCCTCTTGGCACAGCCCCTTGCCGACGAGGATCTCGCGGGCGCCCCAGGCCGTGATCGGCCGGGCACTCTTGGCCGCACCGATGGTCACGGACTCCGAGGAACAGTTGACGCCGTCCGCGTCCTGGACCGCGACCCTGATCCCGTCGCCGATGGCGAGCGCGGCGCCGGGGCGGGGGACGGCGGTGACGGGGACGTAGGCGTTCGACGCGCCGTCGAGTTCGAGGCGGTAGTAGGCCTTGCCCGGTCCCGTGTAGGAGCTCCGGTACGTCGTGCCGGGCCTCAGCGGTACGGCGTCGACGGTGCCGGTCGCGGCAGGGACCTCACGGGCGTCGGCGTCGAAGGCGTAGGAGGAGGTGTCCGCCACGGCGACCGCCCCCGGAAGCCCGAGCGAGGACACGCCGGCCGTCACCGTGAGGGCGAGGCACCGCAGCCAGGCACGCCGTACCCCGAGCCGCCTCACCCCGGGAGCCCCCCTGGTCCCGCTCGTCCCTCTCGATTCCGTCTGCCGTGTCCCACCCCGGCCCATCACACGCCCCCTAGCCCCGCCGACATCCGCCCTGCCCCAGGCTTCTGGCCCTTTTAACCCCTCCCGGCGTCCTCCGCAACACGGGAACACAAAACCCCGACCGCGAGACGCGGCCGGGGTCTGCTCGGTTTCCGGTGTCGGAACTCACGAACCCGTGGGCACGGAGTCAGTCGCCTCCGTCCACAGATCCTGCTCGGCGCGATCCGCCTGGATCTGGCGGTACACGAGGAGCCCGCCGATGGCGGCCAGTGCGACCAGGAGAAGCTTCTTCACCGCGCTACCTCGTCTTTCCTTGACGTTGGGGACCTCTGGCGCCCGACTATACACACCGACCGATACCGATCGGTGACCTACGTCGGCTCCTCAACTCCCGCCCTCGACAGCGCATTAGCGAGCGCGGAGGGAAGCGGATCACACCCTCGGCTCGGAGGGTGATCGGATCTCCACAGACGGTGATTGCACCGTCTTTCTTGTCTTTTCAGTTCTTTTCTCACGTCTTGCGCCCATACGAGTGGTGTTCATCGGAACATCGCCTCGTCGCGAGCGTCGGTCCACCACTTCGATCCCCCCATACACATGATGAGCAATGTACGCAAATCGCCCAACCCGAAAGTGAGGGGACATGCGCGAGAACCGAGTCATGAAGCTGTGGGCCGCCGTCGTCAGCGCCTTCCTCGCGCTGTGCACGGCGCTCGGCTTCGCCACGACGACCGCCACGCCGGCAGTAGCGCAGACCGAGCCGACCCGCAACAGCGACGAGACCGAAGGGGCCGTACGCGCGAACGTGAGCGTGCCGCAGGCGACTCCACGGCCCTGGCTCCCCGCGATGTCCCTACCGCCCACGATGAAGCAGCGCATCCGGGCCGAGGCGCACGGCAAGTCCCCCAACTGCCGCCACATCCCCCTCCCGGAGGACGAGCAGCCCGCCGAGCACACCGAGGCCGCCTGCGACCCCGAGGAGCCCCCGCCGTCCCTCAGCAAACTGGTCCCGCTGCAGCGCTGATCCTCCTGCTCCACCCCCTGATCCTCCTGCTCCACCCTGATCCTCCTGCTCCACTCTGATCCTTCTCTGCTTCACCCCTCACGACCGACCACCCCTGACGGCGAACGCGCGTACACCGCAGACACCGGGCCCGGCAGCTCCCCAGGAGCCACCGGGCCGCCGTCGCGCCCACAGCCGGGCACACCGGAAGCAGGGTCCCTCACTCGCGGTGAAATGACGTCGGCCGGGAACCATCCCAGCCGTATTGACGTGCAGGTATGGGGAGTTGCCGGGGC
Organism: Streptomyces sp. NPDC002566; assembly: GCF_042889585.1. Taxonomy (NCBI): domain Bacteria; kingdom Bacillati; phylum Actinomycetota; class Actinomycetes; order Kitasatosporales; family Streptomycetaceae; genus Streptomyces; species Streptomyces sp. NPDC002566. The sequence goes on along the minus strand of NZ_JBIARD010000006.1, from coordinate 256,768 downwards.
ACAGCCCCGCACCCGGACCCGACCGCACAGGCCGACGGATGAAGACGAGTACGGACCACATGGACGCGATCCACGATGACGTGGCGGAGTTCGCGCTGCTGCTGACGCGGCTGAAGGAGCGCACAGACCGCAGCTACGCGGCGCTGGCCCGCCGGCTGGACATGAACGCCTCCACGCTGCACCGCTACTGCGCCGGCGAGGCGGTCCCCCTGGACTTCACCGGGATCGAGCGGTTCGCCGCGCTCTGCGGGGCCTCAGCCCAGGAACGCGTGGAGTTGCACCGCCGTTGGATCCTGGCGGTCGCGGCACGGCAGCGGTCCCGCCCCTCCACCGCCCGACCGGCGCCGAAGCCCCATGACACGGCCCCGGGCTCCTCCGAGGGCGGCAGCAGCAGAGCGGACGAGGCACCGACAGACCCGATCCCGGAGCCTGAGCCGGCCCCACCGGTCATCTCAGGGCCGGATCCGGCCTCACCGACCCCGCCGCTCCCGGCACGGACGTCATCGGCCGCCAAGCGGCCCCCTGCCCGGCGCGAGCGACGACGCTCCGTGCGATCGACGGCCCTGACGGCCGTACTCGCCGTCGCGCTCGCCGGCGGCCTCACCGCATCCGCTGCCGAACGCCCTGCCGGCCACGACAGACCGTCCGCGTCCGCCCCCACCACGCCCGCACCCCCAGCACCGGCCAGAGCGGGCGGCGACCCGCGATCCGCCGCCGCCGGCCCCCCTTCCGCCACGGGCGCGCAGTCGCCCCCCGCCCCCACCACATCCGCACCCGCCACCCCCGACCCGTCGACGCCGGCCACCACCGGCCCGAGCAGCCCTCATGAGACGCGGCCAAGCGCCGACGAGGCCCCACCGCAGGTCCCGCTCACCTGGACGGCCGACGCCCAGCTCTGGCAGAGCGAATGCGACCACCAATACGTCATCGCCAAGCCACCGCGGCAGGTCCCACCGCCGCCTGCCCCGACGGACGCCGCGGTGTGGGCCGCGTCCCAGGAAGCGGTGCACGGACGCACCACCGATCTGCGGATCTCGGTGCAGGGGCGCGGTTCCGCCGCCGTCGTCCTGAAGGCACTGCGTGTGCGCATGGCCCACCGCACCACCCCCGCGGACCGCCGGGGCATCGCCTACTCCACGTACGAGGGCTGCGGCGCCATCCTCATCCCCCGCTACTTCCACGTCGACCTCGACGCGCAACGCCCCCTGGCCCGTCCGATGCCCGGCAACGATCCGGAAAGGCCCTCCCCCGCGATCGACTTCCCCTACCGGGTGTCCCTGCGGCAGCCGGAGGTCCTGCTCCTCTCCGCGCGCACCGTGTCCTGCACCTGCGACTGGTACCTCGAACTCGACTGGTCCTCCCAGGGCCGCACCGGCACGGTCCGCATCGACGACCACGGCCGCCCGTTCCGCACCACCAGCGTCGAGGACCTGCCCCACTACTGGTACCGCAACCCCCACGGCTGGATCCCCATGACCACAGCCGACGACAAGTCGGAAACCGGACACTGAGAAACGCAAAGACCCCGAACCGATGGTCCGGGGGGTCTCTGTGCTGGTTCACGGAGATCCGGTGCCCGACCGCTGCTGTTCGTGCTTGTTGGTGTCAGCCGCTGGTGTCAGCCGCCGCACGTGACCTTGACAAGAACGGCCCCGCGGCCAGGAGCTCGGACCACCTCACGATGCCCTGCCAAAGCCTCTTCCACCCGCCGCCGAGAGCCTGGAACGGCCCGAGGGCCCAAAGACTCAGTATCGGAAGCGTGCGGTATCGCCGCTGATCCTCAACAGGAAGTCTCTGATGATCTCGCCCCCACTCTCGGGCACCAATTCGAGGCCAAGCGCGTAGATCGCCTCGTCAGCCTCGATGGCCGCGTCCTGGTCCTTCCGCTCCCATGCAGCCCGAGATGCGTCAATGAACGGCTTGAGGGCCGGCCAGCCAGCTGAGGGCTCGAACCGGCAGTCGGTCCAGAACATATCGACGGCTTCGAGTGTGAGGACGCCGACGACCTCGGGCCCTCGACGCAACTGCCAGACCTGCTCTTCCATCACGGCCCCCTTCCTAGCAGACCCTGTCGACCGCCTGCTGCCTGACTGTGGTCCTGCCTTCAGGGGCACCCCTGAAGAACTCGCCGCTCATGAGGCCACGAAGCTGGATCAACAGAAAGGCAACGATCAGGCAGAGGGCGGCTGATGTCACCCGTAGATGCCAAAGACCCCCAACCATGATCGGTTGGGGGTCTTTGTGCTAGTGGGGCTAACAGGATTTGAACCTGTGGCCTCATCCTTATCAGGGATGCGCTCTAACCAACTGAGCTATAGCCCCGCCGCGCTCTGCGGGGTGTGTCCCGCGCGCTGACTCCTGAAGATTAGCGCACGACGTGGGCAGTCCCAAAATCGGTTCCCGTGGGACCGTGCGCGGAGGTTTGGAGCGGCCTCCGCGCGTGTCGTCACTCGTCCTCGGCCAGCGTCAGCTCGATGCCGCCGACGAAGCCGGCGGAGATGTTGTAGATGAACGCGCCGAGCGTCGCGAGGGCCGTCGCGAGGACGACGTCGATGACCGCGATGATCGACGTGAACATCAGGACGTGGGGGAGGGACAGGAACGACTGGAGGTCGAAGCCGTTCGACTCGGTCGACCCGGTGGCCTCGGAGATGGTGCCGCCGACCGTCGAGAAGACGCCCATCGCGTCCATGACCATCCACAGGACGGCGGCCGCGACGATCGTGCAGATGCCCAGAGCGATGGAGAGCAGGAAGCTGACCTTCATCACCGACCACGGGTCGGCCTTGGACACCCGCAGACGCGCCTTGCGCACACGGGGCGTGGTGCGGGCGCCCGTCCTCGGGCGGCGCGCCGCGTCGGCCTGGCTCTGCGAGGCGTAGGCCTGCGGCGGGTGGTAGGGCGCGGCGGCCTGCTGAGGCTGTCGCTCGCCGGGCAGCGGGGAGGCCGTCTGACGGCTCTCCGCCCCGCCCTGCGGCCGCGCCTTGCCGCCCGGAGCGGACGGGCCCGCCCCAGCCGCGTGCTGCTGGGTCTGCGGCCCTCGGGTGTCCGTCACAGTTCCCCCCTGGGATCCATGCGTGTCAGGCGAGCGCGAGTCGTTCGTCGGCGGCTTGTCCGACGGCTTGATCGCCTTCAGGTTGGTCGTGTGCGGGTCGGTCACCCGCGCGTCGTTCGAGCGCGCACCGGCCGTACGGGCGTCGCCCGCACGGCCGTCGGTCCCCCGCGCGTCGGTCGAACGCGCGTCCTTCGCCCCCGCGGCGGAGCCACTGCCGCCGTCGTCCGATTCCTTGCCGGCGCCGCCGGTGGAAGGGCCGTCAGACGTACCGGCCGATGTACCGACCGAACCGGCGCCCGTGGCTCCGCTCACGATGACTCACTCCTCGTGCTACTCGGCCGAGGGCGCCTCACCCTCGTCCGTGCCGGTGGGCGCGGCGTCATCGACGGTCTCGTCCACGGCAATGTCGCCGTCGACCTCCTCCGCCTCGCGCCCCGCCTCGGCGTTACGTGCGATGCCCACGACGGCATCGCGCTTGCCCAGGTTGATCAGTTGGACGCCCATGGTGTCACGGCCCGTCTCCCTGATCTCGTTGACTCGCGTACGAATCACACCGCCCGACAGCGTGATGGCGAGGATCTCGTCCGTCTCCTCGACCACCAGAGCGCCGACCAGTGAACCGCGGTCCTCGACGATCTTGGCGGCCTTGATGCCGAGGCCGCCGCGACCCTGGACGCGGTACTCGTCGACGGCGGTGCGCTTCGCGTACCCGCCGTCTGTGGCAGTGAACACGAACGTACCGGGTCGAACAACATTCATCGAGAGCAGCTCGTCTCCCTCACGGAAACTCATGCCCTTGACGCCCGAGGTGGCGCGGCCCATGGGACGCAGAGCGTCGTCCGTGGCGGTGAACCTGATCGACTGGGCCTTCTTGCTGATCAGAAGCAGATCGTCGTCGCTCGAGACCAGTTCGGCACCGATCAGTTCGTCGTCGGAACCGTCCTCCTGCTCGCGCAGATTGATCGCGATCACACCGCCGGAGCGGGGCGAATCGTAATCCTTCAGAGGTGTCTTCTTGACCAGGCCCGCCTTCGTGGCGAGCACCAGGTACGGCGCCGCCTCGTAGTCGCGGATCGCGAGGATCTCGGCGATCGCCTCGTCCGGCTGGAAGGCCAGCAGGTTCGCCACGTGCTGCCCGCGCGCGTCCCGGCCGGCGTCCGGCAGCTCGTAGGCCTTGGCGCGGTACACCCGCCCCTTGTTGGTGAAGAACAGCAGCCAGTGGTGCGTGGTCGAGACGAAGAAGTGGTCGACGATGTCGTCTTCCTTGAGCTTCGTGCCCCGCACGCCCTTGCCGCCGCGCTTCTGCGAGCGGTAGTCGTCCGTCTTGGTGCGCTTGACGTAGCCGCCGCGCGTGATGGTGACGACGATGTCCTCTTCGGCGATCAGGTCCTCGATGGACATGTCACCCTCGAACGGCACCAGCTTGGTCTTGCGGTCGTCGCCGTACTTCTCGACGAGCGCGGCCAGTTCCTCGCTGACGATACCGCGCTGACGGACCGGCGAGGCGAGGATCTGGTTGTACTCGTTGATCTTCGCCTGGAGCTCGTCGTGCTCCTGGACGATCTTCTGGCGCTCCAGGGCGGCCAGTCGGCGCAGCTGCATCTCCAGGATCGCGTTGGCCTGGATCTCGTCGATCTCCAGGAGGCCCATCAGGCCCGTGCGCGCCACGTCGACGGTCTCACTGCGCCGGATCAGCGCGATGACCTCGTCGATGGCGTCCAGGGCCTTCAGCAGGCCGCGCAGGATGTGCGCGCGCTCCTCCGCCTTGCGCAGCCGGAAGCGCGTACGGCGGACGATGACCTCGATCTGGTGCGCCACCCAGTGACGGATGAACGCGTCCAGGGAGAGCGTGCGCGGCACGCCGTCGACCAGCGCCAGCATGTTCGCGCCGAAGTTGGTCTGCAGGTCGGTGTGCTTGTAGAGGTTGTTCAGCACGACCTTGGCGACCGCGTCCCGCTTCAGGACGATGACCAGCCGCTGGCCGGTGCGCGAGGACGTCTCGTCGCGGACGTCCGCGATGCCGCCGATCTTGCCGTCCTTGACGAGGTCGGCGATCTTCTGCGCGAGGTTGTCGGGGTTGACCTGGTAGGGCAGCTCCGTGACCACCAGGCACTGGCGGTTCTGGATCTCCTCGACCTCGACCACCGCGCGCATGGTGATCGAGCCGCGGCCCGTGCGGTAGGCCTCCTCGATGCCCTTGCGGCCCACCACCAGCGCGCCGGTCGGGAAGTCCGGGCCCTTGATGCGCTCGATCAGCGCCTCCAGGAGCTCCTCGTGCGAGGCCTCCGGGTTCTCCAGGTACCACTGGGCGCCGGCCGCGACCTCGCGCAGGTTGTGCGAGGGGATGTTGGTCGCCATGCCGACCGCGATGCCCGCCGAGCCGTTGATCAGCAGGTTCGGGAACCGGGCGGGCAGGACGGTCGGCTCCTGGGAGCGGCCGTCGTAGTTGTCCGTGAAGTCGACGGTCTCCTCGTCGATGTCACGGACCATCTCCATCGACAGCGGCGCCATCTTGCACTCGGTGTACCGCATGGCCGCCGCCGGGTCGTTGCCCGGGGAGCCGAAGTTGCCATTGGAGTCGACGAGCGGCATGCGCATCGACCACGGCTGCGCGAGGCGGACCAGCGCGTCGTAGATCGAGGAGTCACCGTGCGGGTGGTAGTTGCCCATGACGTCGCCGACCACGCGGGCGCACTTGTAGAAGCCGCGCTCGGGGCGGTAACCGCCGTCGTACATCGCGTAGAGCACGCGCCGGTGGACGGGCTTGAGGCCGTCCCGGACGTCCGGCAGCGCACGCGAGACGATGACGGACATCGCGTAGTCGAGGTAGGAACGCTGCATCTCCGTCTCGAGCCCGACGGGCTCGACACGCATCGCTACTTCGCCGCCCTGTTCAGGGGTGACGGGAGTGTTCTCGTCGGCCATTGCTGGTGAAGATCCTTCCCTGTGCGGTCAGCTGAGACCGACTCAGATGTCGAGGAAGCGGACGTCCTTGGCATTGCGCTGGATGAACGCGCGGCGGGCCTCTACGTCCTCGCCCATCAGGACCGAGAACAGGTCGTCGGCCTGGGCGGCGTCGTCGAGGGTGACCTGGCCGAGGACCCGGTGCTCCTGGTCCATGGTCGTCACCCGCAGCTCTTCGGCGTTCATCTCGCCCAGACCCTTGAAGCGCTGGATGGAGTCCTCGCGGACGCGCTTGCCGCGCTGCCGGCCCATCTCGATCAGCGCGTCGCGCTCGCGGTCGGAGTAGGCGTACTCGACGTCGTCCCGGCCCCACTTGATCTTGTACAGGGGGGGACGCGAGAGGTACACGTGCCCGGCCTCGACCAGCGGCCGCATGAAGCGGAACAGGAAGGTCAGCAGCAGGGTGCTGATGTGCTGGCCGTCGACGTCGGCGTCCGCCATCAGGATGATCTTGTGATAGCGGAGCTTCTCGATGTCGAAGTCCTCGTGCACACCGGTGCCGAAGGCGGAGATCAGCGCCTGGATCTCCTGGTTCTGCAGGATCTTGTCGATCCTGGCCTTCTCGACGTTGAGGATCTTGCCGCGGATCGGAAGGATCGCCTGGTACTGCGGATTGCGGCCGGACTTGGCCGAGCCGCCGGCCGAGTCGCCCTCCACGATGAAGATCTCGCACTTGGCGGGGTCGTTCGACTGGCAGTCGGAGAGCTTGCCCGGCAGGGACGCCGACTCCAGCAGCCCCTTACGGCGGGTCAGGTCGCGGGCCTTGCGGGCCGCCACGCGCGCGGTGGCCGCCTGGATGCCCTTGCGGATGATGTCCGCCGCCTCGACCGGGTTGCGGTCCAGCCAGTCCGTCAGGTGCTCGTAGACCGCCCGCTGGACGAAGGTCTTGGCCTCCGTGTTGCCCAGCTTGGTCTTCGTCTGGCCCTCGAACTGAGGCTCGCTCAGCTTGACCGAGATGATCGCCGTCAGACCCTCGCGGATGTCGTCGCCCGTGAGGTTGTCGTCCTTCTCCCGCAGCAGCTTCTTGTCACGCGCGTACTTGTTGATCAGGTTGGTCAGCGCCGAGCGGAAGCCCTCTTCGTGCGTGCCGCCCTCGTGCGTGTGGATGATGTTCGCGAAGGAGTAGACGCCCTCGGTGTAGCTGCTGTTCCACTGCATCGCGACTTCGAGGGACAGGTGCTTGTCCTTGTCCTCCGCCTCGAGGTCGATGACCGAGGGGTGCACCACGTCTCCCTTGCGGGAGTTGAGGTACTTCACGAAGTCGACGATGCCGCCCTCGTAGTGGTAGTCGACCGACTTGACCTCGGCCCTCTCGTCCGCGCCCGCCTCGTCCGCGCCGGACGTCGCCTTCGCCGACTCGCGCTCGTCGGTGAGCCTGATCCTCAGGCCCTTGTTGAGGAACGCCATCTCCTGGAAGCGCCGCGAGAGCGTCTCGAAGGAGTAGTCGGTGGTCTCGAAGATGTCCGGGTCGGCCCAGAACGTCACCGAGGTGCCGTGCTCCTCGGTGGCCTCGTGCTTGGCCAGCGGGGCCGTCGGGACGCCGAGCTTGTAGTCCTGCGTCCAGCGGTAACCGTCGGTCTTGACCTCCACGGCCACCTTGGTCGACAGGGCGTTCACCACGGAGACGCCCACGCCGTGCAGACCGCCGGAGACCGCGTAGCCGCCGCCTCCGAACTTGCCGCCCGCGTGCAGCACGGTGAGCACGACCTCGACAGCCGGCTTGCCCTCGGAGGGGACGATGCCGACCGGGATGCCACGGCCGTTGTCGACGACCCGCACGCCGCCGTCGGGGAGGATCGTCACGTCGATGGTGTCCGCGTGGCCCGCCAGCGCCTCGTCGACGGAGTTGTCGACGACCTCCTGCACCAGGTGGTGCAGGCCGCGCTCACCGGTCGAGCCGATGTACATACCGGGTCGCTTGCGGACCGCGTCCAGACCCTCGAGGACGGTGATGGCGCTGGCGTCGTAGGAGGCGGTGACCTCACCGCCTGAGACGGTGACCTCGCTGCTCACGCCGGCGTCGGTGGACGGGATGTTCTCGTTGGGGTTGCCGGAATCGGCCACGAAGCGCCCTTTCTGGCACAGCACGAGCCGAACTCCTTGGGGTCCCCTCCCCTTGAGGGGGCGGTTCGCCGGAGCGGCTGCGGCATGTTGCGTCGGTAAGCCTTGATCAGCGTTGCTCAGCTTCTCCCGGGCGGTCCCCACGATTGGGGCGGGATTGGCTTCCAGTCTACCGGTAGCGCCGACAGTGATGGGGGTTTGCCGGTACCTGAGTACCCATGTGCCGCCCTCAACCGGTCTCGGCCGGGTCCCCATATGCGGAGCGGGGCTCCAAGAGGCTCACAGCGGCACTCAGCGCTTCCAGGTGTCAACCCTTGGCTATCGGGAAGTCAGGTCCGTATTCGCCACTGTGTACGGGCGATTCGAGCCCATTGCCCCCTGTGAACGCGGACGTGAGGGCCGTGAAGGAGCTCCGTCCGCGGACGCACGCATGGACGGCCACCACGCTCCGCGCGGCCCGGCGCACACCTCGACCACGTGATGCAGATCACCCGTAGGTGTCGCCCGGACCCGTGCTGCCCGGAGCCCTCAGCGGGCCGTAACGGCGCGCCGGACCGCCGGGCCCCTGCACCTTGATCAGCTTGACCCTGCCGTGCCCCAGGTCCTCGTTGAGACGGGCCACCAGCGTCGGCGCCAGCAACCGCAGATTGGTCGCCCAGGCCGTGGAGTCGCAGCGCACGAACAGCACGCGCTCGGCCTCGTCGTACCGCTCGGGCACACAGTGCTTCGCGACGTCCTCGCCGACGATCTGCGGCCAGCGGCCCATCACCCCGCCCACCGCGGCCGGCGCCTCCCAGCCCCGCTCGGTGAGCAGCCGGTTGATCGCGGCGCCGAGCGCCATGGGATCCCGGCCGTCCGCACGCGCACCCGACCGCAGCCCGCCCCCGCGCCGGGCCTGCTTCTTCTGCTGCGCCACTTCCCCACGCGCGCGTGCCTGCTCCCGCGCCGCCCGCAACGCCACGCGCGCGAGGTCGACGCCGGACGGCTCGGCCGCCTTCTTCGTCGCGGGCTCGTCCGCGGTCATACGCGCTCCACCGTCCCCTCGGACACGGAGTACCGCGCTCCCGCGAGCACATGCGGCACGTCGTCGTCGACCGCGGCCGTCACCAGCACCTGCTCGCCGGGAGCGACCAGTTCCGCCAGCCGCTCCCGACGACGGGCGTCCAGCTCGGCGAAGACGTCGTCGAGGACCAGCACCGGCTCGTTGCCCTCGGCGCGCAGCAGATCGTAGGAGGCCAGGCGCAGGGCGAGCGCGTAGGACCAGGACTCGCCGTGGGAGGCGTACCCCTTGGCGGGCAGCTGACCGAGCTTGAGCACCAGGTCGTCCCGGTGGGGTCCCACCAGGGTGACGCCGCGCTCCACCTCCTGCTTGCGGGCGTCGGCGAGCGCGGCCATCAGCTGGTCGTAGAGGTGTTCACGGGTGTGCGCCTCGCCGGGGGCCGACGGCTTGTACTCCAGGGCGACCGGCCCACCGCCGGGGGCCAGTTGTTCGTACGCCTTGTCGGCGAGCGGCTGGATCGCCGCGACCAGGTCGAGCCGCTGGGCGAGCAGCTCGGCGCCCACGCGCGCGAGATGCTGGTCCCAGACGTCGAGCGTGGACAGATCCATCGAGCGGCCGCCGTGCCGACGGGCCAGCGCGGCCGACTTCAGCAGGGTGTTGCGCTGCTTGAGCACGCGTTCGTAGTCGGAGCGCACGCCCGCCATGCGCGGGGAGCGGGCGGTGACCAGCTCGTCCAGGAAGCGCCGCCGCTCCCCGGGGTCGCCCTTGACCAGGGCGAGGTCCTCCGGCGCGAACAGCACCGTCCGGACGATCCCCAGCACGTCTCGGGGCTTCACCTGCGAGGACCGGTTGATACGGGCGCGGTTGGCCCTGCCCGGGTTCAGCTCCAGCTCGACCAGCTGCTGCCGCTCGCCCTGGCGGACCTGCGCCCGGATGACCGCGCGGTCGGCGCCCATGCGGACCAGGGGCGCGTCCGTGGAGACGCGGTGGCTGCCGAGGGTGGCGAGGTAGCCCACCGCCTCGACCAGGTTCGTCTTGCCCTGCCCGTTGGGGCCGACGAAGGCCGTGACCCCCGGGTCGAGCGGGACCTCGACCCGGGGATAGGAGCGGAAGTCGGCCAGCGACAGGTGCGTGACGTGCATGTCGTTTCGCCGACCTCCCGCGGCGTTGTGGACCGCTCACACGGCCCTGTGGATCGTTCCGTCCGTCGTACTGCCCGCGCTCCTGCGGCCCGGGGCTACTTCTTCGCCGACTCCACGGCGTGGCCGCCGAACTGGTTGCGCAGCGCGGCGATCATCTTCATCTGCGGGGAGTCGTCCTGGCGGGAGGCGAACCGCGCGAACAGGGAGGCGGTGATGGCCGGGAGCGGCACCGCGTTGTCGATGGCGGCCTCCACGGTCCAGCGGCCCTCGCCGGAGTCCTGCGCGTAGCCGCGCAGCTTGTCGAGGTGCTCGTCCTCGTCGAGGGCGTTGACCGCCAGGTCCAGCAGCCAGGAGCGGATGACCGTGCCCTCCTGCCAGGAACGGAAGACCTCGCGCACGTCGGTGACCGAGTCGACCTTCTCCAGCAGCTCCCAGCCCTCGGCGTAGGCCTGCATCATCGCGTACTCGATGCCGTTGTGGACCATCTTGGCGAAGTGGCCGGCGCCGACTTTGCCGGCGTGCACCGAGCCGAAGTCGCCCTCCGGCTTCAGGGCGTCGAAGACCGGCTGCACCTTGGCGACGTTCTCCGCGTCGCCGCCGTACATCAGGGCGTAGCCGTTCTCCAGGCCCCAGACGCCTCCGGAGACGCCGCAGTCGACGAAGCCGATGCCCTTGGCGGCCAGCTCCTCGGCGTGCTTCTCGTCGTCCGTCCAGCGGGAGTTGCCGCCGTCCACGACGACGTCGCCCGGCTCCAGCAGCTCGGCGAGTTCGTCGATCGTCGACTGGGTGGCGGCGCCGGCCGGGACCATCACCCACACCACGCGCGGGCCCTCGAGCTTGCCCACGAGTTCTTCGAGGCTGTGGACGTCGGCGAGGTCCGGGTTCCGGTCGTATCCGATGACGGTGTGGCCGGCGCGGCGTATCCGCTCGCGCATGTTGCCGCCCATCTTGCCGAGGCCGACGAGACCGAGCTCCATCAGTTGTTCCTTAGGTCGCTGTGTGGCGTGTGGGGCACCTTCGTACCCATGTCCGAGCCTAAACCCGGACGGTCGTGCACAGCTGTGGGCATACGCGCTCAGACGTACGCCCCCACCTGCGACTTCTCCCCACAGGCCCACCCGGTTGTCCACCGACTGTGGACAACCGCGCCGGACCAGGACGCCGGCCCGAGAACCGGCCGCCGAAGGCCCGGCTCAGCCGCTGAGCCGCACCGGCATGATCAGGTACTTGTAGGCGTCGTCCGCCTCGGCGTCCAGCGCAGGCTTGCCGCTCAGCAGGGCGGGCTTCGTGGACGTCGTGAACGACAGCTGGGCCACCGGCGAGTCGATGGCGCTCAGACCGTCCAGCAGGAAGGTCGGGTTGAACGCGATCGAGATGTCGTCGCCCTCCAGCTGGGCGTCGACCCTCTCCACAGCCTGTGCGTCGTCGCTGGAGCCGGCCTCGAGGATGAGCACGCCCTGCTCGAAGCTGAGCCGCACCGGGGTGTTGCGCTCGGCGACCAGAGCCACACGCTTGACCGCCTCCACGAAGGGAGCGGTCTCGATCACGGCGACGGAGTTGAACTCGGTCGGGAACAGCGTGCGGTACTTCGGGAGGTCGCCCTCCAGGAGGCGGGTCGTCGTGCGCCGGCCCGCGCCCTCGAAGCCGATCAGGCCCTCGCCGGAGCCCGAGCCGGACAGCGCCAGCGTGACGCTGTCGCCGCTCGTGAGGGCCTTGGCGGTGTCCAGGAGCGTCTTGGCGGGCACCAGGGCGACCGCGGAGGCGTCCGGGTTCTCCGGCTTCCACAGGAACTCGCGGACCGCGAAGCGGTAGCGGTCGGTGGATGCCAGCGTCACCGTGTCGCCCTCGATCTCGATGCGCACACCGGTGAGGACGGGCAGCGTGTCGTCACGGCCGGCGGCGATGGCGACCTGGGCGGCCGCGGAGGCGAAGACCTCGCCGGGCACGGTGCCCGTGGCGTTCGGCATCTGCGGCAGCGACGGGTACTCCTCCACAGGCAGTGTGTGGAGGGTGAACCGCGAGGATCCGCAGACCACCGTCGCCCGTACACCGTCTGTGGAGATCTCCACCGGACGGTTCGGCAGCGCGCGGCAGATGTCGGCGAGCAGGCGGCCGGACACGAGGACCGTGCCCTCCTCCTCGACCTCGGCCTCCACGGACACCCGTGCGGAGACCTCGTAGTCGAAGCTGGACAGGCTCAGCGCGCCGTCGTCGGCCTTCAGGAGCAGGCCGGCGAGGACAGGCGCCGGCGGACGGGCCGGGAGGCTGCGCGCCGCCCAGGCAACGGCCTCCGCGAGTACGTCGCGTTCCACCCGGATCTTCACTCTTGCCGCCTCCTGCTGTTGCCGGCGCTTCTCGCCCTGCCTGGCCTTCGTCGTCTGTCTCGGTGTCGTCGGCCCCCGAGAGGGGAAGGACCACCGGGGACCAGTCTGACGCACGGCACTGACAGTAGGTGCCGCTCGGGGTCAAGTCGTGACGAGGGGCAGCCGGACGCCGAAGGGCGAGTTGTGCACAGGACCCCCTTCGAAACGGATTCCTCGCTCTCTCTAGTCGGGAGTAGTAGTAGGGCCTGTGGAAACCGTGGATAACCCCGTTTTCGCAGCTCAGAGGCGATATTTTATCCACTGACCCTGTGGGCGGAGGCGGTGGATAACCGGGCCCGTCTGTGGAGAAAGAAAAGTTCTGCACACACCGTGCACAGGGAGGGCCGAGTTCTCCCCAGCTTCGTCCCCAGGTTTCGGCGTCTTTCCCACAGGGCGCCCCGGCAGCTTCGTGTGACGGCTTTCACTCGACGCAGTGATCAGGCGCGGCAGGTTGCCGAACAGTGGAGATCCATGTGGAGAAGCCGCCCCAGGCTGGGGAAAACCGGCCGAAGTCTGTGGGTTGTCGGTGGACAAGTCCGTCCACAGGGTGGGGATCATCGCGTTGTCCACAGTCTGTGGAAATCCTTCGTCCACGAATCCACAGCCACATGACCTGCTCTGATGGTCCCTCAACAGGGCCGCCTGTGGACGCGATCGGGGAAAACTCCGCAGTCCCCAGGCTGTGGAGGGGAAAAAGTCGCCGAATCTGTGGACGAAGGCCGTAACCCGGCTGGTAATCGAACAGCGGATGACGCGAGCACGAAGAAGGGCGCCCCGGGGATCGGTCCCCGGGGCGCCCTGGAAGGCCGTACGCGGCTCGGACAGGCCCGTGGCTCAGCCGGCCTTGATGCGGTTGGTCAGCTCGGTCACCTGGTTGTAGATGGAGCGCCGCTCGGCCATCAGGTTGCGGATCTTGCGGTCCGCGTGCATGACCGTGGTGTGGTCGCGGCCGCCGAACAGCGCGCCGATCTTCGGCAGCGACAGGTCGGTCAGCTCGCGGCACAGGTACATGGCGATCTGCCGCGCCGTGACCAGCTGACGGCCCCGCGAGCTGCCGCACAGGTCCTCGACGGTCAGCCCGAAGTAGTCCGCCGTGGCGCCCATGATGGCCGTGGAGGTGATCTCGGGCGCCGAGTCCTCGCCGCCCGGCATGAGGTCCTTCAGGACGATCTCCGTCAGCCCCAGGTCCACCGGCTGCCGGTTGAGCGACGCGAACGCCGTCACCCTGATCAGCGCGCCCTCCAGCTCGCGGATGTTGCGCGAGATCCGCGAGGCGATGAACTCCAGCACCTCCGGCGGGGCGTTGAGCTGTTCCTGCACCGCCTTCTTGCGCAGGATCGCGATGCGCGTCTCCAGCTCGGGCGGCTGCACGTCGGTGATCAGGCCCCACTCGAAACGGTTCCGCAGCCGGTCCTCCAGCGTGACCAGCTGCTTGGGCGGCCGGTCACTGGACAGCACGATCTGCTTGTTGGCGTTGTGGAGCGTGTTGAAGGTGTGGAAGAACTCCTCCTGCGTCGACTCCTTGTCCGCGAGGAACTGGATGTCGTCGACGAGCAGGATGTCCATCTCGCGGTAGCGCTTGCGGAAGCTGTCGCCCTTGCCGTCGCGGATGGAGTTGATGAACTCGTTGGTGAACTCCTCGGAGCTCACGTACCGCACGCGTGTGCCCGGGTACAGGCTGCGCGCGTAGTGCCCGATCGCGTGCAGCAGGTGGGTCTTGCCGAGGCCCGACTCCCCGTAGATGAAGAGGGGGTTGTACGCCTTGGCGGGCGCCTCGGCGACGGCGACCGCGGCCGCGTGCGCGAAGCGGTTGGACGCGCCGATGACGAAGGTGTCGAAGAGGTACTTGGGGTTCAGCCGCGCGGTCGGCTCACCGGGACCGCCGGCCGGCGCGGACTGCGCCGCCGACGGGCCGGACCCGCCGGCGCCGGGCTGGCCGGGGCCCATCGGACCGCCGCGATGCGGATGCCCCGCGCCGCCGGACGGCTCGGGCAGCTCACGCCGCGTGGGGTCGCGCTGGTCGTACTCGGGGCGCTTCGGTTCGTACTCCGCGCGGGTGGGCTCGTACTCCGGGCGCTTCTGGTCGTAGGGCGACGCGTCGTAGGGCGGTCGCTCCATCTTCTGTGGGCGGTAGTCCTGGGGGGACGAGCCGTACCCGTCCTGCGCCGGGCCGCCGTAGCCGTCCTGGGCGGACGACGAGCCGTAGGAGTCCTGACCGGAGGGACCGTAGGAGTCCTGGGACGGCGACGCGTACGGGTCTCTCTCGGGGAAGCCGAGGCGCTGCTGCTGCCAGCCGTAGTCGTCCTGCGTGGCCCGCGGCCAGGCGCCGGGTTCGGGGCGCTGGTACTCCGAGGGGTACGCGGGGCGGGCGGTGGGCAGCGGGTCCTGCCGGGAGGAGTGCTCGCCGGGACCGCCCTGGCCGCCGGCGCCGCCGTGTCCGCCGGGGGCCTGCTCCGAGCGGTGCCGGCCGTAGCCGTCGTACTGGTTGTCGTACGGGCTGTCGTACTGGCCGGGCGGACGCTCGGGCTCCTCGTAACGCGATGCCGGTGCGGGCGACGCCGGCGCCGCGGGCTCGCCGACGGAGTCGTCCACGGTGATCGCGATGCGGATAGGGCGGCCGCACTCGCGGCTCAGCGTCTCGCTGACGATCGGGGCGAGCCGGCCTTCCAGCACGGTCTTGGCGAACTCGTTCGGTACGGCGAGCAGGGCGGTGTCCGCCACCAGCGCCAGCGGCTGGCAGCGCCGGATCCAGCGCTCGTCCTTCGTCTCGACGCCCTGGCCTCGACCGTTGCTGAGGAGGTGCTCCAGTACGCGTGGCCACACTGCGGCAAGATCGGCAGGTACGTCAGCCACAGGGCACGCTCTCTCGCAGGTCCCACGAACGGGTGACGGTGGGACGGATCGGGATTCACAGCGGACGGGGTCAGGGTCCAGGGAAAGAATCGGAGTCCAGCCACGGTAGTCAGCGCGGCCGGTACGGTTCAAGTTGTTGTCCCCAGGCTGTGGACAGTGTCGCCCGGTGGCCCCTGGTTTGACCGGATGGCGTAGCCCCGCGTACCGTAACCAGGTCGAGTTGTCGATGGCTGCTGCCGCCTGCCTCCGATGGGCACAGATCGCGTCAGGTGATCGGGAAGCGGTGCACTCGGGCGTTAACGGGAGCTACTCGTGGGCGCACGGTGACAGCCAGGACGGCACCCCGCCACTACCGAGCGATTTCTGGAGCCCCCGAGTGAGCAAGCGCACCTTCCAGCCGAACAACCGTCGTCGCGCGAAGACCCACGGCTTCCGGCTGCGTATGCGTACCCGTGCCGGCCGCGCGATCCTCGCGTCCCGCCGCAGCAAGGGTCGCGCCCGTCTGTCCGCCTGATCCCGGTCAGGTCATGCCGTCGTGCTGCCCACCGAGAACCGGCTGAGGCGGCGCGAAGACTTCGCGACCGCGGTACGCCGAGGCCGTCGGGCCGGACGCCCGACTCTCGTCGTCCACTTTCGAAGCGGTGCCACGGACCCGCACGCGCCTGGGGAGAGCGCTCCCCCGACGCGTGCGGGTTTCGTCGTGAGCAAGGCTGTGGGCGGGGCGGTCGTACGCAACGCCGTGAAGCGCAGACTGCGTCATCTGATGCGCGATCGAGTCGCCCTTCTGCCCCCCGGTAGCCTGGTAGTCGTACGGGCGCTGCCCGGCGCGGGCGACGCAGACCACGCACAGCTGGCCCAAGACCTCGATGCCGCCCTACAGCGGCTACTGGGAGGGGGCGCGCGATGAAGTACCCGCTGCTGGCCCTGATCAAGCTGTACCAGTGGACGATCAGTCCGCTGCTCGGGCCGGTGTGCAAGTACTACCCCTCGTGCTCCCACTACGGCTACACGGCCATCGACCGGCACGGTGCGATCAAGGGAACGGCGCTCACCGCCTGGCGCATCCTGCGGTGCAACCCGTGGTCGCTGGGGGGTGTGGACCATGTCCCGCCGCGGAAGCGTCCGCGGTGGCACGAAATGCTGCGCGACGCCTGGCGTGCACGCAGGGGCGGGACCTTCGCCGCCTCAACGGCCACCGAAGAGAGTCATCCTTCGAGTCCGGCCGCAGAGACCTCGTCCCATGCCCAAGGAGCATGATTAGTGGACACGATTGCCAGCCTCTTCAGCTTCATCACGACACCTGTCTCCTGGGTCATCGTCCAGTTCCACGCGGTGTACGGCGCCGTCTTCGGCCCTGACACCGGATGGGCCTGGGGTCTGTCCATCGTGTCCCTGGTGATCCTGATCCGAATCTGCCTGATCCCGCTCTTCGTGAAGCAGATCAAGGCGACGCGGGCCATGCAGACGCTGCAGCCCGAGATGAAGAAGATCCAGGAGCGCTACAAGAACGACAAGCAGCGTCAGTCCGAAGAGATGATGAAGCTGTACAAGGAGACGGGCACCAACCCGCTCTCCTCGTGCCTTCCCATCCTGGCGCAGTCCCCGTTCTTCTTCGCCCTCTACCACGTGCTCAACGGCATCGCGACGGGCGACAAGATCGGCGTCATCAACGACCAGCTGCTGGAGAGCGCGCGTAAGGCGCACATCTTCGGCGCTCCGCTGGCGGCGAAGTTCACCGACGGCTCGGCCAAGGTGGAGGCGCTCGGCGCCTCGCTGACCGACGTGCGCGTGGTGACCGCGATCATGATCGTCCTGATGTCGGCCTCGCAGTTCTTCACCCAGCGCCAGCTGATGACGAAGAACGTCGACACCACGGTGAAGACCCCGTTCATGCAGCAGCAGAAGATGCTGATGTACGTCTTCCCCGTCATGTTCGCCGTCTTCGGCATCAACTTCCCGGTCGGTGTCCTCGTCTACTGGCTGACCACCAACGTGTGGACCATGGGCCAGCAGATGTACGTCATCCGCAACAACCCGACCCCGGGTTCCAAGGCTCAGGCCGCGTACCTGGAGCGTCTGTACAAGTCCGTCACGCACCAGGGCAAGACGCGCCGCCGCAGCGAGAAGACGATCGTCAAGGCCATCGTCGCCAAGGGCCGCGACCGCAACGAGTACGAGCGCAAGTTCATCAACGGTCTGAGCAAGGTGGGCCTCGTGGCCCAGGCCGACGGCACCGTGGTGAAGGGCGAAGCCCAGACCGCCACCCTCACCGAGGACGGCACGCCCACCAGCGCGGCGGCCGCCCGGCGTCAGCAGCCCAAGCGCCAGACGAAGTCCCAGCGCCAGACCACAGGCCCGAAGGCGGCCGGCGAGACCACCACCTCGCTGACCAAGTCCGACGAGCCGCAGGACGCCGAAACCACCGGCCCCGCCAAGCCGAAGCCCGGCTCCGCCGGCCGCAGCAAGGCTCAGTCCGGTCAGCGCAAGGGCGGTCCGCAGCGCCCCAAGTCCCCCTCCAAGAAGTAAGAAGGAGCCCATCCCGTGACGGAAGGCACCACCTCCGCCGCCGCCGAGGGTGCAGACACCCTCACCCGCCTGGAGCAGGAGGGCGAGATCGCGGCGGACTACCTCGAGGGTCTGCTGGACATCGCCGATCTCGACGGCGACATCGACATGGACGTCGAAGCCGACCGCGCCTCGGTGTCGATCATCAGCGACGCGGGTGGCCGCGAACTGCAGAAGCTGGTCGGCCGTGACGGCGAGGTGCTGGAAGCACTGCAGGAGCTGACGCGCCTGGCCGTGCACCGGGAGACCGGCGACCGCAGCCGGCTGATGCTGGACATCGCCGGCTACCGCGCCACCAAGCGCACCGAGCTCTCCGAGCTGGGCGCCAAGGCCGCGACCGACGCGAAGAACAGCGGCGAGCCGGTGAAGCTCAGGCCGATGACCCCCTTCGAGCGCAAGGTCGTCCATGACGCGGTCAAGGCGGCCGGCCTGCGCAGCGAGTCCGAGGGCGAGGAGCCGCAGCGCTTCGTCGTCGTACTCCCCAACTGATCGGTACACCCGTTTTCACCGGCCCCGTCTGGCGCTCAGGCGGGGCCGGTCTTTGTCAGCCCTGGTAGTTCTGGTGGTCGGCGCTGAGCGCGCCGGTGCGGTACGGAAGGACGGTCCCCGTGACGGAGGCAGCGGAGCTCCCCCCTGCGCCCGAGCAGGCACGAGCGGTATTCGGTGATCGCTTCACGGATGCGGTCCGGTACGCCGAGCTGCTGGCAGAGGCAGGTGTGCGGCGTGGGCTCATCGGCCCACGCGAGGTGCCCCGGCTGTGGGAGCGGCACCTGCTGAACTGCGCCGTGCTCTCCGAGGTCGTCCCCGAGGGGGTGACCGTGTGCGACGTCGGCTCCGGCGCCGGGCTGCCCGGCATCCCGCTGGCCCTCGCCCGCGAGGACCTGAAGATCACGCTGCTGGAGCCGCTGCTGCGGCGGACGACCTTCCTCACCGAAGCCGTCGAACTGCTGGGCCTGGACCATGTGACCGTCGTGCGCGGCCGCGCCGAGGAGCTCATGGGCAAGCTGCCGCCGGTGCATGTGGTGACCGCCCGTGCGGTGGCGCCACTGGACCGTCTGGCCACCTGGGGCATTCCTCTGCTGCGCCCCTACGGGGAGATGCTCGCCCTCAAGGGCGACACGGCCGAGGAGGAGCTGAAGAGCGCGGCCACCGCGCTGAGCAAACTGGGCGCAGTCGGCACATCGATCCACCACGTCGGCGAAGGCGTGGTCGATCCACTCTCCACGGTGGTGCGGGTCGAGGTCGGAGAGAGCCCGGGCGGTGTGCGGTTCGCCGCCAAGCGGGCCAAGGCCGCGCGCACAGGGCGCACGCGTCGCCGTCGCTGACTCGGGGACGCAAGGCGTACTCCACACAAGCTGCCGCGCCTCCGTGTGACGGAGTGTCGCGGCAGTTCGGTGCCGGGCGCTGTGCATCGTGTTTCACGTGAAACGTCGCTCACTGCTGCAGGGCATCATCAGCCGGGGCCGCGCTGCGGCCGAACCCCGCGACCGAAAGCCTCTCGGCTCACTCGACAGGGGAACAGAGTTGTCCACAAAGGTGGATTTCTCCACAGAACCCCAGGCCTCACTGGTTCACGACCCCGAAGGCATGGGAGGCTCTGTTCACTGCGAGCCTGAAGTCGAGGAGAGTGAATCCTTGCGGTCCGACGCCAACATCGCGGGACCGATGACCGATCCGGTCCCCGGTCCCCGAACCGAGTCGATGGGGGAGGATGTTTCACGTGAAACCCCGCCCCCGATGGACGACACTCCGATCGGTCGCGCCGCCCAACTGGCGGTAGAGGCTCTGGGACGAGCCGGGGAAGGGCTTCCACGTCCCGAGCAGACCCGCGTCATCGTGGTCGCCAACCAGAAGGGCGGCGTCGGCAAGACGACGACGACCGTCAACCTTGCCGCCTCCCTGGCCCTGCACGGCGGTCGCGTCCTGGTGGTCGACCTCGACCCGCAGGGCAACGCCTCCACCGCGCTGGGAATCGACCACCACGCCGAGGTCCCGTCCATCTACGACGTGTTGGTCGAGGGCCGCCCGCTGGCGGAGGTCGTTCAGCCCGTCCCCGACGTCGAGGGACTCTTCTGCGCTCCCGCCACGATCGATCTCGCAGGTGCGGAGATCGAGCTGGTGTCCCTGGTGGCGCGAGAAAGCCGGCTGCAGCGAGCGATCCAGGCCTACGAGCAGCCTCTGGACTACATCCTCATCGACTGCCCGCCCTCGCTCGGCCTGCTGACGGTCAACGCGCTCGTCGCCGGCCAGGAGGTCCTCATCCCGATCCAGTGCGAGTACTACGCACTGGAGGGACTGGGACAGCTGCTTCGCAACGTCGACCTGGTGCGGGGGCACCTCAACCCCGCTCTGCATGTGTCGACCATCCTGCTCACCATGTACGACGGCCGGACGCGTCTCGCGTCGCAGGTCGCGGAAGAGGTGCGCACCCACTTCGGCGACGAGGTGCTGAGGACGAGCATTCCCCGCTCGGTCCGCATCTCCGAGGCGCCGAGCTACGGGCAGACGGTGCTGACTTACGATCCTGGATCAAGCGGTGCCCTCTCCTATCTTGAGGCGGCCCGAGAGATCGCGCTGAAGGGCATCGAGGTCAGCTATGACGCCAACCATGCTCATATCGGCGCCCAGAACAACCCGAGCATGGTGGAGGGGATCCAGTGAGTGAAAAGCGGAGGGGGCTGGGGCGTGGGCTAGGCGCACTGATCCCTGCGGCTCCTACAGAGAAGTCGACGGCGTCTGGAGCCCTGGGAAGCGGGGGCCACACCTCCCCCGCGGCTGTCCCGGTTCTGACGACCGACCGTGGAGTGGCCGCGGCGAAGGTGGCGACGCTCCCTGTTTCACGTGAAACAGAGGAGTCGCTGCCAAGCAGCCCCGTGGCGCCCCCCGCGCCTCCCCTGGGCGCCCACTTCGCTGAGATTCCCCTGGACGACATCACGCCGAACCCGCGCCAGCCGCGCGTGGTCTTCGACGGCGACGAGCTCCAGGAGCTGGTCACCTCCATCAAGGAAGTCGGCCTCCTCCAACCCGTCGTCGTACGGCAGCTCGGACCGGGCCGCTACGAACTCATCATGGGCGAGCGCCGCTGGCGCGCCTGCCGTGAAGCGGGGCTGGAAGCCATCCCGGCGATCGTGCGCGCCACGGACGACGAGAAGCTCCTCCTGGACGCCCTTCTGGAGAACCTCCACCGGGCTCAGCTCAACCCGTTGGAAGAGGCGGCCGCCTACGACCAGTTGCTGAAGGACTTCAACTGCACGCACGACCAGCTGGCTGACCGGATCGGCCGCTCCCGGCCGCAGGTCTCCAACACGCTGCGCCTGCTGAAGCTGTCGTCCGCGGTCCAGAAGCGTGTGGCTGCCGGCGTGCTCTCGGCGGGCCATGCCAGGGCGCTGCTCTCCGTGGAGGACTCGGAGGAGCAGGACCGGCTGGCACACCGCATCGTGGCCGAGGGGCTGTCCGTGCGGGCCGTCGAGGAGATCGTGACCCTGATGGGCGCTCGGCCGCAGAGGGCCCAGCGTCCCAAGGGGCCGAGGGCGGGCGGGCGCGTCGCCCCGGCGCTCAGCGAATTGGCGACCCGGCTCTCGGACCGCTTCGAGACAAGGGTGAAGGTGGAGCTGGGGCAGAAGAAGGGCAAGATCACCGTCGAGTTCGCCTCGCCGGAGGACCTTGAGCGGATCCTCAGCACTCTCGCTCCGGGCGAGAGGCTGGCCCTTCAGAAGAGCCTCCTGGAGAGCGAGCCCGAGGGCGCGGAAGGCTGAGCTTCCGCTGCCACAGCCGGCGTCGCTCCAGAGAAGAGCGGGCCGTGTCCGATACCTGACGGACACGGCCCGCTCTTTGCTTTCACGCCGTACCGAGGCCACCGCATCGTGGATACGATGCGTGAGGGTTGGCGCATTCACCGGGCAGCACCTCTGAGGGGGAGGCGGAGGCCATGCGAACGATGAGCCGGACCGGACTGGTGGGCGCGGGGCTGGGCCTGGGCGCGGTCGGAGGCTTCTTCGGCAGCCTGCTCAGAGAACGGAGTGCACTCACAGCCGCTCGCGATGCCGCGAGCGAAGGAAGCGAGGAACAGCCTTCATGGGGCGTCGGCTCGTACCGCTCACGCTGGACAATCTTCAGGACCTCCCCCAGCGCTGCCGCTCGTGCGTCTTCTGGGAACTCGACCCTGTCACCGGTGAAGCCGCGATAGGAGCAGGCACAGCCGCTCGGGAGAAGGAGGCCTGGATCTCGGCGGTCCTGCTGGACTGGGGATCCTGCGGCCGGGTCGTCTACGTCGACGAGGTCCCGGTGGGCTTTGTGCTCTACGCACCGCCCGCTTACGTCCCCCGCTCGACCGCGTTCCCCACGAGCCCCGTCTCACCCGACGCCGTGCAGCTGATGACCGCGTTCATCGTTCCGGGATATCAGGGCCAGGGACTGGGCCGGGTGATGGTGCAGACGGTCGCCAAGGATCTCCTGCGGCGGGGCTTCAAGGCGATCGAGGCGTTCGGGGACGCTCGCTGGAAGGAGCCCGGCTGTCTGCTGCCGGCCGACCATCTGCTCGCGGTCGGCTTCAAGACGGTCCGCTCCCATCCCGCCCATCCTCGGCTGAGACTGGAACTGCGTACGACGCTCTCCTGGAAGGAAGACGTGGAGATGGCTCTCGATCGGCTGCTGGGGGCGGTGCAGAAGGAGCCGGCGCTGAGACCGCTGTGAGCGGTTCAGCGTTAGGACTGTCGGTGGGGAAACAAGCGAGTGGGCCGACCCCGAAGGGTCGGCCCACTCGCTTGTTTCACGTGAAACATCAGCCGTCTGTGTGACGGCCTGGCGTTCACTCGGCGATGAAGTCCTCGAGGTCGCGGACGATCGCGGCCTTCGGCTTGGCGCCGACGATGGTCTTGGCGACCTCGCCGTTCTGGTAGACGTTCAGCGTCGGGATGGACATCACGCCGTACTTGGCAGCCGTACCGGGGTTCTCGTCGATGTTGAGCTTGACGACCTGGATCTTGTCGCCGTACTCGTTGGCGATCGCCTCGAGGGACGGAGCGATCTGGCGGCACGGACCGCACCAGGCGGCCCAGAAGTCCACCAGGACAGGCTTGTCGCTCTTGAGGACGTCCTGCTCGAAGGTGTCGTCGGTCACGTTCTTGAGGTCGGCCACGGCGGGCTCCTTTAACTGATGTGTGCGGTGGGGCGGAGGGGAGGTCAGACGGCGGCGGTCTTCTCGGGCTCGGCCTGCTCCTCGTCCGTGAGGGCTGCGAGGAAGCGCTCGGCGTCCAGAGCGGCCGAACAGCCGGTGCCGGCCGCGGTGATCGCCTGGCGGTAGGTGTGGTCGACCACGTCACCGGCGGCGAAGACACCGGTCACGTTCGTCCGGGTGGAGGGCGCGGCGACCTTCAGGTAACCCTCTTCGTCCAGGTCGAGCTGGCCCTTGAAGAGCTCGGTGCGCGGGTCGTGGCCGATCGCGATGAACAGGCCGGTGACCGGCAGGTCGGAGAGCTCGCCGGTCTTGAGGTTGCGCAGCTTCAGGCCGGCCAGCTTCGGGTCGCCCTGGATCTCCGCGACCTCGCTGTCCCAGACGAACTTGATCTTCGGGTCGGCGAAGGCGCGCTCCTGCATCGCCTTGGAGGCGCGCAGGGTGTCCCGACGGTGGACGATCGTCACGGACTTGGCGAAGCGGGAGAGGAAGGTGGCCTCCTCCATCGCGGTGTCGCCGCCGCCGATCACGGCGATGTCCTGGTCCTTGAAGAAGAAGCCGTCACAGGTGGCGCACCACGACACACCGCGGCCCGAGAGTGCGTCCTCGTTGGGCAGGCCCAGCTTGCGGTGCTGCGAGCCGGTGGCCACGATGACGGCCTTGGCCCGGTGGACCGTGCCCGAGGTGTCCGTGACGGTCTTGATCTCGCCGGAGAGGTCGACGGAGACGATGTCGTCGGGGATCAGCTCGGCACCGAAACGCTCGGACTGGGCACGCATGTTGTCCATGAGCTCGGGGCCCATGATGCCGTCCTGGAAGCCGGGGAAGTTCTCCACCTCGGTGGTATTCATCAGCGCGCCGCCCGCGGTGACGGCGCCCTCGAACACCAGCGGCTTCAGCGACGCGCGCGCGGTGTACAGGGCCGCCGTGTAGCCGGCGGGCCCGGAGCCGATGATGATCACGTTACGGACGTCGCTCACGGCTTGATTCCTCGTCTCTGGACTGCGTCGGTCGACCGGTGGGAGCCTCTCTGAACTCTCACCCCACCCAACGGATCCTAAGGGGCGTGCATTCCCGGTGTGGCCGGGCACACGGAGGGGCCGACACCGTAGGGGATACCACGCATGACGCAGACGAAGCCTGATCGGTCAGGGCCGTGCGTAGGAGTCCTTCAAGAGAATCTTGGCCGCACCGACCGACGGATCCTTCCGGCAGGTCGCGTCCATGAGGTAGGCGGTGACCCGGGTGCCGTCCGAGGCGTCCGGCAGGACCACGAGCAGAGCCTCTTTCCCCTGGTAAGTGCCTTCCTCAAGGGCGAGGGCGGAGTCGCTCCGACCGATGCCCTGCTGTACGCACGCCGGGACCGTGGGCTGGTGGAAAACCCGAGGACTGTTGACGCCGGGCTCGTCCTGGACGCCCATGCTGTGCGGAGTCCGCGAGCCCTGGGAGCCGGCGAGGAGATTCGTCACCTGCTGCTCCAGCTTGCTCGCGGAGAAGGTGTCCGCGGCGGTTGTCCTCTGTTCTTGTGGCGCGCTGCCCGGCCCGTCGGTCCCCGTGAGGGCCGGCACCAGGATCGCGCCGAGTCCCACGGCTGCGGCGAGGGCGGCACCGAGTAGGACTGCCCTGCGGCGCCCGGTCCGCTTGCGTTCCTTACGGCCCGGGCCGGTGCCGGTGGAGCGGGCGTGCCCGGCGGGCCGGGAGGGCGATGTTTCACGTGAAACTCGCGTGACGCCTTCGTGGAGAGAAGTCGTGTCCGGCTCCGACTGGCGTCCGGTGTTCATCGGCGCCTCCGCGGCGAGCGCGGCCTCGATGCGGTGGGCCACATCGTCCGGCATGGCCGGAGGTGCGGGCATCGTTCCCAGCAGACCGCGGATCTCGTCGAGCGACGCCTCGACCTCCGCGCAGAGTTCGCACGCGTCCAGATGGCGGCGGAGGTCGGCGCTGCGGGAGGGGGACAGCAGCCCCTCGGCGAGGTCGGAGATCTCCGCGACATCCGGGTGCCCGGCGGTGTCCGTCGATGTCACGTTCGCCCACCTCCGCCCTTCACAGCAGCTGAATCGCCGTTCCCGGCGCTGTCCGGACCCTCACCGCGAGTGTCCGCTGCTGGTGGGACGGATGTCCCCTGCGCCCGGTTCCGTCCCGCCTCCGTTTCTCTGTCGCGGCCGGACCTCTCGGGCCGCAGGTGAGTGAGGAGCGGCAACAGCCTGGCTCTGCCGCGGGCGCACCGGCTCTTCACCGTGCCGGTCGGCACGTCGAGCACGCGGGCGGCTTCGGCGACGGGGTAGCCCTGCATGTCCACCAGGACGAGGGCGGCGCGCTGGTCGGGCGGAAGGGTGCCGAGGGCTTCGAGAAGCTGGCGGTGCAGATCGTTGCGCTCGGCGGGGGCGGAGGCCGACTCATGGGGCTCCAGCAACTGCTCCAGGCGCTCGGTGTCGTCGACCGGAGAGGTCTTGCGGGAGGCCGCCTTGCGGGCCCGGTCCAGGCAGGCGTTCACGGTGATGCGGTGCAGCCAGGTCGTGACGGCCGACTGGCCGCGGAACGTGTGAGCGGCCCGGTAAGCGGAGACAAGGGCGTCCTGGACCGCGTCAGCGGCCTCTTCCCGGTCGCCGAGGGTCCGCAGGGCCACGGCCCACAGCCTGTCCCGGTGCCGTCGCACGAGTTCACCGAAAGCGTCGGGGTCGCCCGCCACGTGGCGGGAGATTAGGTCCTCGTCCCTTGCTTCGCGGTACCTGACACCCTCTGCCATCGGCCCCTCCTTGAGGGCAACCTTACGGGCCGACCTTCTGCACAACCCGTCGGTATCCCGCATGGGGGCTCGCCGACACTCAGCCAGCCCCCATGCCGTTGGCCTAGCCGCGTCCCTCGGTGTCCATGGCAGCTACCCAGTACTTGCCACACTGGCCTCCGAACTTCCAGACCCCGACGCCCACCCAGGGACCCGTTTCTCTTTTGCCGTTGCTGCACTCCGTTATGGATCGAGCTTTTCCGTGCCTGACAGTGCAGGTAGCGCTCCAGGAGTTCACGGTTTGTCGCCAGTTGTTGCAGCTGTAGTTTGAGGCTGCGGATGCGGGATCGGCGGTCGCCATCCCCGTGCTGAGAAAGGCGGCGGCCACGGTTGCCGTTACGGCATGGCGCAGTGCAATGAGCTTCAAGGAAGTCTCCCCCTTGCTTGCCCTTGACGGGCTAGCACTAATGGTCGTGGAACATCATATGTATGTTTCACGACCGTCTGTGCATCTGCGGCGGTCTGTGGTGCCGACCTGCCAGTGACCTCGGCCTGCCCATGATGAGCAACAGAATCAGTGGGCGACCTTGATGTCCGCTACTCGGCCGCGATAGATGCCTGCCTCCGTCTGCGGCAGACTTGTGAGCCAAACCAGGAGATATCTGGCCTTGAGGGACTGGTTGGGCTTGAGTGTCACGGTCGTGCCCGAGCCGTCGGCCACCTCTTTATAACTGTCGAAGGCAGTCGGCAGGGTGCCCGTGGTTTCGTTCGCCGCGCGCAGTTCCAATGATGTGTCCCCTATGAAGGAAACCGTCACCTTTCCGACCTGCTGGACACTGCCGAGGTCGAGGATGATGCCCACGCCCGGCTTCAACCGACCGAAGTCGGCGCTTTTGTAGTAGGCCGCCGTCTGCCAGTAGGTGCTTGCGCTGTTGTCGTAGGCCTTGTAGAGGTCGGAAGGCTTCTCGGATCCATCACCGAACGGGTCGAAGTCCTGAGTCCCGCTGATGGCGATCGGTGCACCACTCTTCGGCTTGGGCGTGACGGCGCCGTTCTCGTCGTTTCCGTCCGTCGTCTGCGTCTGGTCGGTGTCCTCGGACTTGTTGCCATGGTCCATCAGGGCGTCCGCGAGCTGCCAGCTGCCGAGGCCCAGGGCCGCGATGAGCAGAGCGGAGACCGCCCACTTCAGGGCCCGTCCGGTGCGGCTCTGGAGCGGGGGCGGCAGTGCGGTCACAGCCTGGGTGGCACCCGGATGCGGCGCAGGGCGACCGTAGGTCCCCTGCTGGTACGTCGTGCGCTGGTAGTCCGGCGGCGCGGTGAACGAGGGCTCCGGCGGGCGGATGCGGGGCATCTCGCCGATCGCCTTCACCAGCTCCTCCGGCGTGGTGCACGCGGCCTCGTGCCGGGACGCGGTCGCGCCGTCGTTGGCGAAGGCACGCATCGCGAGCTCCGACAGACCCCGGTGGACGCCGGCCCGCACCTGGTCGGGGGCGATGAGCCCGACGTCCTTGGGCAGCCCGGACAGGCCGAAGGCGTCGTCCTCGTACGGCCAGCGCTGGGTGAGCGCCGCGTACAGCAGAGCACCGATCGCCTCGGTGTCGGTGCGCTGAGGACTGTCGGAGGAGACGCCCCGCAGCGCCGCGTTCACGGCGAGACCCCGGATACGCCACTGGCCCGTGGAGGTGCGCAGCACGGCGTTGGGGTTCAGCCGCAGATGGGCCAGGCCCTCGCGGTGCGCGGCGGCCATGGCGGAGGAGATCTGGCTGACCATCTGGTAGGCGTCGTGCGGCTCCAGCGGCCCGGAGGCGAGGAGCGTGGTCAGCTCGATGGCGTCGGGCAGCCACTCGTGGACGACGTAGACGAGGGCGTTCTCCTCCACCGCGTCCAGCACCTGGACGAAGCGGGGATCGCCGAGCAGCGCGGAGGAGCGAGCCGCCGCCAGCACGGAACGGGCCCGGGTGTGGTTCGCGGGCAGGACGTGCACGCCGACGGCACGCCGGAGCTTCTCGTCGACCGCGCGCCAGCTGCTGAACCCGTCCAGGCGGGTGACGCAGTCCTCGAGCCGGTAGCGTCCGGCGAGTTTGTGGCCGCTGTGCAGCTCCAGCGGTGAGGCCTCCTCGGGGCGCTCCGCCCCGTCGCTTCCCTGTGCCTCGTCCCTGTCCGTGTCCCGCTCCCGGTTCTTGGCCACCCCGTCGGCCGTGGACTGGTCCGCCTGCGCGGTCAGCGGCTCGTCACCGCTGTTGTCTGCCACGTCGACGGCAGCCGTAGTCCGTTCCGCCACCGTCGTTCCTGCCTCCCCATTCATTGCGCGCCGTGCGACCTCGTGCGCGCCGTCCGACGCCGAACCCAATTGTGCCCACAGTCCGACGCTATGCACGACACGCGGCGGCGGACGATGGTTGTGCGCCTACCCCCGGCCTCAGCGCCCAAGGCGTCCGCGCACCATGCCGACGAGGGAGTTGAGCTCCTCGATGCGCATGCGGCGGGCCGCGACGAAGAAGACGACGAGCAGGACGGCCCCGCCGGCCAGCAGCGAGGCGAGGGAGCCGAGGACGCCCTTGCCGAGCGTCTGGATGATCCCATAGCAGGCCGCTCCGCTGAGCAGTGCCGCCGGAACGGAGGCGATGCACAGCCGGGCGTAGGTGCGCAGAACGTGGGAGCCGTCGAGGTCACCGCCGAGCCGCTTGCGCAGGCGGTTCCACGCGACGCCGACACCGATCGCGTACGCCAGGCCGTAGGCGGCGGCCATGCCGGCCACCGCCCATCGGGCAGGCAGGACGAAGTAGCAGACGGCCGAGGCGCACGCGTTCACTGCGGCCACGATGACCGTGTTGTAGAAGGGGGTGCGGGTGTCTTCATACGCATAGAACGCGCGCAGTACGACGTACTGCACGGAGTACGGGATCAGGCCGAGGCCGAAGGCCATCAGCATGAAGCCCATGTTGGTGGCCTCGCCGGTGCCGGACGAGCCGAAGATCAGGGTGCACATCGGGATGCCGAGGGCGAGGAAGCCGAAGGCGATCGGCACGATGGCGACGGCCGTGGTGCGCAGGCCCTGCGAGATGTCGTCCCGGACGGCGCCGGCGTCGTCCTCGGCCGCAGAGCGCGAGATGCGCGGCAGCAGTGCGGCCATCAGGGAGACGGTGATGATGGCTTGCGGCAGTCCCCAGATCAGCTGGGCATTGGCGTAGGCGGCGAAGCCCGTGCCGTCCACGGGCGAGGCCTTTCCGGCCGCGGTCGACAACTGGGAGACGACGATCGCTCCGGCTTGGTTGGCGAGGACGAACAGGAAGGTCCACTTCGCGAGCGTCACGGCCTTGCCGAGGCCGTGGCCCCGCCAGTCGAAGCGCAGGCGCAGCCGGAATCCGGTTTCGCGCAGGTAGGGGATCATGGCAAGCGCCTGGACGACCAGACCGAGCAGGACGCCGACACCGAGAAGCCGCTGGCCCTCGGGCGGGATCGACGTGACCTTCATGCCGGAGTCGGCCGCGGTGCCGTAGACCCAGATGAACATCCCCAACGTCACGATGATGACGATGTTGTTCAGGACCGGCGTCCACATCATCGCGCCGAACTTGCCGCGGGCGTTGAGGATCTGCCCCATCACCACGTGGATGCCCATGAAGAAGATCGAGGGCAGGAAGTAACGGACGAAGGTGACGCCGACCTCGTTGGCCGCCGGGTCGCTGGCGACCGGGTCGGACAGAGCGCGGATGAGCAAGGGAGCGGCCGCGACGGCAACTACCGTGAGCCCGCCCAGCGCCACCATGACCAGGGTCAGCAGACGGTTGGCGAATGCCTCACCGCCGTCATCGTCCTCCTTCATGGCGCGCACCAACTGCGGCACGAAGACGGAGTTGAGGCCGCCGCCGACGGTCAGGATGTAAATCATGGTCGGCAGCTGGTACGCCACCTGGAACGTGTCGCCGAGGAGGCCGACGCCGAGCGCTGAGACGATCAAGGCCGACCGGATGAACCCGGTGAGGCGCGAGACCATCGTGCCCGCCGCCATCACCGCGCTGGACTTCAGCAGGCCCGCGGCGCGGCCGCCCTTCTTTCCGGCCGGGGCGGCCGGGCCGGCCGGGGTGGGCGACGGGGCCGCGGCCGGGGTGGCGGTGAGGTTCATGGTCTCCTCGACCGCGAGCGACGGTTCCGCCGCTGCCGGCGCGGGAGGAGCCGCCGGTCCGGAGCCGCCCGGCGCCGCGGCCGGCCCGGGGACGGCCGGAGAGTCCGTGAACGGGCGGGCGCCGCTCTGCTGCTGGTCGCGGAAGAGATGCGCGAACGCGTCGGGTTCGTGCCGTTCCTCGCCGGAGTGGGTGACCAGGTCGTCCACTCCCACGAACTGCGTGGTGCGGGGGTCGTCGCCGTACGGCAGGTACTGGGTGGCACTCGCCGGTTCGGGAGCCGGCGTCTGGGCCCATACGCGGGGGTCGGGTGCGTACGGGGACTGCTGCGGCTGCCCGTACAACGGCTGCTGCGGCTCGTGGGCGCCGGGCGGCGGCGGGGGGTGGGCGGCGCGGTCGTAGAGCGCCTCGGCCACCGGATCCTGCGCGCTGAGGTCCTGGGAGCGGTACGGGTCCTGGTCGAAGGCGTCCTGAAGGTACATGTCCGCGGGGTGCTGCGGCGGCACCTGGCCGTGCTCGGGCGGCGGGCCCTCGGGGTGACCCGAGCTGCCCGCGGCCTGGCCGCGGTCACCGTCGTACGGCGCGTTCATGGTTACCCCACCTCATCGTCCCGGGCCGACCGGCCACGACATCCTCAACGGTCCACTCTCTCACCCGTCCCGGACGGGTCGGTGCTTTCCGCTGCGGTGTCCAGCGTCCCGTCACTCGGCTGCACCGGGTCGTCCGCCCCGGACCGTACACCCGTCTCATCGGCCTCACGGTCTCCCGCAACGGCCGGGCTTCCGGGCTCCTCGGGGGCTTCTTCCCCGTCACGTGCGCCTTCCTCGGCCTCCCGGGCCGCGGCGCGCTTGCGCTGGGTGTACATGCGGAAGCCGGCCAGCACGAGCAGCAGCACACCGCCGCCGATGACCAGCATGACGGTCGGCGTGATCTCGGTGACCCGCACGTCGAACCTGACGGGGGCGCCGTACTGCCGGCCGTCCTCGGTGTAGAGCTGGGCGACCACGGACGTCTTGCCGTTCACGTTGGCGGACGTGGTGAACTTCACCGTCGTGCTGTGACCGCCGGAGACCTCGATGCGCTGCTCTGAGTAGTCGTCGCCGCCGATCTCCAGTCGCGTCCCGTTGGTGGACGTGAGCCGCAGCACCAGGTGGTCGACGCCCTGCACCAGGTTGTTCTGAACCGTCACGGGGATGGTGGCGCTGCGCCCGGAGAGCTTGGTCTCCGACTTCTGGATCAGCTTGACCTGGCTGGTGAGCGTGGTCAGGTAGGTCTGCACGTCCTTGCGGAAGGTGCGGGCCGCCGTGGGCCGGCCCCGCCATGACGTGGCCATCTCGCGGTTGATCGCCCGGCCGAAGGGCGTCACCACCCGCGACTCGTCGGTGAGGATCAGTTCGAAGTTGTCGAGCTTGGCCTGGGTGGCCGCCATCCGCTCGAAGGCGGAGCGGGGCAGCTCCTGCTTGCGCAGCGCGGTGGAGTACTTGGACTGTGCCGGAACCCTGGTGGTGGCGGCCGGATCAGGCTTGGCCGAGGCCGCCGCCGTCAGTTGCTGGGGCTGGGACCAGGTGCCGCTCTGCAGCGCGGTCACCGCTTCCGCCATCGCCTGCGCCTGGCTTGCGCTGGGCATACGGGGCGGGGCGACGACGATGCTGCGCTGCTTTCCCGTCTGCAGGCTCAGCGCGAGGCTCTGCGCGAGGAATCTCTGCACGGCGAGCGTGGATGTGGAGGCCCGCGTGAGATCGCCCTGGAACGCCGTCGACAGCGCTGCGTCCGCGACGACCGCCGTGGTGCCGCCTCCGATCGGCCGGGCGGCGGAAGGGGTGTACGTCAGGCCGTTGGTCTCCCGCAGGCTGTCGCTGCGGGCGATCACCTTGTCGGCGCCGGCGGAGGTGGCGACCTTCACGATCGACGGGTCGACGGCTCCCTCCGCGGGCCAGGCGAAGTCCGTGCTCGGAGTCACGTGGAGGACGGTTTCCACCGTGGTGGCCGCGACGTCGGTGGCCGCCTTGAGCTGGTTCAGCGAGCCGCTGACGCCTGTGCCCTCGTGCGCGAGGGAGGCCAGGTCGGGGTCGCCGAAGGGGAGGGCGACGACCTCCTTGCCCTGCACCGCGTCCTGCAACTCGGCGAGCCAGCGCTTGGCGATCGCCTGGTGGGTGCCGGCCGTGGGGGCGTCGAGGCCGTTCTGCACGTTGTAGCGGTCGGCCATGGCGTCGACGGACGCCAGCAGGTCGGGGTCGATCACCCAGGTGACGTCGAGGGACTTGCCCAGGCTCACGAGCTGGTCGAGCCGGCCGCCGGGAGAGATCTCCCTGGCGAGGTCGTCGTCGAGGAAGACCGGAGTCTGCTGTTCGTCGGAACCGGTCTGAGCGGTCATGTGGACGGAGGAGATCAACGGCCACAGCACGGTCGTGCGGGTCGCGGTGGCGGTGTCTTCGGGGTGCCAGGGCAGGAACGTCCGCTGGACGCCCAGGATCTGCCCCCACGGCCGTGCGGCGGTCTCGCCCGAGAGGGAGACGCTCAGCGGGTAGACCCCGTCGGCCTTGAGCTTGAGCGCGGCGACCGGCACGGAGATGCTGAACGGCTCGGCGACGCCGGGGGTCAGCCGGTCGACCTCGGCGGCGTACTTACCGCCCACCGCGGCTCCGGCGTCCGCGCCGGCGAGGTCGTCGGCCCGGCCGGCGGTGGTGTCGACGGCCGAGCGGGTCGCCAGCGGGGACCCGACCCGCAGATCGACCTGGGCTTCGGTGACCGCCTGCTTGCCGTTGTTGGTCACGGTGCCGGACACGGTCACCGTGTCGTCGGCGGTGGGTGCGGCGGGTGTGAGCGAGTCCACGGCGACGGCGACCGATCCGGCGCCGGAGGCGTCCTTCACGGAGTCCTGTGCGGCCGCGTGTGCGGCGGGAGCGGGCAGCTGGAGAAGACCGGCCAGCAGAGGCGCCGCCGCGAGCAGTGCTCCGGTGCGGCGCAGCCACCGGCGGGCAGGTGAGGGAGTCGTCCCCGGGAAGTCTGCCGCCTCGGCCACGTGCTCGTCCGTCCCTCGTCGTCAGTGGTCGTCAGTGGTCGTCGGAAAGTGCGTCCACGCATGGTAACGATGCGCGCTGAGGGGAAGTGCCGCGGACCGCTCCACAAGATCGGGAAGAACGGGCGGGCGTCCGCTGTGCGGATAAAGGGAGAGAGGTGGGAGTGTACGCCGGGGAAGCGGGCCTTGTGCCGGTTCGGGCGAGTTGTCCCTCGCCGTAATGCGGGCGCTTCGGGCTCGCCCGGCCACGTACCCTCTTCTGTTGTGCCGAACGCCAACGAAGACAACCTCAGTGCCCTGAGCCAGGTGCAGCACCGCGCGGTCGACGAGCTGCTGCGGGTCGCCCCTGTGGCCGACGATCTCGCCCGCCGCTTCCGGGAGGCCGGGTTCTCCCTCGCCCTGGTCGGCGGCTCGGTGCGGGACGCGTTGCTCGGCCGGCTCGGCAACGACCTCGACTTCACGACAGACGCCCGCCCCGAGGACGTTCTCAAGATCGTCCGACCCTGGGCGGACGCCGTCTGGGAGGTCGGGATCGCCTTCGGCACCGTCGGGGCGCAGAAGAACGCCCGCGTCGGGGACGTCGAGCGAAGCTTCCAGATCGA
The DNA here is from genome assembly GCF_042889585.1 of Streptomyces sp. NPDC002566. Lineage (NCBI taxonomy): Bacteria > Bacillati > Actinomycetota > Actinomycetes > Kitasatosporales > Streptomycetaceae > Streptomyces > Streptomyces sp. NPDC002566. The sequence continues at coordinate 223,122 of NZ_JBIARD010000006.1, read as the reverse complement.
GGTGACCACCTACCGGTCGGAGGCCTACGACCGCACCTCCCGCAAGCCGGAGGTGTCCTACGGGGACTCCATCGAGGAGGACCTGGTCCGCCGCGACTTCACCGTGAACGCGATGGCGGTCGCGCTTCCCGAGAAGGAGTTCATCGACCCCCACGGCGGCATCGGCGATCTCGCGGCGGGCGTGCTGCGTACCCCGGGCACTCCCGAGGCGTCCTTCTCGGACGACCCCCTGCGCATGATGCGCGCCGCCCGCTTCGCCGCCCAGCTCGACTTCGAGGTCGCTCCCGAGGTCGTCGCGGCGATGAAGGAGATGTCGGGCCGTCTGGAGATCGTCTCCGCGGAGCGGGTCCGGGACGAGTTGAACAAGCTCGTCCTGTCCGCACATCCCCGCAAGGGTCTGACCCTGCTGGCGGAGACCGGACTCGCCGAGCACGTCCTGCCCGAGCTGCCCGCGCTGCGGCTGGAGAGTGACGAGCACCACCGGCACAAGGACGTCTACGAGCACACCCTGATCGTCCTGGAACAGGCGATCGCGCTGGAAGAGAACGGTCCCGACCTCACCCTCCGGCTGGCGGCGCTTCTGCATGACATCGGCAAGCCGCGCACCCGTCGTTTCGAGAAGGACGGCCGAGTCTCGTTCCACCACCACGAGGTGGTCGGGGCGAAGATGACGAAGAAGCGCATGACCGCGTTGAAGTACTCCAACGAGCTGGTGAAGGACGTCTCACGTCTGGTCGAACTCCACCTACGCTTCCACGGGTACGGCACCGGGGAGTGGACGGACTCCGCGGTGCGGCGCTATGTGCGGGACGCGGGGCCGCTGCTCGACCGTCTCCACAAGCTGACGCGCTCGGACTGCACCACCCGCAACAAGCGCAAGGCGACCGCGCTCTCGCGGGCGTACGACGGGCTGGAGGAGCGAATCGCCCAGCTGCAGGAGCAGGAGGAGCTGGACGCGATCCGTCCGGACCTGGACGGCAACCAGATCATGGAGATCCTCGGTGTCGGGCCCGGCCCGGTCATCGGCAACGCGTACAAGCACCTGCTGGAGCTGCGGCTGGAGAACGGGCCGATGGAGCGGGACGCCGCGGTGGCTGCGCTCAAGGAGTGGTGGGCCGAGCAGAGCTGACAGCAGGGAGCGGGGGTGTGTTTCACGTGAAACACACCCCCGCTCCACAGACGGAAGGGGCGGTGTTTCACGTGAAACACCGCCCCTTTGCGCTGCCGCGCTCTCCGCTGTACTTCTCTACTTCTTTGTTTCCGCGAGGCAGAGAACGACGTCGTGGCCGCCGCCGGACTGGATGTAGGAGATCGTCCAGTCCTTGGTGACGGACTCGCACTTCTTGTCGTCGCTCGTGCCGTCGAACTTCTCGACGACCTTGAACTGCGCGTCGCCCGAGGAGCAGTCGACCTCGTTGAGGTCGGGCGAGGATTCGTTGCCCTCGTTGTGCAGGCAGGCGCCGACCGAGGTCGTCTCCGCGTCCGTCGAGGTCGCCCACCAGCCGATGCCCCACTTGACGACACCGATGATGACGGCGACGACGATGAAGCCGAGGACGCGCGCCACCTTCTTGCCTGCGTTCTTCTGCGGCGCCGGCGGGGGCAGTGGCGCACCCTGGTCGGGGACCGGGGCGTAGGGACCGGGAGTGCCCTGGGCGGGAACCGCCGGCAGGCCGGACTGCTGCACCGTGGGGTCGGTGGGCGCCTGGGCGTACGGGTTCTGGCCTTGAGGCGGCGGCGTGGTCATGGTGGGTTGTCCCCCCTGGAACATGGGCGCGCTTGGCGCAAAGTAAGACCCACGTAAGTTACCGGCCCTCACAGGCCACTTTGCTTTTCCTAGATCAGTCTGTGGCGTTGATGTGATCCTGACGTGTGAGCAAAGCGGGCCATAGCCACCGCAACCGCTCCGTAGATCAAGGACACCGTGATCACGAGGGCCGCCGAGCGTCCGTCCGGCGGCAGCATCAGCGCGGCCACCCCGGCGGCGCCCACGAAGGAGACGTTGAAGAGCACGTCGTACACGGAAAAGATCCGGCCACGGAAGCCGTCGTCGACCGAGGACTGCACGATCGTGTCCGTCGCGATCTTCGCGCCCTGGGTGGTCAGCCCCAGGACGAAGGCCGCGGCCAGCAGAGGGATCGTGGCGAAGGGGAGGCCCAGGGCGGGTTCCAGTACCGCCGCGGCTCCCGCGCACACGACGATCCAGCGTCCGGGCCCGAGCCGTCCCACCGCCCCCGGTGTCACGACGGCCGCGGCGAAGAAGCCGGCGCCGGAGACGCCCAGGGCCAGCCCTAGAAGGGCCAGGCCGTCGCCGGTGTCGGAGGTCAGGGCGTAACGACACAGCATCAGCAGCATGACCAGCAGGGCGCCGTAGCAGAACCGCATCAGCGTCATCGCGCCGAGCGCCATCGCCGCTCCCCGGCGGCGCGGTTCGGAGAGGTGACGCACACCGGCCGCCAGGTCGCGGGCGGTCCCGGCGAGCGCGGAGGTGAATCGCGGTTGCACCGCTGCGGCGTCCGGTCCGAGCAGGTCCCGTGTCATGCGCAGTGCGGCGAGCGCTCCGCACAGATACAGCGCGGCGCCCAGCAGGACGACGACCGCGTCGGAGTCCGCGACCGCCAGCCGTACGACGAACGCGAGACCCCCGCCCGCGGTCGCCGCGAGAGTCCCGGCCGTCGGGGAGAGGGAGTTGGCCATCACCAGGCGCTCGGCGTCGACGACCCGGGGCAGTGCCGCGGAGAGACCGGCGAGGACGAAGCGGTTGACCGCGGTGACGCACAGGGCGGAGACGTAGAACAGCCAGTCGGGAACGGGCGCGATCATCAGGACGGCGGTCGCCGACGCCAGCAGGGCGCGCAGCAGGTTGCCGTAGAGGAAGACCTGCCGGCGGCGCCAGCGGTCCAGCAGGACGCCGGCGAAGGGGCCGACCAGGGAGTACGGCAGCAGCAGCACCGCCATCGCCGAGGCGATCGCTGCGGCCGAGGTCTGTTTCTCCGGTGAGAAGACGACGTACGCCGCCAGCGCGACCTGGTAGACGCCGTCGGCGCACTGCGAGAGCAGCCGCACGGCGAGCAGGCGCCGGAAGTTGCCGAATCGCAGCAGGAGGCGCAGATCACGGACGACGGGCATGGGGCACAGCCTCACATACGGAGAGGTGCCCCGGGTCGACGACCCGGGGCACCTCTCCGGCCCTGGCAGGAGCGACTCAGCGAGTCGGAGCGCGCAGCGGGCTCGGCTAGCGCTCGACCTCACCCTTGATGAACTTCTCGACGTTCTCACGGGCCACGTCGTCGAAGAACTGGACCGGCGGGGACTTCATGAAGTAGCTCGACGCGGAGAGGATCGGGCCGCCGATGCCGCGGTCCTTGGCGATCTTCGCGGCGCGCAGCGCGTCGATGATGACGCCGGCGGAGTTCGGGGAGTCCCAGACCTCGAGCTTGTACTCCAGGTTCAGCGGGACGTCGCCGAAGGCGCGGCCTTCGAGGCGCACGTAGGCCCACTTGCGGTCGTCGAGCCAGGCGACGTAGTCGGACGGGCCGATGTGGACGTTCTTCTCGCCGAGCTCACGGTCGGGGATCTGCGAGGTGACGGCCTGCGTCTTGGAGATCTTCTTGGACTCCAGGCGGTCGCGCTCCAGCATGTTCTTGAAGTCCATGTTGCCGCCGACGTTCAGCTGCATCGTGCGGTCCAGGATGACGCCGCGGTCCTCGAACAGCTTCGCCATGACGCGGTGCGTGATGGTGGCGCCGACCTGGGACTTGATGTCGTCACCGACGATCGGGACGCCCGCCTCGGTGAACTTGTCCGCCCACTCCTTGGTGCCGGCGATGAAGACCGGGAGGGCGTTGACGAAGGCGACCTTGGCGTCGATGGCGCACTGGGCGTAGTACTTCGCCGCGTCCTCGGAGCCGACCGGCAGGTAGCAGACGAGGACGTCGACCTGCTTGTCCTTGAGGGTTTGGACGATGTCGACCGGCTCCTCGGCGGACTCCTCGATGGTCTCGCGGTAGTACTTGCCGAGACCGTCCAGGGTGTGGCCGCGCTGCACGGTGACACCGGTGGTGGGCACGTCGCAGATCTTGATGGTGTTGTTCTCGGAGGCGCCGATGGCGTCCGAGAGGTCCAGGCCGACCTTCTTCGCGTCGACGTCGAACGCGGCGACGAACTCGACGTCGCGGACGTGGTAGTCGCCGAACTGGACGTGCATCAGGCCCGGGACCCTGGACGCCGGGTCGGCGTCCTTGTAGTACTCGACGCCCTGTACCAGCGACGCGGCGCAGTTGCCCACGCCGACGATGGCTACGCGAACCGAACCCATTCCGGTTGCTCCCTGTGTGTACGAGTGAGGCCCTGACTGGGCGCTCACGTGGCGGTGTCGTCGGGCGTATCCGTCCGGGGGGTGTCCCCGGTACGGGGCAGGCCGCCCGACGCTCCATGTGTGGTGTCCTGCTGAGCGGATCCCCCGGAAGCGGGACTTCTCAGGTCCCGTCCGGCCCGCTCGCTCTCGATGAGCTCGTTCAGCCAGCGCACTTCGCGCTCCACGGACTCCATTCCGTGGCGCTGGAGCTCGAGCGTGTAGTCGTCGAGGCGCTCCCGGGTGCGCGCGAAGGAGGCGCGCATCTTCTCCAGCCGCTCCTCCAGCCGGCTGCGGCGGCCCTCCAGGACGCGCATGCGCACATCGCGGGAGGTCTGCCCGAAGAAGGCGAAGCGAGCCGCGAAGTGCTCGTCCTCGTACGCGTCGGGCCCGGTCTGGGAGAGCAGGTCCTCGAAGTGGTCCTTACCTTCCGCCGTCAGCCGGTAGACGATCTTGGCACGGCGGCCGGTGAGGGATGCGGCGAGGGCGTCCTCCGGGGTGCTGCCCGCCTCCTCGATCAACCAGCCGTTGGCGACCAGCGTCTTGAGGCAGGGGTAGAGGGTTCCGTAGCTGAACGCCCGGAACACCCCCAGCGACGTGTTGAGCCGTTTACGCAGCTCGTAACCGTGCATCGGGGATTCGCGGAGGAGACCGAGTACGGCGAACTCCAGGATCCCGGAACGCCGGCTCATGGGTCGCCTCCTCTCTGCCCCGGCCCGCTGTGGCGGGCTCCCCGGACGGCTTATGTCGCGCCGATGTATCGAGTCGATACATCAGCACGATAGAGCGGCCTCCGGAATGCGACAAGCGCGGGTTCCGTGAGCGGGATCACATCGGGCATGAGTTGGGGGCGAGTTGCCGGGTTTGGGGTGAACTTCGGAGCTGGGCAGGTTTTGGCGGTGCGTAGTCTGTGCGCCATGCACACCACCGGGACCCAGGAGACGCCGGGGGGCGTCGAGGTCCTCGGTGCCGTACGGATGAATGCGCAACCGACCGCGTCCGTACTTCGGGGGGACAGGAAACCAGCCGCCGTTTCCAGGCGCGCACGGATGCGCCTGCCCGAGGAGTAATCGTTCGATGAGCGAGCACCGTCGCAAACCGCCGCAGCCGCAGGAGGGCGGACGTGCCGCGGCCCGACGCGGCCAGCCCGGCTCGCCCTCCGGCCGCCGCGCGGCACCGCGAGACGCCACCGGGTCTCCCTCCGACTCCCACGGGTCGGGTTACTACGGGTTGGGAGGCGACGGAGCGCCCGGCGGCCGGGCCGAGGCCCGGCGCGCGGCCCAGAGAAGCGCAGGCGGTGGCCGGCGCAGAGCAGCCGAACCCGCCGCGGGCCGCCGCGGCGTTTCGTCCAGGCCTCCCGGCCGCAAGCGCTTGGTCGACTACCCGCGCGCCGACAAGGACGGCTGGCGTCGCTGGACGCCGTCCTGGAAGCTCGTCGCCGGGCTGTGCGTCGCCTTCTTCGGCAGCCTGGTGGCCGCCGCGGGCATCGGGTACGCCATGGTGGGCATCCCCGAGGTCGACAAGACGGCGGAGGCGCAGAACAACGTCTACTACTGGAAAGACGGCAGCCAGATGGTCGCCACCGGTGGGGAGACGAACCGGCAGATCGTCGATCTCTCGCAGATCCCGGAGGCGATGCGCTGGGCGGTGATCTCGCAGGAGAACAAGACCTTCTACGACGACGCCGGCATCGACCCCAAGGGCATCGCCCGAGCAGTGTTCAACATGGCCCGGGGCGGCCAGACGCAGGGTGGCTCCACCATCACCCAGCAGTACGTCAAGAACGCCATGCTCAACGACCAGTCCCAGACGATCTCCCGCAAGGTCAAGGAGATCTTCGTCGCCGTCAAGGTCGGGGCCGAGGTCGACAAGGACCAGATCCTGGCCGGCTACCTGAACTCGGCGTACTACGGCCGCGGCGCCTACGGGATCCAGGCCGCCGCCCGCGCGTACTTCAACAAGGACGCCATCGACCTCAACCCCGGTGAGTGCGCCTTCCTGTCCGCGATGCTGAAGGGCGCCACGTACTACGACCCGGCGGGCGCGACGTCGATCGACCCGGCCGCCAACGCTCAGAACAACTCCCGGCGGGCGCTCCGTCAGATGCAGGACACCCTCGACAAGATGGTCGAGTACAAGCATCTGCCGCTCGCCGAGCGGATCAAGTACACGACCCTTCCGAAGTGGCAGAACCCGCGCTCGAACACCGCGCTGAGCGGACAGATCGGCTACCTCGTGGACCTCGCCAACAGCTACCTCATCACGCACAGCGAGGAAACCGGGATCACCGCCGACAAGCTCCAGCTCGGTGGCTACTCGATCCGCACGACCTTCGACAAGAGCAAGGTCAAGGAGCTCGAGACGTCGGTCGCGAAGGTCAAGAAGGCCAACATCAAGCCGGACCAGCGTCCGGAGACGGACACCCATGTGCAGTTCGGCGGGGCCTCCGTGAACCCGGCGAACGGCGCCATCGAGGCGATCTACGGCGGTGAGGACGCCACCAAGCACTTCACCAACAACTCCGACCAGACCGGCGCCCAGGTGGGTTCCACGTTCAAGCCGTTCGTGCTCGCGGCAGCGATGACCTGGGGCGTCCGTGACCCGGATCTGGGCTCGTCGCAGGCCCAGGACGAACGCACGGTCGTCTCCCCCAAGAGCTTGTTCAGCGGCAAGAACAAGCTGAAGATCAAGGAGTACGACGGATCGGTCTGGAAGAACGAGAAGGGCCAGGAGTGGCTGCAGACCAATGACGGCCAGGCCTCCTACGGCGAACCGCCCAACTTCAAGATCGACCTGCGTGAGGCGATGCGCGAGTCGGTGAACTCCGCCTTCGTGCAGCTGGGCATGGACGTCGGGCTGGACAAGGTGAAGGAGGCCGCGCTCAACGCCGGCCTGAAGAAGGGCAGCCTCACGGGCTCCGGCTTCCCGTCGTTCTCGATCGGCATCTCCGACCCGAGCGCGATCCGTATGGCCGGCGCCTACGCCACGTTCGCGGCCAGCGGCAAGCAGCGTGAGCCCTACTCCGTGGAGAAGGTCACGAGCAAGGACGGCACGATCTTCACGCACAAGACCGTCACGAACCAGGCGTTCACCAAGAAGGTCGCCGACAACGTCACGGACATCCTGAAGACCGTGGTCGACGACGGCACCGGCACCGCCGCCCAGCTGCCCGGCCGCGATGTGGCCGGCAAGACCGGCACCACCGACGGCAACAAGTCGGCCTGGTTCGTCGGCTACACGCCGCAGCTGTCGACCGCCGTCACCATGTTCCGTTACGACGACAACGAGTCGAACAAGAACCGCACGTTCCTGGAGATGTTCGGCACGGGTGGTCAGAAGAAGATCCATGGCGCCTCGTTCCCGGCCGAGATCTGGCACGACTACATGGCCGAGGCCATGGACGGCCTGCCGGTGAAGGACTTCCCCGCTCCGGAGGAGATCGGTGAGGTCCTCAACAAGGACCCGATCCCGTCTCCCTCGCCCTCGGTCACCGAGAGCGAGGAAGAGGAGTCGCCGTCCCCGTCGCCGAGTCCCAGCAAGACGGAGGTCGAGCCCTCGCCCTCGCCGAGCGAGACCTGCACCAAGTTCTTCGGATGTGACGACGGCAAAACGGGCGGAGCGAACAACAACGGAGGCGCCAACGGCAACGGCGGGCCGGGCGGCGACATCAGTCCGTCACCCAGCCTCTCGGAGTCACCAGGCACCAGCAGAGGCAATGACAACGGGGGCTTCTTCGGCGCCCCGAACGGTTAGTCCGTAACGCCCCGCAAGGCTGTTTCACGTGAAACATGTCCGTGTTTCACGTGAAACGAGGACCGTCCCACCCGACCAGGTGGGGCGGTCCTCGGCGTTTTACTAGGTGGGTACGGCAGGATGTCGCCCATGCCCAGTGCAGAATCGACGCCAGCGCGCGTGCACGACCCGGAGCCGGTACGGCCCACCCAGGACGACGAGATCGCCAGGGCCGGCAGCGAACTGATCGGCGGCCCTCTGGGACGGCACGCCCTGACCGGGATGTCCTGGCTGACTCCCGTACGGGTCATCGCGCTCGTGGCGATCGGGATGTTCGCCCTCGGCCTGGTCCAGAAGGCGCCCTGCTACGACGGCGGCTGGTTCTACGGGGCCAGTTCCCAGTACACGCACGCCTGTTACTCGGACATCCCGCACCTTTACGCGGGGCGTGGCTTCGCCGACGGGCTGGTGCCGTACTTCGACAAGCTCCCCGGCGACATGACCTATCTCGAATACCCGGTGCTGACCGGTGTGTTCATGGAGGTGGCCAGCTGGCTGACGCCGGGGAGCGGCACCGTCCAGCGCCAGGAGCAGTGGTACTGGATGGTCAATGCCGGGATGCTGATGGCGTGCGCGGCGGTCATCGCCGTCTGCGTGACCCGGACGCACGCCCGACGTCCCTGGGACGGTCTGCTGGTCGCCCTGGCGCCGGCCTTCGCGCTGACCGCGACGATCAACTGGGACCTGCTGGCGGTCGCTCTGACGGCCGCGGCGATGCTGATGTGGTCCCGGAGCCGGCCCCTCGCCTTCGGCGTCCTCCTGGGGCTCGCCACGGCCGCCAAGCTCTATCCCGTCTTCCTGCTGGGACCGCTGCTGGTGCTGTGTTGGCGCGCGGGGAAGTGGCGGGCCTACGCCACCGCCGTCGCGGGCGCGCTCGTCGCCTGGCTCGTGGTCAACCTGCCGGTGATGCTGTTCGCCTTCGACGGCTGGTCGAAGTTCTACACCTTCAGCCAGGAGCGCGGCGTCGACTTCGGGTCGTTCTGGCTGATCCTGGCCCAGAACTCCAAAGACCCCCTCACCACCGGCAGCGTCAACACCCTGGCCACCGCCCTGGTGGGAGTGAGCTTCCTCGGCATCGCGTGGCTCACGCTGACCGCCCCGCGCCGCCCTCGCTTCGCCCAGCTCGCCTTCTTGATGGTCGCTGCCTTCATCCTCACCAACAAGGTCTACTCCCCGCAGTACGTCCTGTGGCTGGTGCCGCTGGCGGCACTGGCCAGGCCCAAGTGGCGGGACTTCCTGATCTGGCAGGTCTCGGAGGTCGTGTACTTCCTCGGGATCTGGATGTACCTCGCCTACACGACCAGCGGAGACGCCCACAAGGGTCTGCCCACCGACGGCTACCACTGGGCGGTCGGCGTGCACCTCCTGGGCACGTTCTACCTCTGCGTCATGGTGGTGCGGGACATCCTCACGCCGGAGCGGGACGTGGTCCGTCAGGCCGGTGAGGACGATCCCTCGGGGGGAGTGCTCGACGGGGCGGACGACGTCTTCGTCGTCGGCGCGACGAACCCTCCGCCCCGGCGCGAGGCGCGCTTCGACGAACCCGGGGCGGACTGGCGCAGGCAGCCGACGGCCGACAGTTCGCCCTGAGCGAACACACTGCCGCCCGGGCGGACGAAAGGCCGTGCACGGATCCTCCGTGTACGGCCTTCGCTGGTTCCGCGTGGATGACTGAGCGCGGTGCTCAGCGGTCCAGGATCCGGTCGAACTGCGTGGTGGTGTGCCGCAGATGGGCCACGAGCTCCTCACCCACCTGGGGCTCGGGGGCGTCCGAGGGCACGAACAGGATCGACACCTGCATGTGCGGCGGCTCGGCGAACCACCGCTGCTTGCCGCCCCAGACGAACGGCGAGAGGTTCCGGTTCACGGTGGCCAGGCCGGCCCTGGCGACGCCCTTGGCGCGTGGCATCACGCCGTGCAGAGCCTTAGGGGCCTCCAGACCCACACCGTGCGACGTACCGCCCGCCACGACCACCAGGAAGCCGTCGGAGGCGGCCTTCTGCTGGCGGTAGCCGAACCGGTCGCCCTTGGCGACGCGGGTGACGTCCAGAACGGCGCCTCGGTACTCGGTGGCCTCGTGGTCCCCCAGCCACAGCCGCGTGCCGATACGGGCGCGGAACCGGGTCTGCGGGAACTGCTGCTGCAGCCGGGCGAGGTCCTCCGCCTTGAGGTGGCTGACGAACATCGTGTGCAGCGGCAGCCGGGCCGCGCGCAGCCGGTCCATCCAGCCGATGACCTCCTCGACGGCGTCGGAGCCGTCGGTGCGGTCCAGCGGCAGGTGGATCGCGAACCCTTCGAGGCGGACGTTCTCTATGGCGGCGTGCAGTTGGTGAAGGTCCTGCTCGCTGATGCCGTGCCGCTTCATCGAGGACATCACCTCGATGACCACGCGGGCGCCCACGAGGCCGTACACGCCGTCGATCGACGACACCGAGCGCACGACGCGGTCGGGCAGCGGGACGGGCTCCTCGCCACGCCGGTAGGGGGTCAGCACCAGGAGGTCGCCGCTGAAGAAGTCCTTGATGCGCGCGGCCTCGTACGTGGTGCCGACGGCCAGGACGTCGGAGCCCAGTCGTGTGGCCTCCTCGGCGAGCCGCTCGTGCCCGAACCCGTAGCCGTTGCCCTTGCAGACCGGGACGAGTCCCGGGAACTGCTCCTGCACGTGCTTGTGGTGCGCCCGCCAGCGCGCGGTGTCGACGTAAAGCGTGAGCGCCATGGCCGGACCCGGAACCTTTCTTGTGGCTGCGGTTGGTGTGGAGGTGAGCGAAGCTCGGAGAGGGGAGAGCCTGTCAGCGACGCGACATGTAGATGTCGAGCGCCTTGTGGAGCAGCTTGTTCAGCGGGAAGTCCCACTCGCCGAGGTACTCGGCGGCCTGTCCGCCCGTGCCCACCTTGAACTGGATCAGGCCGAAAAGGTGGTCCGACTCGTCCAGCGAGTCGGAGATGCCGCGCAGGTCGTAGACGGTCGCGCCGAGCGCGTAGGCGTCGCGCAGCATCCGCCACTGCATGGCGTTCGAGGGACGGAACTCGCGGCCGATGTTGTCGGAGGCGCCGTAGGAGTACCAGACGTGCCCGCCGACGATCAGCATGGTCGCCGCCGACAGGTTCACCCCGTTGTGGCGGGCGAAGTACAGCCGCATGCGGTTCGGGTCCTCGGTGTTGAGAGCCGTCCACATGCGCTGGAAGTACGACAGCGGGCGCGGCCGGAAGTGGTCGCGCACGGCCGTGATCTCGTAAAGCCGCTGCCACTCCTCCAGGTCGTGGTAGCCGCCCTGGACGACCTCGACGCCGGCCTTCTCGGCCTTCTTGATGTTGCGGCGCCACAGCTGGTTGAAGTTCTTGTGCACCTCTTCGAGGGAACGGTTCGCCAGCGGCACCTGGTAGACGTACCGGGGCTGGACGTCGCCGAAGCCGGCGCCGCCGTCCTCGCCCTGCTGCCAGCCCATGCGGCGCAGCTTGTCGGCCACCTCGAAGGCACGCGGCTCGATGAAGTCGGCCTCGATGTCGCGCAGTCGCTTGACGTCCGGGTTCTGGATGCCCGCCTTGATGGAGGTGGCCTCCCAGCGGCGGATGATCACCGGCGGGCCCATCTTCACGGAGAAGGCGCCCTGTTGCCGCAGGTGCGCGAGCATCGGTTCCAGCCACTCGGTCAGGTTCGGCGCGTACCAGTTGATGACCGGGCCCTCGGGCAGATAGGCCAAGTAGCGCTTGATCTTGGGGAGTTGGCGGTAGAGGACGAGGCCGGCGCCGACGAGTTCGCCGGTCCTGTCGTCGAACCAGCCGAGGTTCTCCGACCGCCACTCGGCCTTGACGTCGGCCCAGGCCGGAACCTGCATGTGGCTCGCCGACGGCAGGCTCTGGATGTACGCCAGATGCTGCTCGCGGCTGATCGTCCTCAGGGTCAGGCTCATTCGGGGCGCTCCTCGGGCTGGTGTGTCCCCATGGGTACAGGGGCTCCTGGCTCTCGCGCGAAGCCTACTGCGCCTGGGGAGCGGCCCGACTGGGCGCACGGGACCTTCGCCCCGGCCGACGAGGCGGCAGGGGCGGTTCGCGGGTCCAGCGGTCGTCAGTGGTGCATGAGGGTGTGGACGGTGTCACGGTGCCGGGTCGGCGTGGCTCAGCTCACCAGAGGCCGCCGAAGAGGCCGCCGTGCGCCATGCCGAGGAAGAAGCCGACGCCGGAGGCGCCGAGGCCCAGGATCAGGAAGAAGCGCTCACGGGTGGTCTCGGAGATCCACTGTCCGTAGGCGCCCGTGAAGATCCCCACCAGGCCGGTCCACGAGCTGAGCAGGTGGAGGTTGTCGAACATCGCCGTGATGAAGGACACCGCCCCGAGCAGCAGGGTCGCCGCCATCATGGCGTGCTGCACGGGATGGGGTCGGCCGTCGGTGGCGAAGAGAGAGCCGGCGGTGTTGGGTCGCAATGCCTGTGCCATGGGCACCTCCTGCGGAAGGCGGCGCATCGTAGCGCCGTACACACCCGATGCGTACAGACTGAGGGTCCTCCCGGGCGGATTTCAACCGCAAGCACGCATGCAGGTAGTCTGTACCGTCTGCACCGGTGTCTGCCCAGGCACAGCCAGGGCGTCCGCCCAGCTCGGCGCGGGGACGTCGCAAGCCGACCCCGACTGTCAGTGGCGGCCGATACCGTTGCTAACGCATCACAACCCTCCTGCCACGGAACGACCGTGGCCGCTGAGTCCGAAGGAGGTGGGTTCCACATGCGTCACTACGAGGTGATGGTCATCCTCGACCCCGATCTCGAGGAGCGCGCTGTCTCCCCGCTGATCGAGAACTTCCTCTCCGTCGTCCGTGAGGGCAACGGAAAGGTGGAGAAGGTCGACACCTGGGGCCGTCGTCGTCTCGCGTACGAGATCAAGAAGAAGCCCGAGGGCATCTACTCGGTCATCGACCTGCAGGCCGAGCCTGCGGTCGTCAAGGAGCTCGACCGCCAGATGAACCTGAACGAGTCGGTCCTCCGGACCAAGGTCCTCCGTCCCGAGACCCACTGAGCTCTCCCGCTCAGCTGATCTCGGGAATCTGAGTAGCAGCACAGCAGCCAGCAGCAGCAAACCCGCCGAGAGGTTCCCCATGGCAGGCGAGACCGTCATCACGGTCATCGGCAATCTCGTCGATGACCCCGAGCTGCGCTTCACCCCCTCCGGTGCGGCGGTCGCGAAGTTCCGTGTCGCGTCCACCCCCCGCACCTTCGACCGCCAGACGAACGAGTGGAAGGACGGCGAAAGCCTCTTCCTGACCTGCTCGGTCTGGCGTCAGGCGGCGGAGAACGTCGCCGAGTCGCTCCAGCGAGGCATGCGCGTCGTCGTGCAGGGCCGGCTGAAGCAGCGGTCCTACGAGGACCGCGAGGGCGTCAAGCGCACGGTCTTCGAGCTGGACGTCGAGGAGGTCGGCCCCAGCCTGCGCAACGCCACGGCCAAGGTCACCAAGACCACCGGTCGCGGTGGCCAGGGTGGCGGCGGCGGTTACGGCGGCGGCCAGGGTGGCGGCGGCTGGGGCGGTGGCTCCGGCGGCGGCCAGCAGGGCGGCGGAGCCCCCTCCGACGACCCGTGGGCGACCAGCGCTCCCGCCGGTGGCAACTCCGGCGGCGGCGGTGGCGGCGGCTGGGGTGGGAACTCCGGCGGCGGCAGCGGTGGCGGCTACTCGGACGAGCCCCCCTTCTAAGGGCGGGTTCGCGTCCCAACTTCTTGATCACACAGGAGAAACACCATGGCGAAGCCGCCTGTGCGCAAGCCTAAGAAGAAGGTCTGCGCTTTCTGCAAGGACAAGGTCACGTACGTGGACTACAAGGACACGAACATGCTGCGGAAGTTCATTTCCGACCGCGGCAAGATCCGTGCCCGCCGCGTGACCGGCAACTGCACGCAGCACCAGCGTGACGTCGCCACGGCCGTCAAGAACAGCCGTGAGATGGCGCTGCTGCCCTACACCTCCACCGCGCGATAAGGGAAGGGTGACCGACACATGAAGATCATCCTCACCCACGAGGTCTCCGGCCTCGGCGCCGCGGGCGACGTCGTCGACGTCAAGGACGGTTACGCTCGCAACTACCTGATCCCGCGGAAGTTCGCTATCCGCTGGACCAAGGGTGGCGAGAAGGACGTCGAGCAGATCCGTCGCGCTCGCAAGATCCACGAGATCCAGACCATCGAGCAGGCCAACTCCGTGAAGGCCCAGCTCGAGGGCGTGAAGGTCCGCCTGGCCGTCCGCTCCGGCGACGCCGGTCGTCTCTTCGGTTCCGTCACCCCGGCCGACATCGCCTCGGCGATCAAGGCTGCCGGTGGCCCCGAGGTCGACAAGCGCCGCATCGAGCTCGGTTCGCCGATCAAGACCCTGGGCGCCCACGAGACGTCCGTGCGTCTGCACCCCGAGGTTGCCGCCAAGGTCAACATCGAGGTCGTCTCGGCCTGATCGCCGTGCTCGGCTCGCAGAGCTGAGAAGGGGCCGCACCTTTCGAGGTGCGGCCCCTTCCGCGTGTCCCGAAGCGAGTCACGGTTTCACGTGAAACGAGCCGGCTCGCAGTCCGCGGGTAAGGCCCCGGCCCCTGTCAGCGCGTCGCGCCGGTCACTATCCAGCGACCGGACCGGGCGCGGAGCCAGAGGGTCAGCAACCGCGTCGCCATCATCAGCGTCATCGCGCCCCACAGGGCGGTCAGCCCGCCGCCGAGCACCGGTACGAGCACGGCCACCGGTGCGAAGACGGCCAGTGTGAGCACCATCGCCCAGGCCAGGTAGGGGCCGTCCCCCGCGCCCATCAGTACGCCGTCGAGGACGAAGACGACGCCGCAGATCGGCTGGGAGAGCGCCACCACGAGCAGAGCCGGCAGCGCGGTGTCCTTCACGATCGGATCGCCGCTGAACAGGGGGAGGACGAGCGGTCGCGAGACCACGACGAGCACTCCGAGCACCACGCCCACGGCGATGCCCCACTCGACCATGCGGCGGCAGGCGGCCCGGGCGCCCTGGGCGTCGCCGGCGCCGAGATAGCGCCCGATGATCGCCTGCCCTGCGATGGCGATGGCGTCGAGGGCGAAGGCGAGCAGGCTCCACAGCGACAGGATGATCTGATGCGCCGCGATGTCGGCGTCGCCGAGACGCGCCGCCACCGCCGTGGCGATCATGAGGACGGCGCGCAGGGAGAGCGTGCGCACCAGCAGCGGCGCTCCGGCCTGGGCCGATGCCCGGATTCCGGCGGCGTCGGGACGCAGCGAGGCCCCGTGACGGCGGGCGCCCCGGACCACCACGGCGAGGTAGACCACGGCCATGCCGCACTGAGCGACGACGGTGCCCCAGGCGGAGCCGGCGATGCCGAGCCCCGCCCCGTAGACGAGCCCGACGTTGAGAAGGGCGTTGGCGAGGAAGCCCGAGATGGCGACGTAGAGCGGTGTCCTCGTGTCCTGCAGTCCGCGCAGAACGCCGGTCGCGGCCAGCACGACGAGCATGGCCGGTATGCCGAGCGCCGAGATGCGCAGATAGGTGCTCGCGTGGGGGGCGGCGGTGTCGGAGGCGCCGAACGCCCCCACGAGCGCGGGTGCCGTGGGCAGGACGACGGCGATCACGGCGGCGCCGAGCAGCAGCGCCAGCCAGATGCCGTCCATGCCCTGGCGGATGGCCGCCGGGAGGTCGCCGGCCCCCACGCGACGGGCGACGGCCGCCGTGGTGGCGTAGGCGAGGAAGACGAACACGCTCACGGCGGTCGTGAGGAGTGCGGAGGCGATGCCCAGGCCCGCGAGCTGAGCCGTGCCGAGGTGGCCCACGATCGCGCTGTCGACCATGACGAAGAGAGGCTCGGCGACGAGCGCTCCGAAGGCCGGAACTGCCAGTGCGACGATCTCACGATCGTGTTGTCGCCGGGTGGCCTTGGCGGCCGCAGGAGCCTGTGTCATGAGCACCAATCTAATCTTCCACAGGTAAGTGATGCAATGAACCTCTGACCCTTACAGGGCCTCTGGTCAGGCCGCTTCTCGCGCACCGTTCGAGGCGATCTTGGCCCGACCGGGAAACTTTTTCTTCTGCACAGCCGGTGGATGGTGAACCTGCAGGTCACAGCGGTTCCCCAGTGAAATACGAGGGCTTGTTCACAGGGCTGTCCACCGGGTCGTGCACAGGTTTCGCGCAGTTCTCCACAGCATAGGGCCGGTCGTCCACATGGCCTGTGGATAACCAGATTGGCTGACGCCGCTCACGGGCCTACCGTGGTCCGGCGCCCGCTCCGTCCACCGGCTGGGGAACCCCCTGCGGAACCCACCCGCCAGGACCGGAGTTGGGCCTCTCAGTTGTCAGTGCCGTGGCGTAGAAATGACGTGCCCGGCGAGGTCCGCTCCGCGGACGGGAGGAGGTGGCTCGGTGAGCATTTCCGAGCCCTTGGACGATCCCTGGGCCGACGCTGGCCCCAGCGATCGTCTGCCCTCTTCCCGGCGGCGCGGCGACGTGGGCCGCGGACGGGACGAACAGCACGACCGGGGCAGGGACAGCGGCGAGTGGGACGGCGGCGGCACGGCCTTCGAGCGAGTGCCGCCCCAGGATCTGGACGCCGAACAGTCCGTGCTCGGCGGCATGCTCCTGTCCAAGGACGCCATCGCCGACGTCGTCGAGATCCTCAAGGGCCACGACTTCTACAAGCCCGCCCACGAGACGATCTACCAGGCGATCCTCGACGTCTACGCCAAGGGCGAGCCGGCCGACCCCATCACCATCGCCGCCGAGCTCACCAAGCGCGGCGAGATCAACAAGGTCGGCGGCGCGTCGTACCTGCACACGCTCGTCCAGACCGTGCCCACGGCCGCCAACGCCGAGTACTACGCGGAGATCGTCCACGAGCGGGCGGTGCTGCGCCGCCTGGTCGAGGCCGGCACCCGCATCACCCAGATGGGATACGCGGCCGACGACGACGTCGACGAGATCGTCAACCGTGCCCAGGCGGAGATCTACGCCGTCACCGAGCAGCGCACCAGCGAGGACTATCTCCCCCTCGGCGACATCATGGAAGGCGCCCTCGACGAGATCGAGGCGATCGGCTCGCGCAGCGGCGAGATGACCGGCGTGCCGACCGGGTTCACCGACTTCGACTCGCTCACCAACGGGCTGCATCCCGGTCAGATGATCGTCATCGCCGCCCGTCCCGCCATGGGAAAGTCCACGCTCGCGCTGGACTTCGCGCGGGCCGCGTCGATCAAGAACAACCTACCCAGCGTGATCTTCTCCCTGGAGATGGGGCGCAACGAGATCGCGATGCGCCTGCTGTCCGCCGAGGCGCGGGTCGCCCTGCACCACATGCGTTCCGGGACGATGACCGACGAGGACTGGACCCGGCTCGCCCGCCGGATGCCGGACGTCTCGGCCGCCCCGCTCTTCATCGACGACTCCCCGAACCTGTCGATGATGGAGATCCGGGCCAAGTGCCGCCGTCTCAAGCAGCGCAACGACATCAGGCTGGTCGTCATCGACTATCTCCAGCTCATGCAGTCCGGCGGCTCCAAGCGCGCCGAGAACCGCCAGCAGGAGGTCTCGGACATGTCCCGTAACCTCAAGCTCCTCGCCAAGGAGCTGGAGATCCCCGTGATCGCGCTGTCCCAGCTCAACCGTGGCCCGGAGCAGCGCACCGACAAGAAGCCCATGGTCTCCGACCTGCGTGAGTCGGGCTCCATCGAGCAGGACGCCGACATGGTGATCTTGCTGCACCGTGAGGACGCGTACGAGAAGGAGTCGCCGAGGGCGGGCGAGGCCGACCTGATCGTGGCCAAGCACCGTAACGGCCCCACGGCGACGATCACGGTCGCCTTCCAGGGTCACTACTCACGCTTCGTGGACATGGCCCAGACCTGAGCCTGCGGGCTGTCACCTGTCCTTCGCGCGGGCCTTCAGCCGGGGGGCTTTCAGCCGGGCTGGAAGAACGCGAGCATCTTCCGGGCGGCGTCCGGCGATGTCAGCAAGGCCTGGATCTTCGCGGACATCCGGGCGGCGGCACCGGTGCGTGCGAACATCTCGCGTTCGTACTCTTCGACGGCCGTCGGAAAGTCATCCGGGTGCGATGCCAGCGCGAGACCCAGCAGGGCGCCGTCCAGCAGCGCCATGTTGGCGCCCTCTCCGACCGGCGGCATCAGATGCGCGGCATCGCCGATCAGCGTGACGTCCGGTCTCGACGGCCAGGTCAGTCCGACCGGGAGAGCGGTGATCGGCCGCGGCACCACCGTGTCGTCACAGGCCGCGATCAGCGCGGTGAACCGTGGGTCCCAGCCGGGGAGCAGGTCGATCAGCCGCTCCCGGGCGGCGGCCGGATCGTCGAACGGGATCCCGGCACCGGCGAACCAGTCCTCGCCGGTGCCGTAGAAACTGAGGCCGATGCGCACGCGGCCGTCGCCGTTGCGCTGTGCCGCCAGGGACACTCCGTTGCCGAGCACCCAGTAGTTGCCGCGCCCGACCATCGCCGCGAGGTCGGGATGCGTGCGGTCGATGTCGGGAATGCCGATCTCGACGACGTTCTGGCCGATGTGCGCCGGGCGGGCGTCGGTGAGCAGCGGACGGACCCGGGAGCGCGCGCCGTCCGCGCCGACCAGAAGGTCGTACGTCGCAGTGGTGCCGTCGGCGAAGCGGAGCAGGCCGTCACCGGCGGATGCGAACGTGCGGCCCCAGCGCACCATGTCGTCGGGGAGGGAGTCCAGCAGCAGATCGCGCAGATCGGAGCGGTCGACCTCGGGTCGCTCCAGTGGGGCGTCGTCGGGCGTGTCCTCCTGGAGCAGCAGAGTGCCGTCCGGTTCGAGCAAGCGCATGTCCTGGCCCTCGCCGCGGGCTATCGCGTGGAAGCCGTCGATCAGTCCGGCCTCCCGTAGCGCCCGCTGGCCGGAGTGGATGTCGAGCATGCCGCCCTGCCCGCGTGCGGCGCGGGACGATTCACGTTCGTACAGGACGGCGTCTATGCCGTTCATGTGCAGCAACCGGGCAAGGGCCAAGCCGCCCAGACCCGCTCCGACGATGGCGATGGTCACGGCCGCCTCCTTCGATACGCCGTATCAGTCGATACACTGTATCGCGCGATGCGATGTATCGTGGGCGGCATGTTGGTGTGGGAGAGGCCGGAGCCGCCGAATCGCCCCGTACCGGCCGCGTTGAGCCGGGAACGGATCGTGCGAGCGGCGATCCGGCTGGCCGACGCGGACGGTCTGGACGCGGTGTCGCTGCGCAAGATCGCCGGGACGCTCGACGTCCGGCCGATGCGGCTCTACGGCTACATCGTCGGCAAGGAGGAGCTGCTCGACCTGATGGTCGACGCCGCCTACGCCGAGATCCGGCCCGTCGGAGACGGCTGGCGGGAGGTGCTCCGGTCTCTCGCCGAAGCCACCCGGCACGCCGTCCACGAGCACGAATGGCTCGCCGACCTCCTGGGTGGCCGCCCCCAGCTGGGTCCGCACGCGCTGGCCAGCGGGGAGAGCGTGATGGCCGCGCTGGGCGACGTGGACGTGGACGCCGTCATGCCGGTGGTCGCCGCGGTCAACGCGTACGTCATCGGTGCGGTGCGTCGGGAGATCGCCGAGCGGCGTGCCGAGAGGGCCACCGGGATGGACGAGAAGCGTTGGCAGGCCTCTCTCGGGCCCTATTTGGAGCGGACTTTCGCCACCGGGCGGTTCCCCGCGCTGGCCACGGTGGTGCGCGATGCCGCCCACCACGACGCCGACCACACCTTCCGTATGGGCCTCGACTTCCTGCTCGACGGCATCGAAGCGCATATGGCGAGGTGACGCGGGGCGCAAGAACCCGATCGGCCACAACCTGAGGTGGGCGGGGCAGAGGGAATGGGCTCGACTCACGCTGTCGGGCCAGGTGGACTGGCCCCATGACGACATTCCATGAAGAGCTGCTCCCCGGCACCCGGCGTGCGCTGCTGCACAGGATCGCCGTGGCCCAGGCCGAGGGCAGGTCCCCGTCGCTCGTCGCCGCGGTCGTGCGCGACGGGCGGGCCGTGTGGCACGGAGCGCGTACCTCGGTCGACGGACACGGTCCCGATGAGAACGTGCAGTACCGCATCGGATCGATCACCAAGACCTTCACCGCGGTGCTGGTGATGCGGCTGCGTGACGAGGGGGCGCTCGACCTCGAGGACCCGTTGGAGAAGCACCTTCCGGGTACGGGCGCGGGCGAGGCGACGATCGCCCAACTGCTCGCCCACACCGGCGGACTGGCTGCCGAATCGCCCGGCCCCTGGTGGGAGCGGACACCGGGCTCTTTGCGCCCCGACCTCGCCGACGTCCTCGGCGACCGCCCTGTCCTGCATCCGGGCGGCCGCCGGTTCCACTACTCCAACCCCGGCTACAGCCTTCTCGGGGCCCTGGTGGAGGAGCTCCGAGGAGCGTCGTGGGACGAGGTCCTACGGCGTGAAGTGCTCGAACCCCTGGGCCTTGATCGTACGAGTACACGACCCCGGCACCCCCATGCCGGCGGCTGGGCGGTGCATCCGTGGGCCGATGTCCTGCTGCCCGAGCCCGCCGAGGACTTCGGCCGGATGGCCGCGGCGGGTCAACTCTGGTCAACGGCAGGGGATCTGGCCCGGTTCGCGGCGTTCCTCGCGCACGGCGACGACCAGGTGCTCTGCGCTCGGACGCTGCGGGAGATGCGAACGCCCGCGGCGCCGGCCGACCCGGCGGATCTCGCGGACGGCGGCTCCTACGGGCTCGGTCTGCGGATCGAGAACCAGGGCGGGCGCGTACTCGTGGGCCATTCCGGGTCGGTTCCGGGGTTCCTGGCGAGCCTTGCCCTGAGCGTGTCGGACGACGTCGCGGCGGTGGTGCTCGCCAACTGCACCTCCGGTCCGATGGTGACCCAGGTGGCCGCCGACCTCGTGGGTATCGTCGCCGAGGCGGAGCCGCGCATTCCCGAGCCCTGGCGGCCGTCGCCGCACGTCGACCGTTCGCTGCTGGAACTGACCGGCCCCTGGTACTGGGGGACCAGTCCGTACGCGCTGCGGGTCACGGATGACGGCCTCCTCAGCCTTGCACCGCTCTCCGCCGGCGGCAGGCGTTCACGGTTCCGGACCAACGGCGACGGCACCTGGACAGGCATGGAGGGCTACTTCGCGGGCGAGATCCTTCAGGCCGTTCGACGCCCGGACGGCTCTGTGGACCATCTGGACCTCGGCTCGTTCGTGTTCACCCGTCAGCCTTACGACGAAGGCGCCGCCGTACCCGGTGGTGTCGACGCGGAGGGGTGGCGGGGAATCGGCTAGTCGCCTATGGAGAGCGGCAGTTGAGGCAGCGCCCTGTTTCACGTGAAACAGGGCGCTTCTCCGTTGGTGTTCCGCGGTCTCAGATGTGGAGCTTGAAGCCGACGTGCGAGGCCACGAAGCCGAGCCGCTCGTAGAAG
Source organism: Streptomyces sp. NPDC002566 (assembly GCF_042889585.1). NCBI lineage: Bacteria > Bacillati > Actinomycetota > Actinomycetes > Kitasatosporales > Streptomycetaceae > Streptomyces > Streptomyces sp. NPDC002566. Next base: position 201,608 of record NZ_JBIARD010000006.1, on the reverse strand, counting down.
CGATGGGCGTCGGTACGCGTGGCGTCGGACGTCAGCTGCACCAACTGGCATCCCGCCCGCCGGGACTCCTCGACCGCCCACTCGATGAACTGCGTTCCCAGGCCGCTGCCGCGTTCGTCGGCGTGGACTCGGACGCCCTCGACGATCGACCGGGTGGCTCCACGCCGGGACAGGCCCGGGATGATCGTCAGTTGGAGGGTGCCGACGACCCGGCCTTCTCTCACGGCGACGACGACCCGTTGGTTCGGGTCGGAGCTGAGCCGTTCCAGCGCGGTGGCGTAAGGGGCCAGATCGTCCGGTGATTCCCGCTGCGCCCCCAAGGGGTCGTCCGCGAGCATGGCGACGATAGCGGGGATGTCGTCGGCGACGGCGGGGCGTATTTCAAGATCTCCCATGACCGCAGCCTACGCAGTGGCGGGCGTCGTCTTCAGCGTCTCCACGGCCCGGACCAGCGGGGCGAGTTCGGGGTTCCTCGCCGCCGCGTCGAGGGCTTCGCGCAGCGCCGCGTCGTTGGTCGGGCGCGCCTCGCCGAGCAGGCGGAGGCCGGCCTCGGTGACGTTGGTGTAGATGCCGCGACGGTCGGTGGGGCAGAGGTAGCGCTCCAGGAGGCCACGGTCCTCGAGCCGGGTCACCAGCCGGGTGGTAGCGCTCTGGCTGAGGACGACCGCGTCGGCGACCTGCTTCATCTGCAGATGGCCGCCCTCGCCGTCGTGCTGACGGCTGAGCACGTCGAGCAGGGAGTACTCGCGCACGCTCAGGTCGTGACGGGTCTGCAGCGCACGCTCGATGTGCGCCTCGATCCTCCCGTGCAGCAGGGAGAGGGCGCACCAGCCCTGGGCGAGCGCGGTGAGAGCGGGGTCCGTCGCGGTCATGCGCGTCCTTCCTCCGTCGGGGAGCGGCTGAACCCAAGGATAAGGCAACATCGCGAAATACGGCGTTTGCATATATTCAGCGTCTGCAACTATTGTCGGGGCACGTAAAGCGCCCCTGCAATCATCATGGAAGGCGTATCCCACCATGCCTCTCGCGCTCCTTGCCCTGGCGATCGGAGCCTTCGGGATCGGGACCACCGAGTTCGTGATCATGGGCTTGCTGCCCGAGGTCGCGGCCGACTTCGGGGTCTCCATCCCCACCGCGGGCTTCCTCGTGACCGGTTACGCGCTGGGCGTCATGTTCGGCGCCCCCCTGATGACCGTCCTCGGCACCAGGCTCTCCCGCAAGCGGATGCTGATGCTGCTGATGGGCCTGTTCATCGCTGGCAACCTGCTGTCCGCCGTCGCCCCCGCGTTCGCCGTCATGCTGGCCGGCCGGATCGTCGCCTCGCTGGCACACGGCGCCTTCTTCGGCATCGGCTCGGTCGTCGCGGCCGATCTCGTCGCCCCCGACAAGAAGGCCGGCGCCATCGCGATGATGTTCACCGGTCTGACCGTCGCCAACGTCGTCGGCGTCCCGCTGGGCACCCTGGTCGGCCAGAGCGCCGGCTGGCGCGTCACCTTCGCCGTCGTCGCGGCGCTCGGTGTGGTGGGCCTGGCCGGCATAGCCAAGCTGGTGCCCGACATGCCCCGGCCGGAGGGCGTACGCCTGCGCCACGAGCTCGCCGCCTTCAGGAACGCACAGGTGCTGCTCGCCATGGCGATGACCGTCCTCGGCTTCGGCGGCGTCTTCGCCGCCATCACCTACATCGCACCGATGATGACCCGCGTGGCCGGCTTCGCCGACGGCTCCGTGACCTGGCTGCTGGTCCTCTTCGGGCTCGGGATGGTCGCAGGCAACCTCGTGGGCGGCAGGTACGCCGACCGCGCCCTGATGCCGATGCTGTACGCCTCCCTGGGCGCCCTGGCCGTCGTCCTGGCGCTCTTCACGCTCACCGCTCACGACAAGGCCCTCGCGGCCGTCACGATCGCTCTGATCGGCGCCCTGGGCTTCGCCACCGTCCCGCCGCTGCAGAAGCGGGTTCTCGACCAGGCGCACGGCGCGCCGACGCTCGCCTCGGCGGTGAACATCGGCGCCTTCAACCTCGGCAACGCCCTGTCCGCCTGGCTCGGCGGCATGGTCATCGCCGCCGGCCTCGGGTACACCGCTCCCAACTGGGTGGGCGCGGCCCTCGCCGCCGCCGCTCTGCTCCTCGCGTTCGTCTCTTCCACGCTGGAGCGCCGGGAGAGCGCAGCCGAAGCCTCGAGTGCCGTCGTCGCCGGCGGTACGCCGACAGGGCGGCGGGCCACCGTTCACCACTGAGAGCGGCCGGGACGCCGGCTCCGCCGAGTTGATCTCCTACGGCACTCGGCGCTTCAGCTGAACGCCCCACCGCGCTCGGCCGCCCGCTGTTCATCGCGGGCGGCCTGGCGGGTACCGCACCTCACGGGGCCCGGCATGCCTGTGTCCGCACCGTCAGCCGGCCGCCACGGTGAGCGGCGCGAACCGCCGGCTCCAGTCACCGGGCAGTTCGGCGATCCCGTAGGTCATGACGGCGTTGAAGCCGACGGAGGCCAGGCCCCGGGCCTTCAGCCACGCCAGCAGTTCCTCGTGCCGTACGTCGACGTCGGTGCGCAGAGGACGGTCCGTACGGGCGGCCAAGGACGCCACGAGCGCCTTCGCGGTCTCGGTGTCCCGGGCGATCAGCGGGCCCACGACGTGGGTGTCCATGTTGGGCCATGCGGCGGCGTAACCGATGATCCGGCCGTTCTCCTCGGCGACCCGTACCTGGTCGGCGAAGGCGGGAAGCCGGGCGAGGATGTGGGTGCGGTCGGTGCCGAAGACCTCCTGGTCGAGCTTGACGATCGTGGCGAGGTCCTCGGCCGTGGCCGCGCGGGTCATGCCGTCGGGGCGGACGTCGCCCCCGGTGAAGCGGCCCCGCACCATCTCCGCACGCCCCGTGGTCTTGAAGCCCAGCTCCTCGTAGAGGGGCCGCCCGTACTCGGTGGCGTGAAGGGTCAGCGGAGTGGTGCCCATGGCGGAGACGACGTGGCGCATCAGCCGTCGGCCCACGCCCTGCCTGGCGTGCCGGTCGGCGACCAGCACCATGCCGACGGCGCCGAGGACCGGCCGGCCGTGCGGACCGTATTCGGTGACCACGCAGGCGCTGACGAGGCCTCCATCGGGGTCGTCGATGCCGTAGCCCGTTCCGGCGGTGAGGAGGAGGCCCCATTTGTGTTCCTCGCGTGGCCACCCCCGGTCCTCTGACAGATCGGCGCATGCCGTGAGGTCACGGTGCGTCAGGCGGCGGATGGGGAGGGTGGCGGGGGAAGGAGTCGGCACGCGGAACAGGCTGTCCGATCGGTGGCTCGGTCGTCCACCTCATTCCTGGGGTACGTAGGCGCTTTAGGCCATGTCGCCCGGAGCTTGCACGGCGTGGGGCTGTTTCACGTGAAACACCGTCGCGCTCGGCACCGCCGCGTCGCCGTTGCCCAGCCCGGGCCTCCTCGGTCGGTGAAGGGGGGCGTGTGAGGGGAGAACGATGCCCGGTATGGTCGAGTCCGGTTCGTGTCCGGAACGTGATCTGCGCGGTGCGGTGCGTGCGTCCCGCGCGAGCCGACGGCCTCAGGCAGCCGGGACCAGGGGACCGCGGCCAGGGCGGCCGTGCGACAGGACGCAGACGCCGGCTGGCCGCGAGGGGAAGCAGGCACCTTCCAAGGGGCAGGTGCGCAGACCGACCGAAAGACGTGCGAGGCGAGGCACACCATGGACGCTCCGACCACCAGGTCGGCCGACAAGGACACGTCCGACGGCGAGGAGGGATGGTTCACGCCGCACAAGCAGCCTGAACCGCCCACCGAACCCGACCGGGCGGCCTCCGCCCCTCCCGAACCTCCGATGGCCGCCCCGCCCCCCGGGCCTTCGCAACTGTCGGCTCCCGCCCGACCCGGCATCGCCTCATGGCCCGGGGTCCCCGCCGAACCGGCTGTGCCCAGTAGGAACGCTTCCTCGGACGCCGTCCTCATCCGCAGGGCCATGGCCGAGGTGACCCCCGTGGCCGACGACGTCACGTCGTACTTCTACGCACTGCTCTTCATCCGCCACCCCGAGCTGCGCTCGCTCTTCCCGCCCGCGATGGACGTTCAGCGGGACCGGCTGCTGAAGGCCCTGCTGATCACCGCCGAGCGCCTCGACGACACCCCGATGCTGGACGAGTACCTGCAGAACCTGGGCCGTGGTCACCGCAGGTACGGCACCCGCCCCGAGCACTACCCGGCCGTCGGCGAGTGCCTGATCGAGGCCCTCGGCGCCTACGCCGGCTCCGTCTGGGACGCCGAGACCGAGGCGGCCTGGGTTCGGACCTACACCAGGATCTCCCAAGTGATGATCGACGCGGCGGCCGCCGACGAACTGCGCGCCCCGCCCTGGTGGAACGCGGAGGTCGTCTCCCACGAACTGAGAACCCCGGACGTCGCCGTCCTCACTGTCCGGCCCGACCAGCCCTATCCGTTCCTCGCGGGGCAGTACGCGAGCCTGGAGACACCGTGGTGGCCGCGGATCTGGCGGCACTACTCCTTCGCCTCCGCCCCCCGCTCCGACGGACTGCTCACGTTCCACGTGAAAGCCGTCCCGGCGGGCTGGGTGTCCAACGCGCTGGTGCACCGCGCCCGCCCCGGCGACATCGTCCGGCTCGGCCCGCCCGCCGGCTCGATGACCGTCGACCACACCAACGACAGCGGGCTGCTCTGCCTGGGCGGCGGCACCGGGATAGCGCCCGTCAAGGCGCTGGTCGAGGACGTCGCCGAACGCGGCGCACGGCGACCGGTCGAGGTCTTCTACGGCGCACGCAGTGATCAGGACCTGTACGCGATCGAGACGTTGCTCGGGCTCCAGCAGTCCCACTCCTGGCTGCAGGTACGCCCCGTGGTCGACGACCGGGACCGCCTTCTGCGACTCCCCGACGCCCTGCGCGGATTCGGCCCCTGGGCCGGATACGACGCCTACGTCTCCGGGCCGCCCGAACTGATCCGCAAGGGAGTGGACTCCCTGAGCGCCTCGGGCATCCCCGCGGAGCGCATACGTCACGACGCGGTCGAGGAACTCGCCGGCACCAGGCCCTGACCTCGCGACCCGGACATCACCCCAGGTCCGGGGCGTGCATGGCACGGACGCCCTCGATGTTGCCGTCGAGGTAGTGCCGCAGGGACAGCGGGACGAGGTGGACGGAGGCGATCCCGACCCGGGTGAACGGCACACGGACGATCTCGTACTCGCCGACGGGCTCGTCGACCTCGGGACCGTGCCGCAGGGCCGGGTCCATGGAGCCGAGCCGGCAGACGAAGAAGTGCTGCACCTTCACGCCGGTCGCGCCGCCGTCCTCGCCGATGTGCTCGACGGTGTCGACGAAGCAGGGCACCACATCGGTGATCTTGGCGCCGAGCTCCTCGTACACCTCCCGGTGCAGGGCCTCGACGACGGTGGCGTCCTCCAGCTCGACGCCGCCTCCGGGCGTGAGCCAGTAGGGATCCATGCCGGGCTTGGTGCGCTTGATCAGGATCAGGTCGTCACCGTCCAGCAGAACGGCGCGTGCGGTGCGCTTGACCACGGGTCGGACGGTCATGGGAGAAATGTGGCCCGGCTGGTTCCACGTGAAACATCCCGCATCGTCACCGGTCGAACCCTCACCGTGACGCCTGCCGGAACACGCTCAGCACCACTCGGCGGCCGCGCTCAGCAGCCAGTCGTGTGCCCGCGCTATGTGCGGCATCGCCAGGGTGCCACTGCGCACCACCAGGACGTATGTCCGCAGCGGCGGCACCGTGGGCTCGTGCAGTTCCACCAGATCACCGCGGGCCAGGTCTGCCGCGCAGAGATAGCGCGGCAGAACCGCCAGCCCCGCACCCGCCAGGGCGCACGCCAGCACCGCGCGCAGGTCGGGGACGATCACAGTGCCCGAAGCCGTGGGGCGGGCGTCGAAGACGGAGGCCCAGTAGCGGGAGACGAGGGGGAGCGACTCGTGCACTTCGATCACCGGTAGGTGCTCCAGCGCGGCGGCGCCCTTGCGCTGCTGTTGCCGGGCACTGATCAGCTCGGCCCGGTCCGGAGCGGCGACCAGAACGTGCTCCTCGTCGCACAGCGGGGTCGCCGTGAGCAGGGTGCCGCGCGGTCGCACCGTACTGATCGCCATGTCGTGGTGCCCGGCGGCCAGCCCCTCCAGCACCTCCTCGGCGGTCCCGAAGGAGGCGCGTAAGGAAAGGGAATGCCCCTCCTCGCCGGCCAGTTCGGTGAGGGCCGGGAGAGCCCGTGCGGCGGTGAACTCCGGAGGGCCGGCGAGGTGCAGCGTCCGTGCCGCGGATTCGTCGTCGAGCCCGGTCTCGGTGATCTCCACCAGGGCGTCGAGGTGCGGGGCGGCCTTGTGTGCGAGCTCGTCGCCGATCGACGTCGGGGTGACTCCGCGGGCCTGGCGCAGGAACAGCGGTCGCCCGAGCTGCCGTTCCAACGTGCGGATCTGGGAGGTGACAGCCGGCTGGGACAGCCCCAGCAGGGCGGCGGCACGGGTGAACGAACCGGCCCGGTGCACGGTCACGAAGGTGCGCAGCAAGGCCAGATCCATGGAGCGTGTTCTCCCTTCCCTGCCTTTCCCCGGCCCGAGGCAGGGGCCAACTATAAATAAGTCGATAGGCCCCTGTCGCTACCGTGATTGGACACTGACACAGAGTCAACTAGCCTGGATCAGGCGGTTCTTCGCGCGTGGAGCCGCGGACGGTCCGAGCCACGAGGGGGGAGGTTCGGACCGTCCGGTGCGCCCGGCGCTCCACCGGACGAGGTCCGCACATCCGTCATCGGCCCGACTCGTCCAGCGCACGCAGCACATCCGCCACGAGGTCCTCGGGATCCTCGGCGCCGACCGACAGCCGGATGAAGCCCTCCGGCACCGCGTCCCCGCCCCAGCGACCCCGCCGCTCTGCCGTGGAACGCACCCCGCCGAAGCTGGTCGCGTCGTCCACGAGCCGCAGCGCGTCGAGAAAGCGCTCCGCACGCGCGCGCGTGGGCAACGTGAAGGACACCACGCATCCAAAGCGCCGCATCTGCCGCGAGGCGATCTCGTGGGACGGGTCGCCCGGCAGCCCCGGATACCGCAGCCCGCTCACCTCGCTTCTGCTCCGCAGCGCCTCGGCCACGGCCAGGGCACCGGCGGTCTGCCGGTCGACGCGCATCTGCAGAGTGGCGATCGACCGGTGGGCGAGCCAGGCCTCCATCGGACCGGGAATCGCGCCGACGATCTTGCGCCAGCGGCGCACCGCCGACATCGGCTCACCGGCGCGCCCGGTGACGTATCCGAGGAGGACGTCGCCGTGCCCGGTGAGCTGCTTGGTGCCGCTGGCCACCGAGAAGTCGGCGCCCAGCTCCAGGGGACGCTGTCCCAGCGGCGTCGCCAGGGTGTTGTCCACCGCCACCAGAGCGCCACGCGTGTGTGCCGCCTCGACGAGCCGACGGATGTCGCACACGTCGAGCCCGGGGTTCGACGGCGACTCGATCCACAGCAGCTTCGCGCCGTCGAGGACGTCGAGCTGGGCGTCTCCGCCGGTGGGAGCGGTCCGCACCACGATCCCGTAGGCCTCCAGCTGGGCACGGACCAGGGGCAGCGCCTGGTATCCGTCGTTCGGCAGCACGACGGTGTCGCCGGTGCGCAGCTGGGAGAAGAGCACCGCCGAGACGGCGGCCATGCCCGAGGCGAACGCGAGGGTCTCGACGTCGTCCTGTCCCGGCGCCTCGAGCTCACCGATGGCGCGCTCCAGGTGCGTCCAGGTCGGGTTCTCGTCCCGACCGTAGGTGTAGGGGCCGGTCGGCTCGCCCGGCAGGTGGAAGTGCGCGGCGAACACGGGGCCGGGCAGGGTCGGCTCGTACTTCACCGGGTCGGGCAGGCCGGCCCGCACCGCGCGTGTGCCCTCGCCGGCGCCCCCGGAGAAGCCCCCGGTCGCAGCGGAACCGCTCATGTCGCCCGTCCTTCCACAGCCTCGCGTACCGAGGCGAGCAGACCGACGCTCGCCTCCTCCACCATCTCAAGGCAGTCGTCGAAGCCGTCCGGCCCCCCGTAGTAGGGGTCGGGGACGTCGAGGTCGTCGCCCGCCGAGGGAGCGTACGAACGCAGCAGACGGACCTTCTGGGCGTCCTCCGGGGTGGGCGCGAGGAGGCGCAGGGCCCTGAGGTGGCTGGAGTCCAGGGCGATCACCAGGTCGCGCCGGGCGAACCAGGACCGGTCGAAGACGCGGGCCGTGTGCGCGGTGGCGTAACCGCTCTTCTCGAGGACCGCGACGGTGCGCGGGTCGGCGTCCTCGCCCACGTGCCAGTCGCCCGTTCCGGCGCTGTCGATCTCGACGAGTCCGTCGAGTCCGGCCTCCGTGACGTGTGCGCGGAAGACGGACTCGGCCATCGGGGAGCGGCAGATGTTGCCGGTGCACACGAAGCAGACGCGGTATGTCATCGCGTGGTCAGTCCTTGTCGGGCAGGACGACGTTGAGCGCCCAGGAGACGACGGAGATGACGAGGCCGCCGAGCACGGCCGCCCAGAAACCGTCGACGTGGAAACTGAGGTCGAGTTTGCCGGCCAGCCACGAGGTCAGCAGCAGCATCAACGCGTTGACCACGAGGGTTATCAGGCCGAGCGTGAGGACGAACAGCGGGAAGGTCAGCACCTTCACCAACGGCTTCACCATGAAGTTGACGAGGCCGAAAAGCAGCGCCACCGCGATCAGGGTGCCGACCTTATTGCCGGTGCTGTCGCCGGTCAGAGTGATCTTGTCGAGCAGCCAGACGGCGACCGCCAGGGCGCCCGCGTTGGCGATCGTCTTGACTACGAAATTCTTCATGTGTCTGATCGTGGCAGACGAGATCGGCGACGAGCGTGGGCGAGGGCGATGAAGGCATTCCGGCTGGACGAACTGGAGGCGGAGAGAGCCGCCAACGACGGTGCCTACCTGCAGTTTCTGCGGGAGCGGAACATGTCGGTCGGGCTGTACGCGCTCGATGCGGGAGCGAATGATCCGCAAAACCCCCACAATCAGGACGAGGTGTACTTCGTCGTGAGCGGACGGGCCTCCCTCACGGTCGGGTTGGAGACCACCCAGGTGGCACGGGGCAGTGTGGTGTACGTGCCCGCCGGGGTCGCCCACAAGTTCCACCACATCAGCGAGGACCTGCGCGTTCTGGTCGTGTTCTCGCCGCCGGAGGGATGACCCTCTCCACCCCGCAGGGGATGCGGCGTCTCAGGGTTCCCTAGGGGGACGATCAGGGGAGGACAAGGGACGCGAGGCCTCCGTCGGCATCCCTCGCGCCCTAGCATCGACGGCAGGACATCGAAGATCCGGCCCGTCGGGGCTCGGACATCCGACGAGACGAGGACGAGGGCGATGCGAGAGATCTTCGCGGGACTGCCGTGGTGGGTGAAGTGGGTGGCCGTGCCGGTCATCGCGCTGGTCGTGTTCGGCGGCCTGATAGCGAGCGTGGTCGGCTTCGTCATCGGACTGCTCTTCAAGCTGCTGGTGTTCGTGGCGCTGGTCGCCGGACTGGTCTACGTGGTGCGGAAGTTCACGTCGAGTTCCTCCTCGCGCGGCGACTGGTGAGCGGCGCGGACGGCCGGCGTCGGTAACAGGAATCGCCTGTTACCTCGGCCGGGGGAAGTTTCCCCGACAGCCTGACTGTGAGCGGTGGCGGACGGTTAAAGTCCGGAACCCGACGCGGGGACGACCCCCGCGAGCGGCGTATCCCCCTCCCGTGTTCCCCCACACGGACCGCCCCCTCGCGCTTCGGGAGTAACCCTTGGCCACGGTTGACACCGCATCAGCGGAACCGTACGGACCCCCCGCCCGGCCGTGTTCCGCGCCCCCGCTCCAGCGCCCGCCGGCCAGGGGCGTTCCCGAACAGCCGCATTCCGCGACCCTCATCAGCTCCGTCCAGCGCGCGATGCGGCTGCTGGAATCCGTCGCCGAGCACGAGTGCGGCGCACCGGCCAAACAACTGGCTCGCGAGACCGGCCTCGCGCTTCCCACCGCCTACCACCTGCTGCGGACCCTCGTCCACGAGGGGTATCTGCGCCGCGACAAGGGGCTGTTCTTCCTGGGGGAGGCGGCTGTGCGGCTGGGCGCCAGCGGGGCGGCGCAGAAACGTCGCAGCACGGTGGTCGACACCCTCGCCCACTGGCGCGATTCGATCGGTGTGCCGGTCTACTACGCCGTCTACCGGGAGGGCGAGATCGAGGTCATGTGCGTCTCCGACACCCCGGGCAACCCGGCGGTCGAGGAGTGGGCCGACTTCCGCGAGACCGGGCACGCGCACGCCATCGGCCAGTGTCTGCTGTCCCAGTTGGACGAGGACTCCCGCCGCGACCATCTGACCCGCTATCCCGTGCAGTCGATCACCCCGTACACCGTCCGTGACGACCACACGCTGATGCGTCGGCTGGCCCGGGTGCGGCGGATGGAGGCGGTCGTCGAGCGCCAGGAGTACGCGCTGGGCACGGTCTGCGCGGCGATCCCGATCACCGTGGGCACCTCGGCGGCGACGATGGCGATCTCACTGCCGGCCCATCAGTCGGACCGGCTGCTCTCGGCCGCGCAGCAACTGCAGCGCGAGGTCGGACGCATGCTCGGGTCGCTCGCGCTCTCTATCAGTATCTGAAAACTCACTCCTTGTGATCTGTCGTGCACTTTCAGCAAGATGCCACCAGTGTCAGGGGTTGATTCCCAGCCATCTACGGCAATGACGGGGTAAGGCGATGCGCGAGTCCGTGCAGGCAGTACAGGCAGAGGTCATGATGAGCTTCCTCGTCTCCGAGGAGCTCTCGTTCCGTATCCCGGTCGAGCTGGGCTACGAGACCTGCGATCCCTACGCCGTGCGCCTCACCTTTCACCTGCCCGGTGATGCGCCGGTGACCTGGGCGTTCGGGCGGGAGCTGCTGATCGACGGGGTGGGCAGACCGTGCGGCGAGGGCGATGTGCGGGTCTCGCCCCTCGACCCCGGATCGCTCGCCGAGGTTCTGATCCGGCTTCAGGTGGGCGGCGACCAAGCGGTGTTCCGTTCTTCCACGGCTCCGCTCGTGGCCTTCCTCGACCGCACCGACAAGCTCGTCCCGCTGGGCCAGGAGGGTGCGCTCGCCGACTTCGACGCCCATCTCGACGAGGCTCTGGACCGGATCCTGGCGGAGGAACAGAGCGCCGGCTGAAGCGTCGCGCCGGGGAGGGCGACGGACGCTTCAGCGCGGGGAGGGGCTCTGCAGGAACGTTCACTCAGGGCGGTACGGGGCTCGGATGCCGAAGGCGCGCGGATGACGTGCCGGGCGACCGGCCCCGGTCAGCGCTTGCGGCGCCGGCCCTTGCCGCTGCGAGCAGCCGCAGGCGACGTTCCCGCGGTCGCGGTGGCCGGCCCTGAAGACCTCGCGTCCGGGACCGCCTTGCCCACAGAAGCCGGTCCGGGCCGGTCGGCCGAGACAACGAGGGCCGCGAGCGCGGTCGTCACCGGGACCGAGGCGACCAGGCCGATCGAGCCCACCAGCGTGCGCACGATCTCCTCGGCGACCAGCTCACTGTTGGCGACCGTGCCGACGCTGCTCTGCGCGATCGAGAAGAGCAGCAGCAGCGGCAGCGCGGCACCGGCGTAGGCGAGTACGAGGGTGTTGACCACGGACGCGATGTGGTCACGGCCGATGCGGATGCCGGCCCGGTACAGCGCGCGCCAGCCCATCGACGGGTTGGCCTCGTGCAGTTCCCAGACCGCGGAGGTCTGCGTGACCGTCACGTCGTCCAGGACGCCGAGCGAACCGATGATGATGCCGGCGAGCAACAGACCGCTCATGTCGATCGAGGGATACAGGCCGTGGATCAGCCCGGTGTTGTCGTCCGTGTTGCCCGTCAGAGCGGCCCAGTCGACGAACCAGGACCCGAGCACGCCGATCAGCAGCAGGGAGATGAGCGTGCCGAGGACGGCCACGGAGGTGCGGGCCGACAGACCGTGGCACAGGTAGAGCGCGATCAGCATGATGGCGCTCGACCCGACGACCGCGACGGCCAGGGGGTTCGACCCCTGCAGGATGGCGGGTAGGACGAAGAAGTTGAGCACCAGGAAACTGATGGCCAGCGCGACCAGCGCCATGACGCCCCGCAGCCGCCCGACGATCACCACGGCGACCGCGAAGATCCCGGCGAGCAGTCCCATCGGCAGCTTGCGGTTGATGTCGGTGACCGAGTACTGCAGGTCCTTCGGCGCGGAGGGCTCGTAGGCGACCACGACCTTCTGCCCCTGTTCCAGCTGCCGTGTCTGGTCCGGCTGGACGATCTCCGTGAACGTACGGCCCTTGTCCTTGCCGGTGTCCACCCGGATCGTGGCCCGTTTGCAGGTTCCCTTCGCCTGCTGTTCGGCGGAGGAGCCCTCGGCCGTGGAGGTGTCTCCGGTCGGGGGCACGCCCGAGGCGTTCACCGAGGAACAGCTCAGGCTCTCGATCTTGGTGACCGTCGCCTGGTGGGTCTGCCGGTCGAAGCCCACCCCGGTGCGCTCGTGCGGTGGGGCGCCGCCGGGCCACAGCACGACGAGCCCGGCGAGCACGGCCACCGCGAACGGGATCAGGACGGCGGCGATGACCTTGCGCAGATGCCGGGAGACGGGGGCAGCCGGCCCGTGGCTGTGACTGTGCGAATGCCCATGTCCACCGCCCGGCCCGTGGCCTCCCGCACCGTGACTGCCCGCGCCGTGATCACCTGGCCCGTGGCCGCCGGGTCCGTGGCCGCCGGGTCCGTGATGGTCCCGCCGGTGGTCGTCTTGACGGTGACGGTCCCGTCCGCGGTCGTCGTCCGGTCCCGGCCCGCCGCCGCCCGGACGGCGAGGCTGTTCCGGTGGCGGATACGGAGGCTGGTGAGTCGTGGTCACCGACCGATCATCGCAAGAACCGCTGGGGCCCACTGTTCACCGCGCCACACATGCCGCTAGCGTGGAGGCACCTTTTGTACACGCGGGAGCTCGGAGCACCGGGCTGAGAGGGCGCTGACCTCCGTCTTCGCGATGTTTCACGTGGAACGTCACCAACACGAGTGATGACTCACACGAAACGTCGGCAGACGGCAATCGCTGCGTCGACCGCTGAACCTGTTACCGGGTAATGCCGGCGTAGGGAGTAGGTCTCATGACCAACAAGGACGCACGCACGCCTGCCTCCACGCAGATCTCCACCGAGGTCTCCGTCGACGGGGAGGCCGGAAAGTCCATCGGCTGGCACAAGGCGTACGTCGAGGGCAGCCGCCCCGACCTGCGGGTACCGGTCCGCCAAGTGCACCTCACCAACGGCGATTCGGTCACGCTGTACGACACCTCCGGTCCGTACACCGATCCGCACGTCGACACCGATGTCCGCCGGGGACTGCCTCCGCTGCGGGAGAACTGGATCATCGCCCGGGGCGACACCGAGGAGTACGCGGGCCGCCCCGTCCGCCCCGAGGACGACGGGGTCAAGCACACCTCGCCGCGCGGTGGTCTGCGCAACCTCGACGCGGTCTTCCCGGGGCGGCCGCGGCTGCCGCGTCGAGCCCGGGCCGGCGAGGCGGCCACCCAACTCGCCTATGCCCGGCGGGGAGAGATCACGCCAGAGATGGAGTACGTGGCCATCCGGGAGAACGTGGCACCGGAGGTCGTCCGCGAGGAGATCGCAGCGGGTCGCGCGGTGCTGCCCGCCAACGTCAACCACCCGGAAATCGAGCCGATGATCATCGGCAAGAGGTTCCTGGTGAAGGTCAACGCCAACATCGGCAACTCGGCGGTGACGTCCTCCATCGAGGAGGAGGTCGAGAAGATGACCTGGGCGACCCGGTGGGGCGCCGACACCGTCATGGACCTGTCCACCGGCCGGAACATCCACACCACCCGCGAGTGGGTGCTGCGCAACTCCCCCGTACCCATCGGCACGGTGCCGCTCTACCAGGCGCTGGAGAAGGTCGACGGCAAGGCCGAGGAACTGACCTGGGAGATCTACAAGGACACGGTCATCGAGCAGGCCGAGCAGGGGGTGGACTACATGACCGTCCACGCGGGCGTCCGTCTCCCGTATGTCCCCCTGACGGCGAACCGCAAGACCGGGATCGTCTCCCGCGGCGGTTCGATCATGGCCGCGTGGTGTCTGGCCCACCACAAGGAATCGTTTCTGTACGAGAACTTCGAGGAGCTCTGCGAGATCCTCGCGGCCTACGACGTCACGTACTCGCTGGGCGACGGTCTGCGTCCCGGCTCGATCGCGGACGCCAACGACGCCGCGCAGTTCGCGGAGTTGAGGACGCTCGGGGAACTCAACCGGATCGCGAAGCGTTTCCATGTACAGACGATGATCGAGGGCCCGGGCCACGTCCCGATGCACAAGATCAAGGAGAACATCGACCTTCAGCAGGAGATCTGTGATGAAGCTCCGTTCTATACGCTCGGCCCGCTGACGACGGACGTCGCCCCGGCGTACGACCACATCACGTCCGGCATCGGCGCCGCGATGATCGCCTGGTGGGGCACGGCCATGCTCTGCTACGTCACGCCCAAGGAGCACCTGGGCCTGCCCAACCGGGACGACGTCAAGACCGGCGTCATCACCTACAAGATCGCCGCCCATGCGGCCGACCTCGCCAAGGGGCACCCCGGAGCCCAGGAGTGGGACGACGCCCTGTCCGACGCCCGTTTCGAGTTCCGCTGGGAGGACCAGTTCAACCTGGCCCTCGACCCGGACACGGCCCGTGAGTTCCACGACGAGACGCTGCCGGCGGAGCCGGCCAAGACGGCTCACTTCTGCTCGATGTGCGGGCCGAAGTTCTGCTCGATGAAGATCAGCCAGAGCATCACCGAGCGGTTCGGCGGTGGGTCGGCGGAGGGAGCGACACCGGAGGAGATAACGGAGGGGATGCTGCAGAAGTCGAAGGAGTTCGCGGCGAGCGGCAACCGGGTGTACCTCCCCATGGCGGACTGAGGCAGCACAGGCCGACATAGGCCGGCTTGCGCTCCCGTCGGGGCGCAAGCCGGAGGCCTATTCCGGCTGGTGCTCCGGGCCTCCGAAGTCCGGGCTGGTGTAGTCCGGGCTCGAGTAGCTCGGGCGCGGGCCGGCCGCAGGGCCGTCGTCGGGACTGGTGAAGCCCGGGCGGTCGTAACCGATCTTCGGCAGGCGGCCGCCGAGGGCCGGCGGGGTCGGTGCGGGATGTTCGGCGTCGGCCGCGGCGGGATCGGCGAGAGCCTCGCGCAGGAACGGCACGATGCCCCGTGCCAGCAGGGCTTCCCGCCAGGCCTCCTTCGCGCGGTCCACCTCCTCGCTGCGTTCGCCGTACCGGCCGGCCTCCAGGGAGGGCCGGTTGCGCAGGGCGGTGAGCAGGAGCCCGACGGTGGCGACGAGAATCGCGGCCGCGGCGACCGCGCCGAACGCCCACCCGACGTTGACCATGGCCTCGGCGGCCGTCGCCCCGGGATCGAGCATCCTGAGCACGTAGCCGACGAGCAGGAAGATCACCGCGGCGGTTCCGGCGAGGACGGGGGTGAGGACGGCCGCGATGGCGACGGCGCCCGCCCCGGCGGCCTCGGCCACCTGGGCCGCCTCGCCCACGGTGGCGAGCCCCAGCCCGCCCATGCCCGGCTCGCCGGCGTCCTGGCCGGAGGCGGAGGGGGTGGACGAGGAGGGGTGGCGCAGTTCCTCGCGGACCTTCACATAGTGCTGGTACTCGGTCGCCGCGGCTGCCGTGATGAGGGCGGTGGCGTTGAGCGCCATGGTGCGCAGCTGTTCGGCGTTGAGCCGTTGGCCGACGGCGGTCAGTTCCGGGTGGTGTGGTGCGGCGCGCAGCGCCTCGTCGAGGATCCGCTCGTACTCCTGGCGGTCCTCGCTGTGCAGGTGCTGCGGAACGCTGTTCATGTGCATCCCCCGATGCTCCGTAGGGCTTGGGGCTCGCATGCCAACGAGCCGTCGGGCAGAAACGGAGGGGAGCCTGCTACGGATGAACCGATGGTAGAGCGGCGACGGCCCGGGGTAACAGGGGGTTCGCGGAAATTGCCCCCTGGCCTGCGGCGCCGCCGGCGGGCCCGGCGCGGGGTGCGCCGGGTCCCGTGAACGGTCAGACGGCGAGCGGCAGTTGCTGGACCAGCAGCTTTCCGGCCATCGTCACTCCGCCGTCCATGGCGATGGCGAGTCCGTCGGCGTAGACGTGCGGTCCCTCGACCGCGGGCGCCGGGTCGTCGCCCTCCTCGGAGCCGACCTCACCCAGCAGGTACGGGATGGGGCTGTGGCCGTGAACGACGCGGTGGCCGCCGTAGGTGTCGAGCAGGGAGCGGGCGGCG
Source organism: Streptomyces sp. NPDC002566 (assembly GCF_042889585.1). Taxonomy (NCBI): domain Bacteria; kingdom Bacillati; phylum Actinomycetota; class Actinomycetes; order Kitasatosporales; family Streptomycetaceae; genus Streptomyces; species Streptomyces sp. NPDC002566. The sequence continues at coordinate 185,360 of NZ_JBIARD010000006.1, read as the reverse complement.
TCTGCTCCGCCCTCGTCGCGGAAGGCGAAGCGCTTGGTGAACTTGCGGAACAGGTCCCACACCTCGTCCGCGTCGTTGCGGGTGATCGTCTCGCGGATGGTGTCGTTGACCGCTTCGATCGAGTCGCCGTAGTCCAGGTAGGCGGTGGTGTCCGAGTGCACGAGCAGGTGGCCGTCGACTTCCTCGACGGCGTCGAGGCGGGCCATCCACTGCAGGTGATGGTCCTGGAGACGGTCCATGTCCGCCTTCTGGCCGCCGTTCAGCAGCCAGGCGGCCTGGAAGGTGGCGGTGCCCGCGCCGGAGTTGACGGGGGTGTCGCCGAACCGCTTGGCGCCGAGCAGCAGCAGCTCGTGGTTGCCCATGAGGGCCTTGCAGTAGCCGCCGGCCGCGGCCGCCTCCGCGGACAGCCGCATGACGAGGTCGATGACGCCGATGCCGTCCGGCCCGCGGTCGGTGAAGTCGCCGAGGAACCACAGCCGGGCGGTGCCCGCGCACCACTGGCCGGTCGCGTCGATCAGCCCCTTGTCCTCGAGCGCGGCCAGCAGCTCGTCGAGGTAGCCGTGCACGTCGCCGACGACGAACAGCGGGCCCTGGCGGGTGGCCTGCGGCGGCGCCTGGGCGGCGGCGGGGTCGACGGTCACCTGGACGGTGTCGCCCCGGTTGATGACCGGCAGGTCGCGCTGGGTGGGCGTGTAGCCGTCGGGGTGCTCCGCCGGGTCATCGAGCGGCGGCGCGGCGTTTCCGGGATGCGCGCTCTCGGCGTACGGGCCGGTCTCGTGCACGTAAGCGGGCACCCGGAAGTCGCGCAACGTCGCCGTACGCTCCACCTCGGGTCCCTGACCGGCCCCCTGAGTCATCAGACCCCTCCACCATCGCGCCGCATCTGCACCGCTTCGGACTGTCTGGTCGTAACGGCCCGCGGTGCCGTGCGCCCATCATAGGAATGCGGATCCTGTCGTGTGATGACCCAGGGGTGGTGAATCAGAGAGAGGTTCCGTTTCCCTGCGGCTTTCGCCCCGGTTGAGGTGGGATCGGCGGCCGCGCGCTCACCCCGCGGACACCGTGACCACACCCTCGTCGCACACGCCCTAAGTCTTCTCGGGCGCCCGGGGCGGACTCACCGTCGTCCGCGGTGGGCGGCGCTGGGACGAGGTGCGCACGATCAGTTCGGTCGGTATCACCTGTTCGACCGGGTGGTCGGATTCCACGCCCTCGATCGCGTCGATGAGGAGCTGGACGACCGCCGTCCCGATGCGGCGCGGTTTCAGGGAGAGCGTGGTGATCGGCGGATCGGTGCCGGCGTAGACGGTGGACTCGCTGCAGCACACCAGGAGCAGGTCCTCGGGGACGCGCAGCCCGTAGCGGCGGGCGGCAGCCAGCAGGTCGGTGCCGTTGGGGTCGAAGAGGCCGTAGACGGCGTCCGGGCGGTCGGGGCGGGCCAGCAGCCGGTCGGCGGCGACGGCGCCCGCGCACGGGTCGTGGGCGGGGTAGGCCTCGTAGACCGGGTCCTGGCCGACGCGTTCGCACCAGCGCAGGTACGCGCTGGTCGACAGGTGGGTGTACGTGTCGGTGGAGGTGCCCGTGAGCAGGCCGATGCGGCGGGCGCCGGCGTCGGCGAGATGGTCGAGGAGGTCCAGGACGGCGGCCTCGTGGTCGTTGTCCACCCAGGCGGTGACCGGGAGCGTGCCGGCCGGGCGGCCGTCGGAGACGACGGGTAAGCCCTGTTTGACGAGTTCGCTGACCACGGGGTCCTGGTCGGAGGGGTCGATGACGACCGTGCCGTCCAGGGCCACGTTCGACCACACGTCGTGGCGCGAGGTCGCGGGCAGGATGACGAGCGCGTAGCCGCGGGCGAGGGCGGCCGAGGTGGCGGCGCGCGCCATCTCGGCGAAGTACGCGAACTCGGTGAAGGTGAAAGGTTCATCCCCGTACGTGGTCACGGTCAGGCCGATGAGGCCGGACCTGCCGGTGCGGAGGGTTCGGGCCGCGGCCGAGGGGCGGTAGCCCAGCCGGTCGGCGACTTCACGGACATGGCGTCGGGTGGCGTCGGGGAGCCTGCCCTTGCCGTTGAGGGCGTCGGAGACGGTCGTGATGGAGACTCCGGCGGCGGCGGCCACGTCCCTGATGCCCGCCCGGCCCGGCCGGCTGCCTCGGCGTGAGGTTTCCGCGCGGCTCACCTGGTGCTTCCCTGCTGCTGTCATGGCCAGCCGATAGTAGGGCTCATCGGGTGGGGTAGGGCGGACGCATATGCGCGCGTTGACAGGCACGTTTCTGCAGGGTCGCCAGGGGTCAATGGCCTTTGAAATGAAGGTAGTTGAGAGTCCGTGCACCGGGACGTGTGGTGCGCGCGCGGATGCGCCTGTTGAGGCACCGATGTCTCGAAGAGGTCTCAACTCACCTGCACGAGGGATGCGCGCCACGGCGCGAACCACCGGCGCGTAGATATATGTGAAGCGCGCCCCCGATTCGTACACCTTCGTACGTAGATGCGACTGCCGAGGGGCTGCCGACCAGGGATCGCGCTCGCCGGCCGGCGGACGCGGGTCGGGCACCAGGGCTCCTGCACCTGTTCGCAAGCGGCTCAATCCTCATAAGGTGAGCAGTATTGAAGCCGGTGGTGGTCACGAGGAGGACTGCGGTGAGCGAGACGAGCCCCAAGCTGCGCGCCGAGCTGGAGGGTATCCCCACCTACAAGCCGGGCAAGCCGGCCGCGCCCGGCGGTCCCGTGGCCTACAAGCTGTCCTCCAACGAGAACCCCTACCCGCCGCTGCCCGGTGTGCTGGAGAGCGTCTCGGCCGCCGTCGCGTCCTTCAACCGCTACCCGGACATGGCCTGCACGGGGCTGGTGAACGAGATCGCCGAGCGTTTCGGCGTGCCCGCCTCGCACGTCGCCACCGGCACCGGATCGGTGGGCGTCGCCCAGCAGCTGGTGCAGTCGACCGCAGGCCCCGGCGACGAGGTCATCTACGCCTGGCGTTCCTTCGAGGCGTACCCGATCATCACGCGGATCAGTGGCGCGACCCCGGTGCAGGTGCCGCTCACGCAGGGCGATGTGCACGACCTGGACGCCATGGCGGACGCGATCACCGAGCGGACCCGGCTGATCTTCGTCTGCAACCCCAACAACCCCACCGGAACCGTCGTGAAGCGGGCCGAGCTGGAACGGTTCCTCGACCGGGTGCCGGCTGACGTGCTGGTCGTCCTGGACGAGGCCTACCGCGAGTTCATCCGCGACCCCGAGGTGCCGGACGGCTGCGAGCTGTACCGCGAGCGGCCGAACGTGTGCGTCCTGCGGACGTTCTCCAAGGCGTACGGGCTCGCCGGTCTGCGGGTGGGCTTCGCGATCGCCCATGAGCCGGTGGCGGCGGCGCTGCGCAAGACGGCGGTGCCGTTCGGAGTGAGCCAGCTCGCCCAGGAAGCCGCGATCGCGTCGCTGCGGGCTGAGGACGAGCTGTTCGGGAGGGTCGGCTCGCTGGTGTGCGAGCGCATCCGGGTGGTGGAGGGGCTGCGTGCGCAGGGCTGGACGGTGCCGGAGACGCAGGCGAACTTCGTGTGGCTGCGGCTGGGTGATCGCACCGTCGACTTCGCAGCGGCGTGCGAGCAGGCCGGCGTCGTGATCCGGCCGTTCCCGGGCGAGGGCGTGCGGGTGACGATCGGGGAGACCGAGGCGAACGACATCTTCCTCAAGGTCGCGGAGGGCATCCGCAAGGAGATGTAGGCACGGCCGCGAGCGGGTCGGCCACCGTCGGGGCGCCTTGGTTTCACGTGGAACCGAGGCGCCCCTTCGCATGCCGCGGAGGAGCGCCCCCTGGGTGTGGGCAAGCGTCCTCGCGCGCCTAGATAGTCCGTTGTGGCTGGTCAGAGGCCTGAAGCGGCGTTTGGGGACCCCGCCGTACGGGTGTCGAACGGGTATGCGTCATAATTGCTTGTGAATGTGAACGCTTTCACAAGCGTGGAGTTAGGAGCGGTGACGTGGACCTGGCGTTGGCGCCGGAGACCCTGGCGCGCTGGCAGTTCGGCATCACGACCGTCTACCACTTTCTGTTCGTACCCCTGACGATCTCGCTGGCCGCGCTCACAGCCGGCCTGCAGACCGCCTGGGTGCGCACGGAGAAGGAGAAGTACCTCAAGGCGACGAAGTTCTGGGGCAAGCTCTTCCTGATCAACATCGCGATGGGTGTCGTCACCGGCATCGTGCAGGAGTTCCAGTTCGGCATGAACTGGTCCGACTACTCGCGGTTCGTCGGCGACGTCTTCGGCGCCCCGCTCGCCTTCGAGGCGCTCATCGCCTTCTTCTTCGAGTCGACCTTCATCGGCCTGTGGATCTTCGGCTGGGACAAGCTGCCCAAGAAGATTCACCTGGCCTGCATCTGGATGGTCTCGATCGGCACCGTCCTGTCGGCCTACTTCATCCTCGCGGCCAACTCCTGGATGCAGCACCCGGTCGGCTACCGGATCAACGGGGCGAAGGGCCGGGCCGAGCTCACCGACTTCTGGCTCGTGCTGACCCAGAACACCGCGCTCGCCCAGGCCTTCCACACCCTCTCGGCGGCCTTCCTCACCGGCGGCGCGTTCATGGTGGGCATCTCCGCCTTCCATCTGCTGCGCAAGAAGCACATCCGGGAGATGAAGACCTCGCTGCGGCTCGGCCTGGTCACCGTGGCCGTCGGCGGCCTGCTCACCGCGGTCAGCGGCGATGTGCTCGGCAAGATCATGTTCGAGCAGCAGCCGATGAAGATGGCCGCGGCCGAGGCCCTGTGGGACGGCGAGGCGCCCGCGCCGTTCTCCGTCTTCGCCTACGGCGACGTCGACAAGGGCCACAACAAGGTCGCCGTCGAGATCCCCGGTCTGCTGTCCTTCCTCGCCAACGACGACTTCAGCTCGTACGTGCCGGGCATCAACGACGTCAACAAGGCCGAGCAGGAGAAGTTCGGCCCCGGCGACTACCGGCCCAACATCCCGGTCGCCTACTGGGGCTTCCGCTGGATGATCGGTTTCGGCATGACGTCCTTCGCCATCGGCGCGGCCGGGCTGTGGCTGACCCGCAAGAAGTTCATGCTGCCGCAGCACCTGCGGGTCGGCGACGACGAGGTGCCGCACGTGGTGCTCTTCCGGAACGAGGCGCTCAGCCCCAAGCTCACCAAGCTGTACTGGCTCGCGGCGATCTGGACCCTGGGCTTCCCTCTGATCGCCAACTCGTGGGGCTGGATCTTCACCGAGATGGGCCGCCAGCCGTGGGTCGTCTACGGCGTCCTGCGCACCCGGGACGCGGTCTCCCCCGGTGTGTCCCAGGGCGAGGTCCTCACCTCGATGATCGTCTTCACCGCTCTGTACGCGATCCTCGCCGTGGTCGAGGTCAAGTTGCTGGTGAAGTACGTGAAGGCCGGTCCGCCCGAGCTCACCGAGGCCGACCTCAATCCGCCCACGAAGATCGGCGGCGACTCCCCTGACGCCGACAAGCCGATGGCCTTCTCGTACTAGGCCGAGGGAGCTGCACAGTCATGGAACTGCACGACGTCTGGTTCGTCCTGATCGCCGTCCTGTGGATCGGCTACTTCTTCCTGGAGGGCTTCGACTTCGGGGTCGGCGTCCTCACCAAGCTGCTCGCCCGCAACCGGCCCGAGAAGCGGGTGCTCATCAACACCATCGGGCCGGTCTGGGACGGCAACGAGGTGTGGCTGCTCTCAGCGGGCGGCGCGACCTTCGCCGCCTTCCCGGAGTGGTACGCCACGCTCTTCTCCGGGTTCTATCTGCCGCTGCTGCTCATCCTGGTCTGTCTGATCGTCCGGGGCGTCGCCTTCGAGTACCGGGCCAAGCGGCCCGAGGAGAACTGGCAGCGCAACTGGGAGAACGCGATCTTCTGGACCTCGCTGCTGCCCGCGTTCCTGTGGGGTGTGGCCTTCGGCAACATCGTCCACGGCGTGAAGCTCGACCGGAACTTCGAGTACGTCGGCAGCCTGTGGGAACTGCTCAACCCGTACGCGCTGCTCGGCGGTCTGGTGACCCTGACCCTGTTCACCTTCCACGGAGCGGTCTTCACGGCGCTCAAGACCGTCGGCGAGATCCGGGAACGGGCCCGCAAGCTGGCCTCCAAGGTCGGTCTGGCGACCGCCGTCCTCGCGCTGCTCTTCCTGCTGTGGACGCAGATCGACAGCGGTGACGCCAAGAGCCTGGTGGCGATGGGCGTGGCGGTGACCGCTCTGGTCGCGGCGCTCGTGGCGAACCAGGCAGGGCGCGAAGGGTGGTCGTTCGCACTGTCCGGAGTCACCATCGTGGCTGCCGTGGCCATGCTGTTCCTGACGCTCTTCCCGAACGTCATGCCGTCCACCCTCAACGAGGAATGGAGCCTCACGGTGACCAACGCCTCGTCCAGCCCGTACACGCTGAAGATCATGACCTGGTGCGCGGTCATCGCCACACCGATCGTGATGCTCTACCAGGGGTGGACGTACTGGGTGTTCCGCAAGCGGATCGGTACGCAGCACATCGCCGAGTCGGTGCACTGAGTCCGAGTCGGGGCGTGTTTCACGTGGAACACGCCCCTTGAGAAGAGGGTGTGTTTCACGTGAAACCGATCGACCCGCGCCTGCTCCGCTACGCCCGCGCCACCCGCCTCTTCCTTGTGGCGGTCGTCGCACTGGGCGTCGTCGGAGCGGTGCTGGTCATCGCTCAGGCGATGCTCATCGCCGAGGTGGTGGTCGGCGTGTTCCAGCACGGATCGTCGATCACCGAACTCCGTACTCCTCTGGTGTCGTTGGCAGCCGTGGCGGTCGGCCGGGCACTGGTTGCCTGGCTCACCGAACTCTCGGCGCACCGCGCGAGCGCCGCCGTGAAGTCGGAGCTGCGGGACCGTCTGTTGGAGCGGGCGACCCTGCTCGGCCCCGGCTGGCTCAGCGGGCAGCGCACCGGCTCGCTCGTCGCCCTCGCCACGCGAGGGGTGGACGCCCTCGACGACTACTTCTCGCGCTACCTGCCGCAGTTGGGCCTCGCGATCGTCGTGCCGGTGGCGGTACTGGCGCGGATCGTCACCGAAGACTGGGTGTCCGCCGCGATCATCGTGGGCACGCTGCCGCTGATCCCGGTGTTCATGGTGCTGATCGGCTGGGCGACACAGGCGCGGATGGACCGTCAGTGGCGGCTTCTGTCCCGGCTGTCCGGGCACTTCCTGGACGTCGTCGCGGGACTTCCCACGCTGAAGGTGTTCGGTCGGGCCAAGGCCCAGGCCGAGTCGATCCGGCGCATCACCGGCGAGTACCGGCGAGCCACTCTGCGGACGCTGCGGATCGCCTTCATCTCGTCGTTCGCCCTGGAGTTGCTGTCGACGCTGTCGGTGGCCCTGGTCGCCGTGACCATCGGCATGCGGCTCGTCCACGGCGAGATGGACCTTTACATCGGCCTGGTCATCCTGGTGCTCGCGCCGGAGGCCTATCTGCCGTTGCGGCAGGTGGGAGCGCAGTACCACGCTGCCGCCGAGGGACTCGCGGCCGCCGATGAGATCTTCGAGGTGTTGGAGACCCCGCTCCCGGCGTCGGGCACGAGCGCGGCGCCGGCGGGTGCCATCGCCTTCGACGCCGTGACGGTCCGCTATCCCGGACGGTCCGTCGCTGCGGTGTCCGGGGTGTCCTTCACCGCCGGTCCCGGCGAGACGGTCGCCCTCGTCGGCGCGAGCGGCACGGGCAAGTCGACCCTGCTGCACGCGCTGCTGGGCTTCGTCCGGCCCACGGAAGGGCGGATCCGGGTCGGGGGAACCGACCTCGCGGACATCGACCTGGAGCAGTGGCGGTCCCGGATCGCCTGGGTGCCGCAGCACCCGCACCTGCACGCCGGGACGATCGCCGAGAACGTACGGCTGGCGCGCCCCGACGCCGACGACGCGGCCGTGCGCCGGGCGCTGGCCGACGCGGGGGCCTTGGAGTTCGTGGACGCGCTGCCCGAGGGGGAGCGGACGGTGCTCGGCGAGGCGGGCTCCGGACTCTCCGCCGGACAGCGCCAGCGGCTCGCGCTGGCCCGGGCGTTCCTCGCCGACCGGCCCGTCCTGCTGCTCGACGAGCCGACGGCCGCGCTCGACGGGCAGACCGAGGCGGAGATCGTGACGGCCGTGCGGCGGCTGGCGGCCGGGCGGACGGTGCTGCTCGTCGTGCACCGGCCGGCGCTCTTGGCGGTGGCGGACCGGGTGGTGCGCCTGGACGCCGTGGAGCCGGCCACGGGGCCGGTACGGACCGCGGCGGTCCGCCGGGTGGACGACCTGCCCGAAGGCCGCGACGCGGAGATGCGGCCCACCGGGGCGGCCGAGCCCGACGACCGGCTCCCCTCGGGCGGGGGCGCGGTCCTCACCCGGGTCCGGGCCATGGCGGGCGCACGTCGCGGCCGGCTGGCCCTCGCGCTGCTGCTCGGCAGTCTCGCTCTCGGCAGCGCGGTCGGACTCATGGCCACCTCCGGGTGGCTCATCTCGCGGGCCTCACAGCAGCCGCCGGTGCTGTACCTGATGGTCGCGGTCACGGCGACGCGGGCCTTCGGCATCGGGCGGGCGGTGTTCCGGTACGCGGAGCGGCTCGTCTCGCACGACGCCGTGCTCCGGATGCTCGCCGACACCCGGGTCGCGGTGTACCGGCGGCTGGAGCGGCTGGCGCCCGCGGGGCTGCATGCCACGCGCCGGGGGGACCTGCTGTCCCGGCTCGTCGCCGATGTGGACGCGCTGCAGGACTACTGGCTGCGCTGGCTCCTGCCCGCCGGCGCGGCCGCCGTCGTCTCGGCCGGGTCCGTCGCCTTCACGGCGTGGCTGCTGCCCGAGGCCGGCGCCGTCCTCGCGGCGGGTCTGCTCGCTGCCGGGGTGGCCGTCCCGCTGGTCACCGCGGCCGTGGCGCGGCGAGCCGAGCGCCGGCTCGCCCCGGCCCGCGGCGAGCTCTCCACCCGAGCGGCCGACCTCCTCACCGGCACCGCCGAACTGGCCGTCGCCGGCGCCCTGCCGGCCCGGACGGCCGAGGTGCGCGCGGCGGACTCGGTGCTCACGCGGATCGCCTCACGCGCCGCCACCGCCACGGCCCTCGGGGCCGGACTGACCGCGCTGGTGTCGGGACTGACCGTCGCCGCCTCCGCGCTCGTCGGTGCGCAGGCCGTGGGCGCGGGGCGGCTGAGCGGCGTGGCCATGGCCGTCGTCGTCCTCACCCCGCTGGCCGCCTTCGAGGCCGTCCTCGGGCTGCCGACCGCCGTCCAGTACCGCCAGCGGGCGCTCAGGAGCGCGGAGCGGGTCTTCGAGGTGCTGGACTCCCCCGAACCCGTGCGGGAACCGGAGCGGCCCAGGCAGGCGCCCGCGTCGCCGTTCCCGCTCGTCGTCCAGGGGCTGCACGCCCGGCACGCCGGGCAGGACCGGGACGCCCTCGCCGGGGTCGACCTGACCCTGGACCAAGGACGCCGGATCGCCGTCGTGGGCGCCTCCGGTTCCGGCAAGACGACGCTCGCCCAGGTGCTGCTGCGGTTCCTCGACGCGGACAAGGGCGTATACACGCTCGGCGGCGTCGACGCCTGCGCCCTGGACGGCGACGACGTACGGCGGCTCGTCGGGCTGTGCGCGCAGGACGCGCATCTCTTCGACAGCTCGGTCCGCGAGAACCTGTTGCTGGCGAGGAAGGACGCGACCGAGGACCGGCTGCGGGACGCGCTGGGGCGGGCCCGGCTGCTGGAGTGGACCGACAGCCTGCCCGACGGCCTCGACACCCTCGTCGGCGAGCACGGGGCCAAGCTCTCCGGCGGGCAGCGGCAGCGGCTCGCGCTCGCCCGCGCTCTCCTCGCCGACTTCCCCGTGCTGGTGCTCGACGAGCCCGCGGAACACCTCGACCTGGCCACCGCGGACGCCCTCACCGCGGACCTGCTGGCCGCCACCGAGGGGCGGACGACGCTGCTCATCACGCACCGGCTGGCCGGACTGGACGCCGTGGACGAGGTGATCGTCCTGGACGAGGGGCGCGTGGTGCAGCGAGGCGCGTACGCGGAGCTGGCCGCCGAGGTGGGGCCGCTGCGCACGATGATCGAGCGGGAGACGGCGGCGCAGACGCCGGTGGGCGTGCGCTAGCGGGCTCGCTCACGACGCGGCTGGGCGGTTTCGATCGCTGACATGCGCTCATCTCGCTGCCGCCTGCTGATCGTCACGGTTCTGCTGAGTGTGCCCGCGGAGGACGCGGCCGTGGCCGGCCAGATGTACGAGGCCGGGCGGGTGGAGGCGGAGGCCCGGCGGGCGGAGGTGGAGCGGCTGGAGGCGCTGATCACCGGCCGGCGTCAGGAGGTCGCCGCGCTGCGGGAGGAACGCGGCCGGATCGCGCGCGCCCAGTACCGCACCGGCGCCGAACTGTCGGCCGCGGCGCACGTCCTCCAGGCCGGCGACCCCGACACGGCGTCTCGCAGACAGCACACCTTTGCGCAGATGAGCCTGGACGTCGTCAAGGCCGTCGGGGAGAGCCGGCCGGCGGAGGCGCGGCTCGCGGCCGACGAGGCGAAGGCGGCCGCCGACTGGCGGGCGATGGAGCAGCGCAAGCTCGAACTCGCCTCCCTCGAGGCGGACATCGGGCAGAAACTGGAACAGGCGCGCGGGCAGTTGCAGGGGGAGGCCGACGCCTCGGTCGCCGCCGGTTCGTGCCGCGGCGCCGTGCGGCTGGACCAGGAACCGGCGTCCTACTCCGGCGCCTGGGTCACACCCGTCGAGGGGGTACACCCTGCCGGCGGGCTTCGGCAGCGCGGGCGAGCACTGGGCGAACCGGAACACCGGGCAGGACTTCGCGGTGCCCATCGGGACGCCGGTGCGGGCGGTGGGCGCGGGACGGGTGGTGGGGGGTGTCCTGCGGAGGCGCGTTCGGCATCGAGATCGTGCTGGAGCACGACGACGGCTACTACACCCAGTACGCCCATCTCACGGCCGTCACCGTGGACCAGGGGGAGAGCGTGAGCCCGGGCAGCTGATCGGCCAGTCCGGCACCGGCGGCAACTCCACAGGGCCGCATCTGCAGTTCGAGGCACGGGTCACCCCGGAGGCGGCGGGGCTCCGCGGTGGACCCCGTGCCCTGGCCGGTGTCAGACAGGCCCTAGGCGACTACCGGTCGCGGCCCTCGGCGCGGAGTCGCTCGGCGAGCAGTTCCTCGATGATCACGGCGACGCCGTCGTCGTTGTTGGCGACGGTCTGTCCGGAGGCCGCCGCGACCACGTCCGGGTGGGCGTTGCCCATCGCGTACGACCGGCCGGCCCAGGTGAGCATCTCGACGTCGTTGGGCATGTCCCCGAAGGCGACGACCTCCTCGTGGGAGATGCCGCGTTCCGCGCAGCACAGGGCGAGCGTGCTGGCCTTGGAGACGTCGGGGCCGCTGATCTCCAACAGGGCGCTGGGGCTGGAGCGGGTGACGTTGGCGCGGTCGCCGATGGCCAGCCGGGCCACGGTGAGGAACGCGTCCGGGTCGAGCGTGGGGTGGAACGCGAGGATCTTCAGCACGGGCTCTTCGGCGCCCGGAGCGTCCGGCGCGAGCAGCCGCTCGGCGGGAGCCAGGGCGTCGGGAACCTCCATGTGCATCTTGGGGTACTCAGGCTCCTGGTAGAAGCCGTACGTCTGCTCGACCGCGTACATGGTCCCCGGCGCCGCCTCGCGCAGCAGCCGTACGGCGTCCAGAGCGTTCTCCCGGGCCAGCTCGCGCACCTTCACGAACCGGTGGGCGCCCGGGCCGCCGTGCAGGTCGACCACGGCTGCGCCGTTGCCGCAGATCGCCAGGCCGTGCCCGTGGACGTGGTCGCTGACGACGTCCATCCAGCGGGCCGGGCGGCCGGTGACGAAGAAGACCTCGATGCCGGCCTCCTCGGCGGCGGCGAGGGCCGCGACCGTCCGTGGCGAGACCGACTTGTCGTCGCGCAGGAGAGTGCCGTCCAAGTCGGTGGCGATCAGCCGTGGCGGGGTGGCGGCGGCCGGGGTCTCGGGCTGTCGAGTCGCTGAGGTCACCGCGCCATTCTCGCGCATATGCCTGCACGGCCGTGCGAGGGTACGCACGGATGAGGCCGGCGCGGGGGCCGTCGAGGGTCAGCGCAGCTGCGCCGGGGCCTCCATGGCGATCTGCTCGAAGACCTTCTGGTCGGCGGCGAAGTCGGAGTCCGGGATGGGCCAGTGCAGAACAAGCTCCGTGAAGCCGAGCTCCTTGTAGCGCCCCGCGAAGTCGACGAACGCGTCCAGGGACTCCAGCGGGCGGGCGCGGTCGGGGGTGAAGCCGGTGAGCAGGATCTTGTCGAGCGAGTTCACATCGCGCCCGAGAGCCACACAAGCGTCCGTCAGCTTCTCGATCTGGCCGTGGACGGCCTGGACGGACTGCTCGGACGTGCCGTTCTCGAACAGCCGGGGGTCGCCGGTGGTCACCCAGGCCTGCCCGTGCCGGGCGGCCAGCTTCAGCCCGCGCGGCCCGGTCGCGGCGACGGCGAACGGCAGTCGGGGCCGCTGGACGCAGCCGGGGATGTTGCGGGCCTCGTGCGCCGAGTAGAAGTCGCCCTCGAAGGACACGGAGTCCTCGGTGAGCAGCCGGTCGAGAAGGGGCACGAACTCGGCGAAGCGGTCGGCCCGCTCACGCGGCGTCCAGGGTTCCTGGCCGAGGGCGGTGGCGTCGAAGCCGGTGCCGCCCGCTCCGATGCCGAGGGTGACACGGCCGTCGGAGATGTCGTCCAAGGAGATCAGTTCCTTGGCGAGGGTCACGGGGTGCCGGAAGTTCGGCGAGGTGACCAGCGTGCCGAGGCGGATCCGGTCCGTGACGGACGCGGCGGCGGTCAGCGTCGGGATCGCGCCGAACCAGGGACCGTCGCGGAAGGCGCGCCAGGACAGGTGGTCGTAGGTGTACGCGGTGTGGAAGCCGAGTTGTTCGGCGCGCATCCACGCCGAACGGCTGCCGTCCTGCCAGCGGCGGTACGGGAGGATCACAGTGCTCAGGCGCAGACTCATGGCAGCGAGCCTATGCGGACGTCCTGTTTCACGTGAAACAGTCGCCCTGTGTGTGTCTCACCACAGGGTGCGGCGTCAGCGGGGCTCGGGGAACCGCAGATACCGCGGCGGGACTGCCCTCGTCAGCCACACCCCGTTCGCGCTGACGTGGAAGATGTGGCCGTCGCGGTGCATGGCCCCCGCGTCCACGGAGAGGACCACCGGGCGGCCGCGGCGGGCGCCGACCCGGGTCGCCGTCTCCCGGTCGGCCGAGAGGTGCACGTCGTGCCGGTTCATGGGCAGCAGCCCCTCGGTGCGGATCGCGTCCAGAGAGCGGGCGACCGTGCCGTGGTACAGGTACGGCGGCGGGGTTGCCGGGGGCAGGCCGAGGTCGACCTCGATGCTGTGTCCCTGACTGGCGCGGATGCGGGTGCCCTCGATCGCGAAGCGCTTCTTGTCGTTGGCGGCCACGACGTGGTCCAGCTCGTCCCGGGTGAATCGGAACCCGTGGGCCGCGGCCGCCTCGATCAGCGTCTCGATCTCGACCCAGCCCCCTTCGTCGAGGGTCAGGCCGATCCGTCCGGGCTGGTGCCGCAGGTGTTTCGAGAGGTACTTCGACACCTTCACGGTGCGTCTTTCGTCCATTCGTCCAGCATGACGCGTGAGACGTGGATCACGCATTTCGTTTTGCGCCCGGATGTTTGGTCCACAGCCAACTGCGCTTATCCACAGCGCGATTGGCGATTCTGTGGACAACCAAACGCCGAAAACGACTTGTTGGGCAAGCACACGTGTGGGCTCATCACTTGAGCTCAGGTATGCCAACGCTCCCTACAGGGGAGGCTTGGTGCGTGCCAGAGCCCTCAACACCCCAGGGGTGAACCGGGACAGCGCACGTGCTGCCTTGGCCTCCGGCGTCACCGCGACCACCGCCTCGTTGCGGACGACCGCTCTCAAGATCGCCTGCGCCACCTTCTCCGGTGGGTAGTTGCGCAGAACGTAGGCCCGGGCGGCCCTCTTTCTGCGGCGCTTCTCCTCCTCCGGGCCGACCCCGACGAACGTGGCCGTCGTCGTGATGCCGGTGTTCACCACGCCGGGGCAGATCGCCGTGACTCCGATGTCCTGCCCGGCCAGTTCGGCCCGCAGGCACTCGCTGAGCATGAGGACCGCCGCCTTGGACGTGCCGTAGGCGGGCAGGCCCCTCACCGGCTGAAAGGCCGCTGCGGAAGCGATGTTGACGATATGGCCGCCCTGTCCGCGCTCCGCCATCTGCCGACCGAAGAGACGACAGCCGTGGATGACTCCCCACAGGTTGACGTCCAGCACCTTGCGCCAGTCGTCGGCCGTCGTGTCGAAGAAGGAACCCGACAATCCGATGCCCGCGTTGTTCACCAGCACGTCCACCACGCCCAGTTCAGCATGGAGCCTCGCCGCGAGCTTCTCCATCGCCGGCTCGTCGCAGACGTCCACCGTCTCCGCCCACGCCTGCGTCGCGCCGGCCGACAAGGCCGCCTCCGCGGTGCGGGCGGCGCTCTCCGCGTCCCGGTCCACGGCGATCACCCGCGCCCCGGCCCGGGCGAACGCGAGCGCCGTGGCACGCCCGATGCCGCTGCCCGCTCCGGTGACCAACACAAGCTGCCCGCCGAAGCGTTGGGCGTAAGGAGACGTGGCCGCGCGCCGGGACGCTGCGGCCGGGACGGCCCCGTCATCCGAAGCGGACTCCACAGAAGTGACGAAGTCGGCGATCCAGGTCGACACCTGGTCGGGCCGCGTCCGCGGCAGCCAGTGCTTCGCCGGCAGCGTCCGTCGCGTCAACCGCGGTGCCCACCGCTCCAGTTCGTCGTACAGCCGTTCCGACAGATACACGTCGCCCGAGGGTGTGATGAGCTGCACGGGCACATCCGTCCGGGCGTCGGTGCGCGGCCGGCGCAGCCGTGCCCGCACGTTGTCCCGGTACAGCCAGGCGCCGTTGGCGGCGTCGGAAGGAAGTGAGGACGTCGGGTAGTCACCGCCCGGCATACCCTCCAGCCGCCGCAGGACGCCGGGCCACCGCCTGCCGAGCGGTCCTCGCCAGGCCAGTTCGGGCAGCGCGGGCGTGTGCAGCAGACAGACGTACCAGGATCTGGCTCCCTGGCCGAGGAGTTGGGCCACCCGGCGCGGACTCGGCCTGGAGAGACGCTCGTTGAACCAGTGGCCGACGTGGTCCAGGGACGGGCCGGACATCGACGTGAAGGAGGCGATCCTGTTCCTGGCGCGCGCGACGGTGACGAACTCCCACGACTGCACCGAACCCCAGTCGTGCCCCACCAGGTGCACAGGACGGTCCGGGCTGACGGCGTCCGCCACGGCCAGGAAGTCGTCCGTCAGTTTCTCCAGGGTGAACCCGCCCCGCAGCGGCTCGGGTGCGGTGGACCGGCCGTGCCCCCGGACGTCGTACAGCACCACATGGAAACGCAAGGCGCCGGCCAGCCGGGCCGCGACCTCGGACCACACCTCCTTGCTGTCCGGGTAGCCGTGCACCAGGACCACCGTCGGCCGCCCGGCATCTCCCAGCTCGGCCACGCACAGCTCGACCCCGCCGGTCCGCACCCTGCGCTCGCGCGCACCCTCGAGCATCGTCGCTTCCCTTCGCCGCTCAGCGTGTCCGTGAGGTGACGCCGCCGAATCTGACAGTCGTTAGACGCATCGTCAATAGGGCGACTCCCGCGCCGGAGCCACCCCTCCCGTAACTCTCAGGCAGGGGTTCCCCTACGTTCCCCTACTTCTGAAGGTTGATGCGAAGACGGCTCTCCGGTCTGACGACTGACGTGGCGCGCGTCACTAATGTCGAAGACGTGACTGTGATCGCTACCGAAAGCCTGAGCAAGCGGTTCCCCCGGGTGACCGCGCTCGACCGGCTGTCCGTGGACGTCGGGCCCGGTGTCACCGGACTCGTCGGCGCCAACGGAGCCGGCAAGTCCACGCTGATCAAGATCCTGCTGGGTCTGTCCCCCGCCTCGGAGGGCCGCGCCGAAGTGCTCGGCCTCGACGTCGCCACCAAGGGCGCCGCCATCCGCGAGCGCGTCGGGTACATGCCGGAGCACGACTGCCTGCCGCCCGACGTCTCGGCCACCGAGTTCGTCGTGCACATGGCCCGCATGTCCGGCCTGCCGCCCACCGCCGCCCGAGAGCGCACCGCGGACACACTGCGCCATGTCGGTCTGTACGAGGAGCGCTACCGCCCCATCGGCGGCTACTCCACCGGCATGAAGCAGCGGGTGAAGCTCGCCCAGGCCCTCGTCCACGACCCGCAGCTGGTCTTCCTGGACGAGCCGACCAACGGCCTCGACCCGGTCGGCCGCGACGAGATGCTGGGCCTGATCCGGCGCATCCACACCGACTTCGGCATCTCGGTGCTGGTCACGTCCCACCTCCTAGGCGAACTGGAACGCACCTGCGACCACGTCGTCGTCGTCGACGGCGGAAAGCTCCTGCGCTCCAGCTCCACCACCGACTTCACCCAGACCACCACCACCCTCGCAATCGAGGTCACCGACACCGACGAGCACCCCGACGGCACCCGCGCCGTCCGCGAGGCGCTCCACGCGCGCGGAGTGGACGTCCTCGACGGCGACAGCGGCCTGCCGGGCGCCGGCCACATCCTGCTGCTCACCGCCCGGGGCGAGGAGACCTACGACGTGGTGCGCGACCTGGTGGCCGAGCTCGGCCTCGGACTGGTGCGCATGGAACAGCGCCGACACCACATCTCCGAGGTCTTCAAGGACGGCGACGCACAACGGAAGGAGGCCGTCGGCCATGGCGGTTGAGCACCCCGCACCCACCCTCCCGGGTGACCAGACCCGCATCCACAACATCGGCTACCGCAGCTACGACGGCCCCCGCCTGGGCCGCTCCTACGCCCGCCGCTCCCTCTACTCGCAGTCCCTGCGCGGCGCCTACGGCCTCGGCCGCTCGGTGAAGTCCAAGGTGCTGCCCATGCTGCTGTTCGTGGTGATGTGCGTGCCCGCGGCCATCATGGTCGCCGTCGCGGTCGCCACCAAGGCGACCGAGCTGCCGCTGGAGTACACCCGCTACGCCATCGTCATGCAGGCCGTCATCAGCCTGTACGTCGCCTCGCAGGCCCCCCAGTCCGTCTCCCGCGACCTGCGCTTCAAGACCGTGCCGCTGTACTTCTCCCGGCCGATAGAGACCGCCGACTACGTGCGCGCCAAGTTCGCCGCGCTCGCCTCGGCGCTGTTCATCCTCACCGCCGCACCCCTGCTGGTGCTCTACGTGGGCGCCCTGCTGGCCAAGCTGGACTTCGCCGACCAGACCAAGGGATTCGCCCAGGGACTGGTCTCCGTGACCCTGCTCTCCCTGCTCTTTGCCGGCCTCGGGCTGGTCATCGCCGCGGTCACTCCGCGCCGCGGGTTCGGCATCGCCGCCGTCATCGCCGTCCTGACCATCTCCTACGGCGCGGTCTCCACCCTCCAGGCCATCGCCGACGCCCAGGGCAGCACCGGCGCCACCCGGTGGATAGGCCTGTTCTCGCCGGTCACGCTGATCGACGGGGTGCAGTCCGCGTTCCTCGGCGCCTCCTCCGCCTTCCCGGGCGGGATCGGCCCCTCCACGGGCGAGGGCGCTGTGTACGTCCTTGCCACCCTGGGCCTCATCGCCGCCAGCTACGGGCTCCTGATGCGCCGCTACCGGAAGGTGGGCCTGTGACCACGCTCTCCATCGATCACGTCTCCCGCTGGTTCGGCAACGTGGTCGCCGTCAACGACATCACCATGACCATCGGCCCCGGCGTCACCGGGTTGCTCGGCCCCAACGGCGCCGGGAAGTCCACCCTGATCAACATGATGGGCGGCTTCCTCGCGCCCTCCACCGGCACCGTCACCCTCGACGGACAGCAGGTCTGGCGCAACGAGGCGATCTACAAGCACATCGGCATCGTCCCCGAGCGCGAGGCGATGTACGACTTCCTCACCGGCCGCGAATTCGTCGTCGCCAACGCCGAGTTGCACGGCCTGGGCGCCAAGGCCGCCCAGAGGGCCCTGGCCACGGTGGAGATGGAGTACGCGCAGGACCGCAAGATCCAGACGTATTCCAAGGGCATGCGGCAGCGCGTGAAGATGGCGTCCGCCCTGGTCCACGAGCCCTCCCTGCTCCTGCTCGACGAGCCGTTCAACGGAATGGACCCCCGTCAGCGGATGCAGCTCATGGACCTGCTGCGGCGCATGGGCGACGAGGGCCGCACGGTGCTGTTCTCGTCACACATCCTCGAAGAGGTCGAGCAACTCGCCTGGCACATCGAGGTCGTGGTCGCCGGGCGCCACGCGGCCAGCGGTGACTTCCGCAAGATCCGCCGTCTGATGACCGACCGCCCGCACCGCTACCTGGTGCGTTCCAGCGACGACCGCGCCCTCGCGGCCGCGTTGATCGCCGACCCGTCGACATCGGGCATCGAAGTGGACGTCGCCGAAGGGGCGTTGCGCATCCAGGCCGTCGACTTCGGGCGTTTCACGACGCTGCTGCCGAGAGTGGCGCGCGACAACGGCATCCGCCTGCTCACGGTGTCGCCGTCCGACGAGTCCCTCGAGTCCGTCTTCTCGTATCTTGTCGCGGCGTAGGAGGCCGAAGATGTACGACCCCACCGTCGCCCGGCTCACCTACCGGGCCCTGCTCGGCCGTCGCCGGGCCCTCATCCTCGGCGCGCTGCCGATGCTGCTGATCGTGATCTCGGTGCTGGTGCGCGCCCTGGCGGGCGCCGACGACCAGACCGCGTCCGATCTGCTGGGCGGGCTCGCGCTCGCCACCATGGTGCCGATCATCGGAGTCATCGCCGGCACGGGTGCGATCGGCCCGGAGATAGACGACGGCTCGGTCGTCTACCTGCTGTCCAAGCCGCTGAAGCGGCCGACGATCATCTTCACCAAGCTGATCGTGGCGATAGCGGTGACGATGGTGTTCTCGGCGCTGCCGACGCTGATCGCGGGCTTCATCCTCAACGGCAACGGCCAGCAGATCGCCGTCGCCTACACGGTGGCCGCGCTGGTCTCCTCCATCGCCTACGCCGCGCTCTTCCTGCTGCTCGGCACGGTGTCGCGGCACGCGGTGGTGTTCGGGCTGGTCTACGCCCTCGTCTGGGAGGCCCTGTTCGGCTCCCTGGTGGCGGGCGCGCGCACGCTCAGCGTCCAGCAGTGGTCGCTGGCCGTCGCCGACAAGGTGGCCGGCGGTGATCTGATCAGCTCCGACGTCGGGCTGACCACGGCGACCGTCCTGCTGGTCGCGGTGACCGTGCTGGCCACCTGGTTCGCGGGGCAGAAGCTGCGGTCGCTGACGCTGGCCGGCGAGGAGTAGGCCGACGGGACGCGCTCCGGGCGGGCCGAGGGGCAGCCACCTCTTGACGGTGGCTTCACCTCGGCCCCGGCACACTGGGCGAAGACTCGCGAACGACGTGAACAGGCGTCAACCGATGCCAAGGGGCATCAAGAGACCCCAAGCGGCGTCAAGGAGCGCGAAGAGGGACACCGGCGGAGGGGAGGACTGCTGTGGCGGACGAGACGGCGGGGCACGGCAGCCGGGAGCGGGGCGAGCGCGGACCGGCCGACGGGCCGGCTGACGGTCCGGCCGGGGGCGGGGCCTCGGACGCGGCTTGGGACGGCCTGGTGCTGGACGAGGAGTTCATACGGGCCGCCGGGACGTCGGAGCCGTCCGCCCGCGCCCGGATGCTCGCGGCCCGCTGGCGCGCCGAGCAGCCCGAGCCGCAGCCGTGGCGGTCCGACGAGCCGCAGGCCGGCTGGTTCTTCAGCAAGGCGCGCCGGTGGAGGTGGCGGCGCCGGTAGACGCCCGGAGCATCCCGGGGTCGCGCGACGGCGGCCCTCACCGGTCCTCAGGTCGACGTCGGGGATCTGGCGTCCGGTCAGCGGGTGGTCGTCTCTCACCTCCGCGCAGGTCACCGGCCTTGTGTCGAACGGCCGTTTTATTCGGTGGCGTCCCACTCGTCCGCCCGGCACAGTGGTGATGTCCGCAACGCCGGCGAGGGCCGGTGTCAGGAACCGGGGAGGAGCGGGACGACGCCCATGCACGGCATGACGTCCGGCTCCCGGCAGGGCAGCCCGCGGCGGGCTCCGGAGCGGTCACACGCTCCGTCCGAGCCCGCCCCGCACGGGGAGCTGCCCGGGGGCGGCCGCTTCGAGCACGCGACATCACTGCCGCGTGAGGCCGCCCCACCCCGGACCTGATCCCCGGCGGTGACCCGGGGCTCGGTGCGAGCGGTGCGGGGACCCGTCAGGGAAGCAGCTTCTCCAGCACCAGCGCGATGCCGTCGTCCTCGTTCGAAGCCGTCACCTCGGTCGCCACCGCCTTCAGTTCGGGGTGTGCGTTGGCCATGGCCACGCCTCGGGACGCCCAGGCGAACATCGGGATGTCGTTGGGCATGTCGCCGAAGGCGATCGTGTCGGCGGACTTGAGGCCGAGGCGGCGGGCGGCGAGGGAGAGCCCCGTGGCCTTGGAGAGGCCGAGGGGGAGCAGTTCCACGATGCCCGCGCCGGCCAGGGCGACGGTGACGAAGCCGCCGGCGGCACGGCGGGCCGCCTCGGCGAGGTCGTCGTCGGAGAGCTCGGGATGCTGGATGTAGATCTTGTTCAGCGGCGCCGACCAGAGGTCCGACGCGTCGGTGAACGGCGTCGCCGGGAGCTTGCCGGTGACCGAGTAGCCGGGGCCGACCAGGACGTCCCCGTCCAGTCCGTCGCGGCTAGCCGCCAGGTACAGCGGACCGACCTCCGCCTCGATCTTGGCGAGCGCCACCCCGGCGAGCTGCCGGTCCAGGGTGACCGAGGTCAGCAGGCGGTGCGCGCCGGCGTCGTAGACCTGGGCTCCCTGGCCGCAGACGGCCAGACCGTCGTAACCCAGTGCGTCGAGGATGTGGCGGGTCCAGGGGACCGCGCGGCCGGTGACGACGATGTGGGCCGCCCCCGCCGCGGTGGCCGCGGCGAGAGCGTCGCGGGTGCGCCGCGCGATCGACTCGTCGGAGCGCAGGAGCGTCCCGTCGAGATCGGTGGCGATGAGCCGGTGGGGGAAGCCCTCGCTCACTTGGACACCGGCTCCAGCACCTCACGCCCGCCGAGGTAGGGCCGCAGCACCTCGGGCACGCGCACGGAGCCGTCGGCCTGCTGGTGGTTCTCCAGGATCGCCACGATGGTGCGCGGGACGGCGCACAGCGTGCCGTTGAGCGTGGCCAGCGGGCGCACCTGCTTGCCCTCGCGGTAGCGGATCGACAGACGGCGGGACTGGAACTCGGTGCAGTCCGACGTCGAGGTCAGCTCGCGGTACTTGCCCTGGGTGGGGATCCACGCCTCGCAGTCGAACTTGCGGGCGGCCGAGGAGCCCAGGTCGGCGGAGGCGACGTCGATCACGCGGAACGGCAGTTCCAGCGAGGTCAGCCACTGCTTCTCCCACTCCAGCAGGCGCTGGTGCTCGGCCTGGGAGTCCTCGGGAGTGACGTACGTGAACATCTCGACCTTGTCGAACTGGTGCACGCGGAAGATGCCCCGGGTGTCCTTGCCGTGCGAGCCGGCCTCGCGCCGGAAGCAGGGGGAGAAGCCCGCGTAGCGCAGCGGCAGCCGCTCGGCGTCGATGATCTCGTCCATGTGGTACGCGGCGAGGGGGACCTCGGAGGTGCCGACGAGGTAGAGGTCGTCCTTGTCGAGGTGGTAGACGTCCTGGGCGGCCTGGCCGAGGAAGCCGGTGCCGGCCATGGACTGCGGGCGCACCAGGGCGGGCGTCAGCATCGGCGTGAAGCCGGCCGCCGTCGCCTGCGCGATCGCCGCGTTCACCAGGGCGAGCTCCAGGAGGGCGCCGACGCCGGTGAGGAAGTAGAAGCGGGAGCCGGAGACCTTCGCGCCGCGCTCGACGTCGATCGCGCCGAGGATCTGGCCGAGCTCGAGGTGGTCCTTCGGCTCGAAGCCCTCGGCGGTGAAGTCGCGGATCTCGCCGTGCGTCTCCAGCGTGACGAAGTCCTCCTCGCCGCCGACGGGCACGTCGGGGTGGACGAGGTTGCCGAGCCTGAGCAGCAGTTCCTGGGTCTCGGCGTCGGCGGCGTCGCGCTCGGTGTCGGCGGTCTTGACGTCGGCCTTGAGCTGTTCGGCGCGCTTGAGCAGCTCGGCCTTCTCCTCGGCGGAGGCCTTGGGGATGAGCTTGCCGAGCTGCTTCTGCTCGGCGCGGAGCTCGTCGAAGCGGACGCCGGACGACCTGCGCCGCTCGTCGGCGGACAGGAGAGCGTCGACGAGCGCGACGTCCTCTCCACGGGCGCGCTGGGACGCGCGCACACGGTCGGGGTCCTCACGGAGCAGGCGAAGGTCAATCACGCGGTCAAGGCTACCGGTGCGGCGTGAGCGCTCACGACTCACTATTCCCCGCGGTGGCGATTCGCGGCTTACGGGCGGGTGTGAGGCAATTGCCGAACGAGTCAAGGGAAAGTGTCTCACTCCCTGGGACGAGGCAGGCCCCGCTCGGCGCGTTGACCCGACTTCCTTGCGTGGGGGGCGACTTGGGCCGTCGTTGTCCACAGGGAATGCAGGCTGGGGGAAAGTTATCCACAGGGTGTGCGAAAGATCTGTGGACACTGGAATTGATCATTCCGAGAGCGGGTCGAGTGGTGCGGAATTCCCGTTCCGTACCGACTGCACCCCCACTTTCGAGTGGAAATGGGTCACCCTAAAGGCTTGATCGAGGGAAACAGATGGACTAAGGGTGACGTGTGCCGCCCTGGCCGCGCGTGCGGCCTGTAGGGCGATTTGTCGACCGGACGGCCCATCGATGTCGACTTGTCCCCAGGTCGAGAAGCCAACCTGTGGATAACGCCTGTGGATAACGAAGATATGCAGAACGGATCTAGAAACGGCCGTCCTGGCAGCGTGCCACCCAGTCCGCCGCCGCGACGAACTCGCTTTCCGAGGTTCCGGGCAGCGGCGCGGGGATGTCCGCCGCCACCGCGTCCGCGCGCGGGTACGAGCCGAGGAACCGCACATCGCGGCAGATCCGCTTCAGCCCCATCAGCGCCTCGGCCATCCGCCGGTCGGTGATGTGGCCGGCGGCGTCGATGCAGAAGCAGTAGTTGCCGATGCCGGCGCCGGTCGGCCGGGACTGCAGCACCATGAGGTTGATGCCGCGGGTCGCGAACTCCCCGAGCAGGTCGCGCAGCCCTCCCGGATGGTCGTCGCGCTGCCAGAGCACGACGGAGGTCTTGTCCGCCCCGGTCGGCGCCGGGGGCCGGGCCGGACGGCCCACCAGCACGAACCGCGTCTGCGCGTTCTCCGCGTCGTGGATCTCCGTCTCCAGGGCCTCCAGGCCGTACCGGGCGGCCGCGAACTCGCCCGCGAAGGCGGCGTCGTAGCGGCCCTCCTGGACGAGACGCGCACCGTCGGCGTTGGAGGCGGCCGACTCCCAGACGACGTCCGGGAGATGGGCCTTCAGCCAGTTGCGCACCTGCGGCTGGGCGGCCGGGTGGGCGGTGACCGTCTTGATGTCCGCGAGCTTCGTGCCGGGACGGACCAGCAGCGCGAAGGTGATCGACAGCAGGACCTCGCGGTAGATCATCAGCGGCGTGCCCGCGACGAGCTCGTCGAGGGTCGTGGTGATCCCGCCCTCCACGGAGTTCTCGATCGGCACGAACGCGGCCTCGGCCTCGCCGGTGCGCACCGCGTCCAGCGCGGACTGCACGGACACATAGGGGACCAACTGCCGGGTGGCCGTTTCGGGAAGCGTGCGCAGGGCGACCTCCGTGAAGGTGCCCTCGGGGCCGAGATAGGCGTAGCTCGCTGGCATGACCTCACCCTAATGGGCCTTGCGGGATCGGGTGGACCCGTCTCTCACACCGACCCCTCAGGCGAGTGAACCCGCGTAACCCCGCACCGGCCACGGCGGTTCGCGGGGATCCTCACGCCTCCAGCAGCCGCTGACCTACGTACTCGCCCTCGGCGGCCCCGCCGGGCACGGCGAACAGCCCGCTGGTCTCGTGCCGGATGTACTTCGACAGCGCGTCCCCGCGGTCCAGCTTGCGCTGCACGGTGACGAAACCGCGGAGCGGATCGGCCTGCCAGCAGACGAAGAGCAGGCCCGCGTCCGGGGTGCCGTCCCGGTCGATGCCATCGTGGTACGAGAACGGGCGTCGCAGCATCGCCGCGCCACCGTTCTGGTCGGGCCGGGTGATGCGCGCGTGCGCGTTGAGGGGGACCACCAGATCGCCGTTGGCGTCGGTCTTCTCCAGGTCCATCTCGGTCGTCTCGGAGCCCCCGGTCAGCGGCGCTCCATCGGACTTGCGGCGCCCGATGACCTGCTCCTGCGCTGGGACCGACAGCTTCTCCCAGTCGTCGAGGAGCATCCGGATCCGGCGTACGACGGCGTAGGAGCCGTGGGCCATCCAGGCCGGGTCGTTCGACCCCGAGGCCGGCACGAAGATCCGCTTCTCGAAGTCGGGCTCGGCAGGCTTGGGATTGCGCGTGCCGTCCATCTGACCCATCAGGTTGCGGGCCGTCATGGGGTGGGCGGTCGCGCCCGGCGTGCGGTTGAAGCCGTTCATCTGCCAGCGCACACGGGCCGCGCTGCCCGCGTCCTTCTGGATCGCGCGCAGGGCGTGGAAGGCGACGAGGGCGTCGTTCGCACCGATCTGCACCCACAGGTCGCCGTCGCTGCGGGACCGGTCGAGCTGGTCGGAGGAGAAGGCGGGCAGGGGATCCAGGGAGACAGGACGCTGCTTCTCCAGACCGGTGCGGGTGAAGAAGCTGTGGCCGAAGCCGAAAGTGATCGTCAGCGAGGACGGGCCGGCGTCGCGGGCCACGTCGGTGTCGTCGTGCGGGGCGGATTCTCCCGCCATCAGCCGCTGCGCCGTCTGCGACCAGCGGCGCATCAGCGCGGCGGCCTCCTTGCGGCCCGCGCCCGCCATGAGGTCGAAGGCGACGAGATGGCCCCGGGCCTGGAGCCCCTGGGTGATGCCGGGCTGGTGTTTCACGTGAAACAGCGCCTGCTCCGACCCGATCGAGGACAGCGGGGCCGCCTGTGCCGGCGCGGCGGCATAGCCGGCGGCGCCGCCCGCGGCACCGAGCACGAGCCCGGTGGCGCCGGCGGTGCCGAGCAGCTTGCGCCGGGTCAGGCCTTCGGCGGAGGGCTCGGCGGAGGGCGACTTCTCGGCGGACGCCTTGGTCGCGGGGGCGGGGGTCACCGGGCTGGTCTGTTCGGGCATGGTGGGGTTCAGCCGATCTGCGCGTTCTTGGAGACGGTCACCTGGTCGATGTCGGAGGTCCGGACGGTGACGGCGACCTGCCATTCGCCGCCCACAGGGATCTGCACTCCGTCGGCCGACCAATGGCCGGTGGTGATGTGGTCGGGGGTGACGGGCAGCGGCCCGATGCTCTTGGCTTCGAGGGTGAAGGCGACCTTCACCTCGGGGACGTCGTAGGCGCGGCCGTCGGGGCGGGTGACGTAGACGTGCATCTCGTTGGCGCCGATCCGCGCCGGGTCGATGTCGACGCTGACGACGCCCTTGCCGTTGGCGCCGCCGGTGTCGAAGGACATGTCCAGGGTGACGGCTCCCGCGGCGTCCGACGACGCGACGGCGGCCGTGGCGGCCTTGGCGTCCAGCTCGGTACGGCCGGGCTCGGTGGACGTCAGGGCGGTGGTCACGGCGAGCAGCACCACGGCGACGCCGGCCTCGGCCAGCACCGAGCGGCGCAGCCCGGAACGGTTCGGGTCGGCGTCCCGCAGCCGCTTCTGCCGCGCGGCGTCGACGGCGGCACGCTGCCGCGCGAGCTGCGCGGCCCGCCGGGCATCGGCCGTGCCGGCGTCGCCCGAGCCGGAATCACCCGCACCCGAACCGGACTCCGCCTCGCTCGGGGACGCCTTCGCCGCACCCGTGCTCGACCCTGCCCGCTCGGCCGCCCCTGCCCCCGGGTCAGACCCGGTCCGCTCGGCCGCACCGGCCGCCCCGGCCTCCTCGCTCGACGCCTTCCCGGCGGCCTCGGCCTCGAGGGAGGCGGCCTCGGTCAGCTCGGCCGGCTGTTCCTCTGCCGCCGGCCTCTCGCGCCCGGGAGAGTCCGTGCGCCCGGCAGCCGCCGCCCCCGCCCGCTCCTCGAGCGCCGCCGCCCCCGCGGTCTCCTCAGCCGTCGCCGCCTCCTGCTGCCGTGAGGCCGACGGTTCGGCCAGCCGGGCCGTCCAGCGGCGGGAGATCCAGGCGATGCCGACGAGCAGGGCCACGAGGCCGATCTTGACGAGCAGGAGCTGCCCGTAGCGGGTCTCGGTGAAGGCCGACCAGGAGCCGAGCTGGCGCCACGACTGGTAGACGCCCGTCGCGAGGAGGGCGGTCACGCTGCCGAAGGCGACCTTCGAGAACCGGCGGACGGCCGACGGCTCCACCGGGTTCTCCGCCCGGTACAGCGCCGTGAGCAGTGCGCACAGTCCGCCCAGCCAGGCGGCGACGGCCAGCAGGTGGACGATGTCCACCGGCATCGCGATGCCCGGCTGGAGCCCGGTGGAGGCGTGCTCGGCCATCGCCCAGCTCGCCGCGAGCCCGCCGGAGACGACGGTCCCGCCGATCGCGAGCCCGAAGGTCAGGTCCCGCTTCTCGTCGTCCTCGCGCTTGTCGTAGGCGCCGAACAGGACGGCGATGAAGAGCGCGGCCGCCGCGAGCAGCAGCAGCCGGGAGACGAGGGCGGCGCCGGTCTTGGTCTGGAGGACCTGCCCGAGCAGGTCGAGGTCGAAGACGTCGCCGAGCTTGCCGGACCCGGTGTAGGAGCCGCGCAGGAGCAGCAGGAACAGGGTGGCCGAGGTGAGCGCGAGCCAGCCGGAGACGACGAGCCGCTGCAGAGCGCGCACCCCGGTGCCGGCCGGCCAGCAGGCCAGCACGAACGCGGCCCCGCCCACCATGACGATGAACCCGGCGTAGGACGCGTACCGTCCGAACCCGTACAGCCCGCCGACGACCCCGCCGCCGGCCTCCTGCGCGGACGCCGGGACGCTGGTCGCGGAGGGGGCGCCGATGGAGAAGGTGTAGGCGCCGGCGACGGGATGGCTGTCGGCGGACACCACCTGGTAGGTCACGGTGTACGTGCCGTCGGGCAGCCCCGGGTGCAACCGCACGGCGTACGTGGTGCCGCTGACGTTGGTCGGCTCGCCGGTGTCGACGCGTGTGCCCTTGGGGTCGAGCACGCGCAGCGAGGCGCCGCTCAACGCGACCTGTTCGGAGAAGGTGAGCGACACCTGGGTGGGCGCCTTGTCGACCACCGTCCCCTGCGCGGGGTCGCTGCCGGTCAGCGCGGCGTGCGCGGAGGCCGGCCCGGCGGCGGCGAGGAGCGCGCCGGCGACGGCCAGGAGCAGCAGCACCAGCGTCCGGAGTCGGGGAGCGGTGGTCTGGTGGGTCAAGGCGGTCCTTCCCTCAGGGGCGCTCAGGGGCCCTCGGAGCCCTTCAGTGCCCGGTCTTCGGGGTGTAGGTGGCGGATTCCACCGGCATCGCGACCTCGACGGTCCCGGACTCGGCGAAGTGCAGTTTCAGGCTCACCTTCTCGCCCTGCCTCGGCTTGCGCTTCAGCTTCTCGAACATCAGGTGGTTCCCGCCGCTGGCGAGCACCACTTGCCCGTGGGCGGGGACGTCGAGCGAGTCGACCTCCTGCATGGCGCCGTCGACCGTCTCGTGGACGGTGACGCTGCCGGCGACGTCACTGGTGACGGAGGTCAGCTCGTCCTTGGCGCCGCCCTCGTTGGTGATCGTGAGGAAGCCGGCCGCCATGCTGTCGGAGACCGGCTGCGGCATGTAGGCGGCGCTCACGGACAGTTCGGCGGCGGACGCGCCGGAGCCGCAGCCCGCGAGGACCAGGGCGCCGGTCAGAGCCGAGACGGCGACGGTGGCGGTGGCGAACCGTTTCACGGGGTCTGCCCCTTGATGATCTTGGGCAGGTCCTTGGCGTACTGGTCGACGGTGACGCCCTCGCGGTAGAGAAGGTACCCGCCGTTCGTCTTCGGGGAGAAGGCGATGACCTGGGTGCCGTGCGTCGACACCGTCTTGCCGTTCTTGTCCTTGTGCGGCGGCTCGATGGTGATGCCGAGGGTGCGCGCGGCGGCCTGGATGCCGGCGAAGTCGCCGGTGAGGCCGACGGTCTGCGGGTCGATGCCCTTGAGCCAGGAGCCGAGCGCGGCGGGGGTGTCCCGCTGGGGGTCCGTGGTGACGAACACGATGCGCAGCTGGTCCTGTTCCGCCTTGGGCAGCTGCTTCTTCGCGACGGCGATGTTGCTCATGGTCAGCGGGCAGACGTCGGGGCAGTGGGTGTAGCCGAAGTACACCAGTGTCGGGCGCCCGGCGGTCTCCTTGCGGAGGTCGTACTTCTTGCCCTGGGTGTCGGTCAGGACCAGGTTCGGCTTGGTGAAGGGCTGGTCGAGGACGGTCGCGGCCTGCTGGGGACCTTCCTGTGAGACGACGGCGGCCGGGCCGGCGTCGTCCTTGTCGCTTCCGCAGGCGGAGAGGGTCAGGGTGGCCGCGGCGAGCAGAGCGGCCGCGGCGAGCTTCTTCTTGCGCATGGGGAGAAGTCCTGGGTGTGGTGGAGTCCGGCGCGTGCCGGGCCGCGCCGGCCCGGCACGCGCCGCGGACGGCCTGGCGTCAGGAGGCGGAGGAGTCGCCGCGGCGACGGCCGGCGAGCACGCCGTACGCCACACCGGCGGCGCCGACGACGATGCCGACGACGCCGAGGACGCGGGCGGTGGTGTCGCTGCCGCCGGATGAGTCGGAGGCCTCGGTGGCGGCGGCGGCCGGCTTGGCGTCGTCGGCGTCGTCGGAGGAGTCAGCGGCGGCCGCGCCGTGGGAGTGGCCGTCGGCGGCCTCGGACAGGGTGAGCGCCGGGGCCGGGGTGTCGGGCTCCTCCTTGCCCTTCTCCTGGACCTCGATCCAGCGCACGACCTCCTTGTTGGAGTACGTCTGGATCGCCTTGAAGACGACCTGGTCGGCCTTCTCGGGCAGCGCGCCCATGGAAACAGGGAACTGCTGGAGGCGGCCGGGCTCGATGCCCTTGCCGTCCGCGGTCCAGGTGACCTTGGAGACGACCTCGGAGATCTGCCGGCCGTGCAGGTCGAGCGGCTTGGCGAGCTTGCTCTTGGTGACGGCGATCTTCCAGCCCGGCACGTCCTGCGGCAGCACCGAGGCGAGCGGGGCGTCGGTCGGGAAGTTGACCTCCAGCTTGACCGTCGAGGCGTTGTCGCGCTCATTGGGGACGCGGAAGTTGACGACGGCGTATCCGCCCTTGGCGGCGGTGCCCTCCGGCTGCACGGTGACGTGCGCGAAGGCGGGCGACGACAGGGCGAACACGGCGACGGCGGAGCCGGCGGCGACGGCGGCGAGACGAGAAGCCTTCATGACAGCGAAGCACTCCACTCTGAGTGAGAGGTGACGGTGGTGGGACGTGAGCACGCGAGTGTGCGCACGCGCGCGTGCCGCGACGACGGCGGCCGCCCCCCGTGTGGTGGAGTGCTGGTCGCGTCGCGTCAGGCAGCGAGGACGAGAGCGGCGGCGGCCGGCGGGCCGCGCCTGATCACCGTGTGCTGGAGTGCGTCGGCGGGCGGCTTGGGAAGCGTGGACGCAGTGGGGCGCGGGGGGCGGGGGCCTTCCTGCGGCGCGGCGCCCAGTCCCGCGTACAGGGCGCGTGCCAGGGCGAACGCCCCGCGCAGGGACCGTATGAGCGCCCCTTCGGCGACGCCCTGCGCCGACAGTTCCGTCAGGCGCAGCAGGGCGGTGTCGCCCCGCCGCAGCATCCAGCCCGCGGCGACGGCCGCGAGGAGGTGCGCGAGCATCATCGGCAGGGACGGCAGCAGCGACGTCGTCGAACCGGCGGTGGACAGGGCGTCCGCGGTGTGATGCGCGGAGCTCATGCCCATGCCGCCGCTCATGACCGTGCCGCCGCTGTCGGGGCCGGCACCCGCGCCGCCGGCCGGGCGGACCCGCGCCTCGACGAGGATCCTCAGCGCCTGGGAGGGCGTGATCGCCGCTGCGGTGCTCCCGCACACCAGGCGGGCGGCCTGTTCGACCAGCGCGGCGTCGGAGACGGTCCTCGACGTGGACGCGACGGCCGTCGTCCCGTGCTGGCCCAGTCCGAACAGCGCGTGCAGCACGGTCTGGCCGAGGGCGAGCAGCGCGGCGATGCCCGGCAGTGAGCGCTCGCGCCCGGCGAGCGGCGCCACGACGAGGAGGACCCCCAGGAACCCCGCGCCCAGCGTCCACAGCGGGACCGTCGCGCAGGAGGCCATGGTGTGACCGGCCGCGGCCAGCACGACGCAGACCGCGGCGAACATCGCGGCCCGCAGCAGCCGGAGATCGTCTCCGGAGCGCGTCGTGCGCAGGGGGCGGTGGAACATGGCGGGCTCATCATCGCACTGGCCTCACCGCGGCCACACGGCAGGTCCACAAGGTCCCGGTCACGCGGAAGATCACCCTCTGGTGTGACAGCCGCCCCCTGTTCCCCCGGGCCCCCACATACACCGGATCCGGCGGCCCGCGCGCCCACCGTATGGGCGGCATCACGCGGGATCCGCGCTTACTCAGCGCCCATGGCGGCAATACGTAGGGGTATGTCGAGCCGCGGCCGGGAGGCTGGAGCATGAGCATCTGGTGGTCACTCCATCTGCGGCGCGAGGCCGCGAGCGTGCCGCTCGCCCGGCGCCTGCTGCTCGGCACCATGGAGACGGCGGGCGTCGATCCCGACGTCTCCTACGACCTTTCCGTCGCGCTGAGCGAAGCCTGCGCCAACGCGGTCGAGCACGGCGGGGACACCGCTCACGGCGACTGTTCGCAGGCGTACAGCGTGACCGCCTACCTCGACGGCGAGAAGTGCCGCATCGAGGTCGCCGACTCCGGTCCCGGCTTCACCCCCGAACGCCCCGCCCCTCCCCTCGCCGCGGTGCCCACCGCTGCCCCGGCACCGGCGCCCGCTCCTGCCCCCGTGCCGGTGAGCGTCGACGCCGAGCAGGGCCGCGGCCTCTACCTCATCCGGGAGCTCGCCGACCACGTCCACATCGGCAACAAGCCGGGCCGGGCCGGAGCCGTGGTGAGCTTCGACAAGATCCTCAAGTGGCGGAAGGACGCACCGCTGATGGCGGTCTGAGGGGTGCGCGGGGAGATCGTCCGGGCGCGGGGAGCCACTCACAGGCGTCCCACAGCGGCGGCCCATGCACCTGACGGGCAGCGCTTCTACGTTGCGTGTTCTATGACGGGAAACCACAAGGACAAGACCCTCATCCGGCGCCGCGCCCTCGTCGTCCTCCTGAGGCGCTGGCGATGACCAGCCGTGAGGACGAGACGCTCGCGCAGGCCGCGGTGGCCGCGCTCACCGGACAGCTGGCCCTGGCCCCCAAGCCCGGGCTGCCCGACCCGCGCGACCTCGCCGCCGGCGCGACCCGGCGGGACCACCGCGGGCTGCGCTGGTCGGCCAAGGCGCTCGCCCCCGGCCTCGCGGCCATGGCTGCCGCCGCCCGCCGCACCGGCGAGCCCTCGCCCGGGCTGCGCGCCGAGCTGGGCGCGATCGGGCGGTGCGCCGAGCACTCGGTGGGGCTGACCGGCGGCGGGCACCGGGGCGCGCTGTGGACGCTCGGCCTGCTGGTCGCGGCGGCCGCCCTCGATCCACGCGCGCGGGGGGACGAGGTGGCCGCGACGGCGAAGCGGATCGCCGCCCATCCCGACCGGGGCGCTCCGCGTCGCCCGTCGCGGGGGTCGACGGTGTCGGCGAAGTACGGGGCGGCGGGGGCGCGGGGGGAGGCTCGGGCCGGCTTTCCGCATGTGAGGCGGGCGGTGGGCGCGCTCGGGGCGGCTCGGTCGGCCGGGGCGACGGAGACGCAGGCCCGTCTGAACGCTCTGCTGACGGTGATGTCCACGCTGCAGGACACGGAGCTGCTGCATGTCGCGGGACCGGTGGGCCTACGGCATGTGCAGGCGGGCGCTCGGGGCGTGCTGGAGGCGGGCGGTGCGGCTACGAGGGAGGGCTGGGAGGCGCTGGCGGTGTTCGACGCGGATCTGGTGGCGCGGGGATGGAGTCCGCGGGGGAGTGCGGGGCTGCTGGCCGGCGCGCTGTTCGTGGACGCGCTGCCGGTCGGTGCGCGGGGGGTGTGACGCGACCCGGCGCGCGTGGGTATGGCGGCTGCTGCGAGGCGGCTCCGGCGGGGTGCTGCCGTTACACCCGAGCAGCGGCGTAGGAGCTTCTTCGGTTGTTTCACGTGAAACGCTCAGCTGCGGTCCTCCCCCGTCCTCCCCCAGCGGCACGACCGCCCCGACTCCGAGCGGAAGTCAGCAGCGAGGCGTCACCACGCTCGCCGGTGTCAGCCCCCGCGTGCGGCTCACCTCGCCCGCCCTCGCCGCGTGGCGGGACGCCGGGCCCATGGCGTAGGACGCCGCCAGCATGGCCGTCCCCAGCAGGAGCCAGCCCGGGGTGCCCCATTCGACGAGGAGCCAGGTCAGGAGGAGCGGACCCAGGGTGCGGGCGACGGTGACTCCGGTGCCGAAGAGACCCTGGTACTCGCCGACTCGGTCGGCGGGGGCCAGGTCGAAGGAGAGCTGCCAGGACCCCGCCGACTGCCCCATCTCCGCCACGACCTGCAGCAAGGCCCCCAGCACCAGCACGCCCGCCGCGACCCACGGCGAGGTTCCCGCCGACAGGGCGAACACCGCGCACGCCGCGCACATCACCCACCCCGAGCGGCGCAACACGCGTGTGGCGCTGTCCAGGCCGGTCACCCCGCGCGCCGCCCGCACCTGGAAGAGCGTCACCACGGCGGTGTTGAGCACGAACAGCGCGGAGACCAGCCACGCCGGCGCCCCGGTCCGCGACGTGATCCACAGCGGCAGCACGAGACTGAGCAGCGGAAGCCGCAGCAGCAGCACGGTGTTGAGGAGCGCGACCACCGCGTACGGCCGGTCCCGCAGCACACCGCCGAGCCGCCCACGCCCCTCGGTCGCAGAGGCGATGGAGGCCGCAGACACGGCGGACACGGCAGACTCCGCCGAGGACGGTACCCGGGGCAGCCCGAGCAACAGCAGTGCGCACACCAGGAAGCTCACCGCGTCCACCACGAACACCGCGACGTACGCCGACCTGCTCCCGGCGTGCAGGGCGAGCCCGCCGAGGCCTGCCCCGACCGCCAGACCGGCGTTGAGCGTCGCCTGCAACCGCGCCAGCAGCCCGGTCCGCTCCCTGGCGGGCACCAGCCCGGCCAGCAGCGCCTGCCGCGCCGCCGCGAGCCCGGACTGCGCCGCTGCGTACCCGCACGCCACCAGCACGAACGGCAGGAAGTCCCGCACGAGCGTGAAGGACGCCACCGCCAGCCCGGTCGCCAGCGCCAGCAGCACCGCCGTGCCGCGCGGCCCGCGCCGGTCGGCGAGCCGTCCGAGCGGCACCCCGGCCAGCGAGCCGACCGCCCACCCCACGGTCAGCCCGAGTCCCACGCGCGCGGGAGCGAGTCCGGCGATCTGCGTGAAGTAGAGGGCCGACGTCGTGTAGTAGGCGCCGTCCCCGACCGAGTTGCTCAACTGGGCCAGGGCGAGAAGGCGTTGCGGGGGAGGAGTCCTCATGCCGACGACGCTAGAAGCCGGGTGGACCTGTCGACAGCACCAATCCGACGACGTCTCAGTGGTCCAATCAGGGCCGCCGGCGCGCCGCGCCCAATCGGCCGTCTCGCGTCAGCCCCCGCCCAGCACCCTCGCCAGTACCTCCAGCGCCTCCGGATAGACCCGCTCGCGGGGCGTCCCGTAGCCGACCACCAGCCCCTGCGGGCGGCCCGCGCCGTGTGCGGTGTGCCAGTGCTCGCCGAGCCGGCCGACCGCCAGGCCCTCCGCCTCCGCGCGCGCCAGCACCTCCGCCTCGTCGTCGACCTCCACCAGCGCGTGCAGCCCCGCTGCCACCCCGCGCACGCCCCGGTGAGCACCGAGCCGGTCCAGGAGCAGGTCCCGGCGGCGCCGGTAGCGCAGCCGGGAGGCACGAATGTGGCGGTCGTAGGCGTGGCCGGCGATGAGGTCGGCGAGGGCGAGCTGGCCGATGGACTCGGTGTGGTGGTCGCTGTGCAGCTTGGCGTCGGCGACCGCGTCGACCAGCGCCGGCGGCAGCACCATCCAGCCGAGCCGCAACGCGGGCCCGAGGGTCTTGGAGGCGGTGCCGAGGTAGACGACCTGACCCGGCGCCATCCCCTGGAGCGCCCCGACGGGCTGGCGGTCGTAACGGAACTCGCCGTCGTAGTCGTCCTCGACGATCAGCGCGCCGCACGCGCGTGCCCAGTCCGTCAGAGCCCGTCGGCGCGCCGGATGCAGGGTGACACCCGTCGGGTACTGGTGCGCGGGTGTCACGACGACGGCCCGCACGCCCGCTCCCAGCTCCTCCGTGCGCACCCCGAGGTCGTCGACCGAAGCCGCGGTCACCTCCCCGCCGTTGTGCCGCACGACCTCGCGGTGGAAGGGCAGCCCGGGGTCCTCCATGGCCACCGGCCCGCCCCCCAGCACGCGCGTGAGCAGCGCGAGGCCCTGCACGGACCCGGAAGTGATCACGATCCGTTCCGGCGGCGCGATCACCCCCCGCGTCCGCCCCAGATACTCCGACAGCGCGGTACGCAGCTCCGCCCGCCCGCGCGGTTCGCCGTAGTCGTACGCCGTCGACGGCGCCGCGGCGATCGCCCGGCGCAGGGAACGCAGCCAGACCGCCGCCGGGAACGTCCCGACGTCCGGGCTGCCGGGCCGCAGGTCGAAACGCGGCGCACCCGCGTGCGCGGCCGCGCCGGACGGCTCGGCGGGGCGGTGGGGCAGGGCGGCGACGCGGGTGCCCGAGCCCTGCCGGGCGATCAGGTAGCCCTCGGCGACGAGCTGGTCGTAGGCGGCCTTCACCGTGTTGCGCGAGATGCCGGTCTCGGCCGCGAGCAGCCGGGTGGCCGGCAGCCGCGTCCCGGGTGCCAGCCTTCCGTCGCGCACGGCGTCGCGCAGGGCCCGTTCGAGCCCGGCGCGACGCCCTTCGGCGGGGTCCGCCTCCAGGTGCAGGTCCACACCGGCGCCCCCGAGGGCGAGCGGAACCGCACCGTCGGCGTGATCAGCCATGGATCACGTCCGAAAGGGCTCAGCCCTGGGACCCCTGGAGCGCGGCCATCCACGCTTCGACCTCGTCCGACCTGCGGGGCAGCCCGGCGGACAGGTTGCGGTTGCCGTCCTGCGTGACCAGGATGTCGTCCTCGATGCGCACGCCGATGCCCCGGTACTCCTGCGGGACGGTCAGGTCGTCGGCCTGGAAGTACAGCCCCGGCTCGACGGTCAGCACCATGCCCGGCTCCAGCGTCCCGTCGACGTAGGACTCCACGCGGGCGGCGGCGCAGTCGTGGACGTCCATGCCGAGCATGTGCCCGGTGCCGTGCAGCGTCCAGCGCCGCTGGAGGCCGAGCTCCAGCACCCGCTCCACCGGCCCCTCGACGAGCCCCCACTCCACGAGCCGCTCGGCCAGCACCCGCTGCGCCGCGTCGTGGAAGTCGCGGTACTTTCCGCCCGGCCGCACCGCCGCGATGCCGGCCTCCTGGGCGTCGTACACCGCGTCGTAGATCTTCTTCTGGATGTCGCTGAACCGCCCGTCGACGGGCAGCGTGCGCGTGACGTCGGCGGTGTAGTACGTGTGCGTCTCCACGCCCGCGTCCAGCAGCAGCAGGTCGCCCGGGCGCACGGGCCCGTCGTTGCGCACCCAGTGCAGCGTGCAGGCGTGCGGACCGGCCGCGGCGATGGTGCCGTAGCCGACGTCGTTGCCCTCCACGCGCGCGCGGAGGAAGAACGTGCCCTCGATGTAGCGCTCGGAGGTGGCCTTCGCCTTGTCCAGGACACGCACGACGTCCTCGAAGCCGCGCACGGTGGAGTCGACGGCCTTCTGGAGCTCGCCGATCTCGAACTCGTCCTTGACCAGGCGGGCCTCGGAGAGGAAGACGCGCAGCTCCTCGTCGCGCTCGCCGGTGACCTTGTCGGTCAGCGCCGCCTCGATGCCCGCGTCGTAGCCGCGCACGACGCGCACCGGGCCGCTCGCCTCGCGCAGCGCCTCGGCCAGCTCGCGCACGTCGGAGGCGGGGAGGCCGTACAGCTGCTCCGCCTCGGCGAGGGAGTGACGGCGGCCGACCCACAGCTCGCCCTGGCCGGAGAGCCAGAACTCGCCGTTCTCGCGGTCGGAGCGCGGCAGCAGGTAGATCGTCGCGGTGTGGCCCTCGCCCCGGGGCTCCATGACCAGGACGCCGTCCTCGGTCTGGTTGCCCGTGAGGTAGGCGTACTCCACGGACGCCCGGAAGGGGTACTCCGTGTCGTTCGAGCGGGTCTTGAGGTTGCCCGCGGGGATCACCAGGCGCTCGCCGGGGAAGCGCGCGGAGAGCGCGGCCCGGCGGGCGGCGGTCTCGGCGGCCTGGGCGATCGGCTCCAGTCCGTGCAGCTCGGTGTCGGCCCAGCCGGACTTCATGTTCTCGGCGAGCTCGTCGGACACCCCCGGGTACAGGCCGTTCTTGCGCTGCTTGACGGGCTCCTCGGACTCAGCTTCCGGGGTCTCCGGGGTGAGCTCATCGGCCACGGTCATCCTCCTAGGTAAGGCACTGGACCCCGTCCATCGTACGGTCGTACGGAAGGGGGCCCAGGAGGAGGAAGACCTCGGCCGCCGTCAGTCGAACCGAGCCGCCAGCACCACCACGTCCTCCGCGCTGTCCTGGTCGGCCGCGCCGTCCGGCAGCACCGTGCGCAGCACGTGGTCGGCGATCGCGCCGGGGTCGTGGCGCAGCGCCCGGGGCACCCCGGCCGCCGCGGCGTGCAGCCGGGAGAAGGCGCGGTCGACGCAGTCGCCGGTGCGGTGCAGCAGACCGTCGCTGTAGAGCAGGACCGTCTCGCCGGCTGCGGCCTCCACCTCGACGCTGGGCGCCTCCCAGCAGGCGAGCATGCCGAGCGGGGCGGACACGGACGTCTCGACGAACTCGGTGCGCCGCTCGCCGACCAGCAGCGGCGGGCAGTGTCCGGCTCCGGCCAGGGTGATCTTGCGCAGCGCGGGCTCGCAGTAGGCGAACAGGGCGGTGGCGGAGCGGGCGGGCTCGGTCAGCCGCAGCAGCAGCTCCAGGTCGGACAGGACGGCGACGGGGTCCTCGCCCTCCATCACGGCGTACGCCCGCAGCGAGGCGCGCAGCCGGCCCATCGCGGCGACGGCGCTGGGCCCGGAGCCGGTGACCGAGCCGACCGCCAGGCCGAGGGCCGCGTCGGGCAGCGGCAGCGCGTCGTACCAGTCGCCGCCCCCGCGCGGCCCGGTGCGGTGCCGCGCGGCGAGCTGCACGCCGGCCACCCTCGGCAGCCGGGAGGGCAGCAGCTCCTCGGTCATCGTGGCCATGGACGCGCGCGTGCGCTCGACCTCCAGGAGCCGGGCGAGGTGCTCGGCGGCGTGCCGCACGTACAGGCCGACCAGGTGGCGTCTGCGCTCGTCCGGCTCGGCGGGCTCGTCGTAGAGCCAGACCGCGGCGCCCAGCCGGCCGGCGCGTTCGCCGGCGAGCGGCAGGGCGTAGCTGGCGGCGTAGCCGAGGCGGGCGGCCACCTCGCGGTGGCGGGGGTCGAGGCCGTCCTCGGCGAACAGGTCGGGCTGGGCGATGTCGCCGTCGCCGCCGGGCAGTCCGTCGAGGATGCGCCCGTACGCCGTGGAACTGCGCGGGACGGTCTCGATGTGCCCGAGGTCCGCGCGGCCGAGGCCCAGGCCGATCGTGGTGTCCGGGCCGAGCCCGTCGGCGGGCTCCAGCACGACCAGACCGCGCCGGGCGCCCACGAGGGCGGACCCGGCGCGCAGCAGTTCCTGGAGGGCGTCCGCGAGGCAGTCGGTGCGGGCCAGACGCTCGGTGAGTTCGTGGAGGGTGGTCAGATCCGAGACCCAGCCGGCCAGACGGTCCTGGAGGAGCGCTCCCGCGGCGGGCGGGGCCAGTGGGGCGGGCGGGGCTGCGGGCGCGGGCGCGACAGTGTGTGCGGGCGGGGGAACCGTTGAATCGATTCCGGCCACTTTCGAAGGGTGGGGGGCGTTCATGGCGTCCGGCTCTCGGACCGGTGCGTATTGCTGGGAAGCATCGCAAACCCCCATGTCGTTCTGCGCCGCTAGCAGTGTCTCCACATGTACACGCACTCGAGAGGGGATGTCCAGCATTGTCCTGCTGGGATCGCCGGTGTCAGTGGGGTCGGCGACTTCGTCGGGCACGCTTCCTCCGGCTCCCTTGCGAAACAACGAAGTTGGCTTGAAACTGCCTGAGGTGACGGGTGACTGCGGTCGACTGGGCTTGCTCGACGGAGCGTCACAGCGGTCGTGATGGGTACGTACTCGGTAAGGACC
This sequence comes from Streptomyces sp. NPDC002566, assembly GCF_042889585.1. NCBI lineage: Bacteria > Bacillati > Actinomycetota > Actinomycetes > Kitasatosporales > Streptomycetaceae > Streptomyces > Streptomyces sp. NPDC002566. Next base: position 147,086 of record NZ_JBIARD010000006.1, on the reverse strand, counting down.
AGAGGTCGTCGGGAGCCACCCGGAACCTGGTGACCGACCCGGGCGTCTTAGCCACCGACGACCGTGCCCCATCCTCCCGTGGCGGAGGCGGAGAGCAGTACGCGGAGCGCAAAAACGCCAGACTTCGCCACCCCTACGCCAGGCCCATGTTCACGATGGGCGCAGTATGGATGCCAGTGGCCGCGGAAGCAGCCGATGTTCGGCCCCCAGGGGTTCCCCTTGTCCACGACAGGGGTGTGATGCGCCAACAGGTACGCACAGTGAAGTGATCGACACACGATGTGATGTGGCCCACGGTGTTGCCAGCGGTGCAACGGAAAGGAACGAGCGCTCATGCGCGAGATCCTCGGAAGGCGACGCAGGCTCCTGTCCCAGCGCAGCGACGGGGGGCCTGAGGCGATCGACGCGGCCCTTACCTTCGCGACGGAATGGCAGTGGCCCGTGCTCCCGGGCGTGACGGCGGACCCGCAGGCGGCGTCCCGCTGCGGCTGCCCCGACCCCAAGTGCCCGGTCCCCGGCGCTCACCCCTTCGACCCCGGCCTCCTGGCGGCCACCACCGACGCGCGCATGGTGCGCTGGTGGTGGACGGACCGGCCGGCCGCCCCGATCGTCCTGGCCACCGGCGGCAGCGCGCCCTGCGCGGTCAGCCTGCCCGCCCTCGCGGCCTCCCGCGCGCTCGCCGCGCTCGACCGCGACGGCATGCGACTCGGCCCGGTCGTCGCCTCGCCCACCCGCTGGGCGATCCTCGTCCGCCCCTACGGCATGGAGCAGTTGGGCGAGCTGCTGTACGCCAAGGACCACGTGCCCGGTTCGCTGCGCTTCCACGGCGACGGCGGCTACCTCGCCCTGCCCCCGTCCGAGACCGGCCAGGGGGAGATCCGCTGGGAGCGGGCCCCGCTGCCCGGCTCGGCCACTCCGTGGGTGCCCGACGTGGAGGCCGTGGTGGACGCGGTCGTCGACGCCCTCACTCGTACGGGTGTGAGCGCGCCCGAGTTGTGAGGGTGTCGGGCGCGCGCCGGACGGAACGGACGCGTTCGCTCGTTATCTTCCGCTTCATGAGCTTGCGTCTCTTCGCCCTCGGGGGCGCTGTGGTGTGCGCGATCGTGCTTCCCCTGGCCATGGCGTCCGCGGGGTCCGTGGACGATGAAGGGGAGTTCGCGGTGAGTCCGCTGCCCCTGGCCGACGACCCTGTGACCGACGGCCGAGCGGGCGGCGGCGCCGTGGGCGCGGCGGGCGGGGGCCGCTCGGGCGTGGCCGGTGCGCACGGTACGCGTGACGCGCACAGTACCGACGACGCGCGGCCGCCCGTCGTCACGCCCTCCGCGTCCCCGCGTCTGCTGGGCCTCGGGCTGGCGACCGGCGCCCGCTGCGGTCCGGAGCTCAGCTCCCCTGAGGGTGTCGAGGCGCAGACCTGTGTGCTGACCCAGGGCGAGGACACGTGGGCGCGCACCTACTACCGCAACTCCACGGGCCGTGCCCTGAACGCCGTACTGAGCTTCATGGGTCCGCACGGGCACACGGTGCAGATGCGCTGCGCGGTGGGCGCGGACGACGAGCCGGGCGCCTGCGAGACGCCCCGTGAGCGCGCGCAGGGCGACGCGGGGGCGTACACGGCGGTCGCGGAGTTCTCGGGCGCAACGGGCGCAACGGGTGCAGCGGACGGCGCGGGTGCCGGCGGATCCACGGCGGGCGCAGGGGGCGCGGCGAGCGCCGGAGCCGCGGGCAGCGCCGGAGGCGGGCCGCTGTTGTTGCGGTCCGGCAGCAACTCCGAGGCTTTCACCGGCAGTTGATGCTCGGCCGTCGGTGCGAGAACGGCACCGGGCATGGAAAGACCCGGTTGCTGGCGACGGGGGATGCACCAGCAACCGGGCTACTCGAACGGTAACAAGAGATCGGCTCCAAGCAAATTCGATCTCCTGTTTTCCTCGGCTTTCCGGACACCGAGCGAACGGCGCATCCGTCGCCGACTCACCTTTTTCACAAGGCAGTTGTGAGGCGGGCCACGCGGGCCGCCCGGTCCGGGGCATTGACCCGTCGGTCAGCCGGACCGGGCCTTGGAGCTGCGCCTCAGCTGAGCGTGACCTGCCGGTTGGTCAGTCCGCCGCGGGCGCGACGCTCCTCGGGGGTGAGCGGCGCGTCGGTGGCCAGGGCGGCGGCGAGCCGCTCGGCGAACTCGGCGGCCGGCTTCTCCACGTCGTCCGCCGAGACGCCGCTCGGCAGGTCCCAGACCGGCACTGTCAGGCCGTGCGCACGGAACGAGCCCACCAGACGCGTGCCCTCCCCGAGGTTCGAACGGCCCGCCGCGTGCAGCCGCGCGAGGGCGTCCAGAAGCTGCTCCTCCGGGTGCGGCATGACCCACCGCAGGTGGTTCTTCTCCGGGGTCTCGCACCAGTACGCGGCGTCCACGCCGGTGAGCTTCACGGTCGGGATCGCCGCCGCGTTGGCCCGCTCCAGGGAGGCCGCCACCTCCGGGGCCGCGTTCTCCGAGTCCGGCACCCAGAACTCGAAACCGCTGTGCACAACTGGCTCGAAGGCGCCTTCGGCGTCCAGCAGGTCCTGCATCCGCGGACCGTCGGCGGGGGCGCGACGGGCCTGGATCGGCGTGCCCGGCTCCGCCTCCAGGGCGCGCTGAAGGGTGTCGGCCATGTCACGGCTGATGTCGCCGGACGCCGTGTCGTTCTGCAGACCGAGCAGGACCGAGCCGTCGTCGCGGCGCAGGGCGGGCCAGGCCATCGGCAGCACCGTGGCGAGGGTGACCGAGGGGACGCCCTCGGGCAGGCCGCCCTTCAGCGGCAGCTCGACCGTGGCGGCGGGGACCAGTTCGCGCAGCGCCACCCAGTCGCACTCGCCCGGCAGGCCCTCGAAGGGGCGCTGCACCAGCTCGGTCGCGGCGTGCGCGGCGGCCCGGCCGTGGCAGGCCTTGTAGCGCCGGCCGCTGCCGCAGGGGCAGGGCTCCCGCGCGCCGACGACCGGGATCTCGCCGTCGGTGAGCTGCGGCCGCCTGGCCGTCGTCTGGTGTCGCTTCTTGGCCATCTGGGTGTCTCCCGGGTACGGCTCGTCTGGTACGGGCGGGAGCCTAGCCGTTCGTACGGGGAGTCAGGGGGACCTGTGGACACTGACGGACGGGCCGGGGCCGGGGCGCCACCGCCGCGCCTCCGGCGAAACCGCCCCGCCCGCCGGTCCCTTCAGCCGGACCTTCAGTCCCGTGAGCCGGAACCCGGTCCGTCAGCCCGACCCTCAGTCCAAGTCGTCGAACGCGTCCGCGAAGTCCAGGCCCGGGATCGTCGACACCGCCGGGGCCGCGACCCGTGAGGCGAAGTCGTCGCGCCGGCAGCCGGCGTCGGGATCGTGGACGTCGGCGTGGACCACCACCCAGACGGTGACCTCGCCGCGGGCGTCGTCCCGCACGCCCCAGTCGTCCGACAGCGCCGTGATGATGTTGAGCCCCCGACCGCCGTGCGCGGTGACCGAGGGGGTGGCCGGGGCCGGGCGGGTCGGGCCGCCGCCGTCGGTGACCTCGACGACCAGCCGGCCGGCGGGATCCACGCACCACGCGGCACGCACGTCACCGTCTCCCGCCAGGGCGTCGCCCAGCGGCCGGCCGTGTTTGCACGCGTTGCTCAACAGTTCGGAAAGGATCAGCAGCGCGTCGTCGATGACCGCTTCGGCGACCCCGCCGCTGCGCAGTTGGTCGCGCATGCGGTGCCGCGCCTTGCCCACGCCCGCAGGGCCATGGGGTACGGCCATGCTCGACGACGTGGGCACCTCCTGTGCCACCACCAACGCCACCCCCGAGACCTCCTTCGCCCCACGCCACGGTGTGGATGCCCCATTGGCCTGTACCGGAAACCGGCCAATCCACGTCCAGGGACGCATTCACAACGATCGAATACGGACCGAACGCGCCGGAGCACACCCCGTGACGGGACGGTCCTCGTGTGGCTTGATTTCTTCGGTGTGGCCGGAAATGGAGGATGCTGCAGGGGGACGGCGCGGTCAAGAGGTGTGGATGCGACTTCTGTGACTTCTGTGATTCCGTATGGATCTTTCGCCTTACGGAATGGTTCTGTCCGCCCGGCCGATTCGACGCCGCCGGATCAGCGGCCCAGGCGCTGGAGCACCGCGCGGGGGCGGTTGGTGATGATGGCGTCGACGCCGAGTCCGACGCAGCGGTCGACGTCCTCCACCTCGTTCACCGTCCACACGTGCACCTGGTGACCGGCCCGCTTCCACCGCTCGATGTACGCGGGGTGAGCGCGCACGACCCGGATCGAGGGGCCCACGATCCCCACCCCGGCCGGCAGCCGCCCGTCCCGCAGGCGGGGCGAGACGAACTGCGTCAGGTAGACCGTCGGCAGTGTCGGCGCGGCGGCGTGCACGCGGTGCAGCGAGCGCGCGGAGAAGCTCATGATCCGCACCGTCGAGTCGGCGGCCGTGGCGGGCGCGTTGAGTCCGAACCTCCTCAGCAGCTCCAGCAGCCGCTCCTCCACCTGCCCCGCCCAGCGCGTCGGGTGCTTCGTCTCGATCGCCAGCTCCACCCGGCGTCCCGCGTCGGCGACGAGTTCCAGCAGGCGCTCCAGGGTGAGGACGGAGGTCGCCTCGCGGTCCTCGGGCCGCACCTCCCAGTCGGGCTCCTCGTCGCGCGTGGTCCACGCCTCCCGCGCCTCCCCCGTCTTCCAGGAGCCGAAGTCCAGGGCGGCGAGGTCGGCGAGCTCCAGCGCGGAGACGGCGCCGCGGCCGTTGGACGTACGGTTGACACGTCGGTCGTGCACACAGACGAGATGGCCGTCCGCGGTGAGCCGTACGTCGCACTCGAGGGCGTCCGCGCCGTCCTCGATCGCCTTCCGGTACGCGGCGAGGGTGTGCTCGGGGGCTTCCTCGGAGGCCCCGCGGTGGGCGACGACTTGAATATGGTGCTGCCGTGCTTGGGTCACCGCGTCATGGTGCCACCGGCGCGGGGTGCGCGTCCGGCCGGTGGGAAAGCCGAATGCCCGGCCGTCGGACCGGTCGTCTGAGAACCGTCTGAATGTTCCGGAGAAGTGACCGGAATACTGGAAAATGTCCTATGTAAAGAATGGCCATGGACCCACAGCCACCGCTTATGGTGCTCTGACGGCCCGTGGGAAAAGCTGAGATGTACAAAAGCACATGCACAGCTGCAGCGCGCCGGGTCGTCGACACGCGCGAACGAGCGTGATCGAAGTGCGACCGAGGACAACAGCCGTGGATCGAGGAGAAGAGCTGTGAGCACCGAGAACGAGGGCACCAACGAGGGCGCCACGGTCCCCCCGGCCCCGTCCGCACCTCCCGTGCCGGTGGAATCTCCCTCGGCCTCCCCCACATCGCAGACGCCCCCGGCCGACGCGGGCGCCCCGACCACCCCGATGCCGTCCACGCCCCCGCCCCCGGCAGCGGCGCCGGCGGGTCCCTACGCCAACGGCGCCCCGTACGGCGCCGCGCCCGCACCCGGTTCCGGCGGCGCACCCGAGGGCGACTGGCCTCCGCCCGCCGCCCCGCAGGGCGCGGGCCCCCAGCACTCCGCGCCGCACGGCGCACCCGCTCACGGCGCGCCCCAGTACCCCGCCCCGCAGCCCGCCACCGCGGCCGAGGGCGGCTGGCCTCCCCCGCCGCCGGCCACGACCGCGTCGTACGACGGCGGCTTCGGCTCCGGCGGCGACGGCGGGTGGGGTTCCTCCTACCAGCAGCCCGAGCCCAAGGCCCGCCGCGGGCGGGGCGGACTCGTCGCGGCGGTGCTGGTGGCCGCGCTGGCCGCCGGCGGCCTCGGCGGCGGTCTCGGCTACACCCTGGCCAAGAACGACGACAGCTCCGGCTCCACCACGGTCTCCGCCTCCGACAGCGGCGGGTCCATCAAGCGCGACCCCGGCACGGTCGCGGCCGTTGCCGCCAAGGCCCTGCCGAGCACGGTCACCATCGAGGCCGAGTCCAGCAACGGCGAGGGCGGCACGGGCACCGGCTTCGTCTTCGACACCCAGGGCCACATCGTCACCAACAACCACGTCGTGGCGGAGGCGGTCGACGGCGGCAAGGTGACCGCCACCTTCCCGACCGGCAAGAAGTACGACGCCGAGGTCGTCGGACACGCCAAGGGCTACGACGTCGCGGTGATCAAGCTCAAGAACGCGCCCTCGGACCTCAAGCCGCTGACCCTCGGCGACTCCGACAAGGTGGCCGTCGGCGACTCGACGATCGCGATCGGCGCGCCCTTCGGCCTCTCCAACACGGTGACCACCGGCATCATCAGCGCCAAGAACCGCCCGGTGGCCTCGTCCGACGGCTCCGGCAGCTCCTCCTCCTACATGAGCGCCCTGCAGACCGACGCCTCGATCAACCCGGGCAACTCCGGCGGTCCGCTGCTGGACGCCCAGGGCAACGTCATCGGCATCAACTCCGCGATCCAGTCCACCGGCAGCGGCGGCCTGGGCGGCGCCGGCCAGTCCGGCTCGATCGGCCTCGGCTTCGCCATCCCGATCAACCAGGCCAAGTACGTCGCCAAGCAGCTGATCAAGACGGGTGAGCCGGTGTACGCCAAGATCGGCGCGTCCGTCTCCCTGGAGGAGTCGACCGACGGCGCGAAGATCACCGACCAGGGCGCGGGCGGCGCGGCCGCGGTCGAGGCCGGCGGTCCCGCAGCCAAGGCGGGCCTCAAGCCTGGTGACGTCATCACCAAGCTCGACGACACGGTGATCGACAGCGGCCCGACCCTCATCGGCGAGATCTGGACCCACGAGCCCGGCGACAAGGTGACGATCACCTACGAGCGGGGCGGCAAGACCCAGACGGTCGACCTCACCCTCGGCTCCCGCAAGGGCGACAACTGACCACGAGGCCATGCCGCGAGACGCGGCAATGAGTGAGGCGGTCTGCCGGATCCAGGATTCCGGCAGACCGCCTCACTCGTCGCGAGCCACCGGATCAGAGGAGCGCGCCGTCGGTGATCTTTGTGGCCATGCCGTTCTTGATCACGACCTCGGCTTCCACGCCGTTCTTGGAGGCCTTCTCCAGGTCGGCCTCCTCGCACGGGGCGTCCACCTTCGAGCCGGCGGTGCCGCAGATCTGGCCACCGCCCAGAATCACCGTGTCCTCGGCGAGGAAGAACGCCTGCTGCTCACCGCCGGAGCCCTTGGCCGCAGGACCGTCGACCAGGTACTTGCCGGGTGCCACGTACCGCACGATGCCGTACCAGGTGCCGCTGACGCCCTTGCCCTTGTCGATGCCCTCCACGACGGTCTCGCCGGAGTCGGACGTGCTCCCGGACCCGGACTTGCTGCTGCCGCCGGACGTCTTCCCGGACCCCGAGGTGCTGCCACTGCCGGACGTGCTGCTGCCGCCGGACGTCTTCCCGGAACCGGAGGGAGACGCGGAGGTGCCGCTGACGCCGGTGGCACCGGACTTGCTCGCCGCCGCGGACGTGGCGGCCTTGCTGGAGGAGCTGTCGGCGGCGTCGTCGCCCTGGTTGCACGCCGTCATCAGCAGGGTGGAACCCAGGAGCGCGGCGGAGACGAGGAAGGCCTTGCGACGGTTGCGGATCATGGGTCAAGTCCCCCGAATGGTCGATCGGTTGGGGCTGAGGTGTGCTCAGTCCCTCAGTGCGTCTTCGATCATTAGAGGGGTCCGGGAACCGAACGGATGCCTCGATCTCTGAGTCAGGACAACATCGGCACAGTCCCGTTACAAGATCAACTGCAGGTCACGGACTCCGGGGGCGGACCACGTGTGGACCACACCCCCCGAGCAGTGCCCGCGCCCGGTAGTCTGTACCCGCTCCACCCCAGGTGGGCAGGGGCGCAGGTGGGTTGCCCGAGCGGCCTAAGGGAACGGTCTTGAAAACCGTCGTGGCAGCGATGTCACCGTGGGTTCAAATCCCACACCCACCGCAGATGAACGGCCCCCGACCAGGTAGTACGGTCGGGGGCCGTCGCCTTGTCCGGTGCCCGTCCGGCACCGCCGTTCCCCGTGGTTTCCCGCCCTGTCGGGCACGGATGGGGCACGGGCGGGCACGCCCTGCGGACTGGTGATCGCCGCAATCGAGGTCGCCGCAGCTGCCGCGTCGGGGCCTCGCCCCGCCGGCCTGTGCGGCAGTCGAACTGTGGGTGTTCGCGCGAAAGTTGGCGAGATATGACGGCGCGGGGGCCGCGTCGGGCGGGTGGGTGCCATGATCACTCAGCCGCTGCGCACCTCGGGCATGCCGTCCGGCACTGCCGGGCCGTGGCGTGGCGGCGTGACCAACGGAAGGGGACCGGCATGCGCAAACTCGTTCACTACATCGCCACCACTCTCGACGGCTTCATCGCGGGCCCGGACGGCGGGGACCCCACCGGTCCCGACGGCTTCTGGCCCATCACCGAGGACTACATACAGCACCTCGTGGCCGAGTATCCGGAGACGCTCCCCGTCCAGGCCCGGCAGGCCCTGTCCGTCACGGCGGAGGGCACGCACTTCGACACCGTGCTCGAAGGGAGGCGCAGCTATGAGATCGGTCTTGCGGCGGGCATCACCGACGCCTACCCCCACCTGCGTCACCTGGTGTTCTCCCGGACCCTGACCGAGAGCCCGGACCCGGCCGTCGAACTGGTGGCAGACGACCCGGTGGCGACCGTGCGCGCACTCAAGCAGCAGGACGGCAAGGACATCTGGCTCCTGGGCGGTGCCGAACTCGCGGGCTCCCTGTACGCCGAGATCGACGCGCTCATCCTCAAGGTCGGGCCGCTGACCATCGGTGACGGGATACCGCTGTTCTCCCGCAAGGCCGCTTTCGACCCCCGCTCCTGGACACTCGCCGACCACGCCGTCCTCAAGAGCGGCGCGGTGTTCCTCTCCTACACGCGCGCCGACAGCTGAACGCCCCGGACCGGTACGCCTCGCCGGGTACGGGTTCGCTCCGCTGAGGCTGTCAGGATCCCAGGGCGGGGCCGTCGTCTGTGCGGTCGCCGCCGTCGGTCCGCGGGCACAGGATGGAAGTGATGCCCTGCAAGCGGCCCGGCGCCCTCGGTGCCGGGGTCCAGCCGCGGAAGGAGGTGTGGCGGTATGCCCAAGTTCATGGACGTCCACCACGGGATGAAGGACATCACGGCCGACCGGCTGAGGGAGGCACATCAGGACGACCTCGCCATAGAGGGGCAGGAAGGCGTCCACTTCGAGAAGGCCTGGGCGGACCCGGAGTCCGGGACGGTCTACTGCCTGTCCGAGGCTCCCTCGGCCGAAGCGGTGCAGCGCATTCACGAACGCACCGGACACCCGGCCGACGAGATCCACCCCGTTCCCCTCACCGTGTGAACCGCGCCCCCGCCTGCGAAGAGCCTCAGGCGGGGGACACCGTCACCTCTCGCCGCCCGTCATCCGGGCCGCCGAAGTCACCGTGGCCTGGGCCTCCTGGGGGGACAGGCCCGTGCGCACCGCCGCCGTGATCAGGGGTTCGCTCAGGGCCGGGCCCAGGCCTGACTCGTAGGCGCGGCAGGCTGCCCAGAAGAGGCGGGTGTTGCGCTGGCCCTCGTGGGCGGTGAGGACGAAGTTGATCAGGCCGTCGCCCCGTGCGTCGCCCTGCTGGGAAGCGGCGTGGGTGCGGGGCGGGGGCAGGAGGAGGCGCAGGAGAGGGCGGGGGCAGGGCGCCGGCGGGAGGTGGGCCGTGCCGGGTGCCGTGGTGTAGACGCCGTGGGCGGTGTGGGAGCCGGGGCCCACCAGGTAGCCGCCGGCGCCGCGGATGTCGATGCCGGGGGCCAGGCGGCCGGCCGAGTTGGGGACGGCGACGTCCGGTGGGCCGGTGAGCCAGAGGTGGCGGCCGCCGGACGGGGTGCGTACGACGACCGTGGGCGGGATCGTGAACAGGTGGCGCAGCGCCAGCTCCCGCAGGGCCGACGTGGCGTCCGTGCCGGACTTCGTGTCGAGGTCGACGCCGATGAGGTGGTGCGGGGGCAGGCCGCAGGCGATGCCGTAGCCCGTGGCCCATGGGGCGCGGGCGAAGAGGTCACGGACGCGGGCCGGGTCGGTGGAGGCGTCGTGGACGCCGTGGCCGGGGCGACCGCACTCGCCGTGGCAGGGCGGGGCCGTCGGGTCGTCGCCGCGGTGCGGGGAGCGCAGGGCCGGGAGCTTCGTCCGGGACAGGGGGATGACGGCCAGGCCGCGTTCGGCGGCCGACAGGGCGTGGGCGAGGGCCAGGGTGCTGGCCTGCCGGGGGTACCGGTCGGTGGTGGCCATGCGTTCATTTTCGTATGTGTGTTCGAACAAGGCAAGAGGGTTCGCGCTGCGACGCGCCGAGGGTGAAAGCGGCGAGACGAAAGCGGGGTGGCTTGCGCCGGAACGGTTCTTCGCTTGACCGGACCGGCGATCCTGCGTCCGGGTTGCCGGGGATTGTGAGCTTGGTGAGTAGATGAGCGCCAATGGTGGTTTATCGACTTGTCCTCACGCTTGCGTGCTAATCGAGGTCCCAGGGAGGCTGCCGACGGGATTCTCTGGGCAACTCTGGCCATGCGACGCCGTCGCCGCACCGGTCGGCCGACGCACCGCTCACGATCTGCCGCGCAGCCCCTGTCCTGGAGGAACCTCATGGCAAGCACCCGCACCGCCCGCCTCATCGCCGCCGTCTCCGCTCGCAGAACGCCGTCGGCCCGGGCGTCGCGCACCAGAGCAACTCCGCACAGATCAGGGGCTCCGCCGCCACAGCCGTCAGTCAGGGCGACAGGAGTGCCGGGGTAGGGGATGTGGGGGGTCACGCGTCTGCGCGGCGATGCTTCGGCGTCGCCGCGCAGACGCGCGTGCGGGACGTGAACAACCTTGACACGGCAACGTATCTGACGGACAGTCAGAAACCTCCGCGGCACGGTTCTGCGACGCGAGGGGGCGGTGGCGAGGATGAGTGACGGGGCGGACGGTCTCCAGGCTCGGCTGAAGGCGTACGAGGGCCGGCCCGCCGCGGTCGCCGGCGTCGGCCGGGACCCCGTCAACCTGCCCATGATCCGGCACTGGTGCGAGGCGATGGGCGACGCCAACCCCGCGTACACGGGGCCGGAGGCCGTCGCGCCGGCCACCATGCTCCAGGCGTGGATCATGAGCGGGCTGGGGGGCGACGAACCTGTCGGCAAGAGCAGTTCGGGCCGGGCGCGGGAGTACGAGGAGCTGCTGGCCCTCCTCGACGAGGCCGGCTGCACCGCCGTCGTCGCCACCGACTGCGAGCAGGAGTACGTCCGCCCCCTGCGGCCGGGCGACGAGGTCGCCTTCGACACGGTGATCGAGTCGGTCTCCGCCCGCAAGACGACCGCCCTCGGCGCGGGGCACTTCGTGACCACCCGGACGGACGTGCGCGTCGACGGTGAACTGGTCGGCACGCACCGCTTCCGCATCCTCAAGTACGCGCCGGCGCAACGGAAACCGAGGGAACGCCGCCCTCGCCCGGTGATCAACCGGGACAACGCCGGCTTCTGGGAAGGCGTCCGCGAGCATCGCCTCCTCATCCAGCGCTGCACCGCCTGCGACACCCTGCGCTTCCCCTGGCTGCCCGGCTGCAACGCCTGCGGCGGGCAGGAATGGGACACCGTCGAGGCGAGCGGCGACGGCTCCGTCTTCTCCTACGTCGTGATGCACCACCCGCCCTTCCCGGCCTTCGACCCGCCCTACGCGGTCGGCCTGATCGAACTCGCCGAGGGTGTGCGGATCGTCAGCGACGTGGTCGGCGTGCCCTGTGACAAGGTGCGCGTCGGGATGCCCGTAAGGCTCGAATTCAGGCGCTACGACGAGGAGTTGGTGCTGCCGGTCTTCGAGGCGGTGGCGATGTGAGGCCCGGGGACGAGCTGGGGCCGCTGGAAGTGCCCGTCACCCGCACGCTGATCGTCGCCGGGGCGGTCGCCTCGCGCGACTTCCAGGACGTGCACCACGACCCGGAGGCCGCCCGCGAGAAGGGCTCCCCCGACGTCTTCATGAACATCCTCACCACCAACGGCCTGGTCGGCCGCTTCATCACCGACCACTTCGGTCCGACGGCGGTGCTGCGCAGGGTCGCCATCCGGCTCGGGGCGCCCAACTACCCGGGGGACACGATGGTGTTGCGGGGCACGGTGGAGGAGGTCGACGGCCGCACGGCGGTGGTGCGGGTCCTGGGCGAGAACGGCCACGGGCGGCACGTCACCGGCACGGTCACCGTCACCGTCCCCGGCGGCGGGGACGAGCGGCCGGCCGGAGGCGTCGTATGAGCGTCCGCACGCGGGACCTCCTGGGCGGGCGGGCCGCCGTCGCCGGCATCGGGGCGACCGAGTTCTCCAAGGACTCAGGGCGCAGCGAGCTGCGGCTGGCGGTGGAGGCGGTGCGGGCGGCGCTGGACGACGCCGGCCTCACGGCGGCGGACGTGGACGGCCTGGTGACGTTCACCATGGACACCAGCCCGGAGATCACCGTGGCCCAGGCGTGCGGTATGGGCGAACTGTCCTTCTTCTCCCGCGTCCACTACGGCGGCGGCGCGGCCTGCGCGACCGTCCTGCAGGCCGCGCTCGCCGTCGCCGCCGGGGTCGCCGACGTCGTTGTCTGCTACCGCGCCTTCAACGAGCGCTCGGGCCGCCGTTTCGGCTCGGGCGTACGGCAGAGGGAGCCGTCGGCGGAGGGCACGGCGCTCGGGTGGACGCTGCCGTTCGGGCTGCTCACCCCCGCCTCCTGGGTGGCGATGGCGGCGCAACGCTACCTGCACGCGTACGGGCTGACCCCGGAGGCGTTCGGGCACGTGGCCGTCACCGCGCGCCGCCACGCGGCGGCGAATCCGGCGGCGTACTTCCACGGCAGGCCGATCACCCTGGCCGAGCACGCGGCCTCCCGCTGGATCGTCGAGCCGCTGCGGCTGCTGGACTGCTGCCAGGAGACCGACGGCGGGCAGGCGCTGGTCGTCACCTCGGTGGAGCGCGCCCGGGACCTGCGGCATCCGCCCGCCGTCGTGGCCGCTGCGGCCCAGGGCGCGGGCCGGGCGCAGGAGCAGATGACCAGTTTCTACCGCGACGACCTGACCGGCCTGCCGGAGATGGGCGTGGTCGCCCGCCAGCTGTGGCGGACCTCGGGCCTCGCGCCCGCCGACATCGACGTGGGGATTCTGTACGACCACTTCACGCCGTTCGTGCTGGCGCAGCTGGAGGAGTTCGGGTTCTGCCCGCCCGGCGAGGCCGCCGCCTTCGTGGCCGAGGACCGCCTCCCGCTCAACACCCATGGGGGACAGCTCGGCGAGGCGTACCTCCACGGTATGAACGGCATAGCGGAGGCTGTACGCCAGTTGCGGGGCACGTCGGTGAACCAGGTGCCGGGCGCGGCACGCACCCTGGTGACGGCGGGCACGGGTGTGCCGACCTCGGGCCTGGTGCTCGTCGCCGACGACTGAGCAGCCGGGCGACTGAGCAGCCGGACGGCTGGGTGGTTGGGCGGCGAGCAAGCGCGAGGACTGCCACCCGGCCGGGCGGCACTGAAGCGTGAGGACGGCTGACCGGCCGCGCCGTGCACGACCGCGCCCCCTCGGGGACGCCCCGCCGCCCGTCCACCTTCAGGAGGTCGAACCGGCTCCACCCCTACAACCTGAGAGGGACCCGGCTTCGGCACCTGCGGCCGATCCGCCGGGCGGGGCGCGAACCTAGCGTGGAGGCATGACCACACCCGTCTGCACCAGCGCGTCCAACATGAGGCGGCCCGCGCCGTACCCGTCGTTCGCGTCGTACGTCAGGGCCCGTCAGCCGGTGCTGCTGCGCACCGCCCGGTCGCTGACCGCGAACCCGAGCGACGCGGAGGACCTGCTGCAGACCGCGCTGGCCAAGACGTACGTCGCGTGGGAGCGGATCGAGGACCACCGGGCGGTCGACGGGTACGTCCGCCGGGCCCTGGTCAACACGCGCACGTCGCAGTGGCGCAAGCGCAGGGTCGACGAGTTCGCGTGCGACGAGCTGCCCGAGCCGGAGCCGCTGCCGGGCGGGACCGATCCGGCCGAGCAGCAGGCGCTGCACGACGCGATGTGGCGGGCGATCATGCGGCTGCCGGCGCGGCAGCGGGCGATGGTAGTCCTCAGGTACTACGAGGATCTGAGCGAGGCGCAGACGGCGGAGGTGCTCGGCGTCTCGGTCGGCACGGTGAAGTCGGCGGTGTCCCGGGCTCTGGGCAAGCTCCGGGAGGACCCTGAGCTGGACGTTGTTCGATAGCGTGCTGAACTGGGCATTCGGGACGCGCTTCAACGGATCCTGAGCGATCCGGGCACCGATCCCTGACGAGTCCTGATCGATCATCGCCCCCCTAGTGACATACCGCGCGGTATGTGCGCAGAATCAGCGCAACCGTTACCACCGCGTAGGCAATGTCGCCGCACCTGGGAGGACGCCGTGCTGAGCACCATGCAGGATGTACCGCTGCTGATCTCGAGGATCCTGACTCACGGATCCACGATCCACGGCACATCGCAGGTGACCACCTGGACCGGCGAGGGTGAACCGCACCGCCGCTCCTTCGCCGAGATCGGCGCCCGGGCCGCCCAGCTCGCGCACGCCCTGCGCGACGACCTCGGGGTGACCGGCGACGAACGGGTGGCGACGCTCGCCTGGAACAACGCCGAACACGTCGAGGCCTACTTCGCGATCCCCTCGATGGGCGCCGTCCTCCACACCCTGAACCTGCGTCTGCCCGCCGAGCAGCTCACCTGGATCGTCAACCACGCCGCGGACAGGGTCGTGATCGCCAACGGCTCGCTGCTGCCGCTGCTGGCCCCGCTGCTCCCGCACCTCAAGACGGTCGAGCACGTGGTCGTCACCGGCCCCGGCGACCGCTCCCTCCTCGCCGGCGCGAGCGTCCGGGTGCACGAGTACGAGGACCTGATCGCCGGCAAGCCCACCGCCTACGACTGGCCCGAGCTGGACGAACGCCAGGCCGCCGCCATGTGCTACACCTCCGGCACCACGGGCGACCCCAAGGGCGTGGTCTACAGCCACCGCTCCATCTACCTGCACTCCATGCAGGTGAACATGGCCCAGTCGATGGGCCTCACCGACCAGGACACCTCGCTCGTCGTGGTCCCCCAGTTCCACGTCAACGCCTGGGGCCTGCCGCACGCCACCTTCATGACCGGCGTCAACATGCTGATGCCGGACCGCTTCCTCCAGCCCGGCCCGCTCGCCGAGATGATCGAGAGCGAGAAGCCGACCCACGCGGCCGCCGTCCCCACCATCTGGCAGGGTCTGCTGGCCGAGCTCACCGCCAAGCCGCGCGACGTCTCCTCCCTCACCCAGGTCACCATCGGCGGCTCCGCGTGTCCGCCCTCCCTGATGACGGCCTTCGACAACCTGGGCATGCGGGTCTGCCACGCCTGGGGCATGACGGAGACCTCCCCGCTCGGCACCATCGCCCGTCCGCCGGCCGCCGCGGTCGGCACCGACGAGGAGTTCGCCTACCGCCTCACCCAGGGCCGCTTCCCGGCCGGCGTCGAGGCCCGCCTCACCGGCCCCGGCGGCGAACGCCTCGCCTGGGACGGCGAGTCCGCGGGCGAGCTGGAGGTGCGCGGCCCGTGGATCGCCGGCGCCTACTACAACGGCCCCGACGCCGAACCCCTGCGTCCCGCCGACAAGTTCAGCGAGGACGGCTGGCTCAAGACCGGCGACGTCGGCATCATCTCCCCCGAGGGCTTCCTCACCCTCACCGACCGCGCCAAGGACGTCATCAAGTCCGGCGGCGAGTGGATCTCGTCGGTGGACCTGGAGAACGCGCTGATGTCCCACCCGGACGTCGCCGAGGCCGCCGTGGTCGCGGTCCCCGACGCCAAGTGGGGCGAGCGCCCGCTGGCCACCGTCGTCCTCAGGGAGGGCGCCGCCGCCGACTTCGAGAGCCTGCGCGCCTTCCTCGCCGAGGAGGGCAAGATCGCCAAGTGGCAGCTCCCGGAGCGCTGGACGATCGTCGAGACGGTCCCGAAGACCAGCGTGGGCAAGTTCGACAAGAAGAAGATTCGTGAAGCACACAGGTCGGGGGAGCTGGACGTCACCACTCTCAGCTGACCTCAACAGCAGTCAGGAGCCCCCGACCCGGTAAGTCGGGGGCTCCTGTCGTGCGCTTGCCCGAGCCGGGACGGTGACAAGCGCTCCGCGGCGGTCGGTTGACGCGGTCGGACCAGCCGGCCGGGAGCTCGCCGGGGCGACGGAGACGATTTCGCGAAGATCACCCTCTTCGAGTACGTCGGCGCCGACGACGATTCCGGGTGGGACGCGCTGCCCGCCTGGCCGAGTTGCTCAGCTTCCTTGAGGTGGACCAGCGCCGCCGGGTTCGCGGTCTGCGTGCGGGGCGGGTGCAGGGCGGCGGCGACCGGCGTCGGCGCCGCGCGGGGCCAGGCGCGTGTCCGGGCGTGCGAGGCCGCACGCGTGTGTGGGCTGTGCCGGGCCGGACACGCATCCGTCGCGCGCCGCAGGGGCGGCGGTGGACCGACGGGACCGCCCCGCACCCCTTCGGAGGGCGGGGCGGCGGGCGTCAGTTGGTGCCGATGCGGGCCAGCAGGTCGACGATCCGGTCCTGGACCTCCGTGCTGGTGGACCGTTCCGCGAGGAACAGCACCGTCTCGCCGGACGCCAGCCGCGGCAGGTCGGCCTGGTCGACGGCGGCGGTGTAGACGACCAGCGGGGTGCGGTTGAGCTGCTGGTTCGCCCGGAGCCAGTCGACGATCCCGGCCCGCCCGCGGTGCACCTGCATCAGGTCCATCACCACCAGGTTCGGCCGCAGCTGCGAGGCCAGCGTGACCGCGTCCGCGTCGCTCGCCGCCCGGGCCACCTGCATCCCGCGCCGCTCCAGCGTCGAGGTCAGCGCCAGCGCGATCTCCGCGTGCTCCTCGATGAGCAGCACCCGCGGCGGATGCTGTTCGCTGTCACGCGGGGCGAGCGCCTTCAGCAGCACGGCGGGATCGGCGCCGTACGCCGCCTCGCGCGTCGCCTGTCCGAGACCGGCCGTCACCAGCACCGGCACCTCGGCAGCCACCGCCGCCTGACGCAGCGACTGCAGCGCGGTGCGCGTGATGGGTCCGGTCAGCGGGTCGACGAACAGCGCGGCCGGGAAGGCGGCGATCTGCGCGTCGACCTCCTCGCGGGAGTGCACGATCACCGGGCGGTACCCGCGGTCGCTGAGCGCCTGCTGGGTGCTGACGTCCGGGGCCGGCCAGACCAGCAGCCGACGCGGGTTGTCCAGGGGCTCCGGCGGCAGTTCGTCGTCCAGCGGCTGCGGACGCGGCGGGTCCGCCACCTCGACGGCCCCGCCCGGCCCGTCGAGCGGCTCGGGCCCCTCGGCGGCGTTCTCGTCCGGTGCGCCTATGGCGTACGACCGTCCGATCCCCTCGGTCCCGGGCGCGAGCCGCGTCTGCCCGGCCATCGACTGCCCGGGCAGCGGCTGGCCCCCGAGGGACGGCTGCGGGGCGGGCGCGGCCTGCGGAGCGGCCGCCGGCGCCTGGGGCACGGGGGCCTGCGCCACGGCGGGCTGCTCGTTCTGCGGGTGCGGACGTGCCGTCTGCTCCGGTCGCGCGGCCGGGTCGGGCGGCGTGCCCAGCTTGCGGCGGCGGCCGGAACCGCCCGGCGCGTTCGGCGCGGGCGTGCCCGAGGGCTGGAGCGGCTGCGGCGCCTGACGCGCCGCAGCCTGCTGGACCTGGGCGGCCTGCCGGGTGAACGGCACGCCCTGGCCGAGCGTCCGCACGCTGATCGCGCGTCCCTGCGTGGAGTTGGGGTCCTCGGGCCGGGCGGCGGTCTCCGCCGGCAGCGGCTGCGCGACCCGCGGCTGGGCCACGGCGGCCTCGGGCGGCAACGGGGTGCCGGTGCTCGGAGTGGTCGTCGGCGCGGGCTCGCTCGCAGGAGCGGGGGCCGGTGCCTGGGCGGGAGCTGACTGGGCCGGGGCCGTCTGCGTCGGGAGCGGCTGCCCCGGGGCGGCGGGCTGTCCGGCTGCGGCGGCGGGCTGGCCGGCGGTCGGCTGCCCAGGTGCGGCCGGTTGCGCGGGAGCCGGCCGGCCCGGATCGGCCTGACCTGCCGCGCCCTGCGCGGGTACGGCGACCCCCGGCTGCCGCCCGTTCGGATCCGGCTGGACCTGTGCGACGGGCTGCCCCGCGGCCGGCGCCGCCGCCCCGCCGATCTCCTGCGCCTGAGCCTGCGCGGGTACGGCACCGGGCGGCACAGCGCCGGGCGCCTCGGCGGCCTCCGCCGCCGGCTGACCCACGGCACGCCTACGACGCCCCGTGGGCGCGCTCGTCGGATGCGGCTGGGGAGGCGTGTGGTCGTCGGCCTGGTCGAGCGGGGCGGCGTCATGGCGTGCGTGGTCGAGCAGGGCGTCCTCGGACGTGCCCTGCGCCGGAACCTGAGCCGGCGTCGGCTGCTGGACCGCCTGAGCGGGCGCCGGAACCTGCTGTCCCGCTACGGGAACCGGGATCGGCCCCGGCTGCCCGGGCGCGGGGACCCGCACCGACTGCCCCGGGACGGGAACCTGCTGACCCGGCACCGGAACCTGCTGACCCGGGACGGGAATCTGCTGGCCCGCCGCAGGAACCGGAACCACAGGAACCGGAACCGGCATGGGCATAGGCATCGGCATGGGCGCCGGCTGCACGTCGGTCCCCGGCACCTGTCCCACGGCCTGGACTCCCGCACCGCCGCCGGCTCCCGCAACGGCTCCTGCGGCGCCCTCAACCCCGGCGGCGGCCTCGTCCTCGGCCGGCCGGTCAGCCTCGGCCGGCGGCAGGGCGAACACCGTGCGGGGCGCGGCCTCCTGCGCGGCGGCGCGCTCGTTCGCGGCGGCCAGGGCGCGCCGACGGCGTCCGGTCGGCTGCGCGCCGCCCTCGCCGTCCGCCGCCTCGCCCGGCGCGGACGCTCCCGCCACCGCCGGCAGGGCGGGCGGCAGCGCGTGCTGTTCCTCGCCGGCGCGCCGGGCCCGGCGTCCGGCGGGCGCGGGCACGCCCTGCGGCGGAACGGTGCCGCCCAGACCCGTGCCCGAGGCCGCGGTCCCCGCCGCGTGCTCGGCGGCCGTGACGACCGCGCCCTCCGAGACACCCGAACCCGCGCCCGGGGCGGCGTTCTCCGCGTCTCCGCCCGCGGGCTCGGCGGGCCGTCCGCGGCGCCGCCCGGTGCCCCCGGAGGCGTCCGTCTGCTCCTCCGGCGTCTCAGCCTGCGGCTCCTCGGCGGCCGGCCCGCGCCGGCGCCGCCGTCCGGTCGGCGTGGCGGCCTCCGCCTCGCCGCCGTCCGCGGCCGCGCCGGGAAGGTCGCTCTCCAGGAAGGCGTCGACGGAGGACCGCCGGGCCCGCCGCCGCCCCGCGCCTGACCCCGGCGCGCCCGCGGCCATGCCGTCGGGGGCCACCGCCTCCAGCGCTCCCGCACCCGCCGCCATGTCGTCGTGCCCCGCCTGGGCGGGCAGCGCGAGCGCGGAGCCCACGGGGGCGGCCGGGGCGGCGACGACCGCGCCGGCCCCGCCGCCCAACGGGACTTCGAGGACGTAGGCGTTGCCGCTCATGCCCGGCACTTCGTGGGTCTGGAGCACACCGCCGTGCGCCCGCACGATCCCGCGCACGATCGGCTCGTGCACCGGGTCGCCGCCCGCGTACGGCCCGCGCACCTCGATCCGGACGACCTCGCCGCGCTGGGCGGCCGCCACGACGACCGTGTTGTCCATGTAACCGCCCGTCGAGACGGGCGCGTTGCCGGTGGCGTCGACGCCGGCGACGTCGGCCACCAGGTGCGCGAGCGCGGTCGCGAGGAGCCGCGCGTCGACCTCGGCCTCGATGGGCGGCGCGTGCACGGCGAACTGCACCCGCCCCGGCCCGACGAGTTCGACGGCCCCGTCGACACCCGCGGCGACCACCGCGTCGAGCATCACCTTCGTACGGCTGATCCCCTCGCCGGCGGCGTCGAGCCGCTGGTAGCCGAGGACGTTGTCGATGAGGGTGGTGATGCGCGCGTACCCGGCCGACAGGTGGTGCAGCACCTGGTTGGCCTCGGGCCACAGCTGCCCTGCGTCGTCGGCGGCGAGCGCGGACAGCTCACGGCGCAGCTCGTCCAGCGGCCCGCGCAGCGAACGGCCGAGCAGGGTGAGGAGTTGCTCGTGCCGGGCGGCGAGGGCCTCGTAGCGGTCCTTCTCCCGCTCGCCCAGCGCGGCGTAGCGCTCCTCGCCGGCGGCGAGCTCCTCCTCGTGCTTGTCGCGCAGCTCCTCCAGCTCGGCGACGTGCTGCTGGCGCAGCGCGGTGAGGTCGGAGGCGTGCTCCTCGGAGAGCTTCTCCAGCGCCTCCTCGTGCCGCTTCTCGACGGCGGCCTTCTCCTCGGCGAGCGAGTCGAACGGCCGGCGGTCGGTGAAGGTCATGACGGCGCCGACGAGCTGGTCGCCGTCGCGCACCGGCGCGGTCGTCAGGTCGACGGAGACCTTGTCCCCGCTCTTGGACCACAGCACCTGGCCGCGCACCCGGTGCTTGCGCCCGGAGCGCAGGGTGTCGGCGAGCGGCGACTCGTCGTACGGGAACGGCGTGCCGTCGGTGCGCGAGTGCAGGACGAGGGCGTGCAGCTCCTTGCCGCCGAGGTCGCTCGCCCGGTAGCCGAGGATCTGCGCGGCGGCGGGGTTGACGAGCACGATCCGCCCGTCGGTGTCGGTGCCGACGACGCCCTCGGCGGCGGCCCGAAGGATCATCTCGGTCTGCCGCTGCGAGCGCGCGAGTTCGGCCTCGGTGTCGACGGTGCCCGACAGGTCGCGTACGACGAGCATCAGCAGCTCGTCGCCGGCGTAGCCCTGGTTGTCGTAGGCCTGCTGGGCGTTCTCCAGGTTGGCGCTCGTGACCTCGACGGGGAACTCGGTGCCGTCGGTGCGCCGGGCGACCATCCGGGTCGGCTTGGTGCGTCCGCGCGGATCCATGTGGTCGGGGCGTCGCATGGAGCCGGGGATGAGCTTGGAGTCGAACTGCGGAAGCAGATCGAGCAGCCCCCGTCCGACGAGGGCGGTCCCGGGCGCCTCGAATGCCTCCAGCGCGATGGTGTTCGCGTTGACGACGGTCCCGTTCGCGTTGACCAGCACCAACGCGTCGGGAAGGGCGTCCAGTATGGCTGCGAGGCGAGCAGCGCCTCGGGATGGCCTGCTGCTCACGAGTCGCTTCCTCCCTGTTACCGCACCTTGCCGACCGCTCGGGCCATCTTGCCAACCGTCCCGCAGCGTGTCACGCGAGGGAGTCTAAGGGCTCGGGTCGGGCTGCCGGTGCCGGATGCGAGGGAGCTCGCACGACGAAGTGACGGAGAACGTGTGACCGCCCCCGACGACTCCGCGTGACCTCCTCGCGACGTCCACACCCCGCCCCGCCCTCCGTTACGGAACCCGACCGCCCGCCCCGCCGGCCATCGCGGGCGTCTGCCCGCCCACCGCGGGCAGCAGCGGTACGAAGCGGTCCCACCGCTCGATGCGGCAGCCGTCGGCGCGGTCGAACGTCGCGTCGACGGGACGGCCGGCCCAGCGGCCGGTGACACGGGCGGTGGCGGGGCCGCCGTACCGCATGGTGCACACGCTGTCGTCCGGGACGGGGGCGAAGGTGTCCGTCCCCCACCGGGCGTTCTGCTCCAGCGCCCGGCACGCCTCCGAGGCGTCCGGGTGAGTACCGCCCGCGGGACGGCAGTACAGCTCGAACGTCCCGTCCGCTCCCTCGCCCGCGTCGCGCACAGTGACGGTGAGGTGATCCCCGAACACCCGGTCCTCGTCAGGCGGAGGCGGCGGCACAAGGGGCCCGGCGGTGGCGGCGAAGGCGGCGGACGAGGTGACGGAGACGGCGAGGGCGAGGGCGGTGACGGCGAGGCGCCGGAGCGGCGCGCGCTGTGACACGACTCGTGAGGTGACCTGCGACATGACCTGACCAACGCGACCGGCGCGCGGACGTTGCGCCGCCCAATGGCTTTGCCCTGCGACCCGCCTGCCTAGTACCGTGGAGGCCGATTGGTGACACGACGCTCGACTGTGTCATCATCTGCACGCACCACTCGCACGCGAGCGAGCGGTTGTGCTGGAGGCGTCGCCTAGTCCGGTCTATGGCGCCGCACTGCTAATGCGGTTTGGGCTTTACGGCCCATCGAGGGTTCAAATCCCTCCGCCTCCGCTCGTCCTGAAGCCCCGGTCCCCGTGACCGGGGCTTCGTCGTTACCCCGCCATCCAGGCGTTTTCGCAGGTCACAAGGGGTGTGCGAATCGGATTTCACATGGCGGCGGCAGTCATGTAATGTTCTTCCTGTCGCCGCGAGCGGGCCGAAAGGACCGAGAGCGAAGACAAAAACTGAAAACACACAAGCACTCGTAGCTTAACGGATAGAGCATCTGACTACGGATCAGAAGGTTGCAGGTTCGAATCCTGCCGAGTGCACACAGGTCAAAGCCCCCTCGGGATCATCCCGGAGGGGGCTTTGTCGTGCCGTACAGCAGCGAAGTACAGCAACGGTTGATGTCAGGTCTTGATGTCAGCCCGCTTCGCTGCCGCCCATCGCTGCCGACAACTTGCCGAGTGCGGCGCGCACCTCTTCCTCGCTCGCTTCCGCGTAGACCTCCATCGTCATCGCGATCTGCGAGTGACGGAGGATCCGCTGAGCCACCTTCGGGTGGACCTTGAGGGCGACGAGCAGCGAGCTGCACGTGTGCCGGGTGTTGCGCAGCGGGATCACACGGAGGCCGGCGCGGCGGGCACGCAGGGCGAACATGCGTGTCAGGTTCCCCGGCTCGATGGGCGTCCCGTACTTCGTGGTGAAGACCAGACCGCGGGTGTCCTGCCAGAGTTCCCCCGCCGCCTTCCGATCCCCGGTCTGCTGGGCGTGGCGCATGCGCAGCGTCTTGAGGCAGAACGCGGGCAGGGGAAGGAAGTCGTCCGACTCCTCGGTTTTCGTCTCCCGGTGGAGGATCTGACGGCCCGCAGCCGTCTCAAGCCGCTGACGGCCGAGTGATCAGGCCGGATGACCTCAGCGACTTCCCCGCCCGCAGTCCGCAGCGAGGGGGTTGTGAGTGTCTATCCGCATGACAACGCAGGTGAACAACGGCGGACAAGCGCGGACGCCTGCGTGCCATCAACCGAGATAGGGCCGCTCACGTTGCTCCAGGAAGTGCCGGATTCGTAGCCGCTGCGTATGGTGCATGGGCAGTTGATCAATCTCCTCGGCCTGGACGAACCTCAGCTCCGTGGATTCATCCGAGATCGCAAGCTGGCCCCCGACCACACGGACGGTGAAGCAGACGTTGAACTGTCGACGCACCTCGCCGTCCGTATAGGCGATGACGTGGCGTGGATCCGTGTAGGTCCCGACGAGCCCCGTGACTTCCACGTCCAGGCCCGTTTCCTCCTTCACCTCGCGGACGGCGGTTCCTGGCAGGGAGTCGGTCATCTCCATGCCGCCGCCGGGCAGCGCCCATAGATCGTTGTATCGCCGGCGCTGCAGGAGGATGCGGCCCTCGTCGTCCGTGACCACCGCGGACGCGGCGACGACCAGACTGCTGGGCTTGGGGGCGTCTGGGTCGTCGTAGTACTCAGTGCGTGCCATGATCACTTCTCTCGTACTGGCGTCGCGGTCGCCCACACGGCGCCGAAACTGTCGGCGTAGGTGTCGAACATGCCGCCTTTCCCGTTTCGGCGCAGGTGCCAGACAGGGGCGCTGTAGGCGTTCACGCCCCAGACGCGTTGACCAGAGCCTGATCGTCAGCCCGGTAGATCGAGTTGTGAGGCGTCGTGCCGTGGCCGAACTTCTCTTCGTCGCCGTGCTGTTGGACGTTGGGAGTGTCCGCGTCGCCGACTGTGCAGCGGCGTACACCAACACGTCGATCTGCTCGCGTGCCTGGGTCAGCATGTTCACAAAGGTGGAGACAGGGATGTCCGCCCGCTGGTCGTAGAGGGCCACAAGTTCCGGACTGACCGCACGAGCGGGGCGTGCCTGCCTGAGCGATGGCCATGTGGATCGGTCGGTGACGGTCATACCGGTCGTGATGCGGTCTCGGGAGGGTGCTACCGGACGACCCCGGCTGCTGGGGTTGCTGTACTTCGTTGCTGTACAGCAGGCTCGGACGATGTCCCGATCAGTAGGCGCACACACTGCCGACCCGTGCCCTCAGTGCCTCGTCGAAGCGGTACGTCCGGGCTGGCCGATGACTGTTGAGGGGCGCCATGTGGTCGGCTACCTCTGCGACCACTGTCTGAACGAGTGGGCTCGTCCTGTCGCGGAGGACCTGGACGTCCACGACGTCGTCCGAGTAGACCTTCCCAGCGCCACGTTCTACGGCGAGGTCTGGCAGGTTGAAGGCGACCGGGTCCAGGTCCGCGGAACGGGCGGGGACTGGTTGCTGTGGGTCGAACGCTGGAGAGTCGTCATCTACTGAAGATTCTCCCGACGAGGGGTTGCTCACCAGTCCCGCCACCGGTCCGTGAGCTCGAACCGACCGAGCCCGTGTCTGGCGGTCAGGGCCGCGACGTCGACCCCCTGCTCGATGAGCGCCTCATCGATGTAGGCGCACAACTGCTCGCGCTCATCGGTTTCGAAGGCGCACTCGTCGTGAGTCTCGTTCACGGCGTTCAGGGCCAGGACGACGCGCTCCACTGCGGCGAAGATCCGTGCGTCGTCTCCTTCAGCGAGCGTGGGCAACTCGGCCTCGAAGACGTCGAGGACGGCATCGGTCTCCAGCAAGAGCTCTTCGGGGAACAGCTCGACCACGCACGCGCAGTCGGGATCCAGGGCGCCGGCGGCAAGCTCCGCGGCCTCCTCGGCTATGCCCCTGCGCCAGTTCGTCGTCGGTCTCTCAGCCATGGAGCGGACCGTACAGCGCACGTCTGACAGCAAGACCCGCTTTCACGAGGAGACCTCAGCTTGGGAAACTCAAGGCGTCTAAGGCTTGCTCCAGGCCTGACCTGCGGCAGCACGACACAGACGCGCGGTGGACGGCTGATTGGTTCCCCGCTGTTCCCCGCACGATCTGGCACGCGCCTGGCAGGAGTCATTCATCGTCGCACCGCTCCAAGACCAGTAGGGCGGTGAGGTGAGTCCGGCCGTGGGTCAGGGTCCAGCCGTCCACCGGGGAGGTCACGAACACGCCCCGCCGATGATAGGCCGCCTCCGTCCCCGCCTCCCGGTCCGTCGTCACCCGCCCGATCAGCCCCAGTGCGTCAGCGAGTTCGCCGCCAACGCCACCGGGCACCGCCAGCCATGGCCAGCTCTGATCTTCCTCAAGATCCTTTACGGGGCTTCTCCGAAGTCATACGTTCATTTCGACCACCGAGGCACACACCGCCTCATACAAGTGAACATGAAACACGGGGACTTGAGCATGACCATCAGTACCAGGCCGCGCAGCACGTTCCACCGCACCAGTGCCATGATCGTCGCCGCGGTGACCGCCGGCGCCCTCTTCGCCACCGCCGCCGGCGCCCATGCCGCGGAGCCGGCGCCGCAGGCCGCTGTCAGCGCCGCTGTGGCCGTCGACGACTCGGGCCTCACGCCCGCGGAGAAGGAGCAGGGCGCGGCGCTTTCGGAGAGCGTGTCCGCACTCGGCGTGACCGAGGAGCAGTTCGCCGCCGCGCTGGACATAGCGCTGACCCGCCCCGCCCCGGACGCGGAGGCCTTCCGCACCCGTCTGGCCGCGCTGCCGACGAAGCCCACCGCCCAGCAGTTGGTGCAGGCCGCCTACCCCGGCGACGCCGAGGCCCAGGCCGCGCTGCTGCCCGTCTTCGCCAACGCGGAGGTGCGCGACACCGTCCTCGCCCAGCTCACCGGCGGCAGCAAGGGGGGCCACCCGGGCGCCGCCTTCGGGTGGTGGGACAAGACCAAGTTCGTCGTCAAGTGCGGTGCGGCCATCGCGGCCGTCCTGATCAGCTTCGCGCCGGCCGGTTCCAGCATCAAGGTGGTCCGGGCCGTGGCGCTGTTCAAGAGGTACGGCGCGAAGAAGACCGCGAACATCATCTGGCGCTTCGTGAACGGCAAGCGTGTCGGTTCCGCGGAGCGTGAGGCAGTGAAGGCGTTCATCGGGATCTCGGCCATCTCCCAGGCCTGCCACAAGTGAGGTGACGGCATGACGATCGAGCACGTGGCGGTGATCGCCCTCGCGGTCGAGGTGGTGATCATGGTGCTGGCCCGGTTCGGCACCGAGCGGCGTCACTGGAACCACCACAAGCGGCGCGGTCCCGTGCCGCTGAGGAAGGACGACATCACGCTCGTGTCGGCGGCGCTGTACGCGCTCGCCGCCGTCGCCATGGCCGTCGGCGCTCTGATGGCGCGGGTGGAGTTGTCCCTGTCCGCGGTCGGGACGTTCGCGCTGTTCGGCGTCCTGCTCCCGGCGTTCGCCGCCAACTCCGTCCTGGTGATGGCGACGCGCGGACGCCCCGAGACCGTCACGTGGTGGCAGCGCGGGATCGCCTGCGCGATCGCCGCGGGCGGCGGGCTCGTGTCCGTCGGCCTCGTCGGCTGACATCCGTCTCGGCGTGTCGAAGCCCCCTCCGGGTCCTCCCGGAGGGGGCTTCGTCGTGTGCGAGCGCAGTGGCCCGGCGGCTTCCCGTCAGGAGGACTCGTCGGCCTGGTCGCGCAGTTCGTCGCGGTAGGCGTTGGCCAGGTTCGTCGTGCGGGTGAAGAAGTCGGTGAGGACGGCGATCTCCTCGGGGGCGTAGTCGGCGAAGAGGGCGTTCAGGCGGGCGTAGTACGGCTCGTAGAGGGCCTGGACGCGTGCCGCCGCGTCGGGCCGGGGGGCCACACGGACGCGGCGGCGGTCCCGGGGGTCCGGGCGGCGGGTGACGTAGCCGGCGCGTTCGAGGCGGTTGAGGATGCCGGTGACCGCGCCGGTCGTGACATGGACCCGGGTCGCGAGGTCGCCCGCGGTGAGGAGGTCCTCGCCGGCCTGGAAGACGTAGCCGAGGCAGGTGAGGTCGCTCACGTTCAGGCCCAGGCGCTGGGCCATCTCCTGCTGGCCGACCAGGTGGGCCGCGATGAGGTCGTCCATCGCGGCCAGCGCCTGGGCTGGGGTCGCGGCGGGGCGAGGGGGCTGGGCGGCTGTCATCGCGGGGGTTCGCTTCCTCTCCGGTTCCGGTGGTGCTGGCTCCTTGTTATCCGCTTTCGGTTTCTCTTACCTTGTAAGAAGTTAAGTACTGCAACTTCTTAGAGCGTGAGGGTTCTATGTCTCTGTACGACGAAGGGCACACGATCGCGGGCTGGACCGGGGTCGCCGTCACGGCCGTCGGCGGCTCGGTGGCGGGTGTCGGGGTGTGCGTCTCCTCCGGCGCGCTGGTCTCGGTCGGGCTGGTGATCGTCGCCCTGGCCGCGCTGGTCACCTGGGTGTTGCACCTGACGGGGTGGGGCAAGCCGCCGGGGGTGCGGCCACGGGAGGAGTGGGGGATGCGGGTGCGCGACCCGCACGCCCGGGGCGGCCACCCGGAGTGCCTGGGGTGCCGCCTCGCCGGGCGTGGGCGTGCGCCCGGAAGGGCGGGGGCTTTGTCAGTGGCAGGGCCTACGGTGGTGAGCGATGGCACAGGCATGGAAGTGCGCGGGGCTGCGGTGGTCGCAGCGGGGGCCCGAGCTGGTGTGGGACGGGGGGCGTCGTAGCCCGCTGTCCTGGGGGAAGCGGGTGGCCTTCGGGGTCGTGGAGGGGGGTGTGCGGGAGTGTGCAGGGGCGCGAGGGCATTCGTGTCCGGTGCGGGCGCAGGTGCCGGGGCGGAGCACGGGGGGCCGGTGCGAGGAGTGCGCGCGGCTGGACCGGGCGCACTCGGTGGCCGCCGACGGCATCGCCGACGACCCCCGGCCGTACCGGGTGTATCTCGCATGGTTCGGGCCCGGCATGGTCAAGGTCGGGATCACCGCGGTCGAGCGGGGTTCGGCCCGGCTGCTGGAGCAGGGTGCGGTCTGCTTCAGCTGGCTCGGCGCCGGCCCGCTGATGGCCGCCCGGCGCACGGAGGAACTGCTGCGGGCCGCCCTGCGCGTCCCGGACCGGATCCCGTACGCCGAGAAGCGTGCCGTACGAGCCGAGTTGCCGCTGAGGCCGGAGGAAAGAGCCGCGGAGATCAGCGCGTTGCACGCACAGGCCGTCGAACTGGCTTCCTGGCCCGAGTCGTTGCGGCGGGAACCCTTCCTCCCCGTGGACCATGTCCGCGCGTTCGGGCTCGACGGCACACCGGCACCGCTGGGGCAGGTGAGCGAACTGGTCCCCGGCGGCATGCTGAACGGCGAACTCCTGGCGGCCGCGGGCCCCGACCTCCACCTGGGGACGCCCGCCGGAGCGGTCGTGCTCGACACCCGGCTGATGCGGGGGTGGCAGCTCGTCCCGGTGGAGGGAAGTCCCGAAGTCGGACTGCCTGTGAAGGAGTTCACCAGGTCGAGCCTCCAAGACGGCTTGTTCTGAGGGAGTGACAGCCCGCGCAAAGGGCCTTCATCGGGGAGGCCATGACTTCCGGCGCCCACCCAGGGGGAGGAAAGGGGACACAGGCGTGCCTTCCGCCCCGCGCCGGCGGCTCGGCTGAGAGCCGGCTGTGCGTTTCTCAGGGAAATCACAGACAGCCGAAAGCGTGCTCTCAGAGCCCCTCGAGATCGTGTGCCGTATGACCACGACCTCGCCCCAGGGGCGCACCGAACTGCTGAGGCCGGACGGGAGCCCCGTCCGAGTGCTTGTGGTGGACGACGAGTTGTCGATCACCGAGCTGCTGTCCATGGCCCTGCGCTACGAGGGCTGGCAGATCCGCAGCGCCGGCGACGGCACCGGCGCCGTCCAGGCCGCCCGGGAGTTCCGGCCGGACGCGGTCGTCCTCGACATGATGCTGCCCGACATGGACGGTCTGACCGTGCTGGGCCGGCTGCGGCGTGAGCTGCCGGACGTCCCGGTGCTGTTCCTGACCGCCAAGGACGCGGTCGAGGACCGGATCGCGGGCCTCACCGCGGGCGGCGACGACTACGTCACCAAGCCGTTCTCCCTCGAAGAGGTCGTGGCGCGGCTGCGCGGGCTCATCCGCCGTTCCGGCGCCGCCGACCGCCGCTCCGACTCCATGCTCGTCGTCGGGGACCTCACCCTCGACGAGGACAGCCACGAGGTCTCCCGCGCCGGCGCGGACATCCACCTGACCGCCACCGAGTTCGAGCTGCTGCGCTTCCTGATGCGCAACCCGCGGCGCGTGCTCAGCAAGGCGCAGATCCTGGACCGCGTGTGGTCGTACGACTTCGGCGGGCAGGCCAACGTGGTCGAGCTGTACATCTCCTACCTGCGGCGCAAGATAGACGCGGGACGCGAGCCGATGATCCACACCCGGCGTGGCGCGGGATACCTGATCAAGCCCGCCGCGTCATGAGCGGGCGGCGGCGACCGCGCAAGCAGAGGACGGCGAAGAGACGGACCGGGCAGCCGCGCACCCTGCGGACGCGGCTCGTCGTCGTCTCCGTCACCCTGATCGCCGTGGTCTGCGCGGTCATCGGCACCGTCACCACGATCGTGCTGCGGGACCATCTCTACGGCCAGCTCAACGGGCGGCTCGCCGAGGCCGCGGCACGGGTGGCGCCGCGCGGCTTCGGGGGGCTGCCCGGCCGGCTCACGGACACCGCCGGCACGCCCACGCAGCAGGTCAGGCCGAAGGTGACCGACCTCTCCGACTTCGTCACCAAGGGACCGCAGCTCCCCGGAACGATCGCGGCCAAGGTCGTCGACGGCTCCGTCACCGAGGCCAAGCGGGGTGTGGCGCCCGCCAACGCCTTCACCATGACCGCCGCGAACCTCGACGCGGACCAGGTCAAGGCGCTCAGCTCCGTCTCCCGGGACGGAAAGCCGCACACGGCGGAACTCCCTGGCCTCGGCTCGTACCGCGTCAGGTACGCGTGGAACGACGACTCCGGCTACTACGTCGCCATCCCCACCAAGGACGTCGACAACACCATCAACACCCTGATCCTCGTCGAGATCAGCCTCACCGCCGCCGGACTCATCGCGGCCGGCCTCGCGGGCACCGTCATGGTCGGCGTGGCCACCCGCCCCCTCCGCAAGGTCGCCGCCACCGCCACCCGCGTCTCCGAACTGCCCCTGCACACTGGCGAGGTCAACCTCAGTGAGCGGGTCCCGGAGTCGGAGACCGATCCGCACACCGAGGTCGGGCAGGTCGGCGCGGCGCTCAACCGGATGCTGAACCACGTCCACGGCGCGCTGCACGCGCGTCAGGAGAGCGAGACGCGGGTGAGGCAGTTCGTCGCGGACGCCAGCCACGAACTGCGCACCCCGCTCGCCTCCATCCGCGGCTACGCCGAACTCACCCGCCGCGGACGCGAGCAGGTCGGCCCCGACACCCGGCACGCGCTGGGCCGCATCGAGTCCGAGGCCGGACGCATGACCCTCCTCGTCGAGGACCTCCTCCTGCTGGCCCGCCTCGACGCGGGCCGCCCGCTGCAGTTCGAGCAGACCGACCTCGTCCCCCTCGTCATCGACACCGTCAGCGACGCCCGTGCAGCGGGCCGCGAGCACATCTGGCGGCTCGACCTGCCCGACGAGCCGGCCATGGTGTCGGCGGACTCCGCCCGCCTTCAGCAGGTGCTGGTCAACCTCCTCGCCAACGCCCGCACGCACACCCCGCCCGGCACGACCGTCACCGCACGCGTGCGGCGGCGCGGTCCCTGGCTGTGCGTGGACGTCCAGGACGACGGCCAGGGCATCCCGCCGGACCTTCTCCCGCACGTCTTCGAACGGTTCGCCCGCGGCGACTCCTCACGCTCGCGCGCCTCCGGCTCGACCG
The DNA here is from genome assembly GCF_042889585.1 of Streptomyces sp. NPDC002566. Taxonomy (NCBI): domain Bacteria; kingdom Bacillati; phylum Actinomycetota; class Actinomycetes; order Kitasatosporales; family Streptomycetaceae; genus Streptomyces; species Streptomyces sp. NPDC002566. The sequence continues at coordinate 116,396 of NZ_JBIARD010000006.1, read as the reverse complement.
GTCTGGGCCTCGCCATCGTGCAGGCCGTGGCGGCCGCGCACGGCGGCGCCGTGACCGTCGACAGCGTGCCCGGCCGGACCGTCTTCACCCTGCACCTGCCCGCCCTCGGCCCCGCCCTGCCCCAGCCGGCGCCCGAAACGAACTGGCAACTGGACTCACAGGACCAGCACAGGGCCGGCACACGGGTGCGACAGGGCGCCTGACGAAAGTCGTCCCCATGCGAACCGACCCTTCTCCCGGCACCCTGCCGGCGCGGGAGCACCTCCCGGCCGCCACCGCCGGTACGCCTGTCCTGGACGTAGTGATCCCCGTCTACAACGAGGAGAAGGACCTCCAGCCGTGCGTCCGGAGACTGCACGACCACCTGACGCGGACGTTCCCCTACTCCTTCCGCATCACGATCGCGGACAACGCGTCCACGGACGCCACACCCGACGTGGCGCGACTGCTGGAGACGCGGATCCCCGAGGTGAGGTCCTTCCGGCTGGCGCAGAAGGGCCGCGGCCGTGCGCTGCGGACCGTCTGGTCCGCCTCGGACGCCCCGATCCTCGCGTACATGGACGTCGACCTGTCCACCGACCTCAACGCGCTGCTGCCGCTGGTGGCGCCGCTCATCTCCGGCCACTCCGACCTGGCGATCGGCTCCCGGCTCTCCCGCAGCTCACGCGTGGTGCGCGGCGCGAAGCGGGAGTTCATCTCCCGCTCCTACAACCTGATCCTGCGCGGCTCGCTCCAGGCCCGCTTCTCCGACGCCCAGTGCGGCTTCAAGGCGATCCGCCGTGACGTCGCCCGGATCCTGCTCCCCCTGGTGGAAGACACCGGCTGGTTCTTCGACACTGAGATGCTGGTGCTCGCCGAGCGGGCCGGACTGCGTATCCACGAGGTGCCGGTCGACTGGGTCGACGACCCGGACTCCACGGTGCACATCGTCAAGACGGCGACCGACGACCTGAAGGGGGTATGGCGCGTAGGGAAGGCCCTGGCCACCGGTTCGCTCCCCCTGGACCGGCTGACCAGGCCGTTCGGCGACGACCCCCGCGACCGCGACATCATGGACGTACCCAAGGGCCTGACCCGCCAGCTCGTCGGCTTCTGCGTCGTCGGCGGCCTCTCCACGCTGTTCTACCTGCTGCTCTACAGCGGCTTCCGGCTGTTCGCCGGCTCCCAGACCGCGAACGCGCTCGCCCTGCTGGTGTCGGCGATCGCCAACACGGCCGCCAACCGCCGGCTCACCTTCGGAGTGCGCGGCCCGGGCGGCGCCGTCCGCCACCAGGCGCAGGGGCTGGTCGTCTTCGGCATCGGCCTCGCGCTGACCAGCGGTTCGCTCCTCGCCCTGAACGCGGCGACCTCCGACCCCGCGCACTCCACCGAACTGGCGGTCCTGGTCGCCGCCAACCTCGCGGCGACGGTCCTGCGCTTCCTGCTCCTCCGCGCGTGGGTGTTCGCCGACCGGCGGGGGGACGACGCCCAGCCGACGCCGGCCGCGGGTTCCGTCCGGCACGACGACCCGTACGACCCGCGTGGCTCGCACGGCCCGCGGGGCCCGTACGACCCCGCCACCCGGTTCCGCCCCGGCGAAGCCGCGGACGGCACCCGGGGAGATGCCGCTGACGCCACCATGCGACTCCAGCCGGTACGCCCCCACGACACCGACCCGGGGGACGCCCGATGACCACGCACCTCGACCCGACGACGACCGCGACCACCGCCTGGAGTCCGCCGGAGACGCCCGCGGGGGAGAACGCCGCGGACGCCGGACGCGAACCGCTCGTCCCGGCCCCCGAGTCGGGTGAGCCGAAGCAGCCCTTCGTGCGCAGACTGTGGCGCGGCCGCCCCGAGGACCCCCGCTGGGCCCGCCCCGCCTTCCTCGGCCTGCTGGCCGCCACGCTCGTCCTCTACCTCTACGGCCTCAGCGCCTCCGGTTACGCCAACTCGTTCTACTCCGCGGCCGTGCAGGCCGGCAGCCAGTCCTGGAAGGCCTTCTTCTTCGGCTCCCTGGACGCGGCGAACGCCATCACCGTCGACAAGCCGCCGGCCTCCCTGTGGCCGATGGCGCTGTCCGTGAGGATCTTCGGCCTGAGCTCCTGGGCGATCCTGGCCCCCGAGGTCCTCATGGGCGTCGGCACGGTCGCCGTGGTGTACGCGGCGGTGCGCCGCCGGTTCAGCGCCGCGGCCGGCCTGATCGCGGGCGCCGTGCTCGCGCTCACCCCCGTGGCCGCGCTGATGTTCCGGTTCAACAACCCGGACGCGATGCTCGCCCTGCTGATGGCCGTGGCCTGCTACTTCGTGATCCGCGCCCTGGAGGACGGCCGGACGAAGTGGCTGATGTGGGCCGGGGCCGCGATCGGCTTCGCGTTCCTCGCCAAGACCCTCCAGGCCTTCCTGATCCTGCCGCCGCTGGCGGTCGTGTACGCGGTCTGCGCGCCGGTGAGCGTGAGGAAGCGGTTCGGACAGCTGGCCGCGGCGACGGGCGCGCTGGTGCTGTCCGGCGGCTGGTGGGTCGCGATCGTCGAGCTGTGGCCCGCCTCCTCCCGCCCGTACATCGGCGGCTCGCAGAACAACTCGTTCCTGGAGCTGACCTTCGGTTACAACGGTCTCGGCCGCCTCAACGGCGAGGAGACCGGCAGCGTCGGCGGCGGTGGCGGCGGCAACGGCGGCGGCAACTGGGGCGAGACCGGATGGGACCGGCTGTTCGGCTCCGGCATCGGCGGCCAGATCTCCTGGCTGATCCCGGCCGCGCTGATCCTGCTCGTCGCGGGCCTGGTGGCCACGGGCAGGGCCCGGCGGACGTCCGTCACCCGCGGTTCGTTCCTGGTGTGGGGCGGCGCGCTGCTGATCACGATGGTGGTCTTCAGCTACATGCAGGGGATCTTCCACGAGTACTACACCGTCGCCCTCGCCCCCTACGTCGCGCCGCTGATCGGCATGGGCGCGGTCACGCTGTGGGAGCTTCGGGGCAGGGCGTGGGCGTCGCTGAGCCTGGCGGGCGCGACGACGGCCACCGCGGTGTGGGGTTACGTCCTGCTCAACCGCTCCTCCGACTACCTGCCCTGGTTGAAGTGGCTCGTGCTGGTGGGCGGCCTGACCGCGGCGCTCGGCCTGATCTTCGTCAGCAGGCTGGGGCGCGGGCTGGCCCTGGGCGTCGCCGGCCTCGGCGTCGCCGCGGCGCTGGCGGGTCCGACGGCGTACACGCTGACCACGGTGAACGAGGGCCACACCGGCTCGATCGTCACCGCCGGCCCGGCGGTAGCGGGCGGTCGCGGCGGCCCGGGCGGCGGGGGCTTCCCCGGCGGCGGGCGCGGGATGGGCGGGTTCCCCGGCGGGGGCCAGAACGGCCAGAACCAGCAGGGGCAGCAGAACGGGCAGCAGGGCCAGCAGGGTCAGCAGAACGGCAACGGCTTCCCCGGCGGCGGCTTCGGCGGCTTCGGCGGCGCAATGCCGGGCCAGCAGAACCAGCAGAACGGCTCGCAGAACCAGCAGAACGGCACCGGCGGCCGTATGGGCGGTATGGGCGGTGGCGGTATGGGCGGCCTGATCAACGGCGCCAGCGTCTCCGACGAGGCGAAGAAGCTGCTGGAGACCGACGCGGGCGACCACACCTGGGTCGCGGCGGCCATCGGCGCCCAGAACGCCGCGAGTTACCAGCTCTCCACCGGCGACCCGGTGATGGCTATCGGCGGCTTCAACGGCACCGACCCGTCCCCGACACTGGCCCAGTTCAAGCAGTACGTGACCGACGGAAAGATCCACTACTTCATCTCCGGCGGCTCAGGCGGCGGCATGCGCGGCAGCGGCAGCGACAACGGCACGTCCGCCCAGATCACCGCATGGGTGCAGGCCAACTTCAAGCAGGTCACGGTGGGTTCGGCCACCTTCTACGACCTGACGCAGAAGGCGAGCGGCTGACCCCGCGGGAAACGCGCACGACACGGCGAAGGGCGGTGGCCTCAGGTCACCGCCCTTCCCCGTGCCCGGAAACCCCGGAAACCCCGGCGCCCTAATACCGCGTTGTACACCGTACGAGAGCCGTTCTACGGTGTACAACATGACCACGTCTCCCCAGGAAACCGCCCCGCCCCCCGAGACCACGACCACCGGTCACCCCCAGCGCTGGCTGATCCTCGGCGTCATCTGCCTCGCGCAGCTCACCGTGCTGCTCGACAACACCATCCTCAACGTGGCGATCCCCTCGCTCACCCGCGAGATGGACGCGACCACCGCCGACGTGCAGTGGATGATGAACGCCTACTCCCTGGTCCAGTCCGGCCTGCTGCTCACGGCGGGCAACGCCGCCGACCGCTACGGCCGCAAGCTGATGCTGATGTCGGGCCTCGCCGTCTTCGGCCTGGGCTCGCTGGCGGCCGGGCTGTCGCAGAGCCCGGCCCAGCTGATCGCGGCCCGCGCCGGCATGGGCGTCGGCGGCGCGCTGCTGATGACGACGACCCTGGCCGTCGTCGTGCAGATCTTCGACGACCAGGAGCGGGTGAAGGCCATCGCGCTGTGGTCGACGGTCAGTTCGCTCGGTTTCGCGGCCGGGCCGCTGATCGGCGGGGTGATGCTGAACCACTTCTGGTGGGGCGCGATCTTCCTGATCAACATCCCGGTCGCCCTGCTCGGCCTGATCGCGGTCGCCGCGCTGGTACCGGAGTCCAGGCACAAGGCCGGCGACCGGCCCGACCTGGTCGGCGCGGTGCTGTCGACCGTCGGGATGACGGCCGTCGTGTACGCCATCATCACCGGCCCCGAGCACGGCTGGACCTCGGCGCGGGTGCTGGTCCCGGCGGCGGCCGGGACGGTCGTACTGGGTCTCTTCGTGCTGTGGGAGCTGCGCACCGAGCACCCGATGCTGGACATGCACTTCTTCCGCGACCAGAGGTTCGTCGGCGCGGTCGCGGGCGCGATCCTGGTGGCGTTCGGCATGACGGGCTCGCTGTTCCTGCTCACCCAGCACCTGCAGTTCGTGCTCGGCTACGAGCCGCTGGACGCCGGGCTGCGGACCGCGCCGCTGGCGCTGACGGTCGTCGTCCTCAACTTCACCGGCGTCGGGGCGAAACTCGTGCTGAGGGCCGGCACGCCGGCCGCCATCGCGCTCGGCATGACGCTGGTGTCGGCCGGGCTGGCGGCGATCGCGCTGCTCGGCGGGCACGGGTACGGCGGGACGCTGCTCGGGCTGGTCGTCATGGGCGCGGGCGTGGCGCTGTCGATGCCGGCGATGGCCAACGCCATCATGAGCGCGATCCCGCCGGAGAAGGCGGGCGTCGGGGCGGGGATCAACGGCACGCTCGCCGAGTTCGGCAACGGGCTCGGCGTCGCGGTCCTGGGCGCCGTGCTCAACTCCCGCTTCGCGTCCCTGGTGGCGGTGTCCGCGGCGTCGCTGCCGGCGGCGCTGGCCGCGGCGGACGGGGCGGGGGAGCGGGAGCGGATCGCCGACGCGTTCGCCTCCGGGCTGGAGACCAGCCAGTTGGTGGGGGCGGTCGCCGTCCTCCTGGGCGGTCTGGTCGCGGCGGCGCTGCTGCGCCGGGCGGAGCGGGCGGCTCCGCCGGAGTGACAGGGGTGGGACCAGGGGATACGGGGCGGAGGTGCCGTTCGCGGCACGCCCTAGCATTCTCCCCAGGAACAGCGACGTCGGAAGGTTGCCCCCATGGCGAAGGCCGATGCCGGGAAGGCGGCGCGGACCAGTGTCTGGCTGGAGGGCAAGGCGCACCGGCGTCGCGGCGGCGGGCAGCCCTCCGGACTGGACCGGGACCGCATCATCGAGGCCACCGTGCGGCTGCTGGACGCCGAGGGACTGGACAAGTTCTCCATGCGGCGGCTGGCGTCCGAGCTGAACGTGACGGCGATGTCGGTGTACTGGTACGTCGACACCAAGGACGACCTCCTCGAACTCGCCCTGGACGCGGCCTTCGGCGAGATGGAGCTGCCCGACCCGGACGCCGCGGGCGAGGACTGGCGCGGGCAGCTGCGCACGCTGGCCACCAGATACCGCACGCTGCTGGTCCGCCACCCCTGGCTGTCCCCGCTGGCCGGGCGGTACCTGAACATCGGGCCGAACTCCCTGGCGTTCTCCCGGACGGTCCAGCAGGTCGTCCGCGGCACCGGACTCGCCGCCCACCGCATCACCGGCGCGATCTCGGCCGTCTTCCAGTTCGTGTACGGCTACGGCACGATCGAGAGCCACTTCCTCGGCCGGGCGGCGGACACCGGCATGAGCGCGGACGAGTACTTCCACAACGCCATGGCATCGGTGAGCCGGGCGCCGGAGGCGGCCGAGATGGTGGAGCAGTCGAAGGACATCATGGCGGCCCGGGGCGGCGACACGGTCGCGGAGATGCTGGACCGCGACTTCACCTTCGCCCTGGACCTGTTGGTCGCGGGCATCGAGGCGATGGTGGACCGAGACTGAGGGCCGCGACTGAGGGCTCCGCCCCCGCTACTGCTCCGGCGCCAGTCGTGCCGGGAAGCCTCCGGTGGCGACCGGTCCCCACTTCTGCGGAGTGACCCGGATGATCGACTTGCCCTGCTTGACCATCGCCGCCTTGTACTCGTCCCAGTCCGGGTGCTCGCCGGAGATGTTGCGGAAGTACTCCACCAGCGGCTCGACGGAGTCCGGCGAGTCGATGACCTCGGCGGTGCCGTCGATCTGGACCCAGGGTCCGTTCCATTCGTCGCTGAGCACGATCAGGCTCACCCGCTCGTCCCGCTTGGCGTTGCGCGTCTTGGCCCGCTCCGGGTACGTGGAGACGACGATCCGGCCCGAGTCGTCGACGCCGCAGGTCAGCGGCGACCCCTGGGGGCTGCCGTCGGCCCGCCTGGTCAGCAGGATCGCGCGGTGCCGGGGACGTACGAAGTCCAGCAGCTCGTCGAGGGTGACGGAGGTGTTGGTCGCGATGTTCGGTACCATGCCGTCAGCGTAGGCGCAGCGGGGGCCGGGAGCCTGACCCTGTCGGTCCTACGCCTGCGGCAGCGACGCGCCCTGGACGGCCTGCACGTCCAGCTCCACCTTCAGGGTGGTGCCGATGGCCGCGATGCCGGCCTGGAGGATCTGGTTGTAGTTCATGGCGAAGTCCTCGCGGTCGAGGTCGGCGGTGGCGCGGAAGGCCGCGCGGGTGCCGCCCCACGGGTCGGCGCCGGTGCCGAGGTAGGCGAGGTCGAGGTCGACGGGGCGGACGATCCCGCGCAGGGTGAGGTCGCCGTGGACCGTCCAGCGGTCGGGACCGGCGGCCGTCAGCCCGGTCGAGCGGTAGGTGATCTCCGGGTACGTCTCCACGTCCAGGAAGTCGGCGGAGCGCAGGTGGGTGTCGCGCATGCTGTTGCCGGTGTCGATGGAGGCGGCCCGGATCACGGCCTCCACGCGGGACTCGGTGACGTCGTGCGGGGCGATCTCCACCCGCGCCGAGAAGTCGGTGAACCGGCCGCGCACGCTGGAGATCCCCAGGTGCTGGGCGACCGCGCCGACCGCGGAGTGCGCCGGGTCGACGGTCCACGGGCCGGGCGGCGGCAGTTCGGCCCCGCCCTGCCGGGCGAGCGTCACCGTGCCCACCTCGGCCCGTCCGCTCGCCGTGACGAGGGCGCTGGAGGCGACGGGCGCGTACCCGACCGCGGTCACGATCACCGTGTACGCCCCGGGGGCCAGCGCCGTCGTGTCCCGTACGACGCCCTCGGGGTCGGCCTCGGCGCGCAGCACCTGCGTGCCCGCCATGTCGGTCACCGTGACGATCGCGTGCGACACGGCCCATCCGTCCCTGGTGCGGATCCTGGCGGTCAGTCCCATCTCGGGCAACTCCTCCTGAAGGAACGGCCCGTGGCGGGGGATCGCCCCGCCACGGGCCGTGTGTCCTGCTCGTTCCGGTCGTTCTGGTCGGTCCCGAAGGGGGACGGACCCGTTACTCGCCCGGGTGGGCGAGCTCGATGTCGTGGTCGTCGACGCCCGGGCCGCTCAAGGTGAGCGAGGTGGCCGCCGGCGGGTAACCGGTCGCGATGACCGTGTACTCGCCGCCGTCGAGGTCGGTGAAGGCGTACGCACCGTCGTCGCCGGTGGTGGCCGTGCCGGCCACGTTGCCCGCCGCGTCGACGAGGGTGACGCGCGCGTCCGCCAGCGGACCGTGCGGCGCCCGCACGACGCCCCGGAGCCGTGCCCCGGCGTCGAGGACGACCTCCGTACGGGTCACCCCGGTGACGCCGATCTCGACGGGCAGGGCGCGCGGCCGGAATCCGGCGGCGTTCACCGCGACGGTCACGGCGCCCGGCACCAGCTCGGCGAAGGAGAAGTCGCCCTGCTCACCGGTGGTGCCGGTGGCCAGCAGGTCCCCGCGCACGTCGGTCACGATCACCATCGCCGACTCGACCGGCTCCCCGGTCACCGCGGCCCGCACGACACCGCGCAGTCCGCTGGTGCCGCTGAGCACGATGTCGTACGCGACCGGGTCGCCGTTCACGACGACGGTGGACGCCTGCGGCTGGAACCCGTCGGCGGAGGCGATCAGGACGTACGAGCCCGCGCCCGGCGCGTCCAGCGCGTAGGAGCCGTCGGCCTGGGCGACCGACCTGCCGAGCTGCCGGCCCGCGAGGGAGATCAGCGTGACGGCGGCCCGGGGGACGGGCGTGTTCTCCGCGCCGCGGACGTGACCGTGGACGGGGATGGTCGCACCGGTGCCGGCGGTGTCCTCGGCAGCGCCGGCGACGGCCGGGATCGGCTCGGTGGCGTTCGCCGTGCCGTCGCTCTCGCCGTCGGCGACGGCCCAGCTCGGGACCTTCTCCTCGGCGACGGACCCGGCCGGGGTCTCGACGGCGGTGTCGGTCTGCGCGGTGTCGGTCTGCGCGGGGGCGGTCTCCTCCGTGGCTCCGGCAGCCGCCTGCGCCAGCGCGCCCTTGGTCCGCAGCGGGACCTCCTTGATGAACAGCGTGATGAGGAAGGCGAGCAGCGCCAGCACGGACGCGATCAGGAAGACGTCGGCGATGCCGTGGCCGTACGCGCTCTCCATCACCGTGCGCAGCGGCGCGGGCAGCTTGTCCATGTCCGGGATCTCGCCGGTGGAGCCGGCGCCGGAGGCGAGGGAGGCGTACCGGGGGCCGAGGTCGGCGATGCCGTCCTGGGCGTAGTCGGTGATCCGGTGGGCCATGACGGCGCCCAGCGCGGAGACGCCCATCGCACCGCCGAGGGAGCGGAAGAAGGTGACGGTGGAGCTGGCGGCGCCGAGGTCGCCCGGGTCGACCTGGTTCTGCGTGGACAGCACCAGGTTCTGCATCATCATGCCGATGCCCAGACCCAGCAGCGCCATGAAGACGGCGGTCTTCCAGTAGTCGGTGTCGTAGCGGATCGTGCCCAGCAGACCGAGGCCGGCCGTGATGAGGACGCCGCCGCCGACCAGCCAGGCCTTCCACTTGCCGGTGCGGGTGATGAGCTGGCCGGAGACCGTCGAGGAGACGAACAGGCCGCCGATCATGGGGATGGTCAGCACGCCGGACATGGTGGGGGACTCGTCCCGGGCCAGCTGGAAGTACTGGGCGAAGAACACCGTGCCGGAGAACATCGCGACGCCCACGAACAGGGAGGCGATCGACGACAGGGTGATGGTGCGGTTGCGGAAGAGGCGCAGCGGGATGATCGGCTCGCTGGCCTTGGACTCCACGAGCAGGAAGACCAGCGCCAGCACGACCGCGCCCGCGACCATCGCGTATGTCTGCCAGGACAGCCAGTCGTACTTGTCGCCCGCGAAGGTGATCCAGACGAGCAGCAGCGAGACGGCCGCCGAGATGAAGAACGCGCCGGCCCAGTCGACCTTGACGTCCCGCTTCACGACCGGCAGGTGCAGGGTCTTCTGCAGCACGATCAGGGCGATGACGGCGAAGGGCACGCCGACGTAGAAGCACCAGCGCCAGCCGAGCCAGCTGGTGTCGGTGATGACGCCGCCGAGCAGCGGGCCGCCGACGGTCGCGACCGCGAACGTCGCGCCGAGGTAGCCGGAGTAGCGCCCGCGCTCACGCGGGGAGATCATCGCGGCCATCACGATCTGCGCGAGGGCGGACAGGCCGCCGACGCCGACGCCCTGCACCACGCGGCAGGCGATCAGCATGCCGGAGTTCTGCGAGAGACCGGCGGCCATCGAGCCGAGCACATAGATGACCAGCGCTATCTGGACGAGCGCCTTCTTGTTGTACAGGTCGGCGAGCTTGCCCCACAGGGGGGTCGCCGCGGTCATCGCCAGCAGTGTGGCGGTGACGACCCAGGTGTAGGCGGACTGGCCGCCGCCGAGGTCGCCGATGATCTCCGGGAGGGCGTTGGAGACGATCGTGGACGACAGGATCGCCACGAACATCCCGAGCAGCAGGCCCGAGAGGGCCTCCATGATCTGCCGGTGCGTCATCGGGGCGTCGTCGCCGTGCCCTCCGGCGTGCTTCGCGTGCGCCCGCACACCGGCTGGTGTGGTCGTTGCCATGGGCTTCCTTCTCTTACGTCGCTTGTGCGGGTGTACGGGTGGTCGGTTCGCTCCCGGGAACGGGAGGGGGCGAGGGAGGTGCGGGCGGCGGCCGGTGCGCTGTCGTACGGCAGTCGCCGAAGCTGGCGCGCAGGCGGGTCATCAGCAGGATCAGCTGGCCCACCTCGTCCTCGGTCCAGTCGCTCAGCCGCTCCGCCAGGAGGTCGGTGCTGCGGCGGGACAGTTCGAGGAGCATCGCGGTGCCCTCGGGGGTCAGGCGCAGGATGCGGGAGCGCTTGTCGGCGGGGTCGGGGGAGCGTTCGATCCAGCCCCGCTCGGCGAGGTGCGCGGCGTGCCTGCTGGTCACCGACATGTCGACGGCGAGCAGCTCGGCGAGCGCGCTCATCCGGAGGTCGCCGTGGCGTCCGAGCAGCGTCAGCACCGCCGCGGAACCCGCGGAGCAGTCGGCGGGCAGGATCCGCCCGAGGTCCCGCTTCACGGCGCCCACGCCGCTGAGCTGGCGTGCGAGTTCCGCATACTGCGCGTACTGCGCCTGCTCGGCCATCACACCTCCCGTGTTTGTTGCTTAGGGCAACCATAGGAGCGCTTGGTTGCTACAGGCAAATAAATAGGTGGCCAGGGCCGCAAAAACTTGGCAAAGGCAAGTATTGCGGCAGTAAACGCGCAGGTGGGCGGCTCGGAGCCGGGCCGGGTCCCGTGGGGAGACTGCACAGGGGTCCGAGCGAGGACCCCTGGAAGGGGCCCCACTTGGGGCGGCACCGGCGTTTTCGCTAGGGTCTCGGGGCATGGCTAACACCCAGGGCCCCCAGGGCAACCACGACCCCGCCGGCAGCACCCAGATGTTCCGCGCGTTCGTCGACGAGGGCGCACCCCAGTCCTCCCGCCAGGCCCCCGCTCCGGCCGGCCCCCGCATCGGTCTGATCGTGGGCGTAGTGGTGGCGGTGGCAATCGTCGCGGCAGTCGCCTGGCTGGCACTCAAGTAGCCCCCGCGGCAAGGAACTTCCCCCTCGCAGACATAGCACCGCCGGCCGAACGCACCCACCCGCCGTCCGGCGGGCCGGGCATCCCTGCCCGCTGCCGTCGCGCACGTATCCCTGCGGGCATCGCACGCCGGTGAGGCGCACCCGCCCACCCGGCGGGCCGGGCCTTTCCCCGCCCGCTGCGGCACCGCACTTCACCCTCGCGGGCATCGCACGGTCGGCCGGGCGCGCCCGCCTGCCTCTCCGGCGGGCCTAGGTGTCCCCCGTCCGGTGCCGCCCCACATGCAACGACGGCAGTCGGCGCGCCCTCTAGGCACCCTGGCGGGCAGGTCATGCCACCCGGCCGACGCGTTCCTCACGCCGCCGGGGGTGTCTTCCCCGCCTGCTGCCGCACGGCACTTCGCCCTCACAGGTGTCGCACCGCCGGTCGGGCCCACCTGCCTGCCGTCCGGTGGGCGGGCCCTTTCCCGCCCGCTGCCGTAACGCACCTCCCCCTGCAGGCAGCGCACCGCCTGCAGGACCCACCCGCTTGCCCGCCCGACGGCCGCACGACGACGGCCGCACGACGACGGCCGCACGACGCGCCCTCAAGGCACCCCGGCGGCCACGTCATATCACCCGGCCGACGACTTCCTCCCGCCGCCGGGGCCTTCTTCGCCCGCTGCGGCACCGCACTTCACCCTCGCGTGCATCGCACCGCCGGTCAGGCGCACCCGCCTGCCCACCCGGCGGGCCGGGTATCCCCCGCCGCTACCGCCCCGCGCACGACGACGGCCGCCGACGCGTCCTCAAGGGCGCCCCGGCGGCCATGTCGTGGCATACGGACGGCGCGTTGCTCACGCCGCCCTGATCATCGCGCCTCCGCGGTCTGAGCCGTCGGACAGGCGTCAGTCGGAGATCAGGCCCTCGCGCAGCTGGGAGAGCGTGCGGGTCAGGAGGCGGGAGACGTGCATCTGGGAGATGCCGACCTCCTCGCCGATCTGCGACTGCGTCATGTTCGCGAAGAAGCGCAGCATGATGATGCGGCGCTCGCGCGGCGGCAGCTTGGCCAGCAGCGGCTTCAGCGACTCGCGGTACTCGACGCCCTCCAGGGCCGTGTCCTCGTAGCCGAGGCGGTCGGCCAGGGAGCCCTCGCCGCCGTCGTCCTCGGGGGCCGGGGAGTCCAGCGAGGAGGCCGTGTACGCGTTGCCGACCGCGAGGCCGTCGACGACGTCCTCCTCGGACACGCCCAGCACGGCGGCGAGTTCGGCGACCGTGGGCGACCGGTCCAGCTTCTGGGAGAGCTCGTCGCTGGCCTTGGTGAGGGCCAGGCGCAGCTCCTGGAGCCGGCGCGGCACGCGCACCGACCACGAGGTGTCCCGGAAGAAGCGCTTGATCTCACCGACGACCGTCGGCATCGCGAACGTCGGGAACTCCACGCCGCGTTCGCAGTCGAAGCGGTCGATCGCCTTGATCAGGCCGATGGTGCCGACCTGGACGATGTCCTCCATCGGCTCGTTGCGGGAGCGGAACCGGGCCGCCGCGTAACGCACGAGCGGGAGGTTGAGCTCGATGAGGGTGTCCCGGACGTAGGCGCGCTCGGGGCTGTTCTCGTCCAGGGCGGCGAGCCGCAGGAACAGGGAGCGGGACAGGGTGCGGGTGTCGAGGGCCCCGGTGGCCGGGAGGGCCGGGGCGGGCGCGGCCTCGAGGGCCGTGACGTCGTCGAGCACGTCGGGCTCGACCGGCGTGACGGGCTCGGCGGGCGCGGTTTCGCTCGGCGTGAGCGTGAGCACCTTCGAGCTGCCCTGGTCTGCGGACATGCCACCCCCTTTGGGTCGCGGGACGGTCGCGGCTGACGCTCCCGGAGAGGAAGGTCGGCCTTCACCTGAATACCGGAGCCGAAGCCCCGGCAAACGCTCTTCCCGCAGAATGTCACATGTCGGCAACACGCTGTAGTGACATGTCGACATCTGAGTGACGAAACAGCCCTGGAAACAGGGGGTATGACGGGGTATCAGCGCAAATCTGTCGGGATCCGTCCTGGTGAGCGATTCGCTCGGGACGGTGACCGATCGATCCTTTGTCCGGTCGGGTGTCGGTCCGTCAGTCTTCTGTCCGTCAGACGCCGATTCACTCCGTCGGTAGCCAGGTCAGGCGCCCGTCCGGTCAGGCGTCGATCCGGTTCGCGGAGCGCAGCCGCTGGAAGCTGCGCGCCAGCAGCCGGGACACGTGCATCTGGGAGACCCCGAGCTCCGCGCTGATCTGGGACTGGGTCAGATTGCTGTAGTAGCGCAGCAGCAGGATGCGCTGCTCCCGCTCCGGGAGCTGGACGAGGAGGTGGCGGACCAGGTCGCGGTGCTCCACCCCGTCCAGCGCGGGATCCTCGTAGCCGAGGCGGTCCAGCAGTCCGGGCAGTCCGTCGCCCTCCTGCGCGGCCTCCAGGGAGGTGGCGTGGTACGAGCGCCCGGCCTCGATGCAGGACAGCACCTCGTCCTCGCCGATCCGCAGCCGCTCGGCGATCTCGGCGGTGGTCGGCGTGCGGCCGAAGCAGGTGGTCAGGTCCTCCGTGGCACTGTTGACCTGCACCCACAACTCGTGCAGCCGGCGCGGGACGTGGACGGTGCGCACGTTGTCGCGGAAGTACCGCTTGATCTCCCCGACGACCGTCGGCATCGCGAAGGTCGGGAACTGCACCCCGCGGTCGGGATCGAAGCGGTCGATGGCGTTGATCAGGCCGATGGTGCCGACCTGGACGACGTCCTCCATCGGCTCGTTGCGGGAGCGGAACCGGGCCGCCGCGTAACGCACGAGCGGGAGGTTCGCCTCGATGAGCGCCCCGCGCACGCGGTTGTGCTCCGGTGAGCCGGGGGAGAGCTCCTTCAGCTGGCCGAAGAGCACCTGGGTGAGCGCCCGGGTGTCGGCGCCCCGGCGTTTCTCCGGTACGGGAGCCGGGTCGGCGCCCGGATCGGGGGCGGCGGGGTCGGGGGCCGGAGCGGCGGATGCCTCCACCTGGGGCGGCGCAGTACTGGCCGACACGGTCAACGCCACCTCTTCATCGGTCAATCATCCGTCAAAAGCGGTCATAGCATCACAAGACATGTGCACTGTGTGCAAGCACCCCATAACGCCGTGTTGAGGGACAAGTTGAGGGGTGACCCGGCCGCCCGGCGTACGTGAAAGCCCCCCGCCGTTCCGGCGGAGGGCTTCCCTGGGTCCTGCGGCCCGGTCGCGGGCGCGCGGCTCAGAACTCGTAGTCGGCGACCACCCAAGTGGCGAACTCCCGCCACAGGGCGACGCCCGCCTGGTGGGCCGGGTGCTCGAGGTACCGCTTCAGGGCGTCCGCGTCCTCCACCGCCGAGTTGATGGCGAAGTCGTAGGCGACGGGGCGCTCGCTGACGTTCCAGCCCAGTTCCCAGAAGCGAAGCTCCTCGATCTGGCCGCCCAGGGCCCGGAAGGCGGCCTCGCCCGCCACCACGCGGGGGTCGTCGCGCCGGACGCCGTCGTGGAGCTTGAAGAGGACCAGGTGGCGGATCATGGGCACTCCCGATGCGTGCTACTTCGCCCCGTCGGCGAGCCAGGTGAAGAAGTCGCCGATGGCCTTGGCGGCGTCCGATATGCCCTCGAAGCCTATCTGGACGTAGTCGGCGGCCTTGGCCGGGTCCGTGATGATCACGTACAGCGCGAAGACCACGAGCACGTAGACGGCGATCTTCTTGGCGTTCACCGCCACCGCGGCCTCCCCTGTCACACTGATGGCTAAATGAGCGCACATGATCGCACGAAGGGCCCCGTCTCACGACGGGGCCCTTCTCAAGCGGTAGCGGAGGGATTTGAACCCTCGGTGACTTGCGCCACACTCGCTTTCGAGGCGAGCTCCTTCGGCCGCTCGGACACGCTACCGAGGGAGACCTTACAGCACGCCGGGGCGTGCTCCGAAATCGATATCCGCAGCCGGGGCCCGCTGAGGTCAGCGGGTGCGGAAGAACTCCGTGAGGAGGCCCGCGCACTCGTCGGCGAGGACGCCTTCGATCACCTCGGGCCGGTGGTTGAGCCGCCGGTCGCGGACGACGTCCCAGAGGGAGCCGGCCGCGCCCGCCTTGTCGTCGCGGGCGCCGTAGACGACACGGTCCACGCGGGACTGCACGAGCGCGCCCGCGCACATCGTGCAGGGTTCCAGCGTCACGACGAGCGTGCAGCCGGTCAGCCGCCACTCGCCCGTCTCGGCGGCCGCCCGCCGCAGGGCGAGGACCTCCGCGTGCGCCGTCGGGTCGCCGCCGGCCTCGCGTTCGTTGTGACCGGCCGCGAGGACGGTGACGCCGTCGGGGGCCAGCACCACGGCGCCGACCGGGACGTCCCCGCCCCGGGCGGCCAGCGCGGCCTCCGTCAGGGCGAGCCGCATGGCGGCCCGCCAGGGATCGCGCACGGGGTCGGGTGCGCTCAGCGGACGGTCTCCAGGACCTCCGAGGCGCCGAGGGCCTCGGCGATCTCGGTGAGCGCGTCCGAGGACAGCGACTTCAGCTCCTTCACGCCGACGCCGAGGTCGTCGAGGATGCCGGGGTCGCCGACCGGGCCGTGCGGCACCGCCTCGCCGGCGGAGCCGTCGTCCTCGTCGGAGTCGTCCTCACCGTCCTCGGTGCCGTCGAGGTCGAGGGCGTCCAGGTCGTCGGCGGCGTCGGAATCCCGGCCGAGCAGTTCGTCGGTGAGCAGGATCTCGCCGTACGAACTGCGGGCCGCGGCGGCGGCGTCGGAGACGTAGATGCGAGGGTCCTCCTCGCCGTCGATGCGGACGACCCCGAACCAGGAGTCCTCCTGCTCGATCAGCACGAGCACCGTGTCCTCGTCGGGAGAGGCTTCCCGGGCCAGGTCGGCCAGATCCGACAGGGTCTCCACATCGTCGAGCTCTGTGTCGCTCGCTTCCCACCCGTCTTCGGTGCGCGCGAGCAGTGCGGCGAAGTACACCGTGACTCTCCCACTGGTCATAGGCGTGCCGGTTGGGGGTCCCCCCGGCGGAGGTTACGGGCGGAGAGAGCTGTGCTCCGAGCCCCGCCCACTCGGAATCGTGGCAGAAACAAGGCGTTCAGGGGACGTCTTCCGCCCCCTGTGTCCGGTCGTTTTGATCGCGGGTCCGTGCGCGTCCGCGCACGTCCGTCCACGAGCAACCCACCGGCGCACTCGTTGCCGTCACGAGCGGATCGTACGCGGGTTTCCCGTGGGCCCACGCACGACCACCCCCTGCGGCGCCCGTGACGCCGGCGATCTTCGCGCCGGGGGCGGACGATCGTCCCTGTACGGGCCACGGGCGGGCGGCCGGCGGGGCTACCAGCGGAACGTGCGCATGCGCATCGCGTGTCGCAGACGGGCGACCTTGGCGCGGCGCGGCTGGACGCGGTCGCGCAGCGCGCGGGCCTCGGCCAGTTCGCGCAGGAACTGGGCGCGCCGCCGACGGCGCTGCGCCTCGGTCAGCGGCGCCGCGTCCGCTTCTCGTGCCTTCTGGTCAGGCAGGTCATGCATTGCTGTTCACCACCCCGGTCCGTCCAGTCCGGTTTCCCCCCGAAGGGCGGTTGATGCGGGCGGACGGCTCACCGCGGTTGCCGTCACGGGGTCGTCACGGGGCTCGCCGGGCGGGCGGGCGGTGGGCGGGCCGGGCCCGGTTACTGTTGTGGACATGCGTCTTCACGTCGTCGACCACCCCCTGGTCGCCCACAAGCTCACCACCCTGCGCGACCGGCGCACCGACTCCGCGACCTTCCGCCGTCTGGCCGACGAGCTGGTCACCCTCCTCGCCTACGAGGCCACGCGTGACGTGCGCACCGAACGGGTCGACATCGTGACGCCGGTCGCCGAGACCACGGGCGTCAAGCTGTCCCACCCGCGTCCGCTGGTGGTGCCGATCCTGCGGGCCGGGCTCGGCATGCTGGACGGCATGGTGCGGCTGCTGCCGACCGCCGAGGTGGGCTTCATGGGCATGATCCGTGACGAGCAGACGCTCCAGGCCTCCACCTACGCCACGCGCATGCCGGAGGACCTGTCGGGCCGCCAGGTGTACGTGCTCGACCCGATGCTGGCCACCGGCGGCACGCTGGTCGCGGCGATCCACGAGCTGATCAAGCGCGGCGCGGACGACGTCACGGCCGTGGTGCTGCTGGCCTCGCCCGAGGGCGTGGCGGTCATGGAGCGCGACCTCGCCGGCACCCCGGTCACGGTGGTCACCGCGGCGGTCGACGACCACCTCAACGACCAGGGCTACATCGTCCCGGGCCTGGGCGACGCGGGCGACCGCCTGTACGGCGCGGCGGAGTAACCCTCCGGGGAGCCACCCCGCCATTGCCGGGCCGAGCTCCAGCGGGCCCCTTGCGGACTCGCGGCTCGGCCCTAGCAGTGCTTCTTCGTGGTCGCCGTCGCCGCGGGGTGAGGGGCCGTCAGGGCGGTCAGGGCCCTGGTGGCTTCCGGCTGGGCGGTGAGGGCCGTGAAGGCGTTGCCGATGATCAGGTCGATCGCCGGGCCCTTGCGGGCGGCGTCGGTGCGGCGCTCGGCCGTGGCGAGCTGGGTGGCGAGGACCGGCAGCGAGGTGTTCAGGGAGGCCGCGGGGCCGAGCAGGACACCGGCCCCGGGGACCTTCTTGTCGTACTCGTTGCTCGCGTTGCCCACCTGGCCGATCTTGAAGCCGCGCTTCTTCAGCTCGTCCGCCGTGGTCTTGGCGAGGCCGCCGCGCGTGGTGGCGTTGAAGACGTTCACGGTGATCTGCGCGGGCGCCGGCAGCACGGCGGGCGACGCGGCGGCCGCGGGGCTCGCCTTGGCCGCCTTGGTGGTGCAGCCGGCTTTGGAGCCCGCCGTCGAGGCCGTGCCTCCGCCGCCCGTGAAGACGTCGATGAGCTGCAGCGTCCCCCAGCCGCCGACGCCCAGCACGGCGCCACAGGCGACGACCACGACGACCAGCCGGCCCCGCCGCCGGGGCGGGCGCATACGCGGGTACTTGTCCCCCGTGATCCGGTACTTGCCGCCCATGCCCGGGGGAGTCAGCATGCTCATGAACGCAGCGTAGTGCGCCGCGGCGGCCATGCCTACTAGATGATCATTCGACTCCCCGCAGGAGAACCCGAAAGGGGCAATCCGCGAAGGCCGGCGCAGCCGCCCGACAGGGAGTCAGCCGCGCCGGCGGAGCCGTCAGTCCAGCTCGAGCACCCGGGCGTGCAGCACCTGACGCTGTTGCAGGGCCGCCCGCACGGCGCGGTGGAGGCCGTCCTCCAGGTACAGGTCGCCCTGCCACTTCACGACGTGCGCGAAGAGGTCGCCGTAGAACGTGGAGTCCTCGGCGAGCAGGGTTTCCAGGTCGAGCTGCTGCTTGGTGGTCACCAGCTGATCGAGGCGGACCGGGCGCGGCGCGACGTCCGCCCACTGCCGGGTGCTTTCCCGGCCGTGGTCGGGGTACGGCCGGCCGTTTCCGATGCGCTTGAAGATCACACGGAAAGCCTACCGGCCCAGACCTTCCGGGCGCAGCCATGGCGGGCGAGTGCGACGCTGGAAAAAACAAGCTGAACGGGGGCGAAACGGGAGCGAGGGGCCGTCGATGAGTGCCAGCGAGATCGCTGCCGGGTACGCCTTCACCGGTCCCGCCCTCGACCTGGGCGCCCTCCTGTGGGACGGGGCCTGCCTGCCGGACGCCCCGATCCGCGTCCCCCTCGCCGTGCTGAACCGGCACGGCCTCGTCGCCGGCGCCACCGGCACCGGCAAGACCAAGACGCTCCAGCTCATCGCCGAGCAGCTCTCGGCGCAGGGCGTGCCGGTCTTCCTCGCGGACGTCAAAGGCGACCTGTCCGGCGTCGCGGCGCCGGGCGCGCCGAATCCCAAGGTGGCCTCCCGCTCCGCCGAGGTCGGTCAGCGGTGGGCGCCGGCCGGCTTCCCCGCCGAGTTCTACGCCCTCGGCGGTCTCGGCCACGGCATCCCCGTCCGGGCCACCGTCACCAGCTTCGGGCCGGTGCTGCTCGCCAAGGTGCTCCAGCTCAACCGCACCCAGGAGCAGTCGCTCGGCCTGATCTTCCACTACGCCGACCGCAAGGGCCTGGAGCTGGTCGACCTCAAGGACCTGCGGGCCGTCGTCGCCTTCCTCGCCTCCGACGAGGGCAGGAGCGAGCTGAAGGACGTCGGCGGGGTGTCCCCGGCCACCGCCGGGGTGATCCTGCGGACCCTCACCGTGTTCGAGGCGCAGGGCGCGGCCGACTTCTTCGGCGAACCGGAGTTCGACACGGGCGAGTTGCTGCGCACCGCGGACGACGGGCGCGGGATCGTCTCCGTGCTGGAACTTCCCGCCGTGCAGGACCGGCCCCAGCTCTTCTCCACCTTCCTGATGTGGCTCCTGGCCGACCTCTTCCACGATCTGCCGGAAGTCGGCGACGTCGACCGGCCCAAGCTCGTCTTCTTCTTCGACGAGGCGCACCTCCTCTTCGACGGCGCCTCCCGCGCGTTCCTGGAGGCCCTCACGCGGACCGTCCGGCTCATTCGCTCGAAAGGAGTCGGCGTGTTCTTCGTCACACAGACCCCGAAGGACGTGCCCGCGGACGTCCTGGCCCAGCTCGGCAACCGCGTCCAGCACGCCCTGCGCGCCTTCACCCCGGACGACCAGAAGGCCCTGCGGGCCACGGTGAAGACGTTCCCGGACTCCGCCTACGACCTGGAGGAGCTGCTGACCGGTCTGGGCACCGGCGAGGCGGTGGTCACCGTCCTCGACGAGAACGGCGCCCCCACCCCGGTCGCGGCGACCAGGCTGCGCGCCCCGGCGTCCCTGATGGGCCCGGTCGACGCGGCGGCCCTGGACGCAGCGGTGCGCGCCTCGGCGCTGTTCGAGCGGTATGCACAGGCTGTGGACAGAGAGTCGGCCTACGAGCGGCTGGCGGCGGCGCGGGGTCCGGCCGAGGCGCCCGGCAGGCCGGGCCGGCCCTCCGGCGGTCCGATGGCCGAGAGCCGGAGGCCCGCCGGACGCGCCGACCACGCCGGACATGCCGAGCCCGAGCCTTCCCTCGCTGAACAGGTCGTCCACAGCGGTGTGTTCAAGTCCCTGGCGCGTTCCGTGGGCACGCAGATCGGCCGGGAGATCACCCGTTCGCTCTTCGGCACCGCGAGACGGAGGCGGTGACCCCGCCTCCGTCCCGTCCCCGGGTCAGCGGCCCCGGCCGCTCCGGTGGTCCTCCGGGACCTGCCGCGACTCCTCCCGGTCCTTGATCGTCGACCTGGACTTCGGCGCACTGCGGGCCGCCTCCGCGCGCAGCAGGGCGCGCAGAACGGCATAAGGGTCTGTAGGCATGGCTGGGTCCTGTGTTCCTCGTTCGTACCTGGTGCTGACGGGCTTTCCGCGGGAGCGGTCCCGGTCAGCAGCGCAGGACGACGCTGCGCAGGACGTCCGGCACGTCCAGGGCGTACGGCGGGCAGGCCCGGGGAGGCAGGAGGCGGCCCGGGGGAGCGGCGGGCGGCCGGGCCGGGCGGGACGAGGGCCGGGCGGGCGCGACGGCGCGGTGGGCGCCGCCCGCCGGGGGACGCGGGGCGGCGTCGAAGCCGTCGTGCTCGGCGCTCTCGACGACCGCGGCGGGGAGCGCCGGGACGGCGGCGGCCTCGGCGGCCGCGCCCGGCACGAGGACGGCGAGCAGCAGCACGAGGACCCGCAGCCAGCGGCGGCTGCCCGGAAGGCGTCGTGCGGTGCTCATGGGAGGTGCTCTGCCCACGACACACCGGCCGCCCAGCACGCGGAACCCGGGAACCGCCCGTTCGGAGCAGCGCCCGCCCGCTCGGCCGCGAGTCCCCGGGAGCGTGCGGCGTCAGCTCGAAGAGGCCTTCTTGGCGGCCTTGGCCGCCGCCTTCATCTCCTGCTTGTGCGCCCGCACCTTCGCCAGCGACTCCGGGCCCGTGATGTCGGCGACCGAGCGGAAGGAATCGGGCTCGCCGTAGGCGCCGGCGGCCTCACGCCAGCCCGTCGGCCGCACACCGAGCCGCTTGCCGAGCAGCGCGAGGAAGATCCGCGCCTTCTGCTTGCCGAAGCCCGGCAGTTCCTCCAGCCGCCTGAGCAGCTCCTTGCCGGTGCCTGCGTCCTTCCAGACGGCGGCGGCGTCACCGTCGTAGTGCTCGACGAGGTACTGGCACAACTGCTGGATCCGCTTGGCCATGGAGCCCGGATAGCGGTGCACGGCCGGCTTCTCGGAGAGGAGGGCGGCGAACGCCTCGGGGTCGCGGACGGCGATGTCGTGCGCGTCGAGGTCGTCCGCGCCGAGCCGGTCGGCGATCGTCCGCGGCCCCTTGAACGCCCACTCCATCGGGACCTGCTGGTCGAGCAGCATCCCGACCAGCGCGGCGAGCGGCGAGCGTCCGAGGAGTTCGTCGGCGTCGGGGTCCTGGGCGAGGTGAAGGGTGACGTCCATGCCCTCGATCATCCCGCGTACGGGCCGGGGCTGCCCGCCGTGCCCCCTCCCGCCCGGCAGGCTCATCGGGGCCGCCAGCGCCCCCGGCTCAGTCCGCCCGCCAGTACCCCAGAGCGTGCGCGCGGTCCTTCGCCACGCCCAGTTCCTTGCGCACGTACGTCGACAACGCGCGCGTGGTGCGCGTGTCGCAGGCGATCCAGACGTACGGGTCGGGCGTCAGACGGAGCAGTTCGGGGAGTTCCGCCTTCACCCGCTCCACGAGGTGCGCCCCGTCGTCGCGGCGGGGCACGTGCCGTATCTCGTGCCGGGACGGGTCGGCGCGGAAGGGCAGGCCGTCCGCGTCGCCCTCGAACCACACCGTCGCCGGCGCCGAGCCCAGCGCGTCCAGCAGGGAGTTGATCGCGGGCAGAGAGGCCGGGTCGCCGACCGCGAGGACGTGCGAGGGGGACGGCGACGGCTCCTCGAACCCGGTGCCCTGGACGGTCGCCTCGATGGTGTCGCCGGGTTTCGCCGTCCGCGCCCAGTCGCTGGCCGCGCCCTCGTGCAGCGCGAACTCCAGGGAGAAGGCGCCCGCCGCCGGATCCGGGTCGACCAGGGTGAACGCCCGCTGGTGCGGCTTGCCCGCGTCGGTGAACCACAGCCGGACCCACATCGTCGGATGCACCCCGCTCGCCGCGAGCAGGCCGCCGTCGGTGAGGCGCACCCGGCGGTAGTGCGGGGTGACGTCCTCGGCGTCCGTCACCGTGAGCGTGTAGTCCTTCGCCCGCATCAACTTGAGGACCGCGCCCTCCCAGCCCCGCCCCTGACCCATGACCTCTGCACCCCTCGCGTACGATTCCTGGCCTGATCGTTAGGTGAGGCTAACCTAAAAGCAAGAGGGGTCACAGGGTGACGACCGAGACCGACGGACCCGAGGGCGTCTTCCGGGACGCCTGGGGCATCCCGCACGTGCGCGCCGGAAGCGCCCGCGAGCTCGCACGGCTCCAGGGGCGGGTGACCGCCCGCGACCGCGCCTGGCAGCTGGAGGTCGAACGGCACCGCGCCCGCGGCACCTCGGCGTCCTTCCTGGGCGCCGACGCCCTGCCCTGGGACCGCTTCGCGCGCCGCGCCCGCCTCGACGACACCGCCCGCCGCTGCTTCGCCGCCCTGGAGGAGCACGACCCGGAGACCGCCGACTGGGTACGGGCGTACGTGGACGGCGTCAACGAGGGCCTGACCGGGGCCGCCGCCGCCCCGGAGTCCACCGCGCCGCCCGCCCCCGAGTTCGCGGACCTCGCCCTGGCCCCCGGCCGCTGGGAGCCCTGGACCCCGCTCGCCGTCTGGCTCTCCACCCACATCCTGTTCGCAGGCTTCCCCGCCAAGCTGTGGCGCGAGGAGGCGATCCGGCACCTCGGCCCGGAGGCGGTCGGGCTGTTCGCCACCGACGGCCCCGGCACCTCCGGCAGCAACGGCTGGCTGGTCGCAGGCGAGCGCACCCGCACCGGGCAGGCCGTCATCGCCGGTGACCCGCACCGCTTCATCGAGGACCCCGGCGTCTACCAGCAGATCCGCCTGGCCTGCGACGAGTTCGACGTCGTGGGACTCGCCGTGCCGGGGATCCCCGGCATCGCCCACTTCGGGCACACCGGAACCGTCGCCTGGGCCATCACCAACGCCATGGCCGACTACCAGGACCTCTACCGCGAGCGCCTGCGCCGCACGGGCACCGACGTCGAGGCCCTCGGCCCGGACGGCGTCTGGCGGCGGGTCACCCGGCACACCGAGCTGATCCGGGTCGCGGGGGAGGAGAGCGTCGAGGTCGAGATCCTGGAGACCGAACGCGGGCCCGTCATCGCGGGCGGACCCGAGGGGATCGCGTCGGACCGTGACGGTGTCACCGGGGGCCGCCCCGAGGGGGCTGCGTCGGACCCCGACCAGGCCGGCGCCCCGCTCGCCCTGGCCCTGCGCTACCCGCCCCGTGTCACCGCCGACCTCGGTTTCAGCGCCCTGCTGCCGCTCCTGCGCGCCCGCCGGGTCGCCGACGTGGACCGTGCCTTCGACCGCTGGGCCGAGCCGGTCAACGTCGTCCAGGCCGCCGACACCGAGGGCGGACTGCTGCACCGGGTCGCCGGCCGCGTCCCCGTGCGCGCCGAGGCCAACCGCGTCCGTCTGGTCCCCGCCTGGGAGCCCGGCCACGAGTGGACCGGCTGGCACGAGACGCACCGCGCCGGTCTCACCGACGGCGTCGCCGTCATGGCCAACCAGCGCGGCCCGGCCGCCCCGCTCGGCGTCGAGTTCGCCCCGCCGCACCGCGCCGACCGCATCCGGGAACTGCTGGACGGACGCAGGCAGTGGTCGGCGGCCGACATGCCGGCCCTGCACACCGACACCCACCTCGCGTCCGCCGGCCCGCTCCTCGATCACCTCGCCGCCCTCGACGACCTGACCGGGCCGGCCGCCGGCCTGCGCGAACGCCTGCTGCGCTGGGACCGCCGCATGGACGCCGACAGCCAGGACGCGGCCGCCTACGCCGCCCTGCGCAGCGCCGTCGTGCGCCGCCTCGCCGCTCATCCGGCCTTCGCCGCCCTGACCACCCCGCCCGCCTACCCCGAGGTGCTCCTGCCCTGGCTGGCCCTCGTCCCGCGCATCGGCTTCGCGCTCGCCCACCTGCTCAGCGCCGACGAGCTGTACGGCGTCGACCGCCGCGCGCTCGTCCGCGAGGCCGTCGATGAGGTCGCCGGACAGCCGGCCGCCCGCTGGGGCGACACCCACCGCCTCGCCCCCTGGCGGGCCCTGCCCGACCCGTCGTACGAAGCCCCTGCCCTCTCCGGCGACCACGACTGCGTGCTGTGCACCTCCGCCGTGCCCGGCTGGACCGACCTCGCCGCACGCGGCCCGGCCGCCCGCTACGTCTGGGACCTGGCCCGCCGTGAGGACAGCCGCTGGGTCGTGCCCTTCGGCGCGTCCGGCCGCCCCGACAGCCCCCACCACCACGACCAGCTCCCCCTCTGGCTCACGGGCGAGCTCGCGCCGGTCGTCACCGACTGGGCGCTGCTGAAGAAGGAGAGCGACCACTGATGTCCGACCGGTATACGTACGAGCAGACCGTCGACGGGTTCGGAAGCGTCGGCATCCGGCCCCTCGACGCCGAGGGCGACGCGGACGTCGTCCACCGCTGGACGAGCGAGGAACGCGCCGCGTTCTGGGGCATGAACGGCCTGACCCGCGACCAGGTGGCCGAGATCTACGCCCACATGGCCGGCCTCGACACCCACCACGCCCACCTCGTCGAGCTGGACGCCGAACCGGTCGGCCTGCTCCAGACGTACGACCCGGCCGCGGACCGCGTCAGCGAGTGCTACCAGGTCGAGCCCGGCGACATCGGCATCCACCTGCTCCTCGCGCCCGCCGGTGCGCGGGGCGCGCGGTCAGGCTGGTCGGCGCTGCTGATGGGCGTGCTCGCGGCGTACGTGCTGCTGGGCCTGGAGAGGCGGCGGGTCGTCGTCGACCCCGACGTGCGCAACGAGAAGGCGATCACCCGCTTCCTGCGCCAGGGCTTCGAGGCGGGGCCGGTCGTCACCCTCCCGGAGATCGACCTGCCGGACGTGTTCCTGCCCGAGAAGAAGGCGCAACTGGCCTTCTTGCGCCGGGAGGTGGCCTTCCCCGGGGCACGTTGACCTGGGCGGCGGGACGCCCGGCCCGGTGACCTGCGAGAAGCCCGGGTGAGCAGGACCGCCGTCCGCTCCGTACGTATCCCCGAGCACACGAGTCGTACGGAGCGGTGACGTGAGCGAAGGGCGCGATGGCGGACGACGGCGCGGTACGGCAGCCGGCGCGGCGGACGAGAAGGGCGCGGGAAGCGCCGGTCGGGTCCGGGCCGCGGGAGGCGCAGGAAACGCGGGCGGTGACGGAAGCGGAGTCCGGCGGCTTCAAGGGCTGGTGCTGCTGGGCGCCCTGCTGGTCCTGCTCGTCCTCGGAGGCGCGGGCCCGGCGTCGGCCCACGCCGCCCTCCGCTCCACCGACCCCGCCGACGGAAGCGTCCTCAAGAGCTCCCCTGGCAGCATCACCCTGACCTTCACCGAGTCCGTCAGCCTCCTCGACGACTCCTTCCGCGTCCTGGACCCGGACAACCAGCGCGTCGACACCGGCGGGGCCCGGCACGCGGACGGCCGCTCGGAGACGGCGCAGGTCCCCCTCTCCGAGAAGCTCGGCACCGGCACGTTCACGGTGGCCTGGCGAGTGGTCTCGGCGGACAGCCACCCGGTCTCCGGAGCCTTCACCTTCTCCGTCGGGCAGCCGTCCCCTACGACGGCCGTGCTGTCGTCCGGACCCACCGAGGACCCGGCCACCAGCGGCCTGTTCAAGATCGGCCGCTATCTCGCGTACGGCGCCGCGACCCTCGTCATCGGCATCGGCGTCTTCGTGGCGGTCTGCCGCCCCCCGGACGCACGCCCCCTGCGCAAACCGCTGCTGGC
Source organism: Streptomyces sp. NPDC002566 (assembly GCF_042889585.1). Taxonomy (NCBI): domain Bacteria; kingdom Bacillati; phylum Actinomycetota; class Actinomycetes; order Kitasatosporales; family Streptomycetaceae; genus Streptomyces; species Streptomyces sp. NPDC002566. The sequence goes on along the minus strand of NZ_JBIARD010000006.1, from coordinate 90,144 downwards.
CGGCTTCTGGGTCCTCGTCGGCACGTCGGTCTTCCTGCTCCTGTTGCGCGCCCCCTACGAGGAGGGCACGGGCCCGGCGGGGGCGTTCGACCCGGCGGGCCTGCAACGCACCCTGACCGGCCGCCCGGGACTCGCGCTGCTCGCCCGGCTGGCCCTGCTCGCGGCGACCGCCGCCCTGCTCCTGCGGCTGCGGCGCCTACGACGACAGGGCGACCGTGAGCGGCCCACGCGCGCGTACCTCGCCTTCGGCGCCGTGCTCGCCGTGGGCCTCGCCCTGACCTGGGCCGCCGCCGAGCACGCCTCGGCCGGCATCCAGGTCCCGGCCGCGATGGCCTCGTCGGCGCTGCACCTGCTCGCCATGGCGGCGTGGCTCGGCGGCCTGGCGTCCCTGCTCACCCTGCTGCACCGCACCGACCTGCCGGCCGTCGTGGCCGCCCGTTTCTCCCGCGTGGCCACCGCCTCGGTGATCGTCCTGGCGGCGACCGGCGTCTACCAGTCCTGGCGGGGCCTCGGCACGCTCGACACCCTCACGACCACGACGTACGGGCGGGTCCTGCTCGCCAAGCTGGCGGCGGTGGCCCTGCTGCTCCTGGCCGGCGCGTGGTCGCGGCACTGGACGAAGCGATGGACGACGGTGGAACCGAAGACGACGGCCGAGGCGACGACGGAGGCCGCGCTGAAGACGGAACCGACCCCGGTGGCGGTGGGAGCGAACATGACGGCGAAGCAGCCCGCGGCGACGGACACCACACCGCAGCAGCCGGCCACCGACCCGGCGCGTGTCGCACCGCAGGAGGACGCCCACCGCCGCGCCCTGCGCCGGTCCGTCCTCGTGGAAGTGGCGGTCTCCGTGGTCGTCCTGCTGCTGACGACGATCCTCACCGCGACGCTCCCCGGCCGGGCGGCGGCCGAGGCGGCCGCCTCGGAGCGGTCCGCGGGCCTGCCGGTCGCCTCCGTGACCGACGTCCCCTTCGCCGTCGGCAACGCCCGCGGCAAGGTCCAGGTCACCCTCGACCCGGGCCGCGTCGGCAGCAACTCGGTCCAGGCCGTGGCCTACGCGGTCGACGGAGGGCTAGTCCCCCTCCCCGAGCTGCGCATGTCCTTCACCCTCCCCAGCCAGGACATAGGCCCCCTGGACGCCAAGCTCACCGACCGGGGCGGCTACTGGAGCACCCCCTCCGTCAACCTCCCCCTCCCCGGCACCTGGGAGATGAAGCTGACGGTGCGGGTGTCGGAGATCGACCAGGTGAGCGTGACCCGCCCGGTACGCATCGAACGCTGAGGGACAGCTCGCCCGCGGCTGCACGTACTCATGCAGTGGGCGAAGCCTGGCTGAGTAGCCGCACCCATGCGGTGACCTGGTCGCCGACGACATGCTGAAGCCGTGAACGTCACCCGGAACGTCAAACCCCGCGACCTGGCCGACTCGCAGGCCTGCCGTTGCCTGGCCGTCTTCTTCTGGGCCTGGGCGGCACTGATCACCTTCGGCCCGGTCCTTCTCCTGACGGCTCTGTCCGTCGCCTGGGCGCAACCGCTGATCAGGGCGGACTCCGTGAAGGTGACCGTGCTCCAAGTCGCCCTCACCGCGGCTGTAGCGACGCCCCTCTACTTCGCCCCCGGCATCGCCCGCCTGGCCCGCTCCGCCCGTCTCGCCCTACTGGGCCCCGCGGCCATCGCCGTCACCCTGACCGTGCTCCTCGGTGCGGACCCCTACGCCTGAGCCACATCGCGCGGCACCACTGAGCCGGACAACGTCGAAGGGCCCCGCTGCAAGCAGCGGGGCCCTTCGACATCGTGCCCGGTGAGGCACTGGCGGAGGATACGAGATTCGAACTCGTGAGGGGTTGCCCCCAACACGCTTTCCAAGCGTGCGCCCTAGGCCTCTAGGCGAATCCTCCGCCGGAAACATTACATGACCGAGAGGAGTGCTCGCGAACTCGATCCCCGGGTGCGGGATCAGGTAACCTGAGCGCAGCTCCCCACGCGGCGCTATCTGACTGAACTCCCCCAGGGCCGGAAGGCAGCAAGGGTAGGTTGGCTCTGGCGGGTGCGTGGGGGGCGTTTTGCGTTCCCGGGGGAGTCGAGGGGCCCTCCGGGCGGCGGGGCCGGTTGTCAGTGTGCGCCTATAACCTCGTAAGCGTGTCGTCTCTCGCGCTGTACCGCCGCTATCGCCCGGAGTCGTTCGCCGAGGTCATCGGGCAGGAGCATGTCACCGACCCGTTGCAGCAGGCGCTGCGGAACAACCGGGTCAATCACGCGTACCTGTTCAGCGGTCCGCGCGGGTGTGGCAAGACGACCAGCGCGCGCATCCTCGCCCGGTGCCTGAACTGCGAGAAGGGGCCCACGCCGACGCCCTGCGGCGAGTGCGAGTCCTGCAAGGACCTCGCCCGCAACGGGCCCGGCTCCATCGACGTCATCGAGATCGACGCCGCTTCGCACGGTGGTGTCGACGACGCGCGTGACCTGCGTGAGAAGGCCTTCTTCGGGCCGGCCCGCAGCCGCTACAAGATCTACATCATCGACGAGGCCCACATGGTCACGTCGGCCGGCTTCAACGCGCTCCTCAAGGTCGTCGAGGAGCCGCCGGAGCATCTGAAGTTCATCTTCGCCACCACCGAGCCCGAGAAGGTCATCGGGACGATCCGGTCGCGGACCCACCACTACCCCTTCCGCCTCGTGCCGCCGGGGACCCTGCGGGACTACCTCGGCGAGGTGTGCCGCCAGGAGGACATCCCCGTCGACGAGGGGGTCCTTCCGCTCGTCGTGCGCGCGGGCGCGGGGTCCGTGCGTGACTCCATGTCCGTCATGGACCAGCTCCTCGCCGGCGCCGGCGAGGACGGTGTGACGTACGCCATGGCCACCTCCCTCCTCGGCTACACGGACGGCTCGCTGCTCGACTCCGTCGTCGAGGCCTTCGCCACCGGCGACGGGGCTGCCGCCTTCGAGGTCGTGGACCGGGTGATCGAGGGCGGCAACGACCCCCGGCGGTTCGTCGCCGACCTGCTGGAGCGGCTGCGCGACCTCGTCATCCTGGCCGCCGTTCCGGACGCGGCCGACAAGGGGCTCCTGGACGCCCCCGTCGATGTCATCGAGCGCATGCAGGCCCAGGCCGGCGTCTTCGGCGCGGCCGAGCTCAGCCGTGCCGCCGATCTCGTCAACGAGGGCCTCACCGAGATGCGCGGCGCCAACTCGCCCCGTCTCCAGCTCGAGCTGATCTGCGCGCGCGTGCTGCTGCCCGCCGCCTACGGCGACGAGCGGTCCGTCATGGCCCGCCTCGACCGGATCGAGCGCGGTGTGAACTTCGCCGGGGGCGGCGGCATGCCCTCGATGGGATACGTGCCGGGGCCGGAGGCACACGGCGGCGGTTCCGGTTCTGGTTCCGGTTTCGCGGCGGGGGCTGCTCCCGCTGCCGGTCCTGCCCACGGCGACACCGCGCCTGTGCCGCCCGGCGGCGGTGCGGCCGCGGCCCGTGCGGCGGTGCGTGGTCCCGGTGGGGGCGGTCCTGCGGGCGGTCAGGCCGTCCAGCCCGCCCAGGCCCCCGATCCCACGCCGCCCGCCCCGGCGCCCCAGCCCGCGCAGCAGCAGCCCGTCGCCGCGCAGGAATCCGCCCCGGCCGCCCCCGCGGACACCGGCTCCCCTACGGTGCCCGCCCCCGGCGCCTGGCCGACTCCCACCGCCGCCGGCAGCGGCCGTCGGCCCGGCGGCTGGCCCACGGCCGCCGCTGCGGGTGGCGGAAGGCCCCCGGCGGGCCCCGGACCGGCCTCCTCCGCCCCTTCGGCCCCCGCCCCCGGGCCGCAGGCCGCGCCCCAGCCCGCGGCCCCCGCGTCCCCGGCGCCTGCGTCCTACGCGCCCCCCGCAGGCGGTCTCGACCCCCGCATGCTCTGGCCGAACATCCTGGAGGCGGTGAAGAACCGCCGCCGCTTCACCTGGATCCTGCTCAGCCAGAACGCGCAGGTCACCGGCTTCGACGGCACCACGCTCCAGCTCGGCTTCGCGAGCGCCGGAGCCCGCGACAACTTCGCCGGGAGCGGCAGCGAGGACGTGCTGCGTCAGGCGCTGAGCGAGCAGTTCAGCGTCCAGTGGAAGATCGAGGCGGTCGTCGACCCGTCCGGCGGCGGATCGGCCTCAGCCCCGCCGTCCGGCGGCTTCGGCGGACCCGGCCCGTCCGGCCACTCGGGTCCGTCCGGCTACTCGGGCTCGCCCGGCGGCTTCGGCGGCCCGGGCGGTCCCGGTACGTCCGGGCAGGGTCCGGGCCACGGTGGAGGCGGTGCCCACAGCGGCGGCGGCTACGGCAGTCCCGGCTCGCCTGGAAACACCGCCAGCCAGAGCGGCTCCGGCGGCTACGGCGGCGGCTCAGCCTCGAACGCCGGGTCCTCGGCCTCCGCCGGCGGCTCCGGCGCGCCCTCCTCCGGCTCCACGTCGTCCTCCGGTCCCGCGCCCGCCCAGCGGCCGCCGACCACCGCCGCTCGGCCCTCCGCCCCGGACCCGGTGTCCATCGAGGACGACATCCCCGAGGACGACGATCCCGACCTCAACGAGTCCGCGCTCTCCGGGCACGACCTGATCATGCGCGAGCTGGGAGCGACGGTGGTGGAGGAGTTCACCAACGAGTAGCCGGGCGGCCTGCCGCTCGGGGAAGCGCACCGTGCAGGAGCCGCCTTGTAGGAACGCACAGCTCCCCCGCCCCCCTCCTCTCGGAAGCCCGCACAAACCCGCGTGCCCTCAGCCCGTTAGGCTGACCCCCGTGAACGTCCTCGTCATCGGTAACGGCGCCCGCGAACACGCCCTGTGCCGCTCACTGTCCCTCGACCCCGCCGTCACCGCGCTGCACTGCGCCCCCGGCAACGCCGGCATCGCCGAGGTCGCCGAGCTGCACCAGGTCGACGCCCTGGACGGCGGGGCCGTGACCGCGCTGGCCACGGAGCTCGGCGCCGAGCTGGTGATCGTGGGCCCCGAGGCGCCGCTCGTCGCCGGGGTCGCCGACGCCGTGCGCGCGGCGGGCATCCCGGTCTTCGGCCCGTCCGGCGAGGCCGCGCGGCTCGAAGGCTCGAAGGCGTTCGCCAAGGACGTGATGGCCGCTGCCGGCGTGCCCACCGCCCGCTCCTACGTGTGCACGACGCCGGAGGAGGTCGCCGAGGCGCTCGACGCGTTCGGCGCCCCGTACGTCGTCAAGGACGACGGTCTCGCCGCCGGCAAGGGCGTCGTCGTGACCGGTGACGCCGAGGCGGCGAAGGCGCACGCGGCGCGCTGCGAGCGGGTCGTCATCGAGGAGTTCCTCGACGGCCCGGAGGTCTCCCTTTTCGCGATCACCGACGGCGAAACGGTCGTCCCGCTCCAGCCCGCGCAGGACTTCAAGCGCGCGCTCGACGGCGACGAGGGCCCGAACACCGGCGGCATGGGCGCGTACTCCCCGCTGCCCTGGGCGGACCCGAAGCTGGTCGACGAGGTCGTGGCGACCGTCCTGCAGCCCACCGTGGACGAGATGCGCCGCCGGGGCACGCCTTTCTCCGGGCTGCTCTACGCCGGCCTCGCGATCACGAGCCGGGGCGTCCGCGTCATCGAGTTCAACGCCCGCTTCGGCGACCCCGAGACGCAGGTCGTCCTCGCCCGCCTGAAGACCCCGCTGGCCGGCGTCCTCATGGCGGCGGCCACCGGCAACCTCGGCGACCTCCCGCCGCTGCGCTGGAGTGACGAGGCCGCCGTGACCGTCGTCGTCGCCTCGCACAACTACCCCGGCACCCCGCGCACCGGCGACCCGATCACCGGTCTCGACGCGGTCGCCGCCGAGGACGCCCCGCACGCGTACGTGCTGCACGCGGGCACCAAGCGGGACGGCGACGCCGTGCTCAGCGCGGGCGGCCGCGTCCTGTCCGTCACCGCGACCGGCTCGGACCTCACCGAGGCCCGCGAGCGGGCGTACCGGGCGGTCGCGCGGATCGGCCTCGACGGCTCCCAGCACCGCACGGACATCGCGGCGAAGGCGGCGACGGAGGCCCCGACGGGGGCGTGACCCGTCTGGCTCCGCAGGGGGCGCGAGCCGTCTCGGCGCGCGCCTCGACCAGTCTCAACGGCAGGCAGCACCCGGACGGACCCGCGGCGCGAACGACGCACACCCTCACGCCGACTTCGCACACAGCTCGAACGCGCCGCCTCGCACGCCCCTTCGAGCAGACCCCCGCGCCCCCGTGAACCGGACCGCGCGCCCCCTTCGAACAGACCCCGCACGCCCCTCGGACAGGCCCCGGAACCCCCACGGCGACAGTCGTGCAATCCGGGGCCTGACCTTTGCCCAGCGGCATCCACCTCTCCCCAGAGCCATTCCATCGTGTGAGCGCTGCCCCATCCGGCTGACGGGGGCCGAAGCGCCAACTAGGGTGCGGCGCAAGCGTTCCGGCACTTGGCTCACCGGCATTGCGATGTCAGTGGCGGGTGCCACAGTGGGGGAGTGAGCACTACGAAGCCGACGGGGCGTGCCGCCACGGCAAGCACCGCAAGGACCGCGGGGAGGGGGTGACGTCCGGTCGTGACCGGAACGGGAGTGGAAGCGGGCGCGCAAGCCGCGCGCGCCCGGGCGCTTGCCGTGCTGCGCGTCCGCAGCCGGGCGCTCGCCGTCGCGCTGCTGCCCTCGGCGGCCGCCGTGATCCTGCTCGCCGGTGGATCCACCGGCCACCTCGTGGGCCCTGGGTGGAACGCAGCCCGCTGGACGGTCGGCGTCCTCGCGGTCCTCGTCCTGCTGGCCGCCGCCGTCGTCGCCCTGGTCGTCGCGCGCGCCCGTCCCGCCCTCAGTCCGACCGTCGCCGTAGCCGAGAGCGCGGCCCCCGACCTGTACCGGATGGTGCGCGACCTGGCCGACCGGCTGGACGTGCCCGCGCCGTCCGCCATAGCGCTCACCCCGGACTGCGACAGCTGGCTGGAGGACCGCACCCACCCGGCGCACGGCCCGCCCCCGCCCCGGGAGCGCGACGAGATCGCCGGCGCCGCCCAGCACCGGCTGAACCGCCGTACGGCCACCGCGCCTGTCCTCGTCATCGGCTCGCCGTTCCTCTGGTGGATGCGGGTGGGCGAGCTGCGTGCCGTCCTCGCGCCGGTCGTCGCCGGTACGGGCCCCTCCGCGCACCCCGACATAGCGGCGGCCCGGCGGTTCGTGCGCGGCCTGGACGCCGCGGTGGCCGTCTCCGCCGACCGCGGGCGCTGTCCCGGCGTACGGCTGGTGTGCGCGGGCATCGGCTGGGCCGCGCGCGTGATGCTGCGCGCCTGCCAGGCGCACGCCGCCGAGATGGAGCGCGGGGTGGCCGCCGCTGCGGCGGAGCGCGCGCAGGCCGTGGACTACGGGCTGCGGATCGTCGCCCAGGAGCAGGTCGGGCTCGCGTACGCGGGCTGGGACCGCCTCCTCACGCGCGTGGCGCTGCCGGCCTGGCGGATGGGCCGCTGGCCGTCGCGGCTGGACGCGGGAGTCGTCGCCGCCCTGACCGAGCTGTCCCGGCGCGACCGTCTCGCCGAGGGGTTCGCCTCCCGCCTGGGCGAGCGTCCGGCCTGCGACCTCCTGGAGGAGCCCGGCGCGATCGACGAGGCGGCCTCCCTCCTCGCGGCCCGCCTCTTCCACGGCGGCCCCGCGGAGTGCGGTCCCGACTGGGCGCCGGTGGGCTGGCAGGAGTATCCCGACGAGGTCGTCGACCGCAAGTGGCGCACCGACGCGGCCCGGCTGCACCGCGTCCTCGACGCCCTGGGCGTCCGCCGCACCGCCGACCCCGAGGTCCCGTCGCCCGACGGCCCGACGCTGGCCCGGGTGCTGGACCACCTGACGGAGAGCGCGCGTCGGGGCGCGAAGGGCACGGGGCCGACCGCGCCGGAGGCCGACGACGCCGACGGCTCGGAGAGCGCCCTGGCCGTCCGGCTCGGCGTCGAGGTCGCGCGGGAGGAGGCCGAGGCCGCGCCGCAGTCGGCGCACGGCGCGGTCGCGGTAGCCGCCGGTCAGGGCCTCGACGCCGCCCTCTGGGACGACGCGGCGCTCCCGCTCTTCCCGCTCCAGCCCCCGCGCACCGAGCGCGAGCTGCTCGCCGACCATGTCACGGCGATGGTCTGCTGTGCCGCGATGGACACCGTCGGCGCCACGCCCGGCCTGGACTGGCTCGACGGCCCGACCCTCCTGGTGGACGGAGTGCGCGTGGCCGACCTGACGCCCAGAGTGCTCAGCCTCGTCGAGGACGGAGACGCGGTGCCGCTGCGCACCTGGCTGATCGAGCTGGGGATACGCCCGGAGAAACCGGTGCGGCTCGGCTGAGGCGACCAGCGACCAGTGACCAGCGTCCGGTGACCCGCGAGCGGGGACCGGTGAGGAAGCTTTGGTTCCACTTTCAGCCAATTAGCAACGAATAGTGACTGCCTACGCGCGTTATGTGATGTGCTGGGACCGATAGAGCCCATGGCATGGGCGTGCGACATAGGACAACCACACGAACAGCCGAACGCCGAGCGCCGTCCTGACGCCGAACACGCACAACGCCGTCCGGGCACCGCAGGAACGCGCCGCACCGCACACGACCACGGGGGCCATAGGGAGGGGAGCACCATGGGAGGACAGGCGCACATCCGCCGATGGGAGTCGGGGGCGCTCGCGCACGCCGTGACGGACCCCTTCGGACAGGGGCCCCTCCCCTGGCTGCGCGGCGCGGAGACGTACTTCGACGACACGGGCCGGCTCGTCCCCTGGTACGTCGACCAGACCGCCGCCACGGCTTCCGCGTCGGTGTCGTCCCCTCGCTCGACGCAGGCCCGGCCGGCCGGCCCCGCCGACGCCACCACCCGTACGGCCACCCCCAGGATCCCCCTCCCGCGCGCCGCGACCGGGGGCCCCCGGTCCGCCGACGACGTGCGCCGACAGATCAAGGGGTTCACCTCCACCGGCAGGGTCGCCCCCGGCGAGGCCGCCGACTTCCACATCACGGTCGACCCGCCGCAGGAGTTCAGCGTCGACATCTACCGCGTCGGCCACTACCAGGGCGACGGCGCCGCCAAGATCACCACCAGCCCGCGACTCGCCGGCATCGTCCAGCCCCCGCCCCTCACCGCCGACCGCACGGTCTCCTGCCACCACTGGTGGCTCTCCTGGCGGCTCCAGGTGCCGTCGTACTGGAACGTCGGCGCGTACGTCGCCGTCCTCACCACCGCCGACGGCCACCGCTCGCACATCCCCTTCACGGTCGGCGACGACCGCCCCGCCGACCTGCTGCTCGTCCTGCCCGACGTGACCTGGCAGGCGTACAACCTCTACCCAGAGGACGGCCGCACCGGCGCCAGCTTCTACCACGCCTGGGACGAGGACGGCCGTCTCCTCGGCGAGGCCGACGCCGCGACGACGGTCTCCTTCGACCGCCCCTACGCGGGCGCGGGCCTGCCCCTGCACGTCGGCCACGCCTACGACGTCATCCGCTGGGCCGAGCGCTACGGCTACGACCTCGCCTACGCCGACGCCCGCGACCTGGAAGCCGGCCGGGTCGACCCCGCCCGCTACCGCGGCCTGATCTTCCCCGGCCACGACGAGTACTGGTCGCGGGGCATGCGCCGCACCGTCGAACTCGCCCGGGACAAAGGCACCTCCCTCGTCTTCCTGTCCGCCAACAGCCTCTACTGGCAGGTCGAGCTGGGCCCGTCGCCGTCGGGTGTCCCCGGCCGGCTGCTCACCTGCCGCAAACGCAGGGGACCGGGCAAGGCGGCCCTGTGGCGGGAGATCGACCGCGCCGAGCAGCAGTTGCTGGGCATCCAGTACGCGGGCCGTGTGCCCGAGCCGCACCCGCTGATCGTCCGCAACGCCGGCCACTGGCTGTGGGAGGCGACCGGGGCGCACGAGGGCGACGCGATCGAGGGCCTCGTGGCGGGCGAGGCCGACCGCTATCACCCCCGCACCGCGCTCCCGCCCCACGAGGAGCGCGTCCTGCTCGCCCACTCGCCCTACACCGACGCCCGAGGCGTCCCGCGCCACCAGGACACCTCGCTGTACCGGGCCCCCTCCGGCGCCCTGGTCTTCGCCTCCGGCACCTTCGCCTGGTCCCCCGCCCTCGACCGCCCCGGCCACGCGGACCCCCGTGTCCAGCGCGCCACGGCCAACCTCCTGGACCGCATCTGCAAGCGCGACTGAAGTCCGTAGCCCCCCTGCCCCCGCCCCTCCCCCGACCCTCCGTCCCGGGCCCGCCCCCGTGTACGGGACAATCAGGCCATCTGTACAGAACCACGGGGAGGAACCGTGTCCGGATTCGTAGAAAAGCCCGAGCCGCTTCAGGTGCCGGGCCTGGTGCACCTCCACACCGGCAAGGTGCGCGAGCTGTACCGCGACGAGGCGGGCGATCTCGTGATGGTCGCCAGCGACCGTACGTCCGCGTACGACTGGGTGCTGCCGACGGAGATCCCCGACAAGGGCCGCATCCTCACCCAGCTCTCCCTCTGGTGGTTCGACCAGCTCGCCGACCTGGTCCCCAACCACGTCCTGAGCACCGAACTCCCCGCCGGCGCCCCCGCCGACTGGGCGGGCCGCACGCTGGTCTGCAAGTCGCTGCGGATGGTCCCCGTCGAGTGCGTGGCCCGCGGCTACCTCACCGGCTCCGGCCTCGCCGAGTACAAGGAGTCCCGCACGGTCTGCGGCCTCGCCCTCCCCGAGGGCCTGGTGGACGGATCCGAGCTGCCCGGCCCGATCTTCACCCCGGCCACCAAGGCCGCCGTCGGCGACCACGACGAGAACGTCTCCTACGAGGAGGTCGCCCGCCAGGTCGGCGCGGAGACCGCCGCCGAGCTGCGCCGGACGACCCTCGACGTCTACGGCCGCGCCCGTGACATCGCCCGCGAGCGGGGCATCGTCCTCGCGGACACCAAGTTCGAGTTCGGCTACGAGGACGAGACGCTCGTGCTCGCCGACGAGGTCCTCACCCCGGACTCCTCCCGCTTCTGGCCGGCCGACCGGTGGCAGCCGGGCCGCGCGCAGCCGTCGTACGACAAGCAGTTCGTGCGCGACTGGCTGACCTCGGCGGAGTCCGGCTGGGACCGCACGAGCGAGCGCCCGCCGCCGCCGCTGCCCCAGGAGATCGTCGAGGCCACCCGGGCGAAGTACGTCGAGGCCTACGAGCTCCTGACCGGCACGGCCTGGAGCTAGCGCCCCGGCACCTGCCGACATGCCGAAGGCCCCGGTCCACTGGACCGGGGCCTTCGAAACGGAGCGGACGACGAGGTTCGAACTCGCGACCTCAACCTTGGCAAGGTTGCGCTCTACCAACTGAGCTACGTCCGCAGTGCGCCGTGGCGCGAGAGCAACTATACCCAACCGCGCTCTCGTGCGAGACGCACCGCCGCGTGCCGGTTCTCCGCCCCCAGCTTGGACACGGCCGACGAGAGGTAGTTCCGCACGGTCCCCGGTGACAGCGCGGCCCGCTCCGCGATCTCCGCCACGGGCGCGCCGTCGGCGGCGAGTTCCAGCACCTCCGTCTCCCGCGCGGTCAGCGGCGAGTCCCCGGAGGCGATCGCGTCGGCGGCCAACTCGGGGTCGACATACCGGTTCCCGGCGTGCACGGTCCGGATGATCTCCGCGAGGCGCTGCGCGCTCACCGTCTTCGGGACGAACCCGCGCACACCCGCCGCGAGCGCCCGCTTCAGATGTCCCGGCCGGCCGTGGCTGGTGACGATCAGCACCCGGCAGTCGGGCAGCTCGGCCCGCAGGGATGTGGCGACCTTCACACCGTCCGCGCCCGGCATCTGCAGGTCCAGGACGGCGAGGTCCGGCCGGTGCGCCCGCGCCATCGCCAGCGCCTCCGGGCCGGTGGCCGCCTCGGCGACGATCACGAGGTCGTCCTCCAGCGACAGGAGCGCGGCCAGCGCGCCCCGGATCAGATGCTCGTCGTCGGCGAGCAGCACCCGCATCGTCACGAGGCGACCTCGCTCAGCGCGGCGGTCCCGCTCAGCGGCACCTCGGCCACCACCCGGAACGTCCCGGCCTGGGCGAAACCCGCCTCCAGTCTCCCGTCGACCAGCCGCAGCCGCTCCCTCAGCCCGGCGAGCCCCGATCCACCGCCCCGGGTCCCGCCGTTGCCACCCTCGCCGGAACCGGCCCGGCCGCCCCGGGTCCCACCGCCGCCGGCCCCGTCGTTCTCCACCGTCAGCACCACAAGCCCCTCGGTCACCCGTAGTTCCACCGAACACCGCGCGGCGTCGCCGTGCCGCAGCACGTTGGTGGTGGTCTCCCGCACCACCCAGCCGAGCGCCGACTGCACCTCGGCGGGCAGCCCAGCCGCCTCCCCGCGCACCTCGCAGTCGATCCCGGCAGCCGTCAACACCCCGTGCGCACCGCTCAGTTCGACCCCGAGGTCGGCCTCCCGGTAACCCCGTACGACGTCCCGCACCTCCCGCTGCGACTCCTGCGCGATCCGCTGCACCTCGATCATCTGCTCCACGGCCTCCGGCCGCCCCCGCCGGGCCAGCTGCACCGCCAGCTCGCTCTTCAGCGCGATCACGGCCAGGTTCCGTCCCATCACGTCGTGCAGGTCCCGCCCGAACCGCAGCCGCTCCTCGGCGACGGCGAGCCGGGCCCGGGTCTCGCGGGCCTCGTCGAGCTCGTACACGGCGTCCAGGAGCCACACGGAGAAGACGAGGGTGGCGGCGAGGAACGCGGCGCCGAGCAGCAGCGCCACCGTCGAGACCAGGACGTCCGGCACGGGTGTTCCGAAGGCGAGCATCAGGGCCCCGCTGGCCAGGCTGTAGCCGACGACGACCGCGCTCACGCGCCGCCGGCCGCGCACACCCAGCGTGGAGTTGCCCGCGGCGAAGACCAGGGTGACCCCGTAGACCCCACCGGCTGCGGACTCGACGCCGTCATGGCCCCCGCTGTGCTCGGCGATCCACAGCGCGAGGACGCCCACCGCCGCCGTGGCGGCGGCGAGCACCCACATCAGCCGGACGGGCCGGGGGCGGCGGCCACGCGTCCAGTCCAGCGCCCGCGACGCCATCACCGCGCAGAGCACGCAGTGTCCGACGACCAGGAGCGGCAGCCACAGCGCGGCCCCCGTCCACAGCCCGCCGCCGAACGGCAGTGCGGCCGTGCTGAGTTCGACCAGCGCGAAGAAGTGGAACGTCCACCGTGTGTACGTCTCCACCTTCGCGGGCGTGCTCTTGCGCCGCCACCAGCCGCCGGCCTTGCCCATCCCCACGACTCCCCCGTCCCCCCGGCCCGTCAGCGCCGGGGCTCCCACCGGAACCACCGCCGTACAGCAAACACCGCCAGCACGGTCCAGGCCAGCGCGGTCGCCAGGCAGCCCAGCGCCTCGTACGCCGACAGGTCGCCGCTCCAGCCGTTGCGAACGAGGGTGATGACCGGTGTGAGCGGCAGCAGTTCGAGGAAGGAGGCGGCCCGGTCGGGCAGCATCTCCAGGGGCACGCTGACGCCGGAGGCCGCCATCGAGAGCAGCAGGAACGGCAGGGTGGTGACCTGAGCGCTCTCCACGGTACGGGTCACGCTCGACGTGAGAGCCGCCAGCGCCGCACACATCACCAGGCCCAACAGCACGCCCGGTACGACGAGTTGGGGCGACTCGGGTGCGGGTGCGTCGAGGAAGGCGACGCAGCCCACGGCCATCACCAGACACTGGACCAGCCCCAGGACCACCACCGGCAGCGCCGATCCGGCGACGACCTCGGCGTCCCTCAGCTCACCGGTGCGCAGCCGCTTCAGCACGAGTTCCTCGCGCCGGGCGGTGTAGATCGCGGTGAGCGCCGCGTACACGCCGAACAGCAGCGAGAACCCGATCGCGGCGGGCAGCAGCACGAGCCCGACGGTGAGCCCGGCGTCCTCGAGTTCCATGTCCTCCAGGAGCGGCCGCAGGCTGAGCGGCAGGGCGAGCGGCACCAGCACGCCCGTGAGGAGCGTGGCCTTGCTCCGCCCGAGCAGCGACAGTTCGGCGCGGCCGAGAGCCGCCATCCGACCGGCCGGCGTGGTCACCGCCCCCCGGCGCGCCCCCGTCGCCGCCGTGTCCGAATCCTTGACCATGGCGCCGCTCATGCCGCGACCTCCCGTTCCGAAGACGTCTCCACCGCACCCGCCGTACCGGACGCGCCCGCTGACCCCGCCGTTGCCGCCGCGTCCCGGGCGATGCCGAGGAACGCCTCCTCCAGCGACGCCGACCGCACATCCAGCCCCCGCAGTTCGACCCCGGCCCGTTCGGCCCAGACCAGCAGTCCGGTGGCCGCCCGCTGCAACTCCCGTGTCCGCAGCCGTACGACCCGGTCGTCGACCTCGTGGCCGCACACGCCCAGCTCGCCCAGCGGCGGCAGATCGCCGAGGAAGTACCCGTCGGGCAGCCGGAAGGAGATCCGGTAGGGCTGGGCGGCGGTCACCTCGGCGGGTGTGCCGGCGGCCGCGATGCGCCCCTTGTGCAGGATGGCCAGCCGGTCGGCAAGGCCCTCCGCCTCCTCCAGGTAGTGCGTGGTCAGCAGCACCGTCGTCCCGGCGTCGCGCAGCGAGCGGACCAGGTTCCAGGTGTCGCGGCGGCCCTCGGCGTCCAGGCCGGTGGTCGGCTCGTCGAGGAACAGCACCTCGGGCTCGCCGAGCAGCGCGAGCGCCAGGTCGAGCCGGCGCCGCTCACCGCCGGACAGCTGCTTCACCCGTACGCCGGCCTTCCCGGCGAGTCCTACGAGGCCCAGCGCCTCGTCGACCGGGCGGGCGCCGCTGACGCAGCCCGCCCACATCCGCGCGGTCTCCCTGACGGTCAGCTCCGAGGGGAAGCCGCCTTCCTGCAGCATCACCCCGGTGCGCGGCCGTACGGCGGCGCGGTCGGCGTAGGGGTCGTGTCCGAGGACCCGCACCCGTCCGCCGTCGGGCCGCGTCAGCCCCTCCAGCAGTTCGACCGTCGAGGTCTTCCCGGCCCCGTTCGTGCCCAGCAGCGCGAAGACCTCGCCCCGGCCGACGTGGAAGGAGATCCCGCGGACCGCCTCGAACCCGCCCCCGTACACACGCCGGAGGTCGGTGACCTCGATCACGTGCTCTTTCGTGTCCCTGGCTTCCATGACTCCAGCGTCCCGGCAGGCGGACGCCGTCGGCAGTGCGCGCTGTCACCACTGCGTATGACAAATGTCAGAAGGCGGCGGGCGGGGAGTGATCGCACAGCACGGTGAAGGGTGGAGGGTGGAGGGTGGAGGGTGGAGGCACACGAAAAGACCCCGGTCCGATGGACCGGGGTCTGATTCCCGAGCGGACGACGAGGTTCGAACTCGCGACCTCAACCTTGGCAAGGTTGCGCTCTACCAACTGAGCTACGTCCGCATTGCCTCCGACCGGCTCTCACCGATCGGCGCGAGCACCAGCCTACCCGATCGAACAGCTTGATCGGGACGGTGATGCAGAGCGGGTGACAGGGATCGCACACTGCGCCTTCCCCCTGGAAGGGGGATGTTCTACTACTGAACTACACCCGCGTGGCCTCCGTGAGCTGGGCTTTTCGGCCCTGCCTGGCGGCGTGCTCCAGACATTAGCCGACCATGTGGGGGGTAGCGCAAGTCGGTTGCCCCCGGGGCCCGCTGAGGACCCCGGGGGGACGCCGGCGCAGGGCGGGCGCGGGCGGTTCAGCGGGCGTCGGCGAACGCCTCGTAGACCTTCTTCGGGATCCGTCCGCGCGCGGGGACCTCCAGCTTGTTGGCCTGGGCCCAGGCCCGGACCGCCGCCGGGTCCGGGGCGACCTCGGTCTGCCGGTACGCCTTGCCGGACCTGGACCGCTTGCGGCCGGCCTCCACGTAAGGCGCGAGCGCCTTGCGCAGTTTCCTGGCATTGGCTTCATTCAGGTCGATCTCGTACGACTTGCCGTCGAGTCCGAAGGCGATCGTTTCCGCCGCTTCCGAGCCGTCGATGTCGTCAAAGAGAGTGACCACGACCTTCTGCGCCACGAATATCGGTCCCTTCGTTCGGCACGGCATACAGCTCAGCTGCCTGCGACGTGCCGAGTCTCGGCTATTTCTAATTCATTTGTACAGTGCGCGGCAATGCAATGTGAAGCTCGACTAAATCTGTCCGCGTGTCCGAGTGCAATAGGTATCCGGGGTTCATCGGGGATCTTTCCCGTAACTTTTCGCGTACGTCCCCTTCCGGTACCGGATCGTGATGGCTGTCACGTAGCTTCCTACAACTCTACTCGCGTAGAAATTTTGTGCGGGTAGTCTGAAGACACCTGTTGGAGACATCTGCGGGCACCTGCTCAGCACCACAACACCGGGAGTGCCAGTGGCACGCGTCGTAGTCGACGTCATGCTCAAGCCGGAGATCCTCGACCCCCAGGGCCAGGCGGTGCAGCGCGCACTGCCGCGGCTCGGTTTCGAGGGGATCTCCGACGTACGTCAGGGAAAGCGATTCGAACTGGAAGTTGACGGCCCGGTCGACGAGGCCGCGCTCGCCCGCATCCACGATCTTGCGGAATCCTTCCTCGCCAACACCGTGATCGAGGACTTCACCGTCAAGGTGGAGGAAGTCGCGGAGGCCGCGAAGTGACCGCTCGTATTGGCGTCGTCACTTTCCCGGGCAGCCTCGACGACCGGGACACCCAGCGCGCGATCCGCCTCGCGGGCGCCGAACCGGTCGCTCTGTGGCACAAGGACAAGAACCTCCACCAGGTCGACGCCGTGGTGCTGTGCGGGGGCTTCTCCTACGGCGACTATCTGCGCGCCGGCGCCATCGCGCGCTTCTCGCCGGTGATGGAGCCCCTCATCGAGCAGGCCAAGGCCGGGCTGCCGGTCCTCGGCATCTGCAACGGCTTCCAGATCCTCACCGAGGCCCACCTCCTCCCGGGCGCGATGCTCGGCAACGACCACCTCCACTTCATCTGCCGCGACCAGAAGCTGCGGGTGGAGAACGCGGACACCGCCTGGACCGCCGACTACACGGCCGGCCAGGAGATCCACATCCCGCTGAAGAACATGGACGGCCGGTACGTCGCCGACGAGTACACCCTCGACAAGCTGGAGGCCGAGGGCCGGGTCGCGTTCCGCTACAGGGACTTCAACCCCAACGGCTCGCTCCGCGACATCGCC
Source organism: Streptomyces sp. NPDC002566 (assembly GCF_042889585.1). Classification (NCBI taxonomy): domain Bacteria; kingdom Bacillati; phylum Actinomycetota; class Actinomycetes; order Kitasatosporales; family Streptomycetaceae; genus Streptomyces; species Streptomyces sp. NPDC002566. The sequence continues at coordinate 73,098 of NZ_JBIARD010000006.1, read as the reverse complement.
GGCATCGCCAACGAGGCCGGCAACGTCGTGGGCCTCATGCCGCACCCGGAGCACGCCGTCGAGCCCCTCATCGGCTCCGGCCGCACCGACGGACTCCCGTTCTTCACCTCGATCCTCAAGAAGCTGGTCAACGCATGAGCCGGACGCCTCTGGACACGGTCGAGCACGCGGCCGCGACCCCCGACGTCGAGCTGCCCTGGGCCGAACTCGGCCTGAAGAAGGACGAGTACGAGCGGGTGGTGGAGATCCTCGGCCGCCGCCCGACCGGCGCCGAGCTCGCCATGTACTCCGTCATGTGGTCCGAGCACTGCTCGTACAAGTCCTCCAAGGTCCACCTGCGCCAGTTCGGCGAGAAGGCCCCGCAGAGCGACGCCCTCCTCGTCGGCATCGGCGAGAACGCCGGTGTCGTCGACGTCGGCCAGGGCTACGCGGTCACCTTCAAGGTGGAGTCGCACAACCACCCCTCCTACGTCGAGCCCTACCAGGGCGCGGCCACCGGTGTGGGCGGCATCGTGCGCGACATCATCGCGATGGGCGCCCGCCCGGTCGCCGTCGTCGACCCGCTGCGCTTCGGCGCGGCCGACCACCCCGACACCAAGCGCGTCCTGCCGGGCGTCGTCGCCGGCATCGGCGGCTACGGCAACTGCCTGGGCCTGCCCAACATCGGCGGCGAGGTGGTCTTCGACGCCTGCTACCAGGGCAACCCGCTGGTCAACGCCGGCGCCATCGGCGTCATGCGGCACGAGGACATCCACCTCGCGAAGGCGTCCGGCGCGGGCAACAAGGTCATCCTCTACGGCGCCCGGACCGGCGGCGACGGCATCGGCGGCGCGTCGATCCTCGCCTCCGAGACCTTCGACGACGCCAAGCCGTCGAAGCGTCCCGCGGTCCAGGTCGGCGACCCCTTCCAGGAGAAGCTCCTCATCGAGTGCACCCTGGAGGCCTTCGCCGAGAAGCTCGTCGTCGGCATCCAGGACCTCGGTGCGGCGGGCCTGTCCTGCGCCACCTCCGAGCTGGCCTCCAACGGCTCCGGCGGCATGCGCGTCACCCTGGACGACGTTCCGCTGCGCGACTCCACGCTCTCGCCCGAGGAGATCCTCATGAGCGAGTCGCAGGAACGCATGTGCGCGGTGGTCGAGCCGGAGAAGGTCGACCGCTTCCTAAAGATCTGCGACAAGTGGGACGTCATCGCCACCGTCATCGGTGAGGTGACCGACGGCGACCGCCTGGAGATCTACTGGCACGGCGGCAAGATCGTCGACGTCGACCCGCGCACGGTCGCCCACGACGGCCCGGTCTACGAGCGCCCCTACGCCCGCCCGGACTGGCAGGACGCCCTCCAGGCCGACGACGCGAACAAGCTGCCCCGGCCGGAGACGTCCGAGGAGCTGCGGGAGCAGGTCCTGAAGCTGGTCGGCTCCCCCAACCAGGCCTCCAAGCAGTGGATCACCTCCCAGTACGACCACTTCGTACAGGGCAACACCGTCCTCGCCCAGCCCGAGGACTCCGGCATGATCCGCATCGACGAGGAGACCGGCCTCGGCGTCGCCATCGCCACCGACGGCAACGGCCGCTACGCCAAGCTGGACCCGTACCACGGCGCCCAGCTGGCCCTCGCCGAGGCGTACCGCAACGTCGCCACCACCGGCGCCAAGCCGCTCGCCGTCTCCGACTGCCTGAACTTCGGCTCGCCCGAGGACCCGGCCGTCATGTGGCAGTTCGCCGAGGCCATCCGCGGTCTCGCCGACGCCTGCCAGCAGCTCGGCACGCCGGTGACCGGCGGCAACGTCTCGCTCTACAACCAGACGGGCGAGGTCGCCATCCACCCGACCCCGGTCGTGGCCGTCCTCGGCGTCATCGACGACGTGGCCCGCCGCACCCCGGTCGCCTTCCAGGAGGAGGGCCAGCTGCTCTACCTCCTCGGCGACACCCGCGAGGAGTTCGGCGGCTCGGCCTGGTCCCAGGTCGTCCACGACCACCTCGGCGGTCTGCCGCCCAAGGTGGACCTGGAGCGGGAGCGGCTCCTCGCCGAGATCCTGATCTCCGCCTCCCGCGACGGCATGATCGACTCCGCGCACGACCTGTCCGACGGCGGTCTGATCCAGGCGGTCGTCGAGTCGGCGCTGCTGGGCGGCAAGGGCGCGCGGCTGATCGTCCCGGACGGGCTGGACGCGTTCACCTTCCTGTTCTCGGAGTCGGCCGGCCGCGCGGTCGTCGCCGTCCCGCGCTCGGAGGAGCTCCGCTTCAACGACATGTGCGGCGCCCGGGGTCTGCCGGCCACCCGCATCGGCGTGGTCGACGGGGACACCGTGGACGTCCAGGGCGAGTTCGCGCTCTCCCTGGCCGAACTGCGCACGGCGCACGAGGAGACCATCCCGGCGCTGCTGGCGTAGGAGCCGCACGGCCTGCTGAGCCGTCGTACGACGCCGAAGGCCCCGCCCGTCCGAGACGGTTCTCGGCGGGCGGGGCCTTCGTCCGTCCCCGGGTGGGCCGCCGCATAGGCTCATGGGCATGTCCCCGGCGAAGAAGCGCACCAGGAGCTACGACCCCGCCAGGATCCGCGCGGCCGTCCTCGGCCAGCTCGGGCACGTCCATCTGGCCGTCCGCCGGCTCACCCCCGAGCAACTGGCCCTCCCCACACGGCTCGACGGATGGAACGTGCGGGCGCTGGTCGCGCACGTCGGGACAGCCCTCACGGCCGTCGGCCGGGCCCTCGATCTCCCGGAGCCGGCACGACAGGACGCCACGGTCCTCGACTGGCCGTTCGCCACCGCCGCGAACGCCGCGGCCATCGACGAGTCCGCCCGCGCGCTCGCCGAGCGCACCCCCGACCTGGACGTCCACCTCACAGGTGTGGCCCGGCAGCTCGCCGAGCAGCTCGACGCCCACCCCGGCGACAGGCTGCTGCAGACCGCGGCCGGGGCCATGCCGCTCGGCGACTACCTGGTCACGCGCGCCGTCGAACTGGTCGTCCACACCGACGACCTGAACGCCGCCGTCCCCGGTCTGGACGTCCCGTACGACCGCCAGGCCCTCGCCGCCGCCACCCGGCTCCTCGCCGACGCCCTCGCGGTCAGGGCCCCCGGCGGAGCGACCGAGGTGCGGGTGCCGCCGTTCGCCGTCGTGCAGTGCGTCGAGGGGCCCAGGCACACCCGGGGCACCCCGCCCAACGTCGTCGAGACCGACCCGCTGACCTGGATCCGGCTGGCGACCGGACGACTCGCCTGGGCGGACGCGGTCGCCGGGGCGAAGGTGAGCGCGAGCGGCGAGCGCGCCGACCTCGCCTCACTGCTGCCGCTGATGGGCTGACACCCGCCGATCGGTGTGCGACACCTCACTCGCGCCTTTGAGGAGGGCTCCGGGGCGGGTGTCGCGGGAGCGCTCCCGGAGCCCTGGAGAAGCAGCGAAACGCGGAGCTGACCTGGGCAAACGCGCCCGGTGGGCGAGGCCGGCGCAGCTCAAGATCGAGTTACCGGCGAGTATCCCCAATTCGGACCAGTGGACGACCTCGCCTACACTCGATGTCGTGCCACGTGGTGACGGTCGACTCAGTCATGATCTGCTCCCCGGCGAGAAAGGCCCCCAGGACGCTTGCGGCGTCTTCGGTGTCTGGGCTCCGGGTGAAGAGGTCGCCAAGCTCACTTACTTCGGGCTCTACGCCCTCCAGCATCGGGGTCAGGAATCCGCGGGAATCGCGGTAAGCAACGGCTCCCAGATCCTCGTCTTCAAGGACATGGGCCTCGTGTCCCAGGTCTTCGACGAGACCTCGCTCGGTTCGCTCCAGGGTCATATCGCGGTCGGACACGCCCGCTACTCGACCACCGGTGCCTCCGTGTGGGAGAACGCCCAGCCGACGTTCCGCGCCACCGCGCACGGATCGATCGCGCTCGGCCACAACGGCAATCTCGTCAACACCGCCCAGCTCGCCGAGATGGTCGCCGACCTGCCCAAGCAGGAAGGGCGCACCCAGCGTGTGGCGGCCACCAACGACACCGACCTGCTCACCGCGCTCCTCGCGGCCCAGGTCGACGAGGACGGCAAGCCCCTGACCATCGAGGAGGCCGCCCACGCGGTCCTGCCGAAGGTCCGCGGCGCCTTCTCCCTCGTCTTCATGGACGAGCACACCCTCTACGCAGGCCGCGACCCGCAGGGCATCCGCCCGCTGGTCCTCGGCCGGCTGGAGCGCGGCTGGGTCGTCGCCTCCGAGACCGCCGCCCTCGACATCACGGGCGCCAGCTTCGTCCGCGAGATAGAGCCGGGCGAGTTCGTGGCGATCGACGAGAACGGTCTGCGCACCTCCCGATTCGCGGAAGCGAAGCCCAAGGGCTGCGTCTTCGAGTACGTGTACCTGGCCCGCCCGGACACCGACATCGCCGGCCGCAACGTGTACCTCTCCCGCGTGGAGATGGGCCGCAAGCTCGCCAAGGAGGCGCCGGCCGAGGCCGACCTGGTGATAGCGACCCCGGAGTCCGGCACCCCGGCCGCCATCGGCTACGCGGAGGCCTCCGGAATCCCCTTCGGCGCCGGCCTGGTCAAGAACGCCTACGTCGGCCGGACCTTCATCCAGCCCTCGCAGACCATCCGGCAGCTCGGCATCCGCCTGAAGCTGAACCCGCTGAAGGAAGTCATCAAGGGCAAGCGCCTGGTCGTCGTCGACGACTCCATCGTGCGCGGCAACACCCAGCGGGCCCTGGTCCGCATGCTGCGCGAGGCGGGCGCCGCCGAGGTCCACATCCGGATCTCCTCGCCGCCGGTGAAGTGGCCCTGCTTCTTCGGCATCGACTTCGCCACGCGCGCGGAGCTCATCGCCAACGGCATGACCATCGACGAGATCGGCACCTCGCTCGGTGCCGACTCCCTGGCGTACATCTCCATCGACGGCATGATCGAGGCGACCACCATCGCCAAGCCGAACCTGTGCCGCGCCTGCTTCGACGGCGAGTACCCGATGGAACTCCCGGACCCCGAGCTGCTCGGCAAGCAGCTGCTGGAGACGGAGCTGGCCGCCGGCCCCGCCGCCACGGCCGCCGCCGACGCGATCCGCCGCCCGTAGACGGTCCGTAACACCCGCCGTACGACACGAAGGTTCTCCTAGCCATGTCTGAGACACCCATCGCCGAGGGCGGCGCCAGCTACGCAGCCGCGGGCGTCGACATCGACGCGGGCGACCGCGCCGTCGAGCTGATGAAGGAGTGGGTGAAGAAGACGCAGCGCCCCGAGGTCCTCGGCGGCCTCGGCGGCTTCGCCGGCCTCTTCGACGCCTCCGCCCTCAAGCGCTACGAGCGCCCGCTGCTCGCCTCCGCCACGGACGGCGTCGGCACCAAGGTGGACGTCGCGCGCCGGCTCGGCGTCTACGACACCATCGGCCACGACCTGGTCGCCATGGTGATGGACGACATCGTGGTGTGCGGCGCGGAGCCGCTGTTCATGACCGACTACATCTGCGTCGGCAAGGTCCACCCCGAGCGGGTCGCCGCCATCGTCAAGGGCATCGCCGAGGGCTGTGTGCTGGCCGGCTGCGCCCTGGTGGGCGGTGAGACGGCCGAGCACCCGGGCCTGCTCGGAGAGGACGACTTCGACGTCGCCGGGGCCGGTACGGGCGTCGTGGAGGCCGACCGCCTGCTGGGCCCCGACCGCATCCGCACGGGTGACACGGTGATCGCCATGGCGGCCTCCGGCCTTCACTCCAACGGGTACTCGCTCGTCCGGCACGTCCTGCTGGACCAGGCCGGCCTCTCCCTCGACGCGCACGTCGAGGAGTTCGGCCGCACCCTGGGCGAGGAGCTCCTGGTGCCGACGAAGATCTACTCGCTCGACTGCCTGGCGCTCACCCGCACCACCGACGTCCACGCCTTCTCGCACATCACCGGCGGCGGCCTGGCGGCCAACCTCGCCCGGGTCGTCCCGGACGGGCTGCACGCCGTCGTCGACCGCTCCACCTGGACGCCCGCCCCGGTGTTCGACCTCGTCGGCAGGACCGGCCGGGTCGAGCGGCTGGAGCTGGAGAAGACGCTGAACATGGGCGTGGGCATGGTCGCCGTGGTCCCCGCGGACTCCACCGACGTGGCCCTGGCGACGCTGGCCGACCGAGGGGTCGACGCCTGGGTCGCCGGCGAGATCACCGAGCGCGGCGAGCACCCCACGGGAGCGGAGCTCGTCGGGGACTACGCGGTCTGACGCCTGCGGGCGCCGGGCCCCGCGCGCAGCACAAGACCCGGTCGGCGACCGAAGTCACCGACCGGGTGAGTGCACTGATGCAGGGTCAAGCGCCGCGACGGTGTTGGTGCGGGGACTCCTCGTCCTCGCCATCGTCGTCGTCCCCGTACAGCTCGGCGTACCGGGCGTACGGGTCGTCGTCCTGCTCATCGTCCTCGAACGGCTCGCCATTCGGCGGCATGTTCGATGGCGATGCGCCCAGCTCTTCGGCCAGGCGTGAGAGATCCGTCCCGCCGCTGTTGTACTTCAGCTGGCGGGCGACCTTCGCTTGCTTGGCCTTGGCCCGGCCGCGCCCCATGGCTCGACCCCCTCAACGACGGGGCTCGACGGCCCCAGAGTCTTGACACGCGTTCATGATCCGGAACGGACTCTCCGCAGAGAGGCCGGTCCGTAGGGCTTCCACGGTACCTGAGCCCGCACCCATACGGTACGTCGCCCGTGGCACGCGCGTGTGCACAGAGCCTTCGAGGCGCCCCGTCCTCGCTGGTCAGTGGCGATTTTAACCACTTATCCGCGGCCGACCCGCCGGGAAGAGTGAGAGTTCTCTCCAACTTTCCGCCCGGCGGTACCGGCGAAAGCCTCCGGAGCGGCCCCGCGGTCTCAGCGGAACCGTACGCTCCGGTCGGCCGCCGGGCTCGCCGCCCGGCCCCTCGTCCGCCCGGTCGCCCGGCTCAGCGGCCGCGCGCCCGGGCCGCCTCGTGCATCCGCTGCTCGGCGATCCGGTCGGCCGCCGCGGCCGGCGGAATCCCGTCTTCCTTCGCACGTGCGAAGATTGCGAGCGTGGTGTCGTAGATCTTCGCGGCCTTCGCCTTGCACCGGTCGAAGTCGAACCCGTGCAGCTCGTCGGCGACCTGGATGACCCCGCCGGCGTTCACCACGTAGTCCGGCGCGTAGAGGATCCCGCGGTCGGCGAGGTCCTTCTCGACGCCGGGGTGGGCGAGCTGGTTGTTGGCCGCGCCGCACACCACCCTGGCCGTGAGCACCGGGACGGAGGTGTCGTCGAGCGCCCCGCCGAGGGCGCAGGGCGCGTAGATGTCCAGGCCCTCGACGCGGATCAGCTCCTCGGTGTCCGCGACGGCCGTCACGCCCTGCGGATGCCGGTCGAGGATCCGGCGTACGGCGTCCTCGCGCACGTCCGTGACGACGACCTCCGCGCCCTCGTCGCGCAGGTGCTGCACCAGGTGGTGGCCGACCTTGCCGACGCCGGCGACGCCGACCCGGCGGCCGCGCAGGGTGGGGTCGCCCCACAGGTGCTGGGCGCTCGCCCGCATGCCCTGGTAGACGCCGAACGCGGTCAGCACGGAGGAGTCGCCCGCGCCGCCGTTCTCCGGGGAGCGTCCGGTCGTCCAGCGGCACTCGCGCGCCACGACGTCCATGTCGGCGACATAGGTGCCGACGTCGCAGGCGGTCACGTACCGCCCGCCGAGCGAGGCCACGAAACGGCCGTACGCGAGCAGCAGCTCCTCGGTCTTGATCGTGTCGGGGTCACCGATGATCACGGCCTTGCCGCCGCCGTGGTCGAGCCCGGCCATGGCGTTCTTGTACGACATCCCCCGCGCGAGGTTCAGCGCGTCGGCGACGGCCTCGGCCTCGGTCGCGTAGGGGTAGAAGCGGGTGCCGCCCAGGGCGGGGCCCAGTGCGGTGGAGTGGAGGGCGATGACGGCCTTGAGGCCGCTCGCGCGGTCCTGACAGAGCACGACTTGCTCATGACCCCCCTGGTCCGAGTGGAACAGGGTGTGCAGTACATCAGCGTGCGCGCCGGATACGTCGGTCACTGTGGTGACTCCTGGGTAACTAGCGGCGGGTGGGGACGGGGGCCCCGTAGAGGTGGCGGGGCCCGTGGGATGAGCGTAGAGCCTGGACGGTCCGCTGATCGCCTGCTGTGCGCGATCACTTTGCCGTGGGGCGGCGATCCCCTTCTCCCGGAGTAAGGACGCGGGACGATTTCCATGTTTCCGGCCCGCCCGCCAGGCGGGCCCGGAAGGTTTCCCGGCCGGTCTGACGGGGAGGGAAGGAGGCGTGCCCCAGGTGTCCTCGGTGACCGTCCCGTACGCGGCCTATCTGCGCGTGTACGAGCCGCTGGCCGCCTTCCCCGAGCCGGAGCGCGGCCACTGGGAGCGCTACGCCCGCCGTACCGACCGGCCCTCCTACCAGGACGAACTGCGCCGCTCGCTGGCCGACCTGCTGGCCACCCCGCCGATCGCGGTGCCGGTGCAGGAGAGCGGGGACGCCTTCGTGCTGGAGGTGGAGGGCGTGGTGTGCGTGTGCCCCTGGCGCACCCGGCTGCGCGGCTGGCAGGCCCTGGGCGAACTCGGCGACGAACTGCCCGGGCCGGTGCTGGACGCGGTCCTGCCCCCGGTGGTCCGGCTCCAGGCGACGCAGGACTACGAGCGCTGGCTGACCCGCAACCCCGACGCCCGCCCCTGGATCCGCACCGCGACCTGGCAGGTCCCGCTGAACTGGTTCGCCCTCGTCTCCGACGAGGAGCGCGAGTACGACAAGGGCGCCGCCGGGCTCGCCCCGGTGCTGCGCTACCGCACGCCGATGGTCCAGGCCCGGCGGCGCGTCGCCCGGTCCCTGCGCGCGCTGAAGGAGGCCCTCGACGAGGGGCCGCTGATCGAGGGCCTGGTGGACGTGGGGCGCTGGCTGGAGGAGTTCCACCCGCGCTCGCTGGTCGAGCTGGACTACGGCGGGCTGGTCCACGCGCTGCCGGCCGGCGAGCTGGAGGACGACCACTCGGCGGCGGACGTGGCCGCCGGCGTCGACGCCCTGCGCGAGGGGGACGGCGCGGCGGCGGGCGAGGCCTACGGCAGGCTCGTCGAGCGGTGGCGGTCGGTGCGGGACCGGCGCTCCGCGAACTGACGGGGCGGCAGCGCGGGCGCGGCGGCAGCGCGGCAGTGGCGAGAGCGTGGCGGCGGCGGTGGCGTGCCCTTTTCCGATGATCTGTCCGTTGAGTGACCTGGGTCACGGCCATAAGCGGGCGATCAGCGTACGGTCGACCGAACTTCACGGAACGGACGGGACGTAGATCCCGATCCGGGCTTATGTCTCAAGGGTGACGGACCGCACGTACGGGGCCCTTGCGTCGCTTGCCCCTCCTCGTGCCAAAATAGGACAAGGAGTCCGGGGAGGACTCCGTCCGTCCACTTGTGCTCCATCGTGGGGGGAATCTCAGCATTGCACGCTTTGGGGGGTCTGGTGACTCCTGATCGCCATGTGACTGATCGTCACACCGGCGTGACTGTCCGCTATGGCATGGTCCATCGGCTTCCGTCGCCGATGAACACCTGGGGGGCAATTCCATCGGTTTGGCCGACGCGGCTGGACAGATGGTGTAGTTGTAGTGCCGAGGACAAGCCGTTCGTCCTATAACCGACTCGACTCGCGTCCGCCATTTCGGGCAACGCGGGTCAAGGTGCAGAATTTAGAGGAAAGAACCGAGAAGGTTCGGTTCTCCCGAGGAGGCCGCTCATGACCGCTCGCACCCCTGATGCTGAGCCGCTGCTGACCCCGGCTGAGGTCGCCACCATGTTCCGCGTGGACCCGAAGACGGTCACGCGGTGGGCGAAGGCCGGCAAGCTCACGTCGATCCGCACGCTCGGCGGGCATCGCCGTTACCGCGAGGCTGAGGTCCGCGCTCTGCTGGCGGGCATCCCGCAGCAGCGCAGCGAGGCCTGAACAACTCAATAACCGGGCAAAACGGCAGGTCCCCCAATCTGTCGAGGTGCCTGAACCCTAGCTCCAAACGACGCGGGTCCTGCCCCAACAGGCCCGTCGCCCACACGGTGCGTCGTCGATCGCGCTGGACTCCGCCGGGTCCAGCGCGATTCTTTTTTGCCCTCCGGCCCGCTACCCGCCGGTGCTCATGGGTGGGTTGCGGGGGGCTCGGCGGGGGTTCTTCGGGTCGTGGCGGGGTGTGGCGGGCGGCGGTGTGAGCGACGCCTTTGGCGGGGCGGTGAGCGGCCTTGTCGGAGTCTGGGGAGTCTCTGGGAAGGTTCGTGGAGGGTTGCGCGGGTGGCCTTTCAGCGTAGTGCAATTGCACATATTAAATTGACCAGTTGTAGGAGACTGGTAAGAACCGGGGTTCTGGAAACTCATGCGGTGACACCCGTCACATGCTGTTGACCTTGAACGCGTCATCCCAAGTGCGCTAGTGGAAGCGCTTGTTGTACGGGGTGGTGGTGCCCGCCCCGGTGAGCGGGTGCGGCCCGGGAGGGTCTGTGGGGGTGTCCAGCGGGGGCGGCCAGGAGGGGCGGGCTTGCGCGATCCCTCACGACTCCCCGGCTGAGGGACGCCGCGGCGGGACCTCTGGCGGTGCTTCGGCTCGGCGGGGCTGCGGCGGGGCCGCTCGCAGCGGCTCGCCTTGGCAGCTCTGTGGCGGGGCCGCTCGTGGTGGTTCGGCCGGGCGGCTCTGTGAGGGGTCGTGCGGGGGTTCGGCTCGGCGGGGTTGCTGGGGCTCGTTCCCTTGTTCGGCGTGGCGCGGCTGCGGGGCCCCGTGCGGCAGTTCGGGCCCGCGGCTCGCCGGGGCTCCGCGTGGCGGTTCAGCTCGGCGGGGCTGCGGCGGGGCCGCTCGCGGCGGCTCGCCTTGGCGGCTCTGTGGCGGGGCCGTTCCTGGTGGTTCGGTCCGCCGTGGCTGCGAGGCTCCGCAAGGCAGTTCGGGCGGGCGGCTCGGAGGGGCTGCGTGTGGCGGCTCGGCCTGGCTGGACTGTGGCGCGGCGGCGTGTGGCGGCTCAGCTTGGGGTTGTGGCCGGGCGTCTCGTGGTGGCTCGGCTTGAGGGCTCGGAGGGGTTTTGGGCGGCACTCCGGGCTGGCGGCGGTCCGGCTGTGGTTCCGGCGGCCGTCCGGGCGTTCCAGGGGGCTGCTGGGGGACGTGAGCGTCCCCGGCTTCGCCCGGTGGTTCCGTTCGGTGGGGCTGTCGGCTCCCGGCGGCCTCCGGATGTCCGCCGGCTTCCCGGTCGGGCCGGCCTGTCGGGACCGCCTGGGACTCTCGGCCCTCGAAGGCGCAGACCTGCCGGGGCTCTTGGCTCTCCCGATCCTCTTCCCTGAGGTCGCTCTCGGCGAGGCGCAGGAGGCGGTGGCAGATGGGGCAGTGGCGGGTGAGGTGGCGGTAGGACGACGCGGCCGACAGGTGCGCGCGGAGCAGCGCCCGCGTCTCGTGCCCGGCCGATGCCGCCATACGCCACCTCCAGCGGGACCACGCCGACGGCGGTGTCCTGAACTCCGGGGTACCGAGGGAACGTGACGCCGTCAAGGGCGCGGCGCGTGACCGGGACGCGAAAAGAGCCCGGGTCCGAAGACCCGGGCTCTTTTCGATCTGTGCGGTCCTGACGGGATTTGAACCCGCGGCCTCCACCTTGACAGGGTGGCGAGCACTCCAAACTGCTCCACAGGACCAGGCTTTGCGGCGCCTTCCCGCTGCGCCGTGCTGCGAAACGAGACTCTACAGGAGGGTGGCCCGCCTGGTCGAACTCACCCTCCGTGCAGTGCCCGTCACGGCGCGGCGGCGTCGATCGCCTTCACGATCCGCTTGTCCGAGACGGGGTACGCCGTGCCCAACGCGTGGGCGAAATAGCTGACCCGGAGCTCCTCGATCATCCAGCGGATGTCCAGGACCGAGGACGGCACCGGCCGGCCCTCGGGCAGCTGCTCCAGCAGCCAGGCGTACTCGTCCTGCATCTCGTGGACCTTCTCCATACGGGTGGTGTCCCGCTGGACGTTGGTCGGCATCTGCTGCAGCCGCCGGTCCACGGCGATGAGATACCGCATCAGGTCCGGCAGCCGGCGCAGACCCGTCTGCGTCACGAACCCGGGCCGCACGAGCGCGTCCAGCTGCTTGCGCACGTCCGCCAGGTTCGGGAGAAGCGTGGGGCTGCGTACGCCCTTCAGCCGGCGCTCGCAGGCCTGCCAGGCGGCCAGCACCTGCTGCACCTGCCCCACGGCCCGCACAGTCGTGTCCACGATCTCGGCGCGCACCTTGTCGTACAGCTTCCGGTACGACTCCTCGTCCCATACCGGACCGCCGAAGTCGCCGATCAGCTTGTCCGCGGCCGCCATCGCGCAGTCGTCGAACAGCGCCTGGATCGAACCGTGCGGATTCGCCGACAGCGCGAGCTTCTGAGCGTTCGTCATCTTCTCGGACGCGAACTTCGCCGGATTGACCGGGATGGACCGCAGGATGAGGCGGCGCGTGCCCTTCCACATCGCCTCCGCCTGCTCCGCCTCCGTGTCGAACAGCCGTACGGAGACGGTGTTCTTCGCCGGGCCGTCGTCGACCAGCGCCGGATACGCCTTCACCGGCTGCCCGGCGCGGCGGGTCTCGAAGACGGGGGTCAGCGCGCCGATCGTCCAGTCCGTCAGCCCCGACCGCTCCAGGGACTCGCCGCCCTGCCGCTCGGCGGTGGCCGCGGCGGCCTGGGAGAGGGCCTGGCGCGCCTTCGGCTTCAGCCGCAGCTTCAGCGTCTCAAGGTCCTTGTCCTCGGCGAGCTTGCGCCGCCGCTCGTCGACGATCCGGAACGTGATCTTCAGATGGTCCGGGACCTTCGACCAGTCGAAGTCCTCGGCCTCGAAGGGCACGCCGACCATCCGCTTGAGCTCACGGCTCATGGCGACGGTGATCGGCTCCTGAGAGGGCGCCGCCTGCTCCAGGAACCGCTTGGCGAAGTTCGGCGCCGGCACGTAGTGGCGGCGGATCGGCTTCGGCAGGGAGCGGATCAGCTCGGTGACGATCTCCTCCCGCAGGCCCGGGATCTGCCAGTCGAAGCCCTCGTCGGTGACCTGGTTGAGCACCTGGAGCGGGATGTGGACGGTCACGCCGTCCGCGTCCGCGCCCGGCTCGAACTGGTACGTGACCCGGAACTTCAGCTGCCCCTGCCGCCAGGAGTCCGGATAGTCGGCCTTGGTGACCGCCTCCGCCGACTCCCGGATGAGCATCTCCCGCTCGAAGTCCAGGAAGTCGGGCTGCTCGTGCCGCTTGCGCTTCCACCAGGAGTCGAAGTGCGCGCCGGACACCACGTGCTCGGGCACCCGCTGGTCGTAGAAGTCGAACAGGGTGTCGTCGTCGACCACGATGTCCCGCCGCCGGGCCCGGTGCTCCAACTCCTCGACCTCGCTGAGGAGCTTGCGGTTGTCGGCGTAGAACTTGTGGTGCGTGCGCCAGTCGCCCTCCACGAGCGCGTTGCGAATGAAAAGCTCGCGGCTCGTCTCCGGGTCGATGCGGCCGTAGTTGACCTTCCGCTGGGCGACGATCGGCACGCCGTACAGCGTGACCTTCTCGTACGCCATCACCGCCGCCTGGTCCTTCTCCCAGTGCGGCTCGCTGTACGTCCGCTTCAGCAGATGACCGGCGAGCGGCTCGACCCACTCGGGCTCGATCTTCGCGTTGACGCGGGCCCACAGCCGGCTCGTCTCCACCAGCTCCGCCGACATCACGAACCGCGGCTGCTTCTTGAACAGCGCCGAACCCGGGAAGATCGCGAACTTGGCGTTGCGGGCGCCCAGGTACTCGTTCTTGTTGCCGTCCTTCACGTCCTTCATCCCGACGTGGGAGAGAAGGCCGGCCAGGAGGGATACGTGGACGCTGTCGCCGGCGGCTTCCTGTTCGTTGAGGTGGATGCCCATCTGCTTGGCGACCGTGCGCAGCTGCGTGTAGATGTCCTGCCATTCGCGGATGCGCAGGAAGTTGAGGTACTCCTGCTTGCACATGCGGCGGAACGAGGACGAACCCCGCTCGCGCTGCTGCTCCCGCACGTACCGCCACAGGTTCAGGTAGGCGAGGAAGTCGCTGGTCTCGTCCCGGAAGCGGGCGTGCTGCTGGTCGGCCTGCGCCTGCTTGTCGGCCGGGCGCTCACGCGGGTCCTGGATGGACAGCGCGGCGGCTATGACCATGACCTCGCGTGCGCAGCCGTTCTTGTCGGCCTCCAGGACCATCCGCGCCAGGCGCGGGTCGACCGGCAGCTGGGCGAGCTTGCGACCGGTCTGGGTAAGCCGCTTGCGGGGGTCCTTCTCGGCCGGGTCCAGCGCGTTCAGCTCCTGCAGCAGCTGCACGCCGTCGCGGATGTTGCGGTGGTCCGGCGGGTCGATGAACGGGAACTTCTCGATGTCGCCGAGGCCGGCCGCGGTCATCTGGAGGATGACGGAGGCCAGGTTGGTGCGCAGGATCTCCGCGTCCGTGAACTCCGGGCGGGCCTCGAAGTCGTCCTCGCTGTACAGCCGGATGCAGATGCCGTCGCTGGTGCGTCCGCAGCGGCCCTTGCGCTGGTTGGCGCTGGCCTGCGAGATCGGCTCGATGGGCAGCCGCTGCACCTTGGTGCGGTGGCTGTAGCGGCTGATGCGGGCGAAGCCGGGGTCGATGACGTACTTGATGCCGGGGACGGTGAGGGAGGTCTCGGCGACGTTCGTCGCCAGCACGATCCTGCGCCCGGTGTGCGCCTGGAAGACGCGGTGCTGCTCGGCGTGGGACAGACGGGCGTAGAGGGGGAGGACCTCCGTGAACCGGTATCTCTTCTTCTCCAGCGCGTCCGCGGTGTCGCGGATCTCCCGCTCGCCGGAGAGGAAGACGAGGATGTCCCCTTGCCCCTCGCCCATCAGCTCCTCGACGGCGTCGCAGATCGCGGTGATCTGGTCCCGGTCGACGTCCTCGGAATCCTCCTCCAGGAGCGGCCGGTACCGCACCTCCACCGGGTACGTCCGCCCGCTGACCTCGATGATCGGAGCGTCCCCGAAGTGCCGGGAGAACCGCTCGGGGTCGATGGTCGCCGAGGTGATGACGACCTTGAGGTCGGGGCGGCGGGGGAGCAGCTGGGCGAGGTAGCCCAGCAGGAAGTCGATGTTGAGGGACCGCTCGTGGGCCTCGTCGATGATGATCGTGTCGTAGGCGCGCAGCTCGCGGTCGGTCTGGATCTCCGCGAGCAGGATGCCGTCCGTCATCAGCTTGACGAAGGTGGCGTCAGGGTTCACCTGGTCGGTGAACCGCACCTTCCAGCCGACGGCCTCGCCGAGCGGGGTCCTGAGCTCCTCCGCGACCCGCTCGGCCACGGTGCGCGCGGCGATCCGGCGGGGCTGGGTGTGCCCGATCATCCCGCGCACGCCGCGCCCCAGCTCCATGCAGATCTTCGGGATCTGCGTGGTCTTGCCGGACCCGGTCTCACCGGCCACGATGACGACCTGGTGATCACGGATGGCGGCCGCGATCTCGTCCTTCTTCTGGCTGACCGGCAGCTGCTCGGGATAGGTGACGGCGGGGACGCGGGCACGCCGCGTCCCCATCCGTTCCTCGGCCCGTACGACCTCGGCCTCGATCTCGGCGAGCACGGCGGCCCGCGCCTCCGGCTTGCGGATCTTGCGCGCACCTTCGAGCCTGCGCCCGAGCCGGTGCGCATCGCGCAGCGACAGCTCGGTCAGACGGGGGGCGAGGGCGCCGAGGGCGGGGGCGGGGTGCGTAGACATACGCGTTCCAGGATCTCATCCCGTGGAAAATCCTGGCGAACCCTTTTGCCGGGCGGTGTGGGGCTCAGCCCTGGCGGTGCCCCGCGGAGGAGGACGAGGGGGCTGCCGGCGACGCGACCGGCTTCGCCGGACGGAAGCGGGCCGCCTTCAGCCAGCGGCGCATGGCCGTGGCCATGGGGCGCTCGACGAAGCGGTGCACGACATAGCAGAGCAGCACCAGCCCGATCACCGTGCCCACGATCAGCAGCCGGGGGTCGACCCGGTCGCCGAAGCGGTAGGCGACGGTCAGGCCGATGGGGCTGTGCAGCAGGTACAGCGGGAAGGTGAGCGTGCCCGCGACGCTCAGCCACCGCCAGCGGATCCGGTGGGTCCAGCCCAGCGCGATCGCGGCGATCATGAAGAAGAACGCCGTGATCACCAGGATCAGCCAGCCGCGCCACGGCGACCACTCGTTCCAGCTGATACGGCCCCCGCCCGGCGTCAGCAGGAAGTGCAGCGCCAGCAGCCACGACATACCGACCACGCCCCACAGCAGCGGCGTCGGACGGAAGCGGTACATGAGGTAGAAGGCCATGCCGGCGATGAAGTACGGCGCGGACGGCGGGTTGACCACCAGCGTCAGCAGCGGCATGTCCGCGGCCGGCGCGAGCACGGCGGCAACCGTCCACAGCCCCGCGAAGACCAGCACCCGCTGGTAGGTGAGGCCCTTCCACACCACGACCGCGAAGGTCAGGTAGAAGCACAGCTCGGGCCAGAGCGTCCAGTACACCGAGTCGAGGTGCTCCACACCCAGCGGCTTCTGCAGCATCGTGAGGTTGGCGAGGATCACCCGCGGCTCGGTGCTCCCGAACGGCGCACCGGCGAACTTGATGCATATCGCCGAGACCACGACCCCGATCCAGTACATCGGGTAGAGGCGGGTGACGCGGGATATGAAGAAGTCGCGCGGGGTGCGGCCCCAGGCGCTCATACAGATGACGAAGCCGCTGATCAGGAAGAACAGGTCGACCCCGAGCCGTCCGAAGGCGAAGACCGGGTGGGCGTCCGGGAAGATGTTCTCCGGCGTGCGGCCCCAGAGGTGGACCATCGTCTTCGGCTTCTGACCGATGAAGTGGAAGAGCACCACGGCCAGCGCCGCCAGGAACCGCAGCCCGTCCAGCGCGGCCAGCCGCCCCCCGCCGGCGCCAGAGCGGGACACGATCACGCGTCCGGAGGCGGGCGCGGCCTGCGTCGGCGGTGTCTGCTGCGCCGCTGCTCCCTCACCTCCCAGGTCCGTGGTCGCGTCGACCTGTCCCGTTCGGTGCGTCGTCGTCATCCCTCTACCGTTCGTAGGCGTCGTCTGTGGGCCCGCTGAGCCAGCCTGACAGTCTGACCGGCGGACGGATGGAAGGGTTGTGAGGACCAGGAGAAAATGTTTTGGCTTTGTACTGCCTGGCCCCGCCCCGCCCGGAGGCGCGCACATACCCGCAACCTCTGGGAAGCCCGGATCCGGTGCGGCGAAAAAGCGGAAGCCCTGTCCACGAGGACAGGGCTTCCGGGCTGTGGCTGGGGCCGGGGTCGAACCGGCGACCTTCCGCTTTTCAGGCGGACGCTCGTACCAACTGAGCTACCCAGCCACGAGGTTTCACGTGAAACCTCAGCGGTCCTGACGGGATTTGAACCCGCGGCCTCCACCTTGACAGGGTGGCGAGCACTCCAAACTGCTCCACAGGACCAAGCGTTGTGTACGACAGTGTCGCACACGGTGTTGCGTGCCCCCAACGGGATTCGAACCCGTGCTACCGCCTTGAAAGGGCGGCGTCCTAGGCCGCTAGACGATGAGGGCTATCGGCCCGCCTGGGCGCTTCTCAGCGCGTCGGGGACGTGAGAAGCATATGGGATGGCGGGAGGGATCGCCAAAACGGTTTACCGGGCGGGTGCGGAGGGGGACGGGGACGGGGTGCCGGGAGCCCTTGTGGGAGGGGTGTTCGCGGGGGCCGTGGGCGGTGCGCCCGTCGGCGCTCCGGACGGTCCCGTCGGTGTTCCGGAGGGGCTGGGCGAGGTGGCGGCGCCCGGTTGGTTCTCCTTCGGCAGGTGGCGGCTGACCTCGGCGGTCGTCAGGCCCAGGCCGCCCAGTTTGATCTCGTCCCAGGCCTGGAGGCGCCGGGTGTCGCGGTCGAAGTAGAGGATCGAGGCCTGGATGGGGTCGGGGTACTTGCCCTCGACGGCACGCAGGCCGCTGCCGCCCGTGGACCCCTCGACGCGCAGCCGGGTGCCGTTCTTCAGGATCTCCATGTCCTCGTGATGGATGTGACCGGCCAGGGCGAGGGGCACCTCGCCGTCGGTGCGGCGGGCGGCGGCGGGCTCGTGGGCGACGGCCACGTCGACGGGCGTGCCGGCGGCCCGCTGGGCGCGGAGCGCGTCCGCGAGCCGGTCGCCGGCCGCTTCCTGAACGTCCTGGCCGCTCTGTTCGGTCGAGCGGTCGGGGGTGAACTGCGGGTCGCCGACGCCGGCGAAGCGCAGGCCCGCGAGGGTCACGGCGCGGCCGTCGTCGATGACGTGGACGTTGCGGACGCCTTCCAGGTAGCGCTGGGTGGTCGCCGAGTCGTGGTTGCCCCGGACCCAGACGTAGGGCGCGCCGAGGTCGGCGATGGGGTCCAGGAAGCCGTTCTCCGCCGCTGATCCGTGGTCCATGGTGTCGCCGGAGTCGACGATGACGTCCACGTCGTACTGGTCGACGAGGGAGGAGATGATCTTCCAGCTGGCGGGGTTGAGATGGATGTCCGAGACGTGCAGCACGCGGACGGTGGTGGGGTCCGGCTGGTAGGTCGGGAGGGTCGAGGTGACGTCGTAGAGCTTGGTCACATTGGTGACCAGCCGGGCCAGTTCCTTCTGGTAGACGTCGAACTCGGTGACGATGCTGCGGGCGTTGCCGACCAGGGAGGGGGCCGAGGAGAGCAGGCCCGAGAAGCGCGGTTCGAGGACCGACTTGGGATTCCAGGTGGCCCACGCGGTGGCGCCCGAGGCGGCGAGGAGGCCGAGGGCGAGGCCGCCGGCGGCGAGGGCGCGGCGGGGGCGGCGGTAGACGGCGAGGCCCAGCGCGGTGGCGCCGGTGACGACGGCGACGCAGGAGCGGAGTGCGAGGTCGATGGTGCCGTGCTCGACGTCGCGGGCGATCTCGTCCTGGAGGCCGGAGAGGCGCTCGGGGTGGTCGACGAGGGCCTGGGCGCGGACGGGGTCGAGCTGGTCGACGTTGACGTCCAGCCGGACGGGCCCGGTGTGGCTGTCCAGCTGGAGGGCGCCCAGCGGAGAGACGTTGATCTTGGTGCCGCCGGTGGTGGAGGGGCGCAGGGTCATCGTCGTGTTCATCGGTCCGACGGGGGCGCGGACGTTGCCGACGATCAGCAGTCCGAGCCAGGCGCCGAGCAGCACGACGGCGGTGAGACCGAGGGCGCGGGTCCACGGGCGGGGCCGGGCGGCGAGTTCGGGGGTGGTGCGGGGAGCGGCGGGGCGGGAGCCGGGCTTGCGGTGCTTCATGGGGTTCAGGGCGGCGGTGGAGGCGCGGAGGGGGACGCGGACGCGGACCATTCGTCGCGTATGCCCAAGCGCGCGACCGGATATGCGGGCCGTTCGCACCCCTCGTACGGCGGTGTCGTACCGGAGAATGGGCGTGTGCTGGAGATGACGCGCGAGGAGTTCGAGGAACTGGTCGCCGAGGCGCTGGACCGGATTCCGCCGGAGTTGACGCGGTTGATGGACAACGTCGCGGTGTTCGTCGAGGACGAGCCGCCCGCGGACGATCCCGAGCTGCTCGGGCTGTACGAGGGGACCCCGCTGACCGATCGCGGCGAGTGGTACGCGGGGGTGCTGCCGGACCGGATCACGATCTACCGGGGGCCGACGCTGCGGATGTGTGCGACCCGGGAGGAGGTCGTCGCGGAGACCGAGGTGACGGTGGTGCACGAGATCGCCCATCACTTCGGGATCGACGACGCGCGGCTGCACGCGCTGGGGTACGGCTGAGTCGCTCGGGCCGGCTGAGCCGCTGATGGCCGGACCCGGCTGAGGGGGTGCGGGCCGCAGGGCCTTCGGGTCGCGTGTCCTCCTGCGGGTGGCGGGAGTTGAAGTGGTTGACTCCCGCTTCGTCACCGGAGGTGGCCCGTGCGCCCCTTGTACCTACCCGTTCGTCTGGCCGCCACGGTCCTGGTCGCCGCGGCGGCCGCCGGTTGCATGAGCGTGGGCGACGACGAGGGCGGCCGGGTCCGGCCGTCGCACTCGGCAGGGCATCGGGGCGGTGAGGCGGCGGACGCCGGGGGCGGCGGGTGGGCCGGTGGGCACGGCTTCGCCACGGCGGGCGGCGAGGGCAGGCACGGGCGGGGCAAGGGCGGGAAGAAGGGCGAGCCGGGCGCGTCGGCGGCCCCGTCGGAATCCGCCTCGCCGAAGGTGAGCGCGGCGCCGTCGGTGAAGACGCAGCCGGGCAAGCCCGGGCAGAGCGAGAAGCCGGGGGTGCCGGAACCGCCGAAGGAGGAACCGGCGCCCACGCGTCCCGCCGAACCGCAGACGCCGGCCCCGCAGCCGGACCCGCCCCTGCCCAGCGTGCCGGAGCCGACGGTCGCCGAGCCGTCGTCGTCGGCGCACGAGGAGCCGGCGCCGCAGCTGGTCGAGCGGGAGCCGGCGCCGGTGGCCGGGGTGCCGGTGTAGGCGTGCCGGCTCAAGGGCGTTGCGGTGGCGGCTCGTTCGCGTTCGGGCGGGGTGCGCCTCGGTGCGAGGTCGCTGTGCCGGGTGTGACGTACGTCTACAGGGCTCGGTTTGCCTTAGGGGGTGCAGGGTGCGTATGGTGGTAGATCGTTTGATCCCATTGCCCGGCGCCACCGCAGAGCGCGCCGTGTGGCGCGTACTCTCCCTTGCCGTGACGGCGGACCGCATAGAGGCGGTCGTAATGCGAACACGGAGTTGACGGGCGCGTGCCGACGAGACTCCGGAAGGTTTCGCATTCGCATGTCCATTTCCAGTACTGATCACGCCGTCGTGCCCGAGAACGTCGTGACCGACAACGTCGACGCCGACCTCGTGAACGACGAGGCCGCCGACACCCAGGTCGACGAGACTCCCGAGCTCACCTTCGCCGACCTCGGCCTCCCCGAGGGCGTCGTGCGCAAGCTGGCGCAGAACGGCGTGACCACCCCCTTTCCGATCCAGGCGGCGACCATTCCGGACGCCCTGGCCGGCAAGGACATCCTCGGCCGTGGCCGCACCGGCTCCGGCAAGACCCTCTCCTTCGGTCTGCCGACCCTGGCCACGCTGGCCGGCGGCCGCACCGAGAAGAAGAAGCCCCGCGCGGTCATCCTGACCCCGACGCGCGAGCTGGCCATGCAGGTCGCCGACGCGCTCCAGCCGTACGGCGACGTCCTCGGCCTGAAGATGAAGGTCGTCTGCGGCGGTACGTCGATGGGCAACCAGATCTACGCCCTCGAGCGCGGCGTCGACATCCTGGTCGCCACCCCCGGCCGCCTCCGCGACATCATCAACCGCGGCGCCTGCTCGCTGGAGGACGTGCAGATCTCCGTCCTCGACGAGGCCGACCAGATGTCCGACCTGGGCTTCCTGCCCGAGGTGACGGAGCTGCTCGACCAGGTCCCGGCGGGCGGTCAGCGCATGCTGTTCTCCGCGACCATGGAGAACGAGATCTCCACACTGGTCAAGCGCTACCTGAGCAACCCGGTCACGCACGAGGTCGACAGCGCCCAGGGCAACGTCACGACCATGTCGCACCACATCCTGATCGTGAAGCCCAAGGACAAGGCGCCGGTCACCGCCGCGATCGCCTCCCGCAAGGGCCGCACCATCATCTTCGTCCGCACCCAGCTCGGCGCGGACCGCGTCGCGGAGCAGCTGTGCGAGGCGGGCGTGAAGGCGGACGCGCTGCACGGCGGCATGACCCAGGGCGCGCGCACCCGGACGCTGGCCGACTTCAAGGACGGTTACGTCAACGTCCTGGTCGCGACGGACGTGGCCGCCCGCGGCATCCACGTCGACGGCATCGACCTGGTGCTGAACGTCGACCCGGCCGGCGACCACAAGGACTACCTGCACCGAGCCGGCCGCACCGCCCGCGCGGGCCGCACCGGCACGGTCGTCTCCCTGTCCCTGCCGCACCAGCGGCGTCAGATCTTCCGTCTGATGGAGGACGCGGGCGTCGACGCCGGGCGTCACATCATCCAGGGCGGAGCCGCCTTCGACCCGGAGGTCGCCGAGATCACCGGCGCCCGCTCGATGACGGAGGTCCAGGCCGAGTCCGCGGGCAACGCCGCGCAGCAGGCCGAGCGCGAGGTCTCCCAGCTCACCAAGCAGCTGGAGCGCGCGCAGCGTCGTGCGACCGAGCTGCGCGAGGAGGCCGACCGGCTGGTCGCCCGGGTCGCGCGCGAGCGGGGCGAGGACCCCGAGGCGGCGGTGGCCGAGGCGCAGGCCGCGGCCGTCGAGGCCGTCGAGGCGCCGGCGGTGGCCGAGGTGTCCGTGCCGGAGCAGCCGGCCGCGCGGGACATCGACCGCAGCGACCGTGACCGTGGCGGCCGTTCGTTCGAGCGCCGTGACGACCGTCGGGACGACCGTGGTGGCCGTTCCTTCGAGCGTCGTGACGACCGGGGCGGTTTCAACCGCGACCGCGACCGTGACCGTGGCGCCGGCCGTTCCTTCGAGCGCCGTGACGACCGTCGGGACGACCGTGGTGGCCGTTCCTTCGAGCGTCGTGACGACCGGGGCGGTTTCAACCGCGACCGCGACCGTGA